>NZ_JAGYIU010000003.1 GCF_018402495.1 Pseudoalteromonas sp.
TATACAGAAGCCATGATCTGCCCCAGTTTTCACTGTATATATAAGCAGTAGTTGTATTTAGTTTTTTTCAACAACTCGCGGGGTTATTTCTTGTATTTTACAACAACAAAAAAACAACAAAAAAACAATAAAAAAACAATAAAAAAACAACAAATATAAATCCCTTGATTTACATTAAGATACAGAGTTAGACTGGAAATATTAAAAAACTAAAAGGATTTTCTGTCTGCAACTTGTGGGTTTATATCCTTTGAATAAGCTGTTAGCTGCACAAAGATGAAATTCGAACTAATTAAATATACAGACTTAAATCGGAAGTATTTCGAAGAATCTCTTACTTGGGCTCAATACTATGAGCCGGAAGACATCGATACTCTCGAAGAACTTGGTTTTGACCGTAAAGTGGTATCGGCGGAGTTGGAAAAAATTGGATGGTCTGACGAGTACTGGTTCGCCGTCCCAGAAGATACTAAAATTGGTTCATTTATGTTTGAGCACCGAAAGGCCGATTTCATAACCAAGTCAGGTAAGCATTTAAGTGGCTATGTCGTTAACTCGGGACATTGTGTTTGCATATTTGGTGCAGAAAGGGAATGGGATATAAATATAAACCTTCTTGATCTGCTTGAAGAGGAAATTGGTGAACTTAAAGATGATGTGGGTCTAGCAAAGAGTGAAGAGCTATTGCCTTTAGAGGTAAGAATTCCGTTTAAAGGTGTTCAATTTACATTCGCAGAGAGCAGCTAACACATATGAGCCTTAACTCTGTCAACAGGCACTAGTATTTTTTTTGACCGTTTTAATAAAGTGACGGTCAATTCTAAATCAATAAACAAATTCGTTTACTTCGTCTGTCGATGCGGCTGTTAAGCAAGTAGCTTACGGCAAACACATATAAGGTGCGTTACGCAGTAATCGCTTATTACGATCTCATCGCAGCCAGATTTTTCCCATATCCTTTTGGGGTTGCTGGGGCACTAGACATTCATCGGTTAACCTAATCATGGCACTATTCAAGGCGGCTGGTTTCATCATTGTGATCCAGTTAGATTAAGGTGCGTAACGCAGTTATCAAGTCAGGTGTAAGCGACTTTGTTTATTGTATTAATGCACGCGTACTGAGCGTCTAATCAAGGCAAGTGGCTTAGGTCTGTAGGCATATAATCAGGTTAAACCTTGTTGGTTATTAACTCACCCAATTGATTGATGCTCAGCCTTATATCCAGTTAGATGTTCAGCTCACTCAGTACCGTGACTAACTCTTTAAGAATTTCGCTTCATCGAATACCGTCTCTTTTTTAAGCATATAATAAACACAGCGACCAAGCTTATGTGCAAGCGCTGACAGTGCTTTGGCTTTGCTCATTCGCTTTTGTAGTTTTTCAAGGTATTTGTTGGCGTTGTGATTGTGACGCAGCAGCAATACAGCGGCTTCGGAGAACGCCCATTTTAGATGTGCATTGCCAATTTTATTGCCTTGTGTGCCGTAAGTTTTACCAGCTGACTCCGCTTTGCATTTGACTAACCGACTGTATGAAGCGAACTTTTGTACGCTTGAAAAACGATTGATGTCACCAATTTCGTAAATGATGGTGAGTGCTAGAATGCGGCCTATACCATTAATTGTTTGCAAAATATTAAGGTGGACAGGGTTGTGCTGCTTGGCCATTTGTTCAATATAATGCTCTAAAGGCTTAAGCTCCTTATGATAGCAATCAAGTATAGCCATGTTTAAATTAATAGAGCGTTGTACAACGGGATCAGGAAAGTAATAGCGCATTTTTTCTCTGTCGCAGACGTTCTTTAAATTGACATTATGGGCAGGTAAATTGTACTGGCTGGCAGTATTGGCGACATGGGCTTTTAAATCAGCGCCATGACGGACGATTTTAGTTCTGCGCCTTAATAAGTCGCGTGTTGCACGCATATCTTTGTCATAAACATAAGCAAGAGGGAAATTACCACCACGGATGAGTTTGGCAATTTTATGTGAATCTATTTTATCGTTTTTAGCTTTACCGCCATGAATCGCTTTCATATACAAAGCATGACCAAGGATAAAATCGATAGTGTGTTCTTTGCAAAAGTCAGCGACCCAATACCAACAGTGCATGCACTCTACGCCAACCACAATGTCACCGATATACGGTTTAAGTAGTTTTAGCAGTGCGTCAGGATCATCTTTAATTTTCTTGTGAACAAGGATAAGTCCTGTATTATCAATGATACAAACATAAAGTAATCGCGCGTGTAAATCGATTCCACAATAATATGGATGCATGTTATTGTAAAAGTTCATTGAGCTTTCTCCTGTAAGGTTGGTTGCCATTTCAGCGTAGCGAATAATCGCGATGCTGGGGAGGAGGCTCAATGAGTATCAAGCAAATTAATCAGGACTAAAAAACGTTGGCTAGTTTCGCTACGCTCACTATTTTAGCCAACATTTTTAGCCCATTATTTGGGCGTTATGAGCCATGAGCACTGATAGAGAAAATGCCAATTACTGGTACAACGAGCTAGTGGAAGGCCTACGCTTAATTGCTAGTGAGTTTGATGTTCAAGAAAGAGCGCTGCCAGACTTTGTTCACCTTCCCGATGAAGTCTTGAACGCTGTGGACCTTGATACCTTAAGCTTGGTAGTCGAGCTCGGTCTTGTAACTCAGGAACAAACCGAAAAAATCAAACAGCTTGATTGTGCTCTGGAGAATATCGAATTGCCTAGCAATTACGAGGCAATGATAGAGGATATGAAAAATGGAAATAGCTTTAATACTTTAAGGAAGATGGCGCATGAGGTGTTAAATAGCTTGGGTCAAACTTACAAAGAACCAGCTACGAGCGCGGTCTATGTCAAAAGCTCATAACAAAGCAAGTCAATCTGACAGCTTACACTCCGCTTTGTTTTATGCGGGAAAAGCATCGCATAAAACCAAGCTCCATTACAGCTGCAGTTGCTTGCGGCGTTATGTTTTTAAGGGAGTATACGAATGAATAAGTGGATGACAAAGAAAAGAATTATTACGTTGGCAACGTTGCCAGTGGCAGGCTTGAGTTTCACAATTCTTTTAAATTTTCTCGCCGGACCCGGATACTCAACTTCAATAAATCAGGGGGCAGTTGCTGTGTACCTCCTTGGTTCTGTCTTATGGTCTGTTGCCGCAATTACTGCTGGCGTGTATATGTATTCAAAGTGCAGCTCAATGAATACCAAAAAATTTATACCAGGAATTTTCTCAGTTTTTATAGGTGCAGGCTTGCCGTGGATAGTTGGCATGCAACTATGACAGCCAAACATAACAATCGCCATCAAAAACGCGCCCGTTGGGTGCTCGACTCGCAACAAGTTGCTCGCGTTTTTGGTGGCGTTATATTTCTTTAGCATGGAGCATACCTTTGAAGAATTTTGTTTTAATTATATTTTGTTTGTTTTTAATTAGTTGTAAATCAACTCAGTCTAAATCCGATAGCCTTCAGTTTGGAGTTAATTTAAATACGCATCCTGAACTTACAAAAGCTGAGAGATCTCTATGGTTTGGTTTCAGTTTTGGTTTAGGTACTTGTATTCAAAATGAGGGTGCCTCATATAATAACTTTCCAATTTCTTGTGAAGTTACAGCAAGAACAATTATGGCTCAAATGTATGAGAATGAACCTGATAAAAGTGCCTATAAAGATGTTTATGCTAGAGAGCTTTATTCCGTATATAAAGCTGGGTTCATAGAGCAATATGTGTGGTTCTTCCATAACCAAAAAGAATGGAACAAGCCAAGAAACATCGAAAAGTATAAAATATGGGCATCTAAAAATTTAACGACACATAATCAACAAACGAAGTTTGTGGGTAAATATCAATAAATATAACAAGCACCTCAAAAAAGGACGTAAAAAGCTTGGCTTGCGTCACTTCGTTTCTAATTTTAGCCAAGCATTTTACGCCTGTTAGGCGAACGTTTTGGTATGACTCCCACTGTCAAGTTAAGCACACTGATCCTTGCCTAACTTTTTAAGCCATAATTACTTCAGCTCGAATTAGAGCGAGTTAATACATAGGATAAAGCAAGTAATGTCGTCGGTTATCTTGCTGATATGACTATAGGCGTCCTGCCTTTCGTAAATCAGCTACGCTGTTCAAAATTGTTCCATACAATTTTGTCGTTGGTTATTACTATTTCTAGTAACAGAGCAAACCTTACTTAGTACGTCCTGTGGGGGTCACCGATGGCCCCTGTCTTCAGTCTATGTTCGTGGTTCAATGCAGTGTTAGCTGCATTGCCATCCTAACGCCGTCGGTGGTTGTGCCACATCCGATGCTTGATCCCATGCATTAACTCTAATTCGTTTATCATGCGGGTACTCTTGCCAATCTAAGTTTTGTATTCACTGGCGTAAGTACCACTTCTTTTGCAATGGTCTGTATGTACGCAATCATTTCTCGGGCAATTTCGGTGAAAACCAAGTTGTAGTGTTTTCCTTTGGCTATCATTTTTTTATAGCGCTTGCAGAGCCTAAGCTGTGCTTTCCACGCAATATCAATAATGTCTTTTGGTAAACCTTCTTGTCGTTTTTGCATATCTGTGGATATATTTGCTGCATACCGATAAGTGTGCACCTTCAAGAGAAGGCGTCTTGCTCGGCCGTTTCCGCACTTTGTGATGGCGCCAATATGGCGTTTGCCACCACTCGAGTATCAGGGCGGTCTAAAGCTTCCATCAGCAACATAGCATCCGCTTGGCTCAGTTTTAAAGTCTGTTCACGTTCGATGACTTGTTTAGCTTTTTAGATTGCAGCGCTTAGAACAAACGAGTTGATGTTAGACATGCCGGCGATCGCGGCGGCCTTATTAAGTAAGTCTTGTGTATCGACATCAACTCTAGCGGTGATGCGAAGCAAAGTAGTAGCCATAATTATATCTCCTATTGTGCCAAAATGTCACATAGGTATTAGGGTCTTAAAGTGTGTAATAAACAATTATTGTGTCACTTTGGCACGCAAACTAATCGGGTAGCCGGCGGTTTCTAAGCTCCACATCACCCATCATGGGCTTTTTATTTACAGGAAGCAAAACAGTAAGGTCAGGTCTTGCGTTTTATTATAAAAGTCAAAAAGAAAGATCTGATCCTGCCTCCGCCACAGTGCCAACTTAGCCTTAATGGTATATTTTTATTAAGATGCCAGTAAAAAACGGCTCTGGTTCTAAAATTGGTGTACGCTTGTCTTATTCGCTATTCGTAAGCTGCGCTTTAAACTGTTTTAGTTGCTGACAGTAAATAGATCGATATCACTAAGGATGTGTTGATGAATACCGTAATAGCGGCTTTGCCGATTATTATTTTAATTTGGTTAATGACTAAGCGCGATCCGCTTCCTTCATATATTGCGCTGCCAGCCATGGCGTTATTAACTGGGCTTTTACAGCTAGTTTATTTTCGTGCTGATTGGCAATTAGTCGCCGCTAATATGCTGGCTGGTGGTTTATCGGTTGCTACGCCTATTTCTATTATTGCCGGTGCTATTTTGCTCAATAGGTTGTTAGCTATTTCTGGTGCTGAAGCAACGATTAAAAGCTGGTTAGAATCAATAAGCAGTAATCCTGTTGCGCAACTAATGATCATCGGTTGGGCGTTTGCCTTTATGATTGAAGGTGCCTCTGGATTTGGCACTCCAGCTGCAATTGCAGCTCCTTTATTGGTTGGTCTAGGTTTTGCGCCGCTTAAAGTCGTGGTGTTTACGTTGATATTAAACTCTGTGCCTGTGTCGTTTGGTGCTGTGGGTACTCCCACATGGTTCGGTTTTTCGAGTTTAAATTTAGCACCAGAGCAAATACTGGCTATATCACAATGGACTGCGTTATGTCATGTTGTTGCGGCAATGGTCATTGTGCCCATTGCCTTGCGGTTTGTGTTATCTGCAGAGGTGATCCGTCGCAATGGGATCTATATTTACTTAAGCATTTTTTCCTGCGTGTTACCTTATTGGTGGATAGCGCAATGGAATTACGAATTTCCTTCTTTACTTGGTGGCGCTATCGGCCTAGTACTGAGCGTTGTGTTTGCTAAATTTAATATTGGTTTAAGCACCGCAGACAAACAGATAACGCACAGCGTGAACATTTCGCGCAAAACACTGCTTATTGCGTTATCGCCATTATTGTTACTGATAATTGTTTTGTTGCTCACGCGAATTCAGCAGTTAGGCATTAAAGACTGGTTAAATAACGACAGTGCCTGGTTAGCGGCCGATTTGAGCTTTGCGCAATTTCAACTTAGTGCAGCCTTAATAATCTCACTGCAAGATATTTTTGCCACAGGGGTTAGCTGGTCGTATAAAACGTTGTATGTACCTGCCATTATTCCGTTTGTACTTGTGGTGGCGGTGTGTTTGCCGTTATTAAAAATGAATACTAAACAAGTTAAACAAATGTGCAACGAAACAGCGCAACGAATCGTTTTACCTTGTGTTTCGTTATTGGGCGCATTGATTATGGTTAATTTTATGATGCTAGGTGAACACAACGCACCAATTTTTTATATGGCACAATCGTTTGCGCAACTGAGTGGTGAGAATTGGACCTTGTTTGCGGCTTTTCTCGGTGCTTTAGGAACATTTTTTTCCGGCTCAGCAACGGTCTCTAACCTAACTTTTGCTGGTATTCAATACAGCATAGCGCAGCAGGTGGGCTTACCGACTACATTAATACTTGCACTACAGTCCGTTGGTGCAGCAATGGGTAATATGGTCTGTATAAGTAATATTATCGCGGTGGCAAGTATTGTTGGTTTAAATAACCAAGAAGGCGTGGTGATCAAAAAAACAGTGCTGCCGATGCTGATTTATGCTGCAATTATTGGCATATTTAGTTATGTGTTTTTTTAATGTCTGTTAACCTGCTCGTGTCATGCTAATAACGCTTTTCGGTAGCTATAGGGGAAATTTTGATATTGACAACGTATTTGTGCATAATTTTTTTAAGATCTTATTTGCACAAAGAAAAGGCAGTGCGAGGTTTTAGGTTTGAGGTTTTAGGTTTTAGGTTCGAAGCCCGACGCCCGTAACCCTCTGTGTGAATAATTCCTTTGCGCGGCATAAAGCCCCGCCTACAATAAACCTCGATGTTGACCTTATCCGTAGGCGGGAGTTTACCTCGCGCATATTTGACAGTTCTAGGTGCGTTGCTCGATGCTCGATGCCCGTTGCTCGATGCCCGTTGCTCGATGCTCGATGCTCGTTGCCCGTTACTCGAGGCCCGTTGCTCGATGCTCGTTGCCCGTTACTCGAGGCCCATCGCCCTGAACTTTTTATCTAATTGATATATTTTGTTTTAAAAGATAAGCCTGTGCTTCATCTGTATGGGGTTTAAATTTTTTCCAGCGGCCTACGGCCTTGTTGTTAAGCGGTTGGCGCACTTGCATTTTGCTGGCGGTTGATACCGGTGCAGTGTTTAAATGAAAGTCTAGGCACTGTGGTTGCCAGCCTAAATCGCAATAGCTCACTAACTCTTTGATTATTTGCTCAGGTGCAGCCACGAGCTGTTCGTATTTTACTAGTTTAATATTGCTGTGCAGGGCGCTAAAGTGCTGCATTAGTTTATAAAAACGGCTGTAAAATTTAGCGGTGTCGAGTAAGTTTAACGAGTAAGCATAATACGGATTATTAATGGTAAATAGCTGACGATAGTTACCAATACAGGTGTCCATGGGGTCGCGCAGTAGGCAAATTATTTTGGCGTTTGGCAGTGCTTTGCTAATTAAGTCGATATAAAAAAAGTTAAATGGTAGTTTATCAATAAAGTGTTTATGAGTGCCGGTAACTACGCGGGTGGCTTGTAAATATAATTCGCCGAGCTGCTTATAATCTTGTTGGTAAGCATTAGTTAAGGTTTCTTCATCAAGCACATGCGGTGTTTGAGTTTGGGCAATTTTTTTTACGCTTAGGCCAAAATCTTGCAGCTCGCCCGCCGATTGTACGTCGCTGTGACTTGATAAAATTCGCTCAACTAATGTGGTGCCTGAACGTGGCATACCTAATACAAAAATTGGCTCACAGCTTTGGTTGCCAGCTGTTTGTTGGTTTTTGTACTTATCACTGAGCTGTTTAATATGTGCGAATAGTGCCTCAGACGCTTGATTATCAAACGCCTTATTAGCGAGTTTTGCTGCTTTACCTTGTTGTAACGCGGCAAAGGCTGCTGAAAATTCTCCTAGGTCTTGATATTCTTTTGCCAGCGCATGGCCAATATGTAGTTTAGCGTCAGGGTGATTAACCTGTTCAAATACGTTTTTTAATCGCGCTATGTGGTTATTTTGCTCGGTCACTTTAGTTAAATCGGCTAAAGCAAAATGGCTTTGATGATGAAGCGGATGCAGTGCTATGGCATGTTCAAACGCGTGTTGCGCTTTATCAAACTGGCCTAAAAATTTAGCGCATACTCCATAATTATAATAAAACTGTGGTTGGTTGCTGTTACTCGCCTTAGCTAAATGTAACGCGCATTTAAAATACTCAGCCGCTTGCTGATGTAAACCCGCTTGGGTGAGCGCTACGCCTAACGTATCGGCATCGAGTGCTTTACTAATATCTTCAAGTTTAACGCTGAGTGCGGTGCTTTTCGCTTTTTTTAAGTCACCCGTTAGGGCATAACATTTAGCAAGCTGCGCGGAATATTCAATAGATTGCGCTAAACTAAGTGCTTTTTCAATCAGCTTTATTGCTTTATAAATTTGGCCAACTTGTAAATTAACCATGGCGAGCAAAAAGTAGCCATCAGCAAAGTCAGGTTTTTGTGTTACTAGCTCAACCAGTGCTTTATGCGCTTGCTGAATATTGCCTTGGTTTAAGTTGTTTATAGCGCTTTGGTGAAGTTGCTTTAAGTTTGGCTGCATGAATACTCTTATAAATAATGTACTTATGAAATAAAAAGGCCCAAATTAATTTGAGCCTTTTGATTGTACTTAAACTTATCGTTTAATTACATTTCAAACTTGTTGCTTAATTATATTTCAAACATATAGTTAAATTTAATGCCAACAGTCAGCGGGCGATTAATATAGTAGCCATAGTTACGTTGTATTTCAGCACCATTGGCCGTGGTAATGTCTGCATCTGAGCGACGAACTGAGGTAACCGCATATTTATTAAACAGGTTATCTATATATAACGTAGTCGACCACGCATCGGCGGTTAATTTAGCTGAAATATTACTTAAGCTATAACCTGGGAGTACTTCACCGTTGTCACGTAGGCCTACTTTTGAAATTACATCACTTTGTGCAGTTAAACCGTAGTTAATATCTAAGGTTTTATCATTTAATATTTCTGTTTGGTAGTTAATCCCCATAGAGAACTGATGCTCTGGCGAGCCTGGTAAACGGTCGCCATCTTGCGCGCCATCAGTGCCGTCGGCATTAAATAAATACGGGGCGTCTGAGGTTAGTTCTGCCTTTGTATAGGCATAAGTGGCATAGGCTGTAAATGCGTCTGATAAAATGGCACGGGTGGCAATTTCAACCCCTTTCGCATTTGCGCTACCTGCATTTGACAGGTACGGTAATTGACCAACGGCGGTAGCGCCAGCAATTTGTGCGTTATCCCAATCAACATTAAATAGTGCGGCGTTAAAGTGTAATTGGCTTCTCATCCACGTACTTTTAAAGCCGAGCTCGTAGTTAGTGGTGGTATCAGCGTCGTACAGCATTTCGTCAGGTGTACCACAACCTGTTTGTTGATCTGTAGGCAAAGGAGTTGGGCAAGGTACTAGCCCATTTGAGCCACCAATTCTAAAGCCTTCGCTAATGGTTGCATACGCCATTACTGAATCTGTAAATTGGTACTTAGCATTAAATTTGAAAAGGTTGCCGCTATCACCGGCTTCGTTTTCTTCAAAGTTAACTGAAATTGCATCAGGAGCAGCACCTTCATACAAGGTATTTGCTAACGGAAAGTCAAAGGCCGCTTTTGATTCTACATCGTATTCGTAAAAACGTGCACCAATGGTAATGTCGAGTTTATCGGTTACTTGGTAACCCACTTCACCAAACAGTGCAGATTCAGTGACTTTGCTGCCCGTAATTTCTAAATACTCTAATGAGTCTGGTCTTAGTTGCGCACCGCCAAAGTTATCAACCGCGAATTGATCAAACCCTGGAGTGTACTCTCTGCTTGATGCATCCGTGTCGGTTTTGTTGTAAAAACCACCGACAATCCAGCTTACATCGCTATCACTTTGTGAGACTAAACGTAGTTCTTGGGTGAAGGTGTCTTTTTCGTCAATTTCACGGGTATACGCTGAAAACGAAGGGAACTCTTCGTAGCCATAATCTAAACGAATTAACAGGTCTGTTTGGTCGCGCTGCCCATCGGCGTCAAATTGTGAAATACCGGTAGCCGATACCAGCTCGGCAAACCCTAAGTCGGCTTTAAGTTCAAGGCTCAATAATTGATCTTCTTTTACCCGTGGTTCTGCATAACGGTACGCAGACTCGTATTTGCCAATACGATCACTTAAACCATTATTAGCATTAAGACTGTTATGATGAACAATAGAACGACCTTCGGTGTCTTGCTTTTGGTAGAAGTAATTTAATGTACCTTCGAATGACTCATTTGCTTTATAACGCAATGAAATACGGCCAGTTGTGGTTGTTTCACCGTTGGCGTCTTTTACATTTTTAAGATTGCTGTTTATCGCATCAGAGTTTGTCCAATCAGGATCGGTAATCGACACACCGGGTTCGCGCACTGTGTAGGCATAATCAATAAACCCGGGATCTTCATAAATATTTAAGCTGGTACGTACAGCAAGTTTGTCTTCAATTAATGGTAAATTTAAGATAAAGCCCGCTTCACCACCGATTGAATCACTTTCTTGGGTTTGAAAAACATCACCGTAAACTTCACCTGAGGTAAAATCAAGCTCTGGCTCTTTAAGCATGTAGCGAATAGCACCGCCTAATGTACCGGCTCCATAAAGTGTGCCTTGTGGGCCAATAAGCACTTCCACTCGCTCTACATCAACTAAGCGCATATCAACTGATACTGGAATTTCGTTAATATAAGTGGCCACTGTACCACCATCTGATGAAGGACCTGATGAATTTGTATTCAAACCACGCACTATAATAGGTGAGCCAGAACGACCACCTTGATCGGTTATGGTTAAACCCGGTACCCAACGTGCAACATCAGCCAGTTCACTGATGTTTTGATCTTTCATTACATCGGCATCAAGTGCAGTAATGTTTAATGGGGCTGCTTGAATAGAGCCACTTCGGCGAGTTGCTGTTACCTCAATCACTTCGAGTGATTTATTTTTTTCAATAACTTGCTCTTGCGCTACTGCATTAGCGCTAAATAAAACTCCGCTCAGTGCGCTTGATACAGCCAAGGTTAACAGGCTTGGTTTAAACATAAAAAATGATCCCAGTTAGATTAGATGTGTTTTGAATAAGCGATAATAATATCAGGAGGGGTGAGTGATTAAAATAAAAAAGTGAATTTTAATTCACCTTTAAAGAATAATAATTAAATTTGATGTGGCGCAACGTATATACATGTATTTTTAAATCCACTTGCTAGGTATTTTATTAGCACTTACTCTATGAGCTATGTGTGCTTAACACGTTTTTTATCTCGTTTTGTACCAATTTCATTAAATGAATAATTTTTAACGCAGATAGCGAATTACTCAATACGCTATTAATAAAATTGGTATTACTATGTTATTAAAAGGATTATCAATGACGCGCTTGGCATTAAGCATAATCATGTATAGCTTATGTTTATTTATTTGTATGTCTGTTGCTGCTGGGCAATCGCAACAGCCCCAATTAAATGAGCGTGCCAAAATTGGTTTAGTACTCAGTGGCGGGGGAGCAAAGGGCGCTGCTCATGTAGGTGTATTAAAAGTACTAGAGGCGCATAATATTGCAGTTGATTATATAGCCGGTACAAGTATTGGCGCTTATGTAGGTGCTATGTACGCACTTGGATATAGTGCTGATGATATTGAAACTATTATGTTACAAGGTGCTTGGGATACAGGCTATTCCGACTCAATACCCAGAGAGCATTTAAGCTATCGAGATAAACAGTTACGCGACCGCTATAATATTCCAATCAATATTGGCATTAGCGAAGGTAAAATTAAAATTCCTAAAGGGCTGATTCACGGGCAAAGTGTGTCGCAGCTACTTTATTATTCAACCGATAGAGTGAAACAATTCGATAGTTTTGACGATCTTGCTATTGGTTTTCGGGCTGTAGCGACAAATTTAGCAACGAATGAAGCCGTCATATTAGATAAGGGGAGTATAGTAAAGGCAATCCAAGCTTCTGCTGCTGTACCCGGTGCCTTACAGCCTATTGTTATTAATAATCAATTATTAGTTGATGGTGGTATCGCGAACAATTTACCCGTTGATGTTGTTAAAGCCATGGGGGCGGATATTGTTATTGCTGTTGACATTGGCTCGCCACTTGTTAGTACAGATAAGCTAAACTCCACCGTTGCTGTATTAGAGCAGCTATCAACTATGCTTACGCAAGCGAGTACCGCTAAACAAAAAAAATTATTAAATGACAGTGATATATTGTTACGTCCCGATATAGACGAGCTTAGCACAACCGACTTTAGCATAATGGCGCAAGCATTAGCACTTGGCGAACAAGCCGCACAGGAGCAGCTTGGTCAACTAACAAAATTATCGCTCAATGAGGGTCAATATCAGTATTATGTTAATAATAAAAAGCAAAAACGCGCACTATGGCTAACCTCCGTTGGTAAACCAATTTATAAAGTTGAAGTGCAGGGGGCTTCAGCAGTTAACGAACAGCTAATAAAACAACGTTTAAATATTAAAGACGGGCAAATTGTTAATAAAGAAGAGTTAGACGCAGCCATTATGCGTGTTTACGCTTTAAATCAATTTGAACGAGTTGAAGCTGAATTTATTGATACGCCTCAAGGGCGTAAACTGGTTGTTGCGCCTAAGCCTAAATCGTGGGGGCCTAATTATTTTTATGCTGGGTTTAACTGGGAAGACGATTTTAACTTTGATTCTGCAGTTTCATTAAATTTAGCCTACACAATGAGCGACATTACAGCAGATGGCGCACAATGGCGAAACGAATTAGAGTTTGGTTTTCAAAAGCGTTTATCAACTGAGCTTTATCAACCCCTTGATATAAACAAGCGCTTTTATGGTATTGCTAATTTTCAATACGAGAGACAGCGATGGGACTTTTTAGCATTAAATTCACTGGATTACGATTTGAAACATCGTTCATCCTCTTTACTTTTTGGATTAGGTTTTAATTATTCCCATTACACAATCTTTGAAGCTGGACTGATAGGTGAACGAGGCTCAGTAGCAAATAGCTTTTTATTTAACGATGACGTAGATTACAAAACACTAGGCGGATACTTTAAAATAGCGCATGACACCTTAAACAGCATTAGTTTTGCAACACGAGGTAATCGATTTAGCCTAACAACCTACTATCGCGATGAAACATACGAAACATCCACCTTAGATCTTGCCTTAAAATTAAATAACACCCGCGAAAAAACATGGCAAATTAATGCAGACTGGAAGGGCGCTTTTAGTATTGGTAACAACACTATTTTAGGTAAAGTGGAAATGTCTACGGTTGAGAGTGATGCCGGTCTATCGGTACACTTTAGCCAGCTTGGTGGCTTTTTAAACCTATCAGGGTTTCGTAAAAATGAATTGGTTGGCGCGCATAAACTTTTTGGTGCAGTGATTTATCAGCATAATTTAGGGCATAAAATGCCTTTATCTAATATGCCTGTTTATTTAGGTCTCAGCCTTGAGGCGGGTAACGTGTGGTACAAGCAAAAAGATATAGATTTAAATGATCTAATTTATTCTAGCAATCTTTATTTAGGGACCGATACCTTACTTGGTCCCGCTGGGTTAGGCTTTGGTTATACTGATAGCGGCGAAAGCGCGCTTTATTTTTTCATTGGTACGCGCTTTTAATACCACCTATACCGACAAAACTAACGCCTAAGCCTTTGGTTTTGAAGTCGATAAAGAGCTACCTAAAGAAGCAATAATCACTAACGCAATAGCCAGCCATTGTAAAATGCTTAATAGTTCTCCTAAAATAATGAGTCCCGCTAATGCTGCAATGGCCGGTTCAAGGCTCATTACAATACTAAAGTTTTGAGGAGACATATTACGCAGTGTGATCATTTCTAAAGTGTAAGGCAAAGCGCTTGAAAGCACGGCAATTCCAATACCCAACGGGATAATACCCCAGGTAAAAGCAGCACTTTGCGATATGCCACCATAGGGCACAAGTACAATAGCAGCAACGGTCATGCCCATAGCCACCGTTGCCCCCCCAGAGCTTTGGCTGCCAGTTTTTTTGCCAAATAAAATATAACCTGCCCAACACGCACCCGCTGCAAGGGCTAAAATGACGCCAATTGGGTCTAAACTTTCTTGGCCTTTCATATCAGGCAAAAGCAATAAAATACCAGCCACAGCACAGGCAACCCAAAATAAATCGCGTTTTCTGCGAGATGAAAATAAAGCAACAGCCAGTGGCCCGGTAAATTCAAGTGCAACACCAATGCCCAGCGGAATACGCTCGATGGCGTAATAAAATAGAATGTTCATGCCGCCTAGGCTCAAACCATAAATTAATATGGGTAAGCGTTGGCTTGCAACCGGAAAGTGTCTCCAAGGTTTAAAAATTAAACACAAAATAGCAGCAGAAAAACCTAAACGTAACGCGGTTGTACCCTCAGGGCCAACAATAGGGAAAAGCTGCTTAGCCAGTGAAGCCCCAGACTGAATAGTGATCATTGCAAGCAATATGCATAAAATAGCCAGTAATAGCTCTTTGGTTGATTTTTGCATGGTCGTCCTTAAATATTGCCATTTAATTGCGGCGCATATTACCTGCTTTTACCTACGCAGGTAAATGTAAATTAGCGTTTTACATGGAGTTCCCAGTGATGAGTGGCTATCACTGGGCTGAATAAAAACAAGCTTTACTCAGTTTTAAGATTGAGATTGCGGGTACTGAGGGCTGACTGATTGAGTAAAAATTTATAGTTCAGTTTTACTATCTGCAGGGTATATAACGCCCAATTGTGCGCGGGCGGTATCGAGTACCGTCATCACATCACGTGAAAGTTGGTGGTTGTTAATATGTGACTCTGATGTATTTTGCTCAATCATCTCAATAAAGTGCGCCACTTCATACTTCATAAAATGCTCATCAAAATCTGCACTTATTGTTTCTTTTTGGCCATTATTAGCGATGAATTCCACTTTTTTTAGTTGCGATACAGCTTCAATACGAATACGGCCAAACTCACCTTGTATTTCGGTTATGTTCTCGCCTTGCGATATTTTTGAATAACTAATTACCGCTTGTTTATCTGCATAATTTAAAAGTACATCGCCGGCACCATCAACACCGGTTTCTAGTAATACGCCACTGGCATGCACACTGTTTGGTGCGCCCCACAGTGCTATAAGTATATAAAGCGGGTAAATACCCAAGTCTACTAATGCGCCGTTAGCAAATTCAGGTAAAAAGGTATTAGGGCGCTCGCCGTTTTTGAGCTTATCGTAACGTGACGAGTATTGGCTAAATTGACCAATAAATTTACGCGGTGTACCAATTCTTTTTAACGCGTTTTTTAAAACAGCAAAGTTAGGTAAATGCGTTGTCATCATCGCTTCCATGTACAAACGTTGATGTTTTTGAGCAGCCGTTAAAATAGCAGTAAGCTCATGGCTATTTGCTGCTGAGGGTTTTTCGCCAAGTACGTGTTTGCCCGCAGCTAAACATTGCACAGCATAATCTTTATGCAGGCTATTTGGTGCGGCAATATATACTGCATCTACAAGCTCGTCTTGGCAAACAGCGTCAATGGAGGTAAATATTTTTGCTTGAGAGTGAGTGGGGTGCTTAGCTAAAAATCGCTCAGCGCTACTTTCTGCCCGAGAACACACACCGTATAAATTAAAATTACTCAGAGTACTTGCCGCATCGAGTAGTGTGTCGCTAATAAAATTGGTACCTACAATCACAAAATTCATGTTTAGCCTTTTTATGTATTTTACGCAGCTTTGCAGTTTAACAATGTTTTGCTCTAAATGCGCGGGCAGAGCAGTTAAACCAGCGTTTTACACTGGCACTTAATGTGGCTTGTTCTTGATAACCTAATAGCTCGGAAATATGTGAAATAGAAAATTGGTTTTGCATTAAATAGTGTTCACATAATGCGCGGCGAGTGGCATCTTTTAGTTTTACAAAACTGGTATTATGTTTTTTAAGCTCACGGTGCAAGGTCCGTGGATGCATATTAAGTGCCGCTGCTATCGTTTGGTTTGAGCATTGAAAAAGGGGCAGCATAGGTCGAATAAGTGCACTTACTTGCGCTGGTAACGACTGAGTATGCGCATTATTGGTGGCTAAAAAGTTTAACGCGGCTTGTGCTTTGTGTTGATCGGAAACATTAAGTGGCAGTAATAAATCGTTTTTGGCGATTAAAATACCGGCGCTGTTTCTGTGCTCAATAACGTTACAGCCAAAATGCTGATGGTAAGCCCGTAAATTTGCATCAAGCTTTTGCGGTAAAAATACCTTAATGGGTTTGCATTGATTTTGGCTCACTTTTTTTAAGGTGGCGAGCGCCAGTGCAATTGTTAATTCAATAACTTGATTTATAACAGGTAATGGCTTGAGTTTTATTTCGAATGATAAAAATATATTTTGGTTATCTTCAAGTGTATGCGTGGTTAAATTAAGTGCGGGTGTATGTAAGTGCAGGTATTTAATTACCCATGTAAGCGCTTCACCTAAATCAGTTCCACTTTTAGCGGCGATAGCGATATGCCCTAAAATATCAAAACTTTGTTTGCTAGCGAGTTTAAGACCAAAACTTGGGCAGTTTAAGCTATGAGCGCAGTATTCTAAAAGTTCGGCATAATGGCGATAAGTTAAGCTTTGGGTTTCAAGGGAGTTTAACGTTACCTCAATGGCGCAATGGCGCATAATGCTTGCTGTATCACCACCTAGTTCGGTAATTAATGTATCAATTCCCTGTAAAGAAGTGGCTTTAATTAGGCTGCTCATAACAATTGCATTAGTGAAAAGGTGTCTAAAAATATCAAGTTTTTAGTAGGTAATCCATGCAAAGTAGTTTTTTTAATGGGAGATATTTTATGCATACCACCTCATTTGATTACATTGTGATTGGCGCAGGCAGTGCCGGCTGTGTTGTTGCCTCGCGATTATCTGAAAATAAAAATGTGAGTGTGTGTTTAATTGAAGCCGGCGGCCGTGACCAAAGTGCCATGGTGCAAATGCCTGCGGGAGTTGCAGCTAGTGTGCCTTATGGCATTAATAGCTGGCATTACAACACGGTGCCACAAAAAGAGCTTAATAACCGCTGTGGATTTATGCCCAGAGGTAAAGTGCTTGGTGGTTCAAGTTCAATCAATGCCATGGTGTACATTAGGGGGAATAAAAAAGACTACGACAACTGGGCCGCTATGGGAAATACCGGCTGGGATTATACCAGTTTGCTGCCTTATTTTATCAAAGCTGAAAACAACAAAACCTTTACCAACAGCCCATATCATGGTGTAAATGGCCCCTTACATGTGCAAGAGCTAAGTTTACCAAGCCCGGTTAATCAGCTGTTTTTAAAAGCATGCCAAGAGCAAGGCGTGGCCCTTAATGAGGATATTAATGCGCAGCAACAGCTAGGTGCGCGGTTATCGCAGGTCACTCAACATAAAGGGGAGCGTTGCAGTGCGGCAAAAGCGTACTTAACACCTAATTTAGCTCGTAAAAACTTAACCGTGCTCACTGATGCGCAGGTTAATAAAATTAATTTTTGTGGGAAAGTTGCAACGAGTGTAACGCTAATAATTAATAATAAAACCTATGTGATAAATGCCCATAAAGAAATTATTTTAAGTGCCGGTGCTATTAACTCTCCCCAGCTTTTAATGTTATCGGGAGTGGGGCCTGCGGATCATTTAAAGCAGCATAATATTGAAATAGTAAACGAGCTTTGTGGTGTGGGTGAGAACCTTCATGACCACTTAACCGTTGTGCCATTATATAAAGCTAAATATACGCAGGGCACATTTGGTATAAGTGTGGCTGGTGCGTTTAATATTGCAAAAGGGTGCGTTGATTGGTTTGCCAAACGTGAAGGTCAACTTACGAGTAATTTTGCAGAATCACATGCCTTTATAAAACTATTTTCCGATTCAAAAGTGCCCGATGTACAACTTGAATTTGTGATAGGGCTGGTGGACGATCACAGCCGTAAATTACACCCTGGCCATGGTTACAGTATCCACTGCAGTATAATGCAGCCTAAAAGCCGTGGCACTATTCGTTTGGCCGATAGTAACCCTGCAAGTGCACCACTCATTGACCCCAACTACTTAAGCCATCCCGATGATTTAACAGTGATGCTAACAGGATTAAAAAAAACACTGCAGATCATGCAAAGTAACGCATTTGATGAAATTAGAGGTGACATGATTTACCCGCTTGATATTAACAATGATGCGCAGCTTATTGAGTATATTAGGCAAACGGCTGAAACGGAATACCATCCTGTAGGCACTTGTAAAATGGGGCAAGATGCTATGGCGGTAGTTAATAGTCAACTACAAGTTCATGGCGTAAAAAATTTGCGTGTGGTTGATGCTTCAGTTATGCCGCATATAATTACCGGCAACACCAATGCCGGCGTGATAGCCATCGCTGAAAAAGCAGCAGATTTAATTAAACTAACTTGACTTATAAAACGCCGATAACCATTGCTGCCAGTCTTGCTCTAGTTTGACCATTTGCTGGTGTTTTTTAGCGGCAAAGTGTTTACTTTTATCTTCATCCGCTAAAAATGGCCCTACTCGGCAAAGTGAGCAGTAATTATCTGTTAAGTATGCAGGTAAAGTTAATATATTAGTCAGTTCTGGTTGGCTTTTTTCACTAAATACGTAGGTAATGCCGCTGGTGTCTTTAACGTGTTTATCACGGTCAACATTGCGAATTTTATAACCATTGAAATAGCGAATATCGAATGGCATTTGCCCTTGATACTGCGCTTTTAAATGAGTATTTAAACTGCCTTCGATATTCCATTCACGATATGGTTTCACATCTTTAGAAGTGATGTAACACAATGCAGGCCCTTGCGGGTTTAAAGCAAACTCATTGGCATATTTTATAAATTGATGTAATAAAGCACGATTAAGAACATTCATGCTGGTATGGCGGGTATTTTGCTCAAACGCATCACGACCAACAAACGCAGGAATAAGCGGAAACTGAAAAATAACCACATCAAAACCATGTAAATGCTGGCCAAGCGTTTGCCAACATTGTGGATTGGTTACATCAAAGCTATTACGTATTTCTACCTTTTGCGACTTTAAAGCATTGAGCGCATTGTCTGGGTATTTTTGCTCAATAGTTGATTGGTCGTCGTAAGTGGATGCCACTAACTTTTTTGGCTTTATATGACGATAAAGCGCATTTGAAAACGATAAATCGCCATCACCTACGGTGAGTATGTTCCAATCTGGGTTTAAGTACATGTTAGCGCGAAGGTGTGTTTAATTTTTCGATGCTATTATCTTGCCCAGTTGTTTGGTGCAATCGATACATCGCTAAGCGCGTTTTTAATCCCTCAATGGCGACCTGTTTTAAAATTAGATTAAAGCTAATTAAAATCGCAAACATAATATGAATAGGGCCATAAGTAAAACCAGCATCAGGATTATAAACAGATAAACCAAATAAAATAAGCAAAACAACCATGAGTATTTCAATAAGTTGATTTGAATAAAACGAAAGGCGACCTTCGCTTTTGTGATCTTTTTTTATGCTAATGGCGCAAAAAAATGGGATCACCTTGATTTTAAAAACCGCGTTTTTTTCTACAAAGTTTTCGCCTAAATCAGTGAGCTGTTGGCGCAATTGGTCTATCATGGTAAATCCTCAAAAAGCAGAGCGCGGATATTACCCTATAACAGACCAATGGTTAAGTAATGACGGATTATTTTGGGTAAATACTCATACCAATAATTAATATATGACATACAAATACCACGGAGGTGAGTATAAATCGCATTTTTTGATAATCTTTATGGTAACCCTGCCAATGAATCGACGCTTTTTCGAAAATTAGTACCAACCAAAAGCTCGCACCTAACCAAGCAAGCATCCACTCAATGGGTAAAAATGATAAAAATGCAATAGGGATCACAGGCAATACTGCTTTAATTGCATCTGCAAAACTTTGCTGGCCTGCATGCCATAAATTACCCGCCATAAAGGCTAAAATGGCAATGCTGTAAAAACTAAAAAACTCTAAATTGACACTATTACTGCCAAACATGAGTGGCCATGCCACGCAGCCTAAAAAGGGCAATAAACCTAAATAACCTAGTTGAATGTGATTGACAAATTTTTCCATAAACGAAATGCCTTTGAAGGTTGTGTAGTGTTAACCGCGTTATTGTAGCAAGGATATGCAGAGTAATCTTATTAAAATCAATATAACGCAGCTAGCTATGTGTGGTAGTTGGTTAAAACTCTTTAACGCTTAAAAGCAGACAGTCGATCACTGTTTGATTTTCAATCTTAAAAAGCGATTGTTATAATCTAAACAATCAATTTTATTTAATTACTCAAAGGCCTTATTGTATTACTCAAGCAAACGCGAAAGGCGTTAACTTTTTTCTATACACTAAACATAAATGAGGAATACTATGAGCACTTCATTGATTAACACAAAATTACAACCTTTCAATGCAACAGCTTACCACAATGGTGACTTTGTAGAACTCACTGAAAAAGACGTATTAGGTAAGTGGTCTATCTTTTTCTTTTACCCAGCTGACTTTACATTTGTATGCCCTACAGAGCTAGGTGATCTTGCAGATCATTACGCACAGTTACAAGAAATGGGTGTTGAAGTTTACTCTGTATCAACTGACACACACTTTACACATAAAGCATGGCACGACACATCAGACACAATCGGTAAAATTACTTACCCAATGATTGGCGACCCAACAGGACGTATTACACGCAACTTTGGTGTAATGATTGAAGAAGATGGTTTAGCACTTCGCGGTACATTTGTAATGAACCCTGAGGGTGAAATTAAGGTTGTTGAAACACATGACTTAGGTATTGGTCGTAGCGCTAAAGAGTTAGTGCGTAAAGTACAAGCAGCACAGTACATTGCAACACATGATGGCGAAGTATGTCCTGCATCTTGGCAGCCAGGTGAAGACACATTAGCACCTTCACTAGACCTAGTTGGTAAGATTTAAACCTTATCACGTAATAATTTAGCGCAAAATATTGCGTTAATACCAGTGAGCCATTACTGGCTCACTGGGCACCTCCCACGCCATCACACGTTTCTAAAATTTCGCACATGCACTGATGGCATGGGAACCTTGCTGTTTTAATTTTCCTTGAGGGGCTAAGCCATGTTAGACAACAACATAAAGAACCAACTAAAAAGCCATTTTGAATCGCTGACTCAGCCTGTTGAGCTGCTTATCGCCTTGGACGACAGCAAAAAATCAACAGAAGTAGAAAGCCTAGCAAACGATTTAGCATCACTAAGCGATAAGTTTAGTGTAATAAATAACCCTGATATGAGCGCCCGCAGGCCTTCTATGGTGGTGCACTCACCAGAAAAAAACACCCATATTACCTTTGCAGGTGTACCTATGGGACACGAATTTACTAGTTTAGTGTTAGCGCTATTACATACGGGTGGCCACCCTAGTAAAGCAAGTAAAGATAACATTGAACAAATACAAACACTTGAGCAAACACTTAATTTTGAAGTGTACATTAGCTTGAGTTGCCAAACCTGCCCGCAAGTTGTACAGGCACTTAATACTATGGCAGCAACAAATAGCAATATTAAAGCCACCATGATTGATGGGGCATTATTTCAAGACGAAGTAGAACAAAGAAATATATTGGCTGTACCTGCAGTTTACCTAAATGGAGAGCCATTTAGCCAAGGGGCAATGAGCCTCACTGATATTTTAAACAAAGTAGATAGCAAAGGTGCAGAGCGCCAAGCAGCGTCACTCAATGAAAAGTCAGTATTTGACGTGCTCGTTGTTGGTGGTGGCCCAGCAGGGGCTTCTGCAGCTATTTATTCAGCTCGCAAAGGGCTTAATACTGGTGTTGTTGCAGAGCGGTTTGGTGGCCAAGTGGCTGACACCTTAGCGATTGAAAATTTTATTTCAGTTAAAGCAACGCAAGGGCCAAAAATGGTGGCTCAGTTAGAAGAGCACGTTAAAGAATACGATGTTGATGTAATGCACAATCAGCGTGCTGCCAGTCTTAAAAAAGGCAGTAATGGGTATGATATTACGCTAGAAAATGGCGCAGTATTACAAGCAAAATCACTCGTATTAGCAACCGGTGCACGCTGGCGCGAAATGAATGTACCCGGTGAGCAACAATATAAAGGCCATGGGGTAGCTTATTGTCCACACTGTGATGGGCCTTTATTTAAAGGTAAACCGGTTGCGGTTATTGGTGGTGGTAATTCAGGTATTGAGGCAGCCATTGATTTAGCTAACATTGTAGAGCATGTAACGGTGCTTGAATTTGCTGATACGTTACGCGCCGATGAGGTACTTATTCGTAAAGCTAATAGTTTAAAAAACATCACTATTATTAAAAACGCCCAAACCACAGAAGTATTGGGTGATGGCAAAAAAGTAACGGGGTTAAGTTATACCGACCGCCTTAGCAATGAGAGTAAACAGTTAAACTTAGCCGGTATATTTGTACAAATTGGTTTAATACCTAATACCGAATGGTTAAAAGAGAGTGACCTTGAATTAAGCCAATTTGGTGAAATACTCATTGATGCCAAAGGCGCAACATCGTTACAAGGCGTTTATGCTGCAGGTGATGCAACCACTACGCCATTTAAGCAAATTATTATTGCGATGGGGGCGGGTGCAACAGCAAGCCTAGGTGCGTTTGACTATTTAATTCGCCAAACGCCCGATGAAGAGCAAAGCGCAGCATAAATCATACAGTCTCTTGATATAACAGCTCTCACCCATAGCTGTTTGTTCACCCAAGCCGCCCTCTCCAAAGGCGGCTTTTTTGAGCGCTATTTAAGCCGGGTAATACCGACTAAAATACAGACTGCGCCACCAATAAAGCCAAGCCAGGCTTCCATAGGTGTTTCGCCGTTTAGTGCACGGGTAACCTGAGAAGCTGCTGAGTCATAAACGTCATAGCCCCATATTGCCAGTGCGATACCAATAACAATAAGTACAATACCAATAATTTTATTTGTCATAATGATCCTTTGTTTTCTAGTACAAGTTAATCTGAGCGATACTCGTTTTTATAATGTCGTTCCGCCCACTCTTTCTAGTGTATTTATAAGCGCTTGTTCTATTGCGGGAAGCTTAAATGGTTTCGCTATAAACATATTCATGCCCGCTTGATTACATGTTAGCTTATCTTGGGAGGAAGCATTAGCCGTCAGAGCGACGATATATGTGCTTTTGGGGCTACAAATGTTATTAGATCTTAATTGTTTGGTTGCTTCAAAACCATCAAGTATTGGCATAATACAATCCATAAAAATAAGATCGTAATGCTTTTGTTTGCACTTTAAAATCGCGTCTTGGCCGTCTATGGCAAAGTCAGGTTTTATGTCAAACTTTTCTAATGAGGCCTCAAGTACTAGGCGGTTTATTTCGTTATCGTCAACCACTAGTACAGAAAGTTTGTCACTATGACTATTGACGGCGTTAAAGTTAGATTCTTGGGTTTGTTCTATACCCAATTTAATCGGTATATTAACAGTAAAACAAGTACCTTTTGTTGGGGCGCTAGTTACTTCAATTGTGCCATGCATTAAATCTACTAGCTCTTTTACAATCACCAAGCCGAGTCCTGTACCGCCTTTTTTGTTTTTAACATCTACTTCTTGCTTAAACGGTTCAAATAGTGACTCTAGATAGGTTGCACTCATCCCACGACCAGTATCTTTGATCTCAATAGTTAATAATGACTGTTTTTCACTTGAAGATATCTTAGTATGGAGTGATACATAGCCTTGCTCTGTAAATTTTAAAGCATTACTCAGTAAATTAGAGACAATTTGTGTTAAACGAGAGGTATCACAATAAACCCAAAAGTCATTAGGGATATGGTTTGCACTTTTCAATTCAATACCTTTATCACTAAACAATACCGAATATAATGAAACCAGATCGGTAAAGACCATTTTGAGTAAAGAGTGATGAGGCTCAAGATTTAATTCGCCATGGCTTATTTTAGAAAAATCAAGCACTTCATTAACTATATTTAATAAAATATCGGCACTGCGCAGAGCTATTTTAACTTTTTTTGCACGTTTATTATCGTCGTGTTCATCAACAAGCGCGGCTAACATGCCAGTGATCCCATTGAGTGGCGTTCTTAGTTCGTGACTAATTTTGGCAAACAGCATACTTCGGTCTTGGAGGAGTTGTTCTGCAAGTGCTTTTTTTTGTTTTAACTCTTCGCGTAATTTAACGGCTTCAGTTATATCTTGAAAAGTTCCAAACAAGCGCACACATTGACCGTTATTAAATTCTGCTTCACCAAGCGTTGAGACCCAAATTTTTTGTTTCTTAGCAGTTACAATTTCAAGTTCAAGCTCCCACTTTTTCCCTTCACTTATAGCAAGTTCAACTGCTTTATTTATGCAATCGCGGCTTTCGCCTTCTTTGTAAAACTCAATGGCTGTATTAAGATCTGGGGTTAACCCCTTTTCAGCTTGATGTATTAGCCGTGTTTGTTCACTCCACAAAACTGTTTTTTGAACAAGGTCAACTTCCCAAGTACCAATATTGGCGATGCTCTCTAACTTTTGTAAAGTATTACTATTTTTTGTTAAATTAGCTTTATCTTGGTTGCTAGCAAACTCTGAGCCAAGCCATTGTGCAAACAATTCAATATAATCGTATGCTTCATCCGTAAAAGGAGGACACTCATTGGGTGATGAAAAGTTTACGGTGCCAAACACTTTATTGTCTATTTTTATTGGTGCACCAATATATGATTCCAGCTGAAAATTAGTATAGCAGGGGTGGTTTGCAATACGGCTTTGCGACGTTTTATGAAATGCCAGCGCAGAATTTGCTAATAAAGTGTGAATACAATAGGTACCACTTAAATCAAACTGTGTGCCAATAGCTAACGAATTATCTGGCGTGATGGCATAAAGAACCGTATACCGTTCGTTTTCAACTTGACTAATTATTGCTAAATCCAGCTGGAAAACATTTAGCCCAAAGGCGAGTAGGTTTTCAATTTTATCATTAAAATTGAGCGTCTGGTCTGAAACAATATTATGGAAACGTCGAAGAAAGTTCATTAATGCCACCCTATTTTCATTTTTATTCTTTGCAAAAATAAACGTCAGTTATACACCTATGTGTAATCGCTCTAGTAATCACTCCGTATCAATTAGTGTAAGTAAATACTATTTTATCACCATAATAACTGTTATATCGATAAGCGTAGCAGCATTAATGCATATTTTATAACTCAAGTTAAAGATGGTTTGTTGTTTGACGCACGAGCTTTTTTAAGTATTGTTGGTGCTGTTGCTCTATTTTTTTTTATTATAGCCTCTGTAACCGCTACAAAACCAATATATTTCAGGGAGTTTTTTATAACCAATAGGTGAGACACAAGGCCAGTAATTTAAGTAGGCAGCAATACTTATTGCTGCCCGCCTAATGATAAAGGTTATGCGTTTAAATTGCTTCTACCCACATAACGCCCACTTCTTTTTTCGTAACTCTAACATGAGTACCCGCTGGCAACGGCTGTTTACTTTTTAGCTTCCAGCTGATCCCAGAATAAAGATAAATAGTGAGTCCACGTTCATCAACGTCATCATCTAACACAAAGTCAAGTTCAGCAAAGTCACTATTAACCGTTTTAGCGTCAACATTTTCTTGCATTCGTTTAAGGGGTTTCCATAATAAGAATGCACAAGCCGCGGTTATCAGAGTATTGCTCCAAAGTGCCGTAGTTAATGAGTCATCAAGCAAGGCAAAGTTCATCATTAATCCGGTTGCAAATAACGAAATGCCTAAAAATAATAATATAAAAGTAGACATCCCCAACACGGCAACTTCAACTATAAGTGCTAATACACCTAAAACCATGAGTGTTTGCGCCATATTATTAGTAATGAACTCCATACTGTGCTCCAAATTAACCTTTTTGCTTTGTGTTTAAGGTATTAATAATCGACATAGCTTGCGCTACCATTGAGCTTGCATCGGTGCCGTTGTCGGGTAATAAAACAACCGACGACTCTTTTGCAATAGCCTGTTTGGCAGAAATAGCTTTAGTCGCAAGGTCTAACTGAATCGCTTTTTGGCCTTGCTCGGTGTCTGCAGCTTCACCGACTTTTCGCAGCGCATCGGCTTGGGCTTGTGCAACCGCTATAATAGCTTGCGCCTCACCTTCAGCACGCAAAATTTGCTCGGCTTTTTCAGCTTCAGCGGCCAATACTTGTGCCTGTTTTTTACCTTCAGCAACGTTAATATTTGCTTGGCGATCGCCCTCAGATTCTAAAATTTGCGCGCGTTTTACACGCTCAGCCTTCATTTGCGCTTCCATTGCTTCCATCACTGACTGAGGTGGCACAATGTCTTTAATTTCATAGCGCAGTACCTGAATACCCCAAGGCTCAGCCGCTTGGTTTATAGACGATACAATATTGGTATTAAGTACATCACGCTCTTCAAATGTTTTATCAAGCTCCATTTTACCTAGTTCAGAACGCATCGTTGTTTGCGATAGCTGCGTAACCGCAAACACATAATCGTCAACACCGTAAGTGGCTTTATAAGGGTCAAGCACACGAAAGTACAATACACCATCAACCGATAGCGAAATATTATCTTTGGTAATAGCCGACTGCGAGGGCACATCTTGCGCTTGTTCTTTCAAACTACGGTCGGCTGCTATACGGTCAATAAATGGCACAATAAAATTTAAACCTGCTTCTTTAGTTGATTGGTATTTACCAAAACGTTCAATCAACCAAGCGCGGTTTTGTGGTACAAATTTAACACTGCTTTTTAGCAGTACTAAAACAAAAATCAGTAAAAATGCTTCAACAGTAAAAATAATGTTGAGAATTTCTGCAATCGGATCCATGTATATTCTCCTTTAATGTAGCCTGTATGGCGGTCACTTATTGTTAATGTTATAAATAACGTAACCTGTTTAGACTACCACTTAAGCTAATTAATTTCCTAACAAAAAATAATCAAGTAATAAGTAAAAGGTTGCACGCTATTATTGTGAGTAAAACACATGGTACACTCAAAATTTGTATTTTAGCCTAAGCTTATGATGAATCCAGATACTACTTTTTTACAGCATGTAAAACATAAAACAAGTAAAAAGCCCACCTCAAAGCTCGAAGTGTTATGGTAACGAATTGAAAAACACACCAAACGTAATGCTAACTTTGTTATAAAAAAGCAAAACTTATTTGTACAATTTCAGCAGCAAGTTGAACCATACGAACATATGCAAGCACAGATGGTTGCAGAGCAAGTTGTTCATTTAAGTCAATTTATTATGCGAAAAAGCCTATCTGAGCAACAGCGTAATGAACTCATTGAATGGATAGAAGACGACATTGATTTTTTATCAGCACACCCCTTTATTGGCCCGATAAATGTAGCTGAGGTTATAAATGTGTTTCAAGCTCAACTAAAAGAGCAAAATCAAGCCACCATTAACGCCATACCGCCAGAAGAGCTAAATGAATTGCGTTTATTACTGCAACAAGACTTTGCGGGTCTTGAACTAACCGATGAGCAACTAAGAGACATCGCCCTTGAACCGCAAAAAGTGTATCAGTATCTTGATGAACAAGGATTCGTTGACAACGACCATGAGCAGCCATTTAACCACCACAACAGCGAAGATGAGCCGGATTGGGACGACTTTTTTGAAGACGAGCCGTACTTTAATCGCCAACAAGCTAAAAATCATAAAACCAACATAAAGCTGGAAAAACTATTTAAAGGGTCGCAACTTAACAAAATGTACAAACGCTTAGCGTCAAAGTTACACCCAGACAAAGAGCCTGATCCAGCCAAAAAAGCGCAAAAACACCAATTAATGCAACAATTAGGGCAAGCCCGTAAAACAAAAGACGGATTTAGTTTATTGCAGCTTTACATAACCTATATTGACGACGATGTTGATTTTGACGAACAAACCAAAGCAAACCTCATTCCACTATTAAAAAATAAAATAGCAGAACTAAATGAGCAGTACCGAGCGCAACAAACAGCAAACGATGAGCATTCATTCGTATGGCGAAAATTTAATGGCCGCAGCAAAGCACAAATTAAACAAAACTTTGCAGAGCACATAGCCGCCCTGCAAATTGAATGTGACGAAATAGCAACGCGACTAAACACCTGTACCACAGTAAACACACTCAAAAAAGAGCTAAACGAGCGCATTCAAAACAAACGCCACGCACCATTATCATTGCAAGAGGCATTAAATAGCATGTTTAACTTTTAAGCGCCACTCAACAAGGACGTGACTGTACTTGTAAAATATCGGGTTTCTGGTAATTTAAACAAAAATAAACACAATGCAGGGAACGCATGACACCGCAATTTGACTACATCACTAAACGCCGTTTTCACTTTCTTGAACTCATTGTTTACTGGGAAGGACGTTTAACCACCAATCATTTGCAAACGCACTTTGCCGTGAGTCGCTCTAGCGCCTCACAGAGTATTCAAGACTACTTACAATTTTACCCAAACAGCCTGTGCTATAACGCATCAATAAAAGGCTACGAAGCCACCAAGCACTTTAACCCATGCCAAACAGAACTTGACCTAAACACCTACTTAAAGCTTGCCTATCAAAGCGAAAACACATACTCATATCAGCACTTTACTCGGCTAAACTCACCCCTTGCCGACATACAGCCCGCTAAAGTAAAAGGCGTATTACAAGCCCTCAATCAACAAAAGCGTATTGATGTAGGCTATGCCTCGGTATCGAGCCCTGATTTTGAATCACGCATAATAAGCCCACATAATTTAGTGTTTGATGGCATGCGCTGGCATGTACGCGCCTATTGTGAAAAAAATCGCGACTTTAGAGATTTCGTACTAACTCGCTTTAATGGCGAGTTTGAATTTGAAGGCCCGATTCAATATGACCAAAGTCACGACACATTATGGCACACCCAGCTTGATGTAGTTATAGAGCCCGACCCACGGCTAACCCCAGAGCGCGCCCATATTATTGCGCTCGATCACCAAATGAGCAAACAACCCAATGGTCGTTACCAACGCACAATTAACGTACGCGCCGCGCTATTACTGTATCTTTTAAAACAACTGCGCCTCGATAGCTATCAAGCAAAGCCCGAAGCCCAACAAATTATTTTAAGCCCAGAATGTTTACAAACACTAAAACCTTACATGCAATGGTAGCGCTAATATGCGTAAAAACCCGACAGGTGATAAATGTACAGTGTTGTTGAGATTAATATTAACGGGTAGGGTTAAAAAACCACCCACGTTAAGGTAAATATAAAATGGATGACTTTAGCCCCAGCGACTTAAAAACAATTTTGCATTCAAAGCGTGCCAATATGTATTACCTTGAGTATTGTCGGGTAATGCAAAAAGATGGCCGTGTGCTTTATCTTACAGAAGCCAAAAACGAAAATCAGTATTTTAATATTCCGATTGCGAACACTACCGTTTTACTATTAGGTAACGGCACATCAATAACCCAAGCGGCTATGCGCATGCTCGCACAAGCAGGTGTATTGGTCGGTTTTACCGGAGGCGGTGGCACGCCCTTACACATGGCATGTGAAGTAGAATGGTTTACACCACAAAGCGAGTATCGGCCGACCGAATACCTACATGGCTGGTTACAGTTTTGGTTTGACGATACAAAGCGTCTCTATACCGCTAAATTATTTCAGCAGCAGCGCATTGAATTTATTGAAAAAGTATGGAAAAAAGACCGCGATTTAAAAGCAGAAGGGTTTGACTTTAATAGCGAACAAATACAAAACGCACTAAGCACATTTCATAGCCGTACCAATGCCGCTGTAAAACAATCTGACTTACTACTCACAGAAGCGCAGCTTACTAAACTGCTTTATAAATACGCAGCAAATAATACCAACGTAGCAGAGTTTAAGCGCCAGCATCAGCCTGATAAAAATAGCACAAGTAAAGCCAACGACTTTTTAAACCACGGCAACTATTTAGCCTATGGCCTAGCTGCAAGTTGTTTATGGGTATTGGGTATTCCTCACGGTTTTGCTGTTATGCACGGAAAAACACGACGTGGCGCGTTAGTGTTTGATGTAGCCGACCTAATTAAAGACGCCTTAGTTTTACCATGGGCATTTATTTGCGCCAAAGAAAACGCAACCGAACAAGAATTTCGCCAGCAAGTACTCCAAGCGTTTACCGATCACAAAGCACTCGACTTTATGTTCGACACAGTAAAAAACATCGCATTAACAGATGAATTTGGCGTTGATGAACATGCTTGATTTTATGGTAGGTCGTGCTTTAGCGCGTCAAAAAGAAGGCGCAGCATTATGATGGTTACGTTTGTTTCACAATGTGAAAAAAATGCCCTTAAAAAAACCCGCCGCGTGCTCGACGCATTCGCCAACCGCATAGGCGACAACACATGGCAAACATTAATCACCGAAGACGGCCTACTCACCGTTAAAAAAATGCTGCGCAAAACCGCCAGCCGCAGCACCGCCGTAAGCTGCCATTGGATCAGAAGTCGCTCACGCAGCCAGTTATTGTGGGTTGTAGGGAATAAATTGAAATTTAATGAACAAGGCATAGTGCCGGTTAATAGAACAGAAACAGAGGTTATTATGGATGTCATTACCGACAAACCCAAAAAAGGCGTACTTTATGCCAATACAAAGTTGCAACCATTGGCAGAGCATTTGTTTGCGGTAGGTTATTTTGCCGAGCAGTTACATAAAAATTTATTTCCTGAGAGCCTACAATTTTCGATGGTAAATTTTGTAGCTGGGTGTTTACATGATGTAGGTAAGATAGATCCAAAATTTCAAGAGTGGGTTACTAATCCCAAAAAGAAAAGTTTTGTTGCCGATGATGGGCAGCACATTGATGATGCAAAATTCAGTTTTGAGAAACACCCACGCCACAATGAAGTGTCTTTATTGCTTTACCATCTTTTAGACAGCGTAGAATTAAAAACAATCAACTCAAGCAATAAAGAGTCTATAAAACATGCCATTTATTGGCATCATGCTAAACCATACCGCAAAGATAAAGATAGTTTTACAACTTATAAAGAGATTGGGAAAAAGCTAATAGCTAATCAAAAAGGTGTTTTACTGCACGATATTTTAGGCCAAGCACAAGCCATATTAAGCCAAGTCATGGGGATAGACAAAAAGTATCGCTCAGCAGCAAGCTCAACGCTGAGTAAAGCTTACAATAATAAAGCAGTTGCAGAACAGGAGTTTACCATTTCAAGCTCATTACACACGCCCAGTTATAAAGAATATGAGCTAGAGGAGTCTGTATCTGCTAATCGTACTAATGTAAAAATAAACGCATTAAATAATATTATAAGGGCATGTGTTATCACTGCCGATAGAATTATTTCCGCAATGAGCGCAGCAGAATTACATGAAGCCATATTGCATCATACCCTTGATGATAAGGTGAATGAGCTACTGGAGGTTGACTCTACCCTTACCTCAAATATTGAAACTTGTTTAAGCGCGTTTTATCCCAATAGTGAGCGCAGTATTAAGCAAAGCGATATTGCCAAACAGCTAACCAGTGCTGAGAATGTTGCAGTATTAGCCGGTGCTGCAGGTTGTGGTAAGACTAAAATAGCGTTGGAGTGGGCAAAACTACAAGGCGCAAAACGTATTATTTGGGTTTGCCCGCGAGTACAAGTCTGCCAAGGTTTGTTTTATGAATTAACCTCAGAGCAATATCTTCCTAATAGTACGATCGAAATAAATACAGGTGAGTTTAAATTTCATAATCAATGGGATAATCCGATCCCTGAAGGTGAAAACTTCTCTGGTGATGTGGTAATTACCACCATAGATCAAATATTAGGTTCTGTAATTAGCCACACAAATGCCAATACACTCATCGATTTTTTAAATAATCATGTAGTATTCGATGAGTTCCATGAATACGTAAACATGCCAGCCTTTAACTTGCTTTTTGCTGAGTTGATCGCGGCTAAAAAAGTTAAAGAACAGCAAGCTAATACTTTATTGGTGTCTGCAACTCCTCATTATGTATTTGTTGAAGAATTATTGGGTATTCACCCCGACGACATCATAGAAATGCCATCGTTTAATCAAAGCCAGTACCAACTCGATTTTAAAATATTTGACGATACCAAGCTTGATGACAGCAACCCATTATTTACTCCGCAAAGTGACTGTACCTTTGTTATTAGCAACATGGCACTCACCGCACAAAATGGTTTTATCACAAATCAACATAATGAAAATGCGGTATTGCTGCACTCTAAATTTATTAAAAGTGATAAGCAAAAATGGTTCGAGGAAGTTTTTGAATCATATAAACGAGGTGGCACTAAAAAGTATGAAGTGCTGCGCAGCGGGCCTATTGTTCAGGCGTCATTAAACATTAGTTGTGATTATATGGTTGCTGAAATCACCAATGCTGAAGATTGTCTACAACGTTTAGGCCGACTAGATAGATTTGGTGAAAACGAAAATATCAATACTTATACTTTAGCAGTGCCAGAATCCATTGCAGCATCAAAAGGCAATAGCCCCGCATCACGATTTTTATCTAAGTTGTATGTGCTTAAGTCTGTGCGCGAGTGGTATCAGTTTTTATTAAATTCATTAGAGGATAAACCATTCAATTTACCTGAAATTTACAGGCTTTATAAAAACTTTCACCATCTAGAAAATACGAAACAATATATCGAAAACGATTTAGTAGCAGCATTAAAAGCCAGTGTAATAAAAATAAACGCGAAGGTCATCGATCCGATTGTTGTACCATCTAAAAAGAATAAAGAGAAAAAACGCAGTAAAATTAGTAAAGGCTCACTGCGCGGTGATAATCGTTTTGTGCAAATGGCAGTCGTAGACTTGAGTCAACAGGACCAGCAATACCTCGAACAATATGCATACACAATACCACTTGATGATGAAACAGATGTTGATAATTTGACCTATTCGACCAATGCGATTCGAGGCTTTGAGCAAAGCGATAAAGATTTACTTTCACACATGTTCAAAAAACACCACAACATACTAGGTGGCACTAAGCCATATAACGATAATGCGTTACTTAATGACGCTCGCGACCCAGAGTCCCCCATATATTTAAGTTATACCACTAATGACTTGCTTGCCGTTGGCGGCGAAAGTGCGCGACATCCGCATGCAATATATTACGCAATCTGCGATAAACAACCCATAGGCGCAATGTCTATAAAACAAATTAATCAAACCACAGAAGATGAGGAATAAATCATGGAAAAAGTAACTGGAATTAAAAGTGTTGATTTTAAAATTAAAGCAATTGGTCATGGTGTAGTTAATTGGAATGGCTCTCCCCAGCTTGAGTTCTGGAAGGATGGTGCATCAAAGCCGACTAAAGTAAGTAACCACAACATGCCTAAATTGCGAGGGTATAGCAATATTAAAGATTTCTGGGAGGATGGTTCTCCAAAATCGTACCAGCATCCAAGTAGTGTGGATTTTAGTAAAGTTAAACTCTACATAAGTCAAAATTGTATTCGTCACCACCTATTTCGATGTGAACCTTACAATCTTCAATCACCTGAGTTATTAAAACAACCAATAAAGCTACTTTGCTCACTAGTTGGGTTGTTACGTGGCTATGTTATCCCAAAAAATGAAAATAAACGAACAAGCCCTTTATTGTTAACTGATTTTGTTGATCAGTTAGGTAACGGTAATTATGAGCAAATGGGGCAGTCTGGCAGTAAAGAGAAAAAAGAAAATAAAGATGGCAAAGAATCAAGTAACTCTATTTTTTCAAAGACTACCTTTGGTGATACTGAGTACATTGCTTATGGTTCAATTAGCATAGAACAGCTTCAGTTCATTCCTCTTTGCGCTGACTTTGGTCGTCAGGCGTATATTGTTAATAACCATTCTGAAGGTAGAGAGGTTGCGAAAGCATTAACGAAGTATCTTCAAGAAACCTTAGGGCGAGAAAATGCATTGGCCACTTACCATGAAAACTATGTTCGCAGAGGTTCAATTTTTGATGAGGGCGAGCAAGGGATTTTATTAAATGATGATGCAATTGATGTTTTAGTTAACGAAATGGTTGATCTAATTAGAGATTTAAATATAAAGCAAGCTAAAGGGTATATGTTTGTAGAGGATGTATCTGTGGATTATAACGACGGTGTTGGAAAAGATATGCTGCGCATCAAACATTCACCCGAAAAGGTAAATCCAGAAAAAGGAAAAGAATACGCGGTCTATTATGAGGGTAAATAGTATGCGCATATTAATAGAATACGACTCATGTTGGCATATGAGCTTTCTTGGGGATGATGATAAAAAACCAATTGAAAAAGTAAATAGTAAAACCAACACCTCAAGTGATACAGGTTATATGCAGAAATTTGTTGCCACTTCAAAAGCTCAGGGGCAGAAAGAATCACATACCAGCGAGAGTACAGTATTAGGTGTTTTGTCTCGGCTCATAGGTGATCAACGGAAGCTATACCAAGCAAGAAATTCTAATAATTTTTATTTTTCAGATATTGAATCATGCATTTCATTTAAAGAAACAAAAACAGAAGCAGCAAATGAATTGGTTTATTTAACGAATAAATCGGATGATAGGTGTTCTCAAGGTAACTTTTTAGGCGTTATCTCAGATGATAATCCTTGGTTCTCTTCTAAAATAGCTCCTCAATTCTGGTCTGTTTTGTATTTGAATAAAAAAGATTTGTTGGAATTTATTTTATCTGGAAAACCAAACTCATTAATAAATGGTGGGTTTGGATATTCTAAGCCAATTAATTTACTTTCAAGATTAGATGAAATAACTGACATAAAAGGTGATATAGGTTCTCCTTGGTTTAGTGCTGAACGAGTGATGCTACAGCGAATCAATTTAGAAAAAAAATTAGTTGTTGAGAGTGGTAAAGAATCTGATTACAAAAATAAATTTGTAGCAGCACCTCCTAAAACAGAGAAGCAGAGATTGGTATATAAAAATAAGATTGAGCAATTTGAGAATAATTTAACAGGAATTAGTAAGCAATTGGAAAGCTTAGGTACTGTTGATGAGTGTTTGATTACTCAAGAGAAGCTTAATAAAGCTATTGCTTTAATATTGGGTGCATATCCTGATATTGAGTATTGGAAGGATGGTGTGTTATATCCGTATCGGTTATATGCTGTCGCTTTATATTTGCAAGCACAGAGATTAATAGATGAAGGGTGTGACCTAGGCTTCATGATTAATGCTAAACGTGAACTTCAAATACAGGGGTTTTCCAAGCGTGGTTTTAATGGTGTGAGGGACTGGCTCAATGCAATGACTGGAGGCCGCAAAAAAGCTGTAGGCACTCCTTGCAATATTAAAAAGCAATCTGGTTTTTTGGAAATTGAGTTGCAGTTAGATTCTCAGGCGAGAGGGCTTTATTTCAATAACATGAGTCGAGCCCAAGAAATAAAAACGCTCATTGAAAATGCTGGTGTGTCGAGTTTTTACCTAGGTAAAAAAGGGCTTGCTTATGTTTCAAATATTCGAGTTTAGGAGGAAGTATGGATTCTTATATTGAACTACAACTAAAACCTGATGCTGAAATGCGAGAAGCAGAGCTTAGCAGTAAAGTATTTACAAAGTTTCATAAAGCGCTTGTTCATTTAAAAACAAATCAAATAGGTATTAGTTTCCCAAAAGCGCATTTAAAACTCGGTAAGGTATTTCGTATTCACGGTGACGCAAGTTTGCTGAATGACTTTCAAGGTTTAAATTGGTTAGGGCCATTAAGTGGTTATTGTCAACAAAGTAATATTTTATCTGTCCCTGAAAATACCCAGTATCGCGTTGTTTCTGAAAAAAGAAGTAATTTAAGTAAAGCAAAACTAAGGCGCTTGATTGCTAGAGGTAGTATCGACAAAGAGGGTGAAAAACGATACAAGGTGAAAATGTTAAGTCAAGGCTTTGATAATCCTTATTTAGATTTGTTCAGCAGTTCAACAGAGCAGGTTCACCGAAAATTTTTTGCGTTTAGTGAGATTAAAGACAAACCAAATAGCGGTACGTTCAACACTTATGGTTTAAGTAATACCGCCACAATACCGTGGTTCTAACCCTTTATTTTTGCTCTTTAAAAATATGATATAAAAACAGTAAGTTACAATAGGTCGTTTTTTACAAGGTAAAATTAGCATATTTACCCTAACAACCTGTTGTAACATATTTTTTTGCTGATAAACTGTTGTTCACTGCCGCACAGGCAGCTTAGAAAACTAATTGAAATCCTATTGTAAACGCCTTTGAGTTCACTGCCGCACAGGCAGCTTAGAAATGTTCCGCTTGAGTCGTACTGCTCGCCACGCTGTTCACTGCCGCACAGGCAGCTTAGAAATAAGTCTAAACTATCTACAGCGTTGCTAATCGGTTCACTGCCGCACAGGCAGCTTAGAAATCTAGCTATTGATAAAACATTCCTTGGCTGCGGTTCACTGCCGCACAGGCAGCTTAGAAAAATCGCGCAGTGTTGTTACTGGCACATGGCACGTTCACTGCCGCACAGGCAGCTTAGAAAACATGAACAATCAGAGGCTAATCAGGCATGAGGTTCACTGCCGCACAGGCAGCTTAGAAATTAATCATTAGTGAGCTAGAGCCAACAGTAACGTTCACTGCCGCACAGGCAGCTTAGAAATTTCTGCCACCCTCGCTTACTCTAAATCTGTTGTTCACTGCCGCACAGGCAGCTTAGAAATCTAAAAGTGAAAGCTGCTATTGAATCTAATTGTTCACTGCCGCACAGGCAGCTTAGAAAATTCCCACACATTGCCGACCATGTCGTACACAGTTCACTGCCGCACAGGCAGCTTAGAAAGCAAACTCGGCGCAACTGGCAATCGTTGCATCGTTCACTGCCGCACAGGCAGCTTAGAAAAACTGCCGACAAATATTTTGCCGTCTGGGCGCGTTCACTGCCGCACAGGCAGCTTAGAAAAAAAAGGAAACTCACCATGCACCAACAAAATAGTTCACTGCCGCACAGGCAGCTTAGAAAATGAAATACTCATCCCGTTAGGTTTCTTTGTAGTTCACTGCCGCACAGGCAGCTTAGAAATCAAGCGTGTCACTCATTGTCTCAGAATCTAAGTTCACTGCCGCACAGGCAGCTTAGAAAGCCAACAAGCGTACCCGCCGTATATTTATTAAGTTCACTGCCGCACAGGCAGCTTAGAAATACAGTTGAGATTGTTAGCGCCAGTGGCCACTGTTCACTGCCGCACAGGCAGCTTAGAAAGTCAAGCATTATCATTTGACCTGAAAAGCCATGTTCACTGCCGCACAGGCAGCTTAGAAATAATTAGCGTGTCAGCGCTAGCTATCTGTATTGTTCACTGCCGCACAGGCAGCTTAGAAAACAGCAAAACCCTAACGACCCGCCATTTTAACGTTCACTGCCGCACAGGCAGCTTAGAAAATTTATAACTGGTGCAATGCGTATAAAGACAAGTTCACTGCCGCACAGGCAGCTTAGAAAAAACGTCATGGTTTGGATTAGCAAATTTAACTGTTCACTGCCGCACAGGCAGCTTAGAAATCATGGACTACAGCTTAAAAGGTAATTACAAGGTTCACTGCCGCACAGGCAGCTTAGAAATATGACGGGCGGCGTTCCCTTCTCTGGTGGTGGTTCACTGCCGCACAGGCAGCTTAGAAAATAAAGGGTATGTGGTCAGGGTTATCGATTAAGTTCACTGCCGCACAGGCAGCTTAGAAATATCTTTGGAGAGTCACAAGTTAAAAAGTCGTGTTCACTGCCGCACAGGCAGCTTAGAAAACTGCCCGTTTACACTACACCTTTTTCCCGTTGTTCACTGCCGCACAGGCAGCTTAGAAATATTGCTGATGCGTAATAACTAACCTCGGGAGGTTCACTGCCGCACAGGCAGCTTAGAAAGCCGTCAGGTGGTGGTTCTGGGGTTGGTTTGTGTTCACTGCCGCACAGGCAGCTTAGAAATGAATATATCGTCGATAAACTTGATGCTGGATGTTCACTGCCGCACAGGCAGCTTAGAAAAAAGATAGGTGTATTTGATGAAGCACCACCAGGTTCACTGCCGCACAGGCAGCTTAGAAAATTGCTAAAATAAACATCTTGCAACAATGTGAGTTCACTGCCGCACAGGCAGCTTAGAAAATTATTTCTGCAAGCTTGCCGAACGCAACAAGGTTCACTGCCGCACAGGCAGCTTAGAAATAATGAACCAGTTGTTGCTAAAGCTGCGTCGTGTTCACTGCCGCACAGGCAGCTTAGAAATGAGTTCTCTTTTTTGACCAACGAACCTGCACGTTCACTGCCGCACAGGCAGCTTAGAAATGTTTACTGCAAATAAGCAGCCTAGACAGTAAGTTCACTGCCGCACAGGCAGCTTAGAAAATTATCAGCGAGCGATTTCAGCCTACAGCATTGTTCACTGCCGCACAGGCAGCTTAGAAAGCTAACGTGAGTGAAAACGCATTTGCACTGCGGTTCACTGCCGCACAGGCAGCTTAGAAATCGTCGTCAGCACCAAATTTGGGATCAGTAATGTTCACTGCCGCACAGGCAGCTTAGAAAATCTGGTAATGGATAATAAAGTGTTGGCAGACGTTCACTGCCGCACAGGCAGCTTAGAAAACAAAATCGATTTGTACAGCGAGCTCTTTGCTGTTCACTGCCGCACAGGCAGCTTAGAAAGCTGGTATAAACCAGCGGAAAATCACGATAGAGTTCACTGCCGCACAGGCAGCTTAGAAATTTATTACAGGGCTGTTAATTTCAGTGTTCGCGTTCACTGCCGCACAGGCAGCTTAGAAATCATGGGTGGGTGGTGTGGCGTCATCATCGCCGTTCACTGCCGCACAGGCAGCTTAGAAAATCACGCCTTGGCGGATAACATCACCCACTAAGTTCACTGCCGCACAGGCAGCTTAGAAAAATAGAAACACCAAATCCTGATGGTTCTTTGTGTTCACTGCCGCACAGGCAGCTTAGAAATTCACCCGAAATTTGAAAATAAACAGTGTTGCGTTCACTGCCGCACAGGCAGCTTAGAAATTTCTTATATATCCTGACCAAATCAAAACATAGTTCACTGCCGCACAGGCAGCTTAGAAAAGTAAGTAGGCCATTTGACTTATCTTGACCTTGTTCACTGCCGCACAGGCAGCTTAGAAAGTCCAGCTTTATTTGAGTCTTGATTATTGCAAGTTCACTGCCGCACAGGCAGCTTAGAAAATATGCTAAACCGAGGTAAGTAACTGCCAGCCGTTCACTGCCGCACAGGCAGCTTAGAAAAATATTGGTAGCCGTGGCGCCAAGGTTTGAAAGTTCACTGCCGCACAGGCAGCTTAGAAATATTAACTAAGCTTGTTGGCCTGCGCAATAAAGTTCACTGCCGCACAGGCAGCTTAGAAATATTGGAGAAATTATGAATATTGAAGGCGCTAGTTCACTGCCGCACAGGCAGCTTAGAAAGCTAACATGTTTGAAGTTTTGGTAAACTCGGAGTTCACTGCCGCACAGGCAGCTTAGAAATATTAGCTAATGGGGTTATTGCTTCCCCATAAGTTCACTGCCGCACAGGCAGCTTAGAAAGTTTACTTGAAGCAGTCGATTTAAGCGGCAATGTTCACTGCCGCACAGGCAGCTTAGAAAAATAAAACAGTGAAAACAAAATTTCAAAAAATGTTCACTGCCGCACAGGCAGCTTAGAAAATTACAAACCAGATCGAGTGCGTGTTCAGTAAGTTCACTGCCGCACAGGCAGCTTAGAAACATTAGCATCTTCGTACTCAAATGCAATATCTGTTCACTGCCGCACAGGCAGCTTAGAAAATAGTCACAGGGTCAGCAATTGAGATAGAAAAGTTCACTGCCGCACAGGCAGCTTAGAAACTATTTTCTGGCGTCGTAAATTACGTAAAATCGTTCACTGCCGCACAGGCAGCTTAGAAATTTTCTACTTTTCTCCATGTTACGTCATCTATGTTCACTGCCGCACAGGCAGCTTAGAAAGTTAAGCCTAGCATAAACTTTACGGCCTTTTTGTTCACTGCCGCACAGGCAGCTTAGAAATTTAAGTTCTCCAGACTGAACTAATGAATCGAGTTCACTGCCGCACAGGCAGCTTAGAAATGCTACTGTAATTCCATCTGATATAGTTCTGTGTTCACTGCCGCACAGGCAGCTTAGAAATTAAAGGTAATCAACAAGGTATCTCAACTTACGTTCACTGCCGCACAGGCAGCTTAGAAATCAAGAACGCAAGCTTCAAGGAACTGCATATCGTTCACTGCCGCACAGGCAGCTTAGAAATAGCATTAGAAGTTCATCCCTAGTAAATGTATGTTCACTGCCGCACAGGCAGCTTAGAAAATAATTCGAGTGTCATTAATATCATGCCTATCGTTCACTGCCGCACAGGCAGCTTAGAAATATTTTGCTAAGATACAATTATACAAAACAAGGTTCACTGCCGCACAGGCAGCTTAGAAATGTAACAATTAGTGATACAGTAACCAGAAGCAGTTCACTGCCGCACAGGCAGCTTAGAAAGTTAGCTCCAGCGCTCGCTTGATATTTTGCATGTTCACTGCCGCACAGGCAGCTTAGAAAATCCATATAGACTAGGTATCTATCATCACTCAGTTCACTGCCGCACAGGCAGCTTAGAAAGTTTGGATCTTCGATAACGCTTTTAAGCTGCTGTTCACTGCCGCACAGGCAGCTTAGAAATTATTTAGTTAATTGATATTACCCTGTGTCTTGTTCACTGCCGCACAGGCAGCTTAGAAATGAAAGCACTACAGGTGGCAGTAGTAGCATATGTTCACTGCCGCACAGGCAGCTTAGAAATAGGGATTTAAGTGCGGAACTAAAAAATCTAAGTTCACTGCCGCACAGGCAGCTTAGAAAACCATCCCAGCTACCGAAATATGGACTTTCGTGTTCACTGCCGCACAGGCAGCTTAGAAAATTTATAACTGTTATTTTTGTGGCCTTGCCAAGTTCACTGCCGCACAGGCAGCTTAGAAAGCTATCAGTTACCGTGTGCAATAAGCGGAATAGTTCACTGCCGCACAGGCAGCTTAGAAAAAGTAGATGCACGTTCTGCGGCATCCGCTGGAGTTCACTGCCGCACAGGCAGCTTAGAAAGCACAAGTCAACATCAAAAAGGGGTCTTGATAGTTCACTGCCGCACAGGCAGCTTAGAAATTCATCGCCCACTTTCATGTGTGCCAAATTATGTTCACTGCCGCACAGGCAGCTTAGAAATGTCTCTTGTGGCATTAGGCTTTTCCTAGTTTGTTCACTGCCGCACAGGCAGCTTAGAAAGTTTTCATCTAAACCAAGAATCAATACTGATTGTTCACTGCCGCACAGGCAGCTTAGAAATTAAATAAATCATGGTGCAGACCTCACACCTAGTTCACTGCCGCACAGGCAGCTTAGAAAGCACTGGCGAGCTATCAAAATTAGAAGAGGGCGTTCACTGCCGCACAGGCAGCTTAGAAAACCAGCTTTAAATTAAACGACAATCCAAACCAGTTCACTGCCGCACAGGCAGCTTAGAAAATCAGTTCAGACAGTTGATCAATTTGTATATCGTTCACTGCCGCACAGGCAGCTTAGAAAATTGTTAACAGTAGCTTGCGTTACCTGTTTTGGTTCACTGCCGCACAGGCAGCTTAGAAATCAAATATTTTGATGTAGTTTTCGTAATTTTTGTTCACTGCCGCACAGGCAGCTTAGAAAAGTTCGAGCAATCATACCACGCTACCTATAATGTTCACTGCCGCACAGGCAGCTTAGAAATTAGATAGAGCGGTACCAGAACGAGTACGGCAGTTCACTGCCGCACAGGCAGCTTAGAAATGTAAGGAAATATAATAACATCGGCGTCTTGCGTTCACTGCCGCACAGGCAGCTTAGGTGACGATGGACCGAAACGAAGTTTCGCAGCCTGAGGAAGTGAGGTCATGGATGACCGATGTAACCAAGCTCCATGGATGGATTCAAACACCGATATTAATTTAACAAAGTTCACTGCCGCACAGGCAGCTTAGGTGACGATGGACCGAAACAAAGTTTCGCAGCCTGAGGAAGTGAGGTCATGGCAGATTTTTTGTTCCCGACAAAATCTAAGTACCTAAATCCATTTAGGCAATGACCGATGTAACCAAGCTCCATGGATGGATTCAAACGCCGATGTTAATTTAACCACGTTCACTGCCGCACAGGCAGCTTAGAAATTTTTAAAACCGTCGAATTCGACGGTATTAAAATTTACTGCCGCATGGGCAGCCTGAGGAAGTGAGGTTATGGCAGATTTTTTGTTCCCGACAAAATCTAAGTACCTAAATCCATTTAGGCAATGACCGATGTGACCAAGCTCCATGGATGGATTCAAACGCCGATGTTAATTTAACCTCGTTCACTGCCTTTCATAAAATACATTACGCGCTAAAGCACGACCTACAGGGTGGGTGGCTTAGGTGGTATAAACGTTTATTTGGTTGCGGTTGGCGTTTTTTGCTTGGTATAGGGCTTTGTCTGCGTTGTTTATCATTTCTTCTGCTTGGGTTGTTGAGTTAGGTATGCAGCTATAACAACCAAAGCTGAGTGTCAGTGATGAGGCTATGGGGGAGTATTCGTGGGCTATGTCTAATGAGGCTATTTTTTGTTGAACTAGATGTGCAAATTCGCTGCAGCGCTCTGCATCTACCAAGGGCAGTATGAGTGCAAATTCTTCTCCGCCGTAGCGCGCAGCTAGGTCGCCTTCGCGTTTGCATAAATTTTTAAGTGCATTTGCTACGGTTTTTAGGACATCGTCGCCTTTCTGATGGCCGTAAAAGTCGTTGTAATGTTTAAAAAAGTCGATGTCACACATAATAAGGCTTATAGGCTTTTTTTGACGGGCGCATCGTTTAAGTTCACTTTTTAGTACTTTGTCGAAGTAGCGACGATTTGCAATATTAGTTAGCCCGTCGGTATTTGCTAATTGATTGAGTTTTGTATTTGCGTTGATCAGTTGTTGTTGTGCATCATGAAGTTTTTGTTTGTATTTTATGTTTTTGAGTGCGTTGTTAATAATTTCACCCACTAATTTTATTCTGATCAGGTCAATGTCGCTCCACTGACGTTGTTGCTTAACGCAGTCGCAGCCAATAAACCCGACAAGCTCGTTATCAAAACGTAGGCCAATGCATAAAACCGATTTAATATTTTGTATTTCAAATTCAGTTTTTTCTGATTGGGCCTCAGCGGGTAGTTGTGTAATATCATTCACTTGAAATACATGAGTTAAATTCATAACATCAAAAAAATAGGGGAGCTCAGATTTAGGTACATTTTGTAGTCTGTTTTTATAACTCGTAATTCCGGTGTTTACCCATTCATGTGTGTTGGTTAAGGTTTGGTTATTAGCGTTAAATTCAAATAAGTAGCTTCTGTCTGCCTTACAAACAGTGCCAATGGCTTTTAAAGCAAAATCAATTTGCTGATCTATGTTATCATTTTGAATATCAATGAGTTCGGCGGAAATTTCAGAGATTATTTTATCAAAGTTGTATTCTTCACTACTGCCAATGTTGCTATGCTCTAGGGTAAGCATGATTAAATCATCACAAAATACAGTACGTGTAACGTTTAAAAGGGTGGTTTGGTGGTGGTGTTTTAATAAGATAGAAGAGCTATGATCTGCTAAAAACAGCTGTGAAATAGCTATAAAGGTATTGGTTTTCGAGTCAAGTAAGGTGATATTACTTAATGCCGCTTTTGTTATGGTATTGCTATTATTATCTATTGCAAGCAAGTGCTTAGCATAAGAGTTTATAATATAGCTATCTGCTTTATTATCATAAACAATAACAGCTAATGTAATACTATTAAAAACGTGTCGCATTATTTTTGTTATGTTATGGCCCACTGATTTCTCCGCATTACAATATGAAAAATAACTATATTTATGAATTAATTATTCTTTTTTATACATCAAATCTAGTACAGTTTTTTGTATTTTACTAAGTTTTTAGTGCGTTTAATTGAGCGACGTATTACAATTGTGATTGTATATCATTACGTGTTTTCTCATTAGCTTTATTCTATAAGCTTACTTTGTTTTTAGTGAAGGTTTATTATATTTCATGACAGAAATAACCACACATCATGCTTCTCGTCGTCGTTTGTTAATCGCACTTGCCATTACCTGTTCGTTCATGATTATTCAATTAGTGGGTGCATATTATGCAAATTCGCTTGCCGTTCTTGCTGATGCGGGTCATTTATTTGTTCACAATAGCTCTTTGTTTATTGCTTTAATTGCCTCTAGTTTTGCGATTCATTTGGCTAAAACGTATAACGATGGTCATCAAAAAGCGGAGTTAATTGGTGGGCTTATTAATGGGGTACTGTATTTAGTTATAAGCCTTGTTATTTTGTTTGAAGGGGCTGAGCGCTTTATCGAGCATAATCAAGGTCATTCTCATGCTATCAATAGTTACTTAATGTCGGTGATTGCAGCTATTGGTTTTTTATTTCATGGTGCGGCGGCATGGGTACTTTATAAGGGCCGAAAGGCAAGTATTAATGTGTATGCGGTATTTTTGCACTCATTTTTTGATTTAATATCAACGGTGTCTACTTTTGCGGCGGGCGTACTAATTTACATAACAGGCTGGAATGTGATTGATATTTTGTCGAGTATGCTTATTGCGTCCTTTGTGTTGTTTACCGGTATTAAGGTTATTATAAGCTGTATAAAGGGGTTGCGTTCAAACAAGGCGAAGCTACCTGAAGTGGCCGATATTGAAACAGAAATAACCACTGTGGAGCATGTCGCAAATGTGCATAATGTGACGGTTGTTCGCAAAAATAAAAAAGTGATAGTCGGGGCGCATGTAGTGCTTAAACAGCACTGCACCATAGAAAAACATGATGAAGAGTGTCGCTTAAAGGTAATAAAATTGCTTGCCGATAAATTTAATGTGAATGATAGTGTGTTACAAATTGAAAGTTATGAATGTAAGCACATACATTAACGCATTGATACAAAAGCGACTTAACTAAGTTGCTTTTTTGCTTCAGGTTTATATCATATCAATAATTTTTTCAAAGCACTCTGGGCTCACTAAATCGCTGGCACTCATAGGGCGAGCGAAGTAGTAGCCTTGCTGTTTATAGCAGCCTATATTACGTAAAAATTCAATCTGTTCACGGGTTTCTACTCCTTCAGCAATACAATACAAGTCTAAGTTTTCAGCAAGTGAGTGAATTGTTTTAATAATAGACTCATTACCTTTATCAACACCAATACTATTAACAAAGCTTTGATCTATTTTTATTACGTTAATTGGAAATTGGCTTAAGTATGTGAGTGATGAATACCCTGTGCCAAAATCATCAAGAAATAGTTTAAACCCCGCAGCTTGTAAACTTTTTAGTTGTTTTGCTGCCTTGTATTTATCTTCTAGCAGTGTGCTTTCTGTAATTTCTAAGCGTATTTGTTGCGGTTTTATATTTGCTTTTTCAAGTATTGAGCTAAATTTTTGTGCTATGTTGGCTTTTAAAATGTGTTTTGGTGATAGGTTCAGTGATATATAAAACAGCGGGTTAATTTTTAGAATTGGGGCAAGCTCGGTAATTGCACGCTGTAATGCTTGCTCAGTTAATAAATCAATTAGGCCTGTTTCTTCAGCAATAGGTATAAACATAGCAGGAGAAATCGTTTTGCCTTGATTTTCCCAGCGCATTAGCAATTCAACCCCGCTTATTGTTTTATCTTGTGTGTTAACAATGGGTTGGTAGTGATTAAATAGCTGGTTATCTTTAGTGGCGTCTTTTAAGTCATTTTCAAGAATAAGCTTTTGTTTTATTTGCTCATTCATTTCTTCATTAAAAAACTGAAACCCGTTTCGGCCTGCTTGTTTAGCATGCATCATGGCAATATCTGCGTTCCGTATGAGGACATCGGTCGATGTTGCGTCGTAGGGGTATAATGCAATACCAATACTGGCTGATATATTAATTGCAAAGTCTTCAATAATAACCTTGTTGGCTAGCTCCTTACTCATTTCGTTGAGGATGTGTTGTAAAGAGGCCATTGAGGTAACGTTTTCAATTAACACTAAAAATTCATCACCACTTTGGCGGCCAAATGAAGCGTTATCACCTAAGTATTTGCTCACTCGCTCGGTGATATTACACAGCAGTTTGTCACCTACAGCATGACCAAAGGAGTCATTTACGGGTTTAAATTTATCTAAATCTATAAATATAACAGCGCATTGCGAATCGTTTTTAGCGGCGCTTGTAATGGCATTTTCGATTTTTTGATTCATTAAACTACGATTTGGTAAACCTGTTAACGCATCGTAATTGGCAAGGTATCGCAACTCATTTTCAGCACGTTTTTGCTCTGTTAAATCTGTAATAACAATAACATAGTAACTTACTTTATCTTTTTCGTCGGCAATAGCTGTTACACTTAAATGAATCGGGTGTTTTTTTGCTTTTGTAGTTTTTACATAAGCATTTGTGCGCCAATTCTCTTTTGGTTTGAGTGTTTTTAAAATTATCGCAAATTCTTTGCATTTAGTCCGACCAAGGGCATTAATAAATAGTTTTGAATTTACAACACCCTTTTCACCTTTGTCAGAGAACACATCCATAAAGCTATTATTAGCTGAAAAAGGTATTAAATTTTCGTCTAAAATAAGTAAGTAGTCATTTATTTGGCTAAATGCTTCGCCTAATATTTTTGCTTGTTGTTCGTTTGCTAGCTGCTCAGTGATATTAGTAAAGATACCAGATACATAAAGGGGCTCTTTGGTATCTTCGTTATAAATAGTTTGTCCTAAGTCATGAAACCATAACCAGTGCCCGTCTTTGTGTCTTAATCTATAAGTGGCTTGCCAATGGTTATGTTGGGTTTGTGTTATAAAGGTATTCCATTTACTTTGTAATCTTCGGCGCTCATCAGGGTGCATAATATTAAAAAAACTGCTTATATCGACACGCTCCGGTAAATTATGGTAGCCAAGCTCTACTCCTCTATCTGTATTTACAGAGCTATCTGCAAAGCTATAGTTCCATATACCGCTTTTATTACTTTTTAGCGCTAAGTCTGTTTGGGTTTTAGAGTAAATTGCGGCGCGATGAGCTTGTTCAATTGCAACTTTTCGACTTCGATACTGCCAGAAAAACAAAAATAAAATCACTATAGTAGCAACAAAGTAGCATGCATAAGCAATAGGCGATTGCCAAGGGGCGTAGGCCACGCTAAATCTAAGCTTAACAGGGTCGCTAGTAATCACTCCATTACGCTGCTGAGTTGATACTGATAATACATAATCACCAGGTTGTAATTTTGTAAAAAACACCTCATTAGATCTTAAGTCGTTATAGCTTAGTGACGTTGGGCCTGTAAGCTCAACTTTATAGGCGGTTTTATCAATATTTTTATAATCAAAATTAGAAAACCGAACTGTTAAACCCATGTCGTCGTGTTTTAGCATCAACGAGTCATTACTATATTTTACTGGCGTGTAATCAAGCGTTTGTGAAAACAAACTAATATCTGTAATTGCTAAGTTATTATTGATTTTTCGCTGTTCATTATCAAATTGCTCTGGGTCAAACATTAGCACGCCGCTACGGTTACCAAACGCTAACTCGTTGTTATGTAACCTTAATGCTGCTAGTGCTGTAAAGTGATTGTTACTTAAGCCATCTTTTATTGTGTACGTGGTGATGTTAAGCGTATCTAAATTAAGTCTAGAGAGTCCATTATCAGAACTAATCCATAAAAAGTCATTGTCATTAATAAGTTCAAATATGGAGTTAGTATTTAATGAGTTATTTTTATTAAAAGTATGTACTTGCTCGTATGTTTCAGCGTTAACGGCAATTAACCCTTCTTGAGTGGTGGCTAACCAAAGTAGCTTTCGTTTGGCATCGTAATAATAATTTTCTACCGTATAGTAAAGATTATTTTTTGCTATTTTAGATTTAAAAATAGGCGTTAAAGTGCCAGTTGCTTCGTTGTATCGGTAAAACGTGTCAGAAGTACTTAAAAGTAGATCGCCAGGGAAAGCGTTAGAGGGGCTATGGAACGTATATGCAAGCATAGGCGATACCTGCTCTTTTAGTCCATTAATAACTCGGTTTTCGCCAGTGTTACCATTAAATATATAAAAGTTATCATTGTTAATGTAAGCAAATATATCGGGTGCAACTTGTGCAATGCCAAACGTATAGTCGGTGTTTAGCTTGTACTGAGTAATGTATTTGTTTTTTTCAAATGTAGCTGTTTTTTTATTAAAGAGATCGAGCCCGGAAAAAGTAGCTAGCCACAGATAGTTGTCGCCTTTGTCATATGCAGGAAAAATATCACCTATAGCCGATAGGCCATAGACCGCTTTGCTATCTTTAGATTGTAAATATAAGTCACTCTTTTGGGTTTTTGAGTCATAACGAACAAGCCCATCGTCCGTGCCTATCCAAAGTAGTTGTTCTTTATCTTGATGAATAATATTTACAATATTATTTTTAGGTAGAGTGATTTTTTTAAATTTCTTTGTTTGTGCTGCCCAAGTAAATATTCCATGTGTTCTAGAGCCTAACCAAAGTAAACCCGACTCATCATACATAATATCGTTGATAGTGTTCTCTGTTACGTTGTAGTTACTATCTTTGAAGTTTAAAATAGGGCTAATGCTTGTGTTTTTTCTATCGAATTCAAATAACCCACTTTCTGTGGCAATAAACTCACCATACGGTGTGTTCACATAATCCCAAATATTATAATCACTAATAAGTGTTGATAGCGCAGCAGGGTTTATATTTTTATTTTCATCTAAAGCAATCCGATACATCCCTTCAACCGTACCAACTAACAAGCCAAGTTCATGATCAATCGATAAAAATTTTACGTTGTTACTATCGTTAGTAACTTCTTGAGTATCGTTAAGTGTTATTTGTTGGAGGTCGTTATTGGCAAAGTTATAAACATACAGACCATGGTCAGCGCCAATGTATAAGGTGTTTTGGTAGAGTGACAATGTACGCACAAACATACTTTCATCTGGTAGAGAAATTGTGAGTGTTTTCTTTTTTGTTTTTTTATTAAAACGGTAAACGTGTGAATCAATAGAACAATAAAAATACTCCGCTTGTTCACTAACAGCAGATATAGGGGAAAATTTTTCTTTATTTTGGTTCAAATGACCTGAATATATTTGCTCAGCGTGTAAGTTATTTGGGTTAATTAAATAGCTACCAGCAAATTGTGTGCTTACTAGTATTTTTCCGTCGTTGGTTTTGTAAATATAAATAATGTAGTTGTTTTTTAAACCGGTTTGGCTTTCGTAAGGTGTAACTTGATAGCCGTCGAATCGAAATAAACCTTGAGTTGTAGCAATCCATACATAGCCAATATCATCTTGTACTGATTTTACTACAAAGCTTTGCGCCAATTGCTCGTTTTTGGATATACGTTGTAACTGTTCTGAATAGGTTTGCGTAGCAAAAGCGTGTGGTATGCAAACTAATAAAAACATAAAAACAATACAGAAAAGTTTACTCAAAAGTTCTTACCCTTTTTAAACTGACAAGGTTGGTATTAAATAACGGTGTAATATAACATGAGTTTAATTTAAAAATTACAAAAAGCATCAAATGTAAATTATTTGTTTCGATTTATTGGCGTGTTACAAGGTACCGTGCCCATAACGTAAGGACGTAGCATGAACTACTCAGAAAATATTAAAGCAGAGCAATGCATACTTTTAATTATCGACTTACAAAGTAAGCTAGCACCTGCAATTGTTTCGTTTAACGAAACACTTGCTTGTGCTCTGCAGTTAGCAAAAGCAAGCACTATTCATCAAATACCTTCATTAATTACAGAACATTATAAAAAAGGACTAGGTGAAAGTGATGAGAACATACAGTCTGCGTTACCTAATGCACAGTATGTTGAAAAAATAAATTTTAGTGCCTGCGCCGAAGAGGGATTTTTAGATACTCTTTCGCAATTACAGCGCTCTCATGTGGTTGTTATTGGTACAGAAGCACATGTTTGTGTATTACAAACATGTTTAGATTTACTACAACAAGGTTATGCAGTAACTGTTGCTACGGATGCAATAGCTTCAAGAAATGCCGAGCACAAAGCCATTGCAGTTGAGCAGCTTCGTCAAGCCGGTGCAGTAATATCATGTGCAGAAACAATAATATTTCAATGGACAAAAAAAGCAGGGACGTCTACTTTTAAACAAATACTATCAATAGTTAAGTAGCGCACTAAAAACATTTTTAAATCAAGCAGCACAATCATTTTTAGTTTGATTTAAGATAAAAAATTGCGAGTTGTTGTAGGTTATACTAGGGTCTGTTGACCTTTCAAGGTTGAATTTGCAGCAGTCTGTTTGGTATTTAGGCAAGGCAGAGCCTATGTTGTGTGGTTATTTCCCATAAATAGGCGATAACGCAGCATCAATGCCAAACAGGCGCTGCCCTTTGGGTTCTGCCTAGGAGCGATTTACTCTTTGTTGCCACCATGGATGGTGGTACGGGGCGTGAGCAGGACGCACACGCTTTGCTCGGTTTTTCTTATTCTTACAGGGATGTAAGCCAGTAGAATAACGCAGGAGCAGTTATCGAGCCCACTCGATTACAAACCTCTTGGGGCGATTAAACCGCTCCTAGTTTGAACAAATTGTAATCCGCAAAGGTCAACAGACCCCAACAATAAGCGTGTTTAATTTATTACAAAATTAATTAAGGTTTTTATGTCTAGTGTGAGTCGATTGTTTACAATCATATTCTGTTTATTATTTGTAGAGTCTATTGGTATAGGCCTTTATTTTGATACATTAACAGAGGCATTTCTGGTCGGCTTGCCCTTGTGCTTGCTTCCTATTTGGTTATTAAAAACCCAACCCGAAAGTAAAATTACACCGCACGTGGTAGCCGCTGCTATTATGATGTTTTCATTTTTGCATATTCAACAGGCTTATGGGCTTATTGAAGTGCATTTCGAAATATTCATTTTCTTAGCCATGCTAATAATGTTCATAGAGTGGCGAGTGTTTATTACCGCTATTGTGTTTGTAGCTATACACCATTTATCTTTTTACTACCTGCAGACTCAAAATACTGGGTTTTATGTCTTCGATCCAGACCGCCTTGCTTTTTCAACAGTGCTTATTCACGCAGCGTATGCCATTGTGGAAGCGCTTGTAGCCGGTTTTATTGCCGTTACATTAAAGCGAGAACGCCGTGCGGGTTTATCGTTAAGCTATGCCACAGAGCAAATAATGCAAGACCCTAATCAAATAAAGATTTCTATGCGGGCAGATGATACAACAAGCAAAGCGGTTGTTGGTTTTAATACTTTGCTTGAGTACTTATCAGATATAATAAAGCAGGTTCAAGTTCAGTCAGACTCTTTGAAAAGTAACTCTAAGGAGCTTATTCATGTTCATGATGAGTTGAACAGTAGTGCGCGGCGACGAAATGCCCAAACAGATGATATTGCTAATTCAGGCTCACAAGTGGCGCATGGGTTCAAGTTAGTTGAACAAGAAAGCGATACACTAAAACAACAAGTTAATAGCATTACTGAATCAGCCAATGTTGCGCTTGAAGAAGTATTACAAACCGACAGAAAAAGCACCGAGCTACTCACCTTGTTAACAAACACTGAAGAGCAGCTAAGCCACTTAGTGGCAGCTGGTGATGTTATTACTAGTTTACTCAATGAAATTTCAGGCATTGCCGACCAAACTAATTTATTAGCCCTTAATGCTGCAATAGAGGCCGCACGAGCGGGTGAGCATGGCCGAGGGTTTGCTGTTGTTGCCGATGAAGTACGCTCGCTTGCAAATAGCAGCCAAGCAACAACAACCAAAATAGCGTCTACGCTTACTGATCTGGTAAATAATAGTCGCACGTCAACTCAATCGATGAATCAATGTGTAGAATTTGTGGTTGATTTAACAAAAATAAGCGCAACGATGAAAGAGAATATTTCGTCAATGAGTGATCAAATTCAAGCGGTATCTGCCAGCACTAACTCAGTAGCTCAAGTGGTTGCCGAGCAGGCTGGAAATACAGAGCAAATAGCAATGAGCACAGATCAAATGCGCCAAAATCAGTATCAAGAGACTAAAATAGTTGAGCAGTTAACGGCTAAAGTGCAGCTGATAGACGTAAGTATTGATGTATTAGAGCAAAGTATTGCAAAATTTAAGTAAGTCTCGTTATTTCACCATTAGCTTAATTTGTATATGGCTTGTTTTTGTTGTGTCGGCACTTGTTTACTTTCAGCTAGGGCAGCTAAAGCCCTTTGATGAGGGTAATATGCTTAAAAAACAAAACTGGTTTTCGCAATTTAAAAACCAAGTACTGTGGCAAAACAAAGACAGTGCGCAACTTGTGATTATCACGCAAGAAAATTGCGGTTGCACAATTCAGGCACAGCCTCATCTATCAGCCCTGCAACGCTTTGCTACAGACCAAGGCGTTGAGGTACAAACTTTTACATTAAATAACGAGTTAAAGTCGGTGATACCTGCGACACCCGCCGCCGTTTTAATCGATAAAAATGGTGAGTTTGTTTATGCAGGGCCTTTATCTGAAGGGCTGGCATGCTCTCAAGGTAGTGGCTTTGTGGAAACCGTTATTAGTAACTTACAGGCCGGATTTAACTCATCATTATTAATAGCGGATACAAAAGGCTGTTATTGTGTAAATAACGCATAAATCATATACCCTTATATAAAAAGCGCTTACAACTAACTTGTAAAAAGTAGGTAAGCGCTTTTTATTATTTAACAATTAAAGGGTGATGTAAACGCTATTTAATCACTACATAGTCACTAAACCATAAATACCCAATAGTACAAAAACACTGGCTGCAATTGCTCTTACGGTATTTAATGGAATTCTTTTTAGTAACGCCTTACCGGCATAAATAACAGGCACATTAGCGATTAGCATACCCACAGTTGTACCAATTGTTACCCACAGAACAGACTGATATTGCGCGCCGAGCAATACGGTAGCTATTTGGGTTTTATCGCCAATTTCAGCAATAAAAAACAGGATTAAAGCGACCAAAAATGCACCATAACGATCGTATTTATGGCTCACTTCTTCATCTTTATCTGGAATAAGCAACCACAGCCCTACCACAATAAAGCTTATATTGACTATCCAAGGTAAGTATTCAACCGCAAAGTTCCCGCTTAACCAATCACCAAACCATGCCGATAAACCATGATTGATAATTGTGGCTGCAAAAATGCCTAAAATAAGCGCTATTTTATTATGAAAGCGAGCGGCTAATAGTAATGATAAAAGCTGCGTTTTATCGCCTATTTCAGCAAGGGCAACAGTGACGGTAGAGGTTAGAAAAATATCCATTAATATAATCTTCAGGCGGGAATACTAAACCAAGGCAAACAGCTATCTCCCGCCATGAGGATAGTGTCTGCCTAGGTCTCGCCGATAACGCTTGCTACAACATTACAAACTTACCATGCACATGAGGTGCAATTATGTTGATAAGTTTACTCATTACTGAGCGGGCTACTCCCCTAAGAGGATGGCAATTATTCCATAAAGTTTAAAGCAGGTAAATATGTAACGATAGCTTTTTAAGTTTAGGCTATGTTTTTGTTTTGTTGACTAGCATTAAACCTTTTCATACATCGATTTAGTCGTATAGCAAACGGATAAAAACCATAAAAATAAAAGCTAGCTAGGCCTTTATAGGGGTTAAGGTATTAAAACATGACTATGGCAGTTGGCTTAAGTGTTGGTGCTATATTGAGTGAGTTCATATGGCTAGAGACTCATTTTCCGAGATTGAATTTGTAAGTAGTGTGCTTGGATTTTAGGAAAGAGAGTAGGGCGCGGCAGTTTTGCTCGGTTTTTATTTAGTCTAAGCCTACTCGATTACAAACCTGGCGACTAAACCGCTCCTATTTTGAACAAATCTTATTCTAAAAACCGAGTTTTAAAACTTTTTAATGTGCAAATTATAAAAATAATACTATAAATTAACTGTACAACATTTTTGATGATAAGAGTTCTACAATATTTTAAACGGTTTTTACTTAAGCTAATTCAAAAAGAATTACACTGGAATAGGCTGAAATAGTTTTGTTAAAGTTTGATTCCAGAAATAATAATATTATCGAGTAGTATTTACCTAGATCGTCCATATTTGTAAGGGCACATATGCTTAATATATTTGATGTAATTAGGAATATAATTGCAGAGCAAAAGATAATATTACCCAGTTTTTTTTATATTAAAAATTTATCTGGATACCATCAATGTTTACTTCACCCATCTAAACTAGAAAAATTATTGCCCGGTTTAAGTGAAGCTCTAGTTAATGCTCACAAAAAAGATATAAGAGGGCATTTATGTCTGGTAAAGAAAAATAATAGCCTTGTTCTTAAAATAAACTCCATTGTTATTTTTAATTTTGATGAAGAATGTGAGTTTGTGTCTCCTTATTCTGCGGTGGAATCTCAACAACAATGTGAGGTAGAAACAGTCGATGAATTAATTGAAGTTTTAGAATTAAATTGTAACCAAGCCTACAGCGGACAAGATTGGAAATGGCAATGGGTTGATATGAACTCTAATAAACTCAATGTGGTTAATATCATACCCGTTAACACCAAACTAAACGCAGATTTTCATGCTGATTATTATGCTTTTTATCCTTTTTTGGATAGCGAGATTCAAACCGTCATAAGTTCCTTATCTAGTTCTATGTTAAACGTGTTGTTGGCTGATGACAGTACTGTAAGCTTACTAACCACCAAAGCCATGATTGAAAATATAGGTGCGCATGTAACAACTGCTGAAAATGGAATGCAAGCGCTAGCTATTTGTCAAAAAGAAGATTTTGATGTGATTATTTTAGATGAAAAAATGCCTGAAATGTTTGGAAGTGATGTCTTCTTTAATATGAAAAGTAATAATTTGAATTCAAAATCATTAAAGGCAATTTTATCAGGTGTTACTAACAAAAAAGAAGTAGATGGCTTTATTAATAAAGGTGCAGATATCCACTTAGATAAGCCTGTGACTAAGTTAAAATTACAAAAGCTACTTGAAATTAGTAAACAAAAAAAGTTTGATGTTTTATAAAACCTGTAGGAGTAAATATGGCTAATTCAGCGTTATTGTTAATTGGTTTCCAAAATGACTACTTTTCAAAGCAAGGTATTCTTAACCCTCTTATTAATGAAAGTTCGCATATAACCGGTGTACTAGATAACACCTTTAAGCTAATTGAATCCCATGGCGACAAGTTCAAGGCTATTATAAGTACACCTATTTGCTTTACAAATGACTATAGTGAGCTGATTAACCCCGTTGGTATTTTGAGCGCAATAAAAGAGGCAGGCGCATTTAAAGAGGGGACTTTTGGCGCACAAGAAATAGATCAAATAAAAGCACTGAGTCATATTATTACTACAATACCTGGTAAAAGAGGGTTAAATGCTTTTTCTAATACTAAGTTAGAAAACTTTTTAAGAAAATTAAATATTGATCATATTGTACTGTCCGGCACAGTGACGTCTATTTGTATTGACTCAACTGGCCGGTCAGCTCATGAAAAAGGTTTTAATGTAACTGTTTTAACTGATTGTACTTCAAGCAGAACGCCTTTTGAGCAGCAATTTTACTGTGAAAATGTATTTCCACTTTATGCTAATGTGATTGATTCACATGATGTGATCATAAAATTATGAAAAAAGACTCAACAATAAATGAAGAGCTTCAATTACAAATTCAATATGCTTTGTTAGAGAAAGCAGCACAATTTCACCAAAAGCAAAAAGAGTTTGTTTCAATACTTAAAGAGTGTGTATTCGAATTAAATGAAGAGTTTATTATTAAATATTTTAATAATGCATGGAAACAAGATTTAGGCTATTCAACTCCACAAGTTAAAAATCAGCATTTATTGCAGTTTATTTATTCACCTCACTTTCAAATTTATCAAGATGCAAAAAAGTTACAGTTAGGGTCATCTATATCAGAACATGTCATAGTTACAAAAAATGACGGTAGTTCATGTTGGTACCAGTTGTCATTAGTAAGATCACAAGATGGTTTTATAGGCTCATTATTTAGTATCGAGCACATGATAAAAGAGCAACTGCGATTGACTCAAAAAAATGAACTTGCTGAAAGGTTGTCTCTAGTTGCGAAACACACAAAAAATAGTGTTGTAATTACTGATCCCTACGGAAAAATTGAGTGGGTTAATAATAGTTTTGAGTTACTCACCGAGTATCGGCTTGATGAAGTGATAGGGAAAAAGCCGAAAGACTTTTTGCATGGCCCTAAAACAGCCAAAAAAGAACTTAAAGTGATGGCTGACTCATTAAAAAAAAATAAAAACTTCAATATTGATATCATTAATTATAAAAAGTCCGGGGAGCCATTTTGGGTTAATATAGATGCATTTTTTGTATTTGAAGAGGATAGAATAAAAAATATTGTTGCCATTGAAACCGATATCACAGCTAAAATGGAGGCTAAATTCAAAGTAAAGGAAATTGAAAGAAACTACAAATTTGTGACTAATTTTATTCAAGAGCCTATTTTAAGATTATCTGTTGAAGGCAGTATTTTATATGCAAGTGAGAGCTGGTATTTACATTTTAAAGGTGAAGACTCAGATAGCTTTTTAAGCTTTGTTTCTGCTGACTCTCTAGACGAATTTAATCAAGTGCTTGGCTCTAGTAAAGCGTCATTACAAAAAGATTTATTGTTGAGAAGCCAAAAAGGACCTAGGTGGTATGAATCTCATTTTGAGATCTATGAAAGTGAAATTTCGCCTTATAAAAAAGAAATTGCCGTTAGCCTTATAGATATAGATAAACGAGTTAGAAATAATGAATTGTTAAATAGGCAAAAACATAAGGCAGAAGAGCTAAATCAGGCAAAATCTAGGTTTATAGCCAATATAAGTCATGAAATAAGAACCCCACTCAATGCTATTTTAGGCTCTTCCGAGCTGCTAAATGATACCGGATTAACTCGTGAACAATATTTATTTAATAAATTAATAAGTACGAGTGGTGAAGCACTTTTAGGTATTCTAGACGACGTACTTTTATTTTCACGTAATGAAGAGCACTGCATCGAGCTGCAAAGCGATGAGTTCAGTATTGAAGAATGTATTAGTGAAGTGTTCAGTATTGTTGAATCGTCAATTTATGACAAAGGGCTTACTTTAATTGCAGATATTTCTCAGTATAGTCCTATTTACTTTTTGGGTGATAAACAGCGAGTAAGACAGTTACTTCTTAATATTATTTCTAATGCAATAAAGTTTACTCCAGAGGGAAAAATTAAGGTATCAGTAAGTTATAACACTGAAGAAATATTAGTTATTTCGATAAAGGATACCGGTGTTGGGATTCGTAAAGAACGTATTGAACATTTATTTAAGCCATTTGCACAGGGGGATAGCTCAACGACCAGGAAGTATGGCGGAAGTGGCTTGGGCTTAGCAATATGTAAACAAATATGTGATGCCATGAAGGGGACCATTGAGGTTGAATCCGAGCTTGGCTTAGGCAGTAAATTTATATTGAGCTTACCATTAACTCAAGCAGTAACGCCTTGTCCTCAAAAGAAAAACAATTATTGTTTTCATAGTGTCGGTATAGATAAAGATATTGTAACTTCATTAGCAAACACTTTGCGAAGAATGGGTTGTTCCGTTTTTGAATATCAGAATATAGATGAGTTAGAGCATGTTAATAGCCAAGTTGATCGAATTATATTGAGTGAGTCAAATCAGCTTATTGCGCACAAGCATTTTTATGATAGTTACTTGCTTGGCGTGCCTATCTTATTAATTAATCCCAGTAATCAAACAGCACAACAATATCACAATATTCAAGCAATACAGTGTGTAAAAGGACCTATTGATGTTAAGCTATTAATAAATGCTCAGCGTTTATTTTTAGATGTTCTCATTAATTTTGGTTTTAACTTTATTACACCTTTAGCAACTCAGGATGAAAAATTTTCTCTACGTGATTATTTTAAGGCTGATGTATTAGTTGTGGAAGACAATGCTAATAATCGACTCGTGATTGGCAAGTATTTAGAGAAGTTAAACTGCAATGTACACTTTGCACATGACGGCGTGCAATGCCTAAGTCAAATTAATAAGCGTGCTTTCCAATTTATATTTATGGATATACAAATGCCGAATATGGGAGGGATAGAAGCATCTATAAGGCTAAGAGCTAGTTTTACAAAAGAGCAATTACCCATTGTTGCGTTAACTGCAAATGCATTAGATGGAGATAAAGAGCGTTACATTGAAGCAGGTATGAACGATTACATTGCCAAGCCAATTGTATTTTCTGAATTAGTACGTGTACTCGATAAGTATTTAAAACAAAGTCACACTTACGGTACCCGCCTAGAAAGAATGCAGCAAGTTAATTTGTGGGTGAAATCTCATTTGTATTCGTAAAATGATTCGCAATTTGCAAATATACACTGAATCAGTAAGTTTAAATCTCCAACTCACTGTTTAATAATTAAAAATTAAGTGGATTCATTTTTGCACATACCCTATGTAGCAACCATAAGGGAAGAGCTATCATGATCCAAACTTTATTTTTATGTGAGTTTACTGTTAACGCAGGGGCAAGCCATTTAAATTACATTAAACACTCAAATGAAGAGCGGCAACAGAAAATTTTTGGCTTAGTAAAGTGGGTATCTATCCTGTTTGCCTTTAATCAAGATATTGAGCATGTTGCTGTATGTTACGGTATTGCTTTAGATACTGGCATCGCTAGTGGTAGTTTAGCCAAACATTTAGGTAGAACACCTATGATTGTTTGGTATGACAATACCAGCGCCAAAATATTCCTTTTTAGCATAATTGAAGACTATAGCGCGTCAAAAAACATTATAAAAGGCATACATACTAACTGCAAAATTGCAATCGTATCAAGTCGTCAAGATTTACAACCTGGACTTATACTTAATGATGAACTCACTCATAGTATCCTTCAAATGCTGTCTCAAAAGTTAAAAGGTTTTGGAAATATTAGCTCCGGGTTGCCGTCACAATTAAATAATCAAGTGGCAGTTATAGACTTAATTAAAATAAGTGGGTTTGCTAAACCAAAAAAAGTAAAAATTAACTTTAATAATAGTTTTTTAGGTGAAGGTAATATTTTAGCACAGCGTTTATCGGCGGTTATCATAGTTAACAATACAGATATACTTATGTTATCAGATAAAATAAAAAACCAACTTATTCGCTTTCCGAATTCAACTGATTCCTTATTAAAAATGAGTTCGGCTTCTCTGACAATATTATAAACAGCAATACAACGTTTTCTCAGTTAAAAAGCAGTCAAAGTGATAGCTCTACTATTGAAATTCTTAACTAATGAGTCAGATTAGGGGCTGTTGACCTTTCAAGGTTAAATTTGCAGTAGTCTGTTTGGTATTTAGGCAAGGCAGAGCCTATGTGGTGTGGTTATTATTCCCCATAAATAGGCGGTAACGCAGCATCAATGCCAAACAGACACTGCCCTTCGGGTTGCACATGGATGGTGGTAAGGGGCGTGAGCAGGACGCACAAGCTGTGCTCGGGTTTGACTTAGCCCACTAGGTTAGAAGGCTCTTGGGGCGATTAAACCGCCCCTAGTTTGCGCAAATTGTAATCCGCAAAGGTCAACAGACCCTAATGTTTCATAATAAAAATGGCATCAAATAGATAACGTTGAAACAAGTACTAGCAGGGCTACTTTTATTACTTGGTAATGATCGAGTGCTTTGAACAAACAAAGTAGAAGATTTATCACAAATTTGAATATCTGTTTAGTTTTATGAAGTAAATAACAGAAAGTGAAAACAGTGCCGCCCTGATATTAGTATTCATATAAAAGGTCATGATGATGTGTTATCTAGCTTCATACGGTTCTCAATTGATGATCAAGTAATAAAGTCAATTGAGCAAGAGCGGCTATTAAATGTTTTTTTGGAATCACATTTTGAATTAAAGGGTGGTGTATTATGCTAAACGCAGAAGATATTAAGTATGAGCAGTTTTCATTAGAAAAAATATTTGAGCTAGCATTAAGAAACGATAGTTTCTATATGTGTTATCAGCCTATTGTTTCAACGAACAATAGTCGGTTAATCGGATTCGAAGCATTGATCCGTAGTCGAATAAATGATGTACGACTCAGACCAGATAACCTTATACCGTACGTAGAGAAAACAGGCCAAATTATTGAGTTAGGCTCTTGGATATTAAAACAATGCCTTGTAGATTATAAAAGGCTCGAAAGCTATGGTTTAAAGGATTTCACCATGTCTATTAATATTTCACCAATACAGATAATTGATCATGATGTGACAGTTGAAATAAACGACTTGATAAATGAGCTTGGTGTTTGTCCTAAAAATATTAAACTAGAGTTGACTGAAACCGCATTAATTAGTGACTCTAATAAAATATCTAATACGTTTGCTCGTTTAAGAGAAATGGGTATAAAAATTTGGCTGGATGACTTTGGAACAGGCTTTGCCTCTCTAAGTTTGCTGCGACAGTTTAAAGTAAATGGCATCAAAATAGATAAAAGCTTTGTGAGTAATATAGCCACCGATAACGATGACTTTACCTTATGCAGTGCCATAATAGCTATGGCACAACGGCTAAACTTAGAATTGATTGCTGAGGGTATTGAGACTCCGCAGCAGCTTCAAATACTCAATTGCTTAGGTTGTGAAAATATCCAAGGTTACTTGATTGATAAACCACTTGCTTTAGGGGATGTTATAACGAAGTGGGCAAAATAATATTGCTATTACTATAATCATTTCTATAATTAAATTAGTAAGTTATGTTGAGGTGTGAAAGTGATCAATCATACGAAGTTACATAAGCTAAGAAACGATGTTGGCGAAGATATTATTAATGAGCTTATTAAACATTTTATCAATGAGGTATCCCAGCAACTGATACAATTACAAAGCTATACTGTAGATATAGATTACAATCAAAAACAGATAAATGATGTTTTGCATATTTTAAAAAATACGACCAGTTTGTATGGTGCTGATTCATTATTTTATATAACTAATGCTAATTATGAAAAAGGTGTAGTTTCGGAAGCCGAATTGCTTGAAATATGTAAAGAGATATCTTGCTCGCTTGAGAGCTTCGAAATGCTAGTTCAACGGGGTTAACGCATGCAGACACCACTTGTATATATTGTAGAAGATAGCATAGCTGCTGGTTCCATGTATAAGGCGTACTTAGAAAGTCATGATTACAGATGCGAATTATTCATTGATGGTTACTCTGCTATAGCTGCAATAAAAGAAAAATCACCCGATATTATTGTTCAAGATGTTTGTCTTCCTGATATTTCAGGTATTGAAGTTTTAAAGTTTGCTAAAAAGATAAATAGCAATACACAAGTTATAGTAATCACTTCTAATAGCTCGATAGATATTGCAGTAAGCGCTATGCGTGAAGGGGGTTATGATTTTATTGAAAAACCTTTTGAAAATAGCTATCTCTTATCTGCAGTTGCTAGTGCAAGTAAACAAAGTTTGGCGCCTGTAGCACCTAAGAAAAAATTAAGTAGTCAACAAGCTAAAACGGATGTTCAATTTGATTTTATTGGTGATTCTATTGCTGTGCAAACTGTAAAACGAATTTTAAATTCGGCAAAAAATTCAAAAGCTTCAGTATTTGTCACTGGAGAAAGTGGCACAGGGAAGGAAGTATGTGCTCAATATTTACATGAGTATAGTAATCGAAAAAATCAGCGCTTTATAGCTATAAACTGCGCTGCTATCCCAACAGATTTATTTGAGTCTGAATTTTTTGGACACGTAAAAGGTGCATTTAGTGGTGCATTAATAGATAGAGTCGGTGCAGTGGAGGCGGCTGACGGAGGCACTTTGTTCTTAGATGAAGTATGTGAAATGGAAGCGCCTTTGCAGGCCAAGTTATTACGCTTTTTGCAAACAGGTTGTTACAGTAAGATTGGATCTTCAGATGTTAAGTATAGTGATGTTAGAATTGTATGCGCAACAAATAGGAATCCTCAAAAAGAAGTTGCAGAAAGTCGGTTTAGAGAGGATTTATTTTATAGATTAAATGTTATTCCTATTAATTTACCTCCTCTTAGAGAAAGAGAAGATGACATTTTAAATTTAGCTAATTTTTTTATTCGGCAGAAATCTTTGTCAGCAAGTAAGGAATTTAAAAGCTTAAGTCCTGAAGCTGCAAAAGCATTCGTATCTTATGATTGGCCAGGAAATATACGAGAGCTTCAAAATGTAATTGAAAATAGCGTGGTGATGAATGAAGGAGAAGTTATTGAGTTAAATATGTTGACTCAATTTAACGACCAAAAAATCTCTACAAAATGTGAAAAGTATCCAGTTCATGATCAGGAAATAGCCTTCTTTTCAGATCAAATTTTACCTTTGTGGCAAGTTGAAAAACAAGCTATTGAATCGGCGATTATTTATTGCGATGGTAATATTCCATTAGCAGCTGTTAAGTTGGGGGTGAGTGCATCAACACTTTATAGAAAAATAAAAAGCTGGGAAAATTAGGGGTTGTTGATTCTTCAAGTTTAAATTTACATTAGTCTGTTTGGTATTTAAGTAAGGCAGTGTTTATGTGGTATGGTTATTTTTTCCATAAATAGGCGTTGCTCGAAGTGTTTTTCCTAGAGGCGACTAATTCTATGTTGCCTAAATAGATGGTGGAAAGGGGCGTGTTCAGGAAGCACACGCTTTACTTGGTTTTTACTTAGCCCACTTGCATTTTAATTCGCTAAACTAAGGAGTTTAAATTTTAAATTATTCCAAAAAAGAGCTAATACATTGTCCTTAAAGTAAAAGTCGAGTAATCAACCTGAACTCTGGATAATAAATCTATCTCAAGGAGCTATTCTCAGCGTAAACTGCATTGAATCTACTTACAACAGGCCAGGTATTAACGCGAAAATTCGGCTTGTTTTCACTGTAAATCTCTGGTTTGAAAAAATAAACCTAATTATTACTATGATCCAATATGTTAGTAAATCTTTTAACCAGAGTTCAGGTTAATAAATATTTAACTTTATTGACCAAGACAAACTTAAACCTCATATAAAGTAATAGACTTTAGCTAATAAATCTCAATTTAAGTGCCATACTTCGAATGAAATTTAAACAATTCTCAATTTAAGTGGCACTGGCCAAAAAAATGCAAAAAAGTTAATTTAGGCTAAAAACCAATTGATAACTATTTTTGTTTAGATTAATATAGGCATATTAAATGTAATTGAGAGTTGTTTGTATTCATGTATGTTTGTCTTTGTCACGGTGTGACCGATAAAAAAATTGAGCAAACCATCGACGATGGTGCTACTACCATGCGCGAGCTAACTAAAGAGCTTAAAGTGGGCAGCCAATGTGGTAAATGTTGTTGTTGTACTAAAAAGATCCTCAATCGTAAATTGATTCAAATTGCTGATGTTACTGATCAAGTGGCATAGTAAATTAAACATAAAAAAAGCAGCTAAGGCTGCTTTTTTTATGTTTACAGGATTTAACTTACATTTGTGATTGTAAGTAGTTTTCAAGACCGGTGCTTTTAATTAACGCTTGTTGTGTTTCTAGCCAGTCAATTTGCTCTTCTTGCTCGTTGAGTATGTTATCGAGCGCCTCACGGCTAATGTAATCTTTTTTGCTTTCAGCTAGTTTTATAGCTGCACGTAGCTCGTCTACCGTATCGAGTTCAAAGCTCATGTTAGCTGCAATCATCTCTTCGCTGTTTTCGCCTATACGTAAACGGCCTAAATCTTGAAGGTTCGGTAGGCCTTCTAAAAATAAAATACGCTCAATTAATCGATCGGCGTTTTTCATTTTTTGTATCGATACTTTGTAATCGGCTTTGTCTAATTTACTAAAGCCAAAATCTTTGAACATACGAGCATGTAAAAAGTATTGGTTAATGCCAACCAGTTCATTGGCCAGTACTTTGTTTAAAGCTGCAATAACGTCTTTATCGCCTTTCATAATATAAGTCCTTATTCACCCATTTGTGATTGGTGATAGTTTTGAGTGCCGATTTTGTCAATTAGGCCAAGTTGTTGCTCTAACCAATAAACGTGATCTTCTTCAGTATCAAATAACAGCTTTTCTAAGATCTCACGTGATTGATAATCTTGTTGCTCTTCACAAATAGCGATGACATCTTTAACGCACTCAACAACTTCAAGCTCTAAGGTTAAGTCGTTTTGGATCATGCTTTTTACATCGTTACCAATTAATAAGTCACGACGTTTGGTCATGTTTGGTACGCCTTCTAAAAAAAGAATACGTTTTATTAGCCAATCAGCGTGGTCTTTTTCTTCTTCCATTTCATGATTAAGGCGCTCATAAAGTTTATTTAGGCCCCAGTCGTCGTACATACGAGAATGGATAAAATACTGGTCAATAGCAGCTAATTCGTTAGCTAACAATGTATTGAAGGCGTCGATTACTTTTTGATTACCTTTCATAGCGTTTACCTTAAAAATTCTAATTGCTGATAGTCTAGTGTATAGATACAAAATTGCAAGTAATTTACTTATAAATCATATGGTTAATATTGAGTTTGATTCTCGTTTAAGTTTGCATTGTTGGTTGATTTGTAAACAAGTTGCAATTTGTATTTTTTATCAGCAGCTTACCTTGATGATAAATAAACAGGTCTTTTTATTTAGCGGCGGCTAACAACATTCAATAATGCAGTGTTCAATTGCAAACTCGTCATGTAAGTAGTGTTTAATAGCGTTAAGTTCTATTTGTGTATCTGTTTGCAGAACAATTTCACAGTGAGTGGTGTTGTCGTCGAGCTGCCATGCTTTTATTGATTTTATTTGAGTAATGGCAAACTGTTGCAGTAATTTTTTGCTGATAAGTTGCTGATCAAAACCAATGGGCGCTGCTTGCATTAAAATATTGCAGCTGGCTTTAAGTAATAATATCCCATGATAAATAACATACAGTGATATCAATATAGTCGCTATTAAATCAACTACATACCACTGGTATAAAATAATTAAAGTACCCGCAATAATAACGACTATTGATGCCATTGCATCAGACACATTATGAATAAACGCCGCCTTAATATTCATATTGTTTTTAGCGCCAGCTTTATAAGTTAATAAAGCCGTTACTAAATCAATGAGTAGCGCAAAGGCAGCAACCCACACAATAATCCAACCGTTAATCGGTTGCGGATTTAAATAACTATTTATGGCTTCAAAAATTAAATAACCACCGATGACTATTAACGTAGTGCTATTAAAAAGGGTTGCTAAAATTTCCGCGCGTTTGTAGCCAAAATGATGGGTTGTATCAGCGTGTTTATTGCCAATTTTACGGGCAATTAAAGCGATAAATATAGACGCGGCGTCACTTAAATTGTGTAATGCATCGGCCATTAACGAAAGGCTGCCAGACAATAGCCCACCAATAACTTGGACCACAGTAAGTAAAACATTAATAACTACAGCAAAAGTGAGTTGTTTATCACTTTGACTGTCGTCAACATGACTATGTGAATGACCATGGCTCATTTTAGTTAAACTCCCTTATTACTATACTTTTTACTCATAATGACAATTATTAGTTGTTTATAAAAGCACTGTTTTTTATTTATTTTAAATACCACAATGGCTCAATTTAAATAAGTGGGTGTAAGTACACTGTTGAATATAAAAACAGTGTGTGAACTTGCCTAGGGTATAAATAAATGTATTAATGGCTTAAGTTATCATAATTAGTTAAGTCCTTTTTATTTTGAATTAGGTGCTTAACAGGCATAAACGTAGTTTTTAAAGGGCCAACAATGAATAAAACAATAGAAATTTGTGATGCAAAACCAAGTGACGCAAAAACAATCCTACACTTTATTAATGAGCTTGCTATATACGAAAAAGAGCCTGATGCGGTAAAAACTAATGAGCAAGCAATTTTAGATACGCTGTTTTGTGATGGGGCAACCGCACACAGTATACTGTGTTTACAAGATGACGAACCCATTGGTTTTGCCGTGTATTTTTATAACTACTCTACTTGGCTAGGTAAAAATGGTCTTTATTTAGAAGATTTATATGTCAGCCCGGATAGTCGAGGCAATGGTGCTGGTAAAGCTATAATGAAAGCACTGGCAAACAGAGCAATTAGCAAAGATTGTGGTCGCTTTGAGTGGGTGGTGCTTGATTGGAATAAACCCGCGATTGATTTTTATAATAGCATGGGCGCTGAGCCTCAAAATGAGTGGATTATTTATCGTTTGACGGGCCAGGCATTAATCGACTTTGCGAATAAAGATTAAGTACCGAATATGGCCAGTAATATATTTGGTATGAGTTAAGCTAAGTGCTAAATAATTTACACAGAGTTGTTTATGGGTGAGCAGCATTGGCAAAAAGCACGTCAGAGTCGGGATGCTCGTTTTGATGGGCTTTTTTATATAGCCGTTAAAAGCACCGGTATTTACTGTAGGCCTATATGCCCTGCGCCTACTGCGCATGAAAAAAATGTAATTTACTATCAGTTTGCGCACAATGCAGCGCAAGCGGGTTTTAGGCCTTGTATTCGTTGTCGGCCTGATAGCGCGCCAGGCAGTGCGGCTTGGCTTGGAACAAAAACAACGGCTTTGCGTGCTAAGCAACTCATTGATCAAAATAATGAGCACGACTGCGAAAAACTAGCTGTGCGTTTAGGAGTTAGCAGTCGTTACTTAAGGCGATTATTTTCTCAATACTTTGGTATCTCAATTACGCAATATCGGCTATTTAATCAATGCCACTTTGCAAAAAAGTTGATTCAAGAAACGAACTTACCCTTGACCGAGATTGCGTTTGCAGCAGGCTTTAAGAGTGTGCGCCGGTTTAATGATGCGTTTTTAAAACAACTTAATATTTCGCCTTCAGCACTTCGAAGTGCTAAACAATCACACGACTCATCTTTAACTTTAATTTTGCCTTTTCGTCCGCCGTATAACTGGCAGGCATTGCATGGGTTTTTAGCAAAGCGACTAATAAAGCCAATAGAGTGGTTAACGCCAACCAGTTATGGGCGTACTTTTACTTATAAATCGTGTAGAGGGCGCTTTGATGCTGAGTTTGTTGCAGATAAACATCATTTTCAGGTGCAAATTGATATAGATAATACGCAATATTTACAGCCAGTTATTAACAACATTCGCCGTGTACTTGATTTAGATGCAGATACTTATTTAATTGAGGCGCATTTAAGCGAACACATTAATAATGCATTTCCACTTACTAAAGGCTTAAGGTTACCAGGTATTTGGTCAAGCTTTGAAGCAGGTATTCGTGCTGTATTAGGTCAGCAGGTGAGTGTAACTGCGGCGCATAATTTAGTGACTCAATTAGTGCAACAGCTTTCAGAGCAGCAAGAGGGAAATGTTTACTTTCCAGCGCCTGAAGTGGTGGCAGGCAGTGACTTTGCTTTTTTTAAAATGCCGCAGGCACGTAAAAATGCATTACATAATCTTGCTGAATTTTGTGCCGTGAATCCCGATTATGATGACTTAGATCAATGGCTTAGTTTAAAAGGAATTGGCCCTTGGACGGTTAATTATGCAAAGTTACGCGGCCAAAGCCAGCCCGATATTTTACTCGATGGCGATTTAGGCGTTAAAAAGGCACAAGCCGCAGCCACCCCGTTTGACTCAATAGCCTGTGCTCCATTTCGCTCTTACTTAACTTTTCAACTTTGGCAGCAATTATGATCATTGAAACTGTGTTACCTAGCCCAATAGATGACATTATTATTCAGGCAAGCGATAAAGGTGTTTGCTACGTTGGATTTTATCCCCCGAACAGGTATTCCATCACACCTCTAAATAAAGTCACTAACGTGCATATTCTGCAATGTGTGGCACAACTTAGAGAATACTTTGCCAAAACCCGCACGCACTTTGAGCTGAGTTTAGATACAAAAGGGACTGCTTTTCAACAAAGTGTATGGCAAGCATTATGTAGCGTACCCTTTGGAAAAGTGGCGACTTACAAAGATATTGCCGAGCAGTTAAGCAACCCTAAAGCAGTCAGAGCGGTAGGGGCTGCAAATGGTAAAAACCCAATCAGTATTATTGTGCCGTGTCATCGTATTATTGGCGCAAATAAAAAACTAACTGGTTATGCAGGTGGTTTAGAGCGCAAGCAATGGTTACTAGAGCATGAAGCAAAATAAATAGCTAAATAACGTATCCAAATTTGTATTCTGAGCACTTTAAGGTAGCATAAGCGCACTTTTTATTTGAAGGCACGGCCATGGCGCAATTATACTTTTACTACTCTGCAATGAATGCAGGTAAATCAACCACCTTACTACAATCTGCATTCAATTATAAAGAGCGCGGTATGGAGCCGGTGATCCTTACGGCGGCTATTGACGATAGAGCCGGAGTGGGTAAAGTATCCTCACGTATAGGCCTTCAAGCAGATGCACATATTTATGATGCGGATAAAGACGTGTACGAGCTAATTAAATCGCTCAATAGTGATAAAAAACGTCATTGTGTGCTGGTGGATGAATGTCAGTTTTTATCAAAAGACCAAGTTATGCAGTTAACTGATGTAGTCGATGAGTTAGGTATTCCGGTATTGTGTTATGGCTTGCGTAACGACTTTAGAGGTGAGCTATTTAGTGGCTCGCAATATTTACTGGCGTGGGCCGATAAGCTGATTGAGCTAAAAACGGTGTGTCATTGTGGGCGTAAAGCAAACCATGTATTGCGCACTGACGAAAACGGCGATGCAATAAGCGATGGTAACCAAGTTGAAATTGGCGGCAACGACCGTTACGAATCGGTGTGCCGCAAACATTACAAAGCGGCGTTAAATATGGGCCGTTAACGCGGCTATAAAGGTATCTATATCAGCTTTACTAATATCTAAATGGGTTACTAGCCTAAGTTGCTTATTTGGGCTAAACACAATACCTTGTGTTTTTAATTGCGCTGCCAGTTTAGTGATATTAATACTAGTATCAAACGTAGCGTAAACCATATTAGTCGTGTTGTTCATGTTTACGTTAAAGCCCGCAACACAGCTTAACTGCTGCGCTAAATAACGCGCGTTAGCGTGATCATCTATTAAGCGTTGAGTGTTATTTTCTAACGCATATTGCCCTGCAGCAGCTAACATACCCGCTTGGCGCATGCCGCCGCCAAGCACTTTACGCCAGCGTCTTGCTTTGGCTATTAATGCCGTTGTACCAAGCAATAATGAACCAACGGGCGCACCTAAGCCTTTCGATAAACAAATAGAGACTGAATCAAAATGTTGGGTGATTTCTTTAATATCAACGTTAAGCTCGGCTGCGGCATTAAATGCTCGTGCGCCATCTAAATGCAGTGCTAAGTTATGTTGGTTAACAAATTCGCGTGCTTTGAGTAAATAATCAATACTCAGCACTTTACCCCCTATGGTGTTTTCAAGACTTAACAGGCGGGTTTTTGCAAAGTGGCTATCATCGGGTTTAATTGCTGCAGTAATTTTAGTAAAACACAAGCTACCATCGGTTTCATTTTCAATAGGTTGTGGCTGAATAGAGCCTAAAACAGCAGCACCACCGCCTTCAAACTTATAGTTATGGGCAGCTTGGCCACATATATACTCATCACCTCGCTCACAATGCGCCATTAATGCCAATAAGTTTGTTTGCGTGCCTGAGCTACAAAAAAGTGCATCTTCCACATTAAAGCGCAATCTAGCATAGGCTTCTAATTGGTTAACGCTTTCATCATCGCCATATACATCATCGCCAACCGGGGCATGATACATAATATCTCGCATTTTATTGCAAGGCTTGGTCACTGTGTCTGAGCGAAAATCTATCATGAGTGGTCCTTATGGTTGTTATACTAATTCTTCACAAATTTGTTCACGGGTCGTTTTATCAAAATAACTCCACGCAATAAAGCGACTGACTTTTTGCCCCTGTGCCATTTCAACAATTTTGAATTCACTAATAGGCTGTTGTTTTAGCTGTGTTTGTAAAGCAGCAAGGGTCTCTTTTTTAGAAACCAACGAGGTGAACCAGATCACTTGTTCGCTAAACTGAGCGCTCTCTTCGATCATCTTAGAAATAAAGGCTAGCTCGCCGCCTTCACACCACAGCTCATTACTTTGGCCACCAAAGTTGAGTGTTTTACTGGGGGCTTTACCTAAGTTTTTCCATTTACGCTCACTGCCTTTATTGGCTTCCTCTGCGCTGGCATGAAATGGCGGGTTGCACATCGTTAGGTGATATAAGTCTTTAGCATTGATCACCCCTTTAAAAATATGCACGGCATTTTTTTGCTGTTTAAGTGTTATTTTTAAGTTGTTAAACTGAGCGAGTTGTTTGGCTATTTTTATTGCTGTAGGGTCGATGTCGCTACCGGTAAAATGCCATTGGTACTCGCTACTGCCCGTTAGCGGGTAAACTAAGTTAGCACCGGTGCCTATATCGAGTACCTTAATTTGCCTGCCAAAAGGGAGCACATGGTTGTTATCGTCGCTGAGTAAGTCAGCTAAATAATGAATATAATCAACTCTTCCTGGAATAGGCGGGCATAAATTGTGTTCAGGAATGTCCCAAAAGTTAATGTTGTAATGGCTTTTTAATAGCGCCTGATTTAAGGTTTTTACAGCTAAGTTATTACTAAAATCGATACTTTGATTACCTGCTGGCGTCGTAATTAAAAAAGCAGTTAACGACGGTGTTTGCGAGGTAAGCAAGTTAAAATCGTAACCATTTTTATGTTGATTGCGCGGATGTAATTTAGAACGAGCTGATTTTGCTTTCATGAGGCTTTTTTAACAACAGGAATAAAAGCCAATAGTAACAAATACAGACAGAAAAAGTGCATAATTTTTCCTTTGGCTTACCAGTCATTACTGGTAGGATGAGTTGTTAGCAATTATAAGGAATTTGCTTTGGCAGTTACTCAAGAGTCTGTTTTTATTAAATTAGATGGCCATCAAACACTGCATTTGCGCCGTATCGCCCATCAACAGCAAAGCGGCCCTGTGGTGTTATTAATTCATGGTGCGGTAGAAAATGGCAAAATATTTTACACTCATAGCAATAAAGGGTTAGCGCCTTTTTTAGCTGAACACGGGTATTGTTGTTATGTCGCTGATTTACGTGGCCGTGGTGAAAGTAAACCTGCCATTTGTAAACAAGCACGTTATGGACAAACAGAGGCGATTGTTGAGGATATTCCGGCATTTATTGAAAAAATTGAACAGTTAGAGAGTAAAAAGCCTGACTTTTTAGTTGCCCATTCTTGGGGTGGGGTATTGCTTAATAGTATGTTTGCTCGCTTCCCTGAGCTGATAAACGATGTAAAAGCGTGTGCCTATTTTGGTTCAAAGCGTTCACTATTTAATAACCACCCTAAAAAATTATTCCAGGCCAATTTGATTTGGTATTTTATGGCACCAATTTTAGCGAAAAAACACGGTTATTTACCGGCAAAACGCTTGAAGTGGGGCAGTGATGACGAAACTCAAAAGTCCCATTATCAAAGTATGCAGTGGGCTAAGAAAAATCCGTGGATAGACAGTGATGATGGCTTTGATTACGCTAAAACATTAGCAAATCTCACGCTTCCTCCAACGTTACATATTGCGGCAGTAAAAGATAAAGCATTGGCACAGCCTATCGATATTCAAAAGTTTATTGATGAGTCAGGTACTGGGGTGCAAAAAATGCAAATATATGGCCGCCGCTTTGGGCACAAAGTAGATTACGACCATATTAATATGCTTACTCACCCACAGGCACGCCAAGAACAATTTATAGATGTACTTAATTGGTTTGAGGCAACGAGAGCAAACTAAGTAAAGGGGCTTCATAACGCTGCCATTTATCAAGGCTTTTGTTATTTACAGGCTGCCTAATCGCATGTTTACTGAGCGTTGTAACGGCGCTTTTATTTTTGTAAAAGTCTAAACAAGTCTGTTCAAATTCACAGCCAGTAAAACTCAATAGTGCGGTTAATTGATCTTTAGGGTTTTCAATTAACTGCTCATAACTTAAATTATAAATAGCTAAGCGGTTAAATTGCTGCCAATGGCTCATCAGTTTTTCATAAAGCTGATGGTACAAAGTAAATTCATTCAAATCACAAAAATAGGGTTCGTTTTCAGCAAAGTAATTAGTAAACACTGAAAATGCGGTTGCGTTAAAGTTGCGGGTCAGGTTAATAAACTTAGCGTCTGGGAATAAAATATAAATTAACCCTAAGTTTTGGTAGTTGCTAGGCAGTTTATTGATCACAAATGCGCAATTGCTCCCAGAAGAACTTAAGGTATCTAAATATATAGCTCTGGCTTGGTTAATTAAAGGCGGTGTTAGCTTAGTTAAGCATTGAGGGTAGCGTAACCCTGTTTTATGTTCTAAAAAAGCGACTACCTTATTACTAATACTGGTGTCTTCTCCAAGCGTTGCCCATTGACTGTGTCCTGCTAACATCTGCTCCAGTAAGGTTGAGCCGCTTCGTGGCATACCAATAATAAACACGGGCGTAACAGGATACTGCTTATTTAGGTTTGCTAAATTGAACACACTTTCATTATTATATTCAATAAGTTGATCATAAAACTCAATTAAATCTTCAGTATTAAATTCACTGAGTTTGTGTTGTTGCTGATTGGCAATCACAAAATAGTTAAACGCTTGATCAGTATCGTCTAATTTGTCGTAACTTTTAGCTAAAGCATAGTAGCAGACCATTTTTAAGCGTAGGTTATTTGTTTGCGTTAAAAAGTGGTGTAACTGATCGATGTAATTATTTGCTTTATTAAAGCGCCCTAATTGTACCAATTCAAATAAAACATAAGCCGTAACTGGTGCTATTCCAAGCTTTAATGCTTCCTCAAACGTGGCATGCGCTTTATCAAGCTCGCCAAAGGTTAAATAGTGCTGAGCCAAATAATAATGCGTCTCTGGGTTATCGTGAGCGATTTCTTTTGCATATTCTAGAACTTTGAGCGCATCATCGGGTGAGTTTACGCCATTAAATGCATCGGCAAGTGCCTGTAAAGGCTCTAAAACATAGGGTAGTCGTTGGCAAGCTTTTTGAAGTAAGTAAACAGCAGCATCAAAGTGTTCTAAGCGCAATGCTATTTTGCCTAGGCCAAATAGGGCATTGCCATTGTCAGGTTCTGTTTTTAACAGTGTTTTGTAGTGAAATTCAGCTTCTCTAAGCTTGTTTTGCGATAATAACTGGTCCGCTTTTTTTAGTAGCATAATACAACGAATATTGTTTTTATTTACTATAACCCCAAAGCCACAAAAAATGCGAGTGTAAAAGTCATTTTAAATGGGTTTATAAAGGGCAATAAAAAGGCGAAATGCATTACACATTTCGCCTTTGATTATCATTAACACATGTTAGAAAGTATAGGTTGCTTTAGCGTAGTAAAAGCCACCATTAATTCCGTATGGAGATGTTTCGTAGTACTTACCACCCCAGTTGTTATTTGGTGCCACTGTGAAATCAAGTTTTTCTGCTTCTTGATCCAGTAAGTTTTGTGCACCTAATGAGAAGCTAATAGAGTCATTCATAAAGTAAGTTACTTCAACATCTAAGGTAATGGCTGCATCAGCTGTTTTAGCGGTATCATCATAATCTACATGAACGCCTTGGTACTCACCAAAGTAGTTAAGGCGAGAAAATGCTGAAAAGCTTTCCCATTGTTGTGCCCAGCTCAATGTTGCACGGTGATTAGGTAAGTCATTTTCAAGACGGCTTACTTTAAATACACCGGTGATGTTACTTGAGCGTGTTACTTCTGTTTCATTCCAGTTGTACGCTAAGCTAAATGTAGAGCTACCACTGAACAATTCAGCTGAGTAGTTAGCAACTAAGTCGACACCTTGAGTAGTGGTGTCAAAGTCATTGGTAAAGAAACTCACTTGCGCTAAGTTTTGTACGTTAGGTACACCAGCCGCTTCAAGCGTGTCTTTGTCTGCTTGGTCAAGTTCGATTTTATCTGATTGGCTAATACGATCATCTACTTGGATATTGTAGTAATCAACCGTTAAAAATAAATCGCCAATAGTGTATACCGCGCCAAAGGTATAGCTTTGCGACTCTTCTGGCTCAAGTTCAGTACCACCTAATTGCACAGCAATTGGGTTTGTAGGTGGTAACAAGGCTGAATCTACTAGTACACCACTGCTTAAGTTTGTTTGAACGTTACTAACATTCGCTTGGCCTACGGTAGGCGCACGGAAACCGGTGCTGATAGAGCCACGAATATTTAGATCTTCAGTTAAGTGGTATTGACCCATTAACTTGTAGTTAGTGGTTGAGCCAAAGGTATCGTAATCCTCGTAGCGAAGCGCTAAACCCATTAAGAACTCTTCAGTAAATGGCGCTTCAATATCAATGTAAGCTGCGTAGTTACGACGTGTGTATTCACCTGCATCTGATGGTTTAAATCCAGGGAAACCGTTAGAACCTATACCAAAGCCTTGATCCGTCAGCGGGCCGGCAATAAATGAAGCTTCATCGCCTGCTACTACGGTAAAGGTTTCTTCATGCCATTCTAAACCACCGGCAATGTTTACATCGTAAGCTAAATCAAAGTCAAAACCCTTTGAAATATCAAAATTAAAGTTTTTCTCTAATTGTTCATATTTACCTGGGCTAAAATCACGCGGGCTATCTGGACCCAGTGAAGCATTGATTGTGTCGTATATAAAGTAGCGAGATTCGTTGTAACCTACAGTACCACTTAGATCATAATAAGCGCCTTCTAAAAAGCCGCCAGTAAACTCACCTTTAGTACCGATAGTAAGTGACGTATCTGTAATATTACCACCAAAGTTTGGTGTAAAACCTCCCGGAAGCATTTCGTTAAATGCGAAACAATCAGGGTTATTTGCAACCCCATTTATATAGTCAGGGCTTTCTAATACATTGTCAGTAATTGCAATATTAGTAGGGCAATTACCGCTCATATCGCCTGTCAAATCACCTACAAGCAATGTGTTGCCGCCATCGTTTGAGTAAACACCAGGTCGTGTGTGCGGATTACGATAATAAAAACCACCACGTACATCACGCTCAGAGTAGTTACCAAACATATAAAATTGTGAGTCGTTAGTCAGCTCTAAACCAACATTACCAAAAATTGATATATCGTCATCTACCTCTGGTGCCCCCCAAACTTGAGTGATGGCAGGTATGTCTGGCACACCAGCTTTGATAAGCTGTGCAGCATCGTAGCGTTGCACTGAGCGGCTGGTTGCATCGGCTGTTTTGTACTGAAAGCTTAAATTAGCGAAACCATCATCAGTAAAGGGGAGTCCCACGTTACCTGAAATTTGCGTTGTATCACCGTCACCTTCGTAATATCGGCCTTTACGAACTTCGAACGATCCGCCTTCAGAGGCGTCTTTAAGTTGAAAGTTTAAAACTCCAGCAATTGCATCAGAACCATATTGTGCAGCGGCACCATCACGAAGTACTTCTACTTGTTTAAGTGCAATACTTGGAATAACTGAAATATCAGAACCTTGCGCACCATCGTTAATACCACCACCTAGAAAGGCAATAACTGAGGCGCGGTGACGACGTTTACCGTTAAGTAAAATTAGTGTGCTATCTGAAGGTAGTCCGCGTAAGTTTGCAGGGCGCACTAATGAAGCAGCATCACTGATTGGCATTGAGTGTACGTTTAAAGAAGGAATAGCCCCTTTTAAAAGCTCTAGCATATCAGTGTTACCTGATTTACTTAGCTCTTCACCACCAATAATATCGATAGGTACAGGAGAGTCTCCAATAGAACGAGGCGCAGAGCGCGTACCGACTACGGCAATTTTTTCTACATTTTTGTTAACTTTAACTTCGGTTTGCTCTTCTTGAGCAATTGCTGAACCAGAAACAAACAAGCCTGCGGCTGTTGTTGCTAGAGCAAATTTGATGGCCTGTTGAAGCGCATTGCTTTTTAATTTCATTCTAAATATCCCCAGTTAGAATTGATTTGTATAGTCTATTTAATGACTTTTATTGTGGACGGTTCACATTCAATGGGGAGCAGATATTGCTAACTCACTCCTAAAAGCTTAATAAACTAAGCGCACCTCCTGTGAGTCCTCGAAATAGACTATAGATAAAAAAACTAAGGAGGGCAATGGGTAATTAACCATTACTTAACAAATTATTTATCTAAAAATAACCCGGAGTTAACCATGGGTAGGGCAGGGGAAGGGAGTAAAAGCAGGCTTTGATACAGAATTATTAACTAAATAAGCTATTTTAGCTACTTTCTATTATTGAATTAAATTGATTTACTATTGATATTTTCACCATGATGTTTTTTCCACTGTGCAAGCTTTTCTTTGTATTCATCCCACACACATGGACAGCAACTACCGCCGCCGCAACACTCATCAGATTTTGGTCTTTCGGGTTTAGTGCTTGCTCTGTCTTTTTGCATTTTTTAGTTGAAAGCTGAGGAAAAAGGACACTAAGAATAAATGATTGAATAAAGCGTGTAAATTATTCTTTGTGAACTAACAGTGCTGTGTGAGAATATAGACTATGCGATTATATAAAGTTATCCATCGTGCACCCTGGCGGGTTGCTAAAATAAGTAAAAAGCGGCAGCAAATTCGTTTTCGTCGCGCTATGGTTGCGCTTAAAATTGCGCTTGCTCAAGAAAAGCAAGAAACCAAAGAAATGCTGCAAACCTACCGGCGTTACACGCAAGGACAAACAAATAAGGCAGAACTAAAACGTGCTAATGAGCAGTTTGTTGATATTTTAAAGGGATTAGGGTTAGGCATTTTTGCTTTATTGCCATTTGCTCCGTTAACTATCCCCTTGGTTGTAAAGTTGGGTCAATTAGTTGGTGTTGATGTACTACCTAGTTCGTTTAGTATGAATAAGCCGATTAAAGAAATTGATGCAGAAATAACTCAGCAAGACCAAAAACAAGACTCTACGCCGTCCGTAAAAAAGTAATGTATAGGCATTGAATTTACTATACCTTTTAATGGTGCTTATTGTTATGCTAGGGCATCATTTTCTAATATGTGAGTCATTTAATGAGTGCTTTACTTTGTCATACCTCTTCAGGAACTCCTCTGTCATTTGTGGTTAAAAATGAACTATCCGATTGGCTTACGCAGCAGCCGAATTTTATACAGCGCTGGCTAGCAAACACAGATTTTGAAAAATCAGGGCTCGCACTAGTGCCAAACCCAGAAACGGGTGAACTAAGTCAGGTGTTTTGTATTATGCAAAGCGCCGATGATTTTTGGGCTGCGGGTGAGCTTGCCAATAAACTACCTGCGGGTTGTTATCAAATTCAGGGTGATGAGCTTTTAACTACTCAACTTGCTTTAGGGTTTGTGTTAGGGGGCTATGAGTTTAGTGAATACAAACAAAAAGCCACAGCGAAGGCGCAGCTTGGTATTGCTGATAAAACATTATATGAACAAGTAAAACAACAAGCGGACGCCATTAATTTAGCACGCGATTTAGTTAACACCCCAGCTGCCGATATGATGCCGCAGCATTTATCACAAGTCATGAGTGATTTAGCAGATACATTCGACGGTGAATTTACGCAGTGGGTAGGTGATGAGTTATTAGAGCAAAACTACCCGACTATTCATATGGTAGGGCGTGCTAGTGAAAATAAACCACGATTACTCGATTTAAAGTGGGGAGCGGTTGATGCGCCACAAATTACGTTAGTTGGTAAAGGTGTGTGTTTTGACTCTGGCGGACTTGATTTAAAACCCAGCTCTGGTATGCGGAACATGAAAAAAGACATGGGCGGTGCTGCGCATGTTATTGCCCTTGCACAACTTATTATGGCTGCTAATTTACCAGTAAGATTGCGTGTGTTAGTGCCTGCGGTTGAAAATGCAGTATCACGCAATGCATTTCGCCCTGGCGATGTAGTAAAAACCCGTAAAGGTATTATGGTCGAAATAGACAATACCGATGCGGAAGGGCGACTAGTGCTGTGTGATGCTTTAAGCGAAGCACAAAACGATGATCCTGAATTAATTATTGATTTTGCTACATTAACCGGTGCGTGCCGTATTGCGTTAGGTACGGAGTTACCGGGATTTTTCTCAACGGATCGCGCTGTAGCAAATGCTATTATGGATTCGGGGATGCAAGTTAACGACCCTGTTTGGCAATTGCCGTTGTTCGAACAATACAAACCATTTTTGAAAAGCGATGTGGCTGATATGGCTAACTGTGCAAGTACGCCATTTGGTGGCGCAATAACCGCTGCGCTTTATTTGAAAGAGTTTATAGAGCCAACGACACCGTGGGTTCACTTTGATGTAATGGCATGGAATTTACGTGCATTACCAGGGCGTCCAGCCGGTGGTGAAGCACTGGGTATTCGTGCAGTATTTACTTACCTACAAAATCGATTTAACTAACCTGAACTTGGGTTAACTAAATTAAATATACCTTGAGTTATCTGATGTTAAAGTGCATATAACTCAAGGGGTAAGTCATCTGGATCGGCAAAAAAGGTGAATTTTTTGCCGGTTATTTCATCGATTCTTATTTCTTCTACATCGATTCCATGCGATTCTAAGTACGTTTTACTGTTTTCTACACTCTTAACTTTAAATGCTAAATGTCTAAGTCCTTGTGCTTCGGGGTAGCTTGGTCTACTTGGCGCATCATTAAACGAAAACAATTCTAACTGACTGCCATCAGGTAAAGCTAAATCGAGTTTGTAAGACTGACGCTGTGCACGATAATGCTCATTAATAATCGTGAGTTTTAATATTTCACTATAAAAATGTTTAGAGCGTGAGTAGTTGCTACAAATAATAGCTACATGGTGAATACCCAGTAACTGCATAAAAGTGTCCTTAGAAAAGAAAAAGCGCACTTTAGACTGTGCGCTTTCGTTATCGATTTGATTTGTTTTTATTTAGCTAGGCTCTGCGTCTTTACACGCTTTTACAGCGGGTGCAACAAGCTCTAAACCGGTTTTATCACACGGTGGAAGTGTTGCATCGCTAACTGCAATAGGTGTTACTCGCTCACCCCATTTTATATAGCTGGCCGCCCAAGTAAGGCCTGCACCAAATGCAGCCGACATAATGTTTGCATGCGGTTTAATTAAACCTTGCTCTACTGCTTCACATAATGCAATAGCAATAGTAGCTGCAGATGTATTGCCGTACTCTCCAATATTAACCATTACTTTTTCATCATTTACTTTTAAACGACTTTGAATAGCTTGAATAATACGCAAGTTAGCTTGGTGTGGCACTAGCACATCAATATCATCGAGCTTAAGGTTAGCTTGTTCAAGTACATCGTCACAGGCTTCACTCATGCCCTTAACGGCACGTTTAAATATTTCACGCCCTTCAAATAAAAGATCAGATGGGCCAATTGGTTCATATTTATTTAAATTACTACCAAAGTTAGTAATATGAAGAATATCGCGATCTTCGCTGTCACAGCCGGTTTTAGTACCTAATAAGCCCGCTGGTGTTTCAGCGGCTTCAAGGACAACCGCACCTGCGCCATCACCAAATAATACCGCGCTGTCGCGTCGTGCCCAGTTTACATACCACGTCATGCGCTCTGCAGCGATAACCACGGCTTTTTTGATCATACCGGCTTGAATTTGCGCAGTGGCCGCTTGTAAAGCGTATAAAAACCCAGAGCACGCTGCATTAGTGTCCATGGCTGCAGCACCTGTGGCGCCAATGTTTTTTTGTACTAATGACGCAGTATTAGCTACCACGGTAGATGGTGTACAGGTTGCTAAAATAACTAAATCGATATCTTTTGCATCTACGCCAGCACAAGAAATGGCATGTTTTGCAGCCACGCTGGCAAGTTCAGCAGTACTTACATGGCTAACTCTTCGTGCCTTGATACCTGTGCGTGTGGTGATCCACTCATCGGTTGTATCTACAATTTCACTTATTTCGTCGTTGCTGATGCTTGCTGGTGGAATGCATTTACCCCAACCAGTGATATGTGCGTAAGGCATAGTGTGTTCTCTTAAAAGTGGTATGACGTGTTCGTCTAATGAGGACGTTATATCAAAAATTAGCTGTTAACACTAGTTTATAGCATGGTTTGCTTAGTAATTACTGTTATTTTTCGGACTATTTGCTGCATTTTTGTATAAAGGTAAGTGGCTTGTTTTTATTGTGTAAATTAAATGCTTTTAATGATTGTGTGTGTTTTACACGATAGCTCACAGGCCTTCTACACTTATTAGAATACAAATACTTTGTTGGCCATATATGCTTGAGTGCGGCTGAGCGAGCAGCTAATATGAGGCGCATATTATGGAATCATTACTATAAAAAGCATTATTTATAATGGATAACAAAGCAATGTATATACAGTCAGGTGAACCTTATTGTGTTAATTAAAACCGATCCTGCTATTAGCCGGTTATTAATGCTGCGCAGTGGCGCCATTGCAGTGCAGCTTATTGCGGTGTTAAGCGTTTATTTCTTATTAGAGCATCAAATTGCGCTCATGCCGTTGCTAGCCGTTATTACGCTTGAGGCGGTTTTTCAGTTAGCAAGTATCTTTGCTTATAGAAATGTTAGCCAAGCAAAGCCTGTTGGCATGCTGATGCAACTGACCGCTGACGTACTTTTTTTAACTATTTTGTTGTCTTTAAGTGGCGGTGCAACTAATGCGTTTGTGTCGTTGTTGTTATTACCTATTATGATAGCAGCGGTTACGTTAAGCGCTCGAGGGCTTGCTTATATTGCTGTGTTGGCTATTGCCGCCTACAGTTTGTTACTCATTAAAATGCCAGAACATAACATGCACCAAATGAATATGAGTGGTCATTTTATTGGTATGTGGGTTAATTTTGTTATCAGTGCATGCGTGATTGCTTTGGTGATAGGTACTATGAGCCGTGCTTTACAACAACGTGAACGCACCATTGCTCAGGTTAGGGAAAAACAGTTACGCGCTGAGCAATTGCTAACACTTGATGGCGCTGCTGCGCAAATTACCCATCAATTGGCAACGCCTATTGCTAATTTACAATTATTGTTTGAAGAGCTTTTAGAGGAGCACCCTAATAATGAGATTATTCAACAAATGCAAACGCCTTTGTTGCAGTGTCGCGTTCAGCTAGATGACTTTAGAAAGTTGTCATCGCAGCTTAGAGATAAAAACACTCGAACACCGATTGAAGCCGAGCAGTTACAAAATCAAATTAATGATGCGTTACTACTGCAGTACCCTAATCAACAAATAAAGTGGCTTAATAATGCCCCCGCAGCTAAATTGAAAAGTGATGCCATGCTGTTACCGGCTGTTTTAAACTTATTGCAAAATGCCGCTATTGCTAACGAAAAAAATGCTCAAATGCAGTTAGAGTTAAGTTGGCAGCAGCCAGATGCGCAAAGTATTGCTTTAGTTATTCGGGACTTTGGCGCTGGTTTTTCACCCTCGCAATTAGCAGAGTTAGGCGGGCAGCTCATGCCGAGCGAGCAAGGCATGGGAATAGCGGTTATGCTATCAAATGTCACGTTTGAGCGTTTAAATGGCTCGTTAACTGTTTATAATCACCCCAATGGGGGGGCGGTGGCCAAGATACAAATGCCACTATTAATAACTGGGCCGGCATTATGAAGCTGTTAATTATTGAAGATGACATTAACCTTGCTACCACTTTGGCCAGGCGCTTAACAAAACACAGCTTCAACTGTGAAGTGACACATAACCAAACAGAGGCTTTACTTAGGGCACGCCAGCAGCAACCTGATTGTATTTTACTAGATATGAAGTTAGCTGATGAGAATGGACTGGCTCTGATCGCACCGCTGCGAAATTTATTACCCAGTGCACATATTGTATTGCTTACTGGTTTTGCAAGTATAGCTACAGCTGTAGAGGCGATGCGCTTAGGTGCGAATGACTACTTGACCAAGCCAGTTGATATGGCAAGCTTATTAAAAGCGCTAAAAGTAGAGCCGGTATTGACAGTAACCGAAATTCCTGAAGAGGTTATGTCACCCGAGCGTTTAGAGTGGGAGCATATTCAACATGTATTACACAGTAACAACGGTAATGTATCAATGACCGCAAGGCAGCTTAATATGCATAGACGCACTTTGCAGCGCAAGCTACAAAAAAAACCAGTGTCGCAATAAGCCCCCGCTTGAGGAAGCAATTAATGACTAATGTCGCCGTGCTAATAAAAAGCCAAAAAATTATACTGTTCGACGCCCAGTGCAAGCTTTGTAGTGCGTGGTGTAATTTTATTATTACTCACGACCCTCAGGCCATGTTTAAACTGTGCAGTGTACAATCGCCAAAAGGACAGCAAATATTAATGCACTTTGGCTATTCGACAACTGATTTTGCCTCTATGGTTTACATTGAAAACGCTCAAGCATTTATACAAAGCCATGCATTTTTCGAGGTGATTAAACAGCTAGGCTATCCGTGGAAAATGATTTGTATATTCAGTGTGTTGCCAAATCGTTTTAACAATTGGCTTTATGATAAAATTGCATCAAATCGATATACCTTATTTGGTAAATATCACTATTGCAGACTCCCTTCACAGCAAGACCATGCCCACTATTTATAAGTGCTTTAATAGATGCCTGAATATATTGGCTGTGCTAAAATCGCGGCGTTTAATCACTAATAAATAGGTTTTAAGGGCTTTTTCCATGGCAAATACGGCGCACGCACTGCATATTTTAGTAAAGCATAAAGAAATTGCAGAAGACATCATTAAGCAATTGGGTAAAGGTGCAAAGTTTCAAACTTTAGCTAAAAAGTATTCGTCATGCCCATCGGGTAAAAAAGGCGGCGACTTAGGTGAGTTTAGACGTGGTCAAATGGTTCCGCAGTTTGATAAAGTCGCTTTTAGTGGTGCAATTTTAGAGCCGCATTTAGTAAAAACAAAGTTTGGTTGGCATGTAATAAAAGTGCTGTATCGCACTTAAGTGATACATTTAAATACCGTAGTAAAAAACCACCTTTTAAAAGGTGGTTTTTTGGTTTTGAGCCTTTATTTTTAAGCTAACTCACTGCGGTTGGTTGAACATCTAAGCCATAGCCAAACATCACTGCCAGTACTAATACGATGGATGCTGCAACCATTAATTTAATTAACAGCGGTAAACAAAAACGGAACCAGTGACCATAAGGTACACCCGCCATACCTAAAATTCCCATTAATACGGCATTTGTTGGGATGATCATATTTGAAAAACCATCACCAAATTGATATGCAAGTACGGCAACTTGTCGAGGTACACCCACTAAATCACCTAATGGTGCCATTAATGGCATAGTGACATACGCTTGACCTGAACCTGAGGGAATAAAGGTATTTAATAATGTTTGAATAACAAGCATACCAATCGCTGAAATTTCAGCGCTTACATAGGATAGTGGCAAAGACATACCATGTACTAAGCTATGTAAAATCTGTCCATCTTCTAAAATTAGAGCAATACCACGGGCAACACCAATTAAAATGGCGGTGGTTACTAAGTCAGAAACACCCTCAATAAAACGATTAGCAGTTTCATCTGCTGATAGACGACCAAGTACAGCAACAACTGCGCCCCAAGCAATAAATACACCGCCTAGTTCATATAAGTACCATCCTTTAGTCGCAATACCCCAAACAGCAATAGCGAGTGTAACAATAAAGCTACCAAGGATTGCTTTATGACGAGTGGCAAGGGCAGGATAGTTTGCAGGGGCTTGGTTTGCTAATGGGCAGGGCACATCAAGCATCATCGATTTGCTTGGATCTTTAGCAACTTTTTGCGTGTATTGCCAAACATGATGAAAACCAATTAAAACAAAAGGAACAAAAATAGCTAAACGAAGCCACAACCCAGAATAAACAGGTACTTCCGCTATTTGCTGAGCAATTAATACCGTAAATGGATTAAATGCCGACACGCCATAACCAATGCCATAACCCGCAACAATCATACCAACCGCAGTCATAGCATCAAGGCGCATAGCCTTACATAGAGCAACAAGTATGAGTACAAAAGGGATATATTCGCCCGCAGTTCCTATACTACTTGAAGCTAAAGCAAAACAAAATACAACCATAAATATGAGTCGTTGCGGTTTGTCGCCATGGCGTTCAAGTAAACGGCCAATCAGTGCATCAACTGTGCCGGTTGCCCTTGCAATAGCCAGTACACCGCCCACAATTAATACAAAAAATATAACATCTTGCGCTGCAGCAAATGCACGTGGAATTGCTGTTAGTAAATCCCATGGGGTAAGATAGTGGCGCTCGGCAACGGTTTGATACGTACCTGCAATCACCATTTCTCGGCCTGATTCAGATAAGGCTGTATTAAAAAAGCCTTGAGGTACTAGCCACGTTGCAATTAATGCTGTAACCATCATACCCAATAGTAAAATCAAAGTGTGTGGAACTTTGAACCTGGTACTCATAACTTCTCCAAGTTAATACGTAATAATACTTAGCTGCATAAATAGTTAAACGAACTTAACTTTCTATAACTCTGTTAAATTTTTAATTTAGGGTAAATCGCTACCAAAAATTTGCCTAGTTTTAGAACAAGGTTTTACCGTTAAAATAAACCCTCTATTTTAGCAGATAGGCATACATACTTAATTTTTACATAAGAATACCATGGGATTTACACCACATACAAAATTTAACTATGTATCTGTAAATAATTGTAAAAAGTAGCTATAAATAGCTTATTTTTAGGCTGAAAATTCATCAATAAGCGGAATTGAAAATCCATGATGGGTCAATTTATTAAAAAGTAATGCTGAGCCGCCATCAATCAATAAAGGCCTACTGGAAAATAGGGGGGGTTGTGTTTGGAACGGGGGTAAAACATGCTCGCTTGAGCGGCTATGCGCAACAAATTCCAGCACTGCGAATGCCTATTCTTAAACACTCTTTACACTGCAGCTAGTGAAGATGTTACTGGATTATCCAATAGATGATTACATGAAGTGTGAAGAATTTAATTCGTGTTTAAAATTTTCAAACCTTTCTGCTTTATCCTAATCAACAAATAGTTTATTTACCAATATCTTCAAACCATAAATCAGGGTGGCGTGCAATAAACTGCTGCATTAAGTCCATGCATTGAGTGTTATGCTGATCTTCAATCGTCACTCCTCTACTTTGTAAATATGCTTGTGGCCCCTGAAAAGTCTGACTTTCTCCGATCACTACTTTATTAATGCCATAGAGTAAAACCGTACCGCTGCACATATCGCACGGTGATAATGTAGAATACAAAGTTGCACGTTTATAATCTGCTGCACTTAAACGCCCCGCATTTTCAAGGCAATCCATTTCTGCATGCAATATACAACTGCCTTTTTGCAGCCGTTGGTTATGACCTGCACTTACAATTTCATTTTCAATGATAAGCACAGAGCCAATTGGAATACCGCCCTGTGCAGCGCTTTTTTTTTGCTTGTGCTATCGCCGCTTGCATAAATATATCCGCCATCATATTGCCTTTTTAGTTGTCTTATTAAGATTGAGTATGGCAAAAAAATACAGATTGACCGATATATTTAATATTTTTGTATGTAGCTACGTGCGTCATTTTAAGCAAGAATATCGCTGTATAGAATCCTCACAACAAACATGCTTTTAAACTTATTGCGTATTTTCCTCTTCTTCACTTATTTGCTTAAGCGCTTGAATAAATGACTCACTCGGCTGCCCACCGGTAAGCGCGTACTTATCATTTATAATAAAAGTAGGCACTGAAGTAATACCCATTTGCTTAACGTTATTTTGCTCTTGGCGGACCGCTTGTACGTATTTGTCTGAGTGTAAAATTTCTCGGGCTGTGTTTTTGTTAAGGCCGACTTTTTCTACCACTTCAAGTAATGCATCGTAAGCGCTCAATTCTCCGCGTTATTCCAAATTTAAACTGAGCCTTGATAATGACGTTAGTCATTAGTTTACGAGGTTCAATATGTCACATTCTCAACATTGGCAGCAGCATATCGATGCTTGGTAACAGTCCGGCGGCTCGCAAGCGCAGTATTGTCGCCAACATGAGCTTGATCAGAGTCAATTCAGCTATTGGAAACGCAAGTAAATCAAAACCAGCAACCCCAAATCGGTTAAACCTTCACGTTTTGCAGTGGCGGTGATGCCTGAGCCACCATCATCACTTTCCATTAGCTTGCCCAATGGCATCGTCCTTGGCGGCATTGATGCCATGAACGCGTCAGTGGCGGCGCAATTGTTGGAGTACCTGCGCTAATGCAACCAACACTGCGACCTGCTATCCATTTACCGCGGGTGTATTTGTATTGCGACCCGATTGATTTTCGCAAGTCTCATCGCGGCCTTAGCACCTTAATTGAAGCAGAATTAGGCCATAATCCTTTCAGTGGTGAGCTTTATGCGTTTACCAATAAGCAGCGCAATAAAATCAAATGCGTGTTCTGGGAAGATAATGGTTTTGTGCTCTATTACAAAGCCCTTGCCGAAGACAAATTTAAGTGGCCCAAGCGTCCTGATGAGCTGGTCACCTTAACCGATCAGCAGCTCAATTGGTTGCTCGATGGCTATGATATCAACCTGATAAAACCGCATAAAAAATTGCAATTTGAGTCGGTTTTTTAGCGACTCAAACAACCTTTTTGATACAATAAGCCCAATTAAAATAAGGCGTTAAAGGCTATTAGTATCGTGACTTCCTCTTCTAAAAATCTGACTGAAATTGAGTTGCTTCGTGCTCAGTTAGCCGAGCAAGAACGATGTATTTAAAGCCAGTCTGAGCGCATCAAAATCTTAGAAGAAGTGGTGCGACACCTTAAAATCAAACGCTTTATGCCCAGCAGTGAAAAAATCGGCCAAGGGCAGTTCTTGCTGTTTGATGAAGCTGAGTTGGTCACTGATCCTGATGTGATTGCCCATGAGCAAGACGATAAGCTTACTACTCACACTAAAAAATCTGCGCCGCGTGGCCGCAAACCGTTTGCTGCCGATTTACCGCGTGAACAAATCTTTCTCTACCTAACGGATGAAGAAAGAATGGGCGCTAAAAGCACCTTCTTCGCCAAGGTAAAAGAAGAATTAGACATCGTCCCAGCCAAAATTCGCGTGTTGGAATACATGCAAGAAAAAGCGGTGCTTGCAGAAGAAGCCGATAGCGATAAAATGGTGGCGGCAGCACTGCCCAAGCACCTGATTAAAGGCGCCATGGGCAGTATTGGTTTACCGCTGTATCGGATTGAAAAACAGCTGAGCCGCTATGGCGGCAACATCTCCCGTGCCACCTTGGGCAATTACGTGATTAAGTCGGCCCACGTGCTCCAGCCCATCATCAACTTGATGTGGGACAAGCAACATGAAGGCAACGTGATTGCGATGGATGAAACTCCACTGCAGGTATTGAAAGAGCCCGGCAAGGCCGCGACGTCCAAGAAATACATGTGGGTTTCTTTGGGTGGTTTACCTGGGCAGCAAAGCGTGTTGTATCACTACGACCCGTCGCGCAGCGGGCAGGTGCCACGACCTTACTCGATGGTTTTAAAGGGTATCTGCAAACCGATGGTTATTCGGGGTATAACCCTGCGTGTGAACAATACACGCTCATTAGCGTGGGTTGTATGGACCATGTCCAGCGTAAATTTAAAGATGCCCTCGACGCTGCGCCCAAGAAAAAAACTAACCAAACCAATACAGTCGACAAGGCTGCCGTGGCACTCGCGTTGATTAAAAAGCTCTACAACATTGAGCGCCAGATTAAAGACCTAAGCGAGAAGCAAGCCGACTTCACGAGTGAGCATATCAAAGCGTATCGGCAACAAAACAGCATCCCGATATTGGAAGAAATAAAAGCCTTCCTCGACACCAACGTGAGCAAAGTGCCCAAAGACAGTTTAACCGGCATCGCCATTCACTACATGCTGAATCAGTGGAAAAAGCTGACGGTTTACTGCACCTGTGGTGAACTGCGTATCAGCAATATCTTAGCTGAGAATGCTATTCGCCCGTTCGTGGTTGGGCGCAAAGCCTGGCTGTTTGCGGATACCCCGCAAGGCGCCCATGCCAGCGCGGTGTGTTACAGCATTGTCGAAAGTGCCAAACATAATGGCCTTGAGCCGTACCACTATATCCACGACCTGCTGACGAGGCTACCCTACGCTGAAACAGTGGATGAGATCGAAACGCTGCTACCGTGGAATATTAACAAGAGCCAATGATCGCCTAACGGTCAAGCATGCGGAGTATTGAGCGCTTACAGTAAAATAGTAATAAAAAACCTAATGTTTTCTTGTTTATTTATGAGCAACTATACCTAATCATGTAGATATACCATTATATTGGATCTTCTAGACGTAGTGTCGTAAATGACTGAGGGATAGGTTATCGCATAATTGTTTGATTAACAGAAATATCTTTGTTACTACATTTCGCACATATAAAGTCTTCAGTGCCCATTACATTCTGAATAAACTCAAAATATTAATATTAGGTTAACTTTCTGTTTTTTTTGTGTATTATCTTGTACCTAATTAAGTGGGTGTGTATTTAAACTCGCAAATTTAACTTTTCTATCAAACCAATAACATAAAACTAGGCTAAAAAATGAAAATTATAAACACGTTGGTTTCACTATCCTTATTAACTCTTAGCTCTCAAGCTAGTGCTAGTTGTAATAAGTATACTTGTGAGGGAATCTCAAATGTTGTTTTTTCTTCTGTTGTTGCTGACAACAACGATGTAAAGGTTAAATTTCACCAAGGTACTGGGGCTACGCTATCTTGCAACTTAGATTATGAAAATAGCGCACCTTTAAACCAAAGAAGTGCTAATTATCGTAATATGCAATCCATGCTATTAACCGCTGTTGCTGCAAACCTTCCCGTTGTACTGACTTTTGATAACACATCAGCACTTTGTGAAATTGCATCAGTTGAAGTGAAAGTTGTTGAATAATAATAAAAAGTGACACTGCATGTTTAACAAAAAAGGATTATGGACCATCTTTTTAGGTCTAGTTAGTTGGAGTGTGATCGCTAGCTCAGTTACACCAACTAACAATATTTGGCAAGATAGCAATGGTGATCTTTACTATCAACAACCTGTAAAGCAAGTTACTACCATCGATGAAGCGCCTGTTAGCATTCGACTTTTTGAATCAATGCCTTATGTACGAATTATAGAAACTGCTGACGGCTATCAGCTTGTTCCTATGTCTAAATCAGAGTTTATGAAACTAAGTAATGAATTAGATGTGGTTGGTAAACGCTTAAGAAGTGACTTTGATGGCGATGGTATTCCAGATATTTTAATCCAAACCGATCTCGGCCATGAGCTGTTGGTTTCTAATAAAACAGTTAAGCCTTTTAAAATAGGTATTGATATCAGAAGTTTCGGTAATGAAATAGAAATTCGAGATGTAAACTACGACTTTAGAGCTGATATAGTTAATAAAGATACTCAAGAAGTGTATTATGCTCAAGCCGCAGGCTTAACGCATGCGATTAATACGAATGATTATGTAGGCACAATTGCGGCTGAAAGTAGCGTAACACCAAGTGGTGAATTTACTTATAACATTCCAATTACACTCGGAGAAGCAACGGGAGGTCTTAAGCCTAGTGTGTCCTTAAGTTACTCTTCGACCCCCAGAAATGGCCATGTAGGAGTTGGTTTTAATATCGGTGGCTTAAGTGCTATTACACGCTGTGAAAAAAATATGGAAACCGATGGGGTTGCTAGTTCGGTAAATTTAGATAAAGATGATATGTTTTGTTTAGATAGCCAACGCCTTATTTTAAAAACAGGGCAGACATATGGCGCTAATAATACCGAATATCGTACGCGACAAAATAATGGTCAAAAAATAGTAGCGCATACAACCAATACTACAACAGGCCCCTACGCATTTACTGTCTATGACACTCAGGGTAATAAATATACTTACGGGAAATATAGCTCTTCACAAGATGCATTAATTAAAGCAACGAATGGCCGGGGGTTTGCGTGGGCATTAAAGCGCGTTGAAGATGCGTCTGGAAATTATTATAGCTATAACTACGGTTCCGTAAGCGGTAGCTTAGAGTATTACCCATTATCAATTAAGTATTCTGGGTATGGTGCAACAACTCGTAATGAAGTGCGTTTTAATTGGCAGACTCGTGCAGATACAAGTCGTGTAACTTATTTAAAAGGTAACAAAATTACGTTAACTAAACGTCTTCAAAACGTTGAATCGTATTATTCTGGTAATTTAATACGTCGCTATAATTTGACCTATGGCTATATTGGTACAGGGGTTACTGAAAGTGTATTGCAACAAGTTCAAGCTTGCTCGAATGATAATAAATGCCTCTCACCTACTATATTTAATTGGACAAATAGAGGTGGCGTGAAGCTTGGTCGTGATATTGGCACTGATTATTCTAGAAATAGTCGTTACAAAGCGCATCAATTTTTAGACTTTAATGGCGACGGACTTACAGATATTGCTTACGTCAGAAACGACCGTGGTAGCTCAACTGATTATCTTTATTTAATACCAAATACAGGGAGTGGTTTTGGTACGGAAAAACGCTTTAATAACTTAGCAAGCAAATCATTTAGAAAAACCTGGAAAGTCATTGATTACGACAAAGACGGTAAAGATGACATTCTTTACATGCCATCAGGCTCAAGTTATTGGCGAGTTTTAAAACATACCTCAGCGATGAATTTTTCGTTTACTGATTTAACCGCAATAAGTAAACCAAGTAATGATAATAATACCCGCTTTATGGATATTGATGCTGATGGATATCCTGAGTTACTTCACTTTGTAGGAAATAAATTATCTTACCAGAAAGGCACTAAAACGGGTTTAGCAAGTGGAGCGGCAAAGGCGATTAAATTTAATCTATCTGCTCCTGCTGATTCTAGTGCAACTATGTTGGCATATGATAAGGAAGATAATACATTTCAGGCAATGGATTTTAACGGTGATGGCCGCGCCGATTTTTTAGCAAAAGTACAGCTGTCAACTTATATTGAAGAACCCCCTTGCAGAAATAGATTTGATTGTGATGTAAATCCAAGATCTGCTCCTTTAGCATCAAATCAACAAATAAGTCAGTCTAGCTTAACAACAGAGAACCAAATTGAAGAGCTTCATAACAATGGTGATTTGAATGCTAATGATGCCTTAATTCCATTAAATAGTAGCCAATTAAATCCAGTTAATATGTTAGCCTCAGTTGAAATTCCACAACAGGCTACGCTCAATGACGCTCAAAGCATTGAAGGGCTAGTTACAACTCAAAGAGTTTCAAGGACTACATATTGGAAAGTATTAATCTCAAAAGGAAACGATACATTTGATGAGTTTTTAACTGTTGGCAGTACCGCAGGAATAAAAGATATCCAAGTTGCTGAGTTGAATGGAGATGGGCTAGCGGATATTCTATATCGCGATAACAATAATAAATGGTACGCACGTATTAATAATGGCAATGGTTTTAATAGCGCTATTTATCTGTTTACTTATGATAAGCCAAGTTTAAAAACTGTTGATATTAACGGTGATGGCGTGCAAGAGATCTATCGTGAGAATTATGGAGACTATTTCCATTTTTATAATGGTAGTGGTTTCACATCAAGAAAATTAACAGATAACCGTTCAGATTATAACTTTTCTACCTACATGGATGTCACAGGAGATGGTACACCCGATAAGCTTGTTTTTTCTGGAAGGATGGGGCTTTATCAAAATTCAGATGCAGCAGCCACGTTAATAACCTCGGTTACGGATGGTTTTGGTGCCAAAACTCATGTCACTTACTCTACGTTAAATAATCGTAATGTATATGTGCCTCATAATGATGCGAGAAGTAAAAATTGGGGTAGTGGGCGTGTCACCGATGTTAAATCGGGAGCGAGAGTCGTTAGCTTACTGCGCAAAGGGGGCGACCAAATCACTTACAAATATCACGGTGCAAAGGCGCAGGTTGGCCGTGGTATGTTGGGCTTTAGACAAATAGAAATCGAAAGTAAAAATACAGGGACTAAAGTAGTAACAACCTATCGCCAAGATGGTGATTATCGAGGCAGTGCCGAGCGAGTTCAGTCTTATGTTCGTTATGGTGATGATAACGGCTCTGGTGGTGGCTCTGGGGGGGGGAATCCCCCTGGTGATCCATGCGAAATTATACCTGAGTTATGCAATTGCAAATGGGGAGATAGAGCATGCGAAATTCCTAGAACAGTACCCATTGCAGATGCTGAACAATTTACAATGGCATCAGGTAGCAAGCAAATGTCGTCGGTAAATAACTTTTCAGCTTCGGATTTGGCAAAGGTTGCAACACTATCTACGGCCACTGTAAACAGTAATATTTGGCGATTAAAGTCAGAGATAAAAACTACGTATAATCGTAAGCAAGAAACTGCTTTTAAAACTGCAAATGCAACTGTCCCTTACTTAGTTTTTCCAAACCGCACAGAAACGCGTAGTTATAATACGGATGATAGTAACCAAACTGTTATCGCCACTAAAATTAAAACATTGGCTATTGATAATTTTGGTAACCCAATCACTGAAGCAATTACCGTCGATAGCCGTAATGGTTATGCACATAGCAGCTCAACCAGTACATACAGTTATAGTGTTTACGGTGGGCGATTAACTAGAAAAGCAGAAAGCAAACGTTATTTAAACCGTTTATCTGGCAGTAATAAAGGTAATTATACTAACGCCCATGTAAGTACCTTTGTTTATGATGGCTTAGGCAGGTTGACGAAATCGATAGCAGACAATGGCGTGACCAAAACATACACCTTAAATAGTTATGGTTTGATCAGTAAAGAAACCGTCAGTAAAGCAGGTTTACCAACTAAAACTTTACATACTTATTATGATAGTACCTATCGACACGTAACTGGAGAAGAAAACACTTTAGGACATCGTAGCACGATTGGTTATGACGGCTATGGGCGCAAAAGCTATACACAAACAGCAAATGGTCAACGTACTTATTATACATATAACAAGCTTGGTCGTTTAACGGGAGAGATATCGACACCCGCAAACAATACCAGCACATCCGGTAGTCAAGCACTGAGCAATAGTAAAACTAAATATTGGTGTAAAAGCACGTCACATTGCCCTTCAAATTCGGTTTATTATGAAGAAACTATCAGCGAAGGATCGCCTGCAAGTCGAAGTTACTTTGATGTACTAGGGCGCCCCTTGCGTGAGGGGAGTATCGTGCTTAATGGAAACTATGTGTATGTTGATTACAAATACGATAGTAAAGGGCGTAAAATTCAGGAGTCAATGCCATTCTTTGCAAATGCTACCCCGACTTGGAATACTTACCAGTATGATAAACAAAATCGCGTTGTATCAGTTACCAAATCCGATGGTTCTGTATGGGATACACAATACAATGGTGAAGAGGTTACCACCATTAATCCCTCAGGGCACAAAAATACACAGCTGAAAAATGCGATGGGATTACTGGTTAAAGTGATCGACGCTAATGGTAAATCAGCCACTTACCAATACGATGAAAATGGTAAATCGCGTATATTAGCGGGCCCTAAAGGTAACCAAATTAAAGTTACGTTTGATAAATATGGCAATAAAACGCAGGTAATTGATCCCGATAAAGGGACTGTTAACTACAGCTACAATGCGTATCACCAGCTTAGTCAAGAAAGCGACAGTAACGGAAATTTAATAACGTATAAATATGACACGTTAGGTCGTGTTATTGAAAGTGTGCGAAAGCGTAACAACAAACTTGAGCATCACACTGTCACTACGTACGACAGTGGTAGTTATGCTAAAGGCATGGTGTATACTACCAGTGACAAAGTAAGTGGGTTTACTGAACGCTTTTATTATGATGCATTTGGTCGCAACCGTGAAAAACACACTATTATTGATGGTGATACCTATAAAGAGCTTTGGGCTTTCAATAATAATGGTCAACTATTAACTGAAACAGACGCAACCGGAAAATCGGTTTCGTATATTTATAATAGTTACAAGCACCTAACCTCTGTAAAAGATAACCAAACCAATGCAACGGTTTGGCAAGCAAAAGCAGCGGATGCGTTTGGTAATATTACCAAAGAACAACTCGGAAGTAGGATTACCCGTAACAAAGTGTTTGATGCTCATACTGGTTTATTAACCAGCATGGTTTCAACGGGCAGCGGTACACTGCAAAATTTACGCTATGATTGGAATAATTTAGGCAATCTAAATTATCGCCAAGATTTAGCGGTCAATAAAAAAGAAACATTCGGCTATGACAGTTTAAACCGTGTAACCCGCAGCACTATATCAGGGGGAGTAACCACCGATATTCGCTATAATGAATTAGGTAATATTACTTATAAAACAGGGGTGGGTACTTATTATTATCAAAGTAGTCGCCCACATGCTGTGACACAAGTTACAGGGTCTCGCCCTAATAATTACCAGTATGATGCTGCTGGTAATATGGTTAAAGATAATGACCGTGAGCTGGTATATAACTCATTCCATAAACCGACTTACATTAAAAAAGACGATTATTGGGTTGAGTTTGCCTACTCGGGGGCAGGTAAACGTTACAAACGTTCAGAGTTTGGTGGCGAAAAAGGCAGTTTAATCCCTATCCTAAACGGTGATATCACAGTATTTATACCCCTAGCACAAGAAACACGCTATGTTGGTAACGTAGAGTTTATCCGTTATGGTGGGCAAAGTGCGTGGGTGAGTAAACGTTACATTGCAGGTAAAGTATTAGTCACCACGGTGAATAACCAAGCCACAACACGCTACATGTTAGACGATCATTTAGGCTCGACTCATGTGATTGCTGATGCCAGTGGTAAGCTTGAACAAAGTATGAGCTTTGATGTGTTTGGTGCACGGCGTGATGCAAAAACATGGGCGAGAGATTTCAGCGACCAAGCTAAATTTACCAGTAAAATAACGTTACGTGGTTTTACTGGTCACGAGCAAATGGACGAAGTTGGGCTGGTACACATGGGCGGGCGTATTTACGACCCTATTCTTGGGCGCTTCTTACAAGCAGACCCCATGGTGCAAGCACCAGAGAACATTCAAAACTTAAACCGCTACTCGTATGTAGTAAATAATCCGCTGAATAAAACCGACCCAAGTGGGTATATATTTATGACGCTTGCAGTATGGGCACTGCAGTCGGCTATTGCTAGCGGAATCGCAACAGGCGTTGCTGCCGGTGTAATTTCAGGAATGCTTACAGCGTATCAATTTTACGGATACGCGCAATTTGCAATATCAGTCGCGCAAGCAATAGATGGTGGCGGCACCGCCATGGCCAACTTTGCGGGTGGTTATGCTAAGAGCTGGGCGAAGGGACAAGCGCTTAACTTAGCAATTGCAGGCATGGGTATGGCTATTAACAGTATCGGTAAAGAGCAGGGAGCTGCAGATACAGATAGTCATTCAACGAAGAAAGGAAAGTATGCTGCTGAATTACTAAAACAAAAAGTAACTGTAGCAGGAAATGTCGACGATGAGGTTATCGTAAATGAATCCTTTAGAGGGGTACTCAAGACTGATGTTAGTGTTTCTCAGAAAAAGTATTCAATTAAACTCGATTTAAAAGTTGCGACTAAAGATTTAAGTGAAGCTGATTTAAATGAGCAGGTTGAATTTCTAAAGAGCAGCCTAAAAGGTAAGGCTAAATACAATGACAGGTATGAAGTTGAAATATCAGCAAACGTATCTTTAGCCCCCGATTTGGAAAATGCTAATTTAATAATTAATGAATGTCCAACGCCCTGTAGTGCTGGAAATGTATGGGATGCCGCAGCTAGAGCAAAAGTTGGATCTGGCAATGTAATTGAAATGGTGCCTTGGAGAGCTAATGAAACCACTGGTGCGCATGAGTTAGGACATCTGTTAGGCTTATCGCATCAGCCTGAAAATTCAGGAAGCATTATGTCGTATGATGCAAATAAAAGTTTCTCTCAACATAACGATCTAAAAAGGTTATTTGATGCTTATAGGAAAACTGGTTTTGAATAGATTTTTAACACTTTTCTTCTTGCTGAGTATACATGAAGTTAAAGCTTTAGAAGTTAATGAGTATAGTGTTCATAAATACGATTATAAGGAAGATATTGTTGATATTTTTTCTGAAGCTAAGATTAGATTTGGATATTGCTCAAAAAAGAAAGTACGTATTACCTATGTAAAAGACGACTTTTATTTTGATGAACAACTGCTTTTGAGTAATGTTGACATAAATTGTCAAAGTGCAGAGTATGTTATTTTTAATATTGAAGATAGCAAAATTTCTGAAGGTCTTTTAAAGAAAGTGTTTAAAATATCTAATGACCTAAATAAAAAAGGTGGTGGAATGCTAAAGCAAGTATTGGAAAGAGCTGATAGCGAAGAGTTGCTCTTTATTACTTCAAAAAATGACAGTCCTTTATTTTATCATGTCAATATTAATGACTCTAAAGTCGTCAAGGCGAGGTACGAGAATTAGCCAGTTATTATAGGTTGGATCTTAAGAAAACTTGAAGTTGAACTCTCTTAAAAAGTGAATACGAAATAAATAGGGTCACCCATTAGAAAGTTCTGGTCAAGCAGGCAGTTGTGTTTTCTTGATCTTTTTATTCAAAAAACCAAGTGTTGTTACTTTTTAAACTCACTTTAAATATGACTATGCATCCAGTAATGACGTCGATTGGTGTGAATATGTAAAAGTGAATAGGGTCACCCATTAGAAAGTTCCGGTCAAGCAGGCAGCTGTGTTTTCTTGATCTTTTTATTCAAAAAACCAAGTGTTGTTACTTTTTAAACTCACTTTAAATATGACTACGCACCCAGTAATGACGTCGATTGGTGTGAATATGCACCAGTCACCCATGTGAATTTAGGCAGTTTAATTAAGCATCATGGATGATTAATTAAGGCCCTTGGCTTTCGCCTCAGTCATCGTTTAGTACCAATGTCAGTCCAGTTTCTGGCTGTGTTTACACACTGCGCTGTAACAATTCTGTGGTTTATGTTTGAACATAACCACCCCTTTTTGGCTCAAACATTGGGCATATCCAGTATTTAAAATATGAGCGGTTAACGTGCAGGCTCAATCAAATCTAATGGTTTTACCAACCCCATTATTAGCTCAACACGTTAACCTAATTTTTTATAGTCGCTAAGTAAACGCCTTGTGTTCATCAAATGGGACATTATCTTTAAGCACGTGATAACAGGCTCTTGCGAGCTTATGCGTAACCGTTTTAATTGCGATAACGTGGTTCGTTTTAGCCAGTTTTCGTTGATAATATTTTTTAATTGTTGGGTTATACCGAATGGCAAAGTTAGCGGCCTCAGTAAACGCCCACGCTAAGTAACGATTACCATTCTTTTGATTAGTAGCGCCTTTCTTCTTCCCATTGCTGTATTTTGCACCTTTAACGCAGCGACAATATGAGGAGAAATTACCTGGACTATCAAAACGTTTAATAGTGCCTGTCTCTAACATAATGGTCAGTGCTAACGTATTCCCAATCCCATCGATACTAGTTAGGTTTATAAACTCAGGGGAGAGCGATGTTTGTTGTAAAATAGCGCTCTCTATTGCATTAATTTGCTGTTGGGCACAACGTATTAATGAGAGGTTAGAAATGACCGACAGTGCTGTATTCATTGAGCTAAAGTCTGCGTGTACCTGCTCAGTATCAACCCCTTTTCTGATAGCGGCCATTTGTTTTATTTTGTTGCTACTGAGTTTGTAGCCAAGGTGTCGCATGTAACAGCTTTGCACTGATAATAGGTTTTTAGTGGATTGTTGAACAATGTCCATTCGTTTACGCATTAAGTCGCGAACAGCTCTGAGTTCACGAGGATAAATGTAGCCCTCAGGCAGGATGTCTAGACGTAACATTTCAGCCAACCAGCGTGCATCACTGTGGTCGTCTGCATATTTTAAGCCTGAATATTGTTGAATTGCAGCGGGGTTCGCTAAGTGAAGTTTAAATTCTGCATCCATTAAAGCGTCGACTAACCAGTACCAATTAAATGTTGATTCGACAACAAGCCCTTTTAAGTTGTCTTTATAAGGACTTAAAAAAGATAAAATGACAGACATGTCATTATTTAAACGCTTAACGGTAAGTGTTTCACCCTGTTCATTAATGATAGCAATAACACAATTATTTGAATGCAAGTCAATTCCACCATATAGTTTCATACTAAGCTCCTCGAGATACAGTTTATGTTTTGGTTAACACAACTGTATCGAAAAACTCGAGGAGCTTTCTATATGATTATCAAGTCTTGCTTCTTGCCTTTTGGTGATGAGTTTTGTTTTTAATAAGGAAATAACGTGAAATTTTTACTTTTATTGAGTTTGCTTGTAATGGTCTAATGAAATTGGAGAGGTTTATAGCGTAAAATTGTAGTGGTACAGAGAAAGAGTGTCTGCTATTTCTCATTTGAGGCACAACCCTTATGTTTTAGAACATAGTATGATGGGGAAAAATTATGTTGATTAAAAAACTAGCTATTGTAACTTTGATGATATTCACATGTTTATCTTGTGCCAAAAGTAGGGCAGTCGATGTTAAAGTCAATTTAAGCTGTAACTTTGAAAATGAAGAATTTAATTTATTAGTAAGCTACAGTAATAACAATTTAAAAGATTCAAGAAAAATAAGATTCAATACTGATTTCAGTGGGTTAGCTTTATTTAAATACGATGAATATAAGCAAGCCATTAACACTGGTAATAGAAATAGTTTCATGAAAATTTTTTTAAAACATCATGAAAAAATAACTCCTTTCGAAGTTGAAATTAAAGCCGGTGAAATCTTCATTATTGATATCCCAATAGAGAAAATCTATAAATTAACCATTTCAGAAGAGGAGTATATAGTTTCGCTTATGGAATTTGTGAAAATAAATAGTGAGTACAGAAAGTTTTCAAGTAACAACCTGGTTATATCTAAATATGGATGTTTTGAAGCATAGATTAAGCTTTTAGAAATAGGAATAAAAGTGAATAGGGTCAGGTCTTGCATTTTGCCTTTTATGAAATATGAGTGGGTAGGTTTTGCATCTTGCATTTTATAAAAAAAGAATGAAAACAGTAAACGGGGTCAAAATGAAGTGAATAGGGTCAAGTCTTGCTTCTTGCCTTTTGGTGATGAGTTTTGTTTTTAACAAACTAAAACTAGTTATATTTCAAGGTTTATTGCAACCATTATTAAATATAGGGAGCTTGTATTTGCTGTCGCTCCCTTATTTAAAACTTATTGAGTATTTTTTGCTTCTTCTTCACTTATTTGCTTAAGTGCTTGAATAAACGACTCACTCGGTTGCCCACCTGTCAGTGCATACTTATCATTTATAATAAAAGTAGGCACTGAAGTAATACCCATTTGCTTAACGTTATTTTGCTCATGGCGGACCGCTTGTACGTATTTATCTGAGTGTAAAATATCACGGGCTGTATCTTTGTTAAGGCCGACTTTTTCTACTACTTCGAGTAATGCATCTTCTTGATTTAAATATTTTAAATTGGTGAAGTGCGCCTCAAAAAACGCCAATTTTAACTCGGTTTGCTTGCCTTCTTCGCGGGCCCACATTAGTAAGCGATGTAAATCAAAGCTGTTGATCATGATGCGTTTACCGTCAAAATTAAAGGTAAAGCCAGCTCGTTCACCTGCATCCACTAGGTTTTTCCGATTTCGCGCACTGTCTTCTTCGGTTAAGCTGTATTTTTGCTGCAAGTGCTCGTTTAAATCTTGCCCTTGAAGTGGCATATTGGGATTAAGTTCAAAAGGGTGCCATGTAATGTCCGCACTCATTTCGTCTTTTAATTCTGCCAATGCGGTTTCTAAGTTTTTATACCCAATAATACACCACGGGCACATTACATCTGAGACGATATCAATTTTAAAGTTTTTCACAGGGATCCTTGAAGGATTGCTTGGTAATAACAATGGATATTGGGATGAAGTTTAGTTTATCAATCATTGAACATAAAATGAGCAGCGAAGGTGCTGCTCTTTTATTGAATGTTTTCAGGTTAGCTGTTTAAACCAAATGGGTCGTCAATGCTGTGGCTTGGTTGGGTAAACCAACGCGGGCCGTCATCTGTCATATAGAAGTGATCTTCTAATCTCACACCAAATTCATCTGGAATAACCAGCATTGGCTCGTTACTAAAACACATGCCTGTGGCAAGCGGGGTTTTATCACCCCCCACTAAATAAGGCCATTCATGAATGTCTAAGCCAATACCATGGCCTGTGCGGTGCGGGCAACCTGGTGTTTGGTATTCAGGGCCTAAGCCTTGAGCTGCTAAGTAGCTGCGAGCGGCTTGATCAACCGATTCACAGGTTTTGCCAATGGCGGCTTGATTAAAAGCTGCTAGTTGCGCTGCTTTTTCAAAATCCCAAAATAGGCGTTGGCGGCTGGTTGCTTCACCAAACACGTAGGTGCGCGTAATATCAGACAGGTAATCGTGTACTTTGCATCCGGTATCAATAAGGACCATGTCGCCTTTTTTCAAAATTTGCGGATCTTTTACACCATGAGGGAATGAGGTAGCAAGGCCAAACAATACAATACAGAAGTAATTTCCCGGGGCACCTACTTTTTGATGCGCTTTTTTAATAAATTCTTCGACTTCTATGGTACTAATACCTTCATAAAGTATACTCGCAGTAGCCTGATGAACCGCTAAGGTCATATCCATAGCGCATTGCATTAATGCTAATTCATTGGCTGATTTATGCATTCGACAATGCGCAGTAACTGGTTGAGCGTTAACCAGCTTTAACCCTGAACTGGCTTTATTGATGCCATCAAAAATAAAAAACTGTGCGCTTTCATCAATACCAACCGTTGCAGTGTCACTAATATTAAGCTGTTCAAGCACGTTAACGAATAGCTCAAACGGGTTCTCGTGTTCTTGCCAGCCGTGTATTGGGCCATCAATGACTTTAAAGCCATTTAAAGAGCCAATTTCAAAATGGGGGGCAATGTATTGCACCTCACCCATGGCCGGTAAAATAGCGCCGACTAGTCGTTCACTGGCATACCATTTCATACCTGTAAAATAGGTTAAGTTGGTACCTGCATTTAAATAGATTGCAGCAATATTATTAGCTTGCATATAAGCTTGCGCTTTGGCCATACGCACTAAATACTCATCGGCCTGAATAGGCGTGACCGAGTGGGTCATATTACTGAGGTTAGCCAGTGCTTGCTCGGGTGTGTGAGTACCAATACCAAGAGGTGTCATCTATATCTCCTACAAAATTTTGCATAGTGTGTAGGCTAAACGTGTTCAATTCAAATTAATTGCGAATAGTGAAAAAAGTATTGAACAAATGGGGATGAGTTATCAAGTCTCTCATTACCAAGGACTTGATAACCTTGGGCTATTTTTTTGCGTAGGGTAAACGATTGAGCTTATTCGCCGTGTGGTAACTATCTAATCCGGTTACTGCAACTGTATCGATGGCTTGTAAGTCTAAAAAGCCGTCGCTTTGCAATGCTGATTCATCCACATAAACATCCATTATTTCACCAATCACCAGTTCGGTGCCGTTTACGGCTAAATGTTGGTTTTCTATAAATTTTACTGCGTATTTAAGTCGGCTTTGTGCCACAAATGGTGCATTAAAGTCGTTTAAATATTCTTTTGTGAGATTCGTTGCATCAAATTCGCACTCATCTTTATCATAACGTGCAGAGGTTTGATGCGCCTGTGTATAAATAGCACTATTTACTTGGTTAATAGTATAAACGCCGGTTTCTATAATATTTTCGAATGTGTGCCTTGGTACGCTATGCGGGCGCATTATCATGCCAACAAGTGGTGGGTGGGCACCTAAATGAATAACCGAGCTTACAATGGCTAAATTAGTATTACCCTGTGCATCTTGTGTACCAATTAAGTTGGCGCTTTTAAATCCAGACAGAGAGTTGATAAAGTGTGTACGTGTGTGTTTTTCCAGTGCAGCTATGCGGTCTTTAGAAAAATGCATGTGTTGAGTCCTTACCATTTTATGGTGTTTCCTTGCCAATCTAAGTAGGCAGGTTCGCCGTTGAGTTCTAACTGTGGGTTTTCGTAAGTAAATTTAAATAATTGCTGCGCGACAAACTCAGGGGTAAACAGTTTATCTGCGGGCACATTTTTTTGAAATGGCTTAGAAAGCTGTGTATCTGTAGTACCCGGGTGAAATAAAACCAGTTTAGTGTTTTTAGCGCGACGAGCAAGTTCAATAGCAGCTGTTTTAAATAGCATGTTCAGTGCAGACTTAGAGGCGCGATAAGTATACCAGCCACCCAGTTTATTGTCGTTAATACTGCCTACTCGAGCGCTCAAAGCGGTAATTGTGCAGTGAGTTTTGTGGTTAAGCAGTGGCAGTATACTTTGTAAGCACAGCAGGGGGACAAGTGTATTAGAGTGCAAAAGCTGCATAAAATAATCACTGTTAATTTCTTCGAGCTTTTTTTCTGGCATGTGTTGGTCGTTGTGTAATTGACCATTAAATATTATTACCTGAGCAAGCTCAATTTGTTGTGACTTTAACGACTGGGTTAGCTCATTTAGGCTTTGCGCCGAGTAGTCGCTGTGGAAATAGGTTACCTTGTCATCATTATACTCAATACTCGATGAGCTGACACAAATTATATTAAATTGTGCTGCTTGCTGATTTAAATGACTTACGTAAGATTGTGCAATGGCGCTACTGGCGCCAAATAAAATCACTGTTTTCATTTTTCACCTTTAGATTTGATATTGCATTGACCATTACTACACTGCGCATTGGGCATTAAAAAACGGCTAATAGGGTGGCGATATTTTGCAAAAAAAGTGTAAGCATGATCTGCAAAAAAGCGAATTACGGGCAAACGAATTATTTTAAGCCAACGGTATTTTCCTACTGTGCGCCAAGCCTGATAAGTGACGTCTAAGCCGTAAATCATCTGCCCTTTATCAGTTTGGGCGTGCAATAAATCCATGGCATTTTGTTTATCGATTGCGGGAAAACGCTCACTAAAATCATCAGCGTTTAAATCTTCTAGTGTAATTTTATGATCAACATCGGCACGTTTTAAATGTTGCATTTCTGCATTGCACAGTGGGCAATTGCCATCGTAAAAAATGATCATGTTATCGCTTTGTGTTTATTTTACATATGCTTTTTTACGACAAGACAATGCAAATGGATCTATTAAATATTCCCTCTTAGTGATATTAATAGGTCTCCAAGAAACGAAGGAGAGCTAGAAATGAGTGAACAATATGCCGCCTTGCGAGGTAATGTTAATCTACTTGGTCAATTATTAGGACAAACTATTAAAGATGCCCAAGGCCAAGAGATTTTAGATAAAGTAGAAGAAATTCGGGCTTTATCAAAATCATCTCGCAGTGGCAATGAAGCCGACCGCCAAGCGTTAATTGATGTACTCCATGCGCTCAGTGATGAGGAGCTTTTACCGGTTGCCCGTTCATTTAATCATTTTTTAAACTTAGCTAATGTTGCAGAGCAGTTTCATACCGTATCACGTTTTAATGATGTTGGTTTTTGCCAACTAAATCCTCTCACTCAAACATTAAAAACGTTAGCAGCAAAGGCCGAGCAAGGTCAGCTTAATCATAATCATTTAGCCGACACCCTCTCAAAACTCCACATAAACTTAGTACTAACCGCTCACCCAACCGAAGTGACTCGCCGTACTATTATTAACAAGCATGTTGAACTAAGCGATTGTTTAGCGTCGCTTGAGCGTACCGACAACCTTGCGCAAGAGCGCGAAGCGATATTAAATCGAATTGCGCAGCTAATTAGCCAAGCTTGGCATACCGACGATATTCGTCGTTCTCGCCCAAGCCCTGTTGATGAAGCTAAATGGGGCTATGCGGTAATTGAAAATAGCTTATGGGATGCCGTGCCACGTTTTTTACGTGAGTTTAGCCAGCATGTTAAACAGCATTTGAGCCTTGAGCTACCTGCCAACTACAGCCCGATAGAATTTACGTCGTGGATGGGGGGAGATCGGGATGGTAACCCGTTTGTAACCGCCGAGGTGACTAAGCAAGTACTCGATCATGGCCGTTGGATGGCGCTGGATTTATACCAGCGTGATTTAGAAACTTTGTGTGCTGAACTTTCTATGTCGGATGCCAGCGATGAGCTCATTAAATTGGCTGGGCAAGAGTTTGAACCTTATCGAGCCGTGCTCAAAAAGCTTAAAAATCAAGTTGCTGAAACAGTGATGTACTTAAGCGCTAAAATTAAAAATAAGCGCACCGAATCACAAGATTTAATTACTGATATTAACCAAATTAAGCACCCCATTGAGGTGTGTTATCGCTCATTATTAAAATGCAATATGCAAGTGGTTGCTGATGGCTTATTACTGGATATGATCCACCGAGTAAATAGCTTTGGTTTGCGTTTGGCAAAACTAGATGTGCGACAGGATTCGTCAAGACACAGTGATGTATTTTCTGAACTCACTCGTTACTTAGGCATTGGCGACTACAACCAATGGCAAGAGCAAGATAAACAGGCATTTTTACTTGCTGAGCTAAATTCGCGTCGTCCGCTTATTCCTAAGCATTGGCAACCTAGCCCTGAGGTGCAAGAGGTACTCGACACCTTTGATGTTATTGCACAGCAAGATGCAAAAACCTTTGGTTTATACATTATATCTATGGCACGAACCGCCTCTGACATATTAGCAGTACAGCTATTACTTAAAGAGTCAGGCTGCGTTTTTGAACTGCCTGTGGCGCCTTTATTCGAAACCTTGGACGATTTAAACGATGGTCACAACGTCATCACTACGCTTTTAAATAACGAGTGGTACCGTGGACACATCAAAAACACCCAAAATGTAATGATTGGCTATTCAGACTCAGCCAAAGATGCAGGCATGATGGCTGCTGGCTGGGCACAATATGAGGCAATGGACAAGTTAGTGCAACTGGCGGATGAACGCGGTATTGAGCTGGTTTTATTTCATGGTCGTGGAGGCACGGTTGGTCGAGGCGGTGCACCTGCAGCGCAAGCCTTGCATTCGCAGCCACCGGGTTCACTCAAAGGGGGCCTTAGGGTGACAGAACAAGGCGAAATGATCCGCTTTAAATTTGGCTTACCCAATGTGGCATTGCAAAGCTTAAACATATACGCGGGTGCGGTGCTGCAAAGTAACTTATTACCACCGCCAGAGCCCAAAGATGAATGGCGCGAAGTTATGGCATTAATTAGTGATGTATCGTGTCAGCACTACCGCAATGTTGTTCGCCACGATGAAAACTTTGTACCTTACTTCAGAATGGCAACACCAGAATTGGAGCTATCTAAATTGCCATTAGGTTCAAGGCCAGCTAAACGTAATCCTAATGGTGGGGTTGAGAGCTTACGCGCTATTCCGTGGATATTTGCGTGGAGTCAAAATCGTTTAATGTTACCTGCATGGTTAGGCGCATTAAGCGGACTTAAAGCAGCGCTTGAGAAATATGGGATTGAAACCCTAAGCGAAATGAGTTTGCAATGGCCGTTTTTTAGAGCGCGTTTAGAAATGCTAGAAATGGTATTTAGTAAAGCGGATAGCTGGTTAAGTGAGCACTACGATAATGCGCTGGTGGAAGACATGTATAGGCCTTTAGGTGTTGCCTTACGTGAGGAATTAGCAGAGGCGATAACCTTAGTGCAATCATTGAGCCCGCAAAAAAGTCTATTAGCCGATCAACCTTGGATCAAAGAGTCTATCGGGCTTAGAAATCCGTACACTGATCCACTTAATGTGTTACAAGTTGAGCTATTACGTCGTTCTCGTGGCGATGATAAAGGTAATGAAAGCGATATAGATAATGCCTTAATGATCACCATGACGGGGATTGCAGCGGGTATGCGAAATACAGGTTAATCCAAAATTAGATTAGTTTTAAAGGGAACACGCGACGTGCTCCCTTTTTTACGTTAAATAGGCTGGTATTTCGTTTGCCAACCTTTTACACTACTTAGCCATTGAACAATTAAAAACTATTATGGCTTCAGCAACTTTTAAAGTGCAACATAATACAGCACTTAGCAATTCACACATTTCTTTAAACGTAGCGCAAACGCAAGCTCTACGCAGTCAATTAAAAACTCAACGCGGTATTTTATACCCAAACGATATTAAAGCGCTTTGCACCGAGCTTAATGTTAGCGAAGATATTTTATTACAAGGCTTAGTGCCGCTTGCTTCTGAATTTTCGGTTGCACCTATTTCCAAATTTCATGTCGGCGCAATTGTAAAAGGGCTCGATTCACAAGGAAACTCCACTTTTTACTTTGGCGCTAACGCTGAGTTTTACCATCAAGCACTAAGTTTAGTGGTGCACGGTGAGCAATCTGCAATTAATAATGCCTGGTTAAATGGCGCTAAAAAAATTCTTAAAATAGCGATTAGTGATGTCCCATGTGGGTACTGTCGTCAATTTATGAATGAATTGGCTGATGCGAAAGAGCTTGATATTTTATTGCCAGCACAAGAGTTTAAGCTAGCAGAATTATTACCGTATTCATTTGGACCAACTGATTTAGGCAATGAGCACAGCTTATTTAATCCGGCCGAGCAAACTAATCGTTTTGAAAACAAACAACTTGATGAAAAACTGATGAGCTATGCTTTAGCGGCATATGTGCCTTATAGTCAAAATTACAGTGCAGTTAAAATCAGTACGTTTGAAAACGGTGACTTTTACGGCAGCTATGCTGAAAATGCAGCGTATAGCCCGAGTTTATCACCGCTGCAAAGCGCAGTGAGTCAACTGTTTTTAGCAGGGTTAAGCTTTGATAAACAAACAGTAAAATCAATTACTTTATTAGAAACTGCTGGTCACGAAAACCAATCAGGAGTGGCAAAAGCTGTGTTAGCAAGCTTTACTGGCTTGCCAACACTTGAGGTTATTAGCGCAACATTAGCCAAGTAACACTTTAGCGGCTTCAAGTACCACGGCAACCGATTTTTTCTCAATCTCGCCGTGGTCCACGTTAGGGATTTCTTGGCGTGTTCTATTTACCAATACACCCGCAACACAGGCTGCTTGTAAGCCAAGTGCGGCACACATAGTAAATAAAGTAGCCGATTCCATTTCGTAGTTCATTACGCCTAATTTTTGCCATTCTTCACAGCTACCTTGTAATGACTTAGGAACATAACCAGAATGCGTATCGTAACGCTCTTGCCCTGGGTAGAAAGTATCGCTTGAAGCGGTAATGCCAATATGAAAGTCAATATTTAAATTTTCACAGGCTTTTACCATCGCTTGAGTGGCAAAAAAGTCAGAAACAGCAGGGTAGCACAGTGGTGCAAAATGCTGACTCGCGCCATCTAAACGAACGGAGGCTTGGCTAATTAAAATATCGCCTTCGTTAATATGTGGTTGAATAGCGCCTGTTGTGCCAATGCGAAGAAAGCTACGTACGCCAAGTTGCGCCAGTTCTTCAACCGCGATAGAGGTGGAAGGGCCGCCAATACCGGTTGAACAAACCACCACAGAGTGGCCGTTTAATTGGCCTAAATAAATATGAAACTCACGGGTTTGAGCAAGGCAGGTTGGATTATCTAAGAACTGTGAAATACGTGCAGCACGATCTGGATCCCCTGGAACAATAGCCAGTTTTGCACCTTTTAAATCATCAATACACAGTCCTAAGTGAAATACCTTTTCCATAATTAAGCCTTTTTAATAAGAATTGTTGTCAATTTACCATAATTACGAGAAACATAAATGAAGTACAGGACGGATGTCCGTATTGACTTTATTTGATTTATTCACCAACTCTGAATATTCAATCAATTGCTAAAATTACGAACAAAATGACCCCGTTGACTTGTTTACTCAGACACTATATTTATACCTCATAGCAAACCAATAGCTAGGCTAAAATGCCGTTAGCTAAATTTAAAATATTTTATATTCATAAGGTTAGTTAGTATGTTGGGTATTGCTTTGCCACTGATCTAGCCTAGCAAAGTACAACGTTTAGTGATTTTTATAACCAGATAAAATTAATTTTTAATTTATTCAGCATTCGTTGTTTTGCATAACTACTCAATAATAGACAAGACATACAGATTGGAAAAGGGTTTACAATGAGCACACAATTTCAAGCATTTAAAGATAAAGTTGAGCACTGTTTATGTGCACCTGGCGACGGTGTATTCACGGTTAATACGGCGAAAGAACGCAAAGCAGCACTCAGAAATAAATTATATGGCCAAACTGAAAATGTCGATGTTTTATGGCGTGACTCGCTAAATGAATTACCTCACTCACCGCACAAAGCAGTGATGCTGGGGATCAGCTCAGATTGTGGTGGTGGTATTTTACGTGGTGCAAACTGGGGGCCCTTATTTTTACGCTCAGCACTGATTGACCAACAAACACAATGTCGCTCATTTGACTTAGGTGATGTGCGCGTAATACCGCACTTATTACACGATAAGTACTTAAATGAGGCAACAATTACTAATTGTCAAAAAGCGTTGTACGGTAATGACAATAACGATCATTATGTGAGCCCATTGTCTATTACTGAAGATGTGTGTGACAGTTTTTATGCGACATTCCAAGACAAAGGTATTTTTGGTATTGGTGGCGACCACTCAATTAGTTATCCACTTACAAAAGCGTATTTAAAAGCAAAACGCGACCAAGGTAAACGTACGGCGATTATTCATTTTGATGCCCATACCGATTTATTGGTTGAACGTTTAGGGATTGATTTATGTTTTGGCTCTTGGTGTACGCATATTTTAGAGTTTTTACCCGCACCACATCATTTAATTCAATTTGGTATTCGTTCAAGTGGTAAGCCTAAATCACACTGGGAAAGTACTTTTGGTGTTAAACAGCACTGGGCTGCTGAAATTATTGAGCGTGGTGCAGCCGCTGTTGCTGCCGAGACGATTGCGCAACTAAAGGCTGACAAGGTTGATGAAGTGTATGTAAGCTTTGATATTGATGCGCTTGATGCTGAGTTTGCCTCAGCAACAGGTACACCTGAAGAAAATGGATTAACTCCACAGCATGCACTTGATATTTTGTCAGCCATTGCCGGTGAGTTTCCAATAACCGGTGCAGATATGATGGAAATCGCGCCGTTTACCGATAGCTCCTTAGTGGGTCAATCAAGCTCTGAGACAACATTGAGAGAAGGCGCTAAAATTTCTGCATTTTTAATCGGTGCAATGAATCGATAATCTCATAATTGGCTATTTGTAAATAATCCGCTATATTGAGTTGGTTTTAGGTAAAAAGTAACGTCTTTAATTTAATATAGTGGGTTATTGTGACTAAGTGGTATTGTGTATTCTTTCTCATTGTGAGTCAGCATTGTGCGGCTAAACTTACTGTTTTAACAGAGAACTTCGCGCCTGCACAGTATCTTGATGCGAATAATAATTTAGTCGGTGATGCAGCTGATAAAGTGCGATTAGCGCTCGATAGCACAGGGATTGATTATTCTATTTCTGTGAACGATTGGAGTATGGCGTACAATATTGCATTAAGAGATGCTCAAAGCTGTATATTTTCAATTTCGCGATCGCCTGAACGTGAAGACAATTTTATTTGGTTTGCTAAGCTTGGCCAATTTGATACCAATTTTTATGCGCTTAAAAGCAAAGGTATTGTGCTAAATAATCTCGAGCAGGCTAAGCAATATCGTATTGCGGTTTTAAAAGATAACTACAGCCATCATTACTTACTTTCAAAGGGCTTTAAAGAAAACGAAAATTTAATGCTGTTTAGTAGCTTTGATAATATTTTTAAGATAATCCAAACCCGAAGTTCGAGTATTGATTTAGTTGTTATACCAGCGCAGCGAATAAACCATGAACAATCTCATTTATTAAATAAATTACAACTCGAATCACTCATGCCCATCAATGCCCATCAAGCCCCTTTATATTTCGCCTGTAATAAAAACCTCCCCGATAACGTAAAGCAACAACTTAGCGCGGCTTTTTCTTCGTATGAGTCTAAGCTATAAATATTAAGCTTTTGATTTTTATTAGTTATTAATATTATTTAAATATCAATTGCCCTGTCTATAAAAGCGTCTATAATCCAGCTGCTTTTGCTTGTAAAAGCGATTATTTTGGAGTTATAAATGGGTGATTTAATCGGGATTGCGTTATTAATCTTGATGAGTGCGTTATTTGCGATGTCAGAAATTTCGATTGCCGCTTCACGCAAAATTAAGTTAAGAGTCATGGCGGATGAGGGAAATGTGCAAGCTTTGGCGGTTTTAAAGTTGCAAGAGCAGCCTGGGGCTTTTTTCGCCATGATCCAAATTACGCTCAATGCGATTGCGATATTAGGCGGGATTGTTGGCGAGCAAGCATTGTCTCCTTATATGCAAGAAATATTACAGCTGTTTTATCAAGGTCCATTACTTGGGCAAATTAGCTTTGTATTATCGTTTTTAATTATTACCTCGTTATTTATTTTATTTGCAGATTTACTACCAAAGCGTTTAGCGATGATTTTACCTGAGGCCGTTGCGGTGAGGGTGGTGACGATTATGCGCTGGGTGACATTTGCGCTCACACCACTGGTATTATTTTTTAATGGCTTAACCAATATTGTTTTACGGGTGTTTAAAGTACCCAGTGAACGTGAAGACATTGTGACCACTGAAGATATTGTTGCGATGATGGATGCAGGTGCTGAGTATGGCAGTTTACAGCAACAAGAGTATGATTTAATTGGTAATGTATTTGATTTAGAAGCGCGTTTTTTATCAAGTGTTATGTCGCCGCGCGAGCAAATTGTTTATTTTGATATTGATGAATCTAGCGACGATATAGCAAATAAAATTATAGATCACCCGCACAATCACTTTTTAGTGTGTAAGGGTAACCTTGATAAGTTAATTGGCTCTGTTGAGTCTAAAGATATTTTACGTCAAGTACTCAAAGGAGAGGCGGCTAACATTAACGATGATATGCTTGATAAGGATATTTTTTATTTACCAGAAACATTAAGTCTATCTGAGGCGCTAAATGCCTTTAAAACGGCGGTGCACCCTTTTGCGGTAGTGGTTAATGAATATGCGCTGGTGGTTGGGATTGTTACCGTTAAAGATTTAATGAAAGGTTTTATGGGTGATTTAATAACACATCAAAGTGAAGAATTAATTATTGAGCGTGACGCTAACTCTTGGTTGGTTGATGGTTTAACGCCGATTGTTGAACTAGCTAAGGTCCTTGAAATTGATGAATTCCCTGATCAAAATCATTATGAAACTGTGGCAGGGTATTTAATTTATACTATGAAGCATATTCCAAAACGGGCAGAATTTATTTTGTTTTCAGGTTTTAAATTTGAAGTTGTGGACGTGGAAGGAATTCGTATTGAGCAGTTACTAGTCTCTAGAGTTAATACTGATAACGAATAATAACAGCTCACATAGCATAAGAGCAGCTAATGTTATTTCATTAGCTGCTTTTTTATGGGTTTTGCTGAAATAACGCCGCTATTTTTTGCCTTATTTGTGTTACTAACGTATTCAATTGTAAAAATGTGTAAATATTACTCAGTGGCTATTTTTAATTGCTTTACTATAGTTTAGAATGATCGTTCATTCTAAACTAAAAGGTATTTGTCATGCAGCGTTCCCGCATCGCTTTTTTTGTATTTTCGGCCCTCGTTGGTTCTGTTGCTCTAAGTGGTTGTGATCAGGTAGCTGAACAACCAAAGGCGTCTGCTCCTGCAGCGACACCGGTTGGTGTGATCACATTAAAAAGCCAAGCTATTACACTTAAAAAAGAATTACCAGGGCGTGTGAGTGCATCTCAAATTGCACAAATTCGCCCTCAAGTCAGTGGTATTGTTCAATCTCGGTTATTTGAAGAAGGCACACAGGTTGAGCGAGGCCAGGCGCTTTATCAAATTAACCCTGACATTTTTGAAGCGGAATTAGCAGCCAGCAAAGCGGCCGTTGCGCGCGCAGAGGCTGGTATTGCAAGCAGTAAATCTAAAGCATCGCGTTATAAAGAATTGCTAGAAATTAAAGCGGTAAGCCAACAAGACTTTGATGAAGCTGACGCCGCTTATAAGCAAGCATCAGCAGAATTATTAACAGCAAAAGCGCAGTTACAAAGCGCACAAATTAATCTTGATTACAGTCATGTAAATGCGCCTATTAGTGGTCAAATTAGTAAATCAAGTGTGACTGTGGGTGCATTAGTGAGCGCAAATCAAGAGATAGCATTGGCAACAGTAACGCAATTGGATCCTATTTATGTTGACCTAACACAATCAAGTAACGAGCTCACACAATTAAAAAAAGCCTTAGCTGATGGTTCACTGAGTGTTGATGCGCAAATACAAACCGATGTTGAACTAATGATGGAAGATGGTTCTATTTATCCTCATAAGGGAACGCTTCAATTCTCAGAGGTAACGGTAGACCCAAGTACGGGCTCTGTGACTTTACGGGCTAAATTTCCAAACCCTGAAAAACTCTTGCTTCCAGGTATGTATGTTCGTGCTCAAGTTGTTGAAGGTGTTAAATCGAACGCCATATTAGCGCCACAACGGGGGGTGAGCCGCAACACTAAAGGTGAACCGACAGCAATGGTTGTTAGTAACGAAAACACCGTTGAAAGTCGCGTGCTAAAAGTAGAACGTACTTTAGGGTCTAACTGGTTGGTGAGCGAAGGCTTAGCCGAGGGCGATCAATTGATTGTTGAAGGGCTTCAGAAAATTCGCCCTGGCGCACCGGTTGCTGCATCGCAAGTATCGTCTTCAGCAAATAATAGCCAATAACGGAGAAGTTCATGTCACGATTTTTTATCGATAGGCCTATTTTTGCCTGGGTACTGGCTATTGTCGTTATGCTTGCAGGTATTATTGCGGTTAAAAATTTACCCGTTGCTCAGTATCCGTCTATTGCGCCCCCTGCTATTACGATTACAGCTAATTACCCAGGTGCTTCTGCGCGTACTTTAGAGGATTCGGTTACTCAGGTTATTGAACAAAAAATGAAAGGGTTAGATGGCCTGCTATATATGTCATCAACGTCTGAATCAAGCGGTTCAACAACACTGACACTGACCTTTGATGCCGAAACTAACCCTGATATTGCACAGGTACAAGTACAAAATAAATTAGCCAGCGCGACCCCTTTACTACCTGAAGAAGTTCAACGTCAGGGTGTTGTGGTTGCTAAGTCATCGTCTAGTTTTTTACTTGTTGTTGGTTTTGTATCGCAAGATGGCAGTATGACCAATATTGATATTGGTGACTATGTTTCATCAAATGTGCAAGATATTGTGTCACGTGTAGACGGGGTAGGCGAAGTTGAGTTGTTTGGCTCTCAATACGCAATGCGTATTTGGTTAGATCCCGCTAAATTACAAAACTACAAGTTAACCCCAAACGATATATCTGCGGCTATTAAAGCGCAAAATGCACAAGTGTCTGCGGGTCAGCTCGGTGGTATGCCGTCATTGGCTGGGCAGCAACTTAATGCCACGGTCACCGCTCAAAGTCGATTACAAACACCTGAGCAGTTTAAAGATATTTTGGTGAAAACGAATGCTGATGGTTCGATTGTGCGCCTTCAAGATGTGGCAAAAGTTGAGCTTGGTGGCGAAAGCTACGGTGTGGTTGCGCGTTATAATGGTAAACCGGCATCGGGATTAGGTGTAAAGTTAGCCAGTGGTGCGAATGCGTTGGATACAGCGCAAGGTGTAAAAGATGCACTTGAAGAGCTTAAGCCGTTTTTTCCGCAGGGGCTTGAAGCTGTTGTTCCTTATGACACCACGCCTTTTGTTGCATTATCAATTGAAAAAGTAGTGCATACGCTAATTGAAGCAGTTGTTTTGGTATTTGTTGTAATGTATTTGTTTTTACAAAACTTTAGAGCAACTATTATTCCAACTATTGCAGTACCTGTAGTATTGCTGGGTACATTTGGTATTTTATTTACTTTCGGATACTCAATTAATACCCTCACTATGTTTGCTATGGTGCTTGCTATAGGTTTACTGGTAGATGATGCGATTGTTGTTGTTGAAAACGTTGAGCGTTTAATGACCGAAGAAAAACTCTCGGCAGTTGAAGCAACACGAAAATCAATGGATGAAATTAAAGGGGCGCTTGTTGGTATTGCTATGGTGCTTTCGGCTGTATTTATTCCTATGGCATTTTTTAGTGGCTCGACAGGGGTCATTTACCGCCAGTTTTCTATTACGCTAGTTTCAGCAATGGGTCTGTCGGTACTGGTTGCGCTTATATTAACACCTGCTTTGTGTGCCACGTTGTTAAAGCCAAGCCATGTTCATAACAGCGACTCATTCATAGGGCGTTTTTTTACAGGCTTTAACCGTCGATTCGATAAAACTAATCAAGGGGCGCAAGGTTTTGTTGGGCGGATGATCAAACATTCAAAGCGTTACTTGCTAAGCTATGTATTGATTGTTGGTGGTATGGTCACTATTTTTTCAAGCTTGCCAACCGCATTTTTACCCGATGAAGACCAAGGTATTTTGTTTACCCAAGTCATGCTACCTGCTGGCGCTACTTCAGAGCAAACGCTTGAGGTGGTTAAAAAAGTTGAGAACCACTACCTAGAAGATCAATCTGAAGCCGTGCGTTCGGTATTTAGTGTTATAGGCTTTAGCTTTGCAGGTTCAGGACAAAACTCAGCAATTGGCTTTGTGGGCTTAAAACATTGGGATGAACGTCAGCGTGATGATTTATCTGTTGGGGCTGTTGCAGGAAAAGCGATGGGCTATTTTTCAACAATTAAAGAAGCGTTTGTATTTGCGTTTCCCCCTCCGGCTATTGTTGAGCTAGGTACAGCAAATGGCTTTAATATGTTTTTGCAAGACCGTGTAGGTTTAGGTCATGATGAGTTATTAAAAGCACGCAATCAATTATTAGGTATGGCGAGTCAAAGCCCAATTTTGGCAGGTGTTCGTCCTAATGGTCAAGAAGACATGCCTGAATTACAGCTTGATATTGATCTTGCAAAAGCAGAAGCACTCGGCTTATCGCAAGGTGATATTAATAATACGCTTTCAACGGCGTGGGGTAGTAGCTACGTTAATGATTTTATCGACCGTGGTCGCGTTAAAAAGGTGTACCTGCAAGGTCAAGCCGATGCGCGTATGGTGCCTGAGGACTTAAATAAATGGTATGTGCGTAATAAAAACGGCGATATGGTGCCATTCTCTGCATTTGCCAGCTCTCACTGGTCTTATGGTTCGCCTCGTTTAGAGCGTTATAATGGGTTTTCAGCAATGGAAATTCAAGGCAGTGCGGCGCCTGGTTACAGCACAGGCCAGGCTATGGATGAAATGGAGCGATTAGTTAGTCAGTTACCACCAGGGTTTGCCTCTGAATGGACTGGTATTTCATATCAAGAGCGTTCAAGTGGTGGCCAAGCACCTATGCTATATGGGCTATCCCTTTTATTTGTATTTTTATGTTTAGCTGCGCTTTATGAAAGTTGGTCAATACCCTTTGCGGTAATGATGATTGTTCCGCTGGGTATTTTAGGTGCAGTTTTAGCCGCTTTTATGGGGGGGTTATCAAACGATATTTACTTGCAAGTAGGGTTATTAACCACCATTGGATTAGCGTCTAAAAATGCTATTTTAATTGTTGAATTTGCCAATCATAAAATTGATGAGGGCTTAAGCTTAGCTGACTCGGCTATTGCGGCGGTACGTCTTCGCCTACGCCCTATTTTAATGACCTCAATGGCCTTTGTGTGTGGTGTACTGCCATTAGCCATTGCTTCAAGTGCAGGCTCAGGCGCACAAAATGCTTTAGGTATTTCAATTATTGGTGGAACACTTGCTGCTTCGTCACTGGTGGTTATTTTTGTTCCGTTATTTTTTGTTTTAGTACGCAGACTCTTTTCGGGTAAACGTAAAACGGCCTCGCAGGAGCAAGTGTAATGAGTTTAAAAGCAATCAGTCTTAGTGCCTTAACGTTAGTCATTTTATCTGGATGCCAATTAGCACCTAAACAAGAAACGCTTAATTTACCTGTCCCTGATGCGTATGCATCAGAGACAGGGGATGAGCAGGTATCCTCATTAAAGTGGCAGCAGTTTTTTAATGATGAAAAGCTCATAACACTGATATCACAAAGTCTTGAGCATAATAAAGATCTACAAATTGCCGCTTTAAATGTGCAGCGAGTGCGAGGCTTATATCAGATCGAAGATGCCGCGCTATATCCTTCACTCGATTTTAATGCATCAGGCAATCGTCAGCGTTTACCCGGTGATTTATCAGCAAGTGGTCAGCCCCAAATTAGTTCTCAATACAGTGCCACTGTAGGTATGACAGCTTATGAGCTAGATTTATGGGGAAAAGTGCGTAATCAGTCAGCGCAGGCTTTACAAACGCTTTACTCCACACAGCTTAGTCAATACAGCATGCAGGTATCGTTAATTTCTGAGCTTGCTAACGCGTGGCTAAATTATGCGACCGATCAGCAGCTACTGGCGTTGGCCAAAGAGACGTTATCTTCGCAACAGGCGTCTTTATCTTTAACACAAAAAAGTGTTGATTTGGGCGCTGCTTCGAAAATTACTCTCGAGCAATTAAAAAGCACCGTGGCAACGGCTAAAGTCGATATTGCTAAATATCAGCGTTTGCTCAAGCGCGACAAAAATGCGCTTGATTTATTAGTAGGTACAACGGTTAGTAATGAGTTGCTGCCGTCAGTAAAGTTAAATACCCTGCTTGACTTACCTGAGGTTCCAGTTGGTTTGCCTTCTGATTTACTAACACAGCGACCTGATATAAAAGCTGCTGAGCATCAATTATTAGCCGCAAATGCCAACATCGGTATTGCACGTGCTGCTTTTTATCCAAGTATTAGTTTAACTGCCAATGCGGGTACTGCATCAAATGATTTAAATAATTTATTTGATGCAGGCTCTGGCACATGGAGCTTTATGCCATCAGTAAATTTACCTATTTTTAATATGGGTCGAAATCAAGCGAATTTAGATGTAGCTAATGCTCAGCGGCAAGTTGCAGTTGCAACTTATGAGCAAAAAATTCAGCAAGCATTTCGTGAAGTAGCTGATGTACTCGCTAATAGAAAAGGGTATAACGCACAGTTAATGGCTCTTGAGGAGTTATTACAAAGTCGAAAGACAACCTTTGAATTATCGCAAGCGCGTTACGATAAAGGGGTTGATAGCTTTTTACAAGTGCTCGACGCTCAGCGAACTTGGTATAGTGCACAGCAACAATTGATTACGGGTCAACAAGCATTGCTTGCAAGCCAAATCAACTTATATAAAGCCGTTGGTGGTGGCTGGGAAGCTACAAACACAAATATTGAGTAAAGTAGTCTGATAAGGCTTGTTGGCTATGGCAGGTTTTATGCGAGTAAAGTAATGCTGTTTAACGTTTAGCTTTGTTACTACAAGATAAACGTTAAACATTTCGAGTTAAGTAGCTCGGTGGTGGAGTTTTAAATGAGTCCTAAAGGTAAAAAGCACCTTGATCCGGTGCAAGCACAAGCGCGTCGTGATCAAGTATTAACGGCTGCGGCTGATTGTTTTCGCCGTAAAGGCTATCATGGTGCGGGCATGGCAGAGATAGCCCGAACAGCAGGGATGAGCGCCGGTCATATATACAATTACTTTGATAGTAAAGAAGCGATTATTGAAAGTATTATTGAAAAAGACATGCAAGAGATGTTTTCAATATTTCAAGAGTTTGAAGATCAACCCGGTGATATTTTAACGGTATTACTTGATGGTTTGCATCATGGTGTAGAGCGCCACATGGATACAGGTGCTTGCGTTGTTGACCTAGACATGATGGCAGAGGCAAGTCGAAATAAGAAAGTTGCTTTATTACTGCGTGAGGCTGACACACAAGCACGTAACAGAATGCGTGATTTATTAGTCAGCGAAAGTAGTTTAATTAAATCACATTCAGAGCAAGAACTAGAAAGCCGTATTAATGTGATTTTTTCGGTGATGGCAGGGCTTTTATTACGCAAAATGCTGTTTCCTGAATTGACCGAAGAAACAGTTTTGATTGCGCTGCGACCGGCAATGAAAACATTATTGATGCCATTTAATAACCAATGAGACAGCTCATTAGTATGAATATTTGACTGATCTTGTTGTAAATATGAAAGAGTTACCGTGTTTTAAAACGGGTTTAATTTAAGCTTAATAAATAAAGCTAAGTGGGCTGCTGTAAAGAAAAGTACCTGCTTTTGCTGTTAAAAGCCTGTATTAACAAAGGCTTATTTTTAGTAATAGAGTACTAGCACCTTAGGCGTAACGACACCATGTAAGATAAGTTGCTTTTTTGGCGTATTACTTGCTAATTAGGGTTGGCGCTAATGTGGCGCTGCCAATACAAAGGAGAGCATATGTGGGCTGCAATCGGTTATCTTTTAACAGCATTGGTCTTTATAGCTATGGGGCTGGAAGTTAACTCTGTTTACTTCGCAGTGGCTTTTTTTTGGGCGGCTTTGTCGTTGCTTTTAGTCAGCGGTGCTTATTTTTTTAATGCCGGCAAAGTATTTAGAAAGCGTGAAAACGGCGTTATCCCTTTTTATATCCGCTGGGCATTTGTTCCTTTTTTACTCGGGGCGCAAATTTATAATGCATGGTCGCGTAAACACGATAAAGTACCACCTATACAGCAAATAAACGATAATTTATTTTTAGCCTGTCGTTTATTTCCCTCCGATATAGATACATTAAAAGAAAACGGCATTACCGCTGTTTTAGATGTAACCTGTGAATTTGACGGTCTAGAATGGACCTCTACCCAAGAAAATATTAACTATTTGAACATACCTGTACTTGATCATAGCGTCCCTACGCGTTCACAACTAAACCAAGCGATTAACTGGATCCATCATCATATAAAAAAAGACCGCCGTGTTGTGGTGCATTGTGCGCTTGGTCGTGGTCGTTCGGTTTTTGTGATGGCTGCGTATTTATTGAGTCAGAATAAGGAGGCTGATGTTCATGATATTCTTGCGCAAATCAAAGAAACACGCGAAACAGCCAATCTTAACAAACGCCAATTACGCCACTTGGTAAAACGCCATCGAAGCGGGGAGTTGCTGATAAAAAACAAAGCGTATTTAATTGCTAACCCAGTGTCGGGGACTAAGTTATGGTCTGAAAAAGAACATTTAATTGTGGCGCGTTTATCCGCTTATTATGATTTAACTGTTTTAAAAACGACACCTCAAAACAATGGTATTACACTGGCTAAACAGGCTATTGAGCACGAGCCTGATATTGTTATTGCCTGCGGTGGTGATGGAACCGTGACAGAGGTTGCAAGTGTATTAGTAAATACGTCATGTCATTTAGGAATTATACCGCTGGGTACTGCAAATGCATTGGCGCATGTACTGATGGGCATAAAATCTAAATTTATACCCGTAGAGCAAGCCTGCGATTTAATTATTGATGGTCAAACCAATCTAATTGATACCGCATATTGTAATGATGAGTTGATGTTATTGTTAATTGGTATCGGTTTTGAGCATGCAATGATTGAAAAAGCGGATAGAGAGTCGAAAAATAAATCGGGACAGCTAGCTTACATAAATGGTTTTTTACATTCATTTGGTGAAAATAAAGCGCAACAGTTGACAATTAAACTCGATGACAATGAGCCAAAAGCGATTAACACCAATAGTTTTATTGTGGCAAATGCAGCGCCATTCACAACCCTTTTAGCACAAGGGGGTGGTCAGCCGGATCACCGTGATGGTTTATTGGATGTAAACTGGTTAACACCGAATAAAGATAACGAAACCACTGTATTGAGTATCGCTGAGCTGCTGTTTAGTAGCATTACGCAAACACATTTAGCCATAGATTCACATTATACTAATGCAAAACGGGTCGAAATAAGCGCTGATGAAACACTTAAGTACGTAATTGACGGTGAGGTTAAATCTGCCGATAAAGTGGTGGTGAGCATTAACCCAGGGTCACTTAATGTTATATGCCAAGAGCAAAATTAAATCACTAAAAAGGCGTAAATGTTACGCCATTTGGCACTTATTTACTTTTTAATAGAAGGCCACACAAAACCCGATGCATCAGGTTGCGTGGGCTTAGCGTGTTTTAACTTATTTTTGGGCTTACGTAATGGTTTGTTGTTAATAGTATGAATATAAAGTGCTTCAACTTTATCTCTTGCCCATGGGGTTTTACGTAAAAACTTTAAGCTTGATTTTATGCTTGGCGAATCGGTAAAACATTTTATATTTACTTGCTCGCCCATTGTTTTAAAGCCTAAACGTTGCTCAAGCTCAACAAGTATTTGCTCTAGGGTTACCCCATGAAGCGGGTTTTTTGGTTGATTATTCATAGTTACACTGCTTTTTTAAACTGTGCACATTGTAACGTATCCCGCTACATCTTGATAGCTTGCAGGATCGTGCGCTAAAGTGACTAATTGTTAATCAAAATTAATTAACGGTAATGGTTGCAGGTTTCTTTGGGTAAATAAGGTTACCTTGCTTATCGAGCTTTAACCACATTAATTGACTGTTGTTATGCTGAGGGTGCTTAGTGGCGCATACTAGCGTAATTGAATGAACTTGCAGCAAAGCCCCTTCGCTGTAACGTTTATTATCATACCAGCACTCAGTATGAGTGCTAACAAGTTGGGTTGCATCAACGAATGGGCGTGTTTTTATTGTATTAGCGCTGCTTAAAGTTGAAAAACATAAGTATGCAGTACCAATAAAAAAATTGAAAAAATAACGCATGAATAACCTCAAGGTGTTTAAAATAAGCACACTTAGCAAAAAAAACATGCTAGGGTAATATAACAAGTAAAACACAGAACAATAAAAAGGTGAACACATATGCTATTTAATCAAACCATGATTGACGAATTTACACTCTTGGCAAAGTTTCCACGTGAAAGCAAAATGCAGGGAATTAAACTACATTCTGATGCTGAACCTGCTTTATTAAGCGCAGCACAACGATTATTCGAAAAGGGAATTATAGATAGCCCAGATGGTGGTTATTTAACTGATCTGGGCTTAGATTTAATTGATCACGTCACTGTTATACACAGTGCGTTAAAAAGTTAGTTTGCATCAGCTTGGTTCTCAGGCGCTGCATCAATAAAGGCTGATAATTCATTACAACGCTGATATACGGCTGTTATTTTAGGGAAAGCAGCCATATCAACGTTAAAACGAATGGCATTAAATACCTGCGGCACTAAACACACATCAGCTAAGCTTGGTGAGTCGCCTGCGCAAAATGTATTTTTGCTATCAAGCATACGCTCTATTTTTTCAAAGCCTACTTCAACCCAGTGTCGGTACCATTTATTTTTTGCATCATCATCAACATTAAGTTCACTGCTTAAATATTTAAGCACGCGCAAATTATCAATAGGGTGAATATCACACGCAATCGCGTAACTTAAATTGCGAATGTGCGCTTTTTGCCATGCATTACCTTGCAGTAATGGGACTTGTGGGTATTGATCTTCTAAGTATTCTAAAATAGCTAAAGATTGCCCTAATACGCCGTCTTCAGTTTCTAAAGCAGGTAACAGTCCTTGTGGGTTTTTCTGCAAATAATCTGCGCTTTGTTGCTCAGATTTTAATAAATTAACGGGTACTAATTGATGATCAATATTTTTTAGGTTTAATGCGATGCGCACACGATATGCTGCAGATGAGCGAAAATAAGTATAAAGCTTCATGGTTCAATTATCCTTGTGGGCCACTGTAGTGTTTTTTAATCGTACGCCAGCAGTCTGTGTAGTTTGGTTGGCGCTCTTTGCCATCTAGTGCGTATTTTGTTGGTGAAATAACGTAACGTGATTCAAACATAAATGCGAGGGTATTTTCATAGCGTTGCGGTTCAAGCTCAGCGTTAGAGGCCTTTTCAAATACATCCGCTTCAGGACCATGCGGCGACATACAATTATGTAAACTCATACCACCAGGTACAAACCCATGCTCTTTGGCATCGTACACACCTTCAATTAAGCCCATAAATTCACTCATAATATTACGGTGATAATAAGGCGGGCGGAAGGTGTTTTCAGCCACCATCCAGCGTGGTGGAAAAATAGCAAAATCTATATTAGCAACGCCTTCGGTGCCTGACGGCGAAGTGAGTACTGTAAAGATAGACGGATCGGGGTGATCAAAGCTCACTGTATTCATTACATTAAAGCGCGCTAAATCATATTTATATGGCGCACTGTTTCCTGTCCAAGCAACGACATCTAAAGGGGAGTGGCCAATATCACAGCGGAACATATTACCGTTGAACTTAGCAACCAGTTCAAAATCACCCTCAATATCTTCAAAGGCAGCTACCGGGTATTGAAAATCGCGGTCGTTAGCGTAGCCGTTGGCGCCCACCGGACCACGCTCAGCTAACACATAAGCATGACCATAGTTTTCACAAATATACCCACGCGCTGTATCACTTAATAATTGCACCTGAAACTTAATACCACGTGGAATAACTGCAATTTCACCGGCTTTAATACTTAAATGCCCAAGTTCTGTTCTCAGTAATAATTCCCCGTGTTGTGGTACAAATAACATTTCGCCATCGGCGTTATAAAAAAAGCGCTTATCCATCGATTTATTGGCAACATAAACATGAATGCCAATACCGGCTTGCCCATTGGCACTGCCGTTTGCAGCCATCGTTATTAAGCCATCAATAAAATCGGTTGGCGTAGTGGGAATATCAATGGGATCCCAGCGCAGCATGGTTGGTGGAGTCGGCACTTCAGTAATGGGAGCGGTTCTAATTAAGCCGTTGTCTATGGCTCTATAATCGCCTTGCACAACCGAGGGGCGAATACGATACATCCACGTGCGGCGGTTATCGGCGCGAGGAGCGGTAAATGCAGTGGTACTGAATTGCTCTGCGTATAAATCATATTTTACTTTTTGCGGACTAAATTGCCCAATCGGTAATGCACCAGGCAGCGCTTCGGTTTCAAATTCATTGCCAAAGCCGGTCATGTAGTTTAATTGTGTCGCCATTACTGACTCCTGTGAAAGTGGGGGAGTGTTATATTTTTGTTATTTACGCTAAGATACTCTCAAGTGAGAGTAATATCAAATATGCTGATCACGACCGTTGTAAATAAAAGTGAACAGATAAAAGTCGTATGTAAATAAATAAGTGATTCAATATGAAAATAGATTTAGCGAGGTTTTTACCTTATCAACTAACACACTTAGCAACACAGGTAAGTAATGACTTTGCTTGCGTTTATAATACTGAGTTTGGTCTAAGTGTTCCACAATGGCGAATACTGGCTAATTTAGCGCAATATGGGCAAAGTACCGCAAAGCAATTATGCAGCCAAGCAGATATGGATAAATCGACGGTCTCAAGAGCGGTAAGGGCGCTGAGTGAGAAAGGTTATATCCGCTGTAAAGTGAATGATGATGATAAGCGTGCCACACTTTTAGTACTTAGCAAAAATGGAGAAGCATTGTACGAAAAAATAACGCCACAGGCATTGCAATGGGAGCAAGCATTATTAAGCTGTCTGTCGAATGATGAACAACACCAGCTAATCGCTATTTTTGAAAAGTTAAAAAATAAATTACAGGCATAAAAAAGCCCACAATGTGGGCTTTTGAATACACTAATTTAATTAATCAAATTAGAAGGTGTAACGAACACCTACACGCATTTCCCATAATGACGCACCAGTTTGCACTGAAGTATTTGCGTTATTACCGTTAAAGCCTGAGTAAACGTAACGACCTTGGTCATCTAAAGATGTTGATATCATGCTTGCGCCAACGAAAGGACCTTTCTTAAGTACGCCCCAGTCATCATTTAGCATATTTGTAAGGTTGTCGATTACGAAGAATGCTTCACCTTTATGGCCTTCCATAAAGCCTGGTAATTCTTGTGTAATCTTAAAGTTAAACTTAACAAACCAATCTGAATTTTGTTGGTTACGGCCTGCAATTTCACCGCGTTTAAGCCCTTCAGAAGCAATGAAGTCGTTAAACTCATTGATTTCATCAGCCGACATGTCGTAAACAACGTTTGGATCGTTTTCAAGTGGAACGTAAAGTAATTGACGGCTACCATTCCAGCTATCATCACCCCAGACACTGTCACTTCTATTATATGTAAAGCTGTAAGGTAGGCCTTTATATGCTTCACCGTAAAGGTTAAAGCGTGTTTCAAAGCCGTCTACAAACTCATGCTTGTAACCAAGCGTCATAGTAAAACGATGCGGAATTTCATAATCTGAAGATGCAACACCAGGGTTACCAGGGTTTGAAAGCGCGATGTTACCGTAGTTAGAACCTGCGGTAGAGCTAGTCATTGGATTTACATCGTCTGCATCAGTGTATGCATAACCAAAGCTAAAGTTAATACCATTGTCATACATTTTACTGATTGCAGCAGAGATAACTGAAGCATCACCACTGTTACCACTTACGTTGGTAAGTAGTAAATCACCACTGCGACCATCGATTTCTTCATAAATAGGGCGGCCATCAAAAGTGGTCTCGCCGCTATCTTGAAGTGAAATATCACGCATTACTGCAGCATCTTTTTTCTTTGAGTATAAGTAATCTAAAGAGATTACGTACTCGTCTTCAGTTGTGTATGTAGCACCAAGTGAGTATTTCCACTCTGAAGGAATTTCGAAATCAGGGTCTACAGCATTAACTGTTGCATCGCCTACGCCAATTTCAGTATTTGCAACAATATCGAACATTTCTTGAGGTACGTCAAAACCAGGGGTACCGCCATTTACGTTAGCTGTATTAAATAAATCTACACCACGAAGCTGTGTACTAATATTTGTAATACCGTCGTTAGAGTATGAGTTAGATAGCCAAACGTTAGGGTTACCACCAGAGAACAAGCCTAGACCAGCACGCACTTCAAGTTCATCTGTTGCATACCACTGAAAACCAACACGTGGTTGCAGTAAGTCAATACCATCAAATGTTGCTTGGTTACTGTAACCGTAGCGGTTAGTGAAGTTTTGGTTAAAATTAGGAACATCGTCGCTTGTGTACTTATCATAACGTAGACCAAACTGAATTGTTGCGTCTAAGTCAGAGAATGCGTATTCATCTTGAACGTAGAAAGTATGCTGAGCATATGAAAAACTAGCCGCTGCATCATTTGGATCATTTGTACCAGCCGCATTGTTGTAGTAAATACGGTCAGCTATACCAGCTTCAAAAGCATCGATACCACTAGTGCCTGCATCATTGTCATTGAAGAAGCGCCATTCACCTTGCGTATGCTGAACAAATAAGTTGAATACAGAAAGTTCCTCAAACTCATAGCCAGCAGTAATAGTGTGTTGGTCTAAGTAGTAAGTACCAGCAACTTTAAATGTAGTTGTGTCGTAATCTAAATCGTTTGATTGACGAGAATCATCTGGGCCAATGAATACAGTACCACCTTTAGGCGTACTAATTTGCATTTCACCAAAACTACTTGCAGCGTCTAATGATTGAACAGTGGCATCTAGTTCTGATTTACCTAAACGAACTTCAGTAGAAAAATCATCTGACCAATCAGAATATACAGAACCAATAATTGAGGTAAACTCTGCGCTTTGATCATAGAAGTGGTTTGATAATGAAACGCGGCTAGAACCTGTGTCCGACTGAGAAATTGTATTACCGTCGTTGTAGTTATAAATTAAGTTTGCACGGTGATTTTCGTTGATGTTCCAATCTAGTTTTACTAAGATTTTTTCATCTTCAACAGGCATACTAGAAGGCATACCACCTACATCGTAACCGTATAGAGATTGGGCAATATCCGTAATACGAGTAATATCGTCAGCTGTTACGCTGCCAGTGTTTAAACCGTCGTAGTTAAACTGGCGGACACCTTCAAACTTTTCGTAAGAAGTAAATAGGAATAATGTGTCTTCAACTAAAGGTAAGCCAACGTTGAAACCGTAACGTTTTTCAGTGTAGTCACCGTTATCAACGTCGTTGCCTTCAATCTTGTCGCCTTTCATTGAGTCGCTAGTGTAATCGTAGAATACGCCACCATGAATGTCGTTGCCACCAGACTTTGTTACAGCATTAATGTTACACGATGTAAAACCACCGTATTGCACGTCAAATGGAGCTAGTTCAGCTGAAACCTGTTCAATTGAATCAAAAGAGAATGGTGCGCGAATAGTAGGATAACCATTAGAGCTTAAGCCAAAGTTGTCGTTCATGCGAACGCCGTCAAGTGTTAAGCTGTTGTAACGAGGATTACCACCGCCACAGTTTATTGAACCACGGCTGTCATCAATTGTAATACGCGGGTCAATACGAATAATATCTTTTAAATCGCGGTTAATAGCGGGTTGATTTTCAAGATCGCTTAACGTAAATGTAGATGCAGGGCCTGTGCCGCCAGACATAGCACTAATTGGAGCACCTGTTACTACTATTTGTTCCATATTTGATTGCGGTTCAAGTGAAACATTTACAGGGTAGTCGCTACCAATGTTCAAAATAATATTATTGAACTCTTGGTCAGCGTAGATGTCTGAGTCTACGATTACTTTATAAGGGCCACCAACACGAAGACCTTTAGCAGTAAAGTAACCGGCGTCATTTACTTGTGTAGTTTTAACAGAACCTGAAGGAACGTGTAAAATAGTAATTTTAGTTCCTGCAGCGGGGTTACCGTTTGGTCCCATTATTTGACCTTTAATTGCAGAGGTAGTTTCGTTTGCAATTGCTGCACCACTTACACCAACACATGCTGCAATAGCAAGTGATAGTGCTGTTTTGCGAAGTTGAAATTTCATTTTATTTTCCCGTGTAATTAAATAAACTTTTAATAGCTTTTTATTTTAATTTTGAGTAAAGGGATCGAAAAATCCAATTAACCAAAATACTTACATAGTGTACCTCATTTGTTTGTTACAAATAAAATACAACTGTAATCATTTTATTATAAAATACTTTATTCGCTAGTTTTAGCGTCATATCTTTGCCTTAATATTTTATTTATAGATAGTAAGTAGATTTTATGACAAACATATGAAAAGTTGTTTTTTTTTTATAAAAAAGCCATTACATGCATGCAATGGCTTTTTTAATTTTATGAGTTTTTGATGTATAGGCTATGTATTAAAACTTATAGCTAACACCAATTTTAGCTTGCCAAGCTGATGAACTAGTTTGATATTGGCTATAGTTGCGAACGTCAGCCCCATTATATCTACCGTTGATGATGTATCGTCCATCGTCATCTAACCCAGCAAGGTCATAAACCGCTTGATCAGAGAAACCCAAACGTTTTTCAACACCCCAATCACTGTTCAGTAAGTTTGCAAAGTTATCAATCATTAAGTAAACCTCACCGCTATGACCTTCTGCAAAACCTGGGATTTCTTGTTTAATGCTAATGTCCATACTGGTAACCCATGGTTGTGTACCTGAATTGCGATCTAGAATTTGACCACGTTCAGAAATACCCGCACGATTTAACAAGGTTTCAAGCTCTTCCCAAGATAATTCAGAACGATCCCAGTTTACGTTTGTATCATCTGGACCGGTAGGAATATACGCTAAGTAAGCTGAACTTGAGTTAAAGTCACGTGAGTCGCCTAAATCCCCATTTCTGAACATTCCCATGGTGTAGCTAAATGGACGACCAGAACGACGTTCAAAGTAAACATTAAACTTAGTTGCGTAGCCACTAAATAACTCAGTGTTATACGCTAAATTTACTTTAAAGCTATGTTCTACTTCATATGCACCACGGGCAGCAAAGTCTTCATTACGGCTCTTTGTAGTGTTGTATTGGTAGTTGCTTTGCGCACGTGATGATGAGCCTATAGATGCTTCTGTTACATCTTGGTGAGCATAACTTGCTGAAATATAAAGGCCATTTTCCCACTCTTTAGCAAGTGCTGTTGAAATAACTACAGAGCGACCGTCTTCAGCTGAGTTAGTCATTGCGATATCAAAGTTATCAGCTAAATCACCACTGTAAATACTTTCAAAGATAATACGTTCGCCATCAGCTGCTACACCTACAGGCTTAATAGCAGTGTTATGCCACACAGCCTCGTTTTCTTTTTTGTGATAAGCAATTTCTGCTTGCCATTTAAAGCCTTCACCTAGTAATTCAGAATCAAAGTCGTATTCAAAACCTAGTTGTGCACGAATGCTTGATGGTAGTTTAAAATTAGGGTCGACATAGTTTGTGCTACCTGCACCTTGAACTAAAGAGTCTTTTATAGCGCCCGGTACTTGAGTAATATCTGCTTGATTATTCGCATAATAATCGTCAATAGCACTTTGTGGTGCATCTACAAACGTAATGCCATCATTTTGGAATGAGTTATTGTACCAAACGTTCGGAATACCACCCTGGAAACGACCTACACCACCATTGACCGTTAATGCTTCAGTTGCGTAATACTTAAAGCCAATTCGCGGTAGAATGATATCTAAGCCATCTAGGTTTTCTTGGTTGCTAAAGCCATAGGTGCTTAAAAAGTTTTCATTTAATGTTGGTTTATCGTTGGATGATAAACGTTCATAACGAACACCCGCCGTTACCTCTAAATCGTCACCAACATAAAAAGTATCTTCGACGTATAGCGCTAACTGATTACGAGTTGCATCGTAAGCAGTATCGTTTGGGTTATTTGTATAAGCATTACTGTAACTAAAGTCATACTCGTCTCTGAAGTTGCCTACTTCACGGTTTTCAAAACCATTAAAGCTATCAAATTCCCATGAACCCAGTGAATTAGCAGCAAAAAGGTTGTATAAATTTAACGACTCATATTGCAAACCAAAGTTTATTTCATGCTCGTCCAATAAATAAGTGGCATCAAGAGAAAGTGTTAAATTTTCTGTCGCTGAGCTATTTGCATGGCGGAATTGGTCTGTTCCAAACTCATAAGAGGGACCCCGGAAGTATTCTTCAACTTTAACACTACCAATATCAGAATTAGTTAAGCTTCTTGATGATACATCTTTGTATGCAATACCGATTTTAGTTGAAAAATCTTCGTTCCAATCTGAGTATAATTTGGTAGCAAAGTTGTTAAACTTGGTGGCGTATGTATAACGACTTGATGCAAACTGAACTGAGTTGCCACCAGTTCCGAAGTTTGTTTCATCTTTGTCATCTTGCCATTGATAGGTAAAATCTAAACGATGATCATCAGTAATGTTCCAGCTTAACTTTACAAGTAATGTTTCGTTGGTATCTTTAGGGTCGCCACCAAGTGAGTCTGTTAAACCGTATTCGTCATTTAGAATGTTAAGAAAACGGTTATAGCTTTCTTCGCTTACATTATATTCGTTAGTGGCGCCTGAGCCTTCAAAGCCATAGTCCAAATCTAATTCACTTGACCACTTATTATAATTAACAAAGTAAAACAAAGTATCGTCAATAAGCGGGCCGCCAACATTAAAGCCATAGCGTTTTTCAGTTTGGTTAGGTTCTACTTGTTCAACAATATATGTACGGTGGCCATCGTCATCTAAAACAGGGCGGTTATCAGCAAATACTTGAGATATTCTGTCTACATCGCCTGCAATATCAGGAGTTGATGTTTCGTAAAAACCAGAAAATTTAAGTTCGTTAGTACCTGACTTAGTTACCGCGTTAATTGTACCACCACCAAAGTTACCTTTAGAGGCTGAGAACGGAGAAACGTCAACAGAGATCTGCTCAATTGCATCAAGGGCTACTGGAGGTTGCGAAGTAGGGTAGCCGCCAAAACTTAAACCAAAGTCATCATTTTGGCCAATACCATCTACGGTTAAACCATTCGTACGTGGGTTACTGCCAGCAAAAGTAAGTTCGCCATTACCGTTAATGCTTGCAAGCGGGTTTAAACGCGCAATGTCTTTAATGTCGCGGTTAAAGCTAGGCATGTTATTAATGGTATCTTCACCAAAGGTGCTACTAGAACCACCTGATTGTTGTACTATTTTATATCCAGATACTTCAATCTTTTCAATATTTAATGGTGCTAATTGTGACGTAAGTCGGTAAGTTTCACCTAGGTTTAAAAAGATATTTTCAACCGTAGTATCGTTAAACGTATCAGAATCGATGATTACCGTGTAAGGCCCACCTACACGTAAACCGTTAGCAATGAAGGTACCACTTTCATTAGTGGTTAGTTCACTGATTGTACCGGTTGGTAAATGAACGACTTTAATTTTAACATTTGCCGCATTTGCACCTGAAGGCGTTGTAATTTTACCACGCATTGCAGATGAAGTGTCAGCGGCCATAGCACTTGCAGAAACACCCAGCGCTAAAATTACAGCGCCAGTTAATTTCGAAAGGCGAAGCTTGGTCATAGTGTTGATTTCCCGTTTAGGTTATTTATGTTAGATACTGTGTTTATTTTGTTATTTTTAGTGTTAATGCTGTTTTTGACTGTTTGCTAGCAGGGTCAAATAATGTATTTAACAAGCCAGCTAAGCGAATTCCCGCTTGTTGCAAGCGCGTTTTCACAATAGGAGTGTTGTGGTAGATATAGCTGTAACTAATCTCTTGTTCGGTTGATTCATATATTTTTAAAGCCAGGTTATGTGACTCTTCAAGCCAGCTTGTTGGGGTACTTTGCAAATACTCACTAATTAGCTCGCTGTTGTTAGTATTTATAAATTGCGCGTATTCAGTAAACGATAAATTTTCGTTCTCTACTAACTTAGTATCCCATAGGCTATGAAGGTTGGTTTGTTGGTTAAAAAAAGAAACTTCAATGCGATTACCGCCTCTATCTTCCGCTTTGCCTGCATGAAATGGTTGGTGGCTGTCACCGACTAAATGCACCAAAAAACGTAAACTAAACTGTTTAGCTGCAAGGCTTGACTTTTCATCCTGTAACACTTGGATTGAATAGTGAATACCTTCTAATATGTTTGTTACTGATTCTTTGTGTTTAGTATGGTCATGGTTAAAACTAAAGGTCGCGTTTTCATCTGCATTAATATAGTGCCAACGAGATGATTTTTTTTGCCAAAACTCACCCGGTGCAGAGCGCATTTCATCAGGCCATGTTGAAATCTGAGCTAATGACTCGCCGTTAAGATAAGGAATTAACGCTGTTTTTGTGGTTTCGCTTATATGAGACTCGGCGATTTTACCGACTACACGATGCCCGTTTTGGCCCCACGCATTACAATCTGTGCTTGCAAATATTGCACTAATTAAAAGTGTGAAAGAAAGCGAATATTTTACATTTTTGTACATTGAAGCATCCTAGTTAGTGTGACATTTATTTTGTAAACGCTGATAAGGTCAATTGTCCTCATTTTTAGGTTGGGAGAAAGGACTCAATAAAATTCACATTTTCTTGTTTAAAAGCTATATTTATCAATGGTTTATTTTTAACAGGTAAAATTACCTATTGTAATAAGTAACTAAAATTGTTCAAATACACTATTACTTTAATTTTATCAGGTGTTTTTTGAATATTATTAGCTTAATGTTGCATAAAACAGCAATTGTTGCATTTGTGTTTATAGCGCTGTTACTTAGTTGGCTCGCAGGTCAAATAGTTGTGAGCGAAAAAGAGATAACATTCCCTGTGATGATAAAAACATCAACGACATGCCAAACAACGGCAACCGCTAATCAAAGTCAACTTATTGTATTTACACCTTCAAAATACGCGGCTCAATTACTCTCTGAAAGTCTGTGCGATGATAAGGTGGTAGCAAAGCAATATGGCTCAGTTATTGGTTATTGGGGATATAGAACCGTGGATAGCTTGGAGTTTGTAGGTAAAGGTATTGCGGATTTAATTTTAGCAAAAAATAACATTATGGACGCGTTTAGGGCTGAATCTACTTACAATTATCAGCCAGTGGTGGGGTTTTCTGATTACACGGCGTTTTTTATTTCTTCTAAGGAGAAACCTCAGATCACTAAGCAATACTTTTTAGATAAAAAAATAGCCTTGCTGGATTACCCAACTAGTCGTTCAGGGTATATTTTGCCTAAACAGACTTTTAAAGAGTTAGGCATTAACATTGCTCAGTTAGACATAACCTATGTAGGCTCACATAATGAGTTGAGGGCATTACTGGCAAACGGCAAGGTAGACCTAATCGCTTCTTTTTGGAGAGAAAGTGATAGTGAGCGTTTTTCAAAAAATTATATTACTCCTATCCGCAGTAATGTGGCAGGTACTCGTTGGTACTTAAAAATGCAGCATAACAATACCGATTTACTTTGTGCTGTTCAGTCTCATTTGTTGAGTATGTCTAAAGAGCAATCGTTTCGCTATTATCAAGATGTTGAGCCATTTTGGAACTGCGATAGCTACCCTGTTACTTTTAAAGGGGAGTTCTAATGAGCAGAACGGTTATAGGAATATGCTCTATTGTGTTGTTCCTAATTTTTTCATTAGTATTTTATTTTTCGACGATGCACAAACAAAAACAGGTAACTAAACTACAAATAATACAAATAGAAAAGCAAATAGCGTTAGATTTACCTTTGTTAGATTTATCAAATGAACTGCTCAAACATTCAGGTAATAAAACCGCACTACTTAATTATGTTCGAAAATTGAATACCTATATTGAAAAATCAGGTATTCAAGTTGTAACAATAGCGCCGCAGCATGAATTTAACTTATCTTTAAACCCCTCAGAGTTTATTCGAAAATTAACCAGTAATAATGGTGTTGTGGTTATTGTTTTAACTCTAAAACAACCTTATTTAACGCCCAGTGTAATGGCTATTCATTTTATGCTTTTTGTTCTTAGTGCATTACTTACGTATTTAATAAACCAAACGGTTATCACCCAAATTGACAAAAAACGGGTAATTCACGCGGAGTTAAATCCTATAGAGCCAAAATCATTAACATTGACGATTAATTTAATAAATAAAACGTTATCAAGTAGTTTTTCCCCGGATCAACAGGTTGCTTTAGCAAATAAGCCCTTATGTTTTTATTTGGCGCTTGTTGAGTACTGCACTAACAACCCAGAGATTAAACTAAATCACAATAAAAATGTGCCGGAGGAACTAATTGATCTCGCAAATAAATATTTTTATCGTTTAGTAGAGCTGGGTCATACCATTAGAAAGCGACCAAACTTTAATAACAGCTTAGAAAAAACCTTAAGTGAAATACGCGCAGCACTTGATGATGTGCTAAATGATTGTCCAGAGCAAAAGGCGTTATATTACCCACCTAAAGCATTTGGTGAGGGCTCACGTTCACGAATGCACAGTTATGGATTAGCAAATGTAAGCCAAGGTAATATAGAAATAATAGGAAAGTAATCTTACAGTATGGCATTAAAAGGGCGGGTGTTAGCGTGAGGTATGTTTGGTGTAATCTAACTTAAATTAGCGAGGCGATAAGGTGGCATTGATACATTAATGCCACCTTATAATTGTTTAGAACAGGTTAGTTTTTAGGAGTAAATTTACTTGCATCAACGGGACTATGCTCAGCAAAAAAACGTTTTAATGCTTGCGAGTCCGTTTCATCGGTACTGACAAACCCCTTCGTTTGTGTCAGCTTAGGGTAACTATCGCCACCGGATGCGTTATATTCATTAATACTCATGCGGTATGTTTTGTTTATATCAAGCGCTTTACCAGCGATCTGAACCTCAGTGACTTGGTCATCTTCAAGTTCAAAAGCTAGGTTGTGGTATTGCATATACGCACCAGAATCAGGTGGAAAGCGGGTGACAATATTTAAATAAGTTAAAATATCACTGCCTTTGAAATCGATATAGGCAATACGGTTTTTAAAAGGCTGCACTTTGAGTATATCTTTATAGCTCACATCACCTGCATTGATACTATCGCGAACACCGCCACCACTAATAATGCCAAAATCGGCACCTACGGTATTCATTTGTGCTTGAATAATCACGCGTGCTAGGTTGGTTTGTTCAAAGCGTACTTTATTTCGATCACCCTCAAGCCTCTCGTTAACAAACCCAATTTTCCCTTCAATTTGTTTTGCCCCTTTTTGCTGATATACGGCTAGAAAGCTCTGTAATTGAGGATCTGGTTTAATATAGTTATTTGCAAGCACAGATTTTACGCTGCCGTCTGACTGCTTTTTATCTACGTATAAATTGACAGGTAATAATTGATAATCGAGCAATGATAATTGACCGTTCTCTAATTTAAATTCAGCTTTACCGACATACTTACCCCATTCATGCGCTTGCATTATCCAGGTTCCATTTTGCTGATCAGGCTTACAGGCTAAACCCGGTTTAAAGTTTTCATCAGCTACATTTTCTTTTGCCATACACACGGGCTCTTGCGAATGGCCACCTATAATCATATCAAGGGTGTTTTTATCTAAAGAGCGAGCAAGCGTAACATCACCGGGCGCATTTATACCGTAATTGGCATCTTCAAAATGTCCCATATGGGTAACCGCAATAGTGATGTCTGGATTATATTTTGCTTGTATTGTTTGAGTAAGCGAGGCCGTTATTTCAACTGGATCCTTAAAATCTAAGTTGCCAATGTATTGCGGGTTACCAATTTTAGCGGTGTCTGTCGTTGTTAACCCAATTACAGCAATGGTTAAGCCGCCTTTGTTGAAAATTTTATAACGTTGAAAAATGGCTTTATTGGTTTGTTTGTCAAAAATATTAGCAGATAGAAGCGGAAAGTTAGCCCATTGCTGTTGCTGTTTTAATACACTTAATGGGTTATCAAACTCATGGTTTCCCAGTGCCATTGCATCGTAGCCAATTTTTGACATACCTTTAAAATCGGGCTCAGCAAATTGCAGGTCGGATTCAGGAATACCGGTATTAATATCACCGCCTGATAATAATAACACCTGGTGACCTTGCGCCGCTGCATCAGCTCTGAGTTGGTCAATGAGGGTTTTACGCGCGGCCATACCATATTCACCTTTTTCGTTATGCCAAAAACGGCCATGATTGTCATTGGTATGTAAAACGGTTAAATATTGCGCTGCAGGTTTGTTGACAGAATCGCTGGCACAGCCATATAAACTAAGAAAAAAAATAAACAGAAGAACAGTACGCATAAAATACCTATCAATTAAAAACTCAAAAATAGTAGCTCGCTAGTTTAAACTAGTTCTTTGCTAAAAAAACGCACTTCTTTAAGTTTTTTCAGACAGTGAAGCTTCACGTTGCTGCTCTACAACCTTTTTTCTGCGCATGAGTTCATCATGGGCAAACTGAGACTTTTGGTGGTTTACATCAATCATCCATTTCAAAAAGCTGACGGGAAGTTGAGTGTAAGGTTCACCTTTGTGTAGTCCAAAGTCACAAATAGTTGTGTTGTTAGTCATTATTATCTACTCCTACCTTAGTACCAAAAAGACGGCTGTAAATTCAACCTGAAAGGTCAACAGGCCCTAATTGATAATAACAAAAAAAGAGTTATTGATAAGGGACTTTTTAAATGCAGTATTACTAACGCGCTAAATCTAAGGTACTAACCTCGCACAAGATGATTAAAATAAAAATGTAAACAGGTGTAATCACAATGTAATTACTTTGATATGAATTGTAGTGTTACGTGTTTCAGTATCGATTTGTTATTTGATTATTATTACTCTATGACGCACAAAATATAAACTCCGATGATAATAAAAATAGGAATACTAATGAAGAAGCTTATCTTAGCGTCAATTTTAACTGCGGCGAGTTTTTCAAGCGCAGCAACCATAATAGAAATGCAAACGAGCCAAGGCACAATAGAAATTAATTTATTTGATCAACAAACACCTAAAACTGTAGAAAACTTTTTAAGTTATGTTGATGATGCAGCGTATAACCAAACTGTTATACACCGTTCGATTAATAAGTTTATCATTCAAGGAGGGGGTTTTACTTTTTCTGACAAAATGGATGCAATAACGACTAAGCCTGCCGTTGTAAATGAACCTGTTTTTTCAAATGTAAAAGGCACTATTGCAATGGCAAAGCAGGGAGGCAATGAAAACAGTGCCACCAGCCAGTGGTTTTTTAATATGAGTGATAACAGCCAAAACTTAGATCTACAAAATGGTGGGTTTACAGTTTTCGGGCAAATCACAGCACAAAGCCAAGCAACCTTAGATAAAATTGCTGCGTTAGTACACTGTTCAGAAGTACCATTGGTTGGTATTACCAAAGAGCAATGTTCAGATGAGAATTTGGTTATTAGCAATGAAAACTTAGTTTCAATACAAAATGTGGTTGTGCTTGATGATGATCCAAATTCAGCTCAAAATTTAGCACCGGCTGAAAATACCTTGATTGATAATGTAGACGTTACACCACCGAGCTCTGATTCCAGTGGTAGTATGGCGTGGTTATTGACAGCTCTATTGCTAGTAATACCTAGGTTAAAACGCGTAAAATAGCATTAAAAAATAACGGCGATTTTTACTTAAGTCGCCGTTGTTTTAGTTAGTTATAAAGTACGCTGAACAGTAACAGTATCCACATTACGAATACAGCCAAACAGCCTAATAAAAATACCCTAAAACGGGCTCTTAAATGATTACTACCAAGGTGAATGATACTGTGAACAATGCGTGTAGCTACAAATAAACAGGCTAATACTGCGATAGCTGTACTTGCCATATTAAGCTGTAAAGCAAGTAAACAACCCGCATAAAAAAGCACAGGTATTTCAAATTGGTTGGTAAAATTTCGATCGGCTACTCTGACATTATCCCCCGCCTTGTCGAGGCGCATTGCAGCAAAGTCAGCTAAGTGTATTTGTTTGTTTTTAGCCGCTGCAAAACGTCGTTTTCCCATTATTACCATCACAACTAATGAAAGTGTAACCTGAACGAACATGGCTATTATTATTATCTTTTCCATAACTTACCTTATTATTTCTTTTGAGTTTTGATTGCTATTCACAATGTGTTACATATTTGAATGCTTACTAGTAGCATTTTATTATTTGATAATGTTAATTTATGGCTGACTCAGTATTTTATATACGCTAATCCCATATTGTATAGTAATGGATAAAACTAAAATGAAACACATAATCGGCTTAAGTGCAATTGCATTGGCAATATTAACGGGTTGCTCTAACACAGCTACGCTTTCACAATCATCACTTTTATCAGACACGCTGATTGTTAGCCCTAACGATAAGCGTGAATATAAAACACTAACACTTGCCAATGATATTGAAGTGATCTTAGTCTCTGACCCAAGTGCTGAAAAATCGGCTGCCTCATTAAGTGTCGGTGTCGGCTTATTACACGACCCAATGAGCCAGCAAGGTATGGCGCATTATTTAGAACACATGTTGTTTTTAGGCACCGAGCGTTACCCTGACACAAAAGGGTATTCAGATTTTATGACTAAAAATGGTGGCGCGCACAATGCCTATACGTGGCTTGATATCACAAACTACATGTTCAAAATTAATAATGATGCGTTTGATGAAGGGCTAGACCGCTTTTCAGACTTTTTTAAAGCCCCTAAGCTTTACCCAGAATACACTGAAAAAGAAAAAAACGCAGTGAATGCTGAGTGGTCAATGCGACGTGAAATGGACTTTTTTGGTCAATTTAAACTGGCACGTAAAATGATGGGTGAACACCCGGCTAATCGTTTTTTAATTGGTAACCTTGAAACATTAGGCGACAAAGAAGGCAGCTCCCTACATAAAGAAACTGTTGATTTTTATAATAAATACTACTCTGCTAATATTATGAAAGTGGCGCTAATTTCTAATTTACCGATTGCCGAAATGCAGAAAAAGGCACAGAAATACTTTGCAGATATAGAAAATAAAAATATTGAAAAGCCTGAAGTATCAGCCAAATTAAATTTTGATAATGCCGGCGGAAAACGTGTTTTTTATTCACCAAACGAAGACGTTAAACAACTGCAGCTCGACTTCACAATTACTAATAACCAAAGTGAATTTGCGGTAAAACCTAATCGCTTTGTTGCCTATTTACTTAGTAACGAAATGCCTGGCAGCCCTGCACAAATACTCCGCGATAAGGGCTGGGTATCGCAGTTATCAGCTTCTGCTTCACCAAATCAATATGGTAACTATGGCTCTTTAAATGTGAACATAGAGCTGACTGATGAGGGCATGAAAAACCGCGAGTTAATTGTGGCGACTATTATGCAATACATTGACTTGATTAAGCGTGAGGGCGTTAATAGTAAATATTTTAATGAAATTCGCACATCGTTAAATAATCAGTTTACCTTTTTAGAAAAAGGCGATGAGTTTAATTACGTCAGTGCGCTAACTCAAAGTATGCAAGACTATCCGCTAAATCACGCAATTAACGCACCTTATTACTATGCTCAGTTTGATGCGGATGCGGTTAATAATGTACTAAAACAACTTAACGCAGATACCTTACGTGTTTGGTATATTTCGCAACAAGAAGACACTGATTCACAGTTACATTTTTATGATGGCAAATACCGCATTAGTGACATAAGTGCTGAAGAAATTGCAAGCTGGGATACGCCAAGTGAGTTTAATTTAGCCCTACCCAGTGTGAATAACTTACTACCAGAGAGTTTCGCCATTAAAACTCACGCTTTTAAAAAGCAAGCGCAACCCGAGCTTAGTTATGATAAGAATGGGGTGAAAATTTGGCGCCAAGCGAGTCAAAAGTTTGCAGAGCAACCTAAAGGTTTAGTTGAGGTATACATCAACACGCAAACAGGTTTGCAGGATATTAAATCAACAGTACTTTATTCTGTATGGGCTGATTTATATAACACCCAATTAAGTCAGTTACGAACGGAAGCAGCCGTAGCTGGTATGAACGTTAGCTTAAGTGCTAGCAATGGCCTAGTGCTATCGTTAAGCGGCTTTACTGATAAACAAGATATCCTCCTTAAACAAGCATTAGCTGGGTTTGATGATGAAATTTCAACGACGGCGTTTGATCAAGCGATTGATCGTTACCAACGTGATTTACTAAACAAGCAAAAACAATTTCCGTACGCACAAGCGTTTGGTGAATATTCAAAGCTGACCCGAACAGGTAGCTTTGATACTGACGCGCTTATTAAGGCAGCTCAATCACTGACACTTGCTGATTTACAAGCATTAAAGCAAAGTACGCTAGCAAATAATAACTTACGTGTATTTAGCTACGGTAACTACAATCAAACTGATATTGATTCAATTGCTGCTGAGTTAACAGCTATTTTACCAAGCAATCATATTCAAACTGAGTTTGCTCTTAGTAAAGCATGGTTACCACAACCTGGTGAAGCGCGCGTATTACACAAAGATATTGAGGTAGCCGACGTAGCGGTGGTAGACATGACTATTCACCCAACCCCAGGTTATAAACAAAAAGCACAGGCCGCAGTACTTCAAGGTCATTTTAGAACAATCGCGTTTGATAAAATGCGTACTGAAGAGCAATTAGCCTATGCAGTTGGTGCCTTGGCGCGTCCTATAGAAGATTACTCAGGTATTGGTTTATTTATTCAAACCCCGGTGAAAGGGCCAAAAGACATTCAAGCGCGTTTTGATCAGTTCAAAAAAGAGTACGCTTCTGAGCTTAATGCTATGAGTGAGGAAACATTTGCACAACTTAAAAACGCAACTTTGGTCTCACTAAAAGAGCAGCCAAAGAACTTGAGCGACGAGATGGGCCCATTGATTAACGATTGGTACCGTGAGAACTTTGCTTTTGATTCAAAACAAAAGTTAATTGCAGAGGTGGAAAAAGTTACTCTTGATGATATTAAAGATTATTACCAGCAAACCATGTTAAACCCAAATGCAGCACGTTTAAATGTGCAGTTGCGTGGCAGTAAGTTTAGTGATAGCGAGTTTGCTGATTTACCAAACCAAACTAAAGTGACAAGCTTAGATGCTTATTACAGCGATATAAAATTGCAAAAATAAGTCGAAATTAACCTGTAATTAGGCAAAACCCAGCTAACAATGGCTGGGTTTTGTTTTAACGGCGTCAAATGAGTGGTTAATTTTGGCTAGTCACGTTAAGCCATTAGTAAAAAGCCAATGATAGCAAAGCCTGCAGCAATGAGTGTATAAGGTAATTGAGTTACAGCATGACTGATTAAATTACATCCTGAGCCTTGAGCTGCCAGCACGGTTGAATCAGAGTAAAAACAGGCTTGGCTACCAAATGAAGACGCTGAGAGTAACGCGCCTATAACCAATGAAATATTCGCATCAACAGCACTAGCAAGTGGCATAACAATAGGGATAGACACTGCAAAAATACCCCAACTTGACCCCGTCGCAAACGCGAGTATCGACATGGCAATAAATACCACCGCAGGTAAATAGCCAGCGGTCATATACGGACTTAAGTTGCCAATTACAAATTGTGGTAAACTAATTAAGTCACATACGTCTTTAAATATAAAGGCGGCTATCACAGTCCCAATTGCCGGGATCATACTTTTAAAACCATCCAGCATAGCTCTATCATTTCGCTAAAGCTCATTAATTTTTGTAACGCGTAAAATGGTAACGTAACAGCCATTGTCGCTAAAAGGCCTTTGTATACGTCTATTTCAAAGTAAACAGTAAATGCCACTAACAAAATAATCGGCAATAAAAAGTTATATAACTTACCTTTGGGATCAGCATCTTTAAAGTGTTCTTCTGCTGCTTTAACTGCGTATTCATCCGCCGTTTGTACCTCAGTATAAAGCGCAGGCTCTAAAGATGGAGCTTGAGTAAGCGCAAGTTGTTCTGCTTTTTTCATAGGGCCAAAAGTCGGGATCACACCTGCAATAACAAGCACCACAGTCAGCACCGCAAACCATGCATAAAACATGTAAGGAATAGCCTGAATATAAACGGCAATGCCTTGGCCTTCCTCTGCAATACCGTTATCAACTAATAAGCCACCAAAAAATACAGCCCATGTTGATAGAGGGACGAGTACACAAATAGGCGCAGCTGTTGAGTCAATCACGTAGGCGAGCATTTCACGGCTTACTTTAAATTTATCGGTGATCCGTTTCATGGTTTCACCCACTGTTAGTGCATTGAGGTAGTCATCGATAAAAATAACCAAGCCTAAACAAAAAGTCATCAATAATGATGAGCGCTTGCCACGCGTATACTTTAACGCCAAAGTACCAAATGCAGAAGCGCCTCCTGTACGCACCAACAACGCAATTAGCGCGCCAAAACCACCACACACTAAAATAAGCCAACCAATGGTTTCGTCTGTCATTACTTTTAAAGAGGTATTCGCAAAACTGGTGAGTATTTGTTTAGGATCGGCTATTAACAGCCCAACTAAAGCACCAATCAGTAACGATAAAATAGGACGGCGTAATACCATAGCCAATACAACCACTACCGCAGGCGGCAGCAAACTTAACGCAAAAGGTTCAAGCATTTATAAGATCACAAAATTAAAAGCAAATTGCTTATACAAAAACAAAGAAAATGATAAGTTTGTTGTTAAATCATTTTCCAAGTCACTGCTTTTGCACGCGTGGAAGGCACTTAAACGGTTATGTTAAATTAATAGTTTGAGTGAAACGCGTTGGCTTTGGCGCCAGACGGAGCAAGGAATGCATGCCGCTATTGTTGTGCCTTTAAAAACATCGGCGCAAAAACAATCTTCTTTTTTATTTCAGTCAATAAAAAATATCGGATCGCTAAAAAGTTTTATCAGGTGCCACAGTGAACAGGGTGTTTAAGCGAATACTTTACACAAATAGCAGACGCGACCCAATGGCTTAATTTAATAAGGGATAGAAGGTTTTTGCGCAATTACATCAGTTGTCAACTTAGCGTTTCAAAAGGCATAAAATCGGGGGTCATTTAGGTAGGTAAAGCGGTCATCAATACCGGTAAAACCCCATTAATGCGTTTATTTATTATTAAGCCTTGTTTGCTCAAGTGTGTTAGCCACATTTGAATTTATCTCTAGCCACATTTTTTCAAGGGTAGAGACTAATGAATTGTAGCCATCTCCATCTATTGGCATAACATGTGAAAAATTATGTATACTTATTAAACGTCTACCTGATTCTGGATGGGTATAATACAGACGCCATAGCCCTGAAATATCTGCATTACCTTGCAGATCACCGTTAAAGTGGTGTAGTTCGTATTCTAATTCGTAAAATGTTTGTTGCTGTTGGTCGGTAATAACGGGTAAGCCTTTAATAACCATCCAGTTTGTCATGGTATTAAATAATGTTTGTTGTGCGCTGGCACTGAGCATGATATCTGGCGATTCCCCCCAAAGATGATAATTAGCGGCATGTATTTGGTTATTGTCAATTTTCATTGCAATACCACGGTTATTCAAAGCTCCTCTTAAGGTGACTGTTTGCACCCTGAGCTGTGCCTGTGTATCTTGCACATTTCGCGAAGAGTCATTAATGGGCTGCTCAAATTGGTAATATTGAGTTGCCGTTTGAATAGCAGAGCTGCAACCACTGATAAAGATCACACCCGTTAAAAGTAGAAATAGTGCTTTCATTATTGCTTCCTCGGTTGTGGATCGTTAGGTAGTGATTTGTCAAAAATGAGCATATTAGGTTGCTCGTTTAAGCCACGGGTAAGAGGCTGAAATTCTTCTGTTAAACGTTTAATTTGTAGCAGTGTTTGCTCAAGTTGGTAGTGCATTTGAGAGCCTGCTTGATAGCTTGCCATGGTTTTGTCAAACTGGCGCATGGTTATTTCAAATTGTTCCATGCTTTTAGTTATTTTTTCGAGATTACGATTAAAGTCGCCCGGTAAATTTTGTGTATCGGGCTTATTTAATAACGTGCGCATCTCACTGGCTAATGCCTGATATTCGCTAAAGGTCGTCTGCATTTGGGCTAAACTATCTTCAATTTTTAAGTTATTCACTTTATTAAGTACATCCGATACTTGATCGGCAAGTACCGTTATACCGCTCGATACACTAGGAAACACATCGTATTGAGCAAGTTTTTTAAGCTCGCTTTTTGGGGTGTCGGTATAAAAGTCAAAATCGACGTAAACTGCACCGGTTAGCAAATTACCCGGTTTAAGTGATGCCCTCATGCCATTTTCAATCCACTCGTTAACGCTTGTTTCCCAATACTCTTTTGCTACCGAGGTGATATGGTATAAACGACCATATTCCACTTTAATTAATACCGGTACTGCAGTGTTTTTAGCACGAAAATGAGCAGGTTTACCGTCTATTATTACGTTGGCGGGGGCTTCGACCACTGTGCCTACGCGTGTGCCGCGATACTCTACTGGCGCGCCAACACGGAGTCCTCTAATCGATTGTTCGAATTCAATAAGGTAATAATCAAAATCATAAAAACGTTCTTCTAAAGCTTTCTTATAACTTTGACTTAGTGAAAAATTATGGCCATCTTGTGCTAAATCGCCAGGGGCTTGCTGATCAGGTAAACCAACAGAAATACCGCCTTTTAATAATTTGCTTAGTGAACCGGTATTAATATTTATGCCATCAGCAGAAAGATCTATCTCAATACCTGAGTTAACCCAAAAAATAGAGTTTAAAGTGATCAAATTTTCATAGGGGGCTTTAATAAAAATACCGTATTGCATTGCTTGATTTTTCCAATCAAAGGTGGCGGTCTCTATTTGGCCTATTTTGTAGTTTTTAAAAAATATGCCCGTACTGACATCCAGTACTTCTGTATTATAACTGAGTAATTTAAAGCGCCTACCTTGAACATCTTTCCCAATGAGTGCAGGTTCTTCTTGAAGTGAAAATTGCTTTTTTAATTGCTTACTTTCACCAGGCGAAAACTCTAAATATACCCCTGAAAGTAATGTGTTCATACCACTAATACCGGTTTCATCAATGCGCGGTTTAACGACCCAAATTTTGGCATCATCAGTGAGCAAGTTATCATAATTTTTATCAATTTGTGCTCGTGCTATTACACTATCTTGACTGTCGGATAGGCGTACATGATCAATTTGTCCTATTTTAACACTGCGCACCTTAATTTCTGTTTTACCGGCAATAATACCTTCGGCTTGAGGCATGGTGATGTAAATTGTTTGTCCTTTATTTAATTGATACTGGTACAGCATCCAAATACCAACAAATAAGGCAATAACAGGAATGATCCAAATCGCAGAAATAGGTGTTTTTTGTGCTACGTTGGCTGTTTTAGTCATGCTTTATTCTCTGTGTTTTATTTTTGGTGAATCCCACAGTAAGCGAGGATCAAATGCGTGTGCGGCCATCATTTGGCATAATACCATAACAGTAAAGAAGACGATGCCTAAACCTGGAATGACCGACATTAAGTTTCCTAGTTGTACAAGTGCAACTAATATAGCTACAACAAAGACATCAATCATAGACCATTTGCCAATAAATTCAGTAAGTTGATATACTTTTGTGTAACCTTTTGTATGAAGGTTGGCGGGTTTTGTAACCATAAAGCACAAAAAACTTAAAATAAGTGCTTTTGCTAAAGGGACCACGACACTGGCAAAAAATATAATGATTGCAATCGGGTACGAGCCGCTATTCCATAGTGTAATAACACCCGAAATAAGCGTTGCAGGTGTTTCATCCCCAAGGCTAATCGTGTACATAATTGGCAGTACGTTTGCGGGGATATAGCAAATAAGTGAAGTAACTAGCCATGCAGCCGCTTTTTGAACACTGTAGGGGTTTCTTAAATAGGTTTTACTATGGCAACGAGAGCAGATTAAGTCAGTACTGAGCTGGTGGCAAACATGGCAGGCTTTAATATTGTTATCAATCGCCCGCTCTGCGCCTGTACTACTTTGGACGCGAGTCGTCGGGCTCACCTCAGACCAAAGCCGTGCACGATTTAATCGCGTTAACGCACTGACATAAAATATAACAAAACCGACATAAGCATAAAAACTAGTGCCAAAGCTGACCTCAGCCAACGACATTATTTTTACCATACTAACCAACACACCAATTAAAAATATCTCTGACATGATCCATGGCTCTAGTGTTAAGGTGAATTTTAATAGTCTTCTTGCAACTGCTTGCGGCAGGGCTTTGAGTGCGCCTAAATGCAAAGGGATCAAAATAATCAGCAAGCTCATGGGTAAAACAATAATGCTAATATCAATAAAGAGCCCGAGCAGATCACTATCATAATTAAATAGAATGCGGGCAGCATCGGGTAGGGTAATAGTTTGGGTAATGCCATTGCTACTAAAAGAAATAAAGGGATAAAACATACTACTGAGTAACATTAATAATGCGCTTAAGCTCAAGGCAACTATTTCAGTGTCATGATTTATATTAATACCGCGGACTTTATGGCCACAACGTGGACACAGCGCCACTTGTTTAGCGTTAATGTTAGGAACTTCAATGATAAGATCACAGCTTGGACAGGCAGTTTGCAAATTGATAGCTTATAATTAAATCAAGAGGTTAAATTTTGCTACAATTAATGCTTAAATACAAACACTATGGTTAAATTAATAACAAAAATAAAAACGGATTAGGAGATTATGTGAAAGCTGTATTTTCACTCATGTTAGTGTGTTTAAGTAGCAGCTGTTTTGCCTTTGCTAATAGTATAAAGCAGCAGTCAGTTATTATAGCAGCCAATCCAACCGTTGCACCTTATGTGATAAGGGAGCATGACTCAGGTATTCAACTTGAGATTGTAAAAGCGGCGCTTAGTAATCAAGCTATTAATCAGGTTGACGTACATTATATGTCTAATCAGCGAGCAGATGCTTCATTGAATCAAGGCCGTGTTGATATCGCTTTAAACTACTCCGGTCACTTAATCGCGGGTATTTACAAAAGCCAATCGGTAATTAGTTATGAAAATGTGGTAGTGAGTCTTAAAAAAAGTAACTTCGCTATTAATTCTATTTACGACTTGGCAACCAAAAGTGTTTTAGCATTTCAAAATGCGCCGGCTTATTTACCTAAAGAGTTTGGCTACAACTTAAGAAACTTAAGAGGCTACGAAGAGGTACTTAATCAAAATGCGCAAATACACCACTTAATGGTAGGGTGGGTAGATACCATTATTCTAGATAAGCGTATATTTCTTCATTATTTAAAAGAATATCAAAAAAACCACGCCATTGAAGACGTTGTTATCCATTCTATTTTTCCGCCTGCTAAAAGGCCTGCTTATTTTAACGATGATTCACTAAGACAACGTTTTGATATAGGGTTGAGTAATATAATTGAAAGTGGGGAATATGACACAATCATGCTTGATTTAGATAATCACTATACCCTGCGTGATATTAACCGCTTTTAAGGGATACTAACTGTGTAGATTAGGGGCAATTTAATCGCCCCAATATGTTAAACCAGCGTTCAGGTTAAATAGTCCCTAATTATTTTTAATCAAATAAGGCAACCGTTTGGCGGGTGAGTGCAATAAGCTCCCCCGACTGTGACCAAATACAACCATCTTCTAAACCATAACCATCTTTTGAATGGTGAGTGATTGCTTCAAACCCTAACCATTCATCAGGCGCTAAATTAGGCGCTTGTACAAACTCTAAATACCAAGACATGCTACTAGCCGGTGCTGGTTGTTTAAACATTTGCAGTAATGTAGGCGGCCATGCGTCGGTAAGCGCAATAACATGGGCTTCTGTAATCTCTTCAGGCGTGTGTTTAAATCGCATCCAACCACCTAGATGAGAGGTTTCTGCACTGCTAAACGGCATGGCTCCTTGTTGTGGGCATAAATCAACATGTTGAAAAAATTCTGGCATTTGCCCTGGCACAAACCCTAAGCAATGACGTTCGTTTACTGGGTGTAAGGTTAACGCTTTTGACACAGGCACATTAATGGACGAGTGACGGTTTTTTGCAAAACAGGCTTGTACAATAACGCATACTGCATCGTTTTGAATCGCTTTGGCGAGCACTTGGGTACTGCTTTTACCTTCACGTAATATTTCTACGGATAAAGAAAATGGTTTTTCAGCCAGTAAAGGCCCAACAAAGTTTGTACTTAAAGAAAGTAACCTTCTTGATGAATCTACTTTATTGCGCATCGCTTGATAAAGTAGTGCCGCTGAAAGCCCACCAAATGCTGTACGACCTTGGCACCAATTAGCGGGGAACTGCATTGTACTGGTTTCTTGGTTCGTTTGTTGACTAGCTTGAGCTGCTTGTTGTAATAATTGTTCAAAGTGCACAAATAATGTCCTTTTGATGTTATTTGCTAAATTTATATCACACACAAACTCATCAGACCAGACAATAAGATAAGCGACTAAATAACAAAAAACGAGCAATCCTTACTCTTTTTAGGGTTATTTAGTAAATAAATTTAAAAAAATGAATTTTTTTTCAATTTTACAGTTGAATTAAGTTTGTGGCATCCCTATTAACTAGTCATCGAACGTATTAACGAATTTAGAAGTTGGAGAAGATTCATGGGTAGAATTATTGGGATCGATTTAGGTACTACTAACTCTTGTGTTGCAGTACTTGATGGTGACAAAGCACGTGTTATTGAAAATGCGGAAGGCGATCGCACAACCCCGTCTATTATTGCTTACACGCAAGACGGTGAAACGTTAGTAGGTCAACCTGCAAAACGTCAAGCGGTAACTAACCCAACAAATACTTTGTTTGCAATTAAGCGTTTAATTGGTCGTCGTTTTGAAGACGAAGAAGTACAACGTGATATTGGCATCATGCCTTTTAAAATTATCAAAGCTGATAATGGCGATGCGTGGGTAGAAGCAGGTGGCGAAAAACGCGCTGCACCACAAATTTCTGCTGAAGTACTGAAAAAAATGAAAAAAACAGCTGAAGACTTCTTAGGTGAAGAAGTTACTGAAGCGGTAATCACAGTACCAGCATACTTTAACGATTCACAACGTCAAGCAACTAAAGATGCGGGTCGTATTGCGGGTCTTGAAGTAAAACGTATTATCAATGAGCCAACAGCTGCAGCGCTTGCATACGGTATGGATAAAAACCGTGGCGAAAACGTAGTAGCGGTATATGACTTAGGTGGTGGTACTTTCGATTTATCAATCATTGAAATTGATGAAGTGGAAGGCGAACACACATTTGAAGTACTTGCAACTAACGGTGACACTCACTTAGGTGGTGAAGATTTCGATAACCGTGTAATCAACTACTTAGTAGCTGAATTCAAGAAAGATCAAGGTATCGACTTACAAAATGATCCACTTGCAATGCAACGTGTTAAAGAAGCCGCAGAGAAAGCAAAAATTGAGCTTTCATCAGCACAATCTACAGAGGTTAACCTTCCGTATGTAACTGCTGATGCGTCAGGTCCTAAGCACATGAACGTGAAACTAACACGTGCTAAGCTTGAGTCTTTGGTTGAAGATTTAGTCACTAAGTCAATTGAACCGCTAAAACGTGCCCTTGCTGATGCAGACCTATCTGTGAACGATATCAACGATATTATTCTAGTGGGTGGTCAAACGCGTATGCCACTTGTACAAAAAACAGTAGCAGAGTTCTTCGGTAAAGAGCCACGTAAAGACGTTAACCCTGATGAAGCAGTTGCTGTGGGTGCTGCGATTCAAGGTGGTGTACTTGCTGGTGACGTGAAAGACGTATTATTACTAGACGTATCACCATTATCTCTAGGTATTGAGACGATGGGTTCAGTAATGACGCCGTTAATTGAGAAAAATACCACGATTCCGACAAAGAAATCGCAAACATTCTCAACAGCAGAAGATAACCAATCTGCAGTAACCATTCATGTGTTACAAGGTGAGCGTAAGCGTTCAAGCGATAACAAATCACTAGGTCAATTTAACCTAGAAGGTATTCGCCCAGCACAACGCGGTACTCCACAAATCGAAGTAACATTCGATGTTGATGCCGATGGTATCTTACATGTATCTGCAAAAGATAAAGATACAGGTAAAGAGCAAAAAATCACTATTCAAGCATCTTCTGGTTTAAGTGATGAAGAAGTTGAAAAGATGGTTCGTGATGCAGAAGCGCATGCTGAAGACGATAAAAAGTTTGAAGAGTTAGTAGCTGTACGTAACCAAGCTGACGCTCTTGTTCACGGTACACGTAAGCAAATTGAAGAAGCGGGTGATGCACTGCCAAGCGAAGACAAAGACGCGATTGAAGCGGCGGTTGTAGACCTAGAAGCAGCGATTAAGAGTGACGACAAAGCAGAGATTGAAGCGAAAACGCAAGCGCTTGCTGAAAAGTCTCAAAAGCTAATGGAAATTGCCCAAGCTAAAGCACAACAAACTAGTGGTGATGCGGGTGCAGAACAACAAAAGTCAGCTAAGCAAGACGACGATGTTGTTGATGCAGAGTTCGAAGAAGTTAAAGACGACAAGTAATTGTCACTAACGCTTCTCGCTAATTTAAAACACATGACCAAATGAAGTGTTTAAGTTAGGATGAACACCTGAGGCGCGTAGGCTAAAGCTTAACGCGCCTTTTGCATGTAAGAGAAGTAATACCAATTTTATTAAAAAATGATCATTTTAGCGTATTAAATAACTCGCTACTTGCGTTAAAAAATTATTCATATAGATCAACTATATATCATAATTTTCGCCTTGTTATCGACTTATTTCTCTGTCGCTATAATAGCCCACTAATTTAATGCAGTTGGTATGAACAAAACGCTTTAAAAATTCAATGATAAATCGATATGATTTATCGGTTTGTCCAGCAGCGAACGCTGCACATAGAAAAGAGTAGTGTGATAGATATGTCAAAACGCGATTATTACGAAATCCTCGGCGTAAGCAAAGATGCCAGTGAGCGAGACATAAAAAAAGCGTACAAACGCTTAGCGATGAAATATCATCCCGATCGTACCGCCGGTGATAAAGACCTTGAAACCAAATTTAAGGAAGTAAAGGAAGCTTACGAAATACTAACAGATCCACAGAAGCGTCAAATGTATGACCAATACGGTCATGCAGCCTTCGAGCAAGGCGGTGGCGGTGGTCACGGCGGCTTTGGTGGCGGACAAGGTGATTTTGGTGATATTTTTGGTGATGTGTTTGGTGATATTTTTGGCGGCGGTGGTGGCCGTCGTCAATCACGTCAACAACGAGGCTCTGATTTACGTTACAACATGGACTTAAGCTTAGAAGAAGCGGTTCGTGGTAAAGACGTTGAAATTAAAGTACCTACTTGGGTTAGTTGTGAACCATGTGATGGCAGTGGTGCTAAAGCGGGCTCTAAACCAAAAACATGTACAACCTGTCATGGTGCAGGCCAAGTACAAATGCGCCAAGGTTTTTTTGCTGTGCAGCAAACCTGTCCGACATGTCATGGCCAAGGTCAGATCATTTCAGATCCTTGTAATAAATGTCATGGACAAGGCCGTGTAGAAAAAACTAAAACGCTATCGGTTAAAATCCCGGCAGGCGTAGATACAGGCGATCGTATTCGCTTATCAGGTGAAGGCGAGGCAGGCATGCATGGTGCCCCAGCCGGTGACTTGTACGTACAGGTATCTGTTCGTGAACATAAAATATTTGTGCGTGAAGCCAATAACCTCTACTGTGAAGTACCAATAAGCTTTACCACCGCAGGCCTAGGTGGCGAAATTGAAGTGCCTACACTTGATGGCCGTGCAAAACTTAAAATACCGTCAGAAACACAAACGGGCAAAATGTTCCGTATGCGTGGCAAAGGTGTTAAGTCAGTACGCAGTGGCGCTCAAGGCGATTTAATTTGTAAGGTTGTGATTGAAACGCCAGTTAATTTAAACGAGCGTCAACGTGACTTACTTAAAGAATTAGATGAAAGTATGGGCAAAGACAGCTCAAAAAACCGCCCTAAAGAACAAGGATTTTTTGATGGGGTTAAAAAGTTTTTTGATGACTTAACTAAATAATTAGTCGGATCAATAGACACTAGTAAAAACGGCGCTTTTTTAAGCGCCGTTTTTTATGTTTAATGTGCTAAATTATTAGGGAGATTTATTTTGGGCTTTATCAGATGACCCCCGCTATAGAGCAGCTAAAAAAATGCGCTATTAAATTTGACATACTCAGCTACGAGCACGATATAAACAATACCAATTACGGCCTTGAAGCTGTTGAAAAGCTTAATCTTAATAGTGCGCAAGTATTTAAAACCTTAGTGCTAGAAACCTCAGAGCAACAGCTTATTGTAGCGGTGACTCCCGTTACTCAGCAGGTTAATTTGAAACAGCTTGCGAAGCTTTGCGCAGTAAAAAAAGTGATGATGGCAGACCCACAAAAAGTGCAGGCAAGTACGGGGTATATTTTAGGAGGGGTTAGCCCTTTTGGCCAAAAAAAACGGCTTAAAACATATATTCACTCAAGTGCGTTAGAGTTTAAAGCAATATACGTTAGTGCCGGAAAGCGAGGATTAGAAGTAACACTGACTACAGAAGATTTAGCGCGTTTAACGCAGGCTACGTTTGGCACGTTTTAAACGCTTTTTTTGAGCCGATTGTTAAAACTTATATAGTGTATATAAAACTGATTACTTGCCGCAACAGACATTATTAACTAATGTTGGTATCACTCATAACCGTTTTTGTTAATACCTTCTAGGACAGGCGCGTCGCCTTTACTTTGATTAATAAAGACTTGTTGTCATCCACGTTGGTAAATTATACGCATGAAAATTTTAGTTGTTGATGATATGCCGTTAATGCGTCATGTATTAATTAATATGTTAAGGAAGTTAGATTATAAAGATATTGTTGAAGCCACCGATGGACTTCAGGCATTAACAATACTAAAAAGTCAAACGATTGACTTGGTTATAACCGATCTCCATATGCCTAAAATGGATGGCATTACCTTACTTGATAATATTAGAAAAGATGCCGAATTGGCAAACCTTCCTGTACTTATGGTGACCTGTGAAGATAACACAGAGACGGTAAAAAAAGTAATTAGTGCTAAAGTGTCAGGCTTTATCATAAAACCCTTTAATATGAATGTATTATCAGCTCAATTAACGCGCTTATCGAAAAAAGGCTAAAGCCAACTGTTTATTAAATAGCAGTATTGCCTTAACATCGTTTCATCATTTTTGCCTGTGCTGTGATAGCATTAGGCTATAAATTATAAAGTAATCATAGAGGTAGTGTGGCTAAGCCCAATAAAAAAGGGCCGACAAAAACGGTCGATATATTCTGCTCTGCGTGTAAGGCGCCATTATTCAAATACCGAAAAGGTGGTAAAGGCGCGTTAGTAAAATGCTTTATAGAAAGAATAACGCAAGATCACACTCATACTGAATGTGTGTGCCCGGGTTGTAAGCGAGCCTTTGCCCGCCCTGCAATTATAAGAGGGGCTCCTGCCTATAAAATGATTGGGGGCAAAGTCACCTTTAAATAAAGCGGGAATTTAATCTGGGGCGGACATAAGCCCTTGTTTGCTTTTTTCCCACTGGTAAAATTTGCTGGTTTTGCTGTTTCAATGATTGAAAAAAACCCTCCCCATGGATTGGGCCAGTGTATTGGGTTCTACACGCATAGGATACGCACGTGGTTGGAATATTATTTGATATTATTGGTATGACGGGTACTTTTTTAGTGGTAGGCTCATTTTTTTTGCTGCAATTAAATAAAGTTTCACCTAAAAGTCTAGTTTATAACTTAATGAATTTAAGTGGCGCTATTTTGTTACTTATTAGCCTTTGTTATAACTTTAACTTAGCAAGTTTTGTGATTGAAATATTTTGGATTGCAGCCTCATTAATTGGTTTGTATAAGTATTTTAAAGACAAGCCTAGCGTTGTAAAAGCATAAGTTAAGCTAAAATAGCATCCCCTTAAAGATTATAAAACCGTGGAATGCCTCAGTTTCACGGTTTTTTAGTACAATTGTTAACAAAAAGTTTCTTCATCAAAGCACTATAACTCGATACAATAGTGGCTATTAATTATTATTGGCATCCTAGGTGTCATAGGCGTTTATGTTTTCCATCCCTAAAAAAGTTATTTTTGCTTGCATACTCTTGGTTCTATTATTGGTGGTTACATTTTCATTTGGCCGCGCTTATGATTTAGGTCAAGCTAAAATTCAAGCTGATCAACAAGTCATCCAACTAAATAATTATATTGATAATGAGCTGGCTCGGTTTGCTGCGATCCCCCAGTTGCTAACGAATAATAATTTATTGATTCGCTTTACTCATAATAAGTCTGAACACTTTAATGCAATTAATAATTATCTTGCTGATATTCAGCAAGCCAGTGGTGCGTCAGATGTATATATACTCGATACTTATGGCGATGTGATTGCTAGCAGTAATTGGCAAACTGATTATACATTTTTAGGTAGCAACTTTGCATTTAGGCCTTATTTTAAACAGGCTTTTGCGGGAGAAAAAGTTGCCTACTTTGCGCTTGGTCAACGCTCCAAAGAGCGTGGTATTTACTTCTCTCAAGCTATTTACTTAAACGGTAAAGCTATTGGTGTGGTGGTTTTAAAAATTAATGTGGCTAAATTTGAAAATGATCGTTCGTTATTAAATACCTCAAAAGGAAGCCATTTTTATTTGCAACTTGCCGATAATATTATTGCCATGTCGGATGAACCCGCATGGCGTTTAAATAGTTTTACAGAGCTTGATATTACCGCGCGTCGTGATATTAAGCAGCGCCGTGCTTACTTAGATCATCAACCGTTACAAATTAAACAACAGCGCTACAAAAGCCAAGGCATTGAGCAATTTAAAATTGCTAAAGATGAATACGTTGCCGCCTCAAGACCCTTAACTCACCTTAATGCCACTATGACGGTACTGGTTGATATTTCAAGTATTAATGCGATGCAGTTACCGAGGTTGTTATGGTTAGTGCTTTTTTATTGGGTGTTTATCTTTGTTGGGTATAGTTTATTGGCACGTTTTGCTGGATATAAAAAACTACTTTATTCTCGACACAGTTTAGAGCTTGAAGTGTTAGAGCGCACGCAAGCCTTGGAAAAAGCTCAAACGGCGTTGGTACAGTCAGCAAAATTAGCCACCATTGGACAATTGAGTGCGGGTATTAATCACGAAATCAATCAGCCGCTTAGTGCAATGAATAATTATTTGGCCAGCGCTAAAATTTTGCTCAAAAAAGGTAAGCTCAATGCCTTAAGTGAAAACTTAATCATAATCGAAAATTTAGTAGAACGAGTGCATAAAATAGTGGCACAGCTTAAACATTTCAGTAAACCCGCGACCATGCAACTGCGGCCTCATCCTTTGTCAGCATTATTAAACAATGCGCTGATGATCACTCATCCGCAACTTAAACAAGACAATGTTATCGTTAGTGCACCGCAGTTTTCGCAAGATATTATGGTGTGGGTAGATGCATTAAAATTTGAGCAAGTACTCGTTAATTTAATCACCAATGCATCACACGCAATGAAAGGTGAGCCCAAAAGAGAGCTTAGTTTTGATGTTGAGTGTTTTGAAGATCGCGTTAAGCTCTCTATATTAGATAGTGGTCCAGGTATTGAACATCACCTGTTAGGGTCTATTTTTGAGCCGTTTTATAGTACTAAGTCAAGTAACGGTTTAGGCTTGGGCTTATCGATATCAAAGCAAATTATTGATTCATTCAATGGTTATCTAACCGCCCATAACCGCCCTGAAGGCGGTGCGCAATTTATTATTAGTTTATCAAGCACAGAGACGCCAAAAAATGATTGAAGCCGTTGTTTGTAAGCAAGTTGTTGTTATTGACGATGAAGCGATGATCCGCGACTCGCTGAACCAATTACTCACTCTCGAAGGGTATGAGGTGCAGTGCTTTAGTGATGCGACGGTTGCTTTAAGTCGTTTAAATCGAAATTTTACTGGTGTTGTACTAAGCGATATAAATATGCCTACTATGGATGGTTTAACCTTTATCGAGCAAGTTAAAGCATTCGATAGCGAGCTTCCTGTGATATTTTTAACCGGTTATGCTGATGTTTCGGTTGCGGTAAAAGCGATGCAATTAGGCGCGTATGATTTATTTGAAAAACCACTTAACGAAAACTTATTAGATTGTATTGCCAGAGCATCAGATAAACGTGCTTTAGTGATGGAAAATAGAGCGCTTAAACGCGCGGTTGAAAAAACGTCGGCGCCCGGTGTGCGTATTTTAGGTGATACCCTCAAAATGCAGCACATGATGACCCTGCTCAATACAGTCATAGATACCCCTGCAGATGTGTTGATTGAAGGTGAAACCGGCACAGGTAAAGAATTAGTGGCTCGCTATTTACACGATCATAGCAACCGCTCAAGTTGTCAATTTGTGGCTATTAACTGTGGTGCAGTTCCTGAGCAATTAATAGAAAGCGAACTGTTTGGTGCAATTAGTGGAGCATTTACAGGTGCAACACACGATCGCAAGGGTAAATTTGAGTTTGCACAAGGCGGAACTGTTTTTTTAGATGAAATCGAAAGTACGCCCTTGTCGTTACAAGTTAAGTTACTGCGGGTGCTTGAAGAGCGTAAAGTAACTCCGGTTGGTGCTAATAAAGCGATAGATCTTGATATACGTATTGTTGCGGCAACCAAAGTAGATTTACTTTCGCTGGTAGAAAAAGGTGAGTTTAGAGCCGATTTATATTATCGACTGAGCTTAGTTAAAGTTAGTATTCCAGCGCTTAGAGACCGAAAAGCAGATATACCTTTGTTGTTTAAACATTTTAGCTCTATTGCTGCGACCCGCTTTCATAAACCGTTAGGGGCGCTTAATATTGAACTACAACAACGTTTACTAGCGCATGATTGGCCTGGCAATGTGCGGGAATTGAGAAATCAAGCAGAACGCGCGGTATTACTAGGCCCTGATCTAGCGTTTGGGCAAAGTGATGCGAGTAGTAGTGCGTTATCACTTGATTTGAGTTTAGCCGAAAAGGTGAGCTTTTATGAGCAGTCTCTTATTGAGGAAGCGTTAGAGCTTAATCACGGCAGTATAAAAAACACCATGGCAACGCTGCAAATTGCGCGCAAAACGCTCTACGATAAAATGAGTAAATATAATATTAATCGAGATATGTTTACCGATTAATGGGTGGAAAAGGTGATGTTGAATATTTTTTGTGTGTGGAAAACCGCACATTGTGGTGTGTGTTTTTTGTTCTTTTACACCTTAACCGCTTGAAATTAATTGTTAATTCTTAGTTGGTCATGTTCTTGCTGTGTAGTTACTGACAACAAGTAGCATTACATAATTAGGACACACAATGAGAAACAATTTATTCCAAGGTTCTGTATTTACTGTATTATGCAGTGCAGCCACCTTACCTTTAACAACATTGGCTGCAGATTACACTGTGTATGGTAAAGCCGAAGTACAAATTGCTAACACCGATACAGGCATAATGCGTTACGCTGACGAAGGCACGCAAATAGATGCCCCTTTTTCGCGTATTGGCATTAAAGGTGACCATAAATTAAATGCGTATTTCACCGCGGTATTTAAATACGAAGTGCAAGTAAAAGGGTTTGAGCACGACGACACCAATGAGCCTTTTACAGCACGCAATACTTACTTGGGCCTAAAAGGGGCTTTTGGTGAAATGGTGGTTGGGCGAAATGACACGCGCTTTAAATATTCAGAAGGTAAACTGGATAATTTTAACGAAACCCAAGCGGATATTTCACAAGTAATTGCAGGGCAAGACCGCTTAGGCGATACCATAACTTATACCTCTAAATATTGGCATAACGCCCAGTTTTCGTTTACCTATGCGCCAAAAGATGACAACAAAGATAACGAAGCAGGATTTGCAGCCACCCTTATCTATGGCGACCGTAATTTAAATAATACCCCATACTCTATTTCAATCAGCCATGTTGATTCGCTTAATAATATTAAAGCAAGTCGTATCGCAGGTGTTTATAAATTTGAAAAATTACAATTAGGGGCCTTGTACCAGCACTCAGAATCAATTGACGGCGCTAAATCTGGCAATGGGTATGTGCTAAGCGTCAGCTATAAGTTAGACCAATGGGTACCTAAAGTGCAATTTGCAAAAGATGATTCAAAATTACGTCAAACATCACAAGCCACCCAGTGGACTACGGGTGTAGACTATGTATTTGACAAGCAAACTACAGCGTACCTTTTATACACTGATCTCGACCTAGAAGAAAATGCTGATAGCAGTGTTGCACTTGGTCTTAAATATAAATTTTAAGGGCTGAACAAATGACAAAACGTATTTTAGATAATAACGCGAATAAAAAGCCATTTATGCAATGGCTGTTATTGTTACTTGGCCCATGTGTCATGCTACTTACTTGCTTAGTTGAACCGCCAGTAGGGATGTCGGCTGCAGCGTTTAAAACCGCAGGCTTAGCATTTTGGATGGCCTCGTGGTGGGTGAGTGAGGTAGTGCCTATTCCTGCTACTGCGTTACTCCCTTTAGTGATTTCGCCGATTGTTGAAATAGCCGCGATAAAAAATGTTGCAGCGCCTTATGCGCATCCACTCATATTTCTATTTTTAGGTGGCTTTTTAATTTCAATTGCGATGGAACGATGGGGGTTACATAAGCGAATTGCCTTAAAAACAATGCTTTATGCTGGTAAAAAGCCAAGCTTACAAATTTTAGCGATGATGCTAGTGACTGCATTTTTATCAATGTGGATGTCTAATACCGCCACCGCTGTAATGATGCTGCCTATTGCCTTGTCTGTTACGCATTTAGTTAAAAGCTCCGATCCAAGTAATGAAGGGTTTGGTAAAGCCCTTTTACTCTCTATTGCTTATGGCGCAAGTATTGGTGGTGTTGCTACTTTAATCGGTACTCCACCAAATGCATTAATGGCGGCGTACTTATCAGACAGCTATCAGATTGAGATTGGTTTTGCGCAGTGGATGATAGTGGGTGTGCCATTAGCACTTAGTATGCTGATGGTGAGTTGGATTTGGCTCACTAAATTCACGTATAAAGTTGATGCGAATGTTCAAGCGAACAAGCGTATTGATACTAAAGCGGTATTTTCATCACAACTAAAAGACTTAGGCCTCATGCAACGAGCTGAAAAAGGCGTGTTGTGTGTATTTGTGTTGGCGGCTGTTTGTTGGATATTTCGACCTTTATTAGGCGATGTTACTGGCCTTAAAATTTCAGATACGGGTATTGCAATTGCAGCCGCATTACTTTTATTTGTACTGCCTGCTAATAAAGGCAGTGGTGAGCGAATTTTAGAGTGGGAAAGTGCAGCCAAAGTGCCGTGGGGCGTGTTGCTTTTATTTGGTGGTGGGCTAACACTTGCCTCACAAATAAAATCATCAGGATTAGCTGATTACATTGCCAATATGATTGAAGGGGCGAGTACCATTCCATTAGTTATGAGTATTCTTGTTGTGGTTGCGCTGATCACGTTTTTAACTGAAATCACTAGTAATACGGCAACAGCCGCAGGGTTTTTACCCTTGTTAGGCCCTGTTGCTGAGTCAATCACAGGCAGCCCGTTAGTGTGGGTTATTCCAGCCGCCATTGCGTGTAGTTGTGCGTTTATGATGCCAGTAGCCACGCCACCGAATGCAATTGTGTTTGGCTCGGGTGAAATAAAAATGAAAGACATGATCCGTGCAGGTTTTGTGTTGAACATCGTTGCTATTGTTTTAATTACCTTAGTTACTATGACCATTGCAGCGCAGGTTTTTGGCTTTTAATAAAAAATTACCGATGCTCAATTTATTGGGCGTCGGATTTAGTTCCAACCAACCACGTTGAGTGGTTTTGTATTGCTTTTACTGTGCTGCAAAATCACTCTTTATTGCTCGAGAAATAGAACAAGGTTATAGTCGTTGTAACGTTATACTCGAGTAGCTAATTTTGAACACACATACTTCTTCTATTGATTCGATTTATTCGCAGTTTAGTTATTTAAAGCACGCCTTTTATGAAACGCCCTATTTACCAATAGAGCAACGTATTGCAGTGTTAAAAAAAGTGCGTTCGAATGTTGCTGCACTTGAGAATGAGCTAATAGCGGCGGTATCTAAAGACTTTGGCTATAGAACGGCGTTTGACACGCTAGTGGGTGATATTTTACCAACCATGCAGGGGCTTGCGCATACTATAAAAAAACTTCCTCAATGGGCTAAACCCAGTCAGCGAAGCGCAGGTTTGAGTTTATGGCCCTCAAAAGTGAGTGTGACCTATCAGCCAATTGGTGTGGTTGGTGTGATTGCACCATGGAACTACCCTATTCAACTTGCGATTGTACCTGTAATAACAGCACTTGCGGCAGGGAACAGGGTGATGTTAAAGCTCAGTGAATTTACCCCTAACACTAATGCTGTGCTTGAAAAAGTATTCGCTGGTGAATTAAGCCAACACTGCACAATTATTCAAGGTGACAGCGACGTAGCGAGGGAATTCTCATCATTGCCGTTTGCGCACATGCTGTTTACAGGTTCAACTGCTGTTGGCAAGTTAGTGATGAGTGCTGCCAGTAAAAATTTAACGCCAGTAACATTAGAACTCGGCGGAAAATCGCCCGTTATTGTGTTAGAAAAAGCTGATATCAATAAAGCCGCGCGTGCTTTATTATTTGGAAAAATGGCCAATGCAGGGCAGATATGTGTAGCGCCAGACTACGTGTTTGTCCCGCAGGCGTTAGAACATCAACTTATTAAAGCCTTGTGTACGCTTTATAAAAAACATTTTAAACAAGGCGTAGAAGGCAAAAATCTGACCTCGATTATAAGCTCTGCGCATTACCAACGATTGCTAGGTTATTTAGAGCAAGCACAAGCGCAAGGCGCTAAAATTACTAAACCGCTTGAACAAAACCAGCAAGATGGCGAAAAGCACCGCATGGGTCTGCATATAGTCACGCACGTAACAGATGAGATGACATTAATGCAAGAAGAGCTATTTGGTCCCATTTTACCCATTATGAGTTACGACAAATTAGAGGACGTGCTTAATTATATTCGATTACGCGACCACCCATTAGCCCTTTACATTTTAGGCCAAGACAAACAAGCGCAACAGTACATTATTAAGCAAACACATAGCGGAACGGTTGCTGTAAACGACACCTTAGTTCAAGTGGCAGCTGATGATGTGCCGTTTGGTGGTGTTGGGCATTCAGGCATGGGGCATTATCACGGCAAAGAAGGTTTTTTGACCTTTAGTCATGCAAAAAACACTTTAGTGTCTGGCTCGGTTAATCCGCGTATTGGATTATTGCTTAAACAAAATAAATTATTGATCAAGGTACTAAAGTGGTTGTATGTAAAATAGCCTGCAGGGCTTAAACAAAAAAGCTGAGTGAATGATTTCACTCAGCTCGTTAGTTTATTGGTTAATTTAAAACAATCGACCTTCGCCTGCATAGGTGCCAGCTAAGATCTTCTCATAAATTGCATCTGCTTTTTCTTTTGCTCGTTCAACTTCTTTTGGAAGCATGGAGCGCTCGTCAAGTTTACGGCTATGGCTTGCTTGCATGTTGCCGTTATATTCAGCAATGGTATTCCAGATATAGGACATTTCGAGGTTTTTAGGCATGCCCAGTCCCTCAAAATGCATAAGCGCTAAATTAAATTGTGCTAAGGTATAATTGTTAGCGGCTGCTTTTTCGTACCACTTTCTAGCGGTTTTGTAGTCTTGAGTTACGCCAGTGCCGTTTGCATACATTACGCCTAGGTTAAATTGTGCAGCAGGGAGGTTCTTCTTAGCTGCTTTTTCGTACAAAGAAAACGCCCTTTGTTTATCAAGTTTAACCCCTTTACCCTCATCGTATAATACCGCCAAGGCAAACATTGAATCAGCATGGTTTTTCTTTACACCTTGCTGATATAGCTCAGCTGCTTTGCGGTAATTGCGGGTAACACCATGGCCGCCTTCATATAACTTACCTAATTCGTAAATACCGGGGGCAAAACCTTTTTCAGCAAGGTAATTAAATTCTTTTAGCGCCTCGTCAAACTGACCTGCATTAGCGGCTCTTATTCCTTCTTCTAACCCCGCATGAGCGAAAGGAGTCGCAATGACAATACCTGCAAGTAACAGTGCTTTTAAATTAAACTTTGACATGAGTATGTCTCCAAATTAGTTGTCGTTTTATGTAAACATCATAAAAGTAAAACTTATCAAGTAATTTTATTAAAAATTATGAGCTAAATTAATAACGCCAACGTTTATAACTTAGGTATTAACATGTAGCCTAACTATAGCTCAAAAGTTCCAAACTTATGCATATAGTCACGATATATATTACGTTTGGCTACGATTCTATAGAAAAATAAAAAAAATAAAAGCGAGCAATAGCTTACATCATTATTTATGATTATTTTAAGCCGCTTAAGCATCACACAACTGGGTGGATTCATGTTAAATAACTTAAACAAATTAACACTAAGCAAAATGATTTTTATAATTAGTTTATTGTTTCTTGCCGGTTGTTCTACCTCATTTGCTTATAACAACCTTGGTTGGTTATCTTCGTTTTGGGTAGATGATTACATTGACCTAAATAAACACCAATCAACGCAGTTAAAAATGATCATTAATAACACCCGAGATTGGCACCGAGAGGTTGAGTTACCAAAATATAAAGCCGATTTACTTGACTTAAGACAGCTGCTTGATAAAGAAGCAGATACAGCACAGTTAATGGTAAAAATAACGCAGGTAAAGCAGCATTGGCGCAATTTACTTTTGTACGCGAGTGATCCCTTAATCGAGCTGGCAAAAACATTAACGCAACAGCAGCGCGACCAATTGGTCGATAACATTCGCAAGCAAATTAATGATGAGATACAAGAGCATCAGTCTTTAAGTGAGAGCGAATATAAAAAAGAGCGCTTAGATACTCAGTTAGCGTATTATAAAAAGTGGCTCGGAAAACTTAGCTCTGTGCAAGTAGAGTTGGTTAAGTATGGTAATGATGCGCATATAAGCACCGCTGACTTGTGGTATGATTATAAACTTACCCGGCTCGCTGCACTAGAACAGCTTTTTAATAGCCCGCAAATAAGCGATGCTTTATATGCCCAGCAATTGAAAACCATTATGACTGAACGAGAGCAGTATATGAGTGCAGAGCTCATCGCTGCTAACGAGATAAATTTAAAGGCATACGCACAGCTACTTGTTGAGTTAAATAAAACACTCACAACTAAACAGCAAAGCCACATAGATCAGCAATTTAATGAGTTGGTTGGTACTGTTAACAAGTTAATAGAACAATAGTTAATATTGAATTGGTACCTTTTTCGTATTTAAGATAAAGTTAATCCGCTCTGTTTGTGATTGTTAAGTATCAAGGGTAGAATTTAAATATTATACGTTATTTAAGTTTTGAATGGACATAGCAGCACTTAACAGCACTAAAACCATACGTAATCATGTACTCAAATGGATGTGTGTGTGCCTTGGTTTTTTGTCATTAATTTTTGCAGTATTTAATTTATCAATTAATAAATCCTACTTAGTTGGGGGGCTGGAGATTGCCTTTTCTGCTTTGTGTTTTTATATATTCAATCAATTGACCAAGCACTATCAAAAAGATTGGTATGGCGTTGCTTTATGTCTAACATTATCTTTTATTATTTTATTTGGCACATATTTAGCGCCATTTGAAAATGGTTTGTTTTTATGGTCTTTTGTTTTACCAATTTTGTATTATTTGCTACTTGGTAGGCGTTTGGGCTTTATTCTATCTGCAACTTTTTTAATGTTGCAGTCAATTTTACTAGTTTACAAATCGCCACTTCTGCCATTTGTCTCAGTTAACCTTATCCTTAATTTATTGTTTATTTATATTAGTTTATGGACTGTTTCACATATTTTTGAGGGTAACCGAGCGCAGTTTTCTAAGCGGTTAAAAAATTTAGCATTATTAGATCCTCTAACCGAAGCGGGTAATCGCCTTTCAATGAGCCATTACTTTGAAATTGAACTCAAAGATAAATCGAACCTTTATCTATTTTTACTCGATTTAGATTATTTTAAACAAGTGAATGATAAATATGGCCATGATATTGGTGATAAGGTATTAGTTGAGTTGACCTCGCTATTGAGAGACATTTTCCCCTCAGGCTATATTTTTAGAGTAGGTGGGGAGGAGTTTTCATTAATGGGCTCTTTTACTAGTGCTGAATCTGCACAAGCCATGGCTGACAAGCTCATTAAGGAAATTGCCAAAAAGCAAATTGAAATCATTGATGAAACAATTACCTTAACTGCAAGTATTGGGCTTGTGAATTATCAACAACATCAAAGCTTATCAGAATTTGTTAACCTTGCAGATAAAGAGCTTTATAAAGCAAAAGCGGCAGGCAGAAATTGCGTATTTACTAATATTAATTAGGGTCTGCTGACCTTTGCGAATTACAATTTGTTCAAACTAGGGTCGGTTTAATCGCCCCAAGAGGTTTGTAACCTAGTGGGCTAAAAACCGAGCAAAGCTTCCGTGTCCTGCTTACGCCCCTAGGCAGAACCCTTTGGGCAGCGCCTGTTTGGCATTGATGCTGCGTTATCGCCTATTTATAGGCTAGGCGCGCTTAATACATCTTATCGAAATCAGGGATACTGTTTTCCCAAATAGGGGTATCTTTACCTATGTATTCTCGCACCGCATCAAAGAATAACCGTGTTCTAACAGGTAAGTCGCGATGAGGATATACCGCATACATAGCACTGTACTCCATGAGTTTTATATCGGTGAGTAGGGGAATTAAGCGACCATCAATTACTTCTTTATCTAAAATAAATGCCGGCGCTAAAAAGTAGGTGGTGCCAGAGAGGGTTTTCATCAGTAATACTTCTGCATCGTTTGCTCTAAACACACTTTTTATTTTTTGCTCGCAGTGTTCGCCAGTGTGGTTGTAGTAATTTATGCCTTCTACCCGCAGTGAGTTGCTTGCATAGCTAGCCGCTGGCAGTTGTGCCAAATCAGAGATTGTTGTTGGCATACCGTATGTTTCTATAAACTCAGGCGCGGCTAATAGTAACAAACGATTACGGGCAATTTTACGAGCAATTAATGATGAGTCTTTGGGTTCACCCACTCTAAACGCTAAATCAAATCCCTCAGATACAATATCAACCAGTCGGTCATCTAAACGCAGTTCAATCTCAACTTGCGGAAAGCGTTTTTGGAAATCGTTGATCACTGGCTGTAAGTAGCGTCGACCTATTAAAGTAGATGCGGTCACTTTTAATACGCCGCGTGGCTCTTGGTGATAGTTTTCTGCCATACGCACGGTTTCGCCCAATAAACTTCTGAGTTCACTGGCCTTTTTAATCATTTCGGCACCCGCTGCAGTCAGTGAAAATGAGCGTGTTGTTCTATTTAACAGCCTTACCCCAAGTTCATCTTCTAAACGACTAATTTGTTTGGAAATCACTGAACGATCGATATTTCGCATTTCTGCAGCTTTGGCAAATGATCCTTGCTCAACGACTTCAAGCAGCATTAATAGTCGGCTGGTTGTATCCATTATTTCATCTCATAACGAGTATTGATGCCATTTTGGCACTAATGTATTTAGAAATCTATCATTTTTGTCCTCATGTTTGTTCCGTATTATGCAATGCTAAATTAAAAGGAGCGTCGTTATGAACAAACACTTTATTGCTGTTGCAATAGCTACTGCATTATTTACACTCTCTGGTTGTGCAGATGAAAAGACAGCGCAATCGGCATCTACGCAACAACATCAACCTATAGATGTGGCAGAGGTTTTAGTAAAGCCGGTACAAAATTGGCACACTTACACAACGCGATTAGAAGCGCCGCAAAACGTGGCTTTAATGCCTCGGGTGTCGGGTATTATTGAGCGTATTGAATTTAATGAGGGTGATAGCGTTAAGCAAGGCGATGTGTTATTTCGCTTAGACGATCGCTCATTTGCTGCCACGGTTGAAAGTTTGCAGGCTCAGGTCAACAGTGCTCAAGCGGCACTCGAGCAAGCAAAAAGCGAAGCATCCCGTGCGGTACGCTTAACTGAGCGAAAAGCCATATCAACTGAGCAAGCACAGGCGCGCACTTCAACACTGCGTCAACGTGAAGCGCAACTTGCCGCACTTAAAGCGCAGTTAAGCTCGGCGCAGCTTGATTTAGAGTTTACCTCAGTGGTGTCGCCAATAGATGGCGTGATTTCTCGCGCAAATATCACCAAAGGTAACAATGTACTTGCAGGGCAAAGTGTGCTTACTTCTATTGTTTCTAATGACCAAATATACGCGTACTTTGATGTAGATGAGCGTACTTGGAATAGCGCATTTGACGAAATAACCGCTGCAAGCAAACAGCCGGTTGTGATGCAAAAAGTAGGGCAAGACGATTTTAACTATCACGGCCATATTAACTTTATAGATAACCAAATTAATGCCTCTACTGGCACCTTACGAGTACGTGCGGTGTTTGACGATCCTAGTAATGAACTGCGCTCGGGCTCATTTGCACGCATTAAGTTAGCGGCCAATGCGGTACGTGAAACTGTCATTATTCCAGATAGAGCCATAGGCACAGATTTAAAAAACCGCTTTGTGTTAACGGTAGGCGATAACAATGTACTGCAGTATAAGCTGGTTACGGTCGGTGAGCGCTATGGAGCGTTACGCGCCATTACATCAGGGCTTGAGCAAGGCGATGTTATTGCTGTTAATGGCCCAGCTCGTGTAGGTCCTGGCATGCCAATATCACCCAATAAAGTGGCAATTAATACCCAAGGCATTGCATTTACGCTAAATGCTAACCCTGCGGATTTAGTTGCTAAGCAATAAGGTTATTAGATGAAATTTTCACACTTTTTTATACAGCGTCCGATTTTTGCGGCTATGCTGTCGTTGATTATTTTAATTGCCGGTAGCATTTCTTTATTTCAGCTGCCAGTTAGCGAATACCCCGAAGTCGTTCCACCAACCGTTGTTGTGACCGCCAGTTACCCAGGTGCTAACCCGACAGTTATTGCACAAACCGTGGCAACCCCGCTTGAGCAAGAAATAAACGGCACCGAAAACATGTTGTATATGTTTTCACAAGCAACCAGTGACGGGCGCATGACGCTCACGGTGACATTTGCGTTAGGCACTGATTTAGACCGTGCCCAAGTGCAAGTGCAAAACCGAGTTAATAGTGCGCTGCCGCGTTTGCCACAAGAAGTGCAACGTTTAGGGGTTGTTGCTGAAAAATCATCACCCGATTTAACCATGGTGGTGCATTTATACTCACCCCAAAACAGCCATGACACTGCGTATTTATCAAATTATGCCGATTTAAATATTAAAGATGAAATAGCGCGTTTACCTGGTGTGGGTGATATTCGTTTATTTGGTGGCGGTAAATATGCAATGCGGGTTTGGCTTAACCCAGATGCGCTAGCATCACGTGAGCTTACTGCAAGTGATGTGGTAAATGCACTGCGCTCTCAAAATCAGCAAGTTGCAGCGGGTAGTTTAGGTGCGCAACCAATTTCAAATGACAGCCAGTTCCAAATTTTATTAAACGTCAAAGGGCGTCTTAATAGCATTGAAGAGTTTAAACAAGTCATTATTAAAGTGGGGGAGCAAGGGCAACTTACGCGTTTGTCAGACGTGGCACGTGTAGATTTAGGCCAAGATTCTTATGCACTGCGTGCTGAGCTTGACAATCAACCTGCTTTAGCAATGCCAATATTTCAACGCCCAGGATCAAATGCTATTGAGCTTTCTGATCAGGTGCGTGAAACTATGGCACGCTTATCAAAAGACTTTCCTGCAGGTGTTGAATACGACATTGTTTATGATCCAACGGTATTTGTTCGTGGTTCAATTGATGCGGTGATCGCCACTTTACTCGAAGCCATTGTGCTGGTGGTGATTGTGGTTATCGTATTTTTACAAACCTGGCGTGCATCGATTATTCCACTTATTGCAGTGCCAGTATCGCTCATTGGTACGTTTGCAGTAATGCAGTGGCTTGGGGTGTCTATAAATACCTTATCGCTATTTGGTTTAGTACTGGCAATCGGTATCGTGGTTGATGATGCAATTGTCGTGGTGGAAAATGTTGAACGAAATATAGAAGATGGCTTATCACCGCTTGAAGCCACCCGCGTGGCAATGACTGAAGTAACCGGTCCTATTATTGCCATTGCATTGGTATTGTGTGCGGTATTTATTCCGACGGCTTTTATTACGGGGCTTTCTGGGCAGTTTTACAAGCAATTTGCATTAACCATTACTATTTCTACGGTTATTTCAGCGTTTAATTCATTAACGCTGTCGCCAGCACTGGCTGCTTTATTGTTAAAACCGCACGATGCTAAGCCTGATGCGTTTACTCGCTTACTTAATAAATTATTTGGCCGTTGGTTATTCCAACCCTTTAACCGCGTATTTGACCGTGGCGCTAAAGGGTATGAAAAGCTGGTACAAAAGCTGATTCGTATGAGCGTTGTGGTTATGGTTGCATACATTGCCTTAGTTGGCGGTACGATTAAATTATTTGATGCGGTACCGGGTGGCTTTATTCCACAACAAGATAAGCAATATTTAGTCGCCATTGCGCAGCTCCCTGACGCCGCCAGTTTAGACCGTACAGAAGCGGTGGTAAAACAAATGCAGCAAATAGCGCTAGAGATCCCTGGAGTTGCGAACACAGTAGCGTTCCCTGGTCTTTCAGTAAATGGTTTTACTAATAGCCCAAATAGCGGCATTGTGTTTACGCCATTGGCGCCTTTTGCAGAGCGAACCGATCCGAGTATGTCGGCTTCGGCCATTGCGGCGCAGTTAAACCAGCGTTTTGCAGCCATTGATGAAGCCTTTGTGGCTGTGTTTCCACCACCGCCTATTCAAGGCCTTGGCACCACAGGGGGGTTTAAACTGCAAATTCAAGACAGAGCCAATAAAGGCTTTGAAGCCCTATTTAACAGTTTGCAAGCAGTGATTGCTGCGGCGCAAAAAGATCCGGCGTTAATGGGGCTGTATTCAAGCTTTAGAATTCAAGTACCACAAATGGATATTGATATTGACCGCGAGCAAGCGCTTATTCAGGGCATTCCATTAGATGAAGTGTTTAACTCGTTGCAAATTTATTTAGGCTCAGTGTATGTAAACGACTTTAATTTATTTGGTCGTACTTACCAAGTTAATGCCCAAGCCGATGCTGATTTTAGAGTGGATCCCGAGCAAATTCTTAACTTAAAAGTGCGTAATCGTGCCGGTAATATGGTGCCGTTAGGCTCAGTATTAACGGTAACACCTACTATTGGCCCTGATCGTGTAATGCATTACAACGGCTACCCAAGTGCAGAGCTCAATGGCAGCCCAGCGCCCGGTTATAGTTCTGATCAAGCGCAACTGGCGATTGAAGCTGTACTAGCAAAAACATTGCCTACTGGCATTGAATATGAGTGGACTGAGGTAACGTACCAGCAAGTATTAGCCGGTAATACCATGGTGTATGTATTCCCGTTAGTGGTATTGCTGGTGTTTATGGTACTGGCCGCACAGTATGAAAGCTTACGTTTACCACTGGCCATTATTTTAATTGTACCTATGACCATTTTCTCGGCGTTATTAGGGGTGTGGTTTGTAGGCTCAGACAACAATATATTTACGCAAATCGCCTTGATTGTATTGGTGGCATTGGCTGCTAAAAATGCCATTCTTATGGTCGAATTTGCTAAAGATAAGCACGACACTGGGTTATCGCACCTTGAGGCGATGTTAGTGGCGTGTCGATTACGTTTACGCCCAATTTTAATGACCTCCATTGCGTTTACCGCAGGTGTTATACCGCTTGTATTGGCCACCGGTGCTGGAGCAGAAATGCGCCATGCCATGGGAAATGCGGTGTTCTCGGGTATGATTGGGGTCACTGTATTTGGACTATTATTTACACCGGTGTTTTATATGCTGGTGGTAAAAAAGCAGCGCGTTGAGGAGTCTTCACATGACTAAATTTAAGCCAAGCACCCTTAAATTATCGCCATGGTTAAGCTTTGTATTAACGGTTGCTGTGTTATCAGGTTGTGCGAGTAAAATTGACACAGCCGCTGGGCAACAACAGGTTAATGAGTTTGTTGCCAAGGCGCTATCTGCAGAGCAATTTATAGGTGAAGATGAGCAAAACTGGTGGCATAAGCTGGGCTCAGCGCAGCTAAACCAACTGGTGAGCAACGCACTTGCTAATAATTACGACTTAAAAACGAGTCAGCTGGTATTAAAAAGCGCTTTGGCGCGTATTGGCGAGCAACAAGCGCAATACTTACCGCAAGGCGGTATTGAGATTGGTGCAAAGCGAAGTGGACTAGGTGATATCAATAGCCGACAATCAAGTGCTAATGTAGCACTTGATTGGCAGCTCGACTTATTTGGCCGAATTACTGCGTTAGTCGATGCCGCGAATTCACAAGCAATGAGCCAAGCTGAGCAAGTTAGGTTATTGCAAATTGAAGTGGTGTCGGCTGTGGTTAAAGGGTTTGTGAGTTATCAAGGTAATCTGCAAAAGCAGCAAATTATTGAGATGCAAATAGACGCGCTTGCACAAAGCATTCAGGTGCTACAGGCTCAAGTTGATGAAGGTGTGGCTAATGAGCTCGACTTAAACCGCACTATGGCGCAACTTAGACAGCAGCAAGCCTTGGTGCCGGCCATTGAATATGCCAAGTACCGTGACTTATCTACTTTGGCCGTACTAAGTGCGCAAACCACGCAATCACTGAGCATTAATGATGAACGTACTATATTAACTAAGGCATTTGCGGTGTCATTGGCAAAGCCTAATGCTGCAATAGCACTGAGACCTGACATAAGTCGTGCTTTATTTGATTTTAGCCAAGCAAATAGCCTGAGTGTGGCAGCCAGCAAAGCTTTATTGCCAGATATCAGCTTAAGCGGCTTTGCAGGGGTGTTAAGTTTAGGAAGCAACGGTTTTAGTGACACTCAGCAGCAATGGCAAGGTGCGCCGCAATTGCAGTGGTCATTATTAAGTTACCCGGCACTTTTAGCACAACGCGATGCGCAGCAGTTTTTAAGCCAAGCGGCGTATACTGACTACCAGCAAGTGGTATTAAAAGCGATTAACGAGAGTGAACTTTCTCTGCAATATTTGGTCAATCAAGCACAGCAATCGCGCTTTGCTGAGCAGCGTTATCAATTTGCTAATAATGCATTTTTACAAGCACAAGCAATGTACGAAGAAGGGCACATTCCTTACTTAGCGTTGTTAGATGCGCGTCAGGATGTTTTAATAGCACAAGAAAATGCCGTTGATTCAACTATTTCATCGCTACTTGCCAAGGTAAATGCTTACCAGTCATTTAATGGGCGATGGAGTTACGCGTTAAGTAATACTAACTAGTAGAGTTTTTGATGCCTAATACTGCAGATACAAACCCAAATACTATTCCTACGTTAATGCGCTCTATTGTGTTAAATGAGCCTAATGAGGATATTAACTTATCGGATACTCAGTTACCTGTGCCTCAGTGCACAGGGAATGAGTTATTAGTAAAAGTAGAGTACGTTGGTTTAAACCCGGTGGATGCACAATTTGCCAAGTCTGGCTTTTGTTTGTGGCAATACCCGCATGTTTTAGGTTTAGATGCCGTGGGAACTGTGGTTAAAGCGGGTAAAGGTATTTTTCCGGGGGTAGGGGAGCGTGTTATGTGGCACGCCAGCGTAGGTGAGCAAGGGGTACTAAGCGAATACGCAAAAGTGCCTAATTATGCGGTGTCTATTATTCCTCAGCAATTAGCCAGTGACAAAGCTGCAACTTTACCCTGCGCCGGAATGGCGGCATTGATCAGCTTAGATAAATTATCAGTAACTGAGGGCGATACACTTTTTGTTGAAGGGGGTGCTGGCGCAGTAGGGCAATTTGCTATTCAGTTTGCCAAGCAGCGCGGTGCAGATGTATTTACCACCGCCTCTAAGCGCAATCATAAGTTAGTTAAGCAACTCGGCGCCGATGTGGTCTTTGATTACAACGATAAAGCCTTATGTAACAAAATTCGTCGAGAGTTAGGTCCACAAGGGTTTGACGCCGTTATTGATATTATGGGTGGGGAATCGACTATTCAAAATATCGAGCTAATGCGTTTTTGTGGTCGTATTGCCTGTTTAAATCCACTCCCTAACTTCGAACAGCAGCTAATGTATCGGCGCGCGCCTAATATTAGTATTGTCTCCTTAGGAGGTGCGTGGCTAGCTAACAGCTTATGTGCGCAGCAGCGCATGAGCTTTATGGGCAATTTGTTGCTTGAAACGGTAGCAAATGGAGAGATAACTCCCCCAGAAGTTTTAGCTGTTGATTTTAATGCAGACGCTGTTTCGGCTGCACTAAATAATCAGTTAGCAGGTGGTTTTACTGGCAAACAGGTGGTTAAAATTAGTTAGACTCGATTTAATCTCTCGCTTTTAAAAAAACGCAGCTTAATTTTAGGCTGCGTTTTTTTGTTTTTAGGTTCTTCTAAAACACCCATTGATTGCTTTAGTGGTCTGAATTATTAATTTTTTAACAAAAAAATTAATTTTCAGCGTACAAGTGTAAGGCTTTCTATTTCAACAGTTTACGTTCAGGTAAAGAAAATAAATTGCAAAAACTGTTAATTAATTGAATAGAGTAATTGATCTAAAGCGATTTTTATGACGTAATGTAGGTATTATTTATCTGGTCGGATGAGTTCGTTATGAGTTTACGTACAAAATTAAAAAAAGTATTACCAAGCATTTCAGTTACTGAGCAAGAAGCGCTAGACGCTGGCGATGTATGGCTAGAAGGGTCTATCTATCGAGGTAAACCAGATTTCAGCGCGCTACGCGACGTACCTGCGGCTAAATTAACCGCAGACGAGCAAGCGTTCTTAGATGGCCCAGTACAAGAATTACTTGGCATGATTGACGATTCAGTCATTCAAAATGGTATTCATTTACCAAACGACATTTTAGAGTTTTTGAAAAAAGAGCGTTTCTTCTCGCTGATAATCCCTAAATCGTTTGGCGGTTTAGAGTTCAGCCCATACGCTAACTCAACAATTGTAGGTACAATTGCTACTAAAAGTTCAGCGGTTGCGGTAACGGTAATGGTACCAAACTCGTTAGGCCCGGGTGAATTACTCCTTCACTTTGGTACTGAGAAGCAACAAGCACACTACTTACCGCGCTTAGCAAATGGTACAGACATTCCATGTTTTGCATTAACTAGCCCAGAAGCAGGCTCTGATGCAGGCGGTATTCCAGATGTAGGTACCGTAACTAAAGGTATGTACAAAGGCGAAGAAGTACTTGGTTTAGAAATTACGTGGGACAAACGCTACATTACTCTCGCACCTATTGCGACCGTACTTGGTTTAGCGTTTAAAGTAGTTGACCCAGATGGTCTACTAGGTGGTAAAGAAAACCTAGGTATTACCTGTGCACTTATTCCAAAAGAGCACCCAGGCGTAGAGCTTGGTAACCGTCATGATCCTATGGGTATCCGTTTTTACAACGGTACTACACGTGGTAACAAAGTATTTGTACCAATGGACTTTATTATCGGTGGTCAGAAGAACATCGGTCGCGGTTGGCAAATGCTAGTTAGCTGTTTAGGCGCAGGGCGTGGTATTTCATTACCAGCACTGGGCGTAAGTACTGCGCAAGTTGCATTTAAATCAGCTTCTGAGTACGCAGCAGTGCGTGAACAGTTTGGTTTAGCAATTGGTCAATTTGAAGGTATTCAAGAAAAGCTAGCTGACATTGCAGGTAAAACATACCTACAAGAAGCGATGCGAGTACTTACAACTGAAGGTTTAGGCATGGGCTTAAAACCATCGGTAGTTACTGCAATTGCAAAATACCATATGACTGAGCTTGGTCGTGATGTGCTTGATTCAGCAATGGATATCCAAGCAGGTAAAGCGATTCAGAATGGTCCGCAAAATACATTAGCAAGTGGTTATGTAGCGCAGCCAATTGCGATTACGGTAGAAGGTGCAAACATTCTGACTCGTAACCTGATGATATTTGGCCAAGGTGTTATGCGTTGTCACCCATACTTACAATCTATGGTTGAGTCTATCCACAGCGATGACAAAAACGCAGATGCAGAATTTAATGGTATTTTACGTAAAACGATTGGCTACAGCACAGCAAATAGCTTACGTGCATTCCGTTTAGGTGTACTACCGTTTACTGCTGGTGCAAACTCAGCACTACCAGAAGTACGTGACTACGAAAAAGCAGTACATAAACTATCAGCTAAATTAGCTGTGTATGCTGACTTTTCGTTACTAGTACTTGGCGGTAAATTAAAGCAAGCTGAAATGCTTTCAGCACGCTTAGGCGATGTAATGAGCTTCTTGTATGCAGCTATGGCATCAATTAAATACTACGAGCAAAAAGTAGCAAGCAGCGAGCGTGAGCAAGCGGCTCCTTACTTCCATTATGCGACTCGTTTTGCACTACAAAGTGCAGAAGAAGCATTGCACAAGTTCTTAGATAACTTCCCTGCAAGTGGTACACGTAAGTTCATTCGTTTCATTACTATGAACTACTCAACTAAAATGCCAAAAATCAGCGATGATTTAATTCGTGAATTAGCGAAACAAGCACAGCTTGATACGGCATTTAAAGCGCAAATTACCCATTTAGTTAAGCCAATTGAAGGTGATGGTCATCACATTAACGAGCAAGCTTACAAAGCTAAAATGGCATCACTAGAGCTATTAGCAAAAGTGAAAAAAGCGCTACGTGCTAAAACGTTTAAGCCGGGTACACGTTTTTCAATCACACTTGAAAATGCACTTGCTGCAAAAGTAATTAACGACGCTGAATTTGTTCAGTTAAGTGATTACAACAAAAAGCGTGAAAAAGCGATTCGTGTTGATGAGTTCGATTTCGATATGAACATCCTAGACGACAACGCACAGCCAGTTAATCCGCTTAAAAGCGTGGTTAACCAGTAAAATTCAATAATGCAAAGCGCCTGCAGTTTAGGCGCTTTTATTGAATAAATACATTAGCGTGGAGCCCCGCTTGAGTGATATCAAGCGGGGCTTTTTTATGGGTTTTCAAAGTAGAAATAGATAGCGGTATTGGTCTTAAAGCGAATATGTATGCGTAGAGGATTAAAAAGAGACGCTTATAATCTTGAAAAAGGGCTAACAACCCCGTTGGCACCTTGTTGCAGTACATGGGTATATATTTGTGTGGTTTTAATATCAGAATGGCCAAGCTGAGCTTGAACAGTTCTTATATCGGCGCCATTTTGCAGTAGATGAGTAGCAAAAGAGTGTCTTAATGTATGAGGTGTTATTATTTTTGTTAATCCTGATTTTTGGACGGCTTTTTTCACCTCTTTTCTAATACAAGAGTGATGAAAATGATGTCGTCTTATTTCACCACTTTGAGGATCTGAACTTAATATATGAGAAGGAAATAAATACTGCCACGCAAGCGATTTTGCGGCACTTGGATATTTTTTTGTTAAAGCATATGGCATCCATACGCCAGAATATTCCGTATTATTTAAATCAAGTTTTAAATAGTCATCAACGTTCAAAATTTGATTTCTCAGCATAGGTATTAGCTCTGTGGCCAGCGTAACAATGCGGTGTTTATTACCTTTTCCATTCCATACTTGAATGCATTTATAATCAAAATCAATATCTTTCACCCTTAACTGCACCGCTTCCATTACTCTTAAGCCACTTCCATACATAAGCGCTACAATTAAATAATAGCGCTTATTTAAATGAGCCATCAACATTTTAACTTCCTCTGGGGTCATCACGACAGGGAGCTTTGCTTGTTTTTTACTGCGGGCAAAATTTAAGTTTAACGATAGTTCATTTTTTATTATGTGCTTGTATAAAAATGACAATGAATTAAGTGCTGTGGCTTGCGTTCGTGGTGCAACGTTTTGTTTTAACACTAAGTGTTCTAAATAGCGTTCGACCTCGTTGTCTCCCATTGAGGCAGGGTGGCGCTTATTATGAAAATGAATATAAGATGCAATCCATCTTAGGTAGGTATCTACGGTACGTAATGAATACTGACGCACTAACATATATTCAGCGATATAATTTAAAAATGGGGAACGCGTTTTCATATTTTCACCAATAAGAACACTGTATTTATATACAGCTTAGTTGTTTTGCTCCCATATTCAAGAAAATGCGCGCCGAGCGCACTTTCTTCTTTCTTATTATATTTAGTACCAAGAAAAAATTATAGCTGGTAATGAGTTAAGTTATTTGTTAAAAAGTAATTAATAAATATATTAGCGTAACGTTGGTAGAAATATACGCGACGAGCGCACTATAAAATTGTTATATTTTTTTTAGTTCAGTACGTTATAATGTTAAAACTCAAGTCGAAAGTCGAAAGCCGAAACGTGAATACGTCTCTCAGTGGTGGTCTCCTGAGACTGATGATGGCAGCCTCGATTTACTTTGCGTCAAATCCACCTGTTTTTGTGGTGCAGTTTCTCTTAGCGGAAATTGTGGGGTTTTTAACTAGTCAGACTAAGGAGGGAGAGCTTATGGGTATGAAAATTATCAACAAAATTAGTAGTCAATTTAAGCAACTTTCAAAATGTGTTGCCATGTTTTGGGAGAACCACCGCTCTTTTAAGTTTAACTTACTGATGATCTGGTGTAACTCCAGTGAAAAGAGCAAATTAGTAGGTGCGCATAGCCCAAATTACCTATAGCGCACTGAAATATAACAAGCAATTTAAGAGGGATTCACAACGCTCGGCATTTTTGCTTCTACTTCAAATTTAGTGTTTATGGCACAATGCTTTAGGTTTGGGTGGAGGCGTTGTTCACCCCTTAATTGGGCGTTAGATTTTCGGGGAGACAAGGTGCCTAGATCAGAGACAGTTCTACAAGTATTTGTTGCATCGCCGGGTGATGTCACCGAAGAACGAGAGGTGTTCGAATCCGTCGTGGACGAACTCAATCGCACTTGGTCAAAATCGCTAGGTGTACGTCTTGAGTTGTTGCGATGGGAGACTACTACGCGCCCCGGCATTGGCCGCGAGCCTCAAGCTGTCATCAATTCGCAAATTGGAGACGAGTACGACGTATTCATCGGGATCTTGTGGGGGCGAATTGGTACTCCAACTTCTAAAGCTGAATCAGGCACCTTAGAAGAGTTTGAAAGGGCGCGTGCTCGATGGAAAGCTGATCCTAGTTCCGTTGAAATCATGATTTATTTCAAAGACAAGGCAATTAAGCCCTCAGAAATCGATGGAGATCAAAATAATCGTGTTCAACGTTTCAAAAGCTCATTGGGAGACGAAGGTGTTCTTCATCGCACATTTGAGGGAATTGAGAATTTTGAATCATTAATACGAGCACATCTGAGTGCCGTTGCTCAAAAATGGAGCAAAGGGCAGTCTTCTTCCGTACATAGCTCGTCGACTCCACCCGTCGTGCCGTCAGGCACAGATGCAGTTAATTCTGTCGACTCGGAAGGTGACGATGACTTCGGCTTTTTAGATCATCTTGATCGCTACGAAATGTCTATGGAGCAGATGAATGCTGGCTTTCATGCAATTGCAGATGCAACTGTTTCGATAGGAGAACAAATGAACCGCCGAGCGGCGGAGATTCAAGAAATTGGCGAAATAAATGACCCTCAGCGAATGAAGGATGCTCGAAGGACAGTCAAGGCTTCGGCTGAAGATATGAACAGATATGCGGATATCTTGGATGGCCAGCTGCCTCTCCTAACTCGGTCGCGAAGAGAAGCCTTTGAGGCCATAAGTAAGGCACTGTCTCTGTACGATGATTTTGATAGTGAAGATACGTCACAAATTGATCAGCTTGGGCAGTCTCTTCGGTCAATGGTCGAAGCTGCTAGCGGCTCACTAGATAGCATGCGCGGGTTCAAGTCCACGGTCGGTGGTTTGCCCCGGTTGACGACGGATTTGAATAGGGCCAAGCGTCGCGTTGTGAAGTCTCTGGACGAGGTTGTCGCTGAGATTGAGGCGACCATAAATACTGCGGATAGCCTAGTGGGTTCGCTGCCTTGAGCGCCGTGCGCCGAAAATCTAACAATCGGCTGCACAAGGACGCCAAACTCTCCGCTTCGCTCCGAGTTTGCCGCCTGTGAGCAGTGGCGTTATATTTTTTTTAGTTCAGTACGTTATAATGTTAAAACTCAAGTCGAAAGTCGAAAGCCGAAACGTGAATACGTCTCTCAGTGGTGGTCTCCTGAGACTGATGATGGCAGCCTCGATTTACTTTGCGTCAAATCCACCTGTTTTTGTGGTGCAGTTTCTCTTAGCGGAAATTGTGGGGTTTTTAACTAGTCAGACTAAGGAGGGAGAGCTTATGGGTATGAAAATTATCAACAAAATTAGTAGTCAATTTAAGCAACTTTCAAAATGTGTTGCCATGTTTTGGGAGAACCACCGCTCTTTTAAGTTTAACTTACTGATGATCTGGTGTAACTCCAGTGAAAAGAGCAAATTAGTAGGTGCGCATAGCCCAAATTACCTATAGCGCACTGAAATATAACAAGCAATTTAAGAGGGATTCACAACGCTCGGCATTTTTGCTTCTACTTCAAATTTAGTGTTTATGGCACAATGCTTTAGGTTTGGGTGGAGGCGTTGTTCACCCCTTAATTGGGCGTTATAACGCATTTGAGTTCATCGTATATCAAGGAATGAAATGGACGAATATTGGAATCCGATGGTACCTGAATTGTCGGTATCAAACTTCACTACATCACTGAGATTTTATTGTGAAATTCTCGGTTTTAAGATTAGAAATCAACGAGATAATCCCGATTTTGCTTACTTGGAACTTGAAAAAGTCCAGATCATGTTGGAGCAAATTCATGATGAAGCTTGGGTCACGGATAGCTTAGTCGCGCCATTTGGTAGAGGCGTTAACTTTCAAATTGAGCTGTCAGATATATCTTCGATTTATGAGCGCATTCAAGCGGCAGACATCAAGTTGTTTAAAGAACTCAAAGAAACATGGTATGACATCGGCGAAATACTATCGGGTCAGAAAGAGTTTCTGATACAAGATCCGGATGGTTATCTTTTGCGCTTTACCGAGTATTTAGGTGAAAAATCCAAGTCATAGAATTGCGTTATAACAAACAATTCAAGCAGACCCTCAACGCGTGGCATTTTCGTTTTGCGTTGAGTTTGGTGATTACGGTGTTATGCGGGAAGTTGGTAGTCGCGTTTCGGGCTACTTAATTGGGCGTTATGAGTTTCTGGAGTTCATATGTTCAAAATTGCAGATATAGAAATTGATAAGCAAGACCAAGTTTCTACTTTTATAGCAGCAGAACTAGAAGATTTAGCTTTTGAAGTTACCGTCAAAGACACTAATAGTCGCCAGTTAGACTCAAATATTGATCACGTAGTGGAGCGGAAATTATCAGAAAGTGCAGTAAAGGTCTTCTCAAAAAAAGATCGTGTAATAAAGACGAACTCGGAAAAAGTGGGGGAACTCGATATTGCCTTTGAAGCTAGAAATGGTCAAACGTACTTCATTGAAATTGAAAAGAGCAATAAGAAAACAATATGGTTTGATTACGTTAAGCTATTAACTCTTATCCAAGAGAACGAAGGTTCATGTGGCATTATAATTTGTCCGAAGAACTACGCGCATAAAGTTGGTACTTGGAACCTTTTCAAGGAAGCTGTCGCATACAAATCACATTTGGCGAGGGTATTTCAATCGTCATCATTAGAGCGTGTGTATGTCATAGGGTACACGCAATACGCATATCTTGATGATAGCTGGGTGAAGTTTACCCCAGAAACAGTCTTGCGAATAAAAAACTCATAACAAACGCCTCAAGAGGGACTGCCAACGCGTGGCGTTTCCAGTCCCATTGAGCCGCGGTGGTTATGGTTATTGTGTTTGAGTTCAGTGGTAATGCGTTGTCAGTGTAGTGGTCAACTAATTTTGGCCACAATTTTAGAATCTTGGTATCTAACCTCAGATTCATTTGGCGCTAAACCAGCATTATAATGATGTGGTCTAACGTTGTTGTAATATCCGTTGATATAATTACTCACACTATATTTAGCATTTTTAAAGTTTTCGTATCCAACCTTTGGCATCCACTCCGTTTTAAAGCTTCTAAAAAATCGCTCCATTGGCGCATTATCCCAACAATTTCCGCGTCGACTCATACTTTGTGTAATTTTATAGCGCCATAAACGTTGGCGGTACTTCAAGCTCGTATAATGGCTCCCTTGATCTGAGTGAAACATCAACCCACTTGGCTTACCTCTACTTTCATACGCGAGTTCAAGCGCCTTTAATGTTAAATTAGTATCTGGCGACAACGACATTGCCCAACCAACCACTTTACGCGCAAATAAATCAATAACGACCGCTAAATAAGCCCAGCGATTGCCTGTCCAAATATACGTTACATCACCGCACCACACAGTATTCGGTTCAATAACATCAAACTGCCTATCAAGCAGGTTTGGAATTTCAAGGTGTTCATTACCACCGCGCTTATATGAATGTTGAGGAACTTGGCAACTTTCAAGCTTTAACTTAACCATTAGCTTAGCGGCGCGATAACGGCTCAATTCAAAATCATTGTTTGTCGCTATTGTAGCAATTGTCCTTGCACCTGCTGAGCCTCCACTCATTCTATGTATTGCTTTAACTTCAGCCTCTAACCTTACTTGCTCAGGTGTCGGCGTTGTATCGCGTATAGCCCAATATTTATAGCTGCTGCGATGCACATCGAATACGCTACACAGCACGCTAATTGGATAATGCTCTCGTTGATTTAACTTCTCGATTAACGAGAATTGTTCAGGGAGTCGGACATCAAGAGAGCGGTAGCCTTTTTTAATATGTCCTTTTCTAATTCAATGCGTTGGATTTGCTTTTTAAGTTCACGAATTTCAATTTGTTCGGGCGTCATTGGTGAAGCCGATGGTGACTGACCATTACGCTCTTGCTTTAATTGAGTAACCCACTTACTTACGGTTGATTTACCAACACCCATAGCCTTGGCTGCATCTTCTTGCGTATAACCTTGGTCGACTACAAGCTGAGCTGTTTCTAATTTGATTGCCGCAGAATACGTTGCGCGTTTTAATTTCGTCATTTTTTCACCCAAATTTGTATGCTTATTAGCATAACATTTCTTTCTTAATGGGTGGCCAAAATCACTGTACCACTACAATTACACTGGAAAGAGGATACAGACGGAATTACTACTGGCGATTATTATGATATCTATAATAGGTTGTTTGGCACGAATTACCCTACTAACGATGTAACATCTTTCAAGGAATTATTGTTCAACAAAGCAAATGAGATTAAAAATAGGCCTAACCATGAGGGGCTTAATTTAGAAGATAAAGTGGTTTTATCAATAGCTATTCGAATGAAATCTGAAATTTTCCTTATCGAAGAAATGAGGAAAATAAAATCTGATGATAATTATTGGTGTCAATCAATGAATCAGTTTGGTGCTTTAATAAAGTCATACACAAAAGAATTGCCTTATAGTCAAGCTATCAAAACCCTTGAGAAGGTAAGTATTACCGTTAGCTCTAATATTCACCTTAACTCTTTCATGTATGAACCAATATTAGATTTGACTATCGAACACTTAATTACATTGTATTCAGAGATTTTAGGGTTGGAGTCTGCTGTGCCAGTTCCTCAAAAAAGCGAACTAGCCCTATAACAAGGCCATTAAATTCGCTCCCTACGGTCGCCCGACGCTCGCAAGCTCGCGCGGTTTATGGCGGCGTTGAGGCTGTAGAATTACTCATTTGGTCAAATTTTTAGGTGGTTTAAGGGGTCTCAAATGCATTGCTTAGTACGAGATAATCGCTTAGAAAGCGATACAGGAGGTCTAAAAAATGGCCAAATTTATAAAAATAGAAATTCTACAGGCTCGTTATGTTTAATCACGCAAAATCAGTTGGTTGCATCTTTTCTTTGCTCCATCGGCTTGTTGGTTTTGTGCTTGTCGGCAAGTTGGCTTCGTTTGGCGCTGTTTTCCGGACATTTATTCTTTGGCGCTGGAAATTCAGAGTGTTGCCTCAGTCAATTTTTGAGTAAGCGCGAGGTAGGTGCGGCTGGCTCAATCAGTATTTTGACCACAAGTTTTTGGGTTTGAGTTGCCAAAATTCGAAGTCTGTTTTTCAAATCTATGAGTCATTTCAGTTTTTTAGGTCTTGGCTTTTGTTTGCGAGTCAACGCCGAGTTAATCTTGGTTTTGGTAAAACGTAAGCCCTTGAAGCTTAAACAAAACTACAGGGGTCACCCATTAGAAAGTTCCGGTCAAGCAGGCAGCTGTGTTTTCTTGATCTTTTTATTCAAAAAACCAAGTGTTGTTACTTTTTAAACTCACTTTAAATATGACTACGCACCCAGTAATGACGTCGATTGGTGTGAATATGCACCAGTCACCCATGTGAATTTAGGCAGTTTAATTAAGCATCATGGATGATTAATTAAGGCCCTTGGCTTTCGCCTCAGTCATCGTTTAGTACCAATGTCAGTCCAGTTTCTGGCTGTGTTTACACACTGCGCTGTAACAATTCTGTGGTTTATGTTTGAACATAACCACCCCTTTTGGCTCAAACATTGGGCATATCCAGTATTTAAAATATGAGCGGTTAACGTGCAGGCTCAATCAAATCTAATGGTTTTACCAACCCCATTATTAGCTCAACACGTTAACCTAATTTTTTATAGTCGCTAAGTAAACGCCTTGTGTTCATCAAATGGGACATTATCTTTAAGCACGTGATAACAGGCTCTTGCGAGCTTATGCGTAACCGTTTTAATTGCGATAACGTGGTTCGTTTTAGCCAGTTTTCGTTGATAATATTTTTTAATTGTTGGGTTATACCGAATGGCAAAGTTAGCGGCCTCAGTAAACGCCCACGCTAAGTAACGATTACCATTCTTTTGATTAGTAGCGCCTTTCTTCTTCCCATTGCTGTATTTTGCACCTTTAACGCAGCGACAATATGAGGAGAAATTACCTGGACTATCAAAACGTTTAATAGTGCCTGTCTCTAACATAATGGTCAGTGCTAACGTATTCCCAATCCCATCGATACTAGTTAGGTTTATAAACTCAGGGAGAGCGATGTTTGTTGTAAAATAGCGCTCTCTATTGCATTAATTTGCTGTTGGGCACAACGTATTAATGAGAGGTTAGAAATGACCGACAGTGCTGTATTCATTGAGCTAAAGTCTGCGTGTACCTGCTCAGTATCAACCCCTTTTCTGATAGCGGCCATTTGTTTTATTTTGTTGCTACTGAGTTTGTAGCCAAGGTGTCGCATGTAACAGCTTTGCACTGATAATAGGTTTTTAGTGGATTGTTGAACAATGTCCATTCGTTTACGCATTAAGTCGCGAACAGCTCTGAGTTCACGAGGATAAATGTAGCCCTCAGGCAGGATGTCTAGACGTAACATTTCAGCCAACCAGCGTGCATCACTGTGGTCGTCTGCATATTTTAAGCCTGAATATTGTTGAATTGCAGCGGGGTTCGCTAAGTGAAGTTTAAATTCTGCATCCATTAAAGCGTCGACTAACCAGTACCAATTAAATGTTGATTCGACAACAAGCCCTTTTAAGTTGTCTTTATAAGGACTTAAAAAGATAAAATGACAGACATGTCATTATTTAAACGCTTAACGGTAAGTGTTTCACCCTGTTCATTAATGATAGCAATAACACAATTATTTGAATGCAAGTCAATTCCACCATATAGTTTCATACTAAGCTCCTCGAGATACAGTTTATGTTTTGGTTAACACAACTGTATCGAAAAACTCGAGGAGCTTTCTATATGATTATCAAATCTTGACTTCAGACATCAAAGGTCTAGATCTATAATTTACTAATCATTAAGTGAAGAACGTTGTTTAGGCCACTGCGAATAAAATATTAGAGTGCGTCCTATCATGTACTGAATCGTGGAACAGGGCGTGAGAATAACCTTTTTCTATTTAGGACTTTCGATGAGCCGACCTTTACGACTTCAGTTTGCGGGTGCCATTGTTCAAATTATGCACGTTACGTTCTGATCCTGTTACTTTCTTTTGTAATTAGAGCAAAAAATAGGACAGGCACATTTTTTTGTTGCCCAAAGGGTTTATGCGCATTCGCCACTATGGATTTTTAGCCAATGCATGTCGCAAGCGAAAGTTAGGGTTAATAAAGGCTCAAGCACCAGCAACCTCATTCAAAGCGGTGAAGCCGAAGGTAGAGCAGGAACGATTAATACCCCATTGGCCTTGCCAGTCATGCAAGGCGGGCACCTTACGGTTTATCGGAGTGATAACCTCAGATATTGCGACGAAAGAAATAGTTTGAACGAGTTAGCAGCCTTACTTACTGCATTAAATCAATGAGTTAATCTGCTTAACTGCTCAGGCTAATAGCGGCTGTGCGTGAGAAAAAGATCCTTGCTTAACGGTTAAACATTAGGTTTAATAGGCACATAATAAGCGCTTAGTACCGTAGGGATAGCTTAGATACGATAGGCACGCCAATTAAATTGGCTAGATATCGCTTAGGCCATAAAAAGCAAATATCCATAGCATAAAGGACACCAACTCTGACACACCGAGCAGGTAGCGCCTCAGTCCAACAAGCGATTATGCAGCACAAACTCCGTGTTGCATAAATACTAAAATGTTAGCTATTACGGTCAAGTTGAGACTTAGAGTAGGAAATATATGCAACAAGTTATTGATGTCGCTGTGCGTCAAATTATTGAAATAATTGACTCAAAAGAGAATAGTAAGGATGTTGCATGGCAATTCATCCTTGAAGAGCTTGATGCTGCTCAGCATGGAAACGATTTTGTGGTTGATCGGATACAAAGGTTCTATATTAATAAGTCCGAATATGTAGGTGCTCTTGAAAACAGCTGGGAAGATGTAGATGGACCTTTAGGTCCCCAACAATACTTACTCGGTGTAACCGCTTTAATTGCTGAAAAGACAGACAGCGACACAGCTGCAATGGTGAGAATTACGATTGTTGAGTATGTTTTGAAGCACTATCAATTCGGTCGTTACTATCTAAGCTCGGATTATAAAATAGCTAAAAAACCTTTGGCACTGTTTGATATCGTCGCTAAACGTGAAGTTTTAAACCTTAACTTTAAGCATATACTTGCGGATGAATATGCTCCGGTTAGAGAGGTAATTAATCGTTGGGCGAGTGGTTTTGAAGATCGAGATAACAAGTTCAATCATCAATTTCAAGAAACCTTTAATTCTTCCTTTTGGGAATTATACCTATTTCAATGCTTCAAAGATTTAAGAATGGAGGTCGATTTTACGCAAGCAAGCCCTGACTTCACGTTGAATACCGCTCATGGCAATTTGATCAATGTAGAAGCCGTTACTGCTAATCATGCTCAAAATTCGTCTCCGGAATGGGATAATAATGGAAAAAATTTGCTGGAGGATAAGGAGTTCCTAAATTTCTCGTGTGTACGGTTATTGAATGCAATTGAGAGTAAAAGTAAAAAATACTACAAGACCTATGAGAAGTACGATCATGTTAGGAACAATCCCTATGTAATTGCGGTAGCACCATATGAACAACCCATGTTTTTTATCCAAAACAATGAAACTATTTTGCGTGTACTGTATGCGCAAGGCGTAGATAAGAGCGATGGGTTCTCTGATGTTGAAGTAGTTGAAGCGATCAAAAATAGTAAAATTCCACTGGAATTAGGGCTTTTTACCACGGATAAATTTAAGCATATCAGTGCTGTTATTTTTTCGACCACAGCAACTATAGGGAAAGCAATCACGCAGAGTGGTCTCAAGCGCGACATTCGTTCAAGCTGGTATCACCCTTTTAAAGGACTAGTGATGGAAGTAAAAGATAACGAGTTTCATTTTGAAACACACTTAGATGGACTTCAAATACATCATAACCCTTTTGCTGATAAGCCATTGCCATTAGATGAATTCAAGAACTATGAAATATCTCACTATTTCTATGACCCCCAAACCAAATTGATTGATAATCAGCAAAAACCTTATACTTTAATTTCACGAAACGTATTTGGCTAAAACAGCTAACAAACAATTTAAGAGTGATTCAGCACGCTTGGCATTTTTGGTTTGGGTTGAGTTCAGTGTTTACGGCGGTCAAATTTAGTGTCGTGGCCGCGTGCTTCACACCTTAATTGGGAGTTATGTGTTTTGAGGGAAGTTAAATGCAACATCTTGATAAATTGCTTGAAGTAGCCAAACGAAAATCTGAATTCGACAAGAATAATTCTTGGTATTTAGGCTCATCTACTTATCTGGCTGAGATTAAAAAAGAAGTCGATGAAGTTATCGAAGAAATCCCTAAGAATCGACTCTGTTACCTCGAAGATGAATTAGGAGATGTGCTGTGGGACTACCTAAATGCGATCCTGTCTCTCGAAAAAGAGGCAGGAGTTAAGATGGAGTCTGTAGTCCAAAGAGCATGTCGGAAATATGAAGAACGTGTATCTGCAATCTAAAATGGTATTTCTTGGGATGAGGTCAAACTCAAGCAGAAAAAAGAGCTAGAACAAGAGCAATCATCAGCACACACATAACAAACGCCTCAAGAGGGACTGTCAACGCGTGGCGTTTCCAGTCCCATTGAGCCGCTGTGGTTACGATTGTTGTGTTTGAGTTTAGTGTTATGCGTTGTCAGCCCCTTAGGCGGGCGTTGAGGCTGTAGAATTACTCTTTTTAGGAACTGATTCTACGCATTTGGCTTGATTGTTTTTTAACCTTGAATCCATTTGGTTACTGTGATCTAATAGATATTATTCACCCACGGTAAATTGTTATGGCCAACTACAAGCCTGATTTATCCTGCCAAAATAAATTCATTCCTATCAATTTCGCTGAGCAAATTCTGCCAGGTACCTTTGAGTATGCGCTTTGTTATATTGTCGAAAATAAACTCGACTTGTCGGGCTTTGACGCGTGGTATAACAACGATAAAACGGGTGCAGCGGCGTATCCGCCCACGGTGATGTTAAAGATTATTTTACTCGGTTATGCGCATGGGTTAATAAGTAGCCGCCGAATAGCCAAGGCCTGTGAGAACAATATTTTATTTATGAGTGTGTCGGGCGATATTCAGCCGCATTACACATCAATAGCGGGTTTCGTGGCCAAAATGCATGAACAGATTGAGCCACTATTTACGCAAGTATTGATGATATGCGACGAAGAAGGGTTGATAGGCCGTAACATGTTTGCCATTGATGGGTGCAAATTAAAGTCCAACGCAAGTAAAGAATGGAGCGGCACATTCGATGAGCTAGGGCGTAAAAAGCAAAACTAGAACGCGCGAGTAAACGTATTATCGAACGTCACCAATCACAAGATAGCCTGAGCGAAGAGCTGATAACTCAGGACTTAAAACAAAAAGAAAAGCTCGATAAAAGTGCAGATAAAATCACCGCGTTCTTAGCAACCCACGAAGAGAAAAACAGGCAGTAAAGGCAAGCCTGTTAAAAGTAATATTACCGACCCCGATAGCGCGAAAATGACCACGTCAAAAGGCACAATCCAAGGCTACAATGGGATAGCGATAAATGACGATAAACATCAAATTATACTGCAAGCACAGGCATGGGGCTCGGTGGGTGAGCAACAAACCTTGCAGCCAGCAGTTAAGCAATTAAAGCAGCAGCTTGATAAATTGAATACCGACAAATCAACAGACGAACAAACGATTAAGTTCACCGCAGACAGTGGGTTTAATAGCGAAGCGAATCTTGAATACATGGCGAAAAGTGGCTTTGATACTTACATTGCGGATAACCAATTTAGAAAACGAAACCCGTTATTTAAAGACAGCGAAACCTACGAAACAGAGCAAGAAAAACGCCGATTAAAACGCAGTAAAGGCAAGCCTCGCTTATTTACTTCAGAGGACTTCCATTATGATGAAACGACACAAACCTGCCGCTGTCCCGCAGGCAATGACATGTGGCGAAGTGGTATCAATGTAAAAAGCCACAACCAAAAATACACGCGATTCTGCGGTTACTTAAAAGATTGCAAGGTATGCCCACTGCAACAGCAATGTATGCGAAAGCCACCGATAAAAACAGGGCGGCAAGTACAGTTTAAAAATGATGAATCGCGTAAACAGCTAAGCTATATCGACAAAATGAAGGCCAAAATAGACAGCCCGATGGGGCGACGGCAGTACAGCAAACGACTTGGCTGTATAGAGCCGGTGTTCGGCAATATTACGGTAAACAAAGGCATGAACAAACTGACCTTACGAGGACAAACGAAAGTGAATGCGCAATGGCAACTGTACTGCCTTGTTCATAACATAGAAAAGCTGCAAAACAGGCTGCATTAAAAAAGGGGAGCCCTTTTAAGCCGAAATATAGCGACTTAAGCACCTGTAATTCCCTCTAAAACAGCCATTAAAACAATCGTACATTCTCTTTTTCTATTTTAAGTAAACTAGCGATAACTGATTGAACCAAAATAGGAACTCGGCTATGGTTAATGCATCAATAAAAATAAATTAAAAACGAGTTATTCTACAGCCTCGTTAGCCATACATAAGGATCTGCATGAGCGTTGTAGCAAAGGTTAAAAAATCAGTCTGGAATCTTGGCGCTATTCTATTTTTTATATGGTTTGGATTTAAGGCCATAGGGTATGGAATGGATATTCTAGGAGTTGGAGGCCCATCATTCTGCTCATATACCGACGTAGCAGAATTTGCTTCCCCTAATGGTAAAAAAATTGCGAAGCTTGGTTATTCGGATTGTGGAGCAACAACTAACTGGCAAACTGGAGTAAGCATCGTGGATGTGAAATCAGGCAAAGAGTATAACGGATTCTTTGGGTTGGACGGCAAGCCTGAAAATTTAAAAGTGCTATGGACGTCAGATATAGAATTAACTTTTAGTGACTTTCCTGTAGATAAGTTACTTTGGTTCAACCAAGATTATATGTCGGGTGTAAAAGTAAAAGTCGAGGCCAGTATGGCTAACAATCAAATTCATCCGACGCCAAAAAACGGCGCGGCTGATTAGAGCGTTAAGTTGTATGGAGTCACTTTGCAAGAATTGCTGATTTTGCTAGTTATCATTTTAGTCAGTGCGCTTTTTTCATACAAAAGCAGCAAGCTGAAAGTAGCAGTCGTAGCGATTCTGACTAATTACTTGATGTTATTGGTATATTGGGCAGTAGGAATTTACCTAAATGACGAGTATGAACCTGAAATGGTGATTGGCTGGTTTATTTTCGCTAGCTTAACTAGTTTCTTCGTTGTTCCAGCATCAATCACTTTTGCATGGGCAATTCGTAAATTGAACTATAGGTTTAACAATGCAACTTAACAAACGCAGTCACAATCGGCCACTGCGTGGCCTGGACCTCAACCGCTGCGCGGGTTTCGGCCTGTGCTGCGGGCGTTATATAGCCTAAGAAACTTATGAGAAATCTACTAATTGGGTTAACAACTGTCCTTGCCTGGGTGCCATCAACTTTACTGGTTGTACTCGCATGCTTCGCTTTAATTGGCGCGGTAGGTAGCATTTTTGATTTACCTATTACATTTAGCCTTAAATGGATTTTGACTTCACTATTTGGGATTGCTGGCTATATTGCTTTAACTTCGGTAAGTTGGGGTTTAAAGCTTAATCATAAAACACGGTTGGTATTTCTTATTTTAGGCTTCTTGGCTCTGGGATTTACCTATTGGTCAGGTGTTAAATTCGACGGTGAAATGTTTAAACTTGGTAGTGGCTGGTTTGAGGTTTATTTGTTTTTATGCCCAGCTTTATTTTTACTAATTCATATAGTTTTGCACCTGCTTTGGTTACGCAAGGCTATATAACAAATTGCTTAATTTCGTTCCGGCCACAAAAAAACGTGCCCTCCACTGGACTGCCTACGCTACGCTGCGGCAGCCAATTAGCAAAGCGTTATGCGCTAGGAATGTATGAGCAATCCAAATAGTAAAGTGTTTGATTTTGTTGCCCACGAAATCAAAATAGACGGGCTTATAAAGCAATCGTTTGCTTCATCTTATATGTCTAATGCCAAATGGCGTAAATGCCTTCAAATGCTCAACGAGGTGGCGCCTGATATACAGGTTATTTGGAAGTTTGTCGGCAGCCAAAACGATGGTGTAAGGCACTCTTTACCAACTAACGAAGCCTTAGAAGAAAAATACCTTTCCAGTCGTTTTTGGTTTGGTCCGGCGTATTACAAAGAAATTGAGTGGTTGGAGTTCCCGAAAATTGGTAAGCCCTATGGAAAAGAGAAGATTCCCGGTGCTTTTTTTGATCAAGATTTAACTTCAGTCGTAGAATCATTAAACAAGGTTGGGCATTGGTATATAGTCAAAACAGATTTAGGGTTCAGGTTGTATGGGCACCAATAAATCGCATAACACGCAAAAAAGCCGCCATCAAAAATTTGCTCGGTGAGCTGGACGTTATAGTTCTGGTCAGATGCACACTTCAAAATTTAATTACTACGCTATTCACGTATAGCTTGCTATCCATACGTTACTTGCGTACACTTTGCTTATGAAAAGTGTATTTGTTGAATCAACCATATTTGAAAAGTACCGAAATGGTTACCTCAGTGACGAGGAGTTTCGATTGTTCCAAGCTGAACTTATGTCAAACCCGAAGCAAGGTGACGTAATTAAAGGTACTGGTGGTTTGCGGAAGATTCGAGTAGCAAGTAAAGGTAAGGGAAAGCATGGTGGTTCACGTGTTATCTATTACTTCCTCGATGAAAAGCGTCGCTTCTATTTGCTGACTATTTACGGTAAAAATGAAATGGCAGATTTAACCGCAGATCAAAAGAAACAGTTAAAAGCTTTTATGGAGGCGTGGCGCAATGAGCAATCGTGATCTATTTGCAGAGTTAAATTCTGCACTTGTTGAAGCTAAGGAGCATTCAGAGGGCAAAGTGACTCTGAAAACTCATCAAGTTAATGACATCAGTGAGCTAGATATCTCACCTGATGAAATTGTTAGTATTCGTGAGCAGTTTAATATGTCTCGTAGTGTATTTGCTCGTTTACTGCATACATCATCGCGTACATTGGAAAACTGGGAGCAGGGGCGGAGCGCACCAAATGGGCAAGCTGTTACTCTTCTAAAGCTGGTACAGCGCCACCCAGAAACTCTGTCGCACATCGCAGAGCTATAACAAAGCATTTAGAGTGGTTCGCAACGCTTGGCAGTTTCGCTTCGCTCAAGTATAGCCAAGCGCTGATCACACCTTAATGCGGCGTTGAGGCTGCAAAAATACGTGCTTCGATTATCCATATTTTGTGTAGCGCTATTAATGTGTTCTCGTAGTACTTTTAAAAATGAAGAGTACGTAAAATTTGAACCAATGTATATTTCTATAAACGGAACTAGACTATGGTTTCAAGATGAAGGAACTCCAAAAATGATTCTTTGTTCAGAGCATACTTGCTTCAGTACGGGGCAAGCTTATTGCGATGATAATGAATATTATTGTATTGATGACATGCTACTGAGAATGCGAATTCCAAAGAACCTTCAAGATATTCTGCCGGATAAAGTGACTGAAGATTATCGAACTGAAAATGTATGGAAAAAAGACGGGTATATATGAGGTAAATCCATTTGGCGGTGAAAGAATAATTCCAACTTATTCTGAGTATGAAACCGAAATGAGTATTTTTGGAACGAAGCGTACCGTTTACCAAATAACGTCGTATTTAGAAGTATTGGAGTCAAATTGAAGGTTTTTATCATATTACTCGGGTTGCTGGCTACGATTTCAAATGCGATGGAAGTAAAAGCTTCTGAAGGTGAAAATGTTGGCTACTCTTGCTTCAAAGAACCATCATGGCCAAAAGATGAAAGTAGTAGTTATTTGTGCGTATTCGAATTAAATACCGTTAGCCCATTTTATGATGAAGATAAACGAGCTAATACTATAAAAGGCTTTGTGAAATCACTGAGCTCAGAATGTGAAGTGTCTGACGCAATCGAAATGACAGATCCAAAGGCCACTATTGATCATGCAATGTTTTTAGTGGTTTATCATGTTAGGTGTAGTTAAGCTAGGCTCTAACAAGCCAAGTCAGCGGGAATTTTACTCGCTGCAAAACACTCATAAAATCCCCTGCTAGGGGCGTTATGTTTACAAGGAGGTTTTATGGAAGCACCATGGAACGGAGAAAAAGTTAATTTGTTTATTCGCTCTTTAGCAATAATATTTATCATTTGTGCACTTATTGCGTTTAGTAGTTTGCTATTTGCGTTATTTGAGAGTGGTGAAATCACTCTCAATATCCTAGATTTTAGGTCTGTATTCGGTATGCTGGCAGCTCCTTATTGCTTCCTATTGTTTTTAAAAGTAGCGGTAACAGGTCATGCGCCAAAGTCATGGATTCCATGGAAGTAGTGCAAACATAACAACACGCCCTGAGGTGGACGACTAGTAAAATTTAGCTATTAATTGCAAATTTTAAAAGTGGTGAGCCTCTGAGTTTTAAGGCCGCTAAATACGTCGATTCATCGTAGGGTGTATTCGTTTTCCAACACTTAAATACAATCCTTGTCCATTTAAATGCCAGTGATCTAATTATGCTGTTATGCGGCTTACCCTTGGCTTTTTGTTGCTCATAATACGCTTTAGCCTAAAACGAATAACGAATAGAAAAGCCTGCCCATTCCACAAATGTTTGCAAGTTATGCAGACACCCATCTTAAATTTTGTACTTTCAATGCTTTCAAACCATGCTTTAAGTAATATAAATAACAAGCAGGGTGTGCCATAGCAATTGCAAAAAAACGGCGGGTTAGTTTTGCTATTAACACTGTATTTCATGTTGTGCGCGAAGGGTGTTTTTATTAAGACCTTTTATCAAAACCCCCGTCTAATGTTAAACTAACTAAAATTTAGCAAACTAATATGGCTATGTCTTTTTATCTTCCTTTAATTACCCCGCATTTTCAACGTATAGCCATTGGCGAAACCCTAACCTCACTTTGGAGCGGCTGCGGCCATATTGTGAAGTGTCAGCTTGATGAGCAGGCCTGTGTGATTAAAGCGATTAAAGTACCCGATCACATTAATCATTCTAAAATTAAACAAAGTGCGTTTGCGCTTAACAGGAAACGTGACTCTTACCACGTTGAATATACCTTTTATCAGCAATTTAGTCATAAACTTCCCAAGCAAGCACAAAGCATTGATTGTATTAAAGCAATCAATAAGGTGGATGAGTATGCCTTGGTGTTTAAAGATTTTTCAAAACAGGAATACACCCAAGCAACCGCTAATAATATAAAGGCGATATTAAAGTGGTTGGCATATTTTCATGCCTTTCATTTAAATGCACAGTTTGATGGTTTATGGGCGCAAGGAAGCTATTGGCATTTAGCTACGCGGCCAGATGAGTTTAATAACTTGCCTGAAAAGTCCGATATTAAACAGACTGCATCATTGTTAAACAGTGCGTTAAAGCAATGTGACTACCAAACGTTAATTCATGGTGATGCCAAGCTTGCTAATTTTGCAGCAAATAGCCAAGGGCATATACGCGGTTATGACTTTCAATATGTGGGTGCGGGTGTTGGGGTGGTAGATGTTATGTATTTTATGACCAGTTGTTTGGATGATTCTGAGCTTCACAAACACGCACAAACTTACCTCGACTATTATTTTAGTCAGTTTAAAAACGCACTTAGTCATTACCAACCAGCAGTGAATGCGGATGACGTTATTGCACAATGGGCTCATTTATGGCCGGTGGCGTGGGCAGACTTTTATCGGTTCTTACTTGGGTGGAGCCCCGAGCACAAAAAAATTAACGGCTACATGCAAGCCCAGGTAAATAATTGGTTAGCCAGTAACAACTCATAAACACAAAAAGTTGAACAGTTATGGCTAAATTAAATATTTTGGCACGAACTATGAAATCAGGGCTAAAATTAACAGTCAAACGGCCTGTTTTAATATAAAATACGTCAAATTTTTTATCACTAGGTTTATTACTATGGCTATTCACGTTATTTCTCATCCCCTTGTTCAACATAAGTTAGGTTTAATGCGCGCGCATGGAATTAGCACGAAAAGTTTTCGCGAGTTGTGTTCAGAAGTTGGCACATTATTAACTTACGAAGCCACTAAAAACCTAGAATTAGAAGATAACGAAATTACAGGTTGGGACGGTAATAAACTTAAAGTTGAGCATATTAAGGGTAAAAAAATTACCGTGGTGCCAATTTTACGTGCGGGCCTTGGGATGATGGACGGCGTAATGCAATTACTCCCAGCGGCTAAAGTGAGTGTAGTGGGTTTAGAGCGTAACGAGGAAACTCTTGAGCCAGTGCCTTATTTTGAAAAGCTAGTAGGTAATATTGATGAGCGTTTAAGCTTAGTTATTGACCCAATGCTGGCTACTGGTGGTTCTATGATCGCCACCATCGATATGCTGAAAAAAGCGGGCTGTAAAGAAATTAAAGTTATTGTACTGGTTGCTGCGCCTGAAGGCGTTGAAAAAACATTAGCCGCTCACCCTGATGTAGAGATTTTTACGGCCTCAGTTGATAGCCACCTTAATGAAAAAGGCTACATTATCCCAGGATTAGGGGATGCAGGTGATAAAATTTTCGGTACGGTTTACTAGGGTTTAGCAGTGCAAAATAATTCTACGTTTTCAATAAAAACCATTTTAACCGGTGCCCAAATGCTATTTGTAGCGTTTGGTGCGCTGGTATTAGTGCCTATTTTAACCGGCCTCGATCCGAGTGTTGCCTTGTTTACCGCAGGTTTAGGTACTTTGTTGTTTCAATTTGTCACTAAAGGCCAAGTGCCCATTTTTTTAGCCTCGTCATTTGCGTTTATTGCACCTATTATTGCCTCAGTGCAAATGTGGGGCATACCCGCCACTATGGGCGGCTTAATGGCGGCCGGCTTTACTTATATGCTGTTAAGTTTATTAGTGAAGTTTAAAGGCACTACAACCTTACATAAAATTTTGCCGCCAATTGTGGTAGGCCCAGTGATTATGGTGATTGGCCTAGCGCTAGCGCCTGTGGCAGTGAATATGGCGATGGGTAAAAGTGGCGATGGCGGCACACAAATTATTGCCTACGACAGTGCCATTATTATTTCTATGCTCTCATTACTAGTCACTTTAGTGTTTGCCGTGTGGGGTAAGGGGGTATTTAAACTGATCCCTATTTTAGCCGGTGTTGTTGCCGGTTACACGCTATCGTTATTTATGGGCGTAGTACAGTTTGAAACAGTCAGTAATGCACAGTGGTTGGCAGTGCCTAACTTTGTACTGCCAGAGTTTAAATGGCAGGCTATTTTATTTATGGTGCCGGTGGCAATTGCGCCTGCTATTGAACACATTGGCGACATGATGGCAATTAGCCAAGTTACAAAAAAAGACTATTTGAAAAAACCAGGACTACATCGCACCTTATTTGGTGATGGTTTAGCCACGTCTGCTGCATCCTTATTTGGCGGCCCACCTAACACCACTTACTCAGAGGTAACTGGTGCGGTAATGCTTACTAAAAACTTTAACCCCAAAGTAATGATGTGGACTGCCATTATTGCGATATGTTTAGCCTTTGTAGCTAAAATGGGCGCGGGCTTGCAAACCATTCCGGTCCCTGTGATGGGCGGCATAATGATTTTATTATTTGGCTCTATTGCCGTTATTGGCTTAAATACATTGGTTAAATCGGGCGATGACTTAAGCGAACCTCGCAATTTAAGTATTGTGGCGCTTATTTTAATTTGCGGTATTGGTGGTATGCACATTGGTAGTAGCCAGTTTAGCCTTGAAGGTGTGAGCTTATGCGCTATTTTAGGCATAGTATTAAACTTAGTATTACCCAAAGCACAGAGCAACCAGAGTTAAATTTGCACTGTGGCTAAAAATATTGCACCAAAAAAGCGCATTTTAAATGCGCTTTTTTTTTAACCTACTAAAAAGTAACAATAAATAATATTGGTCTAGTAACTGCATTTCCTTAGTCATACCCTATAGTTGATTAAGGGATTGTTATATTGGAGGCCAATAGTGTGGATATAAATGCTTTTTTAGTAAAACATCAATTGCCGTTGAAATATCAATATATTAGTGAGCAGTATTTTTCTGTGATTGCTCAGGATATGTTAACCAGCAAAAAAAATGCGCCTTTACTTGTCGCGATTAATGGCTGCCAAGGTTCAGGAAAAACCACGCTTGGTGACTATTTAGTGACTTGGTTTGAGCAAAACACCCACCTAAATTGTGTCGCACTCTCTATTGATGACTTTTATTTATCAACCCAAAAGCGTCAGCAGTTAGCGCAAGATATACATTGTTTATTTGCCACCCGTGGAGTTCCAGGCACACATGATGTTGCCCTTATGGATAACACCATTAGTCGTTTATTAAATGCAGAAGTAAATGTACCGCTGCCGCGTTTTGACAAGCAACAAGATGAACCCGTAGCAAAAAATAAATGGTTAACTAATAGCCAGCCAGTCGATATTGTTATTTTAGAAGGGTGGTGTGTAGCCAGTGAACCACAGCAGCCTTTTACCTTAATTGAGCCTATTAATGAGCTAGAAAAATCATACGATCAGCAAGGTGCGTGGCGTCGCTGTATTAATAGCTGTTTAGCCAATGAGTATAAAGCTGTATTTAATAAAATTGACTATACAATAATGCTCAAAGCCCCGAGTTTTGATGATGTGTTTGCATGGCGACAAGAGCAAGAGCACAAGTTAATTGCTAAACACGGCCAAGGTGCGGGTACCATGACTGACGAGCAGCTACTGTGGTTTATTTCTCACTTTGAACGTATTACCCGAGAAAATTTAAATACCCTCAGTGCTAAAGCGAATGCATTAATAGAGCTTGATAGTCACCGTGATGTAGTCGCAATGCAGCTTACTAGCGACAATATTAGTCAACCCATTATTTTTACCGATTTAGATGGTACGTTATTAAATCATAACGACTACAGCACCGAAGCGGTCGACACTTTATTACAAGAGCTGCAATACAGCGGTGTGCCGGTGATATTTAACACCAGTAAAACGTTTAGTGAAGTGGTAGCACTGCAACAAGCACTCAATATTAAACAGCCTTTTATTGTTGAAAATGGCTCGGCTGTCTATATCCCTGAAAATTACTTTACCCTCAGACCCATTGGCTGCAGCGAATACCAAGGCTATTGGTGTTATTCATTTGCGGCACCCATTAGCAATTTATGGGCTGATTTAACACACCTAAAAAAAGATTACAGCGATCAATATAGTTTATTCAGTGAGTTATCGTGTGAGCAGGTAATGCACATCACTGGGTTAAACGCGATACAGGCGGCGCAAGCACAAAATCGTCAATATTCAGATCCGCTCTGCTGGCATGGCGAAGAGCACAAACTCAACGAATTTATAAACGCAATAACAGTGTACGGCTACGACGTTAAAGTAGGCGGGCGCTTTATTCATATTGGTAAAAATACCGATAAAAGCATGGCGCAACAATGGCTAGTGAAACAGTTTACTGCGCAGTTTACTAAGCCGCTAAGCATTATTGCGCTTGGGGATAGTGATAACGATAAGCAAATGCTCGAAGAGGCAGATATTGCCATTATTATTGCCAATCCAGAGAGTAAAAAGCCGGTTAAATTAACCCATAACAAAGCGCGTTATTCTCAGTTGCCAGCGCCGTTAGGCTGGGTAGAAGAAATCACTGCATTACCTTGTATTAACAGCATTTTACCCAATTTTGAGGAGTATAGTTTATATGGCTGATTTTTATCAAAATGGCATCATTACAACGTTACATAATATTGCCAACAGACCCGTAGACGATTTAGAAAAAGAGTTACTTGGTTTTAGTAAACAGCGACCCATGGGGCTTATATTGCCTTCATTATTCAGCGAGTTAGAAGGCCCCGCGCTACAAAATATTGTTAAAGAGCTGCAAAAAGTACCGTATTTATCGCAAATTACTATAGGGCTAGACAGAGCCGACGAAAGCCAATACCGTTATGCACTTAACTTTTTTAAAGCGCTTGATCAAAACCACAAAGTACTTTGGAACGACGGGCCACGCTTACAAGCGCTCGATAAAGAGCTTCAAGCCTTAGGTGTGGCGCCACGTGAGCTTGGTAAAGGGCGTAATGTGTGGTATTGCATGGGGTATAAACTAGCTACTGCGGAGGTTGAGTCAATAGCACTACATGATTGCGATATTTTAACTTATGACCGAGGCTTATTAGCGCGGTTAATATACCCTGTGGCACACCCTCGATTTAACTATGAGTTTTGTAAAGGCTTTTACCCGCGTACTGCTAATGGAAAAATAAATGGTCGAGTATCGCGGTTATTGGTTACTCCGTTATTACGTTCGTTTAAAACCATTTTAGGCAGCCGTGATTACCTTGAGTACATGGATTCGTTTCGCTACCCATTAGCCGGTGAGTTTTCATTTAGACGTGATGTATTAAACGATATTCGTATTCCTAGTGACTGGGGGTTAGAAATTGGCGTATTAAGTGAAATGTACCGTAATTATTCTCATAACCGATTATGCCAAGTCGATATTGCGGATAACTACGATCATAAACATCAGGCGTTATCGCTCGACGACCAAACTGCTGGCCTTTCTAAAATGTCGATTGATATCACCAAAGCACTATTTAGAAAGTTAGCAACGCAAGGGGTTACCTTTACCAGCGAAACCATTCGCTCATTAAAAGCCACATATTATCGCATTGGCTTAGACTTTATTGAAACCTATCATAATGATGCGTTAATGAACGGTTTAACCCTTGATATTCACCAAGAAGAAAAAGCCGTTGAAATGTTTGCGCAAAATATCATGAATGCCGGTCAGCACTTTTTAGAAAACCCAATGGAAGCCCCCTTTGTGCCGAGTTGGAACCGTGTAGCCTCGGCAATGCCTGACGTACTAGAGCGTTTAAAAGAAGCCGTAGAGCTAGATAACGAGCAATACAGTTAACATCATTAAACGAGGCGCCTGTGAATATAGTTAAAGAACAGTTTTTTCAACGAGTTGAACAACATTTACAAGCTATTTATCAAGGGGTTGAATTACCGATAGCAGTAAGCGAATTGACTGAAGAATTGATCACCTTAATTTTAGGTGATAACCCACTTCGCGATCCCACGCCACACACCAATCGCTGGGATGAGCAAGATGTTGTGTTAATTGCCTATGGCGATTCGATTATAAACCATGAAGACAGTGATTTAGCCGTAGGCACCCCTTTGGAGGCGCCTTTAAAAACCTTGCATCGCTTTATAAAAGAGCAGTGCGATCATCAGCTTAATGCACTGCACATTTTACCCTTTTATCCGTATAGCTCAGATGAAGGGTTTGCGGTAATGAACTATGCGCAAGTCAATGAAGCGCTGGGCGACTGGCAAGACATCAACGCGATTGCAAAAGATGTAAAACTGATGGCTGATTTAGTCATTAATCATTGCTCTAGTCGAAGTATTTGGTTTGAAAACTTTTTAACCGACACACACCCCGGAAAAGATTACTTTAAAACAGCCAGTTTAACTGACGATTTAAGCCAAGTCGTGCGCCCACGAACCTCGCCATTATTACATACGGTAGCCACAGCAAGCGGTGATAAGCATGTATGGTGTACATTTAGTCACGATCAAGTGGATTTTAATTTTGAAAACCCCGAAGTATTAAAAGAGTTTGTCGGCATTATTCGTCATTATTTAGACAACGGTATTTGCTTATTTCGCCTTGATGCTGTGGCCTTTTTATGGAAACAACTTAATACCAGTTGTATAAACTTACCGCAAACCCACGAAGTAGTGCGTTTATTACGAACGCTGATTGAGCATGCCGAGCCAAGTGTGGTGATCATCACCGAGACTAATATTCCCAATCAGGAGAACTTGTCTTACTTTGGTAATGCCAACGAAGCCCATGCAATTTACAACTTTGCCTTGCCGCCGCTGTTATTGCATACCTTACTCAGTGGTGATAGTACGGCGCTTAAGCATTGGATGATGAGTATGCCGCCTGCACAAAACGGCACTGCGTATTTTAATTTTATTGCTTCTCACGATGGCATTGGTTTAAGGTCAATTGAAGGCTTGCTGCAACCCAGTGAGGTTGCTTCTTTAGTCAGTACCACCATGCAATTTGGGGGACGCGTTTCAATGCGTACTAGTCACGATGGCACACATACCCCGTATGAGCTAAATATTGCCTTGTTTGATGCCTTACAAGGAACGCATAATGGCGCGGATAAATTTGGCCTTGAGCGCTTTTTATGTGCTCACGCCATTATGTTTGCAATGGAGGGGATCCCAGGGCTGTATATACATAGTTTACTTGGCACCACTAATGACTATGAACGCTTTGATAATTCGCAGCACAATCGCGCCATTAACCGTCATCGCTGGCAAGAGTCAAAATTATTAGCGGCAATTGCAGAAAAATATAGTCATCATCATCAAGTATTCAATGGAATAAAACAGTTATTAGCAGTGCGTAAAAGGCAAGCGGCATTTCATCCTAATGCAACACAGTTTACTTTGCATTTAGGAGAGGGGTTATTTGGTTTTTGGCGACAAAGCATTGACCGCCAGCAAAGTATTTTTTGTATTTATAATATCAGCAGTCAGCCACAAAGCTTAACTTTGGCCGATTTGAACTTAATAAATACACAGCAATGGCATGAGCTGCTCTCTAAAACAGTGCTGGATGAAGAGCTTAAAATTATGCAATTAGCACCGTATCAAACACTCTGGTTATCTAATAGATCATAAATAACGACGTTTAAAGTAATCAATGTAACTGTAAAGGGGCTTTACAGTTACATTACTCAAGCGCGAGTATTAAGTTCTCTATAGTAAATTCAACTTTGTCTGGGCGGGTTTTACTAAACTGCGAAAAGTCTATTTTTGCTAAGTTATTTGCACTAATTGCATTATATAAAGGTTTATTTGTATCGTTGAGTGGCTGAAAAATATTAACCCTAGTATGTTCAAGGGGCCAATGATTAGCATTTTTATGGTTGTCAAATAGGTTAACAATTGCATAAGCACCTAAAAATACATGGCCACCAATCGTTATATCAAGCGCTGAAATATTTTTAGGCTCAGAATCCCAGTTAATCCCTCCCACAATAACCTGCGATTGTTTGTTAAGTTGTGTTAATGCTCTTTTAGCACCAAACGCAATGGCATCATTTGCGCACCAAATAATGTTAATTTCAGGGGCTTTTTGCATATAGGCCATGGTTTTTGTGAAGCCTTCTTGCTCTGACCAATTTGCAACCTCTTCAGCGATTAACGTTACTTGCGGTGTTTGCGCTAAAAAATCCATTAAACCTTGGGTGCGCATAACAGCCGCAGGGGTTGTGTAATCACCTAATAATGCGAGAGTATGCGCTTGTGTCTTTTCGCTAACCCTATTGTAAAGTTCTTGCATTAATAGTTTGCCTGCAACACGATTATTGGGAATTATACTGCCGATCACATTGGTGCCATTTGTACGTAGCTTCTCGAGTGATGCTAAAGAAGGGCGATTTAATAAAAAATAAATAGGGACATTTTTACTGTCTATTTTAGATAGGTAATGACTGGTGACATTTTTTTCGTTTACTAATATCAAATAATCAGGCTTGTCGTTAATGGCCTGCTGAATCAGCTCTTTCATTAAAATATGATTTCGGTTGGCGTACTTTATATTTAATGTCACATCTAAATCAGTGGCAGCATTTTGCATAATTTTAGAAACATGAAACCAAAAATCACCGGTTTTATTGCTCTCAGCTTCAATGGAATTTGAAAAGCCAGGATTGATGAATATGATCTCTAAGGCATTAATACTGCAACTACTTAATAGCAGGCAGGTATAAGTTATCAGGCGGTACAATTTAAACAATGGCATATGTTTCTCTATAGATTTTATAAAGCTCGATTTTTTACCTTACTAACTAGCTCCTTGGTGACATCTAAGCGTTATGCTATATAATACCCCAGTAAGTTTAGCATGTATGCAGCAATTAATTTTTTTAGGATTTATGAATGAAAGCAGTTTTATTGTTAATAGTATTGCTCTTTAGTCAAACAGTTGCCGCTAATGACGTAAGTGATTTAGAAAAGACCATGAAAAGTATTGGGCTGGCTTATAAACAAAGTGTTGAAGCAACCCAGCTAGCAGAATTTAATAGTGCTATCGATCGATTTATTGAATTGATAGCGCAAGGTAAGCAAGCCAAATTTTATAAAGAAGCTGAGAAGTCGGTGCAAGGGCTCGATAAGGTCCTTGCTCAAGCCCAGTTGGCAAAAAAAGTAGCGAATGAGCAAGGACTCGAAGCTGCAAAACAACCACTTAAAGCGATTGATAATTTACGCAAAAAATATCACAAATTACATGAGCCTCCTGGCTTTTTTGAATTACTGTTTGGAAAATAAGGATTAGCAATGGAAATTTCAGTTTCAATGTTAGACGGTCAAAAGTTGAGTGCTAAGTTTGGTGAGCATGAAGTGATAAGCGATCAAAGCATCAATGCAGGTGGTGGGGCAGAGCACCCAGAACCGTTTGACTACTTTTTGGTAAGCATGGTTTTGTGCGCTGGTTTTTACGCTCGTAAGTTTTGTCAGCAAAGAGAGATCTCAACCGACGGCATGACGCTGACACAAAATAACGAGAATGTGGATGAAAACGGTAAAAAACGTTTTTCTATTGAAATTGGGTTGCCTGAAGGTTTCCCCGATAAATATAAAAAAGCACTTATTGCTGCTGTAAATACATGCACCGTGAAAAAGGTTATTCAGGCAGTGCCTGAGTTTTCTGTTGAAGTTAAATAAACAACTAAACAACTAAACACTCTTTAACAAAAATGCCGAGTAATAAACTCGGCATTATTATTTTATTCCACTATTTTTTCTTCATACCCTGTACGGCCTTAAATCTAGGGTTATCTTTACATATCACAAACACGCGCCCTTTACGCTTTACAATTTGACAACCTGGTCGTTGCTTTGCGCTTTTTAATGAACTTAATACTTTCATTTGCTTTCCTTTTTAGCAGTAGACAGATTTTTAAAACGACGATTAAATTGCGCAACGCGGCCATCAGATGCCAGCGTTTTTTGTTTGCCTGTATAAAATGGGTGTGAGTCAGATGAAACATCAATAGGTACATAGGGATATGTATTACCGTCAATTTCGATAGTGCGGTCGGTTTTGATGGTTGAACCTATAATGAAATATGAATCGGCTGCAGTATCATGAAAAGCAACCATATGGTAATCAGGGTGAATATTTGGTTTCATTAAATGTCTCCAATGTTATGTGATAATGTATCATTTAATTTATCGCATTTATTTTTCCTTTGCAAATCATTTTAAATAGCCTGACCTTTGGCTAAATAGTCTTTAACGCACCGTAATTGCAGCGTATTTGCACAATCTAGTCAAAAAATAAGCACTTAGATCAAAAGTACTGGCTATTAGTATTTAGGCTGCTATAAATAGATTCAACCAACATAATAATAAAAAGCTAATAACGAAAAATAGAGGTAGCTCATGAGTGACACTCAGCCACATCAAGACCAAATTGATCAACAAGTAATGGACACGCTCAGAGAACGCGATCATAGTGTATTGGCAAAACAAGTTGACTCACTCGCATGTTCTCATAACGATATCATTGAATTGCTTGCCCATTATTTAGCGTTGAGTGAACAAGATGATGATGAGTTATTTGATGACTGGTTTGATAATCTTTCAAAAGAACAGCATACGGTACTGAAAGTGTTTGAAGTTTATCGTGGACAGTATGAACATCAAAACTAACTTTTTGTATTAGGGTCTGTTCATTAGCTATTATGCTAACAATGGCTATACGATTGTAATTTGATGTTAAAAAGACAATGTTTTTATAGATAAGCGAAATAATTAATTACACTTATTCAATACAATAGTATGTACTTTGCCCCTTGATTATTTTTAAACTAACTAGTTGATGTTTATAGCTTTATAATAAGTTAAACTATATTTAGTGTTAAAGTAGTAGTTACGGCTCGTAGTTGAACTACCATTAATAAGTTGAAATAAGAAAGGGGTAAAACGTTACGTGCTAAATTCAAAAAAAATACTTAAACGAAATAACGTTAAAATAATTGGCAAGGGTGATAAAACCTTGGTGTTGGCTCACGGGTTTGGTTGTGACCAAAATATGTGGCGATTTATTATTCCAGCACTTGAACAACATTACACTATTATTTTATTTGATTACGTTGGCTCTGGTAGTTCAAATATTTCTCATTATAATAAAAAGCAGTATTCAACTCTTGAAGGGTATTCGCAAGACATTATTCAGGTATGCGATGCATTGCAACTTAGCGAGGTTGTATTTATAGGCCATTCGGTTAGCGGTACCATTGGTGCAATTGCAGCAATACAAAAGCCAGCGTTATTTTCTAAGCTGATTATGGTGTGCCCTTCACCATGTTTTTTAAATTTACCCCCTGATTATTTTGGCGGGTTTGATAAGGAAGATTTGCAAGAGCTATTAAGTCTTATGGATAAGAATTACATAGGTTGGGCCAATTATTTGGCCCCACTAGTCATAGGGACGGCTAATTCTGACGAACTTGTTGGTGAGCTTTCTGGAAGTTTTTGTTCCACCGATCCCATTATTGCAAAGAACTTTGCAGAGGCAACTTTTTTGTCGGATTACCGTGATCTGTTAAAGCAAATTAAACAGCCTTGTTTAATCCTACAAAGCGAAAATGATGAATTAGCCGCTGTTTCTGTGGGGGAGTTTATGGCAAATGAAATTACATTAAGTACGCTTAATATTATTAACGCGCAAGGACATTGTTTACATATGACACACCCTGAAATAGTCGGCAAATCAGTTATAGATTATGTGAATTGAGCGAAATGAAGCCTATTCAATTTAATGCTAAAAATGGCTGTGAATATTCAGCTGATTTCTTTCCATGTGGTGCATTAATAACTGATTCTTTAAATATAATAGTGTTTACTAATGCTTATTTAACAAACGAGCTGCGGTTTTTAAAAAGTGAACTTGTCGGTAAAAATATAGATAAGATTATAACTAAATCCTCAAGAATATTTTTCCAAACTTATATGCTTCCCATACTTTTACATGAAAAAAAATGTGAAGAGATGCAGTTAATTATGCTCAATGCCCAAGGCGAGCGTATGGCGGTTACCGTTAATGCCCAACGTGATGAAAAGGGCTATATATACTGGAGCTTTTTTAACGCGACTCAGCGAGATAAGCTTTACGACGAGCTGATTAAAACACGGGAAAAGTTAGAAGCGCAAACTGAACGCTTACAATCTTTAGCGTCTACCGATGAGTTAACCAATTTATTAAATAGAAGAGAGATGAATTGCCGCAGCGTGCTGTTACTCGAACAGGCTATGCGATCAAAGCAGTCGGTTGCATTATTAATTATCGATATTGATAATTTTAAAGTCGTTAATGATACCTTTGGGCATTTAGAAGGGGATCGAGTTTTAAAAGAGTTGGGGCAACGTCTTAAACATTTTGGTCGACAAACCGACCTTATTTCTCGTTACGGCGGTGAAGAGTTTTTAATTATGGTGCCAGATACAAATAAAGCAGATACTTTGTCATTTTGCCAAAGGCTGCATTTATTAATTGCTGAAATTAAAGTAGGTAATCGCCCAGTAACCGCCAGTATTGGGGCAAGTTTGAGTACTGCGAAAACGACGTTTACTGATTTATTTGCCCAAGCCGATAATGCGGTATATGAAGCCAAAGAGCGCGGAAAAAACAGAACCCAGCTATACGATGAACCCTAACTAAATAGAGGTAAACTCAACAAGGTATTGAGTTGAGTTTACTCAAAAGATGACAGCTACAGTTGGTATTATTACTCTACACAATTGTTTTTTGCTAATGGTGATGCCAATACGGTATCGGGGTGCCAAATTCTATCCCATATTTTAGATAGGTTGTTTAAGTTGGGTCTTTGACTTATTTTTTCAAAATTACCGACACTGATTGCTGAGCCATCTTTCTGACCGACAACAAAATTAAACACATAGGCACACTCCATGCCCATGCGTAAATCAGAGAGAATAGCTTTGTCTTGCTGCTCGCGAACGGAATAAAACCCTTTTGTAAACCACTGCAAGCGTTTAACACCCCATTCATTTTTAATCTCGTTTAGTAAAGAAGGGGTTGTTTGGTATGCATTTAAGGTAACCTCGTTGGGTGTATCAAACACCGATGCATAGCCTTCATAATACTTCCCATCCGACATAACAACCACCCGCCAAAGTAAAGTAGTAAACGGTGCTGGTGTGCTAATGTATTCATTGACTGTGATATCTCTGCTTTGAAGTGCAGTATTCACTTTATCGTCAATAACAACTTTAAGAATAAGCGAACAACATAAATAGAGCGTACTTACTGTGAGCGTAATTGCGTTAATTTTGTAGGCGGTTGGGGCGGTTATTTTTGGTATTAAAGTGCTTATAACCCCTACTAATAGTGGTAACGTGTAGAGGGGATCAATAATAAACATATTTGAAATTGCAAACGGATGCTCTGTAAGTGGCCACATTAATTGCGTACCGTACACAGTGAGTGCATCCAATAATGCATGGGTTGATAAACATAAAAACACTAACCAAAACCAGCGGGTTTTATATGCTTGCATACCAGTGTGTATTTTTAAAATTAGCCAAACAATCAAAGGGCTAATTAACAAGTGCACAAAAAAAGAATGACTAAAGCCACGGTGATAAGTAAATGCTTCAACACTGCCGCCATAGGGTAAAAATACATCTAAATCGGGCAAAGTGCCTAAAATAGCGCCCCACAACACCGCCTTACGGCCCACTTTGTTACCTAATACTGCGTAGCCTACTGCGCTACCTAGTGCAACTTGTGTTAAAGAATCCATATCTGCCTATACCTTACTATTTCTGTACCTTACTATTTCTCTAAAGTCTTTATACTGCTTTTTTATGTAAAACCTTCAAAAGTATCAGCTATTTTATGGAAAATGTAGCAATGCGGATACAAACCGTAGTTATTTTAACAGCGTATGCATTGGCACTCATAGCCAGCTGCTGCGTTAATTATTAAGTATTCTTCAGATTCAGCCTAAATAAAGCCGGACTCATATAGGTTAGTTAAGTCTTGAAATAAAAATGAATGGCCTCAGTGTTTATATGAGGTCAAAATTTTAAATCAAAAAAGTAATCGGTGTATTTAGTAAACGCGACTAGTAAACGCGACGTTTGAATTTTAAACCAATTATTTAATAAGGATAAAGCTATGACACAACGTGTAATTGAAATGCCAGACTTAGGTATAGGTACTTTTCGTTTAGAAGGTAAAACGGCTTATGAATCCGTAAAAATGGCGTTAGAAGTCGGATTTCGTCATATTGATACCGCGCAAATTTATGGTAACGAAGAGCAAGTTGGCCGAGCTATTAAAGACAGTAATATCCCCAAAGATGAGTTATTTATTACTACCAAAGTATGGAACAATAAACTCAATAAAAACGACTTTATCGCAAGTGTAGAAAAGTCATTAGAAAAGTTACAAGTTGACTCGGTTGATTTATTGCTAGTTCACTGGCCTGCACCATCAAACAATGAGCCTATGAGCGAATACCTGACTGAGCTACTAAAAGCTAAAAAGTTAGGGTTAACTAAACATATAGGTGTATCAAACTTCACTATTGCGAACTTAAAAGAAGCGATGCAAACGTTAGACTCGCGTGAAATATTTACTAACCAAGTAGAAGTGCATCCCTATTTAACCAATACTAAACTTCGCGCTTTTTGTGCTCAACATGACATACATGTAACAGCCTATATGCCGTTTGTGGTTGGTAAAGTGTTAAACGATCAAACTATTATAGATATTGCCAATAAACACGATGCAACGCCAGCGCAAGTGGTTATTGCATGGGAAAATGCGAACGGCATGACCACAATTCCATCATCGACCAAGCGTAAAAACTTAGAAGATAACTTTAACGACAAAGTTAAACTTGATGATGAAGATATAGCGCGAATTGATGGCCTTGATTGCAACGACCGCCAAGCAACGCCTGACTTTGCACCACAGTGGGATCAATAACCAAAAAGCCAAAACCAAAACAGGTGCAGTTGAGCTGCACCTTTATTTTTGAAACAAGGAACACCCATGTTAACGGTAATTGCTACACTATCGAGTGAAAATAGGGATGCAGAGCGTCTATTAACCGAGCTCGAAAACTTACAACAGTCCTCGCGCCAAGAAGTAGGCTGCCTGCGTTACGAGCTATCAGTTAAAAGTGAGGCTGAGCAAACCACCTATTTAGTGAGTGAACAATGGGCGTCTAATGAGCATTTTGAAGCCCATAAAAACGCACCACACTTTAAAGCTTTTGGTGATGCAGTAGGTGCATTTATTAATTCTATTAATATTGATGTGTATAAAACCATTGGTTAAATGACACCCAGTTAATAGCAAAACAGGAGCTGTAACTTTATTTAATCGACAAATCGTATTTTAAAATAAGAGCATCAATATAGCGGCTACGTAATGTGAGTTGCTTTTCGTGATCGGCGCCATGGCTGAGGGCTTTATTTAGAAGCTTCATGGCAGGGTGAATACGGGTGCGTTCATCTTTATCTAAGCTGGCTTTGCTGCGCAGTTCGGTTATGTCGTCTACTAATAATCTGCCAATATCCACAGCCACAATTTCATCAATTAGGCCATTTTGGGTAAGCACCCCATATTTGCTGCATAAAAATTGTTGCCAAACTTGCTGTAAATGCTCTTCTATTTCACAGCCAAACAGTTCTTCGTTAAATATAAAGCCGTGCTGTGCAAGCTTAGCCAAGCATTGGGTATAGTACTGGGCAAACAGATTAAAAGCTTGGTTAGATGACTCAATTTTTTGTTTAACTAATCCTTGCCCCCAATTTACACAACCTCGGGGATAATAATCGTCGTATTCTTCACATTCATATAACCCTGAATAAGAGCTGCAGCTCATCTGATTTTTAATGCAATAACTTGGCTTAGGGAAAATGCTCTGTGCTTGCCAATTTTCAAGAGTTTCAGTGTCTATGTTGAGTGCTTGGCATAACTCATCAGTGTGATAAAAGTGAGTGCTTAAATAGTCAGATAAACGCATAGTGGCTCGCTTAATAGTAAAAAACAAAATACTGTTCATTTATACAGTTATTTATTTTGTATCATCAAACTCAATAACACAAGCCATTTTATAATTAAATACTGGCTATCACTGCAAATAGCGCGGTAAATATGGTACAAATAGGCCAAGTATTAATAACAATGATTTTTTTATGCGCACCCTAGAACAAATTAAACAAGCAAGCCTTATTACTGCAATTAAAACACCTTACTTAGCCAATGGTGAGATCGATCTTGCAAAGTATGATGAACTCGTTGAAATACAAATTGCAGCGGGTGTTGACGGTATAGTCGTTGGTGGCACAACCGGTGAAGGCCAGTTAATGAACTGGGAAGAGCATTTAATGCTAATCGCGCACAGTGCCAACAAATTTGGCGATAAATTACTGATTATAGGTAACACCGGTAGTAACAATACGCGCGAAGCCATTAAAGCAACAAAATATGGCTTTGCCAGCGGCATGCATGCCTCATTGCAAATTAACCCTTACTACGGGCGCACCTCTATTGCAGGTGTTAAAGAGCACTTTAAACGTGTGCTTGATATTGGTCCGGCGTTTATTTACAACGTAGCAGGGCGCACAGGCCAAGACCTCACCCCTGATATTATTGAACCACTGGCCCAGCATGAGCATTTTATTGGTGTTAAAGAATGTGGTGGCAATGAGCGTATAGCGCACTATGAACAACAAGGTATTGCGTGTTGGTCTGGTAATGATGACGAAGCACACGATGCACGTCATATCCATAATGCACATGGGGTTATTTCAGTTACGTCTAACCTGATCCCGGGTTTGTTCCGTCAATTAATGGATAGCAAAAATGATGCGCTTAATAATTCATTACAACCATTAATGAACTGGCTGTTTTGCGAGCCAAACCCAATTGCCATTAACACCGCGATGATCATGACAGGCGCGGTTAACCCAGTGTTTAGAATGCCTTATGTGCCGCTTAGCGATGAGCAACAGCAACAAGGTGAAACGCTAATTAATCAGCTTAATGAGCAAGATTTTGTCGGTAGTCGAGCGCAGTGTGTTGATATTAGTAAAGTTTTGATTTTATCTTAAATCCTTAAATCCTTTATTAGACACGTTTTTAAAGCAGCCTACTGTAAACTCAGAGGCTGCTTTTTATATCACTGCCAATAGTAGTTGAGTTTAAGCTGCCACATAGCTGAATTGGCATGTGTTACCGCTAATCTAATATCAATATCTTGGCTTATAGGCACTGCCAGTTCTAGTTTGGTTTGCGCTGGGTTTTTAGCATTTAAGAATGACTTTTCATAGGATGCTCTTAATTTTATACCTGAGCCAGTGCCGGTAATGATCCCCACCTCTACCGACGAATCATAAAAGTGGCTATTTTTAGCTAAATCACCCAAGTAACCATTAACTAAGCTATAGGCTAAGGTGTTGTTGCTAAATTGCCAAGCTTGTCCGGCTCCCCCCATAACATAACTACGTTTACAGGTTCTGCACAGTGCTGGTTGTCTGTCGAATCCCACATTGATTTTCCATGACCACTTAGATTCATTAGCCCAAGAGAATTGGTTTGGATTGAATGACTCCAAATCTAATAAATGAATTTTATTTATGTAAGTTTGGCCATCTGTAAACATCAGTTCGGTATCCAACATTTCTAAATTAGAAAATGGGATGCGGGCAATATCAGAGGCAAGGGAATCAAAATAACTCAACCTAAAACCCATAGTGTACTGTGTTTGCTCAGCCGTATGTATCGTAGAAACTGAGCTATTAGAGGGCTTTTGTCCTTTATGCGGTGGCTGTTGAGTAAATTGAAATTTAACTTTGTTTTCGCCTATCGGCAGCTTTAAGCGTGCTTTAATAAGTGCATTTTTTAACTCACTTATTTTTATCGGGGTTTGCTTTTGAATTTGTTTCACTTGTACAAGTTCGAATAAAGCGCCAATGATGGCTTTTTGAGACTGTATAGGCAAAGCTAAAAACGCTTCGCTTTTGAGTACTGCTGATTCGGCAAAGATTTGTTTAGCAAAGCTGAGCTCTTTTTCACTTAAAGATTGAACATGCTTGGCAAATAAAGTGTCGCGCGAGGGTGTAAAGGTGATCTTTTTAACCGCCGATTGGCCTTGGTAAGTCGCCGTGTTTAACCTTGAAAAAATAGTGGCTGGCATTACCCAAGGTGGGCTTGATTTGGTTAACTGATCGCCAATAATCAGCTCAATAATTTGTGCAAGATGAAATGCACAGTTTTCATCGGCAAAGTAATAATCAAATTCAGTGCCTAAAATTTCCCATAAATGATTAGCAATAAAAGCCACGTCGCGCTCGTTTAAGTTGAGGGTATATTCCCATAAATCTCTTAATTCTATTTCGCCATAGTTGTGCTGGTGGCGATAAAACAATTGATCTGAAAAACCGGCTTTATAGCCACCAAATAAGCCCTTGAGAATATACATCAAGCCGTTTTCATTGTTTGGAACATGTGCGCCATAGTTAATACTGTAATCTAACAGCTTGTTTTTTAATTCGGTTGAGCGGTTAAGCTTAAGTAATAAATGACCATATAACGATGCGGGGTTACTCATATAACCAGAAGCAAATACTAAACTAACAGAGTGAATTGCTTGCTGCTCTCGCCATTGCTGTAATTTTGGGCACTCTGCAGCCGGCATTAAAAAGGTTAAACCTTGCTCTTTGAGCCATTGGTAACGAGCAGGGTAGCGACATGGCATTGAGGGCTCGGTATTAAAAGCGTGGATTGTTGCTTTTAATTCGGCAACTGGATCAGCATGTCCGTTATCTGCAATAAAAAATGATGCGTTAGTAATATAACTGATGGTGGTTGATTGGTTTTTGTAGTGCCCTAATTTCAACCATATAGGGTGCTTAGCTAAAACAGAGACAGATTGCGTGGCAGAACTTGAAAAAGAGATGAATAAAAAAGTGCTAATTAAATAAAATAGAGGTTTCATTGTTTAACCAAAAAAAGGGCTGCTAAGCCCTTTAATTATTAGATTGCAGCACATTGAGATGAAAAGTTAGTCGTAATTTTACCTTCAACTAATTCATAAAATGATTGGGCATTATCTATTGGTGCGTTTGCATAATCGTTACGTACCGAAGTAATAATTTGCTGATGAGAAGTTACATCACAACCACGCACGTTAAGCATTGCAGAAATATACTCGCCTTCACCTTGTGCTATTTCTTGTTCTAACACAGGGAAAGTTTGTTGAATAAATTGCGCGGTTTTTACGTTAGCACCTTTACAGCTTTCTACTGAAGAAATGTTAGACGACACCGCAGTTGTTCCTAAATCCCAAATAATATTTGAAATTGCTGCCGCAACACCATTATCTGGGAAAACCATTGCGCCAAGACCACATTGTTGCCATGGATTGATACCACTATTTGCTTGTGACGGCATTGAAACAAACGCGCTTGCTAATACCGCAGCAGTTAAACATCTTTTTATCATTATTAATTTCCTTTAATTTACATAATACCCCACAAAATGGGCGCGCAATAATACCTGCTTTTTTTATTTAAATGCAAACAGTTATGTAACACAATGTAAACCAATGGTGTAAAGTGTATAAAACTGTAATAAACAGGTGAGCGATGGCGATTAAGCATTGGAATTAAAGCTAGTAAATATTACTAAAGCGCTACCTACCAATCCTGCATTTATAAATTAGCGGTTTTTGGTGTTTAAAACTAACTGTTTTAGCGATTTTACTGTATAATTTGCGACCCTTGATAATGTGGCCGCAGGTTATACAGCAATGAATTTTAAATCTTTTAGTTTTGCCCCTGAACTGATTCAGGCGTTAGACGAACTTAATTACCACACCCTTACGCCCATTCAGCGCGCAGCTATTCCGGCTGTTCGTAAAGGTAAAGACGTTTTAGCAAGTGCACAAACTGGTACAGGTAAAACTGCTGCCTTTGCATTACCCATTATTCAAAAATTATTTGAGTCAGACTGCAGTACTAACAATGCGCCAAGCGCTTTAGTTCTTGCGCCTACGCGTGAGCTTGCAGAGCAAATAGCGAATAACTTTAAAGACTTCGCTAAGTACACTTCGCTAAAAGTAGTGAGTTTATTTGGTGGTGTTAATACCGCAGGACAAGAAATTGCACTTAAAGAAGGTGTGGATGTTGTAGTAGCAACACCAGGGCGTTTACTTGATCATATTCGCTTAGGTAACTTAAGCCTTGCTCAAGTAAAACACTTAGTGCTTGATGAAGCTGACCGTATGCTCGATATGGGCTTTATTAATGATATGCAAAGCGTGATAAAAAGCTGTGCTGATGAGCGTCAAATCTTATTGTTTTCAGCAACTTTCCCAGCAGCAATTAAACAATTTGCCTCTAAAGTGTTAAAGCAACCTGAAATTGTCCGTGTTGATCAAACTAACAGCACCGCAAGCACTGTACAGCACGTGGTTTACCCGGTAGAAGAGCGCCGTAAGCAAGAGTTACTTTCTGAGCTAATTGGTAAGAAAAACTGGCAGCAAGTGCTGGTGTTTGTAAACATGAAAGAAACCGCAGATGAGCTAGTCACTGAGCTTAACCTTGACGGTATCCCAGCGGCAGTGTGTCATGGTGATAAATCGCAGGGTAACCGTCGTCGTGCGTTGCGTGAATTTAAAGAAGGCAAAGTACGCGTTCTAGTTGCAACAGAAGTTGCAGCACGTGGTATTGATATTGACGGTTTACCGCGCGTTATTAATATTGATTTACCTTGGCTTGCTGAAGATTACGTACACCGTATTGGCCGTACAGGTCGTGCTGGTAACCAAGGGCAAGCAATTTCGTTTGTTAGCCGCGAAGAAGAAAACATGTTGTTTGAAATTGAAACCTTAATTGGTCAAAAAATTAAACGTGTTTACTTAGAAGGTTACGAAGTAAGTAATCGTGAAATGCTGATTGATAAAATTGGTAAAAAGCCAGCGCATTTACGCCGTACCCGTGCTAATAAGCCATCAGGCCAAGCTACCGGTGAAGCGAGAGCGAAAAACCGTTCGCGTATTTCTAATGTACGTAAAAGCTTAAAAGGCGAAAAGCTGTCACTTAAAAAGTAAGACAGCTAAGCCATTAAAAAAAGCCTGAGTTTACTCAGGTTTTTTTATGCCTAATACATTATCGATAATAGCAGCGTACGCATAAGCAGCCGCTTCAGCATTTTGATTAGCAATAACCGACAACCCAACCGGTAAGTGGCTTACTTTACCTACTGGCAAAGTGATGTGGGTTGTTCCTGCAATGGCAGGCAATGAACTACTACTGCCTTTAAAGTTATCACCGTTAATTAAATCGGTTTTCCACGCGGGCGAAACGGTGGGGGCAATCACAATATCTAGCTGATTATTGCGGTATAAATTGCTAATAGCGCGGTTTGCTAGTGCGCGATAACGCGCCTTGGTTTTTTGATATTGTTGTTTTTTACTCAAATCGACCGCGTTAGCTTGTTGTAAAATATCTTGCTCAAAGTAGAGCATTTCTTGCTGTTTATTTGCGGTATTAAATGCGATTAAATCGTCTAAACTTTTTACGGTTACCTGTGCTGGTGTTTGGCTTAAATAGTGATTAATTTCGGCTTTAAAGTCGTAAAGTAGGATGGCGTATTCATCAACGTAAAGTGTGCTTAAGTCATCTTTTACTTCAACATTGACAACGGTATGACCTGCCTCTTTTAATGTTTGTAACTGCTTAGCGTAAAGCTTTTGTGTTGCCACAGTAAACTTATTGGCTCGAAGCGCGCCTATCCTCAGTGACGATTTAACCGCTATGCTATCAAGCGTTCTATTTACGCTGAGTGTCGATACATCGTCTGAGTCTTCACCTTGAATGACTGATAATACCGCGAGTGCATCTTTTAAAGAATGTGCCATTGGGCCTACCGAATCTTGGCTACTAGAAAGTGGCACCACGCCTGCGCGCGAAACTTGTCCCATACTGGGTTTAATGGCGTACACCCCATTAACAGAAGCTGGGCAGGTAATTGAACCATCGGTTTCAGTGCCAAGCGCAATAGGCGCAAAATTTAAAGCAACCGCTACTGCAGAGCCCGAGCTTGAACCACACGGATTACGAGTTACATCATGGGCGTTATGGGTTTGCCCACCTATTGCACTCCAGCCAGATGACGAATATGATGAGCGAAAATTTGCCCATTCACTTAAGTTCGCTTTGCCTAAAATAATAGCGCCTGCTTGGCGTAATTGTTTAACCACAAAGGCATCGTTATTAGTAATGTTATTTTTAAGTGCTAATGAGCCCGCCGTGGTAGGTAATGTACCTGTTGTTTCAATGTTATCTTTTAGTAATACCGCTATACCATGTAAAGGGCCTGCCCATTTTCCGGCTTTAAACAGAGCATCGAGTTGTTTGGCTTGTTCAATTGCAGTGGGCTCAATACTAATTACCGCATTATATTTAGGATTGAGCGCGTTTATTCTGTCGATATAAGTGCGGGTAAGCTGTTCAGCCGTGGTGGTGTTATTTTTATAGGCATTGTGAATGTCACTTATAGTTTTAAGCTCTGTAATGTTATCCGCTGCGTGTAAGTTAGTTATTGTACAAACACATAATGTTAAAAGTAGCCGTTTTATACTCATTGTTATTATCTATTTTATGGAAACACAGGTTATTTTTAGCACAAAAAAACCTCACATTGTGAGGTTTTTCGATAAAGGTCGATTAAATCGAGTTAGGCGTTTTCTAGCATCGATAACGCAACCGCCTCTGCGGCTTTAATACCATCAATACCCGCTGATAAAATACCACCCGCATAACCCGCGCCTTCACCTGCAGGGTAAAGCCCTTTAGTATTAATACTTTGGAAGGTTTTATCGCGCTTGATACTTATTGGTGATGAAGTACGCGTTTCTACCCCAGTGAGTAAGCCATCATTAGTTGAAAAACCACGAATTTGCTTGTTAAAGGCTGGAATTGCTTCACGCAAGGCTTCAATCGCAAAAGGAGGTAATACGTTGCTCAAATCAGTCAGTTTTATGCCCGGCGTATACGAAGGCTGTACATCGCCTAAATTAGCCGATGATTTACCTTTTAAAAAGTCGCCAATAAGCTGTGCAGGGGCATCGTAGTTTTTACCACCAAGTTCATAGGCTTGCTCTTCTAGTTTACGCTGTAAATCAATGCCGGCTAGGGGATGCCCAGGGAAGTCTTTTTCTGGCGAAATACCCACTACAATGGCGCTGTTAGCATTACGTTCACTACGTGAATATTGGCTCATACCATTGGTGACCACGCGGCCTTCTTCAGAAGTAGCAGCAACCACCGTGCCGCCAGGGCACATACAAAAGCTATATACAGTACGGCCGTTATTACAATGGTGTACTAATTTGTAATCTGCAGAGCCTAAAATAGGGTTACCCGCATTATCGCCAAAGCGGCATTCATCAATCATTGATTGCTTATGTTCTATTCTAAAGCCCACTGAAAAGGGTTTAGCTTCAACATAAATGCCTTTATCGTGGATCATTTTAAACGTATCGCGGGCACTGTGGCCAACCGCTAATATCACATGGCGAGTTTCAAGCTGTTCACCATTAGAAAGCGTAAGCCCAGTCACTTGGCCGTTGTCTAAATGGATATCGTCAACGCGGGTGCTAAAACGAATTTCTCCACCAAGTTCAATAATACGTGCACGCATTTTTTCAATCATGGTTACCAGTTTAAAGGTACCAATATGCGGCTTACTCACGTATAAAATTTCTTCAGGAGCGCCGGCCTCTACAAATTCAGTGATCACTTTACGACCATAATGTTTAGGGTCTTTTACTTGGCTGTAGAGCTTACCGTCTGAGAACGTGCCTGCGCCACCTTCACCAAACTGTACGTTTGATTCTGTATTGAGGGCTTTTTTACGCCAAAAGCCAAAGGTGTCTTTGGTGCGTTCACGTACTTCTTTGCCACGCTCTAAAATAATAGGGTTAAAGCCCATTTGTGCCAGCACTAAACCGGCAAATAAGCCACAAGGGCCAAAGCCAATTACCACAGGGCGCTCTTTAATGCTGCTATTAGCGTGTGCTACAAATTTGTAGTTGGTGTCAGGGGAGACTTTAACGTGTTGGTCTTTTTCAAACGAGGTTAACAGTTGTGCTTCGTTATCTACCTCAATATCAAGCGTATAAATCAGTAAAATGGCGCTTTTTTTACGTGCATCGTAACCGCGTTTAAACACATTGTAGCTGTGTAGCTGCTCTGGGCTTATATTTAATTTATTGATGATGGCTTGGCCAATGGCATTTTCGTCATGGTCAAGTGGCAGCTTTATTTCGGTTAAACGTATCATTAATATCTCTTTAGGTGTCATAGCGGGAATTAAATTCCGCTCACAATAAGGGGGAGTGCACAAAGCGCTAATTTGTAAGCGCAGTATATTACGTTAAATTGTCTACTTTTGGCACTTATTTATTGTGTTTTAGTAAGGGTTGGGTATGATCCGCGGCTGTTATTGTAAATCATTAGGTATTAAACCATTATGGCGTTCGTAGTCACCGAAAATTGTATAAAATGTAAGTACACTGATTGCGTATCAGTATGCCCTGCAGATGCATTTTTTGAAGGTCCTAATTTTTTGGCTATTAGCCCTATTGACTGTATTGACTGTGGTTTATGCGTACCTGAGTGTGCCGCTGATGCTATTTTTCAAGAAGATGAATTACCTGAATCGCAAAAAGAGTTTACCCAGTTAAATGCGGAACTAGCAGAAATTTGGCCACGTATAACGCAAGTCAAGCCCGCACCAGCAGATGCCGATAGCTGGAATGGCGTTTCTAATAAATTAAAACTTCTCGATACATAATCATTCCCCCTTTGCTGTGTTTTAGTTTTTTGTTAATTTTATTATAAATAATATCGCGCAACTATTAACAAATGTGATTGTATAATTTACACTCCTGAGCAAAGTTTACTTTTAACTAGTAAATAAACCTAAATGGATGTTTATGCAGTACTTTATACCTATAAAAATAACAACATTGCTGTTTTTTATCAGCTTCAGTCTCGGTTTAACTCTCAGCCCTAATGCACTCGCCGATAAGCTTAATTATCAACTCGCGCACATTAATAAAAATATTGATGTAGATGGCGTGCTTAACGAGCCACATTGGCAACAAGCAACACATGTTGCGGTAAATTACCAAGATGAGCCGAATGAAAAAGGCACACCGCCAGTAAAAACCGATGCCTACCTTTATGACGATGGTCATAATTTATATGTTGCGTTTGTCGCTTACGACCCCGATCCGAGTAAAATTCGCGCGGCGCTTCGTGACAGAGATACGCTTTGGCAAGACGATACTGTCGGCTTGGTCATCGATACCTTTAACGATGAGCGCACAGGCTATGAATTTTATGTAAACCCACTGGGTGCCCAAGGTGATACCCGTATGACAGATACCGATGAGTGGGTGTCAGACTTATCGTGGGATGCAATTTGGGATAGTGCCGGTACCATAAACGAGCAAGGTTATGTAGTTGAAATGCGTATTCCATTTAAAGCGCTTCGTTTTGCACACAGTGAATCAGAATCTACGTGGGGTTTTTCTGTAATGAGAAATTATCAGCGTGATGTGTTGTATCAATTATCAAGCACAGGGTTTGACCGTGATGTTAAATGTAGTTTGTGTCAGTTTGACAAAATAACCGGATTTAATAATTTAGTACCGAGTAAAAACCTGCAATTAACGCCAACATTAACCGCACTGAGAAACGATCAAAAAACACACGTACCTGGTGCGTGGGATAATGGCGATGTAGATACTGAGATAGGGCTTGATCTGCGTTGGGGTGTAACTAAAGATACCGTAATTAATGCCACAATAAACCCAGACTTTTCTCAGGTGGAAACCGATTCATTAGAACTTGATGTGAATACCACATACTCTATTTATTACGCTGAAAAGCGCCCATTTTTTTTAGATGGGGCGTCGTACTTTAAAAGTAACTTATTTGAACTCCTTTACACCCGCACCATCGCTGAGCCGAATATTGGCGCAAAGCTTACCGGTAAAACCGACAGCCATAGCTACGCAGTGTTGTTTGCTGATGATGATAACAGTAATATTTTATTACCAAGTAACCAAGGCTCAGGCTTTGCAAACTTAAATGATAAAACCAAAGCGGCGGTGGCGCGTTATCAATACGATATAGGCCAGCAAGGCACTATAGGTGTTACCACAACCCATCGAGAAAGTAGCGATTATCATAACACTGTATTGTCGGTTGATGGCAGTTATTGGTTTAATCAGTCAGATACACTTAATTACCAAATAGCGAATGCTGATACCAATAACTCGCCGTTTTTAATTGATAACTATAACTTGACAGAGTCTCAATCGGATATGGCGTATGCATTAAAGCTGACACGCGATAAGCGCGATTATAAGCTTTACGCTACCTATGATGATATTGGTGAGGATTACCGGACCGATTTAGGTTATCAAGAAAAAGTAGACTACGAAAAAGTAGGCTTTGGTGGCGGTCAAAATTGGTATGGTGATGAGCATGATATGTTAACAACCTGGTCCTACACCGCTGCGTGGGATAAAACTTGGGCTCAAGATGGCGAGCTACTTGAAGAAGAATACCAAGGCTATATGACGTTTCAAGGTCAAAAGCAGTCTATTTTTGAAGTGGGTTTGTTAAATCGCTATGAAAATTATAACGGCAATTTTTACAACCAAAATATTGGCTATATTTACACTGGGTTTAGACCTACTAAAGACTTAAGACTGTCGTTATACGCAGAATACGCAAGTCGCATTGATTACACCAATGAGCAACTAGGTGATGTGCTTACAACCCAATCACAGGCTGTTTGGGATATTAATAATCATTGGCAGGTCGATGTTAGACATAATTATAGTCATTTAGATGATTACCAAGGGCGACGTGTTTTTACCGCAAACCTTATTGATTTTAGGCTTTATTATAAGTTTAGTATGCGCGCTATGCTTAAACTGATTTTACAGTTTGAAGATATAGACAGAAATGAAGATGCTTATTTTTATCAGGTTAGCGAAATCAACAAAGATTATGGTAGTCAGCTGGTTTACTCATACAAAATTAACGCACAAACGCTATTTTATTTAGGTTATTCAGATAAAGGTTATCAGGATGACTCGCTAAAAAGCATTGAGCGAGACCAACGTACTTTCTTTACTAAAGTCAGTTATGCGTGGCAGTTATAACGCTATAAACACTGTAAAAGTAGTATAAGAGTTTACTAGGCAATAAAAAACACGCTAACCGTAGCGTGTTTTTTTTGTGTTTATTAAAAATTGTTTATTACAAATCAAAAGTACGTGAGATGGCCAATACAATTCGCTCATCTGCATAATCGTAATCTAGGCTGGTATTCTCAGCTGCCACTTCAATACCAAACCCTGCATAGCTCGTTTGGTATGCTAAGCGGTAGTGATGATACGATTTGTCGCCCTTAGCTTCATCCCACTTAAATTTGTTACCATCGAGTGAATTTGAAATATCAAAGCTGGCACGAATCGCATGATTTGGCGCAAGCTCGTAAGTGTGCGCAATCATAGAAATCACATGGCCAGTATCGTAGCCAAAGTAATCCCAGCTGTACCAAAAGTTAAGCTCTGTTTGGCCGTAGTCACTGGCGTAACCAAATTTAGTATACGCTTCTGCGTAGTTACCATCGCTGTTATTACCTTGGTAGGTGTAATAAGCAATACCGTAATCAAGGCTTACTTGTTCGTTTAACTGAATGTATCGACCTACGTAAGCATCTAGTTCAAAGTCGGTGTCATCACCAAAATCTACGTTTGATGCCCATACACCGGCATAAACACCGTTATCATACGCGTAGTCAAGGCTTGCTTGCAGTGCCGGATCGTTATCTGTTTGTGTAACACCATTAAAGGTGTAATCAGATGCAGCCGTAATCGTTGTTGACCAGTTAGCCGCTGCCGTTGTTGATAAAACGGTGAACGGTAAAGCGATAAAAAGTTGTTTTAATTTATTGTTCATGTGTTTTCCTAGCTGATAGTTTCTATTTTTGTGTAATCAATTTTATTCGCTTTAGGCGATCCTTCGATATTGCTGACCGTTTTAAGTTTGCTGTAGGCAATAAAACCAAGGCAAATAAAGAATAACCCTATAACTAAAGCACCAACCCATTGAATTTGCAAAAACTCAAGCTTAAATAGCAATGTTAGTAGCGACAAAGCGACAACGTTCATGGCAATATATTTAAATTTACCAAAGCGTTTTACGGTTAGGTTTAAATTATCTGTGTATAAACGGATCAGTGAATCAAGGGAGTTAATAACAAACACGATACCTACAAACACCATAGCAAAGTTTTTAATTCCCTCGGTTGGAATACCGGCTTCATGGTAGTGATATAACACACTAAACCAGATAGCGATTGGAATCGATGGGAAAATCAGCATAGCACCAAGGACTTGATAGGTTTTTAAACCGCCCACAAAACGCGATGTAAATTGACCAATCATAATGCTCCACGCAAACCACCAAAACAGGTAAAATTCATGGTAATCATTCAGTGGTAACACAAACTCATTGATATTAGAAAAGTAATTACCAATTAATCCGATGTTTTTAGTAAACGCAGTGAGTTCACTATCACCAAATAAGAAGGCATCAGCCCACATATAGCCAATTAGGGCGATAAACAGCCAAGTTGTGGCAATACTTAAAAAGCGCACATATTTAATATCGGTACTTGAATACACCGCAAAACAAATTGCAGCAAGCACGATTAAGTAAAACGCTGGAATAACATCTGAGCCATCACCAAGCTCAGGTAAATACCAAGTAAGGTTGCTCAGTAGTAAGTAAGCGGTAAACGCGCAAGTACCAATAATGACCACATTGTTTAAAAATTTAACCCATGGAATTTCAAAAAACTTCACTTTGGGTTCTATTACACAGAAATAAAAGCACGTAAGAAAATAAAATCCCCAAATTAAAAATCCCCAATAACCAAACTCAATTGAGAGAGGATTGGCAAATGCATATTCTGGGCTTGCTTTTATGTCTGCATAACCGGCAAATTCGGTTAAAGGGAACATAATAAGGCCAACGTCTAGGCCTGAGGTAAACAGGATTGCTATAAAAGTGAATGTTCTCACTGGTGTGACGCCTACTACGCGTACATTGCCCCATTTTATTAAAATAGTAACAATGGCAAGTAAGGTGAAAATAATGCCTGCATTAAGCCAAATAGTCATTATCGCCCTCCCAGAATGAATAAAAATAACACATATATACTCCGTTTTTTATTGTGCTTGCATTATCACAGGCATAACCTATTTACGCTTGTGAGCCACTGCAAGGCGCATAAAGGCACTCTTTGAAGCGACTATGCGCTTAAAAGAGCAGCCTTTATGACAGGCTAAATTAAAGGGTTTTATTGCGTTGTGTAGTTTGCCAATCAGTGGCATTCACAACATCAACTCCTGTATGAGTTAAGGGATTATTCCCTAAAATAATGTCAGCGGCTTTTTCGGCCACCATAATTGTAGGGGCATTTAAATTACCATTGGGTATGGTTGGAAAAATCGACGAGTCAACCACACGTAAGCTTTGCATGCCATGCACTTGAGTGTTTGAGTTAACTACAGCCATATCGTCTTCACCCATTTTACAAGAGCAAGAAGGGTGGTAAGCACTTTCCACTGCTTGGCGCACAAAGGCATCAATTTGTTCATCAGTTTGAATTTGTTGTCCTGGTTGAATCTCTTCACCACGGAAATCGTCAAAGGCAGGTTGTTCAATAATTTCACGCGTTAAGCGTACACACGCTCTAAAGCCTTCAATGTCGTCTTGATGCTCAAGGTAATTAAACACAATCTTTGGTGGCTGCGTCGGATCGGGCGATGCAATAGTGACACTGCCACGGCTTTTAGGTTTGTTATGACCTACATGCACTTGAAAGCCATGCCCTGCAAAAGCACTGCGTCCATCATAACGCATCGCTGCCGGTAAAAAGTGATACTGAATATCAGGCCACTCTACGCCGGGTTTTGAACGAATAAAGGCACACGATTCAAAGTGATTAGTTGAGCCTAAACCTTTACGGGTAAGCAGCCATTTTGCACCAATCAAGCCTTTAGAAAACAAGCCTAATTTACCGTTTAAGGTAATGGGTTGTTTACACTTATATTGAAAGTAAAACTCTAAATGGTCTTGCAAGTTTTGACCGACACCCGGTAAATGATGCTTTACTTCAACACCTGCTTTTTCAAGTGTTTGTGTATCACCAATACCTGAAAGTTGTAACAGGTGAGGTGAACCGATAGAGCCCGCACTTAAAATAACCTCTTTACTTGCTTGCGCTGTTTTAACCTCGCCATTGACCTTGTATTCAACGCCGGTTGCTTTTTTGCCGTCTAAAATAACGCGCTGAGCAAGTGCACCGGTTACAATTGTTAGGTTACTGCGATGTTTTATCGGATCTAAATACTCACGAGAGGCTGAGCTGCGCACACCGTTTTTAACGGTCATGTGCATAGGGCCAAAGCCTTCTTGTTGGGCACTATTATAATCATCTGTAGTGGCATAACCCGCTTGAGCACCTGCATCAATAAAGGCGCTATACAAAGGGTTTTCCATGTTATTACCGTTATTAACACCAAGGGGACCTTTTCCACCACGATGGCTGTTTTCACCTAGGTAAAAGCTTTCTGCTTTTTTAAAGTACGGTAAACAGGCTTGATAATCCCAGCCATTGGCGCCATGTTGTTGCCATTCATCAAAATCTTTAGCATGGCCGCGTACATACACCATGCCATTAATTGATGATGAGCCGCCAAGCACTTTACCGCGTGGGCAGTGCATTTCACGGTTATCTAAGTACGGCTCTGGCTGCGTATGAAATTGCCACGCAAACTTATCGGTATTCATTGGAATCGACAGAGCAGTGGGCATTTTTATAAAGATGCTTTTATCGCTGCCGCCGGTTTCCAGTAATAATACCTTATTGCTTGAATCTTCAGACAAGCGATTTGCCAGCACACAGCCTGCTGAGCCTGCGCCTACAATAATATAATCAAAAGAGTGGTTCATAATGATTCCTTAAAATGGGCTTTCTATGTCGGCCATACCAACATAAACAGACTTAGTTTGCGTGTAATGATCAAGCGTTTGTATGCCGTTTTCGCGGCCGATACCTGATTGCTTATAGCCACCTACAGGCATTTCTGCCGGCGAGTTACCGTAAGCATTGATCCAACAAATCCCCGCTTGTAGCTGATGAATAACGCGATGAGCACGTTTAATATCGCTGGTGAATACACCCGCGGCTAAACCTAAGTGAGTGCCGTTAGCGCGGTCAATCACATCATCTTCGTCATCAAATACTAAAACGCTCATTACTGGGCCAAAAATTTCTTCTTTGACTATGGTCATTTCATCGTTGCAATCAACAAATACGGTTGGCGCTACAAAATAACCATTTGGCGCAGATGCTGGTGAAAGCGTTGAGCCACCGGTTAATAGCGTTGCCCCTTCTTCAAGGCCTTTGTTGATGTAGCTCATCACTAACTCTTGGTGCTTTTTAGAAATAAGCGCGCCAAAGTTAGTGTTTAAATCTTGTGGATCGCCGGCAATAATATTGTTTTCGGTGCGAGTTTTAAGCTCATCAATAAACTGCTGGTACACATTTTTGTGAACATAGATACGAGTGCAATTAGTACAAATTTCACCTTGGGTATAAAAGTTTCCTAACATTGCCGCGCTTACTGCTTGCTCTATATTGGCATCGTCAAAGACAAGTAACGGCGATTTACCACCTAGTTCCATAGTCACATCTTTTAATGTACCTGCAGCACTGGCGACGACTTTCTTACCGGTACCTACTTCACCAGTAAACGATACTTTTTCAATATCTTGGTGTGCAGTAAGCCATTGGCCTACTTCACCCGCGCCTTGAACTACATTGAATACGCCAGCGGGTACACCTGCTTCAATAAACACCTCGGCTAATTTAATTGCGCCAAGCGGGGTTTCTTCTGAAGGTTTAAAAATAAACGCATTACCCGCTGCAAGGGCAGGGCCTGACTTCCAACATGCAATTTGTAATGGGTAGTTCCATGCACCAATACCAGCACAAATACCTAAAGGCTCTTTGCGTGTGTAGTAAAAGTCATCGCCAACCATTTGTTGTTGACCTACTTGCGCAGGGGCAAGGCCTGCAAAATATTCAATTACATCTGCGCCTGTTTCAATGTCTACGCAGTTAGCTTCTTGCATTGGTTTACCGGTATCGAGCACTTCAACCAGTGCAAGCTCATCATTGCGCTTGCGTAAAGTAGCAACGGCGTTTAATAAAATACGGCTGCGCTCAATAGGGGTCATGGCTGACCAAACTTTAAAGCCTTGTTTTGCACTTTCAATTGCTGCGTTTTGAACGTATTCATCGGCAACTTCAACGGCATAAATTACTTGGCCGGTTGCAGGATTTACTACATCAAATGTTTCGCCGCTTTTGTTTGCAAGGAATTGACCGTTGATAAAGTTTTGATAGATAGGTGTAGTCACGTTAGGCTCCATATTGCTTGATAAGTGAATGCACGTAGTTTTTAGCCAGTGATTCACTGTGTTTAAACTGATTTTCGTCTGATTGGCTTAATACGGCTCGTAGCCATAAACCATCGATCATTGCTGCAGTTAACTCTGCCGCGAGATTTGCTTGCGCTAAAGGCATTAATTGCTTAAATGAAACGGTTAAATTGCTTTGCAAGCGTTTGCTGTTTACATTTTGTAAACGATGAAGTTCCTTGTCGTGCATTGATTGCGCCCAAAAACTTAACCACGTCCGAGTGGTGTCTTTTCGTTGTTGTACTAGCGCAAAGTTTGATTCAACAATAAACATTAACCTTTGAGTTGGCGTGGTCTTTTCATCTACTTTGCTGATCAAATCATCTTTCAAGTTAGACAGTAAGTAACGCACAGTCGCTTCAATTAGCCCCTGTTTCCCACCAAAATAATGGCTAATTATGCCAGAGGACATCCCCGCATTTTTGCTAATACTATTAATTGTGGTTGCCTGTAACCCTTTTTGAGCAACTGACTCTATTGTTGCGTCAATTAGCTGCTGACGCCTTACAGGTTCCATTCCAACTTTAGGCATAATTTTTATTAATTGATCGTTCAATAAAGATAAGCTTAAGGTAATAGCTCTAATAATTCAAGGTTAGTGCAAAGGGTGAGTGTCTGAAATGTGGATAAATAATTAATAAAATAAGTCTAAAATGAAGTTATATTAACAAGCTGGATTTTTATAAAATATCATTTAATAACAATTTGTTACGTATGTTTTTTTGATTGCTTTTTGCGGTGTAATTATTTGTTTACATAATTGGTGTAACTTTTAGTGATTTATTTATTAGTGTGATAACTATTAGAGTACTAATTGTATTTTTTGTGGGCAGGTTACTTTAAAAAGCGGTAAGGCGAGTTTGTGGGAAAATCCAAGAAAAAAGATTTAGGAAGTGTAATATGAGATTAATTTACAGAAATGTTAACTTAGTGAAGAGATAAATAAAGACGCTGTTTAGGTTTCAACAACGCCTTTAAAGAGCAAAGGATAACGTCTTAAACGGTTGCCAATATAATCGTCAGCCATAATTTGGTCGCAAATTTCATCAATGTTATCGGTCGCTTCAAATACCCAATCAAAGCGTTCTATTGCAAGTAAAAAACCGCGCTTTAAATGCGTTTGCGCCCGGTAATAAGCAAGGTTGTTTTTGATGAGTTGCAGCTTTTCAGGTTCTGCTTTTAATTGCGCAATAACTTGGTTAATAAACTGCAAATTGCGCGAACTGGTTGGTCTGTTTCGTCGGTGTGTTGATCGCATCACTCTTCATTAGCTATGTTATAAAGTTTTTTCAAAAAGTCGTCTTTGTGTTTGTCATGTTCATAATCAAGGTGATAAGTATTATGAAACCCAAAGCGAAGTAAAACACCACTGCCTTGTAAATAGACGGTGTAGCCATCTATATCAGAATATGCAGTGATCCCTTGATAAAATTTACCTTCTTCTGTGACTTCTCCGCGTTGTTGAATGCGTTCGTAAACCGCTAGAATTTGTTTATTGTCGATTTCATTTTTCATTGTTTGTCCCTTTTATTTAATCACTCATACGCTATAGAAGTGAGGGTCGATCATCATAAAAACAATAGTCTAAAAAGTATGATATTGCTTTGTTATTTTTCATTTATAAATTATGCTCAAAGTTCACTTTTTGTTGAGCTTTTACCATGATAGACAAAGCGTTACTTTTGAAAACTCGTGAATTATCCGACCAACTCATTGCATTGCAAACACCCATTAGAATACTCGATGCAATAAATTGGGATAAACAAATTAAAGAGGAATTTTTTAGACAAAAATGTCAAAAAAATCCACTTATTGATCGTGCTTATTATCAACAGCGCGATTTAGGGTTTGTTCCTAGCGAGTTGCGCCAAGCATTTTCAACACTGCACCGCAATATTATTAACCAGTTGGGGCAATTAAACCCAATTGCACAATATATGGGTAAAATGTGTACCGAATATAAAACGGTTCTGAGCATGCTTGAATACCGCGGTACGCCAGAGTTTCATGACTTATCAGTGGAGCTATTTGGTCATCCTAAAGATTTGTTTCATGCCGGTGAGCCATCGCTATCAGAACTGGCTAATATGCTTGAACAGCCTTTAAAAAATTTACTTGCAGCGGATATTTTGCCTGAAGATCCTAAAAATATTGATGCCAGCGACGCGGTGCGAATTTTATCTGAACAGGTCAATGCCAGCATGCCGGGAATAAACGTAGAGGTAATGCTAAGTGATGGTATTGTCAGCGATGCGGCAGCAGGTGCTAATAATATTAAGCTAAATCAAGATGTTAAGTTTTCTCAGCGCGAATTAGATATTTTAGAGGTGCACGAGGGCTGGATCCATGTAGGCACCACTCAAAATGGCTTAGCGCAACCTTATTTAACTTGCTTGAGTAAAGGCACACCAAGCTCTACGGTGACCCAAGAGGGGCTTGCAGTACTGACGGAAATTATTACTCTTAAGTCAACACCACGTCGCTTATCAAAATTAGTAAACCGTATTCAAGCGGTGACGAAAGTAATTGATGGCGCTGAGTTTATCGATATTTACCGAGATTACGTTGCTCAAGGTTTATCAAAAGACGACAGCTATACCCTTGCACAGCGTGTTTTTAGAGGCAGTACCGCAACCGGCTTACCCTTTACCAAAGATATTGCTTACATAAAAGGCTTTGTTTTAGTTTACAACTTAATTAGGGTGGCGATACAGCTTGGTCGAATTGATCAGTTGCCATTATTGCTGGTGGGTAAAATATCAATTGATGACTTTAGATTAATATCGCAATTGCATGACTTAGGTGTCATTGAAAATCCGCAATTTGTGCCGCCTCATTTTAAAGATTTAAGAGGCCTTGCTACGTGGCTCAGCTTTGGTCGATTTATTGGCGATTTGTCATTTGAACAATTAGAAAACGATTATAAGCCGTTGTTTTTATAATTTTAAAAAGGAAGCGCAGGTTCCTTTTTTAGCAAAAAACGCAGTTGAAATGAGTAACTGCGTTTAATTTTACATACATAAGCCTGCATGCCCATAAGGGGGCAATTGATTATTCTCATTTTTTATTGTTTTATCGATACATAAAATTGTTTTAAACCATTCATTAGGCACAAAAAAAAGCCCAAAAGTGGGCTTTTTAAATTCAACACACTTTGGTTATCGTGCGTTGGTGCTTTCAAATATTTTGTCTGCAGAGGCAGCGACAAAACCGGTGTAAATTTCACCATCAGGTTTTGGATAACGAATAGCAAACTCGTAAAAACAGCTAGGAATGCGCATATCGCCATCGCTAAAGGTTACGGCGTACTCATCAGCTAATGTTGATGATTGCTCTAATAGCACCTCTGGTGAGCCTTTTACTTCGCCTCCTGAGGTATTAAGCGCAAAGCCAGCATCTTTAAGAGCTTGGTTTACATCATGGATGTTATCAAACTTAGCCAAAGTATTAATGTTCACGGTGAAGTGATTGGCACGATAACCCCACGCAGACATCCACGCTGCATATTCGCTCTCTGCTAATAGCTTTTTGTAAGTATCAGTGCTTACTTGCCAATGTGTACCTGAATATAAAAAGTTATCTGCTGTCACCGCACTTTCGTCAATTTGTGCAACCATATCAGTGACAATTGCTTGAAGCTCAGGCGAGCATTTTTCAACTAATAACTCAGAAATAAACACTTTAGGTTGGCTTGGATCGCTGTGCTCGTAATGCTTAGCGTAGAGTTTTTTTGCTTCAAAATGATACTCACCACATTCTTTGTAGCCAATGGCTAAAAAGTGTGCAGCTAGTTTTTCAAGGCCTACTTTTTCAATATTAAAAGTACGCAGCGCAATATGGTCGTTGATTATGTCGTCTTTTTGCGTTGAGCCTAATAGGTCATGAATTTTGTCAGCCGATGGCGTTACGCTTAGGTAGTTTTGCCACAGGTTATCAAATAATGTGTTTACATCAGTATGCATGGTAAATCCTTAAATCTATTTAAATTGTTATTCAATTATTAAGCCCGGCGCGAGGGTTTGCGGTAAGTTAACTTTTTCTGACTCTACAGAGGCCACTGGGTATGCGCAATAATCTGCAGCGTAGTATGCACTGGCTCTGTGGTTGCCACTGGCACCTATACCACCAAATGGCGCTGCGCTTGATGCACCTGTAATAGGGCGGTTCCAGTTAACAATGCCGGCACGAATACGTTTTAAAAAGTGACTGTAGTCATCTTCGCTATCAGCAAGTAAACCAGCAGATAAACCAAAGCTGGTGTTGTTTGCTTCTGTTATAGCGCTATCAAAATCAGTGTAACGATATACTTTTATAAGCGGGCCAAAGTGTTCTTCATCGGCAATTTCGCTAATGTTAGTGACATCAATAATACCTGGGCTTACAAACCCAGTGCCTGATTTTAACTGTTTAAGCTCAACAAGAATCTCAGCACCTTGTTTAACTAGCTCAGCTTGCGCTGCAACCATGCCTAATGCGGCTTTTTCACTGATCATAGCACCCATAAAAGGTTGATCGTCCGCAAAGCTATCGTCTACTAGGATATTTTTGGTGGCGCTGATCAGCTTTTCTAAAATAGCATCGCCATTGGGCGACTTTTCAATAAATAAACGGCGTGCACAAGTACAGCGTTGGCCAGAGGTGATAAAACCCGATTGAATAATATCGTGCACGGCGGCGCTTACGTCCGCAACATCTTTAACCACTAGCGGGTTATTACCGCCCATTTCAAGGGCTAAAATTTTACCTGGATGGCCTGCAAATTGTTTATGTAATAAATGCCCTGTGTTTGAGCTACCAGTAAAAAACAGGCCATCTATATCTTGATGTGAGGCCAGTGCTTTACCTGTTTCTAACTCACCTTGAACAAGGTTTATAACCCCTGCAGGTAAGCCTGCTTTTATCCATAATTCTAGGGTAAACTGCGCTACATGAGGTGTTAATTCTGATGGTTTAAACACCACCGTATTACCAGCTAAAATTGCCGGTACAATATGGCCGTTTGGCAAATGGCCCGGGAAGTTATACGGGCCAAAAATAGCCACCACGCCATGAGGTTTGTGGCGAATAAAGGCTTTCGCGCCAGGCATTGGATTTTCGGTTGTGCCCGTACGCTCATTGTACGCTCGAATTGAGATCGCAACTTTGCCTGTCATTGCACCTACTTCTGTGCGTGTTTCCCATAATGGTTTACCTGTTTCACGGGCAATAATACTGGCAAATTCTTCACTATGTTCTTTTAGTTGGGCTACGAAGTTTTCTAAAATGGTAATTCGTTGCTCAATTGGCATATCTGCCCATTGAACTTGCGCAGCTCGTGCCGCTTTTATGGCACTGTCAACTTGTTCTACACTGGCGCCATTTCCTTGCCAAACAACGTCACCATTGCTTGGGTTAACTGATGTAAAAGCAGGGCCTTGGCCTGCGTGCCATTGATTATTAATTAGTTGTGTGTTCATAAATAATGTTACAGGCGGAAAAATCGCGCTGCATCTCCTTGTTTTAAATGAAGAGCATCAGCTACGTCTTGGCTGATAATTAAGGTGTGCTTTGCCTGATTGTAATGAGCATGTTTAGTAAATGTAGCTCTAAAATCGCTAACCCCTTGATTACAAATAGCAAGGGTGTCTGAGCTTTGCTCATTGATATGTTCAAGCTCGCCAATAGTAATAGGGCAGACCTGTGACTCGCGAATACTACGAATATTTCCGAGCTTTGCTTCTACTGTGGGGCCTGCATCGAATAAATCAACGTAGCCTCGGTGTTCAAACCCTTCTTTTTCAAGCAACTTAAGTGCGGGTTTGGTTTTATCGTGGACATGGCCAATCACCGCCTGTGCTTTTTTACTCAGTAAATTGACATAGATAGGGTATTTAGGCATGAGTTCGCTAATAAACACTTTATCGCCTAACCCCACTAAATGGTCGGCTTGTGGAAATTCAATGCTAAAAAAATGTTCCTGCAACCATTGCCAAAATGGCGAGTGCCCTTGTTCATCGCTCACCCCACGCATTTCAGCAATGACGGTGTCGGCAAAACGCTCGCTGTGCTGTGCCATAAATAAAAAGCGTGAACGTGATAAAAATCGTCCTGTTAGGCCTTTTCGGCTATTTTCGCGTAAAAATAAAGTACATATTTCTGAGCAGCCAGTGTAGTCATTACACATACTCAAAATATCAACGGTATTGTATACGTTTAAAGTGGGTGAATGATGAACGGTTTTACCTAGGTGATAATGATATAAAGGCACAGATAAACCAACGGCCGCTTCTATAGCGGTAGTACCAATCACTTTACCGGTTTCACTGTCTTCTAAAACAAACAGATAGCTTTCGTCGATGGGCTTATCTACGTTTTTAGTAAAACTGTTTTGCGCACGATCAATTTTTTCTTTTAGTTGCCCATCATCGACAGGTAAAGAAGTAAAGCCATGGCCAGATTCAACCGCAATTTCTTTAAGTGCTGCAAAATCATTGACAGTAATAGGGCGTAATACTTGCATTAACTACTTGCTCCAATAACATAGAAAGTCCTGAGGTAGCTATTTAGCTATCACAAGACTTTGCTATGTTTTACTTAGTGATTAACCGTTTACTACATCGCTTACAGCTTTTTCAAAGCGCCCTAAGCCTTCCTTAATATCCTCAAATGGGATCACTAATGAAGGAGTAAAACGAATAACGTCCATACCGGCTACTAAGTTCATTAGGCCGTTATTTGCACTTGCTACTAAAAAATCACGCGCGCGGCCTTCAAATTTTTCATTTAATACTGCACCAATCAGTAAGCCTTTACCTCGGACTTCGCTAAATACGTGGTATTTGTCATTAATTGCATTTAAACCATCACGGAACATTTGTTCACGCTCTTTTACGCCATCTAACACAGCGGGAGTATTAACGGTATCAAATGCTGCTTCTGCAACAGCGCATGCGAGTGGGTTACCACCGTAGGTTGAACCATGCGTGCCAACTTTTAGATGTGCTGCAATTTCAGTGGTGGTGATCATCGCGCCAATTGGAAAACCACCACCTAATGCTTTTGCGGTAGTTAAAATATCAGGAATGACGTCTAAACCTTCGTATGCGTATAAGTGACCTGTGCGGCCAACGCCGGTTTGTACTTCATCAAAAATAAGCAGTGCATTGTGTTTAGTACACAGCTGGCGCACTTTTTGTACAAATTCATTAGTTGGTGGAATAATGCCGCCTTCACCTTGTAATGGCTCCATCATTACCGCACAGGTATCATCACCAATTAAGGCTTCAAAAGCGGCAATATCATTGTAGTCACAATGAACAATATCAGCAGGTTTTGGACCAAAACCGTCAGAATAAGCAGCTTGGCCACCCACTGTTACAGTGAAAAATGTACGACCATGAAAACCTTTATTGAAAGCAATAATTTTAGTTTTTTCAGCACCAAATTTATCCAGTGCAAAGCGACGTGCTAATTTTAATGCTGCTTCGTTTGCTTCAGCCCCCGAGTTTGCAAAGTAAACTTTTTCAGCAAACGTGGCATCAACCATTTTTTTAGCTAGACGAAGAGCTGGCTCATTAGTCATTACATTTGCTAAGTGCCAAATTTTCTCGCCTTGCTCCTTAAGTGCACCTACTAATGCAGGATGGCAATGCCCTAAACAATTAACCGCAATACCACCGGCAAAATCGATAAATTCGTTATTGTTCTGATCCCACACACGTGAGCCTTCACCGCGAACAGGAACAACAGCTGAAGGGTTGTAATTAGGGACCATTACGTCGTTAAATAAATCTCTGGTTACTTGCATTTTTACACCTAAATTATTCACATAAAAAATACGTTGCTGAAAAAATAACGATAAGGTCAGGATGATTCAGCAATACACTGTGTTTTACTTATTAAAAATGTCATTATCAAAGGTTATGAATGAAATTTGCAGTGCTATTTTGTTAAAAATGATTAGAATAATAGTCAAATTAACGAATTTAATTAGCATTATGATAACTCCCCAAGATGAAAAACTACTGTCAGTATTAAAAACGAACGCCCGCGCTAGCATTTCTGACCTAGCAAGGCATTTGAGTTTATCTCGTTCAACGGTGCAAAGCCGAATGCTAAAATTAGAGCAAAGTGGGATCATTAAGGGTTATAGCGTTGACTTTGGAGATGACTTTTTAAATAGCTTGGTCTCTGCACATGTTTCTATAAAGGTTAAACAAAAGCTAACCACTAAAACCAACGTGGAGTTAAAGCAAATAGATGCGATTTCTCAGTTGTATGCAATTAGTGGTGAGTTTGATTTAATTGCCATTGTTGAGGCTCAAAATCTTGAGCAGTTGAGCCATTTACTGGACGATATAGGTAATTTAGATGGGGTAGAGCGCACTCGTTCATCGGTTATTTTAGAAACCAAATTTAAGCGTTAAAATAAATATATTTGTTATAACCGAGCCAAACACGGTTTTTACACTAAAAAATTTGTTGTAGATCTTTATTAATCTGATGAACTCTGGTTAAGAGATTTACTGACATATTGGATCATAGTAATACCAATTGTACTAAATTAGTAAGCTATTATAGCGACAAGGAAATAAGTCGATAATAAGATAAAGTTATGATATGTAATTGTTCTAAAAGAATAATTTAACGCAGGTGGTGAGTTATTTAATACGCTAGAGTGATCATGTTTTTAATAAAACTGGTATAGTTAGTAGAGTCTGTTGACCTTTGCGGATTACATTTTGTTTAAACTAGGGGCGGTTTAATCGCCCCAAGAGGTCTGTAATCGAGTGGGCTCGATAACTGCTCCTGCGTTATTCTACTGGCTTACATCCCTGTAAGAATAAATAAAAACCGAGCAAAGCGTGTGCATCCTGCTCACGCCCCTTACCACCATACATAGTGGCAACAAAGAGTAAATCGCCCCTAGGTTTATTTAAAGTGATTATAGCTGAGCATGGCTTCGCTGTTGCTTGACTTGGTCGAGCTTTATAAAATATATATTACCGCCAATGCCCTTAAATTCCTCATCAGAAAAGGCTATAGTATTGTCATCATAAAACGTGATTGCTTCCTTTTGAGTCACAATGCCCAAGTCAATTCTAGATACATCACCAGAGAAAAACTGATCGCCTTTAAAGTTTTCAAACAGCCAAATACTGGTTGAATCTAATAACGCGAGTTTTTTTCTGTCTGGACTAAGCGCAGAAGATGTGATCCAGCACAGTTTTTCCATGGTGGTGCACGTTTTGAATGAATCTATTAGTCCGGCTAGTCCGGCATCAAAATTCGCTGCGTGATCACCTACCTTATACACATTAGTAATTTCATCGAATGGCTCGGTGCGATTTTTAGTAAACAAATATAAATGTCGACCCAATGCGACAAACGCCTCTAAATCTTAATTACGTTGATCGGGCTATATTGGGCTGCCGTCTAAATCAGGCTAGGTGAATTTTATTATTTCAGCTTCTGTTATATTAGTTTTGATATCTATGGGGTTTTCTATTTTGTAAATTGTTAACCATTTACGTTCATTTTTATTATTTCCAAAGTCGCCTAAAAAAAATGACCAAACTTATTTTGAGTCATGTCTTCCCAGTCTATTTTTTTGCATTAGTTTCAAGCGCCTCTTTTGCAATTGAATCATCTTTGTTGAGCCTGAAGAGCATAGGTTTGTCGCCACTGTCGTTAGTGGCCCAAAGCCGTTTATGTTTATCAAGCTCAATGCCTGAAATTTCTTTTGATTTTGAGTCTACAGAGACAACCTTTTTACTATATAGTGTATAAATTGAACTGCCCATAACAGCCCATAATAATGCTAAAGACAATCACAGAAGTAATAAGAATGCTTTTTTAACATGGTATTTAAGTGTTCATCGGGTTTTTCTTGAGGTGATAATTATTATTGCTGATGATGTTGTTAAGCTAAAGGTTTTATAGCAATAAAAATTAAGAAGTCTGTGTATTAGCTGTTATGGTGTAGTTGGTTTAAAAATTGCTAAGTTAAATAGCTGACTTAAAAACCAGTTTTAACGGTTTAATATTGCACCAATGCAGTGCGATAAAATAAATTATGCACTGTAATAATGCGTAAATAAAACTTTGATTAACTGTAAACCTGTTTTTATGTGAATGAATGGATTCCACATCGCCTCTTTAAGCTGTTTGGCCTGTGGCAAAAATGAATAACCCTTATGGTTTAGTTGGAGCCTATTATGTTGAATAAACGCTTTTTTAAAACAAAAAATGAAGCAGAAGTAACCTTTGAATTTTCTCACCCAGATGCAGATGATGTCTGTTTACTTGGAGAATTTAATGATTGGCAACCGGTGCCAATGAAGCACAACAAAAAGCTTGGCGTATTTAAATGCAAGCAACGTCTTCCCGTTGATAAAGAGTTTCATTTTCGCTATTTAATAAATGGTAAACAGTGGGATAACGATCATCAGGCTGATGGGTATATTGCTAATAATTTTGGTACAGAAAATAGTATAGTAAATACACAACGCATTAATTAAGGTCGCTGAATGGACGCACTATCGCAATTGTTTTATTTGCATGGTATTGGTTACGAATACACTAAGTATACGGGTGAACACGTTATATTTAGCGAAGACACCCGTAAATCTGCTTTGCACTGCTGTGGCGTTGACACACGTGATACGGCGCAAATAACCCAGTTAAATTATCAATTGGATGCGGCTACATGGTTAACACTCGCACCTGCTGTTAGCATAATAGATCAGGCTAGTAATGTGCTAAAGGTGCGTGTTAATGAAGCTGATACGCATCATAAAATTACATTAACTGTGGCAGCATTAAATATAAAGCTGCAATTTGAACACATTGCTCAGTATGCAGCATTAGGTGAGTACTTTGTAAATGGGTGTCGTTATATAGAAATAGCGCTACCACTGACGCATTTACCAACCGGCTATTATGATGCGTTATTAACGATGGGTGAGCAATCTGCTAAAACACAAATTTGGTCGACTCCCGAACAAGCCTATCAAATTGCCAATAAAAAACGTATTGGTTTGTCAATTCAGTTATATACATTAAAAAATAAAGCTGGGCTTGGAATTGGCGATTTTAGCGATTTACTTGAGCTGGCAACATTATGTGCACAGCAAAATATGGATTATATTTTACTTAATCCACTGCATCTACTGTTTGCAGATAACCCAGAGTGCGCCAGTCCTTACAACCCAAATAATCGTGCTTTACTCAATCCGCTGTATATAGCTATTAACTTATCGCCAGATAGTACTAACAACCCAGATTTAACAAACTTTTTATCTACTCTGACCTTGAGTGAACATACTGACCAAGATGTAACGTTTATTGATTATAAAACGGTTACTGAGGGTAAATATGCTGCTTTTAAGCTGCTTTTTGCGCATTTTCAACAACAGGGCAGTCAAGCACGACACAACGAATTTACTGCATTTTGTAAACAGTACAGTGATGTACTTGCTATGTTAGAAACCACAGAGCCCACATTTGAATATTACCTCCAGTGGCAAGCACACAGCCAACTTGCGCAATGCCAACAGTATTGTATTGAGCAAGGGATGGCGATTGGTTTAATCAATGATTTAGCGGTGGGCTGTGCTAATGAGGGCACTGAATTTAAATATCAGCAGGGATTATTTAGTCAAGATGCGACCCTTGGCGCACCACCAGATCCTTGGGCACCTAACGGCCAAAATTGGGGGCTGCCAGCAATAAACCCGCAGCGCCTTGCTGACAATAACTATCAGTTTTATCGTTCACTCATACGCGCCAATATGGATGCAGTAGGCGGGTTACGAATCGACCATGTAATGGCGATTAGGCGTTTGTGGTGGTGTTTCATAAACAATAATACCCAAGATGGCTGTTATGTGTACTACCCATTTGAGCATTTATTAGCAATTTTAAAAATTGAATCTCATCTTAATCAGGCCATAGTAATAGGCGAAGATTTAGGGGTTGTACCACCGGAGGTAAAAGAGGCACTGGTTGATAGTGGCATTTTCTCAAACAGCTTATTTTATTTTGAAAAACAACATAATGATGAATTTGTAAATAGCGATGACCTTAGCGATCAATGCCTGCTGATGATAGCCAATCATGATGTACCGCCATTTGTGGGCTGGTGGCAGCATAGCGATTTAAAAATTAAACAGCAGTATGGGCTGATTGATACTGATGAGTATCAGCAGTTAGTTCAGCAGCGAGAGCAAGAGCAACACCGGTTATTACGCTTTTTAAATCCACAAAACACTTCCTTTTCACTTAACACGGATGCTTTTGATGTTTATAGCGCTTTGGCTGTATGTTTAGCTAAATCTCCGTCTCGTTTATTTGCATTACAGCTTGATGATTTAGACAAGCAACACTACCCAGTCAATATTCCTGGCACCGATAAAGAGTATCCTAATTGGCGACGGACACTCACACATGCGTGCGACGATATTTTTAAAGATAATGCTTCTCTTTTGGCGGCAATACATTCAATAAGGAATGCGTAAATGGGCAGTACTAAAAATAGGGTATCAACGCAATTAGTTGATTATGACGCACAGGTAAACGCATTAACTGCAGGGCGATTTAAAGACCCGTTTAGTTTTTTAGGCGCGCACAACACCCAAAGTGGCACTGAAATACGCGTGTATTTGCCAGCGGCATTACGCGTCGAACTGTTAATTGATGGTCAAGTTATCAGCGCGTTACGCTATAAACACAGTGATTTATTTATCGCTGAGTTATCAAGCATGCCTCGCAGTGTTTACCAATGCCAGGTTAGTTATGAAAATAGCGATGTTACATTTTATGATGAATACAGCTTCAGCAGTACATTGGATGAACAGGCAATGTACTTGTTTAACGAAGGTAGCCTTGAGCATGCTTATACTCACCTAGGTGCGCAATTTACTACACAACAAGGGGTAGATGGTGTTCGTTTTTGTGTGTGGGCCCCTAATGCCGCCAGTGTATCGGTTATTGGTGAGTTTAATTTTTGGCAAGCGAATCGCCATTTTATGCGATTTCATCCGGCAAGTGGGGTATGGGAATTATTTATCCCGGCCTTAAGTGCAGACATGTGCTATAAATTTGCTATTACTACGCTCAGTGGTGAGGTTTTAGATAAAGCCGATCCTTTTGCATTTAAAATGCAGCAAGCACCGGGCACTGCCAGTATATTACAGTACAAACCAGCGCCTATTTTGCTAAGTGAACAAGCGATTATAAATCGCCAAAAGCGCAATCATATTGATGCGGCTATCAGTATTTATGAAGTGCACTTAGGCTCTTGGCAACGCGGTGAGCATAACCGTTACTTAAGCTACACTGAGCTTGCAGACAAACTTGTAAGTTACGTTAGTGAAATGGGGTTTACACATTTACAACTTATGCCTGTTAGTGAATACCCGTTTGATGGCTCTTGGGGTTATCAACCCGTTGGGTTGTTTGCACCTACGAGCCGCTTTGGTGATTACAATAGTTTTAAATACTTAGTTGAACAATGCCATAAAGCTAACATAGGCATATTACTTGATTGGGTGCCTGGGCACTTTCCTAGCGATCCGCATGGCTTACATTGCTTTGATGGCACCCACTTATACGAACACGCTGATATGCGTCAAGGTTTTCATCCTGATTGGAACACCTATATTTATAACTACGACCGCCCTGAAGTAAAAAGCTTTTTAATTTCTAATGCGATGTATTGGCTTAGCCAATTTGGCATAGATGGACTGCGTGTGGATGCGGTGGCGTCAATGCTTTACCTTGATTACAGTCGTAAAGAAGGACAGTGGGTAGCTAATTGTTATGGCGGTCGAGAAAACTTAGGGGCAATAGAGTGCCTAAAACAAGTGAACTTACGCAGTTATAAAAATAATCCCGGCATTATGATGGTGGCTGAGGAGTCAACGGCTTGGCCTGGGGTCACGCAAAGTGTTGAACACAATGGCTTAGGTTTTGGCTATAAATGGAATATGGGCTGGATGAATGACAGCTTAGATTATATGCAGCAAGATCCGTTATTTAGAAAATATCACCATCATAAAATGACATTTTCTATGGTGTATGCATTTAGTGAAAATTACATTTTACCGCTCAGTCATGATGAAGTGGTGCATGGCAAGGGATCACTACTAAACAAAATGCCCGGTGACGATTGGCAGCAGTTTGCAAACTTGCGTGCTTATTATGCGTTTATGTGGGCACATCCAGGCAAAAAATTACTGTTTATGGGAGCCGAAATAGCACAGCATAAAGAGTGGGATCATGATCATTCATTGGACTGGCACTTACTTGAGCATCAAAGCCATCAAGGGATTCAGCATACGGTTAAACGCCTTAATCAAGTGTATCAAGCGCATCCATCTTTATATGAGCTCGATAGCTGTGCAACGGGCTTTTCATGGATAGATAATAATAACAGCCAGCAGAGTATGTTTAGTTTTATTCGTTATGCTAAAAATGCTGACCACTTTATGGTTATTGTCGCTAACTTTACACCAACGGCTTATCAACACTACACCTTAGGTGTGCCAGCGAAGGGCACATATAAAGTGGTATTAAATACCGATGAGGTCTGCTTTTTTGGTTCAGGTTATCGTGTCACAGAGGATAAAAACCAGCTTATCCATTCAGTCGTTCAGCCAAGTCATGGGTTTGCTCACAGTATTACAGTTAATATTGGCGGCTTAACTACACTTTACTTAGAAAAGGTGAATGATGAGTAATTGCTTTGAGGTTACTCAGGGGGCGCCTTTGCCACTGGGTTCGAGTGTACAAAATCAAGGGGTTAATTTTGCCTTGTATGCCCCTAATGCAAGCCAAGCTTTTGTATGCTTATTTGATAAAAGCGGCCACACAGAAATATTAAAAATAGCCATGAATATTAATGAAGGCGGCGTATGGAGCATTCATATAGCCCCATTAAGCACAGGCGCATTGTATGGCTTTAGGGTTGATGGCGAATATATCCCAGAAAAAGGCATGTTATTTAATGAGCATAAATTACTGATTGATCCGTATGCAAAAGACTTGTTTAACGAATTTACTTGGAGCGAACGTCATTACGGGCAAATGCCCATTGGCACTAAAAGCGTGGTTAATAATGCGATAGATATGCCTAAATCAAAAGTGACTGCGCCGGTTGCTTATTCAAATAATAAGCCAAAGCATAGTTGGGCCAATACCGTTATTTATGAGTGCCATGTTAAAGGTGCTACCTGTCGCCATCCTGATATCCCTAAAGCGCTACAAGGGACATTTTTAGGTTTGAGTCATCCCAGTTTTATTGAGCATTTAAAAAGTTTAGGGGTAACGGCTATTGAGCTTTTGCCTGTGCATGCTTTTATAAGCGAACAGTTTTTAACCGCTAAAGGACTGCAAAATTATTGGGGCTATAATAGTCTTAATTTTTTTACTCCTCATAAAGACTATTTGGTTAATGACGATATAAACGAATTTAAACAAATGGTGAGCGAGTTACATCGCGCCAATATTGAAGTTATTTTGGATGTGGTATACAACCATACCGCGGAAGGGGGCAGTGATGGGCCTATTTTATCTCTGCGAGGGCTCGACAACCTAACATATTATCGCACCATTGAGGGGCAACCCCATGTTTATATTAATGATACAGGGTGTGGCAATACGTTAAATATCGATCACCCTAAAACCTTACAATTGGTACTCGACAGCTTACGTTACTGGGTTGAAGTTATGGGCGTTGATGGCTTTCGATTTGATTTAGCCACCATTTTAGCGCGTTCAAATACGGGCTTTAGTGCGTCTCACACCTTTTTACAAGCAATTGCCCAAGATCCTGTGTTAAATAAAGTTAAACTGATCAGTGAGCCGTGGGATATAGGCCCTGGTGGTTATCAGCTTGGTGCATTTCCTTCACCTTGGCGAGAGTGGAACGATCAATATCGTGATGTGATTAAACGCTTTTGGCAAAGTGAAAAAGGCATTATTAGTGATGTCGCAAAGCGTTTACATGGCTCGTTTGATATTTTTGAACACAGTAACCGAGGCCCGCTAAATAGCATTAACTTTATTACCAGCCATGATGGGTTTACGTTAGCCGACTTAGTCAGTTATGAGCAAAAACATAACCAGGCCAATGGTGAAAACAACCAAGATGGCCATAGCGCTAATTATTCGTTTAACTGCGGGGTTGAGGGATTTACCAGCGACCCAGAAGTAATGAGTTTGCGCTTACAACAACAAAAAAACTTTCTACTCACCTTATTACTCTCCAAAGGCGTGCCAATGATAGCCGCTGGCAGTGAGATGGCGCACTCGCAAGGCGGTAATAATAACGCTTATTGTCAAAATAATCGCACCAGCTGGCTTGCCTGGAAAGACTCACAACTGAATCATTCATTGATTCAGTTTATTGATGATGCGCTAAAAATCAGGCGTGGTCACAGTGCATTTAAACACAGTGTGTTTTTGGATGATATTGATGAGCGCTTCACCGTTAAGTGGTTTACCGAGCAAGGTAAAAAAATGGATGAAACACATTGGCATGAAGATACACGGCAGTTTTTAATGTATAGCTTACTTGATAAGCAAAATAAGCATGCGTTATTAATTATTCTTAATGCTAGTAAACAGCCTGTGGTCTGCCAATTACCACAATCGCCCATTATCGCGCCATGGACGTTAGTGTTATCAAGTGTAAATAACGCATCATCTGTTATTCAAGAAGATGCAACCGTGAATATTTCAGCACAAAGTAGTTGGGTTTTTAGTGCCAATTTAGAAGGCGATGATTATGACTAAGCAAGACGAGCAAGTTTGTGTAGTAAAAGGCTGGCAAGCAGGCCCAGTGATAGACGAAAGTACTTTAAGTGATGATTTAACACGACACTTTTATTACACCTTAGGGCGTGATGTGGTGGGCGAGTCACAGCTGTATTTGTATCATGCATTAGCACTGACGATCAGAGACCGATTAGTGGCACGCTGCAGGGAAACCAATCAACAAATAAAACAACAAAAACGCCGTAAAACAGCCTATTTATCGCTAGAGTTTTTAATGGGCAGAGCGCTGGGTAATGCAGTCTTAAATCTAGATTTAGAATCACAAGTTACAAAGGCACTGCAAGCTTACTGTACTGAGCTTGAAAGTGTGGAACAAGCTGAGCATGATGCCGGTTTAGGCAATGGCGGCTTAGGGCGACTAGCGGCTTGTTTTTTAGATAGCTGTGCCAGTTTAGCGCTGCCAGTGGTCGGTTACGGTATTCGTTATGAATACGGTATGTTTAATCAGTCAATAAAAGAGGGTAATCAGGTTGAGCAACCAGATAACTGGTTACGAGAAGGTCATCCTTGGGAATTAAGCGCACCGGAGCAAGCTAAACGAGTTAAGTTTTCTGGTTATGTACAAAGCTACACCGATAAATTTGGCCGTGAGCATCGCCAATGGATCAGTTCTCAAGATGTATTAGCAGTGCCTTATGATGTACCTATTCCGGGCTATAAAAATAATATTGTTAATACCCTTAGACTTTGGAAGTCTGAAGCAACGGACGAATTTAATTTAACAGAATTTAATGCCGGAAGTTATTCAGAAGCAGTAGCACAAAAAAATCTTGCTGAGCAAATAACCATGGTGTTGTACCCTAACGACAGCAGTGAAAATGGTAAAGAGTTGAGATTACGTCAACAATACTTTTTATCATCGGCAAGTATTCAAGATGTGCTTACACAATGGGTTGAACAATACGGTAATGATTTCACTGAATTTGCTCAGCATCATGTGTTTCAGCTTAACGATACCCACCCAAGTATTGCGGTTGCAGAGCTGATGCGAATTTTAGTTGATGACCATGAACTCGATTGGGAGCAGGCGTGGAGCATTACGACCAAAACTATGGCTTATACAAATCATACCTTACTGCCAGAGGCATTAGAGAAGTGGTCGGTATCGTTATTTGCAAAGTTATTACCGCGTATTTTAGAGATTATTTATGAAATTAATGCTCGCTTTTTAGCCGAGGTGGCTATGCACTGGCCAGGAGATGTTCAAAAACAGCGCGACTTATCATTAATTGAAGAAGGGGGCGAGCCGCAAATACGTATGGCCTTTTTAGCCATTGTCGGCAGCTATTCTGTTAATGGTGTGGCAGCGCTACACACGCAGTTATTAACCGCGGGTTTGTTTAAAGATTTTTACGCGCTATGGCCTGATAAATTTAACAACAAAACCAATGGTGTTACTCCACGGCGCTGGCTTGCATACTGCAATCCGAGTTTAAGCCAGATCATTAGCGAAAAAATAGGCAAAGACTGGATAGGTGATTTTGCACAAATTAGCCAATTACGTCGTTACTACGATGACCCGCAGTTTCATATAATGTGGCAGCAAGCAAAACAGCAAAACAAACAACGCTTAGTTGATTTAGTAAAACAAAGATGTGGCGTAGAGTTTGATATCAATATGCTATTTGATGTGCAGGTAAAACGTATTCACGAATATAAGCGCCAGTTACTTAACATTTTACACGTTATTCATTTATATGACCGCATACGCCGTGGCGACACACAAGCCATGGTGCCTCGTTGTGTTTTATTAGGCGGTAAAGCGGCTCCGGGTTATGTGATGGCGAAAAAAATTATTAAGCTCATTAATAATGTTGCACAAGTGATCAATAAAGACCCGCAGGTATCTGCTTTTTTAAGAGTCGCGTTTTTACCTAATTATAATGTCACCGCCATGGAAACCATTTGTCCTGCAACGGACTTATCGGAGCAAGTATCAACCGCGGGCAAAGAGGCCTCAGGTACTGGCAACATGAAGTTTATGATGAATGGTGCGCTAACAATAGGCACCCTAGATGGCGCTAATATTGAAATACGTGACGCTGTTGGGGCTGAGAACTTCTTCTTATTTGGCGCACAAGCCGAGCATATTGACGACATAAAAACGCATTATAACCCCAGTGAAATAATTGCGAATAACCCTGATTTGAATAGTGTGATGCACTTACTCGAAAGTGGCCATTTCAATCTATTTGAACCTGGCTTATTTGACGATGTGATTAATGGCATTAAAAGTAACAACGATCCTTGGTTAACCGCCCATGACTTTGCCAGCTATATAGCTGCGCAACGTGATGTTGATAAAGCCTATGCAGATCAAACATACTGGACTCAAATGAGTATTTTAAATACTGCCGCCAGTGGCTCATTTTCTAGTGACAGAACAATTAGTCAATATTGTGATGATATATGGCATTTAACTCCACTAGATACCACACACCAAACAGTAAAAACAAACACTGACACTAACAGCTGACACTAAACGAAGAGATTAATATGCCCAGTTATGCAAATCGTTATATAAGTAATTTAACCAGAGAAACCTACGCTTTAATATTAGCCGGAGGGCGTGGATCTCGTTTACATGAACTAACCGACTGGCGTGCTAAACCCGCCGTTTATTTTGGTGGTAAACATCGTATTATTGATTTTCCACTATCAAATTGCATTAACTCAGGTGTCAGACGTGTCGGAATTGCAACGCAATATAAATCACACTCACTGATTCGCCATGTAAATCGGGCGTGGGGGCATTTTAAAAAAGAATTAGGTGAGTCAGTTGAAATATTACCTGCGTCACAGCGCCATGGTGATGAATGGTATTGCGGCACTGCCGATGCGGTATTTCAAAATATGGATATTATTCGCCATGAGTTACCCAAATATGTGATGATTTTATCTGGCGACCATGTGTATCGTATGGATTATGGCGGACTGTTGGCAAAGCATTTAGAAAATGGCGCCGACATGACGGTATGCTGTTTAGAAGTGCCGGTTGAAGAAGCTGCGGGTACCTTTGGTGTGATGACGGTTGATGAAGAAAGTCGTGTACGTCGATTTGATGAAAAACCTGCCGAGCCCAGCTCAGTGCCTGGTAAACCAGGCACCTGTTTAGCATCAATGGGAAATTATGTATTTAATACTGAGTTTTTATTTGAGCAGCTACAAAAAGATGCGGAAACAGAGGGCTCAGGGCGTGATTTTGGCCATGATATAATTCCTGCCATTATTGAAGAGCATAATGTGTTTGCCTACCCGTTTAGAGATCCCGCACAAGTAGGACAACCCTATTGGCGCGATGTGGGAACTCTAGATTCGTTTTGGGAAGCAAATATGGAACTGGTTATGCCGGAGCCTCAACTGGATTTGTACGATCCTACTTGGCCAATATGGACTTACCAAGAGCAGCTTCCTCCCGCCAAATTTATTTTTGATGATGATGATCGCCGAGGGATGGCGGTTGACTCAACGGTGTCGGGTGGGTGTATTGTTTCCGGCTCTTTAGTGAGAAAATCATTATTATTTTCTAATGTACATATTCGTTCATATTGTACCATTGAGGAGTCGGTCATTTTACCTGGTGCTATTGTTAATCGAGGGTGTAAAATTAAGCGAGCAATTATTGATAGAAGCTGTGAGATCCCACCTGGGTTAGAAATTGGTTTTGATCGTAATACCGATGAAGCCAATGGATTTCGGGTATCAAAAAAAGGGATTGTATTGGTCACCCGCGATATGCTGATGAAGTTAGACAATAAGTCACATCGTTAATAAATAATAATTAAAAGAGCAAGGCGAAAGCCTTGCAGCAAACTATAAGAGTAAATTAATGCATGTATTAATGGTTGCTGCAGAGAATGATGCGTTACCTAATGCCAAAGTTGGTGGTGTTGCTGATGTTATTCGTGATGTACCAAAGGTGTTAGTGGCTCAGAGGCTGACGGTAGATGTGGTTATTCCTGATTATGGTTTTGAACTAGGTGAGCGCTGTTTTATTGGTGAAGTGAGTGTGGCATTTAAGTCAGAGACCCACGTTTTATCTTTGTTTGAAATTCCACAGAATCAAAAAGGGGTGAGGCAAATAGTCATAAGTCATCCTCTTTTTAGTCAATCATTGAGTGTGTATTGTAACGACAACGATAATAGACCATTTGCTACCGATGCAACCAAGTTTGCACTGTTTAATGCCGCTATTTGTGAAGCCCTGATACAGGGCGTATTAACACAACCCAACACTTTACATTTGCATGATTGGCACAGTGCCTGCGTGGCAGTGTTACTTAAATTTAATCCTCGTTATGGCAAGCTTGCTAAGCTGCGCTTGGTATATACGGTGCACAATTTAGCTTTGCAGGGAATTCGTCCTTTTAAAGGGGATGATTCAAGCTTAGAAGCATGGTTTCCCTCGTTAAGTTACGATGGGCAATTATTATGTGATCCTCGTTATCCCCACTGTTTTAACCCTATGCGCAGTGCGATTAATTTGGCTGACAAAGTACATGTGGTTTCACCGAGTTATAGCCAAGAAGTGCAAATAGCAAGTAATAACGCCCACGGATTCTTTGGTGGCGAAGGACTTGAGCGTGATTTACAACAAGCGGCTAAGCAAGGTAAATTGATTGGGATACTCAATGGCTGTGAGTACGCGATTCAAAACGAACATGAAGCAACCTATAGTCAGCTATTAGAACGAATAGAATCGACTTTGTTTGGCTGGATGGCAAAAAGCGCGCAATTAGACAGCAGCCACTACATTGCTCATCAACGTGTTTTACAATTTATGGCGTGCGATAAGCAAGGCCCTTTAGTGACAAGCGTTGGGCGCCTTACTGAACAAAAAGTATTGTTACTTTGCCAGCAACAAAGCAAAGACCTGACTATTGATTCAGTGTGTCAGATCATTAATCAATTTAATGGTCGTTTAATTGTGCTGGGCTCAGGCGATAGTAAACTTGAACACCTTTTTACCAGTGCCATGGCACGGAATAACAACTTTTTGTTTTTAAAAGGCTATGGGCAAGGTGTTGGCGATTTAATGTATCAATTCGGTGACTTATTTTTAATGCCGAGTTCTTTTGAGCCATGTGGAATAAGTCAAATGCTTGCAATGCGCGCAGGTCAGCCGTGTTTAGTGCATGGAATTGGAGGCTTAAAAGACACGGTTAAACATCAAGAAAACGGATTTAGTTTTAACGCTCAAACTTTAACAGAACAAAGCGATGCGTTATTAAACTGCTTAAAAAATGCATTGATGCTTAGGCAAAGCAAGCCAGAGCAATGGCAGAGTATACGCTCTTGTGCAAAACAAACGCGATTTAGCTGGTTAAATGTGGTGCAGCAATACATAACACAACTGTATACATAGAGTTACAAAAAGTTACAAAAAATTATTGAAGTTCAGTGACATCCGTTCCTATTTACGCTTTAATTACTTAGTCTGGTATAAATAACATTAAGTAGGTAAGGTGTCTGTATTTGTAGCAAGGCAAGCAATCCTTAATCGTAATCAAAATGTAGTCGCTTATGAACTACTGTTTCGCGATAGTCCTGAGAACTGCTTTCCTGGTGTGTCTGATGGTCAAGCAACGGCAAGGCTTATCATGGAAAACCAGCTGAACCTAGGTACTCGTCACATTACCTCGGGGAAAAAAGCGCTGATCAACATTGGTCCTGAGTCGTTAAAGCTTGATTTGTGTGATTTTTTACCTTGTAAGGATGTAGTTATTGAGTTACTTGAAACCATAGAGCCTAGCGATGATACTTATGAGTTATGTCGCAAGTTATTCCATAACAACTATAAATTAGCTCTTGATGATTTTGTTTATAAACCGCAATGGGAACGTTTTTTAAAACTGGTTAATTTAATTAAGTTTGATATTCGTCTTACGCCTCTTGCCGACATTCCACCTGTCGTAAATAAACTTAAAAAGTATAAAAATATTAAGTTGTTAGCTGAAAAAATAGAAACCGATGAAGAATATAAATTGGCCCATAAAATGGGGTTTGATTATTTTCAAGGTTATTACTTTGCTCGCCCGGTAATGATAGAGCAAAAAGATATTCATTATAACTATGGGCTAGTAATATCTATTTACGTAGAGGTCATGAAGGCAGACCCTGATGTTAAAGTGATTACGGGGTTGTTTGAGCTTGATGCGGCACTGGCTTATAAGTTACTTCGTTTATTAAATAGCGGTATATTTCCGCTGCAAAGCCAGATATCTTCATTAAAACAAGCGCTGGTCTATTTAGGTCAGGCGCGTTTAAAAAAGTTTGTTAGTCTAATCGTCACAGCGCATACCGTTCGTAATAAGCCCATAGAGCTCATGCAGATGTGCGTTATTCGTGCACGGTTTTGTGAACTAATAGCCGCTAAAGTTGCTAAGCAGATTCAAGGCGAAGCATTTTTAACGGGGCTTTTTTCACTGCTCGATGCTATTTTGGACAAGCCAATGGACTTGCTGGTTGATAAACTTCCATTTCCGGACGATATAAAAGCGGCGTTAACTGGTGAAAAAAATAACTTATATTATATCCTTGAAACAGTAAAAGCCTATGAAACAGGAAGTTGGTGGGCGCTTGAGAAAGCAGTATTACTGATAAATTTAGACAGCGCTTTTTTACCAAAACTGTATAAACAAGCAGTACAATGGGCGGATAGTTATAAAGACAATATTTAAGGGAATAGCTTTTGCGCAATTATAATATGGACTTTATTAGGGGTATAGCAGTGCTTGGCCTCGTATTTATTAACTGTTTTTCATTTGCTATTTTTGAGCTCAATTACACCCCACTCACAACACCCCCGCCTAGCGATCAGTTTCTAAACTTACTAAGCCTTATATTTGTTGAAGGACGGTTTCGCACTTTATTCACTTTACTGTTTGGTGCGGGTCTTTATATTCAGTATCAACAATACCAATATATTGAGCCACTAAAAAAACGATTACATTGGCTTATTGTGTTTGGCTTAATACATGGGTTTTTACTGTGGGCGGGCGACATCTTGTTTTTATATGGGGTGTCAGCATTACTGGTATTACGTTATTTAAGTTACACGAATGAAGAGCTTAAAAACAAAGCAGCGTTTTATATTTTTATCTATTTAATTGCGACAGCAATGTTTATGTTGGGGCTCAATGGGGAGCCACTTAACAGAGATTCCCCTGAATTTTTTGAGATATATAATACTTACTACCAAAGCATTAGCGCTCATTTTAGCCAAAACATAGCAATGAGCGCTTATATGTTAATGGCAGTGCCTACTTTATTATTGTGGGCAAGTGCTGGTTTTATGCTTATTGGTATTGTTGTATACAAATACGGGGTGTTTAGTAAAGGGGTTACCAGAGCAGCGCTTATTAAGCTTGTTGTGTTAAGTGTATTTCTGACGAGTATACGGTTAATCTTAGAGCCATATAACCAAGGTATTGGTTATGCCTTACAAGAGCCGGTGAATGAGCTCGCAGCTTTATGTGTTGCACTGCTTTATATTCATTTAATGGTTAAATTATGTAATAACAGTGCCCATATAGGTCTGTTAATTCAACAAGTCGGGCGGTTGGCTTTTACTTTATATATAAGCCAAACTATTATGCAGTTACTGTTATTTAAAGTGCTTTTCCCTCAGTGGGCGCTTAATTTTAATCGACTTGATTATTGGCTGCTCGCCATTAGCTTAGTGATTGTACAACTTATATTTACAGCTGTTTATTGTCGGTATTTTAAGCAAGGTCCGCTTGAATACCTATGGCGTAAATTAGCGAAAATTAACCGCGAAAAAATAGCTTGAGTAGTTTAAACTATGCGCCTTTATATTTAAGAAGAATTACCGATGACAGACTTAAAGCGTTTAAATAAATTTATTAGTGAAACCGGGTTCTGCTCTCGCCGCGAAGCCGATAAATATATTGAGCAAGGTCGTGTCACTGTCAACGGTGAGTTACCAGAAATGGGCGTAAAAGTTGCGCAATCAGATGTGGTGCTAGTAGATGGTAAACCATTAAAAGCGCCACCTAAGCGCGTATACATTGCTTATAACAAACCTGTGGGTATTACTTGCACCACAGAGCGTAAAATTCAAAGTAATATTGTTAAAGCCGTTAATTACCCTGAACGTATATTTCCGATTGGTCGTTTAGACAGACCCTCAGAAGGGCTGATTTTTTTAACCAATGAAGGCGATATTGTTAATAAAATTTTACGTGCTGGCAATAACCACGAAAAAGAATATGTGGTTACCGTAGATAAACCACTTAATCGTCAGTTTGTAAATAAAATGGCTAATGGTATTCCAATTTTAGATACAGTGACTAAAAAGTGTAAAGTCACTCAGACCGGTGCGCAGCAATTTAGCATTATTTTAACCCAAGGTTTAAACCGTCAAATTCGCCGTATGTGTGAGTATTTAGGCTACGAAGTGGTTACATTAAAACGTGTACGTATTATGAACGTAACCCTTAAAGGGTTGAAATTAGGGCAGTGGCGGCATTTAAGTGACGCAGAAATGGCGGTCATTAACGACTCAATTGCTGATTCTGGTAAAACGCAAGAGCATTCCTTGTATGACGATAATGCGCAGAGCAACAACACAGAACAAACCAAAAGCAACAACACTACATCTGCGCATAAGCGTGATTTTCAAGGTGAAAATCCACGTCACTCACATGGTCACGACCAACAAAAGCAGGTTAAAAAAAGTAGCCGCAATACCCCTTATCAAAAACGCTCTACTACTTATGTGGGTAAATCAAATACTCACAAAGCAAATACTGCCACAGGAAACAAAACCCGCAGCAGTGGCACGTTAAGCTTAAAAAAGTAATTAAGCTTGTGTAACAAAGCAAATAAAAACGCAGCCTTAGCTGCGTTTTTTGTTAGCCTACTGTTTAGGGTAATCAATCCTAAATACCACAGTGTATAAAACCGGCACCACAATTAGCGTAAGTATAGTAGCAAACCCTAAGCCAAACATAATGGTGACCGCCATCGACTGAAAAAATACGTCGAATAATAACGGGATCATGCCAAGTATTGTCGTGATAGCCGCCATGGCTACAGGGCGCACACGGCTTACGCCTGAGTCAAACACTGCTTGATATGGCGATTTACCTTCACTGAGCTCTAAGTTTATTTGATCCACCAGTACAATGCCATTTTTGATTAACATGCCGCTTAAACTTAATAAGCCCAGTAGCGCCATAAAGCTAAACGGCGCATTCATCACTAATAAGCCTGCACTTACACCAATAATAGCCAGCGGTACAGTTGCCCAAATAACCAAAGGCTTTTTCACTGAGTTAAACAAAAGTACGGTTACCACAAACATAGCTAAATAACCCAGTGGTAGTGAGCCAAAAATCGCCTTTTGTGCTTTACTTGATGATTCAAACTCTCCACCCCACTGTAACTCGTATCCTCTTGGTAATTCGATCGCTTCTATTTCAGCACGTACACGGGAAAATAATTTAGCTGGTGTTTCGTCGCCTATTACATCGTGATCAGCCATAACAGTAAGAGTTCGTTTTCTATCACGGCGCATTATTAAGCTGTCTTCCCATTCAATAACAAACTCATCTACCACTTGTGTTACTGGCACAAATACAGATAAAACGGGGCTAAATATTTGTAAGTCATTTAAACTTTCAACATTTAAGCGTTCTTCTGCAGGTGAGCGAGCAATAATAGGTAGTAGCTGTGTACCTTCTTTGTATACTCCCACTTTTTTACCTGACAGACTCGTTAATAGTAACTGATCAACATCTGACTTAGTTATCCCTAAGCGACGTCCTTTGCGTTCGTTAAATTGAGGGCGTATTAACTTTGCACGTTCACGCCAATCGTCTTTAATATTAAACGCACCGGCATCTTGGGCTAAAATATCTTTTGCTCGTTTGGCAAGTTGCCTCAAAATAACAGGATCTGCGCCAGAAAAACGCGCTTCGATTTTTGCATCGGTGGAAGGACCCACTTCCATTCTTTTTACTTTTAACTGTGCATCTAGCACGTTATTAAGTTCATAGTTGCGCACATTTTTGATCACGGTGGTAACGGCTTCTCGGTTTTTAACGCGAATTATGAGTTGTCCATAGGCCGCATATGACTTCTCTGGGGCATAAGTGAGCATAAACCGTGGTGCACCTTGGCCTACAGTGGTCGTTACCTCTTCAACGAGGGGATCTTTTTGTAAAAACGCTTCTAGCTTTGCAATTCCTTCTAGTGTGCTATGGATATCACTGCCTTGGGTATTCCAATAGTCGACATAAAACATAGGAGTACTTGAAGCTGGGAAAAATGACTGTTTTATAAATTTAAACCCATATACAGCGCTTACAAGCATCACTAGCATAACGAGTAATGTGGTTTTTCGAAAGTGCATACAGGTATGTAATAGCTTTTTATAAACGGTAAAAACAATACCTTGATAGGGGTCATCATCATCACTTTGCTGTTGTCCTTGCGTTTGTTTAAACATTAAATCAGCAAAAAAAGGTGTTAATGTTATTGCCGTTAACCAGCTAAGTAATAAAGAAATTAACAGTACCCAAAATAAACTACCGGCGAATTCACCTGTTGCATCAGCACTGAGGCCTACAGGTGCAAATGCCGTGATTGCAATAATCGTTGCGCCAAGTAGAGGCCATTTAGTTTGATTAACAATATTATTTGCCGCTTTTAATTTACTTTGCCCTCGCTTTAAATTAATTAAAATGCCTTCGGTTACGACTATAGCATTATCAACTAACATCCCCAGCGCTATTATTAGTGCCCCTAACGAGACGCGTTGCAAATCTATGGCAAAGAGCTTCATAAAAATAAAGGTACCAAGAACAGTTAATAATAAAATAATACCAATTAAAATACCGCTCTTAAGACCCATAAAGAGTAATAATACGACTATAACAATTGCTATAGCCTGCGCTAAACTAACAATAAAACCATCAACAGATTTATCTACCTCGGCTGGTTGGTTATACACGGTGTTAATTTTTATACCGTGGGGACGCTGATACTCTAAAGCAGCTAGGTGCGACTGTAAATTATGTCCAATGTCAACGACGTTCACTCCACCGCTAAATGAGATACCTAATAATAAAGCTTGTTGCTGATTATATCGTACGACATGTGTAGGCGTTTGCGCATATTCACGGTAAACACTAGCTACATCACCTAAGTAAATGAGTTCACTTGCACCGGGTTTTGAAATAAGTAAGTTTTCAAGTTCGCTTACATTATTAAATTCACCGGTAGGGTGTAAGCGAATTGACTCATCGCCAACACGAATTTTTCCGGCGTTTGACACTGTATTTTGTGCGCGTAGGAGTTGATAAATATGATCCGCAGGTATGCCTAATTGAGCTAGTTTACGTGTTGAAATTTCAACCATTACTTGTGCTTGTTGCTCTCCTGCAACAGTAACCTTACTCACTCCATCGACTAATACTAACTCACGTTTAAGAAAATCGACGTAGTCTTTAAGCTCATCATATGAGTAGCCATCACCTGTAACAGCATACATGACGCCATAAACATCAGCAAAATCATCGATAATATTACTAGGATAGACGCCTGAAGGTAGAGACGCTGTTTTATCGTTTATTTTACGGCGTAATTCATCCCAAATTTGTTGTAAGTCATGTTTACGGTAGCGGCTTTTCATTTCTACGGTTATTTGTGATTTACCGGCAGACGATATACTTGTGACATAATCAACATAGGGTAATTGCTGAATGGCATTTTCAAGTGGGTAGGTTACTTCTTCTTCAACTTGTTGTGGCGATGCACCAGGATACATAGTGATCACCATGGCCTTTTTTAGTGTAAACTCAGGGTCTTCGAGCTGCCCAAGCCCTAAATAAGCAATAATCCCTCCGACTAAAAGAAGTGTAGCGCACATCCAACTAACAACTTTTCGTTTGATCGCAAATTCCGCAAAACTCATATTACAAGCCTCGCTCTTTTTGCCATGGACGAACTTCCATTGCTTGCTCTAGAGTATGTACACCTGCGGCAACTATTGTGTCACCATGATTTAGTCCATTTAATATTTCAATCGTATCTTGATGAAGGCGACCTACAGTAACTGCTTGCTTTGATACGGTTGAGCTTTGTTTGTCATAAAGCCAAACATAGCTGTTATTATTAATGTTATTTGTTGGCTCGGAAAATACAGCTTTAACAGGTACTAAAACAAAAGGAGAGTGTGAATCTGTTATTTGACTGATATCAATATCAACACGAGCTGTCATGCCTGCGAGTAAATTAAAATCAGTGGGTATAGGTAATGAAAAAACAACTTTATAACTGAGCGTTGCTGGATCGGCTTGAGTATCAAACTCCTTAATTGTCAGAGTATATGATTTACTATCGTATCCATCAAATATCACTGTTGGCTGATAGTCTGTATCTTTATTTATGCGAGCAATCAGCCTTTCAGGAACATTGATAACAACATCCATAAAGTCACGTGTTTCTAAACGCAAAACGTTTTGTTTGGCTTGAATGCTTTCAAAGTTTTTTACAAATACTTTAGCCACGGTGCCAGTAAATGGGGCGCGAAGCTCGCTATATTCTAAATTAGTTTTTGCAATTTTAAACGCTGATTCGGCCACTTGTTCATTGGCAACGGCTTGATCAAGCTCGGATTGACTGGTGATGTTTTTGTCGAATAGTTTTTTAATGCGTTTAAGTTGTGACTTAGCCAGTTCATAACGTGCTTTACGCTCGTTATATTGTAATTGAAAATCTTCTGGGTCTAATTTAGCTAACAGCTGTCCTTTTTTAACTTCCTCGCCAGCTAATACCGGAAACTCAACCAACTCACCATTAACTCTAAAAGCAAGGTAAGAGCCTTGGTTTGCAACGACCTCAGCGGGGAAACTACGTATGTTTGTTTGCGAGTCGTGTCCAATATTAAATAACTTAACAGGACGGATAGGTTCTTTTTTAACAATTTTTTCGGGCTCCGAGCAACCTATTAAACTAAGTAATGTCGCAGATAGTAAGCATAAGCGAAACAGTGACATGATATCTCCATGATAAAAAAGCTAAATTAGTCAATGCAGCATACGCTGCAAACATATAAAATAAAAATCATTAAATTTTAGAAACTCAATAAGTTTTCCTTATGATGTATTGGACTGGCTATGAAACTTAATCAATTACAAATTTTAGACGCTATCGTGCAAAGTGCTAGCCTAAGCGGAGCAGCATTAAAGTTACATAAAACGCAGCCAGCATTAACTCTGGCGATTAAAAACTTAGAGACGAAATTAGGTTTTGATCTGCTTGACCGTTCTAAATATCGATTACAACTTACTGAAAAAGGGCGTATTTTCCACCGTGAAGCGAAACAGCTTTTAAACGCGAACGAGCAGCTTACACAGCTTGCAACTGAGCTGGCATTAGGTAATGAAGCACAATTTAGAATTTGTTATGAACAAATTTGTCATGTGCAAAGTTACAACGAGATTATAAGTAATACTTTTAAGCATTTTGCTAGTACGGAGTTTCGTTTAACCAGTGGTAAACGCTTTATGTCTTTGGAGCAAGTTAATAACGGTCAAGCAGAGCTTGGTATAGGCCCTTGGTTTGATTTGTTTCATGCCACCGGCGATTTAGAAAGCTTACCGATAGGCAAGCTTGATATAGGTATTGTGGGCGCTAAAGAGTTTTTACCGCAGCAGCTTACCTATGATGAGCTACAGCATTATCCTTGTTTAGCGATGTTTGAAAGTGGCTTGAGTATAGACAGCGATAGGCTTTCTTATTCTAAAGGAGCTGCAGTGATGAAAATAGATGATATAGCTACTTTGAAGTCGTTTTTACTCTCAGGGGCAGGATGGGCAATGATGAGCTTGGGCCATTGTAAAAAAGAAATTGCTGCAGGTTCATTACAACAAATAATAGTAACTGATAGAGAGCATCAATTTAGTGCACAAATTCGTGCTTTTCGTCAACATGCTATGCACCATGGTCCTGTTGCCCGTAAAATTTGGCAGCAATTCAAATTACTCAGTCAGGAGTATTCAAACAATAATGGACGTTAATAAAGAAACGATTATGTATACTATTATTGCTAGCATACCTATGGGATGTGTTGCCAGTTATGGCCAAGTCGCAGCGCTTGCAGGCTATCCCAATAATGCATGACTCGTTGGTCGATTATTAAAAGAAATGCCAAAAGATTCGACCATCCTTTGGCATCGAGTGGTCAATAGCCAAGGTAAGATATCGTTTCCGGAAGGAAGTGATAAATATCAAGAACATCGACAAAAGCTGTTATTAGAATGTGTCAGTTTTAAGAAAAATAAAATGAATATTCGCGAGTATAGGTGGGAGTGATATGACCACTCTCGGCAGATAAGTACCCGTGTAGGTCGGATAAGCGAAGCGCCATTCGAAAAAGTAAAATACCTTGCCAATAATTCTCAGCATTTTATGTTGTCGAGCGGCTAGAGAGTGCCAGAAGCTGACGTTTCAAAGCATGAACATGAAACTCAGTTGGGTGGCGCCTTCGGCTTAACCAATCTACCGCTTGACGTAGGTCGGGATAAAGCGCGCAGCGCCGCTATCCGACACAAACGATGAATTGAACTAGAAATAACCCAACTTACCGCGTTGTTATTCGACTCAGCGAGAGCCGAGGGTCAGAGAGCCGAGGGTCAAATCTTGACTTCAGACATCATAACTTTTGACTGACCGGTTATCGCTCAAACCAGACCATTCTAAATGGCTTAACCAGCCTTATAAACATAATTACTGATCGAAATGTAATGACATATACACCCGCCTATAACAAAAAGATGCCAAATTGCATGGCTATACTGAGTGCTTTTGGCGCTGTAAAACAATGTACCCACGCTATAAAAAAAACCGCCAGTAAGCAGCCAGTAAAGTGCGTTGATAGGTAAGTTTGAGTAAAGTGGGTATATAATTGCCAGTGCAAACCACCCCATCAATAAATAGGTAGCGAGTGATACTTTTTTATTACCATTTTTAACAAGCAGTTTATAAGCAACGCCAGCTAAAGCCACTGTCCAAATAAATACCAAGGTAGCCCAGGACCAAACTCCAGACAAAGAGAGTAATAAAAAAGGGGTATATGTGCCAGCAATAAGCATATAAATAGCACAGTGGTCACACTTTTTGTAAAACGCTCTTAATTTAGGGCGAACACTGGCGTGATAAAGTGTAGAGAACAAAAATAAAATAAATAAGCTGCTGCCATAAACGACTGTGCTGGCGTAACCTTTCACAGTGTTAGCTTGTTTAAATAAATCCCAAATTACAAACGTAGCAAATAAAATACCTAAAGCATGGCTAACAACATTTAATAGCTCTTCTTTTTTTGAATAGGGCGCTTCAACAGACATAACAGATCTTACCACTTATAATTTGGTGATTAGTGTACAAGTGTGCGCTGAAATTATCAATTGAGAATTGATTGAATGACGCTGTCAGATTATGGATTAAGGTATGTTATAAAATACACTACTATTTGGTTATATTTTTTAAGTTATTAGTTAAATTAACTAATCCATATTTTTAAATCTTAACCTTTTTATTCTATATTGTTATAAAACAATGGCTTATTTATTTGCTTCTTTATGGCACAGCCCTTGATTGTATCTAGGTGTATTAACCAATAAACAAACAAGGAATAACATTGTGAAAACTTCAATTAACATGACACTGGCTAGTTTACTTTTATTAGGTTCATCTCAAGTACATGCAACAGAGGTCGATTTAGATATTACAGATATGTTGACTAAAACGGTGACGACTTATGTATCACAAGCAACCCATGAACTTGAACAGTCAGTAAAAGAAGCCGTTTCTTTTGATGCCCAAGCTATTTTAGATGGTTTACTACAAACCAACCCAGTTGTTGATAATAGTGGCATTGATGAAAAGCAACTTGTAGTGAAAACACAACAAAAGCAATAAAAATAGGGAATAAGTGATGAACAGCGAGTTCGAATTGTTAGCCCTGATGTTGGCGCCAGTGGCAAGTGTACTGAGTGTATATTACATCGCTTACATGATAAAAAATGTGGTAACTAGGTTTAATTAGCGAATGCACTTACACGGTAAAACAATCGATGTAACTAAAGCTGATCGACTACAATAGAGCGCACGTAAATAAAGGCAGAGTGTTTGAAAAAAGTAGACTTTATGAAACGTGCGATTTTCCCATTACCGATTTTTATATTACCTGAAGGCTATACGCGATTACGTATATTTGAGCCTCGTTATTTGACGATGGTTAAAAACGCATTAAAAACAAACAGTGGTTTTGTACTTTGCACCTTTGAACACGACACACCATTCAATATAAGCGCCCAAGGGTGTTTAATGGATATTATTGATTTTGATCAAGACGAAAGTGGTATGCTGTTGATTGATGTTTTTGCATCAAAGAGTGTGCGACTAGATAACGTGTACCAAGACGAACAGGAGTTACGCCATGGTGAGGTCTCTGCGTGCAATACACCTTATTGGTACAACAGCAGTAATCATGACATTGGTGAACATCAACTACTTCAAGTGGCACTAGAAGAAGTCTTTTCTTGTAACCCAGAGCTGCAGTCTCTTTATAAACATACCCAGTTTAATCAACTTACTTGGGTTGTTGCCAGATGGCTTGAGCTTCTCCCTATTTCTATCGAGAAAAAACAACAACTTGCATTTGAAACTAATTTTGATAACTTGCTGAATTTCCTCCATACTGTGATTAATAACGAATTTGCCTAAAATAATTTTGATCCGCTTATAATCTTAGCTCGTAATGTTACCTACAAAAGCTATAACGGGACATTTTACTATGGTAAGTCAACAACAGACATTACGTTGTGAACCTAACACAGGTAAGTATACTGCCATGCCAGAAACGCCAAGTACGGAACTCAGGGAAGCATTAGTTAATGTAGCCCAATCTCGCGATAAAAAATCTTTCGCGTACTTGTTTGAATATTTTGCACCAAAGATCAAACGCTTTGGCATTAAGCAGTTTGGTGTAGAAGCCCAAGCAATGGAGTTGGTGCAAGAAACGCTCACTTCAGTGTGGCGAAAAGCGCATTTGTACAACAGTGACAAAGGCGCAGCGACTACGTGGGTTTATACGGTAATGCGTAATGCGTCTTTTGATATGCTTCGAAAAATGAAAAGCAACAAAGAAGAAAATATCAGCGAAGACATCTGGCCGTTATTGAATGAATCAGAAGATACACATCACGAATACAGTGACCACCTTGAAGATAAACAAATTAAGCGCTATCTAGATAAACTGCCACAAGCACAAAGAGAAGTGGTACGCGGTGTTTACTTTCAAGATATGTCGCAAGAGCAGCTTGCTCAACAATTAAACATTCCAGTAGGCACGGTAAAATCACGATTACGTTTAGCCTTGCAGAAATTACGTAATGAAATGGGAGATCAGCATGATTAAACATCACCCGAGTGAATCACTACTGACACAATACTGTGCAGCAACACTTCCCGCGTCACTAAGTTTAGCCGTATCTATTCATGTAGATATGTGCCCAATATGCCAAGCTAAGGTTGAAAAACTCGAGGCAAGTAATGCAAAAGCAGTGTTTAGTGACAACATGAATGTTAACAACGATGAGCAAAGCGACGATATAGCGGACTCAGGGTTGCTTGAATTAATCACCTCAGACGATTCGATTGATGAAGTTTATGCCGTTGAACCTGTTACTATTGAAGTGAATGACTATAATTACAGCTTACCAAGAGCATTAACACGTATTTCTCATAGCAAATTTACACAAGTGGGTAAGCTTGCTCGTTCACGCATAGCGCTTGACGACGGGCATTTGCGCTCGAGTTTATTGCATATAGACGCAGGTGGCGAAATCCCTGAGCATACGCATACAGGTTTTGAAGTAACGCTACTTCTTGATGGTGAATTTACAGACGAAGAAGGCAGTTATGTACCGGGTGACTTTATTTGGCAAGATGGCCGTCATCAACATACTCCTTTAACAAAAGAGGGATGTTTGTGCTTTACTGTTGTTAGTAGTGCGCTACATTTCAATAAAGGACTTAGCAAGTTGCTCAATCCAATTGGTGGCTTGATTTATTAAGAGAATCTATGCAAACAGATACAATAAAAATAGGTATTAGCGCCTGCTTAGCAGGCGAAAAGGTAAGATTTGACAGCGGCCATAAAAAATCTAACTTTTGTATGGAAGAGCTGGCAAAACATGTTGAATACAAAATATATTGTCCTGAGGTCGCGGTTGGCTTACCTATACCGCGCCCGACAATTCGCCAAGTAAGAACGGCTGATACTATCAAAGTATGTCGTCCAGATGGTACAGGTGATGTTGGCCCTCAGCTAACAGAATACGGTAAAAAAATAGCCACAGAGCAAGCTGGTCATTTAAGCGGATTTGTTTTTTGTGCCAAAAGTCCAAGTTGTGGCATGGAGCGCGTTAAAATTTACAATGAAGCAGGAACCGGTAACACCTCTGAAGGGATTGGTTTTTTTGCTGAACAAATCATGAAACACAATCCATTATTGCCCTGTGAAGAAAACGGTCGCTTGAACGATGTTCATTTACGCGAAAACTTTGTCATGCGTGTTTATACATTACATAACTGGCAGCAGTTGGTAAAAGAACCCATTACAGTGCATCGATTAACCCAGTTTCACGCGCAATATAAATACTTGTTGATGGCCCATAACTATCAAGCTTACCGTGACTTAGGCCACTTGCTTGGTACTTTTTTAGGTGACGACGTTAATGCGTTAGCCGACGAATATATACTCGGATTAATGACGGCTTTAAAACGTCCAGCGTCAAGAAAAAACAACTCAAACACCTTAATGCACTTGCAAGGTTATTTCAAAAAAGATTTATCTAAAATTGAAAAACAAGAAATGCGCGAAGCTATTGATGAATATCGTCAAGGGTTGGTACCGCTTTATGTACCACTAACATTGCTTAAACATCATTTAAAGGTTCATCCTAATGAGTATTTAAGTAAGCAGATATACTTTAACCCTTATCCCAATGAACTCAAGCTACGTTATGGTTTGTAATGAAAACATTATTTTGGTTTAGGCGCGATTTGCGCCTTTTTTCTAATGAAGCGCTTATCGAGGCGTTAAATAATGGTGCTAAACACGCCATTTTTTTTGTGTGTGAAAAACAGTGGGCAGAGCATCACACAGCTCCAATACAAATTGACTTACTAAAACGCAGAGTCAGTTATATTCGTAATAAATTAGCTGAGTATGGTGTTAATTTACACGTGATAGAGGCTCCTTATTTCACAGACTGCCAAACTAAACTTCTCGATTTTTGTCAGCAGCATGATATTAAACATATTATAGCTAATAAAGAGTATGAGCTTAATGAATTTAATCGTGATAAAACGATTCAAGCGCAATGCGATCAACAGCAAATAACATTTACTTTATACGAAGGTGACATCATTGCACCTGTTGGCAGTGTACGCACACAAAACAATGAAATGTATAAAGTGTTTACGCCCTTTAAGCGGGCGTGGTTAAAACAGTATCAAGATACTCACTTTAGCTTGGCGCCGTGGCCATTATCTTCAAACCCTATTGATATTGAATCGTGTGAATTACTCAGCAGTGATGACAGTTCAAAAAAATGGCCGGTTGATGACGACACTTTAGCGAATGTGGTCGATAATTTTATCCATGATAAATTAGCAAGTTATGATGATGTTCGCGATATACCCAGTGTAAAAGGAACATCGGGTTTAAGCCCATATTTAGCATTAGGGGTTGTCAGCAGTAAGCAGTTAATGGTCAACATACAACAGCAGTATCCAGATATTTTGACTACCTCAAAAAGTAAAACTTTTACGTGGGTGAACGAGCTGATTTGGCGTGAATTTTATAAACACCTCATTGCTGAATATCCTAAATTATCGCGCGGTGCTAATTTTAACGAAAAGTACGATAGTGTTGTTTGGCGTGATAATGATGCTGAGTTTAAGCTTTGGTGCGAAGGCCGCACAGGCTATCCACTTGTTGATGCTGCCATGCAGCAGCTATTACAAACTGGGTGGATGCACAATCGTTTGCGAATGGTAGTAGCAAGTTTCTTAACTAAACATCTTTTAATTGACTGGCGTAAGGGCGAGCAGTTTTTTATGCAGCATCTTATTGATGGTGATTTAGCCTCTAATAATGGCGGCTGGCAATGGGCGGCAAGTACAGGCTGTGATGCACAGCCTTATTTTAGAGTGTTTAACCCTATTACTCAAAGTGAACGCTTTGATCCAAGTGGTCAATTTATTCGTAAATATCTGCCTGAATTAGAAAAAGTGCCAGACAAACACATTCATTTTCCTCATACCTATTTAGCAGCAACGGGGCAAAGTGAACACTGTTACTGGCCGGCAATTGTTGATCATAAAGCAGCACGAGCTAGGGCTTTAGATGCATTTAAGGTGTGATATGGATAACCAATTATCAGTCGATAAATTTGTAGAAATATATCAAAAGCTTGATAAAAATAACCTTGAGTTATTAACCGAAATTTATGCACAAAATATACAATTTATAGATCCGCTGCACGAAATTAATGGTCTAGAAGATTTAAGGCGTTATTTTTGTGGTTTATACAGTAATGTTAAGGATTGTCGATTTGACATAACCGATTCATTTACCAACGATAATAACGCATTTGTGTATTGGACAATGTATTACTCTCACCCAAAACTGAATGCCGGTAAAACCATCACAGTGCAAGGGCACAGCAAGTTGGTATTTGAAGGCGACAAGATTGTAAAACATCGAGATTATTTTAATGCTGGTGAGCTGTTATACAAGCATATCCCATTACTAGGTAATATCATTAATTTTATTGATAAAAGGGCTGGTTAACTATGATTACCCTTATTACAGGTGCAACGTCGGGTATTGGTGAGCAACTTGCTATAAAGTATGCCGAGCAGGGTGATACAGTCATTGCTTGTGGGCGTAATACTCAAAAACTTGCTGAACTTGGTAAACATAACAACATAGAAACCTGCCAATTTGACGCCACTAATTTACAAGATATAAAAGCAGCAACGTTAGGGTACACTCAATTTGACCGCGTAATTCTCAATGCTGGTAACTGTGAATACATTGACGATGCGCGGCATTTTGATAGCGCGCTATTTGAGCGCGTTATTAACGTTAATTTATTATCAATGGGTTACTGTTTAGAAGCACTGTTACCAAAAATAAGCCCCGGTGGGCAATTGGTAATGGTTAGTTCAAGTGTTACTTACTTACCATTGCCACGTTCAGAGGCTTATGGTGCGTCTAAGGCCGGTGTAAGTTATTTAGCAAAAAGCCTTGCGGTAGATTTGAGTGATGTTGATGTGACATTAGTACACCCAGGGTTTGTAAAAACGCCTTTGACTGACAAAAATGATTTTCCCATGCCAATGGCTGTCACTGCTGAAAAAGCGGCTAATTACATAATAAAAGGCGTTGCTAAAAGCCGCAAAGAAGTTCATTTTCCTTATCGTTTCACACTTATATTAAAAGCACTGCGAGTATTACCACTTCCGCTTTGGCTTAAAATTGCAAAAGGATTAACCCGTTGAAAAAAATAGCAATAATTGGGACTGGTGTTTCAGGTTTAACTTGCGGACACTTATTGCATAAGCATTACGATGTCACACTTTTTGAAAAAAACGACTACATTGGTGGTCACACAGCAACTGTTGATGTACAGCATAGTGGTATTAATTATGCTGTAGACACAGGTTTTATTGTATTTAATGATAGAACGTACCCTTATTTTGAAAAACTGCTTGAGCGTATTGGCATAAAGCGCAAACCAACGCAAATGAGTTTTAGTGTGCATAACGAAGCCACAGGTTTCGAGTATAATGGACATACATTTACGAGTTTATTTGCTCAGCGTCGAAATATAGTTAGGCCTAAATTTTGGCGCCTATTGTATGACATAGTACGCTTTAATAAATTATGTAAAGCTTTGCACGCAAAAGGTCACTACACAGAGCAATCACTAGGTCAATTATTACAACAACATCGTTTTAATGATTTCTTTAAATACCACTACATTTTACCCATGGGTGCTGCCATTTGGTCTACTAGCATTAAAGAAATGGAAAATGTAGGGGTTGAGTTTTTTGTAAAGTTTTTCTTTAACCATGGTTTATTAGACATCACAAATAGGCCGCAGTGGTATGTGATCCCAGGTGGATCACGTGAGTATATCAATCCCCTTATTGCGGGTTTTGCAGATAAAATTAAGCTAAATAGTCAGATTAAATCTGTAGAAAGAACAAATGATGGCGTTACTATCACTTTTAACAACAGTGAACAATCTCACTTTGACAAAGTTATTTTTGCGTGCCATTCCGACCAAGCTCTAGCGCTTCTTGGTGATCCTTGTGAGCAAGAAACTAAAGTATTGGGAGCGATCCCTTACACTGAAAACTCCGTGGTATTACATACCGATATATCGCTATTGCCAGATAGAAAAGCGGCATGGGCAAGTTGGAATTATTTGCTCAATAATAATACCGATAAAGCGGCGGTGGTTACGTATCAAATGAATATACTGCAAGGGATCAAATCAGATACACAGTTCTGCGTTACCTTGAACCACTTAGAGGGTATTAATCAGAGTAAAATTTTACGTGAATTTACTTACCATCATCCTGTTTTCAACCAATCGTCAATTGCCGCGCAACAGTTAAAGCATACTATTGACGGGCAAAACAACACTTACTTTTGCGGAGCGTATTGGTACAACGGCTTTCATGAAGATGGTGTGCGCAGCGCCGTTGATGTTGCAAAGCAACTTGGAGTAGAGTTTGACTAACGCAGTATATTTAGGCGATGTAAAGCATCGCCGCTTTGCTGTTAAACATCATGCATTTAATTATCCGCTTTACATGATGTGGGTTGACTTAAACAATATCCAAGGTCTCAATGGTGTACATAAGCAACTAGGTACGTCAGGTCTTAAGGCATTAAAGTTTAAGCAGTCAGATTATTTGCAAGGTTCACCAAATAGCCAAAATCAAACCTTGTTGGAACGTGCTCATGTGCAATTAGCTGCGCTAGGTATTGAGGAAAAGTTTAGTCATGTTTATATGCTAGGACAGTTGCGCTGCTTGGGGGTTTACTTTAGCCCGGTTAATTTTTACTTTTTTGGTCACCAAGACAATCAATTTAGTTATATGATTGCTGAGGTGAGTAATACCCCATGGAATGAGCGACATTATTACTTAGTGCCGCTACAAAAAAAAGTGAACTTTAAGAAAGTATTTTCCGTATCACCATTTATGAATTTGGATATGGACTATCATTGGACTGTACGACAAAAGCAAGACAATATACTGATACGCATAGAAAATAAGCGGGATGACGAATTACTTTTTGACGCATCACTAAGGTTACAGCGTCAACCATTGAACTCGGTTCAAATGGGTAAACTATTGAGACGTTTTCCAGCCATGACGTGGTCTATTTTCAAGGGCATTTACTATCAGGCATTTATATTGTTTGTTAAAAAAGTTCCATTTTTAGGACACGCCGGTAGATCGTAAAATTTTATTAATTTATGTTGTTTAACAAGTAATAACAATAATATAGGTAAGTGTATGGAAAAGGTATCGAGCTTACGCGTTCAAGAGCGCACTAGCTGGTTTACTAACGTGTATAAAAAGTTAGTATTTAAAGCGTTCTCGTCTATTGAAATTGGTCAAATAACACTGGTGGATAACAACCAGCAGTCTGTATTTGGCGACACGTCTTCAGCGCTAAAAGTAACGGTAACCGTTAACGACAGTGCTATGTATAAAGCATTCGCGCTCGCTGGTAGCATAGGTGCGGGTGAGTCTTATATTTTAGGTCAGTGGCAATGTGACAATTTAACGCGCTTAATAGAAATTTTTGCGATTAATCAAGATCAATTAGATGCATTTGAAAAGAAATTCGCTTTTTTTAGTAACATTGCTCATCGTATAAACCACATTAAAAATAAAAATTCTCACTCGGGTTCGAAGAAGAATATTGTTGCACACTACGACTTAGGCAATGATTTATACGAGTCTTTTTTAAGTGAAGAAATGCTTTATTCTAGCGCGGTATACCCAAGTAAAGATGCTACCCTTGAACAGGCACAACAATACAAACTACAGCGTATTTGTGAGCAAGTTGAGTTACAAAAAGGTGATACAGTTATCGAAATCGGCACTGGGTGGGGCGCATTTGCTATTTATGCAGCTACACATTATGACTGTCATGTTACCACCACCACAATCTCTGATGAACAGCACGATTATGTATCCAATAAAATAAAAGAGCTTGGGCTTGAAAACAAAATAACTTTGCTTAAACAAGATTACCGTTTATTAACTGGTAAATACGATAAGCTAGTATCAATTGAAATGATAGAAGCGGTAGGTCATGAGTACTTACCTAGTTTTTTCACTCAGTGCGGTCAGCTACTAAAAGATGACGGTGCTATGCTTATTCAAGCCATCACAATTAGCGATCAACGTTATCAGCATTACCTTAAAAACTCAGACTTTATACAGCAGTATATTTTCCCTGGTGGGTGTTTGCCTTCGCTTAATGAGATGAGTGAACAGATAAAAAACAATACAGACATGAATATCCACACTGTTAATGACATTGGCGCTCATTATGCACGCACACTTGCCGATTGGCGCGAGCGATTTATTGCAAGCTGGCCAAATTTAGACAGTAATAAATTTGATGATCGCTTTTATCGTTTGTGGTTATTTTATCTTGCTTATTGTGAGGGCGCATTTAGAACTCGCGCTACAAGTACTGTGCACTTAATGGCACGCAAACCCCGTTTTACGAGTAGTAATGATGAGATTGCACTCGCTTATTAATTTTGTACTGTTTCAAGTAGTGTGGTTTTTATGCCTACTGCTTGAACAGCACTCACTTGTCTATTCAACTGTAATCATTGCATTAATGTTTTATTTGTCAGCGCAAAAAAAACAAGATGCTTTATTGCTTCTTAAATGCTTACCGCTCGCGTTACTGTGTGAGTTTATTGCTGTTAAAGTAGGCCTTATTGAATTTAAAGTAGACCCATTCCCGTTTTGGTTGGTGTTTTTATGGGCTGCTTTATTGTTATGTATTAACACGTCAATGTCATTCTTAACCACCCTCAAACCTTGGCAAGTATTTATTGTTTGCTTGGCGTTTGCTCCTGGCAGTTATTGGGCAGGTTCACGATTTGAAGTTTTAGATTTAGGGTTGCCACTATGGCAATTTTGGCCGTTGTACGGTGCTTTATGGGCTGCAACGTTTACTCTTATTTTATTTATAAACGATAAAATTGGCGCGTTTATTAAACAATAAAACGATTTGGTTGTTGGAGCAAATTATGAAAACACTTTTAAAATTAGTCATTATTTACACTCTATTTGGTCATATTGTTCATGCAGATACCCAGTTTAACAAAGTGGGTGAGGCACGCATGGAATACCTTTTTTGGGACGTTTATGATGCTACACTTTTTACACCAACGGGTTCTTATAGTCCAAAGCAAACCCAAGTAAAATTCACTTTGACCTATCTACGGGATTTTGATGCCAAAGATATTGTTAAAGCTACTAATGAGCAATGGCAGCATTTAGGTAAATCACAGTTACCAAAGCGCTATGCTGATAAATTATTAGCAATATGGCCCGATATTAAAAAAGGGGAATCGTTAACCTTATTGACTGATCAGCAAGGGCACAGTGTTTTTTTTCATAATGATAATGAAATAGGTCGTATTGAGGATGCTACTTTTGCTGATGATTTTTTAGCTATTTGGTTAAGTGAAAATACCTCAGAACCATCAATTAGAAATCAACTATTAGGGATTTAAAATGATTAATTTAAAACGTGCCAAAGTAATAATGGTATTGCTAGTCAGTTTTTTTATTGTAAGCTGCTCAGCGCCGAGTGTAGAGCATTACAAAGGCTCAGAACCCAATTTTGATTTTAAACGCTTTTTTAGCGGTGATCTTAAAGCTTATGGTGTTGTACAAGACTTTAAGGGAGAGTTGACCCGCAAGCTTGTTGTTGATCTTAGTGCTACGTGGGATGGTAACCAAGGCGTTATAGAAGAAGATTTTGTTTATGATGATGGCGAAACACAAAAACGTATTTGGAAAATAACTTTAAACGACGATAATACATTAACGGGTACAGCTTCTGATGTATTAGGAACGGCTACAGGTAAAAGTAAAGGTAGTGTTTTTCATTGGAAATACAATGTTGAAATACCTTATGATGGCAATACCTTTGAAGTTCACTTTGATGATTGGATGTATCTAGTAACGGATACGCGCTTAATAAATCGCACCTCTATTGTTAAGTTTGGCGTGGAAGTAGGGGAAGTAACTTTGGTAATAGAAAAAATATAGCGATGCAGGGACGTGCAATATTGCACGAATAGCATGCTTAAATTAAGCTTTTGTTAACCCAACTCACTGTATTTTACAGATAATTATTATAATCTTACTATTTTTTTAGTATTTTAAGTAAAAAGTGTAATTTGCTGTTGCTAACTCTTTAAAAATGCATAAAGATAGGATTTGCGAAGGCAAAATAATAACGAATAGGAATCTAATAATGAACAAAGCACAACTAGTTGAAAAAATCTCTACTGACGCAGAAATCTCTAAAGCGGCTGCTGCTCGTGCACTTGATGCATTCACAGGTGCTGTAACTTCTTCATTAAAAGAAGGCAACTCTGTTGCATTAGTTGGTTTTGGTACTTTTTCAGTTAAAGAACGTGCTGCTCGCACGGGTCGTAACCCACAAACGGGTGCAGAAATCCAAATTTCAGCAGCGACTATTCCAAGCTTTAAGCCAGGTAAAGGACTAAAGGATCAAGTAAACCTATAAGGTTTAGGTTTATAAAAATAATAAAAGGGCTATTAAGCCCTTTTTTTTTGCCGTAAATTTAACGCTTATCTAGCTTTGAGTGCTTTATCTCCTCGACCAATGCCAACAGCGCCAGAGCGTACCACTTCTATAATGTCGGTTTCATGGCGTAAGGTATCTAAAAATGATTCTATTTTGTCGGTGCTACTTACCAATTGTAGGCTGTAACTTTGACGACCCATATCTAAAATAGCGCCTTGAAATACATCAACAACACGCGTTACAGCGGCTCGAGTTACTTCATCTTTAGCGAATACTTTTACCAATAGAAGCTCGCGCTCTATGTGGTTCATGTCAGTTAAATCAATTACCTTGAGTACATCAACCAGCTTGTTTACTTGCTTTGTTATTTGTTCAACAATTCTGTCATCGCCTTTAGTGGTTACCGTAATGCGAGAAAGTGATTCATCGTCTGTGGTACCCACTGTTAAGCTATCAATATTGTAGGCTCGTTGAGAAAATAGTCCAACTATACGTGATAACGCACCGGGCTCATTTTCTAATAATATAGATAATATACGACGCATTATGCCTTCACTCCTTTTCTTAACCACATCTCATCTATGCCGCCGAGCTTAATTTGCATCGGGTAAACATGTTCTTTTTCATCGACTAAAATATCTAAAAACACTAATCTATCGGTTATTGACATCGCTTTGTCTATAGCAGGTTGTAGCTCATCAAGGGTGTTTACTCTGATACCCACATGGCCATAGCTTTCAACTAACTTTACAAAATCGGGAAGTGATTCCATGTAAGATGAAGAATGTCTGCCACCATAAATCATATCTTGCCACTGCCTAACCATACCGAGTGAGCGGTTATTTAACGAGATCACTTTTACTGCTAAGTTGTATTGTAAACAGGTAGAAAGTTCTTGAATATTCATTTGAATTGAGCCATCACCCGTTACACATAAAGACTCTTTGTCAGGAAAGGCAAGTTTAACGCCCATCGCCGCTGGCAAACCAAAGCCCATGGTGCCTAACCCGCCTGAGTTGATCCACTGTCGAGGATGTTTAAATGGGTAATATTGGGCTGCAAACATCTGGTGTTGACCCACATCTGAACTGACATAGGCATCACCATTAGTTGCTTCATAAATTGCTTCTATGACGGCTTGAGGCTTAATTTTATCGCCATCAGTATTGTAGTTTAAGCACTTTTGTTCGCGCCAACTGATCACCTGTCGCCACCAGTCTTCTTGTGCACTACGATCAATTTTAATCGGGCTTTTATCTATAGCAGTTTGTAACTGTTCAAGTACCGTGGCTAAACAGCCAACAACCGGAATATGTGCTTTAATGGTTTTGGAAATTGAAGTCGGATCGACATCTACATGCACGATAGTGGCATTAGGGCAAAACTTTTGTACGTTATTGGTAACCCGATCATCAAATCGTGCACCAAGGGCTAAAATAACATCGGCATTAGCCATGGCTTTATTTGCTTCTAATGTACCATGCATGCCTAGCATACCGATAAAATTGGGGTGAATGCCTGAAATACCGCCTAGTCCCATTAAGGTGTTGGTAATAGGGGCATTGAGTGATTCGACTAAATGAGTGAGTTGCTCAGATGTATTTGAAAGCACAATACCGCCACCAGAATAAATCACTAGCTTTTTTGCTTCTAAAATAGCAGTAACGGCTTTACGAATTTGTTTAGAGTGCCCTTTAGTGTTTGGGCTGTAAGTTCTAAGCTCGGTTGCTGGCGGAAAGTTATATGCAAATGTTAGCGCTGGGTTAAGCATATCTTTAGGAAGTTCAACGACAACTGGTCCTGGGCGACCTGAGCTGGCAATATAAAAGGCTTTGGCAAGTATATTAGGAATTTCAATAGCGCTGCGACAGTTAAAGCTATGTTTTACGATAGGTCGAGAGCAGCCAACAATATCGGTTTCTTGAAATGCATCATCACCAATAAGGTTTGTTGGTACTTGGCCTGATAATACCACCATTGGAATTGAGTCCATATAGGCTGTCGCTATACCGGTCACGCAGTTAGTTGCACCAGGTCCAGAGGTGGCAAGGACCACACCCACTTCACCAGTTGCTCTTGCGTAACCATCGGCCATATGTGTCGCTGCCTGTTCGTGGCGCACTAAAATATGTTCTATATCGTCTTGCTGAAAGAGTGCATCATATAGGTCTAATACTGAGCCACCGGGGTAACCGAATATATACTTAACGTTTAACTCTTTTAATGACTTAACGACTAGTTCAGAGCCATTATATTGTTGTTTACTCATCCTCATTCCTCTGTTGACTACTTTATGCAAAAAAAAACCCCCGCGTAGTGCGAGGGTTTTAAAAAGCATGTTTCACCTTTTAATACATCCCCGCTAGGCTTATCACTAAGACCAGTACGAGTAAGACTAAAAGACGAAATTGTGTGTTCATGATGTTTTGCTCTTTAAAATAAAATGCTGTTTAAATTACAATGTTTGTATATGGTTATTTTTAAGGCTTTTGCGCGCTCATGTCAACCCAAAACTAAAGTTTTTGGATTAAAAATTCATTTTTATATATTTTTCAATCTTAAATTCTAATTGTTATGAAATATTCTCACTTTAAAAGCAGAAATTATGCATTTTTAATTTTAAGGAGTAGGGGGCTTAAATACACATTAATTACATTAAAGTGCTAAAAGGGGTTTTGAGTAGGCATAAAAAAAGCCAACAGATGTTGGCTTTATAATTCAATTATACTTGTTACAGACGGTCGATTACTGACTGAGTGAAGTCAGTTGTACCATGACTGCCGCCTAAATCGCGAGTAGTACGGTCGCCTGATTTAATTACATCAGCCACTGCGCTACGAATGCGCTCTGCCGTATCGCCCATATTTAAATGCTCTAGCATTTGAATAGACGCTAAAATAACTGACGTTGGGTTTGCTAGGTTTTTGCCAGCAATATCAGGTGCACTACCGTGAACAGCTTCAAAAATAGCCGCATCTTCACCAATGTTAGCACCAGGCGCCATGCCTAAACCACCAACTAAACCAGCACATAAATCAGATAAAATATCGCCGAATAGGTTAGTCGTTACAATTACGTCAAACTCTTCCGGTGTCATTACTAGTTTCATACAGGTTGCATCAACAATCATTTCAGTTGATTCAATCTCTGGGTAACGTTCAGCCACTTCACGAGCTACTTTTAAGAACAAACCCGATGTTGATTTTAAGATGTTCGCTTTATGAACTGCTGTTACTTTTTTACGACCTTCACGTACAGCAAGTTCGTATGCAAAAGTAACGATCTTTTCAGCACCTTCACGGGTGATCACAGACATTGCTTCAGCTTCGTTACCATCTGCACTCACTACTTGCCCTGCACCTGAGTACATACCTTGGGTATTTTCACGAACAGTAATGATATCAATATCATCGTAACGTGCTTTAGTACCTGTAAACGATTTAACTGGACGGACATTTGCGTATAAGCCGAACTGCTTACGAAGTGTTACATTAATTGATGTAAAGCCTTCGCCTACAGGGGTCGTTAATGGCCCTTTTAAGGTGATTTTATTTTTAGCAATCGTGTCAATCGTTTCTTGTGGGAGCAATTCACCTGTTTTTTCAAGTGCAGCGAGGCCAGCGTCAACAAATTCATAATCAAAATCGCATCCTGCGGCTTTTAGTATTTCAAGTGCTGAGTCGATAATGCTAGGGCCAATGCCGTCGCCTTTGATCACTGTTATGGTTTGTTTGGCCATGAACTTTTCCTTTAAAGAGTTGGATACACACATAAATAAAAAATACTCATAGAGTTTAGACTACTTACATGACAGGGGTGCTAAATTTAAGCCGGCATTTATACCAATTTATTGAACATTTTGCCAGTTTATACTGCAAATACAGGGTATAAGTTTGATGTATAGTGATAATAAGGCAGCTAAATACTATTGTGTAGCCCTAATTGTTGCAAGGATTGATTAAAATCTCCCTCGCTCTGCCAGCCATAATGAAAAAGTTGTTGATTTAAAGTTTGCTGTTGCCATGCTGTTAATGGTTGATTGGGTTTAAGCGCACATTGAGCAATTACTTTTAATGCGACCCATAATTTACTGGCATTATCGAGTTGCTTTTTTGGTAATGTTTCAGCATTTAATAAAGCGATAGTCCACGGATCGTCAGTAAGTAATTCGCCAAGCTCATTAGATAGATGGAGAGTGTCAATCTTCTTTATACCAAAAAAAGCGCAAAATGGCGTATCTAAGGGCTGGTTAAGTGTTTGATCAATTATAATTTTTCTTGAAATATCAGCACTGTAATTCGTTAATAGATGATATAAATATGCATATAAGCTTAAGCTAATGCGCTCACTTTGCAGGTTCTTATCATGGTTTACTAGTAACTCTAAAATGTTGACTAAACACTTCATGCGAGTACATAAAAAAGCATGCAAAGGATGTGCAATACTATTAACTAATTGCTCGAGAACCACGCCTTGAATGATTGCAGGCGCCTTATCGTAACCGACCATAGACAAGCTATGCCTTAAATCTTTTGCGCTTAGCTGCTCTTTATTGTAGTGTTTTACTGCGTGGCACACCGACTTTATAATATTAGGATAAGGAGTAAGTAAAGTATTTAACGCCTTGTAACTGTACTCGTGTTGAGTTTTTATTTGCTTTACTAATTCGTACAATGATGATTGAGTATAGTTACCTTCATGCACACTATGTAAGTATTGACTGTCCCAAACTTTAAGAGTTAAGCGATCATCATGACAATGCCATGCTTTGGCGTTATCTTTTAATGATGCTTTAATTCGGTACCACGCTATTTTAGTATGAGAATGATTAACAATGATATGTCGCCCAGCTGTATCTGTGGCTAGATAAATCATGGCTTGATCGGCATATTCAACTTGGCTACCAGGTATGTACTCGCCAACATGTGTTACTAGTGCCTTTAAAAGCGCCTGCGCAAACGCGTTGGGAGTTCTAAGGTAAAGATCTCCCACGGCTTTATAAAAATTAATATGTTGCTGTTTGGTATTACAGGTCACATTTATGGCTAAAATATTCGCTAAAGCAACCAATACACTGGCTCCGTCATAAAGCATAACTTTAGGTGTATTTAAAAGTGCTTGTTTGTATTTACTGAGTTTAGCCAAGATATGGGCAATTTGCTCTGCTGGTTGCTGCGCAGTCAATATCACTTTTGCAGCAAGTTTATGGCGTAATTGCCACATTTTAGTATCAGTAGTAGTAAATGCTTGTTGCTGGGCTAATTTATTAAGTTGATTAGCAACACAAAGGTGTTCTACTAATGAAGCGCTAATATAAAGCTCAGTTAAGTGTTTATCGTAAGATTGGCTGGTACTCAAGGCGCAGGTTAAAATACACTGGTTAACTACTAAGTTTGTTGCGTAACTATAGTGTGGTTTATATAGGGTTACCTGCGCTTGTAACGCCGCTGGATTTTGTTCGTATAGCTTTGCGTACTGCCCTGCAAGTTTACAAACAAGTGGATATAAAGTATGTCTCTGGCCTTTATTACTATGGGATGTCAAAAGCTGCTGAGTGCTCTCTAATAGCTTTTTTAGTTTTCCCGATAGTGTTGTTTGCATTAAATTGCGCCATCAATTTGTTTAAGGTACTCATCATATGCATTTAGCCCCCACATTATAAGTTGGCCATTTTTAAATAATAACCCTGTGCACTCATCCATTGTGGTAATGCCATCAGAGGTTCTATGTTGGGTACGATAAAATACAACCTGCCATACGTGTTCACCATCTCGCTTTGCATAGGTTAAATCAGGGCTGCCTAAATATTCGAGTACATCATTAAGTGTAAATGCATCTTCTAAGCGTAGCTTTTCGATATAGCGTTTATTAAATGCTTCTCTGTCTTGCCAAATCATTGCTTGCGGATCGTCTTTATAAAACATAATAACCGACGTGGCTATTAACGCATATAGACCTAACCCTAAAATTAAATACCTAAAAAATTTTTTGAACATTGCCTACCCAGACCAGAAAAACTGCCAATAGTATACGTATTGCAATTGTACAGTGCCATTAACTTGCGACTAATTAAGTCTTAACTGCTTTAAACTAAAGCCTAAATGAATATCTGTACGTAAACTTACCAATTGCTTAGAAATAACAAACATGTCTATATCATCGGCGAGTTTTTTTTGTAACCGCGGACTTAATGATTCATCGTCTAATGCATCTTCTAGCGTATTGTATTGATTAACTAATTGTTGTGCCGATTTAATACCAATTCCCTTAACACCAGGTATATCATTAGTTTTATCTCCCGCTAGCGCCCAAAAATCAATGAGTTTGTGCTGCTCTACCGCAAAGCGCTCTTTAATGTGCTGGCGTGTGAGGTGTTGTTTTTTAAAGTAATCGTATATTTCAATATGTGCACTTAAATGCGGTAAAAAACCTTTATCGGTAGATACAATAGTGTTATTTATCTGGTTGCTGGCTGCTTTATGGGCTAATGTCGCGATAATATCATCAGCTTCATCGTTCGTGGGTTCAAATACTACAATACCGGTGCTTTCAATAGCAGACTTAAAATGGGGTAAGGCTTCTTTTAATATTTGAGGCATAGGTGCACGCGAATGTTTGTAGTTTTTGTAAAAATGGTAACGCCAGCTTTTATCACCATCAAATACTGCAATTGCATGGGTTGCATTGGTCGTGGCTAAGAGCTTTTTGCAAGCATGTGCAACCCGTGTACAGCATGCTTTTAACATGTGTTCATCACTGTGATGGGATTGATTAGCATCAACAGCATAAATGCGCCTAATTAAGTTAAGCGCATCAATGAGAAGTAAATGAGGATTCAATTCTAAACTCACACTTTTATTGTATAGCAAGGGATATACTTACTGCCTGGAAGCTTCATTCTACCTTGTTCTACAAACGCTTGTAAAAGTGTGTCCATTGCTGTCATTAAACTAGGCTCACCACTGAGCACGTAAGGACCGTTTTGTTTAATTGCATTTAGACCTTCTTCTTTTACATTTCCTGCAACTATGCCTGAAAACGCGCGGCGTAAATTAGCTGCTAATTGTTGCTTAGGTTGATCAAGATGCAAATCCAGTGATGCCATGGCCTGATGAGATGGATAAAAGGGTTGTTGAAAGTCGCTGTCAATTTTTAATGTCCAGTTAAAGTAATACGCATCGCCTTGGCTTTTGCGATATTCGCGGACACTATTCATTGCTGATTTTAGCTTTTGACTTACTAATTGTGGGTTATCAATGATCACTTCAAATTTATTCAGTGCTTCATTCCCTAACGTCATTTGAATAAACTCACACAATTCTTCGAAGTAGGCTTTACTTTGTTTAGGACCTGTAAGAATAACAGGTAAACATTGTTTTTCATTTTCAGGGTGTAGCAAAATACCAAGTAAATATAATAATTCTTCTGCTGTGCCTGCGCCACCTGGGAAAATAATAATAGCATGCGCTGTACGCACAAACGCTTCAAGGCGCTTTTCGATATCGGGTAAAATAACTAGCTCATTAACAATAGGATTAGGTGGCTCTGCAGCAATGATGCTAGGCTCGGTTAAACCTAAATAACGATTGTTAGTAATACGTTGTTTTGCATGTCCAATAGTGGCGCCTTTCATTGGGCCTTTCATGGCACCTGGGCCGCAACCGGTACAAATATTTAAGCCTCGTAAGCCAAGCTCATACCCTACCTGCTTGGTATATTTATATTCTATTTCATTAATAGAGTGGCCACCCCAGCATACAATCATGTTGGGTTCGCTATTTACTTTAAGTGCATCGGCATTTCTAAGCATATCAAAAACCATGTGGGTAATGGCTTTAGTTTCTTTGAGGTTTTTTTCATACTTTTGACAAATAAACAAAATATCGCGAATAACTGAAAATATATGCTCATGAATACCCGTGACTATGTGGCCGTCAACGAAGGCTGTTTGAGGTGGATTTTCTAACTCAATTTTTATACCGCGCTCACGGCTTACCAAACGAATATCAAAATCTTTATATTTTTCATATATATCGTTACTCACATCTGTATGGCTGCCCACATTAAGTACAGCTAATACACAGTTCCTAAATAACTTGTAACGCTCGCTGGTTGAAGATTGCTCAAGTAGGTCTACTTCTAACTGAGATAATAAATCTAATACTCCCGTTGGGTTTAACTGTATTAGCATTGGCATTCTCCTTAAAACTTTTTGGGTAAATTTACTGCATAATTATGCCAAATACACAACTAACATTATTTATTAATACACAGACGATCCCGGCCTGAGTTTTTAGCGTCATATAAAGCTTCATCTGCTCTATCGAAAGCTTTTAGCGCTGTATCACCCTCCTTAAATTGAGTTGCGCCTAACGAAACAGTAATTTCAATTTGCTTGTCTTTAAATTTAAATGGAATCTTTTTAATCGACAGTCTTAACCTGTTGAGGTGTTCGCTCGCATTATCAACAGATGTATGCGGCATAAGTAACACAAACTCTTCGCCACCATAGCGAGCAATAAAGTCTGATTGCCTAATTGATTTTTGCAGTGCTTTGGCAATAACTTGTAATGTAATATCGCCTGCAGTGTGGCCAAATCGATCGTTAATCGATTTAAAATGGTCAACATCAACTACCACCAGGGTGATCTCAGAGGGGTGTTCATTAAATAAGTTTATTTCGTAGTTGTAACGTTCATCAAATGCAGCACGATTAGGTAGTTTTGTAAGGCTATCGAGTAAACTTTTCATTCTCTGTTCATTTAAGCGTTTTTTGTAATTACTAACTTTGCTTTCTAGGCTGTTAATTCTTTCATTTATTTGCGAAAAGTTAGCAATGAGAATTTGGCGATCTTTTTGTTCAAGTTGCTCTTTTTCTAAAATATCAGCACTCAATGACCGTAACTCGTTATCAACAAGCTGTTTTAACTCCGTGATTGAGGTGGCATTTTTTGTTTGTGTATTTAAGCTTTCTAGCTTTTCACCAATTCGCTGATTAATTAAATCAAACTCTACATTCATCGATTCAGAGTGTTCACTGGTCGATACTAATGAACGGTGCAGCTCTTCAAGTGTTTGGTTTAAAGAGGTTAAAAAACTTTGCGCTGACTCACGTTCAACTTGAATGCTCTCTACAATCAATGAAATAACATCTATTGCAGCATCAAGAAGCTGATCAACAGCTTCGTTTTTTGCTATGCGTTTTTTTATTAAGTATAGGGCGTCGTTCGCTTTTTCTTCAAGTATGAGCTCACTCACTAAGTTAAATAGCTTTTCAGTGAGCGTATTTAAATTGGGTGGCTCAAAGGTATTGGTGCTTTTGGCAACTAACGCTTGGTGATAAAAAGTGATCAGTTGGTTTAATATAGGAATAAACCCATGCACTGACTGTATATCTTGTAGTTCATTATCAAGTAAATAGCGCAACGTTCTGCGAGTTTCGTCTGGTAAACCTTTCGTTTGTTGTAGTTGTTTACCCGCATTTTGCACGCTGGATAAAAGATCACGTTGGTGTGTGAGTTGAATGGCTTCTTGATTTTTTAGCAGGGCTAAAATATCGTCCACCAAAGGAGAAAAGTATTCAAACTCCATTCCTTTGTTTAAAGCACTTCGGAACTTAGCCAAGCGGTTATCAAGCTCAATATCAAGCCCTTTACAGCATAATGACAATTTAGCTGCAAAGTTAGAAAGGGTGTCAACTTGATGTTTTCGCGCGCTTTCAATTACTCTTCTACTTTCGATTGCTTGCTTTAGTTTTTTTTCCACCGTATTGGAGCTCCCAGACACCTACACATCATTATCTTACTGCTTGTATTGTTTTAGTTTACAACAAAAACATATTAATAGTAGGGATGAGAGAAAAAACTTAATGTTTTTAATAACAAAATGCGAACGAAATAGGCCATATACCCTAGCACCCTCAAAATATGGGGGTCACTGGAATTAAAAAGCGACTTAAGACACGCATGAATTGGCAGCCTGTTTAAAATCAATAACACAGTCTAAATCGCTTTTAATTCACTTTTGAATAAGGTCTTGTTAATCTTGCTACAACAATATGTTATGAAAATGAGCCTTTATGAAAAAGCGACTTTTATTATCAATTTTAGCTGCCTGTTCAGCACCGGTATTTGCCGATGTTAATTATGCTTTAAACATTTCTCAGCCAGAGCATCATTTGGGTGATGTAAATGTAGAATTTCCTAAAACAGCGCAGTCTTATCTAGATGTAAAACTTCCTGCATGGCGCACTGGCCGATACGAAATTTTAAACCTTGCTAATGGGGTGCGTTACTTTAAAGCCAGCGATAATAAGGGGAATGCTTTAAAGTGGGAAAAAATTGAACACAGTACATGGCGCGTTCATTTAAACGAGCCAACCCAAGTAAACATAGATTATCAAGTATATGCTAATGAGCCAGGTAAACGCGCCCGCCATATTGACGACAGCCATGCCTTTGTTAATGCATCAGGCTTTTTTATGTTTAGCGAATCATTTCGCCAAGAGCCAGTAACGGTTGAATTAAATGTACCCAAAGGGTGGCGCTCTGTATCAGGAATGGAAAACTATAAAAATAAACATAGCTTTAAAGCCAGTGACTACGATGTGCTCGTAGACTCGCCAATAGAAACGGGCATTAATCAACATTATAGCTTTGTCGTTGATGGACGAAACTATGAGTTAGTCATTTGGGGGCAGGGTAACTACGATGTTGACCTTATGCTCAAAGATCTTAAAACGTTAGTTAGTACGGGTAATTTAATATGGGATAGTTACCCATATAAGCGTTATGTGTTTATAGTTCATGCAACGTCTGGTGCAAGTGGTGCAACAGAGCATATAAATTCCACTATTATTCAACGCCCACGTAATCGCTTTGGCTCTCGTGAAGATTATTTAGCGTTTATTAGCACCGCAGCGCATGAATTTATCCATACGTGGAATGTAAAAGCCTACCGGCCAAAAGGGCTTACACCCTATGATTACACAAATATCAATTATTCAAAACTACTGTGGATGGCTGAAGGTTCTACCAGCTATTTTGAAGATTATTTATTAGTGCGTTCGGGTATTCAAACCACGGATGAATTTTTTAACATATTAAGCAAAACTATTAATCGCCACTTGAGCATGACAGGGCGTGAAGTGCAAAGTGCCAGCGAAACCAGTTTCGATAAATGGATTAATCAAGGCGACGACCACGCGCGTAACTACTCTACTAGTATTTATCTTGAAGGAGCACTCATATCTATGGCATTAGATATTGATTTGCTCGAAAAAAGCCAAGGCAAAATAAGCTACAGAGATGTACATAGTGAACTGTATAAACAGCATAAATTACCAAAAGGCTTTACTGAGCAGGATGTGTTAGCTATTTTAAAACAACTAACAGGGCGTGATTACAGCGCGTGGTGGCAGGCAAATGTTAGCTCACCAGCTAACCTTGATTTTGATGCACTGCTATCAAAAGTAGGCTTAAGCTTTGAATTACCAGAAAAAGCCAAGGCCACACCAAGCTTAGATGCATTTACTAAAAATACAGGTGAGTTACTTACGCTTACCCATGTACGCCGCGATGGTGCGGCATGGAAAGGCGGCTTAACCACCGACGATAAACTCGTCGCTATTAATAAAAAGCATGTAGGTAAAGACTTAACAGCCAGCCTAGAAACCTTTAAAGCAAGGGGCAAGGTGACGGTTGAATTTATTCGCCGTGATACATTAATGTCGACAGAGCTTGTATTGTCTGAAGGTTTCGATAAACCAAAAAAAGTGGTTGCGAATAAAAATGCCACTGATGAGCAAAAGGCACTATTTAAAGCATGGATGGGTGTAGCGCATCCAAACGATGTGAAAAAAGACGACTAACATCGTTTTGTACTTTGTTTAAAAAGGAGTTTAGGGTCACAAACCCTGGGCTCCTTTTTTGTTTATTGGGCGCTATATTGTAACAATTTATCTCAGTGCAGTTGACCTGACTCATACTTAATGAGTAATCTGCTGATTCAATAATAAAAGGGATTCTTTAATGCGTTTAAAACCTCTTGCAGCCATATTTACGCTCGCAATTTCTTCTCATACACTCGCCGATGAAGGCATGTGGCAACCTCATCAACTGCCAGAGCTAGAATCAATTTTAAAAGCCAAAGGGCTTGAAATTAGTGTTGATTCAATTTCAAAATTAACCGAATTTCCAATGAATGCGGTTATTAGCTTAGGCGGCTGTACAGCGTCGTTTGTATCGCCTAAAGGCTTAGTTGTGAGCAACCATCACTGTATTTATGGTTCGGTGCAATATAATTCAACGCCTGAAAATAACATTTTAGAAAATGGATTTTTAGCAAAAACACCGGCTGAAGACTTACCAGCCGCGCCAGGTTCACGCATGTACGTAACTGAAACTGTTACCAATGTGACCGACAAAGTCATCAGCGGCACTAACGAGCTAAGCGCAAAAGCACGTTACGATGCGCTAGAGAAAAACCAAAAAGCCCTTGTGGCTGAGTGTGAAGCTGATGAAAGCTACCGCTGTAATGTGTATTCGTTTCATGGTGGTTTAGAGTTTTATTTAATAAAATCACTCGAAATCAAAGATGTACGTTTAGCCTATGCACCTGCCATGGGCGTAGGTAAATATGGTGGCGATATCGATAACTGGATGTGGCCGCGCCATACGGGTGATTTTGGTTTTTACCGCGCGTACGTTGGTAAAGACGGCAAACCGGCTCAGTACAGCGAAGACAACGTACCATATGTGCCAGAGTCTTACTTAAGTATAAGTGCTAAAGGTGTGCAAGAGGGCGATTTTGTTATGGTAACTGGCTACCCAGGGCGTACAAATCGTTACCGAATTGCCGCTGAGGTCGATTTTGTATTTAACGACAGTTACCCTAAAGCGCGACTGCACAATACTAAATACGTGTCATTGATTGAAGAAAACTCAGAAGATGGCAGCAAAGCGCGTATTGCTTACGAAAGCACCATAGCAGGTTACAACAACTACATTAAAAACTATGGTTCAATGATTGAAAGCTTTAAAAAAGGCACTATGTTTGAGCGTAAAAAACAGTTTGAACAAGAGCTTACAAGCTGGATAAACAGCGATAGTGAGCGTAAACAGCGCTACGGTAACGTACTTAATGAGTTATCTGCACTCGTTGCACAGTCGCAAGAGCACAGTGAACGCGACCGTATGGTTGGCTATGTTCACCGTTCACAAATGATCAGCACAGCACGTAGTTTATATCGTTTAGCTTATGAAAAGCAAAAGCCTAATAGCGAGCGCGAATCGGGTTACCAAGAGCGTGATTTACCGCGTATTAAATCGGGTTTAGAGCGTATGACTCGTCGTTTTGACGCAAACGTAGATAAAGCCATTTTGCTGCATTTTTTAGAGCAATATGCAGCATTGCCCAAAGCAGAGCGCTTTAGCGAAATTGATAAGGCTTTTGCTTTAGAAAATGGGTTTGATAAAGCTAAACAACGCGCATTACTTGATGAAATGTACGCAAACTCACGACTTGATAATGAAATTGTTCGTCATTCATTATTTGAGCAAACGTTTAGCCAATTAAACCAAAGCCAAGACCCATTCATGCAATATGCAAAAGCTATATTCACAGTGATGAAGGCACAGGAAGATAAATCAAAAGCGCTTGCGGGTAAACTACAAGCCGCTCGCCCAGAGTTAATGAGTGCGATTATTGCCTTTAATAAAGCGCAAAACAAACCGGTTTACGCCGATGCAAACAGCACATTACGTGTAACTTACGGCACGGTAGGCGGGTATTCTCCGCAAGATGGTTTAGTGGCCACGCCGTTTACCTCACTTGAAGGGTTACTGGCTAAAAACACCGATGTTGACCCATTTAATGCGCCTAAAAAGCTGCAAGAGCAAATTAAAGCCAAGCTTTATGGTGATTACACAGGTGGCATGAATACCGTACCGGTTAACTTTTTATCAAACGTAGATACAACTGGCGGTAACTCAGGTTCACCAACACTTAATGGTAAAGCTGAGCTGGTGGGTTTACTGTTCGACGGTGTGTACGAAAGCATTATTGGTGATTGGGATTACAACCCAGAGCTAAATCGCTCAATCCATGTAGATTCACGTTATATGCTGTGGGTTATGGATAAAGTAGACAACGCACAAAACTTATTAGACGAAATGAAAATCGTAAAATAAGAAGCAGTTGAAATAACAAAAAGGCGCTTACCTTAACCGGAAGCGCCTTTTTTTGTTGAAACATTTTCGGCGATTAATTTAACTTAGGTTACGGGCTACGAGGTTCGGGCTGCGGGGTGAGCTAATATTTGACTTTTCACTGGCGCGTTTAAGACTGTGTGATGGTTTTGGTTTCTCATTTTCTGCTCATTCACTTCTCTTTTTTAAATAAGCTCTTTTGTGATTTATGTACAAAGAGGGCGAGAAGGCGCTTGTAATGGTCTAATGAAATTGGAGAGGTTTATAGCGTAAAATAAGCTAAACCGAAAAGGTATCAACATGACCAGAAAATCAAAAGTTACACTCAGTGCACAGCAAAAACTTGAATATGCCAAATTAATGGTAGAAGAAGGCTATACCAATAAGCAAATTGAAGAAATCTCTGGCGCAGGAAAGTCAGCAGTATCACGTTGGAAGCAACAATATTTATCTGAGCTAGATGGTAAAAGCCCGGAGAATGTTCAAGCACTCACACCTGAGCAGCAACGTATCCAGTCGCTAGAGAAGCAGCTACAGCGGGCTTTAAGGGATAATGAAATATTAAAAAAAGCCACCGCTTTCTTCATTCGCGACAATCAAAACTTAAAGTAATAAAAGAATTGAAGAAAGCAAACGTAGATTACACTATCACTGAATTGTGTCGTATTTTAGAGGTCAGTATGAGTAGTTATTACTATGAGCCTGTCAAACCTGATGAGCAAGAGCAGGTGCTTTTAGATGTAATTGAATCGATAGTTGAGGACTCTGGTAATACGTATGGCAGGCGTAGAATGCACGCTGAACTGAATGCGCGTGACCACACAATAGGGGTATATAAAACGGCCGCACTGATGAAGAAGCTGAATATACAAGCCATTGTGCCGAAGAAAAAACATTATTACCCCAATTCAGGTGATGAGCATCACTATGCACAAAACCTTTTAAAACGACAATTCAACCCCGATACACATAACACACATTGGGTCGGTGATATTACTTACATAAGGAACCAGCAAGGATGGAGTTATTTGGCTTGCGTATTAGATTTATCAACGAAGGAAATAGTAGGTTATGCTTTATCAAAAAGCCCTAATGCTGAACTGGCTAAAACAGCATTAAATAATGCAATTAAGCGCCAACAGCCGGTTCTTAGTCAACTGATGTTTCATTCAGATCAAGGCTGTCAGTATTCAGCGGCCTCGTTTAGAGAGCGGTTATCACAACTGACTATAACGCAAAGTATGAGTCGCCGAGGTAATTGTTGGGATAATGCTGTTATGGAACGTTTTTTTAGAAGTTTAAAAACAGAGCGTTTAAATGGTCTTTCATTTATAAATCATAATTCAGTGATAAGTGAAGTAGATAATTACATTCAGTTTTATAATTACAAACGTAGGCATTCAGCGCTTGATTATATGACACCGCATCAGAAATATAATGAATTAAAAAATGCCGCTTAGAATCTCTCCTAAATTAGTTGACCATTACAGCTGCGCTTTTAGAATAAGAAAAAACAAAGCTATTTGATGGTTTTGGTTTCTCATTTGCTCCTCATTCACTTCTCTTTGTTAAATAAGGTCTTTTAGTGATTTATTTACAAAGAGGGCGAAGAGACGCTGCGCTTTTAGAGGAAGAGATAAAACAAGGCTGTTTTTAGCTAGTCACTATCATATAGTACAACGTTATCTTTGCTGAGTATGTAAGGTGACGATTTATAGTAAACAAAGAACCAGCCTAATATGGCTAATATTACGCCTAAACCATATTTGCTAAAAACTGGAATATACATTATCAATGTAAACACGACTGCCGAATACAATAAAAATATAGCCCAAAATAATTTTGAGCTGATAAGTTTCAATCTCGTCCTGCAACTGGCACATTTAAAGTAAAACGGAAATGCAGATAAAGAAAAGCTGAAAACATCTATTTTATGTTCACAGTTAGGGCATAGTATCATAAGCTTCCTTATATATTTAACGTATTACTAATGTGCTGTTGCAGCGTAGGCAGTACCATGCAGGCCACGTTGTTTGTCGCCGGAACGAAATTAAGTAACTTGTTAAATTGTATTTGGTTTCAACCTAATATCAGCACAGACTTCGGGTAAAATCTGTTCTGTGAGTCCTGTAGGAAGGCGCTCCAATTTGGGAAATGCCAATTGCCGCTGCAAAGGTTCTTCAGCAGCAGTGATTTTTTCAATCCAAGGCGTAAAAAATGAGACTCTGGAATACACTTCCATTACACCGTACTTCCCTATATCCCCACCTTCAACTCTAGAGCTAATACCAAGTAAGTAATGCGTCCCGTCAATAGTGGAATATGCCGGGCCGCCACTATCGCCTCCACCTGAAACCCCCTCTAATGGCAAAGCTGCATCATCTCTATCAAATTTAAATTTTAATAGTGGCCCTTGTGCTTGTTCGATTTTATTTTGAGCTTTTCGTAAAACTCCGCCATTTTCATAGTTATCGACTATTTGTCCGGTTAGCCCATTTCCAGTACCACCGACACCAATAAACCAAGTTATTTTTGCCAGCTCCTGCGTTGATTCATAAAGATTCGCCGGTTTTACATCGTTTATTGGATTTATTAATTTTATTAAAGCTATGTCGTGACTTTTACCGGGTTGATAATCTTTATGAACAAAAACGCTTTCAACTTTGTGGTAGCCATTATTTAAGCGGATGTAACTGCCAGAACTTATGCAGAACGTTGCATGAGCAGCAGTAACAATCCAATCAGGCTTAATTAATGTGCCATGAGCCCCATCTACATAAAGTGTTGCTAATGGTGCAAAATCTGTAGAGTCAGCAAGATATTTTTTGCCATCAACATCGTGACGAACAACAATTGCTGAAGCCGATAAGCTTGAAATTACTAATGAAATGAACAGTATTATACGCATGATTTCCCTATGCAATTTAACGCAAAGCTTTGGGGCGGCTGGAGCGCAGCGTAAGCCGTACCAGCGGCGCTAGCGGCGACAACAGCGCCTTGTTAGCCTTATTATTTAGAATATTCAATCAACTCTTCTACATACAAATAATCATCTTGTAACTGAGTTAGTTTGATAAACATTTTCAACTCTGGGGCATAAACATGAATATCTTCAGTATTTGCACTGTAACCACGGGTATTTGTAATTTTGCCTTTGTACTGAATGGTATAAGCCATAAAGGTTCCAGCCTCTACAGTTTCAGCTTTAAAAGAGAGCACTTGTGCATCTTGAATGGTGGAGCCTTTTGTACCGTCTTCGCTTTCCCAGTGCTCTTCTAATGTCCATTTTTTGCCAACCTGCAAAGGCCAATTGTAACGAGACTTTTTGCTATCAACTGGTTTAACAATATCTGTTAATGGCAATGTACCTGGTGCAGTAACCATAAATAGCTCGCCGTTTTGGCTTATTATTTTTTTTGTATCTATCCCATCAGCACGTATCTCCCCTGATGATGTTACACCTTTATATTTCCAGACCCATTTTTCCCCCTCTGTATAGTCAGCTAGTTTAGGTTGTTGTGCTACATCCAATCCCATAGCAGGGCTACAAAGACTAAGTAGTATCAAAGGAAAAAAAACTAAAAATTGACTTCGCATTACATAATTTCCTTTTAAAAAGACGTTTATCCAAGTGTTTTTATCGTGATACCCTTCGAACTTTAGCAGTTCTCACTGAGGCTAACGAGCCTTTAGAATTACTCGTTTTTAATTGATTTTTATTCATCTATTAACCATAGTCGAGTTCCTATTTTGATTCAATAGACAACTGACTGTAACGAAAATATAAACAGAGGATCTGCTGTTGCTTTAGTCGACGTTTTAGAAGGCATGACAGGTGTTTAAGTGGCTCATTTGGTGAGGTAGTAGCTTACCTTTATTAATACATCGTGTTTTGCAGCTTTTCCATATTATGAACTAAGTAATACAGTTGCCGCACAATGAAGTAGAGGCATTCACTGTCGTTTGGCCACTAAGGTCATTTTTTATGCCTTTATAGGCTGTAATATTGCGCTTTTTATCTTCAGAAATGAGGTTCAAAACAATCAAGCGCATGCCATTTTTTCAAGAAAAAACTGTCGTCGTGCAAGTGGGCTGTTCATTTTGATCTTAATTTTAATTAGCCACACGGTGGATTTAGAATACCGGCAGCCCCCCAGGATAAAAATGTGCTACTAGTTGTAGTGGCGTTTTTTATAAGTGATAGAACGCACCAAAGTACGCAGTTTAATGAAATTGGGTGTTAGCGAACGACTCGCCATAGCTTGTGGTATCACCAGTAAAGGCCTTTGTAGATGCTCAAAAACAAAAGGAATTAACATTGCGCTAGGCAATAACTACTTAGCTTTACAAGGTTTAGTGTCATTGAGATATATTTGGATCAATATTCATTACGGGAGATGAACCACCCATTGCACTTCCTGTTTATAAAAAGCGCATGATGGGTGGTGTGGGGGCTGGAGGTTAGAGACCTACGACTACCCGATTATGTGCGTACTAACGATGATCGCTGCTTAATTGCAACAAATCCCACTTATTTCCATAAAGATCCTGAAATACTACAACCGTTCCATACTCTTCAATTCGTGGCGATTCGTTGAAAACAATATCGTTCGCTTTCATCAACTCATAATCTCGCCAAAAGTCCTTCGTTTGTAGAAATAGGAAAACTCTACCGCCAGTTTGGTTACCGATAAACTGAGTTTGTTCATCTTTACTCGCTTGAGCTAACAGTAAATTTATCCCATTCGAATTGGGTGGTGAAACTTGAACCCATCGCTTACCGCCACCTAAATCGGTATCTTCAACTAGCGTAAACTGAAGCTTTTTAGTATAGAAATCAATGGCATCATCGTAGTTTTCGACCACAAGGGCGATATTGCCAATTTGCTGTTGGACGACTTTAGGCATAATTGCTTTCCAATAGTTTAAACACCTGATTCTATACTACTTTTGAATGTTTTCCGAAAGCACATAACATTTTAGTATTTATGCAACACGCAGTTTGTGCTGCATAATCGCTTGTTGGACTGAGGCGTTACCTGCTCGGTGTGTCAGAGTTGGTGTTGTTTATGCTATTGGCTTTTATATAAAAGAAGGGCTTTTTATGGCGTAAGCTAATTAATCAGCTTACCTATTATAATTTAGCTATCCCTGCGCTACTCAGCGTTTATTGCATATTCTCCCCAGCTTTGATCACCCAATGGCATTAACTTTGATCGCTTATTCTCATTAAGCTTTGATCACGAAAATTACTCGATAATGATCACTTTTGTGCTCTTAATAATTTTGCCGATCAAAGCTTAATGCCACTCGTCACCGAGTTCACGTTTTATCATTTTTGTAGGTATGTTAAACCGTTATCTAAATCATTTGATGAGGATAACAATAATGTCAACAAGACCTATATCTATGAGTAAATTACATGCTATTTTACGGCTGAAATATTCAGCAAAATTATCCCATCGAAAGATTGCCAGAAGCTTAAATATTTCACCTGGCACTGTGGCTAATTACGTTAAAAAGGCCAATGAGTTAGGCTTAAACCAATGGCCGTTACCTGAAGATAAACAACACGGTACGTTTCTTAATACAAAAATCAGGGACTTCTCACCCCGTCAAAAAAGATACCCAACACCTGACTGGCTCACCATCAATAAGGATTTAAAGCAGCACAAACATTTGACGTTGCAGTTAGTATTCGATGAATTGCGTGAGAAAGTCGGTGAGCCATATTACAGTTATAGCCACTTTTGCCGAGCCTATCGGGAATGGGTGGGCAAACAACGATTGTCGATACGTCAGCATCATAAAGGCGGTGAAAAATTGTTTGTGGATTATTGTGGCCCCACGCTGACCATCACGTGCCCTACAACACAGGAGACACGCACTGCTCAAGTGTTTGTTGCCGTGCTCGGCGCATCAAATTATACCTATGCTGAGGCAACGTATAGCCAGCAACTTGAAGATTGGGTGATGAGTCATGCCCGTTGCTTTACGTTTTTAGGCGGTGTGCCTGAGCTTGTTATTCCCGACAACTTAAAAAGCGCCGTTAGTAAACCCTGTCGCTACGAGCCTGATTTAAATCCGACGTACCACCAGTTAGCCGAGTACTTTAACGTGGCTGTCATTCCGGCTAGACCTTATAAACCCAAAGATAAATCGAAGGCTGAAGTCGGTGTACAAATTGTTGAGCGTTGGATCATGGCACGCTTGCGTAACCAAACCTTCTACAGCTTAGCGCACCTAAATCAAGAAATAGCAAAGCTACTTGATGTAATGAACAATAAGGTGATGAAGCAATATCAACAGTCACGTAAACAGCTCTTTGATATAGTGGATAAAAGCGCATTAAAGCCATTGCCTGAAAAGCCCTATCACTATACACAAATCAAAACGGTGCGAGTACACATTGATTATCATGTTGAAATAGAGAAACATTATTACAGTGTGCCGTATCAGTGGGTTAAGAAACAATTACGCGCACACATAACCAATCAGCTAGTACAGCTTTATCATGACGATACCTTAATCGCACAGCATCCGCGTTCACATCGTTTAGGTGGGCATACAACACAGTCTCATCATATGCCTCTGGCGCATCAAAAACAGCATGAGCAGTCACCGATAAATTTACGCTCATGGGCATTAAGTATCGGGGAGTATACCCATCAAGTTATTGAGTTACAGCTTAGTGGACGGCGTCACCCCGAGCACGCTTATCGCGCCTGTTTAGGGGTGTTAAGTTTAGCTAAAATCTATTCAAAAGAGCGGCTTGAGCAGGCCTGTTATCGCGCAATCGTGATGAATACGGCAACACTCAAATCAATTAAGCAGATGCTGAAAAAAGGATTAGATCAACAACCGTTACCCACACAGCAAACAGAGCCAGAAAAGCCAGTTACACATAGCAACATACGTGGCACAGATTATTACCATTAAGGAAACGAATCATGATAGACACCATTAACCAACAACTTCAACTACTTAAGTTATCGGGTATAAAGCAGGCACTCAAGCAGCAGCTTGAACAGCCTAACTTATATCAAGAACAAAGCTTTATAGAGCGCGTTAGTTTATTGCTAACACATGAAATTGACACGCGTGAGCAAAGAAAAATTGACCGGCTCGTGCGACAGGCTAAATTCCGCTTACCGGCTCAGTTAAATCAACTGATTTACTCGCCGACACGCAATATAGAAAAAGCACAGATACGCAACTTAAGCCAAAATAGCTGGCTGAACTTACATCAAAATATCTTAATCACTGGCGCAACAGGCTGTGGCAAAACATACCTCGCATGTGCTTTAGGGCATGAGCACTGCCTAAAAGGAAAAAGTGTTTACTATGTTCGATTAAAAGAACTACTTGAAAGCCTGTTTCTAGCACAAGCAGATGGTAGTTACCGAAAATTACTAGCGAAGTTAATAAAGTATGATCTACTGATCTTAGACGATTGGGGGCTTGAACCACTGAGTGCACAGCAACGAGGTGACTTACTCGAATTAATCGATTCACGGTATGGGTATAAATCACACATAATAATAAGTCAGCTCCCGCAGGAAAACTGGCATGAGATGATAGGAGAATCAACCCATGCTGACGCCATTTTAGATAGGCTAATTCATGGTTCGATTAAGTTGAACTTAAAAGGAGAATCGATACGAAAACAGTTAAATAAATTGACTGATGATGATCAGTTAAGCTAATTTAAAAACGGCTCTACAAAATGATAAATCAGGTGATCAAAGCTGATGAGAATCGGTGATCAAAGTCATGAGAATACGCATTTATTATGTGCCTATTAAACCTAATGTTTAACCGTTAAACAAGGACCTTTTTCTCACGCACAGCCGCTATTAGCCTGAGCAGTTAAACAGGTTAACCCATTATTTAATATGTAAAAATAGGGGTTCTAGCTTGTTTGCGTTATTTTAAATAGCTAACAACTTCGTGCTGTTACCGTTTTTAATTTAAATCTATTTCCTTCAACATTCTTTAGTATATTTCATGTGCATTTTGTAACCATTAAATGCTACGTTAGATGCAACTATATTGAAGGAATAAATTATGAAACTTGAGTCTTTAGCGTTGCACCATGGTTATGAATCTGAAGCCACCACTAAATCGGCGGCGGTGCCGATTTATAACACCTCTTCGTACACTTTTGATAATACACAGCATGGTGCTGATTTATTTGATTTAAAAGTCCCGGGAAATATTTATACCCGCATTATGAACCCAACCAATGCGGTGCTTGAACAGCGTATTGCAGCGATGGAAGGGGGCATTGGTGCACTGGCAGTGGCCTCGGGTATGGCGGCGATTACTTATGCAATTCAATGTTTATGTGAAGTGGGCACTAATATTGTAAGTACCAGCCAAGTGTATGGCGGCACTTATAACTTATTTGCCCATAGCCTGCCGCGCCAAGGTATTGAAGCACGAATGATTAAAGCCGATGATTTTGACGGTTTTGAAAACGCCATTGACGAAAATACCCGTGCGGTTTTTTGTGAGTCGATTGGTAACCCTGCTGGGAATATTGTTGATATTGCTCGCCTTGCGAAAATTGCCCACAGCAAAGGGGTGCCTTTAATTGTAGATAACACCGTAGCTACACCGTATTTATGTCGCCCATTTGAGTTGGGTGCCGATATTGTGGTGCATTCGCTCACTAAATACATTAACGGTCATGGAACCGCGATTGGCGGCATGATTGTTGATTCGGGCAAGTTTGACTGGAAAGCCAATGCCACCCGTTTTGCGATGATGAATGAGCCTGATCCGTCGTACCATAATGTAGTGTATACCGATGCGTTTGCTGAGGCGGCGTTTATTGGGCGTTGCCGCGTTGTACCACTTAGAAATACTGGTGCGGCACTTGCGCCTAAAAACGCCTCTGATATTTTAATTGGCCTTGAAACGTTAGGGCTAAGAATGGAGCGCCACTGCGAAAACGCGCAAAAAATTGCTGAATATTTAGAGAGTCACCCTAAGGTGCTTTGGGTTAATTACGCGGGACTAAAATCAAGCCCGTATAACGAAATGAGCCAAAAAATTACCAATGGTAAGGCGTCAGGTATTTTAAGTTTTGGTATTGCCGGTGGCCTTGAAGCCGGTACGCGGTTTATTGATGCCCTAAACATGATTTTACGTTTGGTAAATATCGGCGATGCTAAATCGCTGGCGTGTCATCCAGCATCTACCACGCACCGCCAATTAAATGATGAAGAACTGGCCAATGCGGGCGTTAGCCGCGATTTAATTCGTTTATCGGTGGGTATTGAAAACATTGACGACATTATTGCCGATATAAGCCAAGCGCTTGATAAGGCCTAAATTGTACAGTAAATACCTCAAACTTTTTTGAGGTATTTATTTTTGTAATCAAAAAGGAGTGCAGATACATGAAATTTTAAATTTTTCTCGGTTCGGTTAGAAAAAGTACCCCACCTAAGCCTGCGCGTTTAGGGGAGAGAGTAGCAAAAGCATGTGAGCGTTGTTTGCTTGAGCACTACTCTGAACACGAAATAGAGCTTATTGATCCGCTCGATTACGATTTAGACCCTGTGTTTAAACCGCACTTTGCCTATACGCAGGCTGAGGTACCTAAACAACTTGATGATTTAGCAGCAAAAATTAAAGCCAGCGATGGCTTTGTTATGGTGAGCCCTGAATATAATCATTCGATGAGCCCAGCACTCGCTAATTTGCTTAACCATTTTGGAAGCTCGTTATTTGGCTATAAACCCAGCGCAATTGTTACCTATTCTGCAGGGCAGTGGGGCGGCGTGCGCGCTGCTGTTGGCATGCGCAGTTTTTTAAGTGAACTGGGTTGTTTGCCGGTATCAGCAATGATACATGTACCAAAAGCACAGGATGTGTTTATTGAAAGTGGTGACGCAAATAATGCGGCAGAGCAAACATCATGGGATAGCTATTTTTCGCGCACCTTTAATCAATTAATTTGGTGGGCAGAAGGTGCAAGCAAACAACGTGAAGCGTTAGACCCTAAGCAATTAAGCAAAGACTTTAAACGCGACCCATCACAACGTGATGCGCCTTAATGGTTATAAATTTAAGCTAGTCTTTTTTTGCGTCTTCACGAGGGGAGGCCAATATAGCTTGCTTTTGCTCATCGGTTAAAATAATCCAGTCGAATATTTCGTCACTTGTGCGCCCGCACCCAGTACAGTAGCCATTCATTCTATAACATTCACCGATACAGTCTGTTTTTAAATGAGTGGATTGTTTACTGGGTGTTTGGCGCATACATTCTCTCGTAATTATTTAGTGGCGACGGGCTTTCCTACTTCTAACGAGGTAGACCAGGTTTTAATTTTTGATAAGGTTTTGCTGGTATAAACAGAAATAACCGGCGATTTATCATCAAGTACAAAGGTGGTGCGCAGAGAGGTTTCCGACTCTTTTTGTGTTTCTAACCAGTTGCTATTTTTTGTTAAACATTGGCGAGTGAGCTCAACGGCTTGTTTATGCATGGCAACGGCTTGTTGCTGGTCTTTGTAGTTTTCTTGACAGCGATAGGTCACGGTTTGATTGTTAAAGCTGGTTACTTGGCAGTTATCGCCAAATACGTTGTACTTTGCGCTCCACACATCTAAATAAGGTGTTTTTACTTTGGTGTCTTTTAACGCTTCAAAGCGATTGTCATAGGCGGCAATTAGCCCATCCATTTTTTCACAGGGCGTTAAGCTGTCTAATTTGGCTTTTTGCTCAGTGGTTAAACTGCTACAGCCAGATAAAATTAGGCCAGTTAATACCAGCGATATATAAGTTTTCATAATGCGCTATCCTTTTGTAATAGCTATTCCTTGGACGTTAACTAAAGAATACCTAAGGGAGAGAATAAATGCTATTGAGAGGCTGAATTAAAAAAGAAAAATTATGGCTTTTTATAACGATGTGCGCCACAAAATGGCGCACACAGTAATCGTTGTATTTACTTATGACGACCTTGTAGGCAAGCAACTGCATCGGTGAGCTCTAAACCTTGGCGCTGTAATAACACAATTAAGTGATACAACAAGTCGGCCGATTCATTAGTAAGCTCATTGTTGTCGTGTTTCATTGCCGCAAGCGCCACTTCAACGCCTTCTTCACCTACTTTTTGGCAGCTGCGGCTTAAGTCTTCAGCAAATAAAGATGCGGTGTAGCTTTTAGCTGGATCGTCATTTTTACGTGCAACAATCACATCTTCAAGTTGGGTTAAAAAGCTTAAGCTTGGTTTTGCAGCATTGCCAAAACAGCTTTGCGTGCCTAAATGGCATGTTGGCCCTTCTGGGTTTGCCAATACTAAAATTGAATCGTAGTCGCAATCTGTATGCACAGAGACCACGTTTAAGTAGTTTTCTGATGACTCGCCTTTGGTCCATAAACGCGATTTAGAACGCGAATAAAAAGTCACCTTATTACTTTCAAGCGTGACAGCAAGTGCTTCGCTATTCATAAACCCTTGCATTAAAATAACGCCAGAGCGTGCATCTTGAACAATGGCAGGGATCATCTCGCTTTTTGCGAAATCAACTTGAGTTAGGTTTTCTTGCGTTACTAGCATAATCTGGCTGCCACTTGGTTATCTATTAAAAATTGTTTTAGTTCGCCAATGTTAATCACGTTTTTATGAAAAACGCTGGCCGCGAGTGCACCATCTACTTTGCTTTGTTTAAATACATCAACAAAATCTTGCATTGTGCCTGCGCCCCCTGAGGCGATTAAAGGAATGTCGCATAGCTCGCGTATTTTGCTTAGTTGCTCGTTGTCGTAACCATTACGAACGCCATCTTGGTTCATACAGTTTAAAACAATTTCGCCAGCACCTAAGTCTTGCACGCGTTGAACCCACTCTTGAGTTTTATAACGAGTACGGCTTGAGGCATTAGGATCGCCTGTAAGCTGATACACTAAGTATTCACCGGTTGTTTCATCGTAAAAGCTATCAATACCGACAACCACACACTGCTTGCCAAACTCATCGTGTAACTCTTTTATAAGCTCAGGACGGGCAATGGCAGGGCTATTAATACTGATTTTGTCAGCGCCGCGTTCAAGTACGCGCGCTGCATCGGCTACCGATTTAATGCCACCCGCTACACAAAATGGAATGTCGATATGGCGGGCAATATTTTCTACCCAATTTACATCGAGTAATCGTTTTTCAACGCTTGCACTGATCTCGTAAAATACCAGTTCGTCGGCACCGGCTTCACTGTACGCTTTAGCAAGTGTTAAAACATCGCCGACTACCTCATGGCCCTTAAATTTAACGCCTTTAACGACTTGGCCGTCTTTTACGTCTAAACAAGGAATTATGCGTTTTGATAACATGCGCTTACCTCGTTTTTAAAATTCTGGATTGTAATATGGTTATTATTACGTTTGTTATTGGTATAACTCATTAGAAAACACATAGACTGCACTTGATATGTTATATTTTTAATAAAAATGAATAGTTAATTTAATGAATGAATCTAAATGCATTACTATGCAATGAATTCTTGGCTCCACTATATAATAAAACTTGCGCTATGTTAATGGTAAAAGCTAGAACTAAAAGTGATAATTCATTCCGGAAAAACGCGCAATCTTGAAACCGTATACTAAATTCATAAAACACTAAAAATTAGCGTGTTTCTTTAGAAAACCGATAGCAGTTTCGACCGGAATTTTTAGCCTCGTAAAGTGCTTGAAAAGTCTGTAATGTTGGCTGGAATTTTTTATAAATTGCATAGTCGCGATTTAATAATTGGCCATGACTTTTTACTAAGCATGGCCAATTTTTCGTTAGTTTTAATTAGTTGTTTGTTCGCCTTGTTTAACGTTCATAAATATCGCGTAGAGCACGGGGATCACAATTAAAGTCAATAGGGTGGCAAACAGTAACCCAAACACCAGTACCACTGACATCGATTGGAAAAACGCATCAAAGTATAGTGGTATTACCCCTAGTACGGTGGTGAGTGTGCCCATCATTACTGGTCTTACCCGACTATTTGCCGAATCGATAATGGCATTATAAGCAGGTTTTCCTTGGCGAATTTCCATATCCATCTGATCCACTAATACAATGGCATTTTTAATCAATAAACCAGAGAGCGACAGTAATCCTAATATACCCATAAACTCTAATGGGATTTGTGTAGTAACCAGCCCAAAAACAACACCAATTAAGGCTAATGGCACAACAAGCCAAATAATAATAGGTTGTTTTAATGCGTTAAATAACACAATAACAATGAGTACCATGGCTAAAAAACCCAGTGGAATAGTTGAGGCCAGCATTTCGTTAGACTCTTTCGATTGACCATATTCGCCATCCCATTCTAGGCGGTAGCCTTGTGGTAGTTCAATGGCTTCTATTTTAGGTTTTACTCTATTAAATAACTCAGAAGCAAGCTCACCTGGCAGTGGATCGGCTTGGGCTTTTATGGTCCATTCACGGTCTTCACGTTTTAATATGCCGTCGCGCCATACGGTTTTAAAGCCATTGGTGACTTGAGCAAGAGGCAGTGTTTCACCAGTGATATTGCTTTGCACTTGAATGTTACCAATGTCGTTTATGTCTACGCGTTCTTTTTGTGGCGCTCTGACGATAATAGGAATGAGCTCTTCGCCTTCACGATACTGCCCAACCACTTGCCCTGAAAAGTTTTGTTGCAGTGCTTCGGCAACGGCTTTACGCGTTACACCTGCGCGCTGTGCATTAATGGCAGAGTACTGTGGCTCAATCACACTAATGCGTTGTCGCCAAGTGTCTTTAATTGACAGCGCACCGCCATCTTCAATTAATACGGCTTTTGCTTTTGCTGCCAGCTCTCTTAGTACACTCGGATCGGGGCCTTTAAATGTGGCTTCTATTTTAGAGCCACCACCGGGGCCCATTACAAAGCGCCATACTTTGCCTTGCGCATCCACAAAGTTATTATCAATGTAGTTTTGTACTGTAGGTAAGAGTTGATCTAGTTTTTTATAGTCATCGACTTTAGCTAAAATTTGCCCATAAGAACTATTGGGTGATTCGCTGCCATAAATAAGCATGTAACGTAATCCACCACCGCCAATAAGCGTTTGTATGCCCTCAACGCCGTTTTGTTGTTTTACAAACGCTTCAAGTTTGAGCATGTCTTTTTTGGTTTTTTCAATATCGGTACCTTGCGGTAACCAAAAATCAACCACCATTTGCGGCGTGGTGGAAGCTGGGAAAAATCCTGATTTTACAAATTGAAAACCCCACATAGACACACTAAACATGGCAACCACAACAGTAACCGTTAACCAGCGATGATGAAGCGCCGACACCACAACCGATTGATACAACGCCATGAGTTTATTAGGTTTTGCTGAACCAGAGGTATCGGTATCTTGTTCTTTAAATAAGCAATAACAAAATAGAGGTGTTAGCGTAATGGCAAATAACCAGCTGTATAACAAAGAGATTAAAATAACCCAAAATAAATGACCGGTAAATTCAGCGGTATCACCCGGTGCGAGGCCAATAGGTGCAAAGGCAACAATGCCGACTAATGTGCCGCCAAGTAGTGGCCATTTAGTTTGTTTTACAACTTCACTGGCAATGTCTAACTTTTTACGCCCTTGTTGTGTGCCTACCAAAATTCCTTCTGTCACCACAATCGCATTATCAACCATCATACCGAGGGCAATAATAAGCGCACCTAAGGAAATACGGTGCATGGGTATACCGCTAAAATCCATGGTAGCAAGGGTTGCAAAAATAGTTAGCAGTAACACGGCACCAATAATAACCCCAGAGCGCAACCCCATAAATAGCAGCAACGTGACCATGACAATCACCAGCGCCACTAATACATTAACCACAAAGTTATCGACGGAGTCTTGTACCACTTTTCCTTGATGGTAAAACTCATGCACGCTGATGCCAAGCGGTCTGAGGTTTTCAGTTTGCTTTACTTTATCATCAACGCGATCAAACACTTTTACCACATTAGCGCCTAATACACTGGCAACCCCCAGTGATATGGCAGGCTTAGAGTTGTAGCGTACTAACTTGGTTGCTGGGCTTTGAAAACCGCGGTATACATTGGCAATATCTTTTAGGTAAATTGTTTTACCTTTAGCGCTGGCACTTACCAGTAGGTTTTTAATGGTATCAACGGAGTTTAATTCGCCGGTGGGATCAATAAAAATACGTTGATCGCCAATTTGGGTATTACCTGCACTCAATACGGCGTTTTGTTCATCCAAAATACCGTAAATGTTATTGATAGATACGCCTAAAGAGGCTAACTCTTCTCGGGCAATTTCTACAAATATCCCCTCTTGTTGTACGCCCGTCATGGCAACTTTCGCTACACCGTCTACTTGTAAAATGTCACTTTGTAGCGTTTTAGCATAGGCATGCAGTTCATCGGGGGAGTACCCTTCGGCAGTAATTAAATAACTCAAGCCATATACATCGCCAAAATCGTCATAAACTTGTGGTGTGCCAGTACCAGGGGGAAGTGTTGGGCGAGTATCGTTAATTTTGTTTCTGAGTTTAGTCCAAATAACTTGTAGCTCAGATTTGGTTGGCGAAAATTCTGATTTAATTTCTACTTTAATTTCAGATAAGCCCGTTGATGAGGTCGACGATATAGTATCGACTTCTTGTAACTCTTGAATGGAACGCTCAAGCGGCTCGGTCACTTCTTTAGCAACCTCAAGCGGGCTCGCGCCTGAATAAGAAACAAATACTTGCGCGGTGCGAATTATAAATTCGGGGTCTTCAAACCGAGCCATGTTTTTGTATGACGAAAAACCAAAGCCAAGCGTTAAAATGATGAGTATAGTGCTAATTAATTTATTATTTATTGTCCACTTTGCTAAATCCATTACTGCGCTCCTATGCTTTAGTCCAAGGACGTACTTTCATACCCTCAGTCACATAGTTTGCACCAGCACCTACAATCACATCACCAGCTTTTAAGCCTTCAGTAATAATCAGTTGTTCGCCAATACCTTGTTCAATAGTGACGAGTGTTTTTGAGACTTGCATTGTTTGAGTATCAACTGACCATACGAAATGCTGGCCGTTTTGTTCAAAAATAGCAAAGGTAGGGACAGCCAGTCGTGTTGCGTTTGAACTTGTTTGACGCTCTATTTTTAGGCTGGCATTCATGCCAGGTAATATATTAAGGTTATTGGGTACAGCAAACGAAAAGCGTACTTCATAGGTTTGACTGGCAGAATCAGCTTCTAAATTCGCACGTCTAAATGTCGCAGCAATAGGGGGAGTCGATACATCTTGTAAAATTACTGAGGCTACATTATTTTGCTTAGAATCTACCGTGGCCACAATAGACGCGGGAATATTTACAACCGCTTCCATTTCACCTTTACCAAATAGGGTAACTACATGTTGCCCAGCACTGATGTTTTCAAGCTGCTTTACTGGAACTTCTGCAACAATGGCATCGTAAGGCGCTATGATTTTACTGTCAGATAATGCCTTTTGCGCTGAGTCATACTGTGATTCGGCCACTTCTTTTTTAGATTTTAGTTGCTCACTATCTCGCTGTGAAATAACACCGTCTTTTGCAAGCTTTAAACCACGTTGATAATCATTGTTGGCGGTTTCAAACTGTACTTTGCTTGATTTAACTTCATTAACAAAGTTTCGTTGCTCTAATGCAGCTATTACGTCTCCTTTTTTTACGTTTTGCGCGGCAATAACGTTGAGCTTTTCTAGTTTACCACTGACCTGAAAGGCTAGTTTTGAGCTGTTTATTGTATCTATCGTGGCAGGGTAGGTGAGTGTTTTTGATTGAGATCCATCATCAATGGTTATTAACTTAACAGGACGAGGCTTGTTTTGTTTTTGAGTGCTGACTTCGCTATCTGAACAACCGGCTAACAAAAACAGTAGCGCAATACTAATAAAATTAAATTTAGTAAAACATGGTTTATTGATCATCTTGCTTACCTTAAATAAAAAGTGCGGTGTTAATCGTTGGCATTTTTGTGTGGTTCAAAATTATAAAATGCGTAAATGTGTTTATTTTCGAATTTACCTGTAATGCTGTTTATTAAGCTATAACTACTTACTGCTTGAAAAAGCAGCAGATAACTAGTGAGTAATAAATAATATTTTAATTTCAACAGTTTATTATTGCTGTACGGTTTTGTTTTAATTTGTGTGATTTTGTAGAACGTAATAAATCAGCACCCTAATGCTTGCTTTGTATCAACATTAGTATAATTAACAATCGGTTTTTTTAAAGCGCAGCTCATAAAGATTATATTTTTGGAATTTAAAATACTTAAAGTGCGGTTTATTAATTGAATTGAAATATTAATTGCTTGGGGTCGGTCTTGTGAGTGTCGTGTCGGTATAACTAAATAAAAGCTATCCGATCTAAAGCATATCTCAGTAATGGTTAGCCATTAATTTAAAGACGTAATTAAAACTATGAAAAATTCCAAACATAATCATCATGAAAATAATCATACGAGGTCTAATCCTACCATGAGTAAAAAAATCACCTTAATTGCAATAATCACTTTATTTGCACTGACGATTTTATATTTTACCGGCGCTTTTAACAGCGATGCGGTTACTGCGCAGCGTTTTGTTAATTTACAACAAGGTGAGCAAGCCCATGCGGGTTTTCGTCGTGCTCACGCTAAAGGTATTTGTTTAGCAGGGTCGTTTGAGTCTACCGGTGAGCTTGCTAAATATTCGCAAGCTAAGGTATTTGATTTAGGCGCCACCCCTTTTATTGGCCGTTTCTCTATTGCGGGCAATAATCCAACCGCACCTGATTTAAAAGCACCGGTGCGTAGTTTAGCGTTTTCTATAACTACCGATGATAACCAAGAATGGCGCGTAGCAATGAACACGCCTCCAGTTATGGCTGTAGCGACGCCAGATGCGTTCTTTAAACAGTTACAAGCGCTATCCCCTGATCCGGTAACTAAAAAACGCAGTCCTGAAAAAATTAAAGCCTTTTTTGCCGCACACCCTGAAAGTGCCGTATTTAATAACTGGAAAGCAAGTTATAAACCAACCAGCAGTTTTGCCACTGAGCAATACCACAGTATTAATGCCTTTTATTTGGTTGATGAAAATAATGAAAAGCACGCCGTACGTTGGATAGCTAAACCACAATTAAGTGATGAAAACATTCAACCACTTAATAATGATTCAGCCGATGCATTGCAGCTACAACTTAAAGATCAAGTTGCTCAAGCCCCCGTTAAATTCGACATGCTGTTTAGCTTTGCAACCGCTGAAGATGATGAAAACAACCCAACTGTTTTATGGCCACAATCACGCAAAACAATTAACGCAGGCACATTAGTTATCTCAAGCCTTCAGGCGCAAGAAGGAGGCGTGTGTGCTGATATGAACTTTGATCCCTTGGTACTTCCTACAGGGATAGAGCCAAGCGCCGATCCTATATTACGTGCCCGTGGCGCGGCTTATGCTGAGTCATTTCGTCGTCGTGCTAAAGAAGTACTTTTAAATAATTAATAACAGGAAATATCGAATGAAAACAATTAATAAATACTCAGCGTCGAGTATGCTTATTCACTGGGCGATGGCGTTAATCATACTTTCTATGTTATTTCTTGGTTTGTCGATGGTACAAAGTTTAGCGGTTTGGCAAATAGAGGCCATTGCGCTGCATAAGTCATTTGGTATTTTAGCGTTGGTGTTAGTTGCTATTAGATTAATCAATAAAGTCGTTACCACCAGTCCTGCATTACCACCGAGTGTGCCTAAGGCTCAAGCATTAGCCGCGCATTTAACCCAAGTTGGTTTATATGCATCTATGATTTTAATGCCGATTTCTGGTTGGTTAATGCAAAGCGCTGATGGCCGTCATGTGAGCTTTTTTGGTTTATTTACTTTGCCTAGCTTAGTTAGTAAAGATATTGAAACGTATGCTTTTTTCCGTGAAGCACATGGTTTAATTGCTTATGCATTTTTGTTGTTTATTTTTATGCATGTAAGCGCTGCGCTTTATCATGGTTTAATAAAGCAAGATGGCGTATTAGGCTCTATGTTACCTGGTAAGCATAAATAAACTGATAGTTTTATACAAAAAAGGCACAGATGCGCTCGCACCTGTGCCTTTTTTAGATCTATATTTTTAGCTTAATTTAAGCGCGTCTTCTACGCTAAAGGCACCATCTAATAAAGACTTACCTAAAATTACGCCGCCCACACCAAGTTCATTTAGCTTTTTAATATCATCTAACGAACTTACCCCACCCGACGCTTGTACTTTAATATCTGCATTATGATTAATTAAATCTTCATAAAGCGCAAAAGAGGGGCCGGTCATGGTGCCGTCCTTACTGATGTCCGTGCATAAAAAATCAATAATGCCCAGCTCTACATAAAAATCAATAAGTTCAAATAGCCCAAACTCAGATTCATTTAACCAACCATGGGTTGCTGGTGCCCAGCCGGACTCTGTTTTATTCACATCAAGGGCAATCACAAAGTGCTCAGCGCCAAATTGCTCAATCCACGCTTTAACCTGTTCACGCTTTTCAACTGCCATTGAACCAATAACCACTTGGTTTGCACCGGCCTTTAGCCAATCGCTCACATCTTGCTCTGAACGAATACCCCCACCCACTTGATAGGGCACATCCAGTGCTTTTGTGGCTGCTTGAATATGTTGCCACTGCTTTTTACTTGGATCGCGTGCTCCTTCTAAATCAACTAGGTGCAGTTTACCCGCGCCGCTGTCAGCGTATTCTTTTAGGCGAGCGCCAAGTTCAAAGGGGTAAAACTGTGCGGTATCATATTTACCTTGATACAAACGTACAATTTGATTTTGTAATACGTCTAATGCTGGAATAATCACTGTGTATCTCTTTTATTATTTATTAACAGTCGCTTATAACTGCCAATCTAGAAAGTTTTGTAATAAACGGGTGCCTACTTTAGCACTTCGCTCTGGGTGAAATTGCATACCGGCATAATTATCTTTAGCGACAATGGCTGAAAAAGTTTGCCCGTATTCACTACTGACTAAAGTGGCATCGTTAACGGTGTGCGCAAAGCTGTGCACATAATAAACCTGATCGTCTTTATGTAGCCCTTTGGTTAGTGGGTGCGCTTGTTGGATAGATAAATTATTCCACCCCATATGCGGTGACGTTAAACTACCTACATCCAGTGCTTTTACTTGGCCTGGTATTTTACCTAAGCATTGCACGTTACCTTCTTCGGTGCTTTCGCACAGCAGTTGCATCCCCAAGCAAATTCCCATTAGCGGGCGCTGATATTCGTTAATCGCTTGCTGCCAACCATTATCGACTAGGCGCTTCATAGCCACAGATGCATGGCCAACACCAGGCAAAATAGCGCGCTCATAGCCTGCTAATTGTTCTGGCGAGGTAATAACGGTAGGGGTTTTACCTAAACGCTCAAATGCAAAGCGTACCGAGTTGATATTGGCACAACCGGTATTAATTATCGCTATCATAAACACCCCTTAGAGCTGGCTGTTTGTTGACTAGTATCTTGTGCAATTGCCATACGCAGAGCACGAGAAAATGCTTTAAATAAGCCCTCTACTTGGTGATGACAGTTACCGTCACTTACCGACAAAATAAGGCTAATTGCAGCGTTATCACTTAAGCTTTTGAAAAAATGCTCTACCATTTGTACGTCTAAATCACCGGCTTTTTCGCGGCTAAAGTTTGCGTTTAACACAAACGAAGCACGTCCAGATAAGTCAATTTGCGCTTCGGCTTTACATTCATCCATAGGCAATGCAAAACCATAACGCGCAATTTGAGATTTTGTGCCAAGTGCTTGTTTAAGAGCAACCCCTAAGGCAATACCAATGTCTTCAACAAGGTGATGCTCGTCTATGTGTAAATCGCCTTTGGCTTTAATGTTTAAGCCAATGTTTGCGTGGGTGCGTATTTGATCCAGCATGTGATCAAAAAAGCCAAGGCCGGTGTCTATGCTACCGTTTTTAGTTTGATCAAGATTAACCGCTACATCAATTTGTGTTTCTTTGGTATTGCGTGTAACACGGCCTTCACGGTTTGCCGTTGTAAGCTTAGTAACAATAGCAGGCCAGCTACCATCGTATAAAATACCTTCACAACATAAGTTTTGCGCAAGACCAATATCTGTTTGGCGGTCGCCAATTACAAAAGAGCGCGCTAAATCTACGTTGCCAGAGCGCATAAGCTCGGTCAGTAAGCCTGTTTTTGGCTTACGGCAATCGCAGTTTTGTTCATCAAAGTGTGGGCAAATGAGTACATCTTCAAAGTTAATCCCTTGGCTGTTGAGTATGTCCATCATTTTGTCTTGGGCTATGTCAAAATCCGCAGTAGGGAAACTGTCAGTGCCTAAACCATCTTGATTAGATACCATAACTAGGCGATAACCAGCGGCTTGTAGTTGTAATAATGCCGGAATAACACCAGGTAAAAAAGCCAACTTTTCAAGGCTATCTACCTGTTTGTCGGTGATTGGCTCTTCAATAATGGTGCCGTCACGGTCTATAAATAAATAGGGATTACTCATGATACTTCCTGTTGTGATAGGGCTGTTGGGGTGGTTAAACCATCGAGCCAAATTTTTACTTGTTCTAATTCTTGTTCGCTACCAATTGAAATGCGTAGCCAGTCGTCTTCACCGTATAAGGTAAATGCTCGCATGACTAAGCCTTGTTCAAGGGCAACTTTAAAGCTGTTTTTATCGGCCAATTTTAAGGTAACAAAGTTGCCTTCACCAGTGAGAATTTTTAATACAGCAGGGGAGGCGTTTAACCACTCTATTAGCTTTAATTTTAAGCTGTTTAAAATGCTCACCTGGCGGCGCATAGAGGTAATGGCATCAGGGGCAATGGCTTGCGCTGCAATACTCGCTACCACGCTCGATACCGGATACGGTGCAATGACTTTACGAATGGGCGCAAGTACACTGGCTTGAGCGAGGGTAAACCCGGTTCGCAGGCCTGCCAACGCAAACGCTTTTGACAGTGTACGTAGCACTACAATATTACTAAACTCGTTTATAAGTTGTGTTGCACTTTGCTCTGGGCAAAACTCTATATAGGCTTCATCAACAATCACCAATGCTTTACCTGCAAGCGCAGTGGCAATGGCTTTTACTTTATCTAGCGGCGTTAAACTACCTGTTGGGTTATTTGGATTACAAATAAACACCAGTTTTGAGCTACCGACCGCAGTGACAATATCATCAACATTGGCTGTTAATAATAACTCTTGAGTAAGCGCGTTAATAGCCACATTGTGCGTATCAGCAGTGACTTTATACATACCGTAGGTAGGCAAAAACAGCGCAATACTATCTTTAGCTGGCTGGCAATACGTGCGTACTAAAAGCTCAATGCCTTCGTCTGCACCTCGCGTCATAAGGACATTGTCGCTTTTAAGCTCGGTGTAAGCTGCATAGCGATCAATAACCAATTGTGGCTGAGGGTCGGGGTAGCGATTTAAATCTTCAATACTCAGCTCAAGGTTTTTAGCATATGGGCTTTCGTTGGCATTGAGCCACGTTGTGCCTGTTAACTTTTCACTTTTAGCCGAGCTGTAAGCAGCAAGCGCTTTAATATTATCAGGTAATAAGCTGGTTGCTTGGGCGCTCTCATTGCTCATTGTTTATTGCCTCTAAACGAATTGAAACCGCATTAGCGTGGGCATCAAGGCCTTCTGCGTCTGCCAGTGGTAAAATAGCTTTTGAAAGCTCTGTTAAGCCACTTTTACTAATAGTTTGTACTGTGTATGTGCGGAAAAAATCAAGCAAGTTTAAGCTTGAGTATGTCGCGCTATAACCGTAAGTAGGTAATACGTGGTTAGTACCCGATGCATAATCGCCAGCCGATTCTGGAGTGTAGTCGCCAACAAATACTGAACCTGCATTTTTAACCGAATCAAGGTACGGGCTTGCATCTGCCAGCTGTAAAATTAAGTGCTCTGGCCCATATTGCGCTGATACATCAAATGCTTGCGCTATTGAATCCACTAAAATAAGTGACGAATTGGCCAACGCTTGTTCAGCGGTGTCTTTTCGGCTTAAGTTAGCTAATTGACGAGTAAGCGCGTCTTGTGTTTGTTTAATAATAGTTTCGCTGTTACACAATAAAATAACTTGCGAGTCGGCGCCATGCTCTGCTTGTGAGAGTAAATCGGCCGCAATAAACTCTGGATTTGCTCGTTCATCTGCTATCACTAATACTTCAGATGGACCTGCTGGCATATCAATCGCCATTCCTGGAATTGTTTGTGCAACTAACTGCTTTGCCATAGTCACAAAGCTATTACCTGGGCCAAAAATTTTATTCACTTTAGGTACTGATTCTGTGCCGTAGGCCATTGCAGCAATCGCGCCTGCACCACCGCTTTCAATAATAGTGGTGATACCACATAATTTAGCAGCATATAAAATAGCCGGATTTATTGCTTTATCGCCTTGTACGGGGGTAGTGAGTACCACGGTTTTTGCACCGCTTAACTGCGCCAATACGCCTTGCATTATAACTGACGATGGCAATGGCGCACTGCCCCCAGGGACATAAATACCGACCGCTTCGATGGCTTGATATTTCAGTTCACATTCAACGCCCGGTTGAGTCGATAACTTAATATCTTTAGGCAGTTGCGCTTGGTGAAAACATTTTACATTTGCATAAGCGGTGTCAATTGCATACTTAAGCTCAGGGCTTAGCATTTTCTCAGCGGCATTAATTTCATCAAGTGGAACACGTAAACGCGGCTCAGCTCGGTTATCAAACTCTTTTGCTAACGCCAGTAATGCAGCATCGCCTTGTGCATTTACTTTTGCCAAAATAGTTTGGCAAATACTTTCTACTTTTTCACTCGCTGATACAGCAGGGCGCATCAGCGCCGCTGCTTGAACCTGTGATGATTCTTCATTCCAACGAAGCATGGCTGTTACTCCATCATTTTTTCAATTGGCATAACTAAAATAGAATTCGCGCCGAGTGCTTTAAGTTGCTCCATGGTTTCCCAAAATAACGTTTCGCTGCTTACCATGTGCAATGCTACATATTCGTCAGATCCTGCTAGTGCAAGTAATGTAGGTTGACCAGAACCAGGCAGGATTTCACAAATTTCATCCAGCTTGTCTTTTGGTGCGTGTAGCATGATGTATTTGCTTTCTTTGGCTTGCTTAACACCACGCAAACGCGGCATCAATTTATTGATAAGCGCGAGTTTGTCAGCATCTTGCAATTGAGTGTTTTGAATCAAACAGGCGTTTGACTCTAAAATCGTATCACCCTGCATCAAGCCATTGGCTTCAAGGGTTGCACCTGTTGATACCAAATCACAAATGGCATCAGCAAGACCAGCACGAGGCGCCACTTCAACAGAGCCTGTGAGCATAACAGTGCTGGCGTTGATACCTTCGCGTTTTAAATATTGGCTTAAAATTTCAGGGTAGGTGGTTGCAATACGTTTGCCTTCAAACCAGCTTTTGTCTTGCTTACCTAGTTCTTGTGGCCATGCAAGTGCAAGACGACAGTAACCAAAATCTAATTTTGATAATTTAGTTACTTCGCTTGGAACGCCTTGGCGCTCTCTTTCTGCTTGTACTTCAACTAACACGTTTTCGCCAACAATACCTAAGTCACATACACCGTCCATAACTAAACCTGGGATATCGTCATCGCGTACACGTAAAACGTCAATTGGCATGTTGGTTGAGTGTGCTATAAGGCGCTGCTCGCGAAGGTTGAGTTTTACACCCAGTTGCTTAAGCAGATCTTGACAATCTTTAGATAGGCGGCCGCCTTTTTGGATGGCGATACGAAGACGATTACTATTATTCATTACTCATTTTCCTTTAATTTAAAAACTAAAAACCCCGAGGGAAACCTCAGGGCGAAAATGAATCTTGGTATGTTGATTCGCCAGAGGTTTCCTTTTAGGAACAACCTCTCAGCGAAAGACCTGACAGGTTATTCCGATGAATGATGGTGGTGATGTACTACTGTCAGAGTGTTGCGCATTTTTTATCCTGTTTAGCGAATCGTTAGTATGTTAACGTTTAGCTGCTGTTTGTTTAATAAATTTCGTATTTATAAAAACACATAAACCGTGAGTATGGCAAGAAAAATTTTACTAAATTAAAGAATATCTTATAACTGCCGATAATTTTATAAGTATTGCTTTATTTATCAACCGCTTTATAGTGGTTAAATATCGCTCAATTTAATGGAGGCACGTATGGATATAATGATCCCCTATTTAGGGCCAATTACACGTTTGGCGCTAGAATCAAAAAGCGCTTTTCATATCGCCGGTGTTCAGCAAAGTGCCAGAGCCAAAAAAGTCGAACTAGAAGAACGTAAAAAAAGAGAGATAGAAAAACAACATAAGCTGTCGTTTGACGAAAATAAATCGCGCAATAAAACCGCTGATGAAGATGATGGTAAGCCTCATTTAGATACATGGGCTTAGTATAAACGATAGGCAATGCCGTTGTTGCCTCAAGTTTAAATTCCCCTTAATGAAAGCAAATTTGTTTAAACACCGCAAATAATGGTGCATGGCTATGAACTGTGGGTTTTTAAAGCTATTCCCTACCCATTTAAAATAGATTACCCCCATTTAAAGCTCAATAGGTAAAGTATTTACCTTTGCAACTACATGCTCATTGAGCAGTCGATTAGTGATTAACAATAAAGCGTGTGATTTTAAAATCTAATACTTCCTTTGGGTTTTTCATGTAAATATATGTATACGAAGTGTTGTTTTTTGTCTTCGTTAGTTAAAACAGTGATTTTTAAACCACTGTAAAATAATAGATTAATTTTTAAGTTAATACTTTTATTGTAAATAAAATGTTTAATTTTCGTTATCTCGTTTTATGCCCTATGCTGACACTTAATCGGGTACAAGGTGTACCAATTAATACAAATATACTAACTTTAACGGAGCGTAAACGTGAATTTATCTAAAATCACAATAGCAACTTTTGCTGCTTTAACTTTGGTTCAAGCAACAAGTGCAGTAGCTGCGAATAAGAAATACCTAAATCAACAACCGACCATTAACAGTATGCTGCAATCAAACTCTGCTTCATTGTTATCAGTAAGTCCAAATCAATTGATTGGGTTGAGTGTAGGGAATGAATTAGTTGTATTAAAAGAGTTTACTAGCAATAACGGTGAAGTAACCCGCCGCTACCAACAAACGTATCAAGGCATTCCTGTTATTGGTGATACAGTCAGCCTTACTTTTAACAATGGAATACTTAAAAAAGCCCACGGTGCCGCGGTTTATAACATTGAGGAAGATTTATCCAATGTATCAGCAAAGCTGACAAAAAAAGAGGCCATTTTAAAAGGGTCTAAAACGGGTGTAGCTGCAAAGTCAGCAGGCTTAAAAAAACATAATGAGCAATCCAGGCTCGCCATTTGGGTTGACGATCAAAATACGGCGCATTTAGTTTATGAAGTGTCTTATGTTACTTATGGAAAGTCACCATCAAGGCCGTATCAAATAATTGATGCTAATACAGGCGAGGTCTTGCTTAGTTACGATAACCTGCAACATGCTAATGCAACGGGCCCTGGCGGTAATCTAAAAACGGGCAAGTATATTTATGGAACTGATTTTGACAGTTTAGATGTGAGTCAATCAGGTAATACTTGTAGCATGAATAACGCAAATGTTCGCACTATTAATTTAAACGGGTCAACGAGTGGTGCTTCAGTGCATTCATTTACGTGCCCTGAAAATACGTTCAAAGAAATTAATGGCGCCTATTCACCGCTAAATGATGCACATTTTTTTGGTAACGTAATTTTTAACATGTATAACGATTGGTTAGGTACTGCACCTTTGAGTTTTCAGTTAGAGATGCGAGTTCACTACTCAAATAATTATGAAAATGCATTTTGGGACGGCAAAGCCATGACCTTTGGTGATGGACTAAATACGTTTTACCCGTTGGTGAGTTTAGATGTATCTGCACATGAAGTCAGCCATGGCTTTACTGAGCAAAATTCAGGGTTAATTTACAATGGTAAACCAGGCGGATTAAACGAAGCATTTTCGGATATGGCCGGAGAAGCTGCTGAATTTTATATGAAAGGCAGCAATGATTGGTTAGTTGGAAAGGATATTTTTAAAGGTAACGGCGCACTACGTTACATGAATAATCCGACCCAAGATGGCCGTTCAATAGATAATCAAAGTGACTATTATTCAGGTATGAACGTGCATTATAGTTCAGGTGTTTATAACAAGGCATTTTATAATTTAGCAACCACGCCTGGTTGGGATACGCAAAAAGCCTTTATTGTAATGGCACGTGCTAACCAACTATATTGGAGTGCAGGTGTAGGGTGGGATTTAGCCGGTAACGGTGTGATGGATGCTGCCTGTGATTTAAATTATGATCCAAATGATGTAAAAGCGGCTTTGGCTGCCGTTGGGGTTAATTCAAATCTTAGTTCAGGAAGTGAGTGTGCTACAACTCAACCACCGACTGACGATGAAGCGTTAACCAATGGGGTAACCCGTACGGGCATTAGCGGCGCTGAAAAAGAGCAACTATTCTTTACTTTAGATGTTCCTGCAGGCGCGACAAATCTTCAGTTTAATACTACAGGTGGCTCAGGTGATGCAGACTTATACGTTAAATTTGCAAGCAGACCGACTTTAAATACCTATGACTGTAACAGCACAACATCTACCAGTACAGAAAGCTGCAATATACGTAATGCGCAAGCGGGAACTTACTATGTAATGGTTGAGGCATGGAGTGCTATAGCAGGCGTATCGCTAACGGGGAGTTACTCTGGTGGGAGTGGTGGTGTGACCCCAATTAATAGAACTGAGTCTAATATTAATGTGACTACTAATAACTGGAGTCGCTTTACTCAAGATTTATCAGAAGGGTATAGCACTTTAAATATTAGTATTGCTGGTGGCCGTGGTGATGCTGATCTTTATGTAAACTTTGGCTCGCCTTCAAGTACGTCTTCATATTTATGTAGACCTTACAAAAATGGTAACAATGAAGTATGTACATTTGATAACCCGCAAGCAGGTACTTGGTACATTGATCTTAGAGGTTACAGCTTAGCAAGTGGTGTAACACTCACTGTTAATGCTAATTAACCCTATTGATATTTTGGATTGAAATTTGTTCACCTTAGTGGCTGCTTAATTGCCCCAAGCGATTTGCAACCACGTGAGCTAACTAAAAGCCGAGTAAAGTGTGTGCTATGCTGATGCTCGTCACCATCATTTGTAATAGGCAACCAATAATGAGTTGTTCTTAAATATATAAAAGTGGGGTTTTGCCTAATGCCAGCCAGCATAATGGCTTGCATTAGGCTCAAGCCCCTTTAATGGTCACATTCTCACTTTATTTGGCTTGCCCTTCATCAATAGCTTACGTAGAATCCCGCTATTATTTTTCTTAAAGTGATCGGTATTATCAAACAGCTGTTTAGTGCGACTGGGCCTTTGGCTTTATCAATAGATGGATACTCACCACGCCAACCTCAAATTGATATGGCTGTGGCTGTTGAGGATGCTTTAAAAACAAGCTCCCAGCTTGTTGTTGAGGCAGGTACAGGTACAGGTAAAACATTTGCTTATTTAGCGCCTGCTCTTAAATCTAAGGGCAAAACAATAATTTCAACTGGCTCTAAAGCACTGCAAGAGCAGTTATATCACCGTGATTTACCGGTGTTAGTAAAAGCCTTAGGTGCGGCTAAAAAAACGGCGTTGTTAAAAGGGCGTGCAAATTATTTATGTACGTACCGACTCACCCAACATGTTGCACACGTACCAACAGACGATCCAGATGTAATGCATCAGCTAGCAATGGTTGCTAAATTTGCCAGTGAAACTCATACCGGTGATTTAGCCGACTGTATTGGTATTGAAGAAGATGCCAAAGTATTACCTTATGTGAGCTCCACGGCAGATAATTGCTTGGGTAAAGAGTGTCCTGATTTTCAAGAATGTTATATTCGAAAGGCGCGTTTAAAAGCCGGTGATGCTGACGTGGTAGTTATTAACCATCACTTGTTTTTTGCCGATATGGCGGTTAAAGAGTCAGGCTTTGCAGAGCTAATGCCCAACGCAGATGCCTATATATTTGATGAGGCACACCAGTTAAGTGAAATTGCCAGCGACTATTTTGGTGAAACCATGAGCACTAAAAAGCTGGTAGATTTAATCAACGATTTACGTGCTATTTATCGCGCTGAAATTCCCGATATGCTGCAATTAGGTAAAAGTTTAAATAAACTTGAAACCAGTGTCGCCGATTTAAGATTACAGTTTGGTGTGGAAGGTAGTCGCGGGGATTGGCGTGAAAAACTCAGTAATAAGCTTATTTGTTCTGCCTTGCACCGCGTTATAAGTGATTTAGAGTTTGTTTATCAGGTTTTAAAACACTGCCTTGAGCGTAGCGATAAAATTGAGCACCCATTTGAACGAGTCCTGGCATTTAAAGGCCAATTAGAGCGCGTATTTGATACTGCCCAAACTGGCTTTAGTTACTGGTACGAAACTACACGGCGCTACCTAACTATAAATATAACACCACTGAACGTATCGGCTAAATTCGCTTTAATGATGAAAGAATCTGGCGCAGGGTTTGTATTTACCTCGGCTACCTTGTCGGTTGATAACGAACTCACTCACTTTAATGCCAGCCTCGGGTTAAAGCCAAAGCAAAGTATGATGGTAGATAGCCCATTTGATTATGAAAATCAGGCGCTATTATGTTTGCCGCGTTATTTGCCTCAATCGCATGAAGATAATATGCCGCACGCGATTGTAAAGTTAACTCTAGAGCTTATAAAATCAGCAAAAGGACGTTGCTTTGTGTTATTTACTAGTTACCGAATGATGCATTTAGTGGCAGAGGGCTTAACTACACAAATAGACTATCCAGTCTATATGCAAGGGCAAATGTCTAAACGCATTATATTAGAAAAATTTACCCGTCATGGTAATGCCGTGTTACTCGGTACAGCGTCCTTTTGGGAAGGGGTTGATGTAAGAGGCAGTACTTTAAGTTGTGTTATTATTGACAAGCTGCCGTTTGCTGCACCGGATGATCCGTTACTGCAAGCAAGAATGCAAGATTGTCAAATGCAAGGGATGGACCCTTTTGCACACATTCAGCTACCACAAGCAGTGATTGCCCTAAAGCAAGGGGTAGGTCGTTTAATAAGAGATAACAAAGACAAAGGCGTGTTAGTAATTTGCGATAATCGTTTAGTAACACGCCAATATGGGCAAGTATTTTTGAAGAGTTTACCGCCAATGCGCCGCACTCGCAGCTTAGAAGATGCTAATACATTTTTAAAACAGATTAATTGAGTATATACATGATCAAAACTAACATTCTCGCGCTAGATGCCTCTACAGAAGCTTTATCAGTGGTTTTACATTATCAGGGAAAAACATTTCATCATTTTGAAGAGTGTCCGCAGCAGCATAGCCAAAAAATCCTGCCACTGATTGATGAACTACTCAATAAAGCACAGTGTAAATTAAAAGATTTAGATGTTATTGGCTTTGGTCAAGGTCCTGGCAGCTTTACAGGGGTACGTATTAGTGTAGCGATTGCACAAGGCTTGGCGTATTCAACAAATTTACCTTTAGTAGGTGTTTCTACCTTAGCCGTTATGGCGCAACAAGCGTTTGAACAATTTGGTGATAAGGTAGTGTATTCAAGTATTGACGCCCGTATGGGGGAAATATACTTTGCCCAATATCAAGTGAGTAGTAACTTGATGACACTGCAAGGTGAAGAACGTGTATTTAAACCTGAGCTATTAGATTCTTCATTAATAGAAATAAATAAAGCGGCAACAGGCGTTGGAACAGGGTTTAAAAGCTACCCTGATGCATTAGCTGCATTTAATAATGTTACAGTACACCCAGAAATAACACTGCCCGATGCGCAATATATGCTGGCCTTAGTCGATGCGCAGTACCTTGCAGGCAATGGCGTAAAAGCTAGCGATGCACAGCCAAAATATGTGCGAGACACGGTAACATGGAAAAAATTACCTGGTCGTGAATAATACCAATCCAGTTGTTTGCAAATTAGGCGATTTTAAATCATAATTTAGTTACGTTTTTGGTTGGAGAAGCGCAATGTCGCTACCTATTAGCTCTGGTTTTTTTACAGGTGATATTCCTGCTAAGGTGCGTTCTAGTTCGGTCGTTTCGGCTCAGCCTGATCGAGTATTAGAGCAAGCTAAAACACAAAAAACCAATACCGATTATGTTAAGAGTAGCCCTGAGGGACTTGAACTTGCAAAAGAGTTTGCAAAAGCAAATAGCAAAGAGACTCAATACAGCCAAACTATTTACGATCAACCTAGTGCGCAAGTCAGTAAGGCGATTTCTACTTACACTGAGTTTGCTAATTTAGAACGTAGAGCTGAGGTTCAAAGTTTAATTGGTGTTGATATATACGCTTAGCTAATACCAATCCTCAAAATAGATCACTTAAATAAGCGAATTGGTAAAAATGAAAATCAGCAAATAAAAAGCCCGAATAATTATTCGGGCTTTTTATTTTTCTGATTTTTATTATTGCTCTAAATAACTAATCAGCTTTTTAGCGATATCAGTGTTATTTTGTGAACCAATAAACTCTTTGCTGTTTTTACCATAAGCAAATACTTGCACATCTGACGCGGTATGTCCGCTAGTAGTCCAACCAGTAAAACTTAAGTCATTAATAATACTTTTAACTGCTAAGTTCAGAGCTTTTTCACCCATGGCTTTTGCTTGCTTGAGTTTAATTTCGTTCTCAGTTGAAAACTCAATATTGGTGTTAGCCTGCCAGACGCTTTTAAGGTTATTTGACTTCATCAATAAGTTGGTTAATGTACCCGCTGTGGCCTTAATACCTTTGATAACGTCCGTATTCCATTTGTATTGGCCATGAGCACCAATAGTGAGACCTCCTGTAGAGTGATCGGCTGTCACAACTAAAATTGTGTCTGGGTTATTATCTACATACGCTTTTGCTGTTTCGATTGATTTTGCAAAGTCATCCATTTCTGCCATTGCGCACGCAATATCATTTGCATGGCCACACCAGTCTATTTGGCTGCCTTCAATCATCACAAAAAAACCTTTATCATTTTGCCCATCAAGCAAATCAAACGCTTTAGAGGTTAGCTGCTTTAATCTCGTTGGGTTTTCATCTAGCGCAAAAGGTAATCCTTTAGGCGCGTATAAACCAATGGCAGGGATTTGTGTGATTTGACCTAGATTTTTAATATCGTCGCCGTATTGATAACCTGCTTTTTTAAATTCGTCGACTAAGTTTCTGTCATCACGAATAAAATATTGCGTACCACCGCCTAACATTAAATCGACCGGTAATTTACCCGCAATTTTGTTGTCAATGTAGTCATTAGCAATGTCATCATAATTTCTTCTTGATTCATTATGCGCGGCAAAGCTTGCTGGAGTTGCATGGTTTATTTGTGAAGTAGCTACTAACGCTGTTGTCTTGCCTTGCTCTTTTGCAATTTCAAGCATAGTTTTAACGGGCTTTTTATCTGCATCTACAGCAATAGCGCCATTATAACTTTTATGGCCGCTGCTTAGAGCGGTTGCACTTGCAGCACTGTCAGTTACATAAGTATGATCGTCAGGATAAGTGTGCGCCATACCTTTTAACATAGTATCAAATACGGTGGTTTCTATTTCTTTTGTAGCAGGGTCATCTTTATAGTATCGATAAGCGGTTGTGAAAGCGGGACCCATGCCATCACCAATCATAAAAATAACATTTTTAGGCGCTGATTGAGCAAATGCTCCTGTTGTTGTACATAAAAGCGCTAATAAGCCGAACTGTTTTTTCATTGTGTGTACCCTTTAAGTGTACTTATTTTAATAGCGACTATTATTGTATACTGATAGCGAGATAAATAAATGAATATGTTTATGAAATTTAAAAATTAAAGTGTGTTCGTTTAGCTCAGTTGTATTATTTGTGTATTATCTCTTGTATGTTATGGCCACAACAAACTAAAAGAGTAGAGGTTTGCTTTGCAACCATTTTCTGTAAAAGCAAATGGCCTAGATATACACGGCATAAAATGTGGTGAAGGTAAAGACGTTGTCATTGCTTTACATGGCTGGTTAGACAATTGTGCTAGCTTTGTACCTATGCTTAGTGATGCGAACCCTTCGCAAACATGGTACTGCATTGATTTTGCAGGCCATGGTTTATCGTCTTGGCGTAGTTCGCAAGCTCATTACTACTTTATTGATTATGTGGATGATGTGTATGCATTAATCACAGCGCTTAAATTAAAAAAAGTACACTTGGTTGGGCACTCAATGGGCGCTATGGTTGCGGGATTATTTGCAAGTTGCTTTAGTGAGTACGTCAAGTCTGTTTCTTTTATTGAGGGGATAGGTTGCGTTACTACTAATAGCAATGAAGTCACTGCACAGCTAAGAAATGCGATACTCAATCGAGCAAGACTTACGAATAAAAATCCACGGATATATTCATCCAAACAACAAATATACCAAGCGCGCGCAAAAACAACGGATTTAAATGATGCACACATTGCTTTGTTAATGGACAGAAACATAATACCAAGCCACGGTGGTTTTGAGTTAACCACAGACCCTAAGCTTAAAAATCATTCAGGTTTTCGCTTTGATGAAGCGCAATGTATTGGTGCAATAAAAGAATTAATTGCACCATGCCAATTAATATTAGGTGATAAAGGTTATGCATTTGTAAAACAAAACTTAGATAAGTATAGTAAATATTACAATCACTTGAGTATTATAGAAGTACCAGGCGGACATCATTGCCATATGCAAAGTAGTGGGCTATGTTTTAAGCACATTCACGCATTTATGCTGCAATATAGTGCATGTTAATTGTATATTACCGATAAATGTGGGATTATCTCTGGATTAGAGTATTTGCTCAATTGTGAAAGTGCCTTACTTAGATTAAGGTTAATAAAAATATAATTATAAACAGGGGCTAAGAGTGGAAAAAATCTGGCTTAAGCGCTACCCAGAAGGTATGCCTGAAACAATCGATCCTGAGCATTACAACTCGTTACTCGAAGTGTTTGAAAAAAGTTTTAATGATTACAAAGATTTACCTGCATTTACTAATATGGGTAAAACACTGTCATATAACGAAATTGATGCGGCAACAAAGCGTGTTGCCGCCTATATTCAAAACGATTTAGGGTTAAAAAAGGGCGATAAAGTCGCCGTTATGATGCCGAATCTGTTACAAACCCCCATTGCTATTTTAGGTATTTTACGCGCTGGTTGTGTTGTGGTTAATGTTAATCCACTTTATACCGTTCGTGAGTTAGAGCATCAATTAAAAGACTCTGAAACCTCAGCAATATTTATACTTGCTAACTTTGCCGATACACTTGAAAAAGCCTTGCCAAACACTGACGTTAAACACATAGTGCTTACTCAGGTGGGTGACATGATGGGTGGTCTTAAAAAGCATTTAGTAAACTTTGTGGTTAAGCATTTCAAAAAAATGGTGCCTAGCTTCACTTTACCAAATACCATTAATTTTTGTGATTTATTCAAAGCAGATCCAAATAGTTATAAGCGTCCAGAGGTAAATTTAAGTGATTTAGCCTTTTTACAGTACACTGGCGGAACAACCGGTGTATCGAAAGGGGCTATGTTGAGCCATGGCAATATGGTTGGCAACCTTGAACAAGTATCAGGCTGCTTAGACAAAGTGCTCGATCGTGGCAGTGAAGTGGTGATCACCGCATTACCGCTATACCATATATTTGCACTGACGGCTAACTGCCTAGCCTTTATGAAATATGGTGGTTTAAATGTTTTAATTACTAACCCGCGTGATATGCCCGGGTTTGTAAAAGAGCTTAGTCAGCATAAGTTCACCGCCATTACGGGTGTTAATACGTTATTTAATGGTTTACTAAACACCCCTGGTTTTTCTGAGCTTGATTTTAGTCACCTTAAAATGTCATTAGGTGGTGGTATGGCGGTACAACGTCCGGTTGCAGAAAAATGGCAAAAAGTTACAAACAGTAAGTTAATGGAAGGCTATGGTTTAACAGAATGTTCGCCATTAGTTACTATTAGCCCCTATGATTTAGAAGCTTATAATGGCTCTATTGGTTTACCTGCGCCAAGTACAGATATTAAATTAATGCTTGATAACGGTGAAGAAGCGGCTAAAGGTGAGCCAGGTGAATTGTGGGTTAAAGGTCCGCAAGTTATGTTAGGTTACTATAACCGCCCAGATGCTACTGCAGAATGTTTAAAAGATGGCTGGTTTGCAACGGGTGATATAGCCACTTATGATGACGAAGGCTTTTTCTACATTGTTGACCGTAAAAAAGACATGATTATTGTTTCAGGTTTTAATGTATTTCCAAATGAAATTGAAGAAGTGGTTGCTATGCACGACGGCGTGCTTGAAGTTGCAGCGATTGGTGTGCCACATGAAGTAAGTGGTGAACAAGTTAAAGTTTTTGTTGTGAAAAAAGACCCATCTTTAACTGAAAAAGATATAATAAAACATTGTCGTGATAATTTAACTAATTATAAGGTTCCTAAACTCGTTGAGTTTAAGGATGAATTACCCAAAACGAACGTGGGTAAAATTCTCAGAAGAGCCTTAAAAGATTAGCAACTATAAAAAAGCCGACACAAGTCGGCTTTTTTATTGCAGGAGACTCAGTGCACTACCAATTGATCCAAACCCAAAATCAGCTTAATACGTTTGTAGAGCAAATAAAAAATAAACCCATTCTGGCTATTGATACCGAGTTTATGCGCCGCCGTACTTTGTATCCTGAAGTTGCACTTATTCAAGTTTATGATGGCGAACACTTAGCACTTATTGATCCGCTTGCAGAGCTTTCTTTGTTTGATTTTTGGCAAATATTAAAAGATCCGAAAGTGTTAAAAGTTCTCCATTCACCTTCAGAAGATATTGAAGTTTTTCAAAAGTACGCAGGATTTGTTCCTTATCCATTGTTTGATACTCAATTTGCATTACAGGTTTTAGGCGAGGGCAACTGCATGGGCTTTGCACTAATGGTTAAAACGTTACTGAATATCGAGATTGATAAAAGTGAATCACGTACTAACTGGTTACAACGTCCTCTGACCCAAAAACAACTTGAATACGCTGCAGCTGATACATTTCACTTGCTGCCATGCTTTGAGTTGATCATAGATAGCATTAAAGCCGCTGATTTATTTGATATTGTGATCAATGAAAGTGAATTAGTTGCCAATAAGCGTGCTTTTCAAACACCTGATGAGCTACTTTATAAAGAGATCAAAAACGCATGGCAGCTCAAGCCGCATGAATTAGCGGTACTCAAAGAGTTAGCAGTGTGGCGAAGAAATAAAGCGATTCGTAAAAATTTAGCGCTTAATTTTGTTCTTAAAGAGCATAACATGACTGAAATAGCTAAACGTGGCCCTTCAAGTTTAAATGCATTGAGACAAATTCCCGGTGTAGAGCCCATTGAAGTTAATCGTTCAGGGGTCGAGATTTTAAAGTGTGTCGAGCAGGCCAAAGCCATTCCACCTGAGCAGCACCCGCAAGTATTAAAGCGATTAATTGATTTTCCTACTTATAAAAAAGCTGCGAAAGAAATCAAACAAAAAATTACTAAAGTCGCAAAAGAGCACAACATACCGGAAGATGTAATGGCCTCTAAAAAGCAAATAAATCAGCTAATTAGTTGGAATTGGAAGCTAACCGATGCACAAAAAGCTAACCACATAAAGCCAGATTTACTCAGTTCATGGCGCTATGACTATATTAAAGATGCGCTTAAAGAGTGGGATAATTAGACACTCTGTGTTTTACACCTAAATAAAAAGGGCGCTTAAATAGCGCCCTATTTATTATGGTTTTTTTTCTTCGTCAGGTAATGTGACATTGAGCTCGAGTACGGCTAAATCGTCTTCGTTTTGATCAAACTGAACTTGAACTGCATCGGCACCGACATTTACGTACTTACGGATCACATCCAAAATATCTTGCTTTAATTGCGGCAAGTAATCAGGTGTACCTCGCTGAGAACGCTCGTGCGCGACTATGATCTGCAATCGCTCTTTTGCTAATGACGCACTGTTTTTCTTTTCTGAGCGGAAGTAGTCAAGTAAAGACACATTAACCTCCAAATATCCGTTTGAATAAACCTTTTTTCTCCACATCTAAAAATCTAAATTCAACCGTTTCGCCTAATAAACGACTGATCGCATCAGCATAAGCTTGGCCTGCGTCTGATTCGCCATCAAGGATAACGGGTTGTCCAGAGTTTGATGCACTTAGTACTGCTTGAGATTCAGGAATGACACCTAGTAAGTCAATAGCTAAAATGTCCTGGATATCTTCAACAGATAGCATTTCACCTTTTGATACACGATCTGGATTATAGCGTGTTATTAGCAAATGCTCCTTAATGTTTTCTAAACCTTCTTCGGCACGTTTAGATTTACTGTGTAAAATTCCCAGGATTCTATCAGAGTCGCGTACTGAAGATACTTCAGGATTGGTCGTTACAATGGCTTCATCAGCAAAGTACATGGCCATCATAGCGCCAGCTTCAATACCAGCAGGCGAGTCACACACAATGTAGTCAAAATCTTCTTTTAACTCGTTTAAAACACGCTCTACACCATCGCGAGTAAGCGCGTCTTTATCGCGAGTTTGTGACGCCGGAAGAATAAATAGCTTTTCTACTCGTTTATCTTTTATAAGTGCTTGGTTAAGGTTGGCCTCACCATTGATCACATTAACAAAGTCATATACTACGCGACGTTCACAACCCATAATCAGGTCTAAATTACGTAAGCCGATGTCAAAATCGATGATAACCGTTTTATAGCCTTTTAGTGCTAAGCCTGTACCAATTGCTGCGCTTGATGTTGTTTTACCAACACCCCCTTTACCCGAGGTAACGACAATTATTTTTGCCATGAGATTTATCCTTTAACCAAAGCTGAAATTTCTAAAGATTCATTTTTTTGTTGTATTTGAACTGCGTTACCCCAGTGCTCACCTTGCAGTGAATCACTGATCCAGTAATTACCGTTGATTGAAACGAGTTCTGCTTCTAATTTATTACAAAATATATATGCGTTATCGAGCCCTTTCGCACCGGCAATTGCGCGACCACGGAGCGTGCCGTAAATATGTACATTACCATCAGCAATTACTTCTGCGCCATGGCTTACTGCGCCTAACACCACCAAGTCGCGATCTTTGGCATAAACTTGCTGCCCTGAGCGCACCGCACCATTAATGATTTGTGCGGGTAAATACACGGCTTTTTCAATAACAGAGGTGTTTGACTCAACTCTGGCAGGTTCGCTCTTAACGTCTTGTGAGTAGTTTAAAACAGATAACCCCGCTGCTTTTGCTTGTTTATGCTGTTCATCTGAACCATTACACACACCCACAGCATTAAAGCTCATGCGTTCTATGAGTGACTTTAAATGAACAAAATCGAGCGCATTATTTTTTACTTCAATTAAATTAACAACAATGGGGGCACCCTCAAAAAACTTTGGGGCTTGGGCTATTTTTACATACAGTTGTTCAGCTAAAAGGTTAATATCAGTACTGTAAAGATGTAAGACTGATAATGTAAACAGGTTGCCTTTTAGCTCAAAAATTTGGTCCGACATAGATGCTCTACTGGATTCTCTGGTTAGCATGTATTTTTGTATAAACCTAGGCTGAACAAGGCTTTTATTACAGTTTCCACACTAATTTTTATAACTTATTATTACTACCATGTTATAGTGTGTAGCACTGTTAAGCAAGATTTTATAGGGCCATAATGCTAACTGCGGTATATAAAAGTAAGAAAAAAGCAGATACTTTCTTATTTATCGAAAAAAGAGACGATTTTAGTAAAGTTCCGGAACCTTTAATGGCCATGTTTGGTCAACCACAGTACGTGATGATCATTAATTTAGCTAAGCGGACTCAATTAGGCGTAGCGGATTTAGACACTTTAAAACAGTCGCTTAGCGACCAAGGCTATTATTTACAACTACCGCCACCAGAGGAAAACTTGCTAAGTCAATTAAGAAAACAAAATGGAGCAGATAGTGATTAAAAAATTAGCGGCTGTATTATGCGGTATGTGTTTAAGCTCATCGGTGATGGCAAAAACCCAAGCTGAGTTTCAACAATATCTTACTAATTTAAAACAAGAAGCAATAGCTAAAGGCTACGACACTCAGTTAATTGAGCAAGCATTTGCAACTGCGTCTTACAAAGAAAAAGTGATTTCAGCCGACAAAAACCAGCCAGAAGTAAAAGAAACACTGGAAACGTATTTACCAAAACGCGTACCGCAATGGAAAATTGACCGTGCCCGTAAATTATATAAAGAAAACCAAGAAGTCTTAGAAAAAGTAGCAAAAGATTATGGTGTTCAAGCACGTTTTATTGTGGCTATTTGGGGATTAGAAAGTAACTTTGGTGCTATTCAGGGCGGCCATAACGTTATTTCATCACTGGTAACCTTAGCGTTTGATGGACGCCGTGAAGCGCTATATAAACGCCAACTGTGGGCGGCTCTGGACATTCTAGAATCTGGTCATATCTCGCTTGATAAATTTAAAGGCTCTTGGGCAGGGGCTATGGGGCAAACCCAATTTATGCCAACTTCATTTAATGCCTATGCCGTCGATTACAACAATGACGGCCGCAAAGATATTTGGACGACCAAAGAGGATGCGTTTGCTTCAATTGCTAATTACTTAAAACAAGAGGGCTGGAATGACAATTTAACTTGGGGTCGACAAGTTAAACTCCCTGCCGATTTTGATAAGCAGTACATTTTACAGCGCGGTACTAAAACACGTAAGCAATGGCTTGAATACTGGAATAAATCAGAGCGCTCTTTAGCTGACTGGCAAGCTTTAGGTGTTCGTCGTGCTGATGGCAGTGATTTACCCGATGTAGCCATTAAAGCTGCGTTGGTTATGCCTGACGATATGAATGGTCGAATGTATTTAGCCTATGACAACTACAAAGTATTTATGCATTGGAACCGCTCTTACTATTTTGCAACGAGTGTGGGTTATTTGTCTGATCGTATTGCTTATCCTAAGCCTTAAATAACAATAAAGCCGCAATAGCGGCTTTTTTTATGATTTACTTTTTCGCTGATAAACTTTTAGTAACTCGATAGCCATAAAGCTTGGTAAAAAACAGGCAAAAATGTAAGGCCACCACTGTGCTGGAAATGCGGCAGTTCTAAATAATGCATTTGCCTCAGGTATCACTGTTGGCAGTAAACGGATTATTATACTTATGGCTATACCCGCTAATAACCACGGGTTACTCAACGGATTGAAACTAAATGCGGAGCGCTCTAATGACCGCGCAGATACCACATAGCCAATATGGGCTAACAAAATTCCCCAAAAGGCAGCCGTTTGTGCTTGTGTTAATAACATAGCATCAACAAGTTGACCATCAACAACCGCAGGGGCTCCAAAGTAGTAATAAACTGCAAATCCAGGTAAAGAAATAGCAAGTCCCAATACGATGAGTCGCTGCATAAAGCGTGTGTTTATTATTCCCTCATTGGCTGATCTTGGTTTAGCATTGAGTAATCCTTGTTCTTTGCGTTCCATCATAAGCGGCATAGTTAGCAGTACTGAATCTAATAAGTTAATCCATAATATTTGTACGGGTTCAAGTACAAAGCGTATACCAAATACTGGTATGTGTGTTGCTAAAATAACTGCGCCTATAATTAGCATTGCTTGTGCTGCATTGGTTGGTAGCGTGTACAAAATAGCTTTTTGCAAATTATTCCAACTGTGTCTGCCTTCTTCGACAGCGGCAACAATGGTGGCAAAATTATCATCTTGTAAAATCATATCGGCCGCTTCTCTGGCTACCTCTGTCCCACTTTTACCCATAGCTATACCAATGTCTGCTGCTTTAAGTGCAGGCGCATCATTTACGCCATCACCAGTCATAGCCACAACATGGTTATTAGCTTGTAATGCGTGTGCTATTGCTTTTTTATGTTCAGGGGCAACGCGAGCAAACACCGAAACCTCTTCAACAAGGCGTTTTAGTTGCTCTTCATTAAGCGTATTTAATTGCGCTCCAGTAATGGCTTTGCTTGCATCAATTCCTAAACGCTTAGCAACGGCAATTGCTGTTTCTGGATGATCGCCGGTGATCATAATAGTGCGTATTCCTGCATTTTTACATTTTTCAATTGCATCAATGGCAGCACTGCGTGGTGGGTCAATCATTCCTTGTAACCCAACAAACGTCATTTGTGTTAAGTCGTTATGCTCAAGGCTAGCTTGATCACTTGGGACATCTTTTATAGCAAAAGCTAAGGAGCGTAAAGCATTACTTGAGAGTGTCGCGACGTGTTTTTTAACGCTGTTTTGACAAAATTTAGTTGGTTGGTTATTGGCATCAATGGCTTGGTTGCACATTGATAAAATTACTTCAGGAGCACCTTTTACTAAAATTTTACGTCCTTCGTTGGTATCCACTAAAACAGCCATGTATTTGGTGCTTGAGTCAAAGGGGAGTTCTTGTAGCCGTTTTTCATCCTGCTTTTTGATTCCTGCTTTAAAACCTGCCTGAATAATTGCCACCTCAGTAGGCTCACCAGTGGTATTACCGTTAAGAATATGTGCATTGTTACAAAAATAACCGGTTTTAAGCAGAGTAAGTAGTGCTGGGTGTTGCTCTACATTTACAGGATGATTATTTAAGCTGAATTCACCCTGTAAGGGATCTGCCTGTGTATGGACTTTAAAGAGCTGCTCAGCGGCATAAATATCAGTCACTGTCATACGGTTTTCGGTTAATGTACCTGTTTTATCAGAACATATTACGGTTGTTGCGCCTAAGGTTTCAGCGGCAGGTAAATGACGAACTAACGCATTACGTTTAGCCATTAACACCCCAGATAGCGCTAATATTGAAGTAACTAACGCGGGCAACATTTCAGGAATTGAAGCAACTACAAGTGATACCGCACCAAGAAAACCATAACTAATGCTAAAGCCTAAATAAAGTGTATAAAAAAAGTTAAGTGTACCTATAATTAACACCGCTATAATTAAGCTTTTTACAAACGCACTTAACTTTTGCTGTAATGGAGTACGTTTGATGCTGGCGGTCTTAACTAGATTTGCGATGTGGCCAAATACTGTATTGTTACCTGTAGCAACCACTACAGCGGTAGCCGTACCCTGCGTGACAAACGTCCCCGAAAACCCAGTATTGCGTTGATCACCTGGCACTAAATTTTTTCCACTGATTGCATCAGTTATTTTTTCTACGGGTATAGATTCACCCGTTAATGACGATTCATCAACAAATAGATTACTAACGCGGATAAATCTAACATCAGCAGGAATTTTATCGCCCGCTTGCAGTAAAATAATATCCCCTGGGACTAGCTCTCGAGCTGCTATACGATAATGCTCATTTGAACGAATAACCCTACAGTATTCGACTAACATGTTACGTAAAGCATCAAGTGCGCCTTCGGCTTTACCTTCTTGAGTAAAACCAAGTAGGGCATTTAGCAACACTACCGCGATTATCACTAAAGTATCAGCAAGCATGTTTTCACCTAGAAGGGTTAACACCGTGGTAATGCTTGCAGTAATGAGTAAAATAATCACCATGGGGTCATAAAACTGGGCTAACAACCTTCGCCAAGCTGGGGTTTTTCTAAAAACAATTTCGTTACTGCCTAGTTGTTGCAAGCGTTGTTTGGCTTGTTCAGATGTTAAACCTGCAGGTTGCGTTTGTAGGTTTTCTAGAACATCGGATACATTGTGCGAATGGTTAACTGATTGCATTAAAAAATCCTTTATATTTAAGTGGTTATAAGTTTAGATTAAATACACCACTTGACTCATATCAAACTCCAGCGCTTATATAAACCGCAGATGCGTTTTGTGTCTAATAGCATGATTAATATATTACACTAACACTAACACACTGTACCGACTAACCTACCGAGTTAATCTTACTGTGTTGTGTCAATTAGCCTAAAACTAATTATATAATTTGGATAAAATTAAACGGGTTATAGCTACCCTCAGTGCCTGCCATTGATAGCGCGTAAAATAGATGCTACTGATTTACACAAGCTGATGTAACTGCAGCATTTGTAACGGCAAACGACATAGGCGGGTGCATGTATTTAGTGAATGCAAATTACACGGTATTAAAGCATTAGGACTAGTCTTACAACTTTGCCACCAGCGTAGGCTATTGAGCGTTTGTTGCTGTAGAGAGTGTATTTTGTAAGCTGGTTATAAAAAATATCAATGCTAATACCAATTTTATTAAAAACATGATCATTCTAGCGTATTAAATAATCCGCTACCTGCTTTAATAATTATTTACACAGAACAACTACGTATCATAATTTTCGCCTTGGTATCGACTTATTTCTATGTCGCTATAATAGATCACTAATTTAATGTAATTGTTATAAAAGATCGTTAAGTGAATTATTCACCAAGAGACCACCAGGCGCTGCCCTTTAGAGAAAGCAGATAGAGCCATTTAATAAGTTACAAGTAATTCTATTTTATGATTTATGATTTATGATAAAGAGTATTTTTTTACAGGTTTTATTTTAATGAAATTAATATTTCAATAGCTTCTTCTAGTGTAGAGCCTACTGTACATTTGTTAAATTCTAAATACTTTGGCGTTACTCTTCTGATTGCATCTTTCAGGCTGTTTTCTGTCAGAAAAATATCAAAGTACGGTAGTGCAGCTGTAGCATGGTGGATATCAAAATAGTGATTTATCTTGATTTTTGAGTTCTGTTCAATTAGCCAAGTTGTTAATAAAGTCGAATAAGTGTTTAGTGTCGGCAAAACATTACCTAGCTTATTTTTATATTTTAAGTTATTCAAGGCAATAAGTGCTGTTTCAATATCTTTTTTTTTATAGGAAGATCCAAAAGCCTCAGTGAAAGCATTTACCACTAAGCCCCTTTCAAGTCCTGAATAAAACTCAAATGATTGATTTTTTAGTGTGTTTTTAAATCTATCACTTCTTTTTGCATTCAGCACACCAGTTGGATCTGGAAAGTTACCATTGTCTTCACTTTTTTCTAGAATAATATTAAGAAAGATTCGGTCTACTGACTCAAATTCAAAAACAACTCGCTGAACTTCTTCGTCAAAGGGGTCATTGTTCTTAGTTCGTATTACAAACTTTCCAAAGCTATATGGTATAGATGTCCAAACATGTTGGTTATTTACTTTTGAATTAAAATTTAGTTTTTTATCTGCTACATCTTTTATAAATGAAATTACTTCTTCAAAGATACGTTCTTTATAAGTTCTAATTGAAATATTCTCTGAGAGTTGAAGAATTAGGTTAAAACTTTCTTCTAAGGTTCTTCTATCTCTTTGTTTTACAAATTCATTTAATACATATTGAGAAATTGGAAATATAACTTTCTTAGATTTATTAAGCTCCATGATGATTTTATATATTTTGAGCTTTTTTGGACATGTATTTTTCCCTAGTTGAACATCCCTTAGTATCAACCAATATTTCGTATCAAGATAAACTTTAATTTTACCTTTTATTTTAAAATGTCTACTTATGCACTTTTCCCGATATGAATTCATATTATTTATCAAAGATTAATCTTACAATTATTTAATTAGTCTATATCTTAATATTGTTAGAACCTAGAACCTAGAACCTAGAACCTAGAACCTAGAACCTAGAACCTAGAACCTAGAACCTAGAACCTAGAACCTAGAACCTAGAACCTCAGTCGCGATGTAAAATAGCTGCTACATTTTCTTCAATATTTTATCTTTGAGGTCAATGACTTTACCAATGCCTGAGCCTAGCTTCATTAATTTGTTGAGTTGCTCTGGTGTTAAGCGTTGCAGTTCTGACGACCACTTAGTCACTGTTTCCAGTAAGTTATGAATTTCGCCCATTTGTTTTTGTGCATAAATTTCATCATCGTTACTAGCTTCATCTAATAAGTTATCCCTGAGTAAGCTCAGCGTAGGTTCTACTTCACGTTTTTTTCGCTCTTCAAACACGCGGTTAGCCATATCCCAAATATCACCGGCAGGTGCGTAGTATTCTTTTCTATCCCCTGGGATATGCATTACCTTGATAAGTTGCCAAGATTGTAATTCTTTAATTCCCATACTCACGTTACCGCGTGAAATACTCAGCGCATCTGCGATTTGGTTTGCCGTCATTGGATCTTTGGTAATAATAAGTAACCCGCACATTTGGCCGATTGTGCGATTAAATCCCCAGCGGCTGCCCATCTCGCCACAATGCATTACAAAGGCAAAGTTTTTTTCTGATAATGTCATTGTTACAAGTTTCAAAAATAAATGAAATCTATGCTAGCACGCTGGTTAAGTATGGCAAGCGTTTAGCTTGGATAAAAAACCACGTTTTACGACTAATGATTGATATAGATTAATATTTAAGCATCTATAGTGGGTTATGTTGCGGGTATGCAACATGACATTGTTGTTTAACGCCTTTGTTAAATAGCATAATTTTTTATAAACGATGGAATGACTATGAAAGCAGCAATTAATACAGAATATAAAGGCAAGTTAGAAATCACCGATTTACCAATCCCAGATGTTGGCCCTAACGATGTATTGGTAAAAATAGCAGCGTGTGGTGTGTGCCACACCGATTTACATGCCTGTCATGGTGATTGGCCGGTAAAACCAAAAATGCCATTAGTCCCAGGTCACGAAGGCGTGGGCGTAATAGAAAAACTAGGCAGTAATATTAAACATTTAGAAGTGGGTGACCGAGTAGGTGTACCTTGGTTGTACAGCGCTTGTGGCCATTGTGAGTTTTGTTTAGATGGACGCGAAACCTTGTGTTTATCGCAACATAATACCGGTTACTCAATTGACGGTGGTTACGCTGAATATTGTTTAGCACATGGTGATTACATCATCAAAATACCGGAAGGATTAGGCTTTGCTGAAGCAGCCCCTTTATTTTGTGCGGGTGTTACAACGTATAAAGCGCTAAAAGTATCCGATGCAAAGCCAGGTCAATGGGTCGCTATTGTGGGTGTTGGCGGTTTAGGGCACTTAGCGGTGCAATACGCAAAAGCAATGGGCTTTAATGTTATTGCTGTAGATACAGGCAAAGAAAAAATGGCTTTAGCTAAAGAGTTAGGCGCTGATATTACGCTTGATTTTAAAGAAGTGGTGCCAAGTGAGGCTATTTTTGAGCAAGTAGGTGGCGCGCATGCTGTTGTTTGTACCGCTGTATCAAAACCAGGGTTTGAACAAGCGTATAAAAGTGTTCGCCGTGGTGGTAAATGTGTATTAGTTGGCTTACCGCCAGAAGATATGCCATTGCCAATTTTTGATACTGTGCTCAATGGTGTTTCAGTAGTAGGTTCTATTGTAGGTACGCGTAAAGACTTACAAGAATGCCTTGAATTTGCCGCACAAGGTAAAGTAAAAGCCATCATTGAAGAGAAAAAACTCGAAGATATTAATGAAATTTTCGATGACATGCTCAAAGGCGAAATTAACGGCCGTATAGTTGTTACAATCTAACTATACCAAAATATAGTGCGCACAAAACAACCAAGCTTGTGCGCATTATATGCTATAGCGTATAACTAAAGCTTAACTTTGCATTTCTTTCCTCACCTGGCATACCGCCTAAAAACATGGCTTTAGAATAGTATTTTTTATTAAACAGGTTATTAATGTTTACTTGCATTTGCCAGTTGTCTGCTTTATAGCTAACTGCAGCATCATACACGGTATAAGCAGGGACGTAGCCGTTATCAATACCGAACGAACTTGAGTTAGTACTGCGCTTATCAACAAACGTTAAGCCTGCGCTTAAATCTACTGCGTGAGGTAATTCAAATAACGCCGCAGAGTAAGTTACCCATGAGCTAGCAGTTACATAAGGCACGCCTTTTTGGCGAGTATCAAAGCTTGTGCTGTTTGGGTTGGTCTTATCGCGAGCATCTTGATAAACACCGTTGATGTTAACTTTCCATTGATCGTTCAAATACGCATTTAAGTCAATTTCTACGCCTTTGGTTTGTTCTTCACCATCAAAGAAACTTTCCACTACGTTTGGTGCAGACACGCCTGCTTCATAAAGTGGGTTGGCATATTCTAAATTAGTACGTGCACTTTCAAATACTACAATTGAAGCCAGTAATTGGTCATCAAACGCTTTAAAACGAAATCCTAAATCGTTACTAACAGATTCTGAGTCTTCTCTATCGGCTTCATTACCAGCAACAGAGCCAAGTACACTGTAGGCAGTACGACCTTTTGAGTGATTTAAAAATAAAGCCATGTCAGCGCTTAATTGATAAGTAGCCCCTAAATTGTACGTTAAACCGCTATCTGAGGTGTTTGCCTCTGGCGTTGGGTTTGCGCGGCTTTGACTATAACGTGGGTCAACACCAAAATGCTCGTAACTTTGTTTTATACGATTATGAGCAATCCCAATACGGGTGGTGATTTTATCGTTAATGTAGGCAACATGCTGAAGGCCTAAACCCCATGCCTGTACTTTTTTATTATAATCGCTGGTTTTAAGCGGATCGTAATCATTAAATTCACCCGTAGGCCAATTTGGCTGACGCATATCAAAAATATACGGCAGTGCGCCTTGGTAAATAACTTCACCGGCTTTGTTTTTAATGACCTTATCGGCATCGTAAATAGAATATTGTTTAAAACGAATATCACGATCTTCATAGTTGGCGTTAACCAGTAATTCGTTTTCTATGTTACCGAGCATAAAGTCATAACGTAAATCTAAAAAGTATTGCCATGATTTTTCATCCGCTTCTACTTGGCGGTACTCTTGGCGTCTGGCTGCAAAAGGGTATAACACGTCATCAACAACTAGCGGTGCGCGTGGATCTTGGTTGATCACGCCGTTACGTTTCCAGTAAACGTAGTTGTAAGCACCTGTTTGGCGGGCAAAACTTGAGGTGTAATTACGGTACTGTAGTTGTTGATTAACAAATAAATCATCACTAATGTAATAATTATGGGCTAATTTAAAACGCAGTTCTTCACCTTCGTTATCCTTTGCCATCGGTGATATTATGCCATTGGTGCCAAAGTTAAATGGTGTTAAACCATCATTGCTTGCCAAAGAGTTAGCTAGTTCATTTCGTTGTGCTTCACTCAATTGCAAGCCACTTGCTGTAGGGTCATTCACTAAATCGGCGCCTGATACTTCACCTGCAGTTAAACCGTTAACCGATTCACTGTTAAAAATACGAATAGGGTGGCCGATAGAATCCACAGCAATGGCGTCCTTGATATAGGCTCCCGATAACACAAACGCATGTTGATCATTTAGTACATATTTTAAAGACGAATAAATTTCATCACGTTGTTCTTTTAAATCACGAAAGCCATCGCTAGAGGCGGTTTTTGCCATGACTCGATAAGCTAAGTCGTCTGTTATTGCATTGGTGCTATCGAGTGCCAGTGAATAACTATCCCACTGACCAATATCCATTTCTAAGGTATGTTGTTCGTTAAACTGTGGCTTTTTTTCAATCAGGTTAATCACACCACCAGCACTGCCCATGCCGTATAAACCAGTTGCTGGGCCTTTTAATACTTCAATTGATTCAACATTGGTTAAAGAACGAGTAGGATTAAATGTATTGCCTAATCCTGCACCACCGTACATGCCATCATAGGTATAATTAGCACCTAAACCACGAATTACTAAATTATCACCAATGCCATAGTTGTTACCGGCTTGCGTTAAACCACTTACATTACGGATCACATCTTGTAAACTATCAATACCTTGCGATGCAATTAGCGCTTTATCAACAATGACCACGGGTGCAGGGGTTTCCATTAGTGACATATCAGATTTAGTGGCCAAACCTGAGCTCATTACCACTCGGTTTTGTTGCTCGTAAACACTAATACGTTCAATATCGGAATTAACTTGTGACTCGTTTGCCAATGCCAAGTGCGCGTTTAAGCACGCGAGTGTGAGTAGTGAGTATTGAAATCTTTTCATAGAGTGATAACCATTCGCATTTGTTAATTTGCGAGAATGATAATGGTTATCATTTTAAAATAAAATAAAAAGTTCAAACTTTTTTACTTTAATGAGGGTGTTTGCTTAATAGTTATACAATGTGATTTAAAAACAATCACATTTAAAAATATTAACGGGGTATTGCAGTCCCTAGTTGGCTTTACCAAGAGAGAATTAAAAAAAAGTGTTGATGATTAAATGGGCAGTTTAGCTACATTAGCTAAAAAATTGTTAAGGTTGAGCTGAGCTCAACCTTATAAAGATGTATAGGGTTTACTGCTTGTAAACGACACCGGCTTTCATTACAAAAGGAATACGCTCTAGTGTAGAAATATTTTTAAGTGGGTTAGCACTCACCGCTATAATATCAGCAGCAAAACCGGTTTTAATTTGCCCCAGTTGTGAATCTGCCTTTAATAATTTAGCACTATTAATGGTCGCGGCTTGAATAGCTTGTAATTCACTCATACCAAATTCAACCATTCGCGAGAACTGTTTCGCATTATCACCATGCGGATAAATAGCCGCATCTGTACCAAATACCATGTTAACCCCAGCTTCAACGGCGCGTTTAAAGCTGTCTCTTTGCTTTTTAGAAACAAGGCGTTCTTTATTTAGGTTCTCTTCATCTACCCCATTTTGCTCACCAAAGCTCAGTGTATACTCGGTATTATAAATATCCATAGAGAGCCAAGTACCGTGCTTTATAGCAAGCTCAATCGCTTCATCGTCTAAAAAGCTAGCATGCTCTACGCTGTCTACACCGGCTTTAATGGCTGTTTTAATGCCGTTAGTGCCGTGTGCGTGAGCCGCAACAGGTAATTCTCGCATGTGCGCTTCATCCACAATGGCTTTCATTTCTTCAAATGCGTATTGTTGTATGCCCACCTTTGTGCCTTTAGAAAATACCCCACCAGTTGCACATAATTTAATTGCATTAGCGCCATATTTAATATTTTCACGTACTTTAATTCGAACAGCCCATGGGCCATCAGCAACCCCTGAGGCGGTATATTTCATTTCTGGAGGCAAACGATTATTGTCACAATGTCCGCCAGTAATCCCCAAAGAAGGGCCTGCAGCCCAGATGCGAGGGCCAATAATATCACCTGCATTAATGCCGTCGCGAACCGCAATAACACTAAAGCCTTCTGCACCTAGGTTACGCACTGTGGTAAAGCCGGCTTCTAATGTTTTTTTAGCAAAGTAACTGGCTTTAATAGCCATACGCGGTACTGATTGGCCTAAACGTTCACTGCGCGAAACGGTTGGATCGCTGGTTAAATGCACATGCATATCCATCAACCCCGGCATTAAGGTGAGTTCAGGTAGGTTAATCAGTTCATCATTACTGGTAAGCGATGGCTTTTTATTAAATTGAATTTGGCTTATTACACCCTCGTCAATCGCGATTAACGGATTAGCTTTTAGCTCTCCAGTTTTTACATCAAGCAAAGCTTTGGCCGATATATAGGTGGTTGCCAGTGTACTTGCGCTGGTTAAGCTCAGTAATGCGATTGATGTAGTTAGTAAATGTTTTTTTATTTTGATCATTTTTATTATTTAATTATTTAAATTTACCTGAATGTAGCAACCATTAGCTATTGAGTAAATTATTTAGCGACGAATCCCACTCACCGTAATTGCTTTATTTAAGCCATTTTAAACCGCATAATTGGCGGGTAAAAACTAACAAGGATCTTTATGAAAGTTATTAAAATAGCACTGGTTGCCAGTAGCGTTATGTTTGCCTTAAGTGGTTGTATGAGCACCAGCTCACAATTAAACACAAATCAGCCAGTCGCGCCTGTAATAAGCGAATTATCAGCCGAGCAGCAATTAGATGTGCTCGTTGCACAGTACTACGATGAGTCATTAACCTTTAATCCCTTAAGCGCCACTTATAACGGTCGCCATGAATTCGATGATCAATTCTTGCCGGTGATATCGCAGGCTAATCGTGATAAAAAAACTGCTTTTTATAAAAAATATCAACAACGTTTAACGCTAATCGATGAATCACAATTAACAGGGCAGGCACTACTTAACTTTGAAGTATTATCGCGAGATTTAGCCCTGAAGCTTGAGGGCATGCAATATAAAGATTATTTGTTACCGATTAACCAAATGTCGGGAGCACATAATACCTTTGCTGGATTTGGTTCAGGGCAAAGTGCACAGCCCTTTAATACTGTTGCCGACTATGAGCAATTTATTAAACGTGCTGATGGTTTTGTGAAATGGTTAGCCAGTGTTGAACAATCAATGGCGCAAGGTGTTAAACAAGGCGTGGTATTGCCTATGCCATTGGCTAAAAAATTATTGCCTCAGTTTAACGTGCACGTAGTAACTAACGCAGAAGATTCATTATTTTATTCACCAATAAAGGCCATGCCCGACTCATTTTCTAATGCACAAAAACAGCAACTCACTGAGCAGTATAAAACGCTTATTTTAGATAAATTAGTGCCTGCTTATCAGCGTATGAGTGAGTTTTTACTCAACGATTATATTCCTCATGCTCGTGATTCTGTTGGTTATGCTGATTTACCTAATGGTAAAGCGTGGTACGAATATCAAATCAAGAAAAACACCACGTTGAGTTTATCAGCAGATGAAATTCATGACATTGGCTTACGTGAAGTGGCTCGAATTTTAAGTGAAATGAAAACGGTTAAAAATACCGTGGGATTTAAAGGCGATTTAGCATCGTTTTTTGAGCACTTACGTGACTCTGACGAGTTTTATTATAAAACAGCCGATGAGTTAATTGCCGCCTATGAAAATATTAAACTAAAAATAGATGCGCGTTTACCGCGATTGTTTAATATTGAGCCTAAAGCCCCTTACATTGTTAAAGCAGTAGAAGCGTATCGTGCGCAATCGGCAGCAGGGGCATCTTATGCTGGGCCTGCACCAGATGGTTCTCGTCCGGGTATCTTTTACATTAATGCTTACAACTTAAAAGCGCAGCCTAAGTTTTTACTTGAAACGCTGTCTATTCATGAAGCAGCACCTGGTCATCACTTTCAAATTGCACTGCAACAAGAAGTAGAAAGCCTGCCTGATTTTCGTAAATTTGGCGGCTACACGGTGTTTGCTGAGGGCTGGGCATTATACGCAGAGAGTCTTGGCAAAGAGCTTGGCTTATTTACCGACCCGTATATGTGGTATGGGCGTCTTAACGATGAGCAGCTAAGAGCTATGCGTTTAGTGCTTGATACAGGCTTTCATGCCAAAGGGTGGACACGTCAACAAGGCATTGACTACATGTTAGCTAACTCTTCAATGGCAAAAAGCGATGTAATTGCTGAAGTGGAACGTTATATTGCATGGCCTGGGCAAGCATTATCGTACAAATTGGGTGAGTTTAAAATTAAAGAGCTTAGAGATTACGCCCACCAGCAGTTAGGCGAGCAATTTGATATTAAAGCCTTTCATACGCAAATATTAATAGATGGCGCATTGCCTATGCCTATCTTAGAGCAAAAAATTAAACGTTGGGTTAAATCTCAGCAGTAACATAATCGCGCAAAGTCATTATTTGAACAGGGATTGGCTTTGCGCGCTTTGCTGCAATACGTTAGAATGCGCGCTCTTAAAAGGCGCGAGAACACCATGTTTGATCAACAATTAGCAAAAACCCAATTTTGGCTTAGCAAAAGTCTCAATGAAATGAACCAGCAAGAATGGGAAGCCATTTGTGACGGATGTGGTAAGTGTTGTTTAAACACCTTTATTGACAGCGAAGATGAAGATGACTTTACCGCCACCGATCAGCTAAGAGCAGGTGAGCAACTGATATTTACCAATATTGTTTGCCAATACCTTGATAACACAACCTGTGGTTGTAGTGAATACGAAAACCGCCAAACCTTAGTGCCTTCTTGCGTTAAGCTTACCAAAAAAAACCTCAAAGACATTTTCTTTATGCCCCAAAGCTGCAGCTATCGGCGTTTACAAGAAGGGCGTGGTTTAGCAACGTGGCATCCGTTACTTAATAACGGCGATAAAACTAAAATGCACGAGCTAAACATTTCAGTCAAAGATAAAACCGTAAAAGATTGTGATGTAAAACTAGAAGATTTTGATCTTTATATAGCCGAGTGGCCGACCAAGGATTGCAATTAATGAGTAAATTACAAGCAAGTATTGGTTTAATTAATCCTAAAAGCCCAACCAACGTGGGGGGCGTATTACGCGCCGCAGGTTGTTATGACGCAAAGCAGGTTTTTTTTACTGGCAACCGTTATTTAAACGCACAAAAATTTCATACCGATACTAAAAATGTAGTGCAACGTATTCCATTAACCGCTACCGATAATTTAGCGTCATGTAAGCCTGAAGGTGCTAAAGTGGTGGTGATAGAGCTAATAGAAGGGGCAACTCCCTTGCCTGAGTTTACCCACCCTGAGAACGCCTTTTATGTATTTGGTCCAGAGGATGGCTCTGTGCCAAAAGAGGTTTTAAAATGGTGCGATGAAGTGGTGTATATCCCCACCATAGGGTGTATGAATTTAGCGGCAACCTGTAATGTTGTCCTCTATGACCGACTCGCCAAGTTGGGTGGTATTCAAAGTAGCGATGAAACCATTATCACTTCACGCGATACTAATAATAAAATGAAATGGCAAAAACAACCTTAAACATATTTGTTGTTTAAGGTTCATCCCTTCCTAAATGTAAATGAACACATAATCTGTCGATGTCAGTTATTTAACTAATTTTAATAAAGTTAAACAGCGTTTGTTGTAATTTAAAAACACCATTTATCACCTGCCAAGACGTTACATATCTCAGTATTTATTATTATTTTTGTTCTTTAATTTCATTGAAGCCATATTTGCTAAGACATTCAGTTAAAAATTTGTTAAAAATATGACGGTAATAATGATTAACACTTAAGGTACTTATGCTCAGCTCACTAAAATTCACCTCCAAAATCACCATTGCTGCATCACTCGTGTTAGTTCTAGTGCTAGGTGTTTTCACCATAAATAATTATTTTTCAATGCGGCATCAAACTCAAGAGCAGTTATCGCTGATACTAGAACAAAACTCTGAGTCTGTTTCTAAAAACATTGCAAGCTGGCTTAATAATAAATTAGCGATTGTGATTTCTATTGCAAAAACATACCAAGATGACGATGCCAAGTCTTTAACGCTTTCGCAATTAAATACAGCTGAGCTTGCGGGGGATTTTAAAAATACCTACATAGGTAAATCATCGGGTACGTTTATTTTAAATGATCAAAGTGTTGTGCTCCCCAGCGATTTTGATGCGACAAGTCGCCCTTGGTATAAATTAGTAGAAAATAAAACAACAACGGCTTTTACAACGCCTTATATTGATGTGACGACCAACGAACTGACAATTTCAGCCGTTGCCCCTATTAATAGTAATGGTCAATTTAAAGGGGTAGCGGGGGCAGATATTGATATGCAAACCATCGCTGAAATTATTGGAGATATTGATTTTTTAGGACTCGGTTATGGTTTCTTACTTGATAATAAAGGGCAAATATTAAGTCACCCTGATAGTAAATTAAATTCAAAAACAGTCGCTGACTTAATGGGTAAAAATACACCGTTAGAAGGAGAATTTACAGAGTATCAAGTAGCCGATGAAACCTCGTTGGTATCCTTTACTAAAATTCGTGGTATTGAAAACGTTGATTGGTATCTAGGTGTAGTAGTTAATAAAGATAAAGCGTATTCAAGCGTTTCTTCGTTTGGTCAAAAGGCAATTGTATTTTTAATTATTGGTATTTTAGTGATTGTTGCATCACTGGAATTTTTACTGCGCTATTTGATGCGCCCTATGTATCGTCTCAATGATGCCATTAGAGATATAGCGCAGGGAGAGGGCGATTTAACCTGTCGGTTAAGCGTTGAAAACGATGACGAATTTGGTCAATTGAGCAATTCGTTTAATATTTTTATAGAAAAAATCCAAAATTCAATAATTCAGGTTAAATCTTCAACGCAGTTACTCGAAACGGCAGTCGCTAAATTGGTCACGCAAACAGACTCAACATTAACTATGTATGATGACCAAAGTGAGCGCACCAATAGTGTGGCGTCGGCAATCAACCAGTTTTCAGCCACCTCAACAGAAATTTCAACCAGCGCCAGTAATGCCTCGACGCTTGCTAAAGATGCAGATCAATACTGTGCTAAAAACCAGCAAACTCTCATAAATAATGTGTCAAGTATTCATCAACTATCACAAAATATAGAGCAAGCGCAAGAAACCATAAATAGTTTAGATTCGCATACCGCTAATATAGGTAATGTACTGGCAGTAATAAAAGGGGTGAGTGAGCAAACCAATTTGCTGGCTTTAAATGCGGCGATAGAGGCAGCACGTGCTGGCGAGGCGGGAAGAGGGTTTGCGGTTGTTGCTGATGAAGTAAGGCAACTAGCACAGCGTACTCAGCAATCAACGCAAGAAATAGAAAACACCGTCATTGAATTGCAAAAAGGCTCAAGCTCAGCCGTTGAACTGATGAAAACCAGTTTAGAAGAAAGTGAAAAAAGTGTTCAGCAAGCGGATGCGGTTGGCGATGTAATGAAACAAATAATCAGTGCGATAAAGCAAATAACCGATGCCAATCATAGTGTGGCCAATGCCACGGATGAGCAAAATCAGGTGGTTAAGTCATTGCACGCTGATATTCACGTTATTAGTGATTTATCGACACAAGGTCAGTCAAATCTAAATCTTACTTTAGAAGAATGCACTAAGCTCAAGCATCAATTTAGTGACTTAGAGCGTATGGTTAAAAAATTCAAAGTATGAAGAGTAAAGCAAAAGTAAATAAGCATAATTGGCGCAACTTAATTAACATAGACAGTGTTTATAGTTTTGATAAACAACGCCAAATGTTTTCATTATTCACTATGATAGCGATTTCATTGGTGTTAATTACTTATTTAGTCATTGCCAACCATCAAGTGTATGCGCCCATGTTAACTGCGGCGTTAATTTTGGTGAACCTTACTATTGTCGGGTGTATTATTTATTTTATAAAAACCAGAGAGATTGATGCAATCGCTCTTATTACATCAGTGATTGTATTTGTGATGTGTTTAGCTTTGGTATACACCGGGGGAAAACAAAACACCGCTTTGTATTGGTTAATGTTTTACCCTGTTGTTGTGTTTGCCATACTCGGCGTAAAATTGGGGGGTTGGTTAAGTAGTGCGATGTTATTGAGCTCTGTTGTTTTGCTCTATGGTCCTGATGTAGGGCAGGTTGTGTATGGTGAGGTAGAAAAGACCCGTTTTGTTGCTGCGTTTTCATTAGTGTTGGTTTTTTCTTTTATCGGTGAGTATTTTCGTCACCGCAGTCACCTTGCCATTGCAGATATTACTTTAGAACAAAAGCAACATGCATACACGGATCAACTCACAGGTGCACCTAATCGACGTTTTATTACGTCGCATTTTTTAAATCTTGCCGCCTCAAGACCCGCACATTATTTACCGCTGTCTATTTTACTTATTGATTTAGATAAATTTAAGTCATTAAATGACACCTATGGCCATGATTTTGGCGATACGGTATTAATAGAGTTTACTAAATTATTAGAGTCGCAATTTCCTGCAACTGCGCTCAAAGCACGTTATGGTGGTGAAGAATTTGTGGTTATTTTACCGCAGTTGACCACCATAGAAGCGAGCATTTTAGCTAATCGTTTCAGGGAATGTGTACAACAACATGTGTTGTTAACCGATAAACAGCAACATGTGTCGTTAACATGCAGTATTGGTATTGCACAGGCTAATCATGTTGATGATTACAACCAAGCTTTAAAACAAGCGGATGATTATTTATATCAAGCTAAAGCTCAAGGACGAAATAAAGTGATATGTGCACACGCCCAGCATACGGATTAATTTTTTATATTAATCCGCAAAGGTCAACAGGCCCTAGTTTAAACCAGTTGTTTGAATATAATACCAATTTTATTAACTAGCGTATTAAATAACTCGCTTCCTGCGTTAAAAATTATTTATATAGAACAACTATGTATCATAATTTTCGCCATGTTATCGCGTTATTTCCTTGTCGATATAATTGCTCACTAATTTAATGCAATTGGTATAATTAAGTGACTAATACACAGCTGTTTTCATTAAAGCGCAAACACTAAAAGTCTATTTTATTACCGCTGTCATAAAAAAGACTTTTTAGCGCAACACGCTTGTCATTTTTAATCTATACACTTTCGCTCATTGAATATAAGTCGCTTTAAAATGTTTTTAAAACATATAAAAGTGCTTAACAAACACTAGCAAATCCGCTAATTAACGAGCAAAGGTGCATACGATGAAAGGCGTTAAACCATTAATTTTAGCTGGTATTGTAGCCGCAAGTGCAGCAGTCCATGCAAATGAATTAAACACAGTAATTGATAAAAGCAGTGAAATTAATAAATCAGCTGCGCAATCACAAACAAAAATAGACAAGATTGCAGATTCAATGCAAGGGCGTTTACAGCAATTTAAAACCTTAAACAAAGAAATTGACGGTTTAGCCGTTTATAACGCCCAGTTAACTAAGCAATTAAATAACCAAATAGAAGAAATGCAATCACTTAATCTTTCAATGGATCAAGTGTCTGTTATTGAGCGTCAAATCACGCCTTTAATGCTTCGTATGATCACCGGCCTAGAGCAGTTTGTTTCTCTAGATGTACCATTTTTAAAAGAAGAACGTTCAAAACGTCTTTCTTCTTTAAAAGAAATGATGGACCGCGCTGATATTAATTCAAGTGAAAAATTTCGCCGTGTGTTAGAAGCCTACCAAGTTGAAGTTGACTACGGTCGCACTATCGAAGCTTATACTGACCTTTTAGATGTCGATGGAAAAGAACGTGAGGTGGACTTTTTACGCATTGGTCGTCTAGAGCTTATTTACTTAACCCGAGATGGTAAAAAAGCCGGTAGTTGGAATGCAGACAGTCAATCATTCGTTGCTTTACCTGATTCAACTATTAGCCAAATAAATAAAGGTTTACGCATTGCTCGTAAACAACTTGCCCCCGATATGTTAACGCTACCAGTTCACGCTGCAGAATAAGAGGTTAAAAAATGAAATTGCTTACTAAAATGACAAAAATGGCTCTTTTTACTGCAGGCTTAAGTATTACTGGTGCAAGTGTTGCAGCCGAGCCAATGAATTTAGATTCGTTACTTAAAACCCTAGAAGCGGGCAAAGCAGTTCAAAGCGAGCAAAACAAACAACGCGAACAAGCGTTTATTTCGCGTGAAAATGAACAAGTACAAATGCTTAAGAACACGCAAGCTAAACGTAATCAAATGTTAAATGAGTCAGAGCGCTTAGAAACTCAGTTTGAAGAAAACGAGATTAAATTAGCCAATTTAACTGACACGTTATCAAAGCGTATGGGATCGCTTAAAGAGTTATTTGGTGTATTACAGCAGGTAGCAGGCGATTCGAGTAATAAGTTTGCTACCTCAGTGGTGTCGGCACAAATACCTGGGCGTAGTACCTTTATGGATGAACTGGCACAAAAAATGGGTTCAACATCAAAACTTGCTTCTATTGATGATATAGAAAAAGTGTGGTTTGAGCTTCAACGCGAAATGACCGAACAAGGTAAAGTTAGCCGCTTTACTACTGACGTAATTGTTGACGGTGGTAATAAAGTACAAAAAGAAGTAGTTCGTGTGGGCGCGTTTAATTTGATTAGTGACGGTCAATACTTAGAGTATACACCTGCTACAAATACAATTAGCCAATTGACTCGCCAACCAAGTAGTCGTTTCACAGCGACGGCAGCTGATTTACAACAAGCAAACTCGGGTGTTGTCCCATTTGCACTTGACCCAACTGGGGGCTCAATTTTGGGTTTATTAGTGCAAGCACCTGATACCAGCGAGCAAGTTCATCAAGGTGGTGCGGTAGGTTACGTTATTTTAGGTGTTGGTTTGCTAGCCTTGCTTATTGCTCTAGAACGTTTTGTATCCCTGATGCTTGTAGGCGGTAAAATTCGTCGTCAACTTAAAGACAACGTTGCACGTGATGACAACCCGCTTGGTCGAGTTATGCAAGTGAAAGATCAATATCCAGATGTTGCCTACGACACTTTAGAACTTAAATTAAGTGAAGCTATTTTACGTGAAATGCCAAAAATCACACGTAATTTAACTTTAATTAAAATCATCTCTGTGGTTGCACCTTTACTCGGTTTATTAGGTACAGTAACCGGTATGATCAATACATTCCAAGCTATCACCTTATTTGGTACTGGCGACCCTAAACTAATGGCTGGTGGTATTTCACAAGCATTGGTCACCACTGTATTAGGCTTAGTTGTTGCTATTCCTACTGTGTTTATTTACACCATACTTAACACGCGTTCAAAAGGTCTGCTGCTTATTTTACAAGAGCAAAGCGCAGGTATTATTGCCGAGCGAAGCGAGAAAGGAGCTTAAACCATGGTGCTATTGATTGACTCAATCAATGCTATCCGTGATTTTCTCGACACAGGTGGCCAAGTACTCTTGGTCATCGGGGTGTTAATTTTCGCGATGTGGTTATTGATACTCGAGCGATTTATTTACTTTTTTAATGGTTATCGAGCTTATAAAAACACGGTAAAAAAACAGTGGGCACAACGTAGTGAACGTAATAGTTGGCACGCAGAGCAGATCCGCCAAGCGCAAGTGTCACGAGTCAGTATGCGCCTTAATGCAAATTTACCCTTGATAAACGTTATGGTTGCTTTGTGTCCTTTATTGGGATTGCTTGGCACGGTAACAGGTATGATTGAGGTATTTGATGTAATGGCAATTACAGGTACTGGCAGTGCGCGCTCTATGGCATCGGGTGTGTCAAAGGCAACAATTCCGACAATGGCTGGCATGGTCGGGGCGTTATCGGGTGTATTCGCCTCAACGTATCTACAGCGTAAAGCCAAGCGTGAAGTTGAATTACTGCAAGACACTATGGTGTTAGACCACTAAAAAATTATTGAAAAGCGGTGTATAAAAACACCGCTTATTCTAGGAGAGACAAAAATGAGAGCCCCATTAGGTAATTTATTCCAAGAAGATGAAGCAGAAGAAATAAACATGACACCTATGCTAGATGTTGTATTTATCATGTTGATTTTCTTCATTGTTACAGCATCGTTTGTGAAAGAAGCAGGTATTGATGTAAACCGCCCTGAAGCGGCAACCGCGGTTAAAAAAGAGCGTGCGAATATCTTGGTTGCTATTTCTGATAAAGGTGAGATTTGGATTAATAAACGTCAAATTGATGTACGTGCTGTACAAGCTAACATTGAGCGCTTAAAGGCGGAAAATCCACAAGGCAGTGTTGTTATTCAAGCGGATAAAAAAGCCACCACAGAAACGTTAATTAAAGTAATGGATGCATCGCGTGCAGCGGGTGTATTTGATGTTTCTATCGCGGCGCAAGAAGGATAAAAAGTGATGCGTTATTTATTAGCACTAGTCATAGCCGGTGTGGTGACCTTTATGCTCTTTTTAGGCATGCAGGCATTAATTAGCGGTGGTGAGGGCGCTATGAGTGAGCCTGCCAAAGGCAACGTGCTTGATTTTGTACGCTTAAAGAAAGAGGAAACTGTACAAAAGAAAGAACGTAAACCACAAAAGCCGCCAACACCAAAAGAACCGCCGCCACCTATGGAATCACCACAAATGCAAAACAGTGATAATAATGCGGCTAGTAACAATTTTGATTTTGCCGCAAATGTCGATGCAGATGTGAATCTTGCCGGCGGATTAGCACTTGAAACCAGTGATGGTGAATATTTACCAATTGTAAAAGTGGCCCCTGTTTATCCTCGTCGTGCGCTCTCTCGAGGTATTGAAGGGTATGTGATTGTAGAGTTTACAGTGACAAAACAAGGCACAGTAAAAGACCCGCGTGTTATAACTGCTGAGCCAGAATCATTGTTTGACAGAGCCGCTATGGATGCCGCACTTAAATTTAAATATAAACCGCGGGTCGTTAATGGTGAAGCCGTTGAAGTGGCGGGTGTGCAAAATAAAATTTCTTTCCAAATTAATGGTTAATCAATCTTATATGGCCTAGCGGCTGCTAAAGAGTGAAAGTGAGGCAATTATGAAACTACAACTTACAGCAAAACTTTTAAAAGTAAGCTTAGTATGTACTGCAGCAATAACAACCAGTATTGTTGCGCCCAGTGCGTTGAATATTTTACCAGGCGTTGATACAGCCAGTGTATATGCAGCTCAAGAGCAAAAAACTAAGCGCGTTCCGGCATTACGTGAAAAGGTTTACAGCCAATTAGCAAGAGCGCAAAAGCTGGCCGATGACGGAGATGTAAAAGGTGGCTTAGAGGCGTTAGATAGTATCAAAGCACGTTCATCGAGCATGAACTCTTATGAGGTAGCAATGATGCATAACTTTTATGGGTTTATTTACTACAATGAAAATGACTTAATAAAAGCGATCGCCTCATTTGAAAAAGTGATAGCTGAAGAAGCAATCCCTGAATCACTGCGCTTAAGCACCACCTTTAGCTTAGCGCAACTTGCTATGGCGAATAGTGACTATAAAAAGGTGATTGCATTTTTAGATCAATGGGATGCCATTAATACCAAACCTAAAACCGACGCTTATTATTTACTAAGAGCGCAAACCTATTATCAGTTAAAAGACTATAAGCAAGGGCTGAGCTATATTACCCAAGCAATTAACTTAAGTGATAGTGAAGGTAAAGTACCTAAAGAGAACTGGCTAGTATTGCAACGTGCTATGTATTACTCACTTAATCAAACCGATAACGTAGTTACTGTTCTTGAGCGTATGGTAAAACTGTACAATAAACCTGAATATTGGGTGCAGTTGGCCGGAATGTATGGAGAAACAGGCCAAGAAAAACAACAGCTCAGTATTTTAGAGGCGGCATACCAACAAGGCTTTTTAACCTCAAAATCAGATCTAAGGCAGCTTGCTCAGGTGTATTTATATAACCAATTAGCTTATAAAGCAGCCGATGTTATGAGTAAAGCACTAGCGCAAGGCATTGTTGAAAAAGAAGCTAAAAATTACGCTTTTATTGCTGAGGCGTTAATACAAGCAAAAGAAGAGGCAAAATCGATAGATTACTTTGCTAAAGCCGCAGAGCGTTCAGAGCATGGTAAATACGACCAACGTTTAGCTGAAGTATATGTTAATACCGAACAATATGAAGAAGCTGCTGATGCAGCTCGCAAAGCGTTAGACAAAGGAGGTCTTGATTTTGAATCAAATGCGTTTGTTGCACTGGGAATGGCGCAGTACAACTTGCAAAATTTTGACGCCTCTATCCTTGCATTTGAACAAGCCGAAAAGCACAAAAAGTCGCAACGTTTAGCACAGCAATGGATCAAATACGTAAAACGTGAAAAAGTGCATGCACAAACCCTAAAAACAGCACTTCTATAATTAGTATAGTGCGTCAATTAAGTATTAATTAACGTACTAAAAACCAGTTCATAATTGCACTAAGCAAACCGTATTAAAGGTAACTTTAATACGGTTTTTTTATTATTTTAAAAAGCAACGCATTGATTTTTAGATAATTGATATTGTCATGTTATGTTTATGAAAGTGTAACTAGATTGTCATAACACTCCCGTATTGTATTCGTATTCGATAACTCAAGTGACCTTAATGCATGAGTATCGTGCTTTAACGTGACTTAAGTTTTTACTTAATGCGCTAACACAATAATTAAATACTATTACGGAGTGAACAATGAAATTATCTGGCTTATTTAAAGTTAGTCTTGTAGCAGCGGCAATGACATTAGCAGGTTGTGGTGGTGATATAGAAATTACACCAACGGTTAATGACAACAGCACCAGTACTGATAACAGTGTTAATAACTCAAATAATAGCAGCGGCGGTGGCACAAGCACTGAAGTTGAATGTACAAGCTATGAAACTGATGCAGGAACTGTTGAGGGTATATTCGATGGCCTAGATTGTTTATACAATGATTCATTTGCAAGCAAAAATATTCAAATCACTGCAAACTTAACGTTTAACGAATTACCAGGTGGTGGTGTTCACGTGTTTGATGATGCCCTGCTTTTTGGTCTTGATGGTGATACCTCTCAAGGTTTTGAGATCCCACAAAATGGTCCTACGCTTACAGTAAAACCTGGGGCAAAACTTGCTTTTAAATCAGGTGATGCAATTATTCGTGTTGCCCGTGGTGCAAAAATTCAGGCAATTGGTACTTTTGAAAAACCTATCGTATTCACTTCAGCTAAAGCCTTTGAGCGTTTAGATGCTGAAGGTAATGGTCCTCTTTATGCTGATTGGGGCGGCATCATTATTAACGGTAAGGGTATCACTAACGGCTGTACAGATGCAGAGCGTGATGCAGCCACGTGTAACAGACCTTCAGAAGGTATTACAAGTTATTACGGCGGTAATGATAACAGCGACTCTAGCGGTAACATTAAATTTGCAAAAATTTGGTACGCAGGCTCTGGCCCTAAAGTAGGCGGTGAGGGCGACGATTTAAACTCGCTCACGCTTAACGCTGTTGGTTCTGGTTCATTGTTTGAGTACATTCACGTTCACCAAGGTTACGATGATGGTGTAGAGCTTTTTGGTGGTGCAGCAAATCTTAAGCGCATTATAGTAACTGATTCACAAGATGACTCATTTGACTTTGACTCAGGTTGGCAAGGTAACGCACAATTTTTATATGCTATGCATGGCACTGTAACCCTTCCAGATGGCACTGTGGTTCATATGGGCAATGGTGGTTTTGAGGCTGATGGTATTAAAGGCGAAGCAACTGAGCAAGCACCTACATCAAACCCAACAATTGCAAACGTGACGGTAATTACAACTGATGGCTTATCAGTTCGTGATAATGACCCATCGATTGCTTTTAAATTTGATGACTCATTTACTGCGAATTACTATAACGTATTAATGACCAAAGATGTGGCAACGCAAACAAGCTGTATTAATTTTTCAAGTGATGGTGAGCGCCAAGCTGATAAAATTATATTTAACAGTGCGGTAATGAGCTGTGCATCAGAGTTTGCCGGTGAAGACAGCTTCGTTAGTGGCAGTGAGCCAGATTCACTAACTGCAACTACTAAAGCAGCATGGTTTGAAAGAGGCGGTATTAACCAACGTATTGGCGAAGGCGCTGATGTATTTGCTGAGAATGGTTTTGCAACTAACACTGCATCTACTGATATTACAATTGATGCTAACGATTTAAGCACATTAGATTCAGACTTCTTTGAATCAGCTCCTTATATTGGTGCGGTGTCTGATCAGGATACAGATTCTACTTGGTACAAATGGGTTGAAACGGCTGTTAATGCAGCACGTGCAGACTAATTAACTAACTAGTGTATCGATTATTCTGGGCGCCATTTGCAACTGCATTTTAGGCGCCCATTTTTTAACTGATTAGGGATCTGTAAAGATGTTAAATCAATATAGACTGCATAAATTGTCGTTGGCAATCGGTCTTGGTCTAGTGGCAGGTTCAGCTAATGTGAGCGCTGCCCAATTAGATCAAAGTGAAATAGAAGAAGTTGTTGCGGTAGGTACACGTTTACAAGGGAGTGCTGCTGCGGTTGTTGAAGAGCGGAAAAATCAAGCGTTTGTTGCCGATATTTTAGGTGCTGAGCAGTTATCTCGCACCGGCGACGGTGATGCGGCATCAGCACTTCGCCGTGTTACTGGTTTAACGCTAGTTGATGGCAAGTTCATTTACGTGCGCGGCCTAGGTGAGCGTTATTCAAGTGCGCGTTTAAACGGAGCGAATATCCCCAGCCCCGATTTAACCCGTAATGTTGTACCGCTAGATATTTTTCCTGCAAGTATTATAGAAAGTATGGCAGTGCAAAAGTCATACTCTCCTGATATGCCTGCTGCCTTTGGTGGTGGTAATATCGATATTCGTACAAAGTCAATTCCTTCTGAATTTACAGCGGGTTTTTCTGCGGGTATAGCCAAAGATACATCAGCAGATAAAGGGTTTACTTATAAAAGTAACGATAGTGATATCCCACAAATACTCAATGAGGCAATTGTAAAATACCGTGGTAATTTTAGTGTCAGTAATATTATTGACAGAGACAACTTGGTAGATACCGATTCAGCTACTCGCTCAGAGCAAGCAATCGCTATCAATAATCAGCTACTAAAATCTATACCGCGTGATTACACACTTAAAAATGAATCACTTGACCCAAGTTGGGATATAAAAGCGCATTTAGGTAATAGCTTTAATGAGCCATGGTTAGACGGGACTGTGGGCTTTTTAGTCTCAGGTGAATACGATAAAGAGTGGGATGCTTCAAATAGGCGCTCAGCAGTTATTGCACAAAATATCAGTGAAGACTGTGCCACAACGTTAGATACTGCAGAAGATGTTAGTACATCGTGTTTTAACACAGTGAAAGACTCTAAAGTAACGACCGAGAACGAGCGTTATAACGCAACACTGAATCTAGGTTACAAGCTAGATACCCACAGTGTTTCGTTTATGAGTTTATTTTTACGTGACATAGAAGATGAAACGGAAATTGCTACTTCGCAAAGCCCCGCAGGTAGTTCTGTGTTTACCATTGCTAATACTAACCAAGCAAACCGTACCCACGAGTTTATTTTAGAAGAGCGTACACTCACGGTTAATCAGTTACTTGGTCAACATACGTTTTTAGATTATTGGGGAATTGGTGCTGATTGGCAATATACACGTTCAAAAGCAACTACAGACATACCTACAAGCACAGATTTTAGGTTTCGTGACAATTACGATGATGCTGGTAATTACGTAAATTCGCAAATAACGGGTGATGACAATAGAGCTATATTTTCTTATATAGACATGGAAGATAGAGTGAACTCATACGGTGGTAATTTAACGCTTCCTTTAAGCTTTTCTGCTGTTGAAGTTGAGTTAAAAGGGGGTTTTGATGTCTCCGACCGCGCGCGTATTTATAACACCTCAAGCTTTGCGATGAATAACGGCACCGGACTTTCACTTGTTGTTGCCAATGACCCACTATTAGCAAGTAGCTATTTAACTGATGAGTTTATTGACGGTCAACGTATGTTGCTTGACTTTAATGAGCCTTCTGCGCCTGATGCAGATGACTATTTAGCTGGGCAAAAAATAGAGGCTGGTTACGGTTCGTTTGACATTATTTATGACAACCTGATTCGAGTTAGTGGCGGTGTGCGTTATGAAGAGTTTAAGCAAACGTCAATTGGTACATCAAGCTTAATTTTTACTGCGGATGATCTGAATAATTTTTATTCTGCGGATAAAATTGCAGCGGGTAGTATTCTTGAAGATGATTTCTTCACTGCACTTTCACTGACCTATTTAGGCTCAGAAAACTATCAGGTTCGCTTAGGATATGGTGAAACGGTAGTTCGACCTGACTTACGTGAGGTTGTGCCTGTGTCTTATTTTGACCCTCGTACAGATATTCGTACTTTTGGTCGCAGTGGCCTGCAAAGTAGCCCCATTAAAAACTATGACTTACGTTATGAGTATTATGGCGAAACAGGTGATTCGTTCTCTGTTGCTGCGTTTTACAAAGACATAGAAAAACCTATTGAAACTGTTTTACGTGTTGGCGATGAGGATTATTCTGCTACGTTTGTAAATGGTGAAACGGCAGAAGTGTATGGTGTTGAAGCTGAATGGCTAAAAGATCTTACATTCTTAACAGAAGGCTTATTTACAAGTGGTAACATTACGTTAAGCGATTCAGAAGCAAGTATTGATCCGGCGTTTGCGGGTAACTTAACTAATCCAACAAAGCGTATGACAGGGCATTCAAAGTACGTTGTTAACTTACAATTAAACTACGACTCAATGGATGGACAACACAGTAGTTCTTTAGTGTATAACGTCTCTGGTGAGCGTATATTAGCGGCGGGTATTGCAGGGCGAGATGATGCCTATGAGCAGCCCTTTAACTCATTAGACTTAGTGTATACGTGGTATCCTGATTTTAATTCTAACGTGAAGTTTAGAATTAAAAACTTACTTGATGAGCAGCAAGAGGTAACTCAGTCAGATATTATAGTACGCTCGAAAGAAATTGGTACTAGTTTTGATATTAGCTATAGCTATTCATTTTAACTAACTCTGGCCTAGGAAGGCGAATACAATAAAACCTAACGCCGATTAGCCCTATTTTACGATAGGGCTTTTTTTATCACTATGAAAAAAATTTAAGTTACAGTTTATTGACTAGTTTTAGTGTGCTGGTGGTGTTAGCTTAGGGCTGTAAAAATTAAATCTCACGCAATGAATTTTTAATTTTTAATGTATAGGCTCCTTTTATGAATCAAACAGTGGAACAAACAATGAAAAAAGTAGGATTAGTCGGATGGCGCGGCATGGTAGGCTCAGTGTTACTAGAGCGAATGAAACAACAACATGATTTTGCACATATCGACACCACCTTTTTCACCACCTCACAAGCAGGTCAGCTTGGCCCAGATTTAGCGGGTGCGGCCAAACCGCTTTTAGATGCCAGCGATATTTCTGAACTTGCAAAAATGGACATTATTGTTACGTGTCAGGGCGGTGACTATACCAATGCGGTGTATCCAAAATTACGTGAATCAGGTTGGAATGGCTATTGGATAGATGCCGCCTCTGCACTGCGTATGAGCGATGACAGTATTATCGTGCTCGATCCCGTTAACAAAGATGTGATTGAACAAGGGCTTGAGCAAGGCGTTAAAACCTTTGTGGGTGGAAACTGCACGGTTTCACTTATGCTATTAGCGCTAGGTGGTTTATTTGAGCACGACTTAATTGCATGGGTAAGCCCAATGACTTACCAAGCGGCGTCGGGCGCGGGGGCGCGCAATATGAAAGAGCTCATTGCACAAATGGGCGCTATTCATGCAAGTGTTGCGCAGCAATTAGATAACCCAAGCTCAGCGATATTAGAAATTGATAAAATAGTTAGTGAAAAAATGGCATCAAGGGATTTGCCTCAAGATCAATTTGGTGTGCCACTGGCGGGTAGCTTGATCCCGTGGATTGATGTGCCGATGCCAAGTGGGCAATCAAAAGAAGAGTGGAAAGCGCAAGTTGAAGCCAACAAGATTTTAGGCTCATCTAAACAACCGGTGCCTATTGATGGGTTATGTGTACGTATTGGTGCAATGCGTTGTCATAGCCAAGCGATGACCATTAAATTACGTGAAGACATTAGCGTAGAAAAAATAGAAGATATTTTAGCCTCGCACAATGAGTGGGTTAAAGTTATTCCTAATGAGCGCGACATTACCAGTACCGACTTAACTACAGTAAAAGTAACGGGTACGTTAAGTATTCCTGTTGGCCGCATTCGTAAATTGGCTATGGGACCTAAATATATCAGTGCCTTTACCGTAGGCGATCAGCTTTTATGGGGCGCCGCCGAGCCACTTCGCCGTATGCTTCGTATTATTGTTGACAATAAATATTAATTTTATTGTTAATTTAGGGCGTGTTGCTTTTGTGGATTTGAAATATGCTAATCCACAAAGGTAACGTGTGCTTAATTGGTATAGCCGCCTTCGTTTTTTCTAAGTTATATTGACACTTTAAATTTAGCGCTACGATTAAAGTGATTTCTAGCAAAGGTTAACAGGCTCTTGTTAGAGCGCTATTTTTATTAGGTTATTCCTTGCTCATTTGCTACCAACTTACTATATTCATAAAGGTTTCCTGTGGATTTACACTATGAATATATCAAAAAAATTAAAGCTCTCTTTTGCTTTGGCAATTGCACTTCCTTTACTTATTATCGCCGCTTTAGTGATATCGCAAACAAGGCAGCAAGCGCTGGATAATTTTGCTCAATTAAGTGAACGAGAGGCGCGTCAGGTCGATAATGCAATTACTATGTTTTTTGCTGAAATTGCAAAAAATGTTGATTATTTGGCCTCTCATAAAAATGTTATAAATGCACAGCGTGATGTAAAAACGCACATGGATGCCACTCGTGCTGTAATGCTAAATCATCCAAATCAAAGCCCAACAGAGCAAGCTGCGTTTAGGTTATTTGAACACTTTGGCCAAACACACCCAGGCCTAGCTTATATTTATATGGGTAACGAGCAAGGTGGTTATATTCAATGGCCAATGGGTGAGGTTAATGCAAATTATGATCCCCGTGAGCGCCCTTGGTATACCACAGCAAAAAATGCTAACGGTAAAACAACGCGTACAAATGCATATTACTGGGCTGCGGATGATTTAGTTATTGTGTCAACGGTTAAAGCGATAATGGATAATAATCGTTTTATTGGTGCTCAAGGTATGGATGTATCACTGGGCGGCCTAACCGATATTATTTCTAAGATCAAACTTGGCGAAACTGGCTACCTAATGCTCATAGAAGATAGTGGCAATGTGCTTGTTGACGTAAAAAACCCGAGTTACCTATTTAAAGATATTTCTTCTATTGCAGATGGTAAATATGCGCATCTGGCTAAAAATGCTAAAGGTTTATTTGATATAAATATTGATAACACGCAGTATTTAGCTAATATCTACACGTCAAAAAAGTTAGGGTGGAAGTTTATTGGGTTAGTTGAAAAATCGGAGGTTATGAGTGTAGCTAACACCATGGCTTATACAATTTTAGTGATTAGCGCTGTGCTGATCGGTATTTTTATTGCGATAGCGAGTTACATTTCTAAATTAATATCCGCGCCCATTGTTGAAGTGAGTGATGGTTTAACTGAAATATCACAAGGTGGAGGCGATTTAACTCAACGCTTGGCTATTAAAACTAATGATGAGACCGCTAAATTAGCCACTAGCTTTAATTTATTCTTGAACCTTATTAGTGAACTTGTTCAGCAAATTAATGACTGTGCGCAAAATGTGAGTAAGACCTCATCACAAACCTCATCACAAGCATCACAATTAACAAACTCTACCAGCCAACAGCAACAAGCATTAGAAATGGCGGCAGCGGCCATTAATGAAATGGCTGCCACTGCCAATGAAGTTTCTAGCAGCTGTGCTAATGCAGCAGAGCTTGCTACGCAAACTCAGCAGGCATCTGATTTAGGCCAATCGGTTATTACACAAACGGCCGAAAGTGTTATTAAATTATGTGAAGTTATTAATAATGCGTCTGCTGATATTAGCCAGCTTGACGCTGAAAGTGAAAACATCATGTCTATACTGAGTGTAATACGTGGTATTTCGGAACAAACTAATTTGCTTGCTCTTAACGCTGCTATTGAGGCTGCTCGCGCGGGTGAGCATGGTCGAGGCTTTGCCGTTGTAGCTGATGAAGTACGGGCATTATCGCAACGAACCGCTGAGTCTACAGAGGAGGTGGCTTCACAGCTTGATAAGTTGCGCAGTATGTCCTCTAAAGTATCTAAGGATATGGAGCGCAGTATTGAAACGACTAATAAAACCGTGGAACTTGCGCATTCGGCACAACACCAATTTAGTGAGATCACAGCATCTATAGTCAACATTAGTGATTTGAATACGCAAATAGCCACAGCTGCAGAAGAGCAACAACATGTTGCAGAAGATATAAACCGTAATGTAACAGAAATAAAAAATGCAGCAGATGAAGTGAGTAATATTGCAGTTACAACGAGTGAAAACGGCAATGAAATGAATCGACTGTCTTCTATACTGACAGACTTGGTAGGCAAATTTAAAGTATAAATAATAGGGAAGGTGAATACTTGCGCTTACTTTGGGTTGTTTAATCCGCATGAGGTTTGTAATTGTGCGGACTCGATAACGACTCATGCTCTTTATCACCCTTCATTTAGGCAACAATCGTTAATTGCTTTTAGGCAAAATCTTTCGAGCAGCGCCTGTTTGGTATTAATACTGCATTATTGTCTATTTATGGGAAATAACCATAAACTTAGCCTTGCTTAAATACCAAACAGGTTGCTGTAAATTTAACTTTGAAAGATAATTAGACTCTGACTTTTACTTTTTAAGTAATTGTTTTAACTCTGCTAATTGTATTTTTAGCTCCTCCACTTGCCCTTGCGTAGCCGGTAAGTCATCACTGTTTGTTTGCTCATCTCGAGCATTACGGTGCTCTTGTGACATTACCTCTAAAATAGTCCCTACCATCATATTTAAAAATATAAATGCGGTTAAAAAGATAAAGGTTAAGTAATAAATCCAACTTAAGTTATATACTTCCATTGTTTCGTACATCACGTCGGTCCAGTCTTCGAATGTCGCGATCCTAAACAAAGTCAGCATAGAAATAGATACATCACCCCATAAAAATGAATTTATATGAGCAAATAACATACTCCCTATAGCAGCGTAAATATAAAAGATAACAAACATAAGTAGCGCAATATAGCCCATTTGCGGAATGGCTTTTATGAGTGAGTTAACTAATAAACGCAGTTCTGGGATCATCGACACCAAGCGTAATACACGAAATATACGCAATAAACGCGCGATAAACACACTTGAGCCAGCAGCAGGGTATAAACTTCCGACTACAATAATAAAGTCGAATATATTCCAGCCTTTAGAAAAGAAATCTTTAAATCCTTTGCCAGCAAAATAACGAATAATGAGTTCGATTAAAAAAAACACCGTTATGCCCATGTCCATCCACTGCAAGGCACGTTCGGCTGTAGGATGTAAAGAATAGGTATGTGCGCCAACTGTTAGCGCTGATATAATAATTACAGCGATAACAAATGATTGAAAAACTTTACTTTTATCTATACGCTGAAACAGCTTTTGTAACTGCGACAACATCATAATTTACCCTTAACAGTTATAAATACAAAACCTGTGCAATATACAGCAAAAATAACGCAAGTGAGTAGTTTTCCCGTTAAAATATTAGGATTTTTGAATGTTAAATAAAAAGTTAAAATATCTACTCTCGCTATCGGTAATATTGCTTTTAGCAGCATGTAACAGTAATAGCCGCTACCATGAAATTCAATCAGCGCGCTTAGGTGAATGCAGTCACATGGCTGATAAACAATATCATGAATGTGTTAAACAACAGCAAGACAGTTACAAAGAATTTAAAGAACAACAGGTTCGCGAGCAGCAATAAACGATGACCAAAACCCAAAAGCAGCTAGATAAACGTATTCGTCAGCAGTTAACCCTCGCTTGTGAGCAAATAAAAGATACTGTGGAGGGCTTTAGCTTTCTTACTCACTCGGCTGATTTAAACAATCTACCTTCTAAGTTTAGAGTAAGCTGTTATTTTATTGATGATATTGCACTAGAGCAGGCTAAACAAAAAAATCAGCTAGATTACATCGAGCAGCTTATTTGTAATGCGTTAGCCAGCTTGAACATACATATTAAAGCCAATGCCATTTCATTTTCTAAGCAGCCATAATGTGTACGATGGGTTTTGTTTATTCTTCACATTAGCTTGAATTATGCATTTATAGGGCCTTTAAAAGCTTTAATATGGAGTGATTTTATTAAGCAGGCTATAATCCCAAAAAATTGTAATAGAGAAATAATATGGCTGTTCCAACACGTTCACAAATAACACCCGGTACTGAAGTAAACATTGTGCTTAAACAAGATCAACGCAGTGGCACTTTAACTAACGGTATCGTAGAGCGAATACTAACAAAATCGCCAAATCACCCGCATGGTATTAAAGTACAGTTAGAAGATGGCCAAGTAGGTCGGGTAAAAGAGATCCTTACATGAATGAACTTACCTTAACCGAGTTTTGGCAATTAGTGACGGTAGATGATCGAACGGCTGATCCAGACTCTGTTTGTCAATCGCTTAAGTTGGCACTGAGCGATTTAACCGATGAACAACTGATTGAATTTGATAAACAGTTTAGTATTTGTATGCGCCAAAGTTATACCTGGGATTTATTTGGTGCAGCATTTGTTATGGCTGGTTGTAATGATGAATATGGTTTTTCAGAATTTAGATGCTGGCTTATTTCTCGTGGTGAAGCAGTTTTTAAAGCCGCACTAGAAAACCCTGATAGCCTAGCCCAGTGCACCCCACTTTATTTTTTAAATGAGCAACCTTATCCGTACCTAGATGAATATGATTTAATTGCAGGCTTTTTATTTGAAGAGCGTAACGATGATGAGTTACCGTTTATCCCATCAGGGCTTGAACAACCTAAGGGTAAGCGTTTTAAAGATAAGCCTAAGTTTTTAAAACAAAGTTACCCGCAGTTATTTGCTAAGTACTGGCAATAATCGACCATCTTTGACTTTGAATGCATTACTTAGGGTTTATGGGTAATGCATTTTCTTTCCCTTTTATGTAATAAAGCTTACGCCTAGTTTAATCGTATTTGTTGTTAGCTACGTATTTTAAGTTAGTATTTACGCAGCTGCTTATAGTAAGACAACTTCACATCTTTTATAGTAAATCTCTGTTATAGTTAATATTATATAAAGCGACATAGCCAAGCATGGTGACAGTTGCTCATATTTGATACACGAGGATAGAGCCTATAATGAAACTTTTCACACTGGTTTTACTGACCATAAGCCTTTTTAGCTATCATGCCGTGGCAGGAATGAGTAATAAAGCTCGTTTCATTCCACTTTTAAAAACTAAACTGGGTAATTATGAGGTGACCTCCAGTAACTCTGGGTTATGTATTAATAGCCGATTGCAATTTAATAATGCGAATGACCCCGAACAAGGCTTTAGCTTAGGTAAAGAGATTTTATTTAACTCATTACATAATGGAACTCGCACTATTGAGCAGCCCAATTACTGTTTTATTACCAGTACGCTTAGGTATAAAACTGATGGGCTTGAGAATAGTTTAAGAATGAGCCGCTGTGATAATCCTATTCACGAAAAATCCATTAAACAAAGTATTACTTTTTTAACCGATAATAGGCTTAAATACACATTAGATAACCCAAGTGTAGAATGCGAATTTATTAAAGTGGCAGACTAACACTGTATTTTTGGAATATCGCGCCAACGAGTCGTGTATTGCGGCGATAAAAAAGCCCTGTTCATATGCCAATGATCATTTAGTTGGCTGCTCGCCACACTAAGCATTCCTTTACCGTATCTATGGTTAATAGCATCTAAACAGCTCATTAGCTGTGGGTTATCGGTTTGCTTATCAAATAAATGATGCTGCTGAAACTGCTGCGGGCTGAGCTCTAATGCGCCCACACCACATTTATAAAATCGAATTCCCGGTTGATATATTTGCTCAAAACTCTTTGATACCGCACCTGCTATAACGCGGGTATCGTTAGTAGGCGGATCAAATTGATGCATAACTGACTTTTTATAAAAGGCGTGTTCATGTGATGAGCTGGCCGCAAAAATATAAATACGATGAGTTAGCGATTGTTGCGCTCTTAATTTTTGTGCAACTACACTAGCATGATTTATTAGGGCGGTTTTAACTGCATCGGGGTCGCAAAGTCGCTGACCAAAACTACGAGTTGAAAAAATAGCTTGTTTATCTTGGCGTACATCATCCCAGTTTAAACAGGTAATGCCGTTGAGCTCGTTAATTGTGCGCTCAAGCACCACACTAAATTGGCGACGAATAGTTTTTGGGCTTTGTTCAGCCAGTTGCCACGCGGTATGAATGTCCATGAGAGCCAGCTTTTTAGCTAAACGTTTGCCTACCCCCCAAACATCTTGGCATTGCATTCGTTGTAAAATAGTGCGGCGACTTACTTCATCGTCAATCACTGCAACACCATTAAAGCCAGTTAGTTTTTTAGCTGCATGATTCGCGGCTTTGGCTAAGGTCGGTGTTGGCCCAAAGCCAACTCCAACAGGGAGTTTGGTTTCACGCCATACTGTACGTCTAATTAGCTGCCCGTATTGGTGCCAATCGGTAATTAATGGCTGATAACCATTAAAGTGTAAAAACGATTCGTCAATACTGTAAACATGCTGGGTGTCACAAAAGCGGCCAATTACACTCATCATCCGGTCGCTTAAATTAGCGTATAGTTCATAGTTACTAGAGCGCACAACCACATTGTTTTGTTCTAGTAACTGCTTAACTTTAAAATAAGGGCCAAATTTAGGAATATTAAGCTTACGCGCAATTGGGCAGACCGCACACACACAGCCGTCATTATTGGTAAGCACTACCACAGGCTTTGAGCGAATGGCGGGGTCAAATACTTTTTCGGCACTGGCATAAAAAGCAACCGCATCCACTAAGGCATACATGTTAGTAACTCAGGGCTTTGTCGATGCAGCCTAATCGAGCGTGTAACCACGCCTTCAAGCTGAAACTCATCAGACTCAGTCAATTGCACCGGCTTATAAGCAGAAGAGGCCGATAGCAGACGCGCATTGGTTTTATCAAGTAACTTACATACAAATAAACCATTTAAATTAGCTACAATAACATCACCATCTTTTGGTATTTCAGCGCGGTCAACCAACAGTAAGTCGCCCTCAAAAATACCAATTTCTTGCATAGAGCACCCAGACGCTATCCCAATAAACGTGGCATCAGGGTGCTTTATTAATAACTCATCAAGTGAAACGCCAAGCTCTGTATATTGTGCTGCAGGTGACTCAAATCCGCATACACCGGCCTCTATATAAATGGGAATAACAAACATAAAACAACCTAAAACGCATATACTGTATAAGTGTACAGTATATGCGTTTTATATAAGTTATGCCAAGTAATGGATCTGCGATCAATCCATATTTTTGATCATTTGCTGAGCTGTATCTAAGAAGTCATTGATTTGCTGTGGGTTTAAGTTTTTACACATTTGCGCATTTACATGCTGCTCAGCGTTTAATAATTTGTCGTAAAGCGTGCACCCTTGTGCGGTAAACGACAGAATAAAACAACGCTTGTCATGCTCACTGGCATTTTTATGAATTAAGTTTAGCGCGAGCAGTTCTTTCACTAATCGTGCTATTTGGGCTTTGTCGCGTTGGGTTTGATTCACAATATCGTTAGCAGTGCACTGAGGTGTCGCTGCAATAATATGCAGACAACGCACATGCATCGCGTTTAATCCAAGCTCACCTGCATTAATGGCTTCGCGTATGGTAACGCGATAATTTTGCATTAAAGCAAATAATGTATTGGCCAATGAAGAGTTCATAATAAATCCATAATGGTTGACAAAGTCAATTAAATTGCTATAGTTGATTTTATCAACCAATGGGGCGTTGTGCAATTCATCATTTTAGTGAGGTAAATTTATATGGGTAAAAAAGTACGCAAAGCAACCGTATTAAGCACAAAGCAAATAACCCCACATTTACAACGCATTATTGTCGGCTCAGATGAGTTTAACGACCTGAGTGCCCAATACATTGGTAACTACGTTAAGGTGCTTATTCCACAAAATGGCCGCGTTGACTTTAATATTAAAACTACGTGTATGCGTTCATACACTATAAGACATGTTGATGAGCACACTGGTGCACTTACCCTCGACTTTGTGATAAATATGCACCAAGGTCCAGCAACTAATTGGGCTAAAGAAGCAAAAGTAGGTGATAAACTAGGTATAGCAGGGCCTGGCCCTAAAAAGTTGGATAACTATGAGCACCCACATTATATATTGCTTGGCGATTTAACTTCGGTTAATGCAATTAAAGGCTACGTGCAACAATTGCCTATAAACGCAAAAATTGACGCGATTATCCATGCACCAACAGATGATGATGTGATCAGCTTAGAATCTTCGCGTGATGTAACTTGGATAATAACAAATAACCCCAATACAGATATGATACACGCATTAAAATCTGTATCGCTTAGTGAACAACCGCCTATTGTATTTATGGCACTTGAAGCCGGATTAGTCCGTAAAGCAAAAACTATATTAACTGATGAATTAGCTATACCGCGCAGTCAAATTGTTGCATCGGGCTATTGGAAAAAAGGGCTTGATTCAGAAGCCTATAAACTAAAGCGTCAACACGCTGCCGCTAAAAATAGCTAACTTAATTGTTGAACGCTATTTAGTTTTTAAAAGGCAAGGCGTCTTGAATTGACTGTAATGCACACCCATCTCTTACCGTAGACTCATTATTTATGGTTAGCGCGCATTGCTATTTAATCTGGAGGTGCTACTTTGTTATCAACCATTCCTTTTTCGTTATTAGAACTGGCGCCTATGACCAAAGGTGCCACTGTGAGTGACACCTTAAATAAAAGTACAGCCTATGCACAAAAAGCTGATGAACTCGGTTTTAACCGTTTTTGGTTAGCCGAGCATCATAATATGCCTGGGATTGTTTGTGCGGCTACTTCAATTTTGGTGGGGCATATAGCCGGAAACACTAAAAAAATACGAGTAGGGTCGGGTGGAATTATGTTACCTAATCATGCTCCTTTAGTTGTTGCGGAGCAATTTGGCACCTTAGAAAGTTTATATCCAGGTCGAATTGATTTAGGGTTAGGGCGCGCCCCAGGTAGCGATCCTGTGACAAGTCGTGCATTAAATAACGATATCAGCCGTGCTGAAAACTTTCCTAATGAAGTGAGCGAGTTACAAACATTATTGGGCCCTTATGAGGGAACTAAGCGCGTGCGAGCAATACCTGGTGAAAACACCAATGTTCCCATTTGGCTTTTAGGCTCAAGTTTATTTAGTGCGCAACTAGCTGCTAAAAAAGGCCTCCCCTATGTATTTGCGGGGCACTTTGCACCGCGTTTTGTGCATGATGCAATAGCCTTGTATAAACGAGAGTTTAAACCATCAAATGTATTAGCTAAGCCTTATGTCATGCTGGCATTACCTTTAGTGGCTGCAGATACAGATGAAGAAGCACAGTACTTATCAACTACATCCAAGCAGCGGGTGTTATCGTTAATTAGAGGCGACGAGTTGTGGTTAAAACCCCCAGTAGAAACAATGGAAGGTTTGTGGAGCGAACAAGAGCGCGCTCATGTTGAGAGCTTTTTAGGGTTAAGTGTTACCGGTGGACCAGCCAGTATTAAACACAAGTTAGAAATGATTGTAAATCCATTAGGGGTCGATGAGCTTATATTCACCAACGACTTATTTGATAATGAAAAACGCCATAAAGCGCTTGAAATTTTAATGCAAATAAAACACGGATAAGCATTTGGTTAAGCAAGCGTACACTCAACGCTTGTTATGCTGTTAAACAGATTAAAGTTAATTGAGTCGTGGCCATTTTACATTATTTTAAAAAGTGGCAATGAAAAAGTTTATTCTGTTTTTTCAATAGAACTGATTTAAACAATCAATTTTAATTATGAATATTGAACGATTATTATAAGGGTATGCAACACAATTCAGCTAAATAAATAGGAAGGTAAAGCGTGAAATCTCAAAATAGTACGACACTCCATTCATGCAATAACTCAGTGCAACCAAAAGTAGCGCTGATAGCAGAAGGTGGCGGACAACGAGGGATATTTACCGCGGGTGTACTCGATGCCTGGCTAGAGCAAGAGTATGATCCATTTGACTTATTTATTGGCACATCTGCAGGCTCTCAAAACTTAACGAGCTATTTGGCGCGTCAAAAAGGCTATGCTAAACGCCTGATCAGAGGCCTTTCGCGTCATAAACGTTTTTTTCAATTAGGTCGCGGCTTAATGGGTAAACATATTGTTGACCTAGATTGGTACTTTGATAAAACCACCGAAGTAAACAGAGCGCTTGATTTTAAAACTGCAAAAGCCAGTTTAGGTGACCGTGAGCTATTAATTACTGCAACCAATGCCCGTGATCGCAAACCTTATTTTTTATCCCCAACAGGGGAAGGCCAACAATGGCGAGAGCTATTAAAAGCGTCAAGTGCACTGCCATTTTTATATAAACAAGGTGTAAAGCTAACGCCATGGTTAAATGCATTAGCCGCAAATGAATTAGGTAAGACCGAGATACAGTCAGAGTCTGATTTTTACTTAGACGGTGGCCTTGCCGCACCGCTTCCTGTACGCGAAGCCTATAATCGTGGCGCACGCAAAATTGTGGTTATACGCACCGTTGATGAAGCCTTTCAGGCTCAATCAGCATGGATAAGTAAATTAAAATCATTTGTTGAAGTATCTGGCTATTGCCCAAAAACAATAGACTACTTATTACAGCATGAGCAAGCCTACGAAGATGAGTTAGCATTTATTGCTAACCCACCAAAAGATGTAGAAATAATTCAAATTTTTGCAAATCAAAAGCTTTATAGTAAGTTATTAGGAAGTTCAAATGATGACTTACGATTTGACTATAAACTTGGTTTAGCAGCAGGCCATAACTACTTAAAAAACCATCACCCAGATCAGGATGATTATAAACACAGCTACATAGCGTAGCTGTTTGTTTATCAGCAGCAAGATAATAAATCAGCATTTACTGTGTTCTCATGGCAGTCATTTAGCCGTGAGAAATATTCGGTTTTTTACCTCGAAAATAATGCGCTAACGGTTATTAAAGCACGCGACTAATTCCTTTCTAAAACATTCCTTTTACATCAGCAATTACACTGCAATATAAATTAGTTTGTTGGGTGAATTTATATTCACCAATAAAGAAAAATAATTCACATCTAATTAGCTTTATTATAAAGTGGCTAAGTCTCTACTAAACTTAAACACTCACGTCGCTAAATTAATAACGTGGCAAATAATAATAAAAAGGAAGCCTGATGTTCGACACGCTGATCAAAAGTGTAAATAGCCTTTTATGGGGCGAAGGCCAAGTACTCATTTACATTTTACTTTTTGCTGGCATATGGTTTTCTGTCCGCTTAAAAGCTATTCAACTCGTTAAATTTACACATATGTTTAGCTTGCTAAAAGGCAGCAGTAAGTGTGATAAAAATAACATTAGCTCTTTTCAGGCGTTATGTACGGGGCTTTGTGCGCGTGTTGGTACTGGTAATTTAGCCGGTGTGGCTGTTGCTATATCACTTGGTGGAAGTGGCGCCATATTTTGGATGTGGGTGATTGCCATACTGGGTATGGCGACTGGTTTTGCAGAAAGCATCCTTGGGCAAATTTATAAAATTCGTGATAGTAATGGCGATTTTAGAGGCGGGCCTGCCTATTACATTCAACAAGGTTTAGGCAGTCGTGGCTTTGCCATTGTTTTCGCTTTATGCTTATTTTTAGGTTACGGCTTTACCTTTAGCGCCATGCAAACCAACACCATTACCGATGCGCTTAATTATGCCTTTGAAATTCCCACACACTATTCCGGCATCGTGATCACTTTGTTAGCCGGTTCAATTATTTTAGGTGGATTTAAAGCCATTGCCCGTTTTGCTGAGCGAGTAGTCCCTGTTATGGGCATCGTGTTTGTGCTTGTTGCTGTGGTAATTACACTGATTAACTTTACCCAAGTACCCAGTATGCTAAAAGATATATTTTTATCCGCGTTTGGCTTACAAGAAGCAGGCGCAGGCGCCATGGGGGCGGCGATTAAAAACGGTATTCAACGGGGGTTATATTCAAACGAAGCAGGCGCAGGTAGTGTGCCGCATGCATCGGCAAGTGCCAGCCCCATCCCTAACCACCCGGTTACTCAAGGTTACATACAAATGCTAGGCGTGTTCTTTGACACCATTGTACTTTGTAGCTGTACCGCGGTTATTATTTTATTGGCCGATGTGAACATAAGCGGCGAAATGGAAGGCATTCGTTTAACCCAAAGCGCTATGACCTCACACTTAGCGCAAGGCGGCGTGTATTTTGTAGCCGCTGCCATTACTTTATTTGCTTTTACCTCGGTGGTTGCTAACTACGCCTACGCCGAAAGTAACCTCCACTTATTTAAGCTCGATAACAAAGTAGGGCGCGGTATTTACACTTTGCTTTATTTATCAATGATGTTGTGGGGCGCATCAGCCACCTTAAAACAAGTATGGGATTTAGCTGATATTGCTCTAGGGTTAATGACAGTAGTGAACGTAATCGCTATTATACTACTCACACCGACTATTTTGTCTGTTACTAACGACTACCACGCACAAAGAGACAAAGGCATAGAGCCTGAATTTAAGGTAAAAAACGTAAAAGTGCAGGGCAAATGTGAAGACGGAATTTGGGATTAAGATTAAAGTTTAAAAGTTATATATTGCATAAGTATTCATTTTAAGTTTGGTTTTAACAACATTAAACTGCGACTCTACAGGTAGTATTTTTAGATGATCGACATTTATGCAGGTAAAACTGCAGCAAAAATAATAAACGAACAAGGGTTTAAACCTGAGCTTTTTACCTCGTTTTTAGGGGCAAGTGGTGGCCCTAAATGGTTTACTTTATTTGGTTTAGATAAATATATATTTGGCGAATTTTTTAAACACCGTACTCAACCGCTTAATTTAATTGGCTCATCTGCAGGGGCTTTTCGTTCAGCCTGTTTTGCACAAAACGATCCAGTTGCAGCCATTAAGCGGTTAGCAAAATCGTATTCGCAAACCCGATACTCTAGTAATAAACCCACCCCAACTGAAATTACCACTAAAGCCCGCGCATTATTAGATGATGTATTTGGTGATGATGGCGTAAATGAAATTATAAATAATCCGGTATTTAAAGCGCATTTTATTGTCGCAAAATCTAACGGCTTTATTGCCAGCGAACATAAATTAATACAGCTTTTGGGTTTATCAAAAAGTTATATGCTTAACCGCATTAATCGAAAATTATTAGGTAGTCAGTATGAGCGTTTTATTTTTGGCTCGCCCAATAGTAATTTAAGTATTACCGACAGCTACAATTTTAAAACACAAAATATCGCACTCACACAAACAAATTTAAAAGATGCGTTACTGGCATCAGGTTCTATACCACTAGTAATGCAAGGCATAAAAAATATTGTAGGCTCGCCACAAGGTATGTATCGCGATGGAGGCATTATTGATTACCACTTTGATTTAAAAATTAATAATCCAGGCTTAATTTTGTATCCGCATTTTAATTCAGATCCAAAAGCAGGGTGGTTCGATAAAAATTTAAAACGAAAAGTCGCATCACAAAATTACGACAACGTGGTGATGATCACCCCATCAAAAGAATTTGTAGCAAGATTACCGTACGGAAAAATTCCAGACAGAAACGACTTTACTGATCTTGATGCCGACACGCGTATTAAATATTGGAACACCGTGTTTAGTGAAACAGAAAAATTGGCTGAGGCGTTTGATAATAAATTAAACAACACGAGGTTTGATTTATTATCATATTAGTTATTAAATGACTGACAACTGACAACTGACAACTGACAACTGACAACTGACAACTGACAACTGACAACTGACAACTGACAACTGACAACTGACAACTGACAACCCATAAATTACGTTATGTTAAATTGAGTGATTTAAATTAAAGTGGGCGTAATCCATAAAACTAGCCCACTTATAGTAGGGTTTTGAGGTTTTAATTTAGCTCAGAATCTACCCAAAATTTAGTACCTTTTAAAACGGCTTGCAGTGCAAGGCCGCTTTCGGTTAAAGAGTAAACAGTAACTTGGTCAGCAATAGCTTCGGCAACTAAAGCGCCACCTTTATCTTGGTATTTTGCAGCAGCATCGGCATTACCACCGAACGCCCAACCATGTTTAATAAATCTATTTAACGCTGCTTGATCGTGAAAAACCATCACAATATTGAAATCTTTAACACCTAAACCTAAGCCTAAACCAGCTTCACCCATGTTCATATAGGTCGACTTACCTGTTAAGTTGTTTTTTACTACACCATACCCGCCACCAAAACTGGCTAAAATAACGTTTACATTGGCATTATCAAATACAGCATAACCGGCAGAGTTTGCAATTTGAGTTTTAACATCTGGTTTTTTTTCGTATAGAGCAGTTAATGTATTCGATTTCATACTTTGTACTAAAGCACGTTTTTCTCCAGGGGAAGCACTGCCTGTAGTAGCGCAACCTGTTAATAAAACGCTAATAACGAACATGCTCAACAGAAGTAATTTTTTCATGATTTTTCCTTTAATAAGGTATATGGTTAATAAATCTGCGTTTAGCATAAATATCAAAAATTCATTATGTCCAATACTAGACAGTATCGGACTTTAAGGTTAACCTATAAGTCTATTATTTTCTTATATATTTTACTATTATGCTTGTTGCTCTGGTCGATACATTAAAACAATTACGTTATCAAATGGCTCATCTTGAAGATAATACACTCTCATCAGAATATCCAGAACTAGCCTCTTTTATACAGCAAGTCAGCTTGACTGTAACTGAATCAAAGGCTGATCTTAATTTTTTATACCAGTTTTTATATGTTTATGGCCGAAAATCTGAGGCAACCTATAGTCGTTTTCGTAATGAGTTGGAACGTTTTTATTTATGGTCATGGCTTATAGCTGAAAAATCTGTATTTGAACTTAAGCGTGAAGATATTGAAGCCTATGTTGATTTTATGGTTGAACCGGATAAAAAATGGGCATCTACATCTGTTCAATGGCGTTATAAAGATGAGCAAGGAATTCGTCGGTTAAATCAAAATTGGCGCCCTTTCATGTTAAAAGAATCTATTGCGAGTCAGCAAACATTATCGGCCATGTTTACTGCCCTCAATGTATTTTATAAATTTGCTATTTTAGAAGAAAAAACCTTTGCTAATTTTGTACCTGTTGTTAAAAAAAATAGTCCCTACTTGGTTGTGCAATCGCAAATACAAATCCCCGATACATTAAGTGATATTCAATGGGAATATGTATTTGGTGTTACCCGAGATATATGCGAAAAAAAACCAGAGTATGAAAGAAACCTATTTACCCTCGCCTGTTTAAAAGGACTCTACCTTCGAATTTCAGAATTATCAGAGCGACCACAATGGTCACCTGTTATGTCTCATTTTTGGCAAGATAATGATGGCTTTTGGTTTTTACGAATAATGGGCAAAGGAAATAAATTACGCGATGTAACATTAAGTGATGATTTTCTTGAGTATTTAAAACGTTATCGCTTGTATCGAGGCTTGCCTGCTCTGCCCCGCGTTGATGAGTCAGACCCGCTAGTTCATAAAATTCGTGGTCAGGGTGGAATGACCGTAAGACAAATTCGCAGATTGGTACAACAAAGTTTCGATATTGCGCAACAATCTTTACTTGATGATGGATTTAAAGATGACGCGGAACAATTAGAAGCGGCCACTGCGCATTGGTTACGCCATACGGGGGCAACGCATGACGCACAAACTCGCCCTTTAAAACATTTATCTGAAGACTTAGGCCATGCAAAAATTGCTACAACCGATCAAATTTATATTCAAACAAATATAAAAGAGCGGGCTAAATCTGGAATTAAAAGGAAAATTTAATGGAATACTTAGTGATCTCATTTATTGGCGTTTTATTTTTAGTTTATTCCTTAACATTTCGCCAACTAGAAAAAACCGAAGTAACGGGGCCAATGTTTTTTGTAATTGGTGGGATATTGCTTGCCACACTTTTACCTAACGAAAGTAGCAGAATAAAAACCGGCATAGATTTTTTACTGCCATTTATTGAATTAACACTCAGTATATTTTTATTTTCTGATGCGGCTAAATCAAAATTAGGTGTTTTAAGGCATAGCTTTCAGTATCCGAGTTTACTGTTATTTATCGCCCTCCCCTTAACGTTATTACTTGGGATTGCCGTTGGGTTATTTTTGTTTGCCGATTTATCTGTTATTCAAGCGGCGTTACTTGCAATAATATTAACGCCTACCGATGCGGCGTTGAGTAAAGGGTTATTGGCAAGTACGCAGGTACCTGAAAAAATTCGTGAAGGAATAAATACCGAAAGTGGTTTGAATGATGGTTTATGTGTTCCTATTTTTTTAATATTTATATTACTGGCAAAAAATCCTGAATCTGCAATCACAGCAACGCAAACGTTAAGTGTGTTTGGCAGAGAACTTGGTTTAGCCTTATTAATAGCCTTTACAAGTACCGCTATTTTTATTCCGTGTTTAAATTTTGCAATGAAGCGGCATTACTTTGCGCAAAACACGAGTCCTTTTTTATTATTAGGTTTTGCAATGGCGGTGTTTTCGATTACGCAATATTTTCATGGCAGTGGATTTATTGCGGTGTTTGTTGCGGGTTTATTATTTGATAAATACGCCACTACTAAAATAAGCAAAGAGTTGATAGAAGACTCAGAGCATATTGCTGACTTTACTTCTTTAATGATCTGGTGTTTATTTGGATTTGTATGTGCTTATTTAGTTTTACCTAAATTAAATTTAGCGATAATAACGTATGCATTATTAAGTACGACTTTAATTAGAATAATACCGGTTATGCTGTCATTGCAATTTACAGCACTAACAATTAAAGAGCGTTTTACATTTGCTTGGTTTGGGCCAAGAGGATTGGCCTCAATTGTCTTTACCTTAATGGTAATAGACACACAAATAGAAAACAAATTTCAAATTGCGACCATTGCCATGACAACAATTTTATTTAGTGTGTTTATTCACGGTGTTAGTACAAAACCAATTGCAGACAGTTTTGCTAAAAAAAACTAAATAAATATAAAAAATAAAAAGGCGTAACTTAATAATAAGTTGCGCCTTTTTATTTTGCAGCTTACTTAATTAAAATTATTAACCAAGCACTTTTGCCAGTAACTCTATCGGATGCTTGGGTTTAAACTTTTCATAACGTTTAACTTGGCTGCGGCACGAAAAACCCGTTGATAAAAGTTGCTCAGGGTTATTTTTATCAACAATAGGCTTCCAACTCATTTCGTAAAGCGCTCTTGAATTATCTTGGTTTTGCGCTTCATGGCCATACGTACCTGCCATTCCACAACAACCCGTATTTGTAGTGTTTAATGTTAAACCAAGTTCATCAAAAATAGTTTTCCAAACACTTGCCGCTTTTGGTAAAGCGGTTGTTTCAGTGCAGTGGCTCAATAATGTAAATTCAGTATTTAAATTTTGTTTAGCCGTTAACTGTTTAAACGATTGTGTTTCTAACCATTCATGGGCAAGTAGCACATTAAAATCACCACGGTTATTTTCTAAAATTGTATTATATTCATCGCGATAACACATCACCAAAGAAGCATCTAAACCTACTAATGGCGCATTGATTTCGTTAAGTTGATTTAGAAATTCTGCAGCATTTTTAGCTGTCACTTTAAACTCATGTAAAAAACCTTTCACATGTTGAGGCTTACCATTGGGTTTAAATGGTAACAACATGGGTTTTTTTCCAAGCTGTGTGATCAGTGTAATAAAGCTCTCAACCAATTCGGCTTCGTAAAAGCTGGTAAATGGGTCTTGAACAATGAGTACATACTCATTTTGCTCATTGGCGCTTAACTTTTTAAGTAAATTTAAATCAAATTTTTGCGCTTTGTTTATACGTTTACCGAGTGCCGGAATACTTAGCTGTGGGGTATCAACATAACCGACCGTTTTTTTAATAATACTACTAACCAATGATGTTTTTACAATTGAGTTAATAATCCGAGCAAACTTTGCCATTAACGGTGCGCTATTTTCGATATTACCCACTAAATAATCTTTAAGTGGACGCGCATAATAACTATGGTAATAATTTAAAAAGCGAGCTCGAAAAGTTGGTACATCTACCTTTATTGGGCAAGCGGTAGTACACGCTTTACATGCTAAACATTCGTCCATTGAGGCTTTAACTTCGTGAGAAAAATCGTAAACGCCTTTATTTTTTTCACGGCTATGAACAAAGCGTTCCCACCAAGTGATCACTTCACCTTTGTTTAGCTCTTTTTCTACTTCAAGCAAATTAACATCTTTTGACTCTTGAAGTCGTAACCATTCACGCATTAAACCCGCGCGACCTTTAGGTGAGTTACGACGATCGCCGGTCACTTTATACGACGGGCACATTGGCGAGTTTTCATCATAATTAAAACACAAGCCATTACCATTACAGGTCATTGCATTATTAAAACTGGTTTTAACATCAATAGAAATTTGCTTATCGAAGTAAGAACGTTTCTGCCCATCAACACTAACTAGTGAGTCTTTACTTTCAATAGGCGTACATATTTTACCGGGGTTTATTTTATTATTTGGATCAAAAACTGACTTTATTTTTCGTAATTGGGTAAATAAATGCTCACCAAAAAATTCAGGACCGTATTCACTTCGGTAGCCTTTACCATGCTCGCCCCACATTAATCCACCGTATTTTGCGGTGAGTTTTACTACCTCATCTGAAATTGTGCGTAGTAATTTTTCTTGTTCTGGGTCACACATATCCAGTGCAGGTCTAACATGTAATACACCGGCATCAACATGGCCAAACATACCATATTGTAAATTATGGCTATCAAGTAGCGCTCTAAATTCAACAATGTAATCGGCTAAATTTTCAGGCGGGACGGCAGTATCCTCGGCAAACGCGAGGGGTTTTTGGCTTCCTTTTACATTACCTAATAAACCCACTGATTTTTTACGCATTGCATAAATTTTTAGTATATCGCTTTTATCGCTGGTTAACTGATAGCCTATAACACCATTAGTTTGGTTTTCAACGCACTCATCTAATAATTTACATAAAGTGTCTACTTTGTCTTTTATGTCTTGTGGTGATACTGCGTTAAACTCAACCATGTTGAGTCCTTGCATATCTTTATTTGGTACATCGGTTATTAAGTCCGATACTGAATGCCAAATAATGTCTTCACGCGCAAGATTCAAAACTTTACTGTCAACGGTTTCAACCGAGGTAGCACGGGCATCAACCAAAAACGGTGAATGGCGAAGTGCAGAATCAAAACTGTCATATTTTATATTGATGAGTGTTTTAAATTCAGCAATGGGTGTTAAGTTAAGTTTTGCTTCAGTAACTATACCTAATGACCCTTCAGAGCCCGTAATTAATCGGCTCATATCAAAAGTTTGTAAGTCTTCACTTAGTACATGCTCTAGGTCATACCCAGTTAAGAAGCGATTTAATCGTGGGAATTTGGCTAATATAGCGTCGCGTTCACTAATTGAAATATCTAAAACTGTTTTGTATATTTGCCCAATTAATGAGTCTTGATCGGCAATTATTTTTGCTTTTTCTATGTCTATTGGGCTGGTAGACATTGCTGTGCCGTCGAATAAATACGTGGTTAGCCCTAAAACATGGTCGCTTGTTTTGCCATAAACTAATGAACCTTGGCCAGATGCATCTGTACTGATCATGCCGCCAATAGTAGCGCGGTTACTGGTAGATAAATCGGGTGAAAAGAAAAATCCATACGGTTTTAAAAAGTCGTTAAGTTGATCTTTTATCACGCCAGTTTGGACTCGTACCCAGCCTTCTTCTACATTTATTTCGAGGATTTCACGCATGTAACGTGATAAATCAACCACAATACCTGGGGTTAAAGATTGTCCGTTAGTGCCTGTTCCGCCGCCGCGCGGGCTAAAAGTTAAAGACAAAAACGGATCATGCGATGCAGTTTGTAAGGCAATTTGAATGTCTTTTTCGCTTTTTGGAAAAATAACACCTTGCGGAAGCTGCTGGTAAATACTGTTATCGGTTGATGCAGTTAGTCTGGTTGCATAACTGGCGTCTGTATCTCCAGTAAACCCTTGATTTTTTATGGTATTTAAGTAATTTGCAACCAGGTAGGTCGCAGCATCTTGTTGTGTAATCGTTGCTATCATGGCGGCGCTTTTTAATGCATTTGTGTAATTATATCATGGTGATGGCTAATAGAAATTGAAGATTTTACAGTTTGTACACTCTTTTTAGGGAAATCTGAGCTGCTGTAATTATATTCAAGTTAAATGCCTACATTGAGGTTTATATGGAAAAACGACTAAAGCAGATCAGCACAACGCAGTTTATTTTACTCGGATTATTATTTGCTACTGTGTCAGGGCTCGCGTTAATATTTTTTGCAGGTTTAGAGTGTGTTTCTATGTATTACCCTAAATTGAGGAGTTATTTAACTTGGTGTTTAAAAGCACTTACTCGTTCATGTGCTTATTTAGATAAAAAATTAGCAAAACACACATTTTCGGCCATAAAAAATGCCAGCTGTTGCTGGCATTTTTTAACGAGCTAATTTACTTAGCAAGTTTGTCTGCTAAATATAACCATGTTTCTAGTACTGTATCTGGGTTAAGTGAAACAGAATCAATACCCTGCTCTACTAGCCATGCAGCAAAATCTTCATGATCTGAAGGACCTTGGCCACATATACCTACATACTTACCTTTTTCTTTCGCGGTTTTAATTGCCATAGAAAGCAGCTTTTTGATTGCAGGGTCGCGTTCATCAAATAAGTGCGCAATTAAACCTGAATCACGGTCAAGACCAAGCGTTAACTGAGTTAAATCGTTAGAGCCGATAGAGAAACCATCGAAGTATTCTAAAAATTCTTCAGCCATAAGTGCATTTGAAGGAAGCTCACACATCATAATTACTTTAAGACCATTTTCGCCACGTTTAAGGCCATGTTCTTCAAGTAATTCAATAACGCGTTTACCTTCTTCAAGGGTACGTACGAATGGGATCATGATTTCAATGTTAGTCATATCCATAGTATTTCTAACGCGTTTTATTGCTTCACACTCAAGGGCAAAACAATCACGGAAATCTTCAGAGATATAACGCGCAGCGCCACGGAAACCAATCATTGGGTTTTCTTCTTCTGGCTCGTATTGCTGGCCGCCCACTAAGTTAGCGTATTCGTTTGATTTAAAATCAGACATACGCACAATTACACGCTCTGGTGCAAATGCACAACCTAGAGTAGAAATACCTTCAACAAGTTTGCCAATATAGAATTCAACTGGTGATTCGTAACCGGCAATCATGTCAGTGATTTCGGCTTTTAATGCATCAGTTTGTGCATCAAAATTTAATAATGCTTTAGGGTGAACACCAATCATACGGTTGATGATAAACTCAACGCGTGCAAGGCCAACACCTGAATGTGGTAAACGTGCAAAATCGAATGCGCGATCTGGGTTACCTACGTTCATCATTACTTTCATTGGCAGTTCAGGCATTTCGTCAACACGTGAAGTAAGTACTTCAAAGTCTAAGATACCTTCATAGATGAAACCAGTATCGCCTTCGGCACATGATACAGTAACTTCTTGACCTGCTTTAATTAAATCTGTGGCATTACCACAACCAACAACGGCTGGAATACCTAACTCACGTGCAATAATCGCAGCATGACAAGTACGGCCACCACGATTTGTAACAATCGCCGCTGCACGTTTCATGATAGGTTCCCAATCTGGGTCGGTCATATCGGTAACTAAAATGTCACCTACTTGTACTTGGTCCATCTCTTTGATTGAATCAAGAACACGTACAACACCGCTACCAATTTTATGACCAATTGCACGGCCTTCAACAACAACATTGCTGCTGCCATTCAGTTGGAAGCGTTCCATTACGTTAGTGTCTTCGTTTGAACGAACTGTTTCTGGACGCGCTTGAACTATATATAGTTTGCCATCGTTACCATCTTTTGCCCATTCGATGTCCATTGGACGACCGTAATGTTTTTCAATGATTACAGCTTGTTTGGCAAGGTTTTGCACTTCTTCATCTGTAATCGAGAATTTGTTTGAAAGCGCTGGATCTACATCAACAATTTCTACTTGTTTGCCGTGAGCTTTGTCTTGTGAGTAAATCATTTGAATGGCTTTAGAGCCAATATTGCGACGAACTACAGATGGCTTGTTTTTAAGCAGCGTTGGTTTATGAACATAAAATTCATCAGGATTTACCGCACCCTGTACAACCATTTCACCCAAACCATAGCTTGATGTAATAAATACAACATCTTCAAAACCAGATTCAGTATCAATACTAAACATAACGCCTGATGCTGATTTATCTGAGCGAACCATGCGTTGAATACCTGCTGATAAGGCAACACCACGGTGATCGTAGCCTTGGTGAACACGATAAGAAATTGCACGGTCATTAAATAACGAAGCGAATACGTGTTTGATGGCTGTCATTACAGAATCAATACCAACAACGTTTAAAAACGTTTCTTGTTGGCCTGCAAAAGAGGCATCTGGCATATCTTCAGCGGTTGCTGATGAACGAACAGCAAATGAAACATCTGCAGTTGTGTCGCCATGTAGCTGGCTGTATGCGTCGCGGATTGCTTTGTCTAGACTAGGTTGGAATGGGGTATCGATAATCCACTGGCGGATATCGGCGCCGACTTTGGCGAGTGTGTTTACATCATCAACATCGAGTGTATCTAAAATGTCATGAATTTTTGCGTTGAGTCCTGATTGTTCTAAAAACTCGTTAAAAGCGTCTGAGGTAGTAGCAAAACCACCTGGGACTTGCACACCTGCGTTAGCTAAGTTTGAAATCATTTCACCAAGTGAGGCATTTTTACCGCCAACTCGAGGAACATCTTGCATACCAAGCTCTTGATACCAGAGAACGTATTCTTGCACGGATCTTTCTCCAAAAAACAAATTGTAGTAGTAACTGTGAGAGTTAAGAAAGAAAACCTTTTATAAAGGTCGCCACCATTCTACACTGGCAAACGTCCCCACGTAAACCGTGATACACTGATTTTAAAATTAAATGCAATAAAAAAGAGGCTTTATGAGAACTGCGTTTTATATTTCAGATGGCACAGCAATCACATCTGAAGTGTTTGGTCATGCGACTTTATCTTTATTCCCTGTCGAATTTAATCATAAAACAATCCCTTTTGTAGAAACTGAAGAAAAAGCGCATGAAATAAAAGCGCTTATTAACGCCACGTCATCTAAGCAAGGTGAAAAGCCTTTGGTGTTTTTTACTTTTGTGAATCATAAGTTGTCTGAGATTATTCGCTCAGCGGATGCAGTTTCATACGATTTTTTAAGTACCTATAGTGAAAAAATTGAAAAAGAATTAAATGTGGCGCCAGTACCAAAAGTACACAGAACACACTCTATTCATGAAAAAAGTTATGATTTTAGAATTGATGCCGTTAATTACGCGTTGATGAATGATGATGGTGGCAACATTAAAAACTTTGCGGAGGCTGATATTATTTTAGTTGGCGTTAGTCGAAGTGGTAAAACACCCACCAGTCTTTATTTAGCGTTACAGTATGGCATTAAAGCAGCCAATTACCCGATCACCGAAGACGACTTAGAAAGCGAAGGTTTACCAAAATGCTTAGTGCCTTATAAGCATAAACTGTTTGGCTTAACTATTGATCCAGAGCGTTTGGCTGCAATAAGAGACAGACGCATGGCAAATTCAAAATACGCATCAATCAGGCAGTGTCGTATCGAAGTAAGAGAAGTAGAAATGCTGTATAAAAAACATAAAATTGCCCATTTAAATTCTACTCATCATTCTGTTGAAGAAATTTCAGCAAAAATCATTTCTGATACAGGCCTTGAGCGTCGTAAGTACTAACAAACTAATGTGTGATTTAAGCGCGTAATCACAGTTAATACACAAAAAAGCCGCTAAATAAAAGCGGCTTTTGGTATTTATGAGCGGGTATTATTTACGCGCATCTTTTAGTAAATCAGCTACTAAAAATCCAAGCTCTAATACTTGATCAGCATTTAAGCGTGGGTCACATTGTGTTTTGTAGCGCTGAGCAAGGTCATCGTCAGATAAACCGTATGCACCGCCAGTACACTCTGTTACATGTTGGCCGGTCATTTCTAAATGAACACCGCCTGCGTAAGAACCCTCCGCTTTATGAACAGCAAAGAATTGGCTAATTTCGCGCATGATATTATCAAAGCTACGCGTTTTGTAACCTGAGCTGGCTTTTTCAGTATTGCCATGCATTGGATCTGAGCTCCAAATTACTTTGCGACCTTCTTGCTGTACTTTACGCACCAGCGCAGGTAACTTCTCTGGTAATACATCCGCACCCATTCGCGTGATAAGTGTTAATCGACCTGGAATATTATCCGGGTTAAGTGCATCGATTAAACGGATAAGCTCATCTGGGTCCATACCTGGTCCAACTTTAACGCCAATTGGGTTTTTAATACCTTTAAAGAATTCAATATGAGCATGGTCTAACTGGCGAGTACGTTCACCAATCCAAACAAAGTGTGCTGAACAATCGTACCAGTCACCTGATAAATGGTCTCTACGTGTTAATGCTTCTTCGTAGCCTAGTAATAACGCTTCGTGTGACGTGTATAAATCAGTTTCTTTTAAGCTTGGCGCTATCGTTGAATTAATACCACACACTTCCATAAATTCTAACGCGTCTTGAATTTTGTCTGCAAGTTGTTGGTATTTTGCTTTTTGTGGATTAGCAGCAACAAAGCCCATGTTCCAACGGTTAACTTGATGTAAGTCGGCAAGTCCACCTTGTGCAAAAGCGCGTAGCAAATTTAGCGTTGCTGCACTGTGATGATATGCAGTCATTAAACGCTGAGGGTCTGGAATACGCGCTTCTTCAGTAAACTCAAAGTTATTTACTATATCACCACGATAAGATGGCAACGAAACGCCGTCTATTGTTTCTAAGTCGGCCGAACGAGGCTTAGCGTACTGACCTGCCATACGTGCAATTTTAACAACCGGGCACTTTCCACCATAGGTTAGTACTACAGCCATTTGTAAGATGGTTTTAAATGTATCGCGAATATTAGCGGCATTAAAGTCGTTAAACGATTCTGCGCAATCTCCACCTTGAAGTAAAAAGGCACGGCCTTCGCATACGTCTTCAAGTTGTTTAAATAAACTTCTTGTTTCTTCGGCAAATACTAAAGGCGGTGCACTTTTGAGTTGGCTTTCTACCGACTTTAATACGTCTTGATCTGGATACTGTGGTTGCTGCAGTATTGGCAGTTCTCTCCAGCTATTTGGGTTCCACGATTGCATGTTCATTCCTCATTCCTATTACCTGATGTAATGAAATTAACGTATGCAGTGTGCTTTGTTCAAGGAATAAATACACTATTTACCAATTATTTAGTTATTAGTTAAATTTTAATAAGATTTAAGAGGCTATTTTGAGTTACTTTTGATGAGCAAGTTTATAAAGTAAAAACAAATAAACATTTAAAAACAATAATCTAAGTAGGTAGAATGTGCATTATAATGGCTTGAGTAGAAGCTTAACATCTAAGCGATGGTAATACAGATAGTAATAGGAACACATCATACTTAATTTGCCCTAATGTAATCTTAACTTTACGGTTGATTTTAAAAAATAATGCTACTCAATTATGCGCTTTTAAATATTTATGCTAGCGCTGCACACAAAGCTGTGTGATCTAACTCCCCCCCTTCTATATACTTCCTTTAATTTAGTGTGTGAAAGCAATTAAATAAGCTATAAAGAACACATCATACTTAATTTAATTTTTGATATAACTTAGCAAAAGAATATAATTTAAATATATAACTACCAAAGAAAAAGGTTATTTGCGAAAATACCAGATAAGTAAGATGTGTTCTAGGTGAATAGCTAATGGTTACAAAAGTACAAATAAGAAGTCAGTTTGATTTACTCAATGAATTAACACTTTGCTTAATTGATGAGCTTAAAGAGGTTGGCTTTGCCAAAGCAGAGTATTTTCAATTACCTGAGATTAGTAGTACTGAAGAAAATATAATCCCTGAGTCTATAAACGTTTCAAAAATAACAGGGAAATTGGCGCATAAAGCAATTTTAAATGCTTTCTCAGATATGTATAAAAAGCCAGGGCTAAGCAGCCGAGTATTAAAGCGACACCCTGGTTTGCTAGTAATACAAGATGCGAATAAACAAGCCATTGTTGATCGCATAGCTCAAGTAAATAGTGCAAAAGCAGCTTTTAAAAATTGTATTTTAGCGATAGATAATAACGACGCGCGATTTGAAGCGGTGCATAATGCAATGCCAAATTTAATAACGCTTGCGGCGTATCGTAAAATTCATAGTGAAATTGAATCCCCTTTTTCTGTTCGCTTTACTTGGATGCATAAACACGCAACCAAAACACTTACAAAAAAAATGGCGCTTGAAATGTTAGAAAAATCGGCAGGCTATAAAAACCCGCGAATGATTGATCAGCAAAAATGGCAGTCACTGGTTGCACAAGAACAGGTTCGAGTAGCCAGTTTGGGTGAAAAAGAAAAATTGCGAATTAGGCGCCCTACTCGAGTTAGCCCTCAAGTTAATGTGAGGTACACTGCACAAAATCGCTATCATGTTAGTGCAGCTTTACCTTTTATACTAATTAACCCACAGCCCGACGTAAAATTTGGCGAACTACCGAGTTACCAAAAAACCTTATCGCATCCCCGAAAACGCGAATATGATTTTCTAGTGGACCGATTATATTTAGAACAAGTAACTAAATAAATTATGTTAAAAAGGCCACATTATGTGGCCTTTAATATATTTGTTGGTAAAAATGAATAGAATTACTTTTCTACAATTTCTTCCAGCTTATCTTCATCAATCAATACCGCATTTTCAACAATGCGTTTACCGCCTTGTATTTCAATACGCTTATTATGTTTATTTAATGCCAATATCTCATCACAAAATTGATCAGACGGATGCATTTCATAAGTGTAATCGACTATGTTGCCGGTTTTATCATCTTTAACATTGGTAATGCTATATTCAGATATTGCTCCTTTTTCAATTAAATCTTTCATCGTGGTTGTCATATCACGACGCAGTGCTTTTAATTTATTTTCGGTAATATCATCCGTTGAGTAAATAGAGCCATATTTTTCCATAATAGAAAGTAATCTAAAATGGTAGGTTTTTCCTGGTGCTGCATAACGCCATAAATGATATAAACGTAGCATCATCCAACGCGATAATCCGCGTTTTAATTCTTGTGCACTGTTAAAGTAATAACCTTTGTATTCAAGGTTATCAATCATGTTGTGTACAAATGCATTTAAACACGCAACACATTTTACGTTTCCGCCTTGGCCTTTCTTACCACTAAAGTGCAAAGACGATAAAAAGTTCATATTCGACTCGTAAAACGAATCATCAATATCAGAATTTTTAGTATCCGTTGCAGAATATTTAAAAGAAAGTTTAGAACCTTGCAATGCTTCAAGCGACTCTTTAATTTGAGGATATGGCATAGATTGACCAACCGCTTTAAGCTCTTGTGCTAATTCGTTCATAGAAAACACAACGGCATATTGAATACCGGACTTAAAATTAATTTTTACTATTTTACCTTTTGAAGCTAAACGAATAAGTGCACGCTCAACTTTTTCTTCTCTATCCGATGGCCAAACCAAATATTCTACATCTTCACCGTCTTTACGAGTACTGACCACAGCCGGTGTTATTTTTATCTCACCATCATATAAAATACCGTCTACTTTTTCAGATATTTTACGTGTAATAATGGTTTTTTTAGGAGCTTCTTCAAGTGGCAGTTTTTTATGTCCAGAGCGAACAAAACGTCCCCACAGATCATAATGGTTAAATGTGTTAGAGTAAGCGCGTAACCCATGGGCTGCATTTTCTATCGAAATTCGCACATCTTTATTATCTGTAAATAGTGCTAGGCTTTCGTTATCGATTGCACTTTCCACCCCGTGAATTTGGCCCCTAAGTGTATCAGGCAAGTTATCTACCGAGATGTTGACCTTTCGGCTCATGGTTTTTATTTCCGTTTTTATTGTGACAGCTAATAACAACACATAAAGCCACAAAAGTTAAATGTTTAAGTTAGTATAAAAGTGATCTGACTTCAAATAAAATGCTCAGATCAGTATTTTACTAAGGAAAACTTAAAACAGCGGTTTTCAGATCACATTTTTACTAACTGAGTGTTGATAAGCCAAATTTTTACTAACTAAATAATAATTTTGTCCATTACAAAGTGTTTTTTTTTATATTTTACACGACAAATTATATAAAAATTTTAAACCCCTGTGGATAAGCTTAGTTCGAGTTAGCATAGATCTGATCTGTACTTACTACAGATCAGATCTATACTAATTAAACCCTTCATTATCGCTAATGGCTAGTGCATAACTTTATAATTTACTTAGTAAAAATATGATCTGCATGGGTATACTTGTGAGTAACTCAGTGCTTAACCTGTGCGTAACTCAGGTCGTAAATTCTCGCTTAGTAAAAAGCTGATCTGCAAGTAGATAAGGATCTGATCTTAACCACGTACAATGCTGATCCACTATTTTTAATATTATTTATATAAATCATTACGTTATATATGTATTTTACACTCTTAGCCTTTAATACCTTATATATTTAACCATACTTAAACTTCTTTATTTATACTAAGCAATCTTAAAGGGGTAAAAATTATTTTATATGTCATGTATTTAAAAGACATGTCGCCTTAAATAGTTGTTTACAGCTAATTGAATGGACATTATACTAAACACCTAACTTTGAGGAATAAAGTATGTCTATCAATAAAAACGCGCTAGATACTTATCGACTTTTGAAAGCAACCGCAGAAGTTGCTGAAAAATCACTAGAAGGACGTATCCAACATTACCGCGCCCATCTTAAATCTGAAGAAAAAGAATTAAGAACTTACACCCAAAAAGCAGCAGCTGATTTACTTGGCTGTAATAATCGTACCTTAAAAAGACGCCATGACAATGGTGACTTTGACGATTTAAATATAAAACGCGGTGCAAACGGCCACTATGCCTACACCTTAGTTAATATTTTTGCTATGGCTGATATTATGGACATACAGCCTGATCACCGCGCATCAACAGACAAACTCCAAGTTATTGTTATCAATTCATTAAAAGGGGGTTGTGGTAAAACAACTAGCATGGTTAACATTGCTGCTGCGCTCGCTACAACCAACATTAAACGTTACCGCATTGGTATTATTGATTTAGATCCTCAAGGGTCATCATCAAGTTTTTTCCCATCTTCAGAGCCCGATCCAATTACCGTTGGTGATTTGATGCGTGATTGCATTGACCTTGATGAAGGTGAAACATGGCCAGAATTTGTGTCTAATTCTTTTTTACCTACACACATTCCTAATATTCGTGTTTTACCATCAGGTATGGATGACTTTTACTTTGAACACGAAACAGCAACATTACTCAAAGACACCTCTAATTATGAGCAAACACGCCATTACCACAAGCTATTAGAACGCGTGATAGAGCCGGTAAAAGATGAGTTTGATATCCTATTAATTGATACAGCACCAACGCTTAACTTTATGTTTTACAATGCATTAATGGCTTCAACTGCAATGCTTATACCGGTCCATCCGGAAGCGGTAGACTTTGATGCAAATAATAAATATTTAAAACGCTTAGGTGAGATTTATCATACTGTTGCCGCTCTTGGCCATGATGGTTGGGATTTCATGCAATTTTTAGTTACTAATTATGTGAAAGGCAATCACTCACAACGTGACATAGTTAAAGATGTTCGTAGTGCTTTTGGTCGCCAAGTAATGAGCTATCCTATTAATCATAGTTCAGCAATTACCGCCAGTTCTTCGTCGTTCAATACTATCTTTGACCAAAAAGCATCTGACAGCTTAGCAAGTAGAGAGTCATTAATGCGCGCACAAGAAAATATCAAAGATGTAGTTGATGAACTCGAAATGCTAATTCGTTCTAATTGGCAATCCACTCAATCTAAATTAAATACGCCTAAGTAAGGATGTTGACTAAAAATGGCTAAAAAACGTAAAAATGACACCCGCTTAGATCCCTTTGCAACCGCTGTTGGCAGTAGCAGCTTAGATGCCCTTTTAGAGCAAGCCAATGCAGGCGACGTTATCCGTATGCCTGCTCCTAGTGATCCTAACCGGGAAATAACGCTTGTTTGTAAAGTGATTGCTCACAACGAGATTGAAAACTCAACTCAGGTTTATGGTAAAAATCGTCGCGTACAAGCGCTTTTAAACGAAAAGTCAGTCGCAGATATTCTTCCTGCTATTAAAGAAGATGGCCGTAATCAGCACCCTGCCCTATTGTGGGAGCAAGGTGATATGAGCCTTGTATTAGCTGGCTCTAGACGTCGTAAAGCCTGTATTTTAGGTGGCGCAGACTACCTCGTATTGAGTTCTAGTGACTTTAGCGAGCAAGATGCCAAAGTACTTGCGGTTTCATCAGATCAATACATTGCCCCTAGTCTTTGGGAGTTGGGTCAAGCGTATCAGCAAACTAGAAACGATCTTATTCAACAAGGCAAAAAAGGCTCGTACCGTGAAATTGCTGTTATTGAAGGGGTATCGCATACAGCGATTGCTGATGCGATAAAAGCGTATGAGCAAATATCTGCAGATGTTATAGCCCTTTACCCAACAGCTAATCATGTTGGTAGAGAAGTTGCTAAAAAGCTGATTAACGCAAAGGAGCGCGATGAGGAAGCATTTAACGAGTTAGTTGTTGCACTTGCCAGCAATGATGAAATTAACGCCTTAGAAGCCGACGACAAGCGCGCTATGCTAATTACTAAATATCTAACTGCAGAGCCTAAAACAGCATCAAAACGTGAAGCTGTTTTAGAAAATGACTTTATTAGTGTGCAACGTAACCTTAAAAGTGGTGACGTTTCAATTAAAATAAATAATAAAGTGATGACAGACAAGCGCTTAGAGCAACTTACTAAGCTATTAAGTGCCTTTAATTAGTTAGTAATATCGTGATCTGTAAAAGGGGTTAGGTTAGTTAAATCATGATCCAGACCCCTTTGTTAGTTAGTAAAAATCTGATCTTTAGTGGCTTAAAAAGGCTAGAAACATGCTCTAAACCATCAAGGATCATATTTTTACTAACTAAACGGTCCCTTTTAATGCCATTTTGTACCTTGTTAGTAAAAACCTGATCTACGCTTAACTAAACTTCCTTTCAAAGTTAATTAGTTGTTTTTATTTTGTAATTTAAACGTGCTTTTTTAGTGAGCAAAATTAAACAATGATCGCCAATTCGCTATAAACCAATTTTTTACTAACCAATCAGATCCAACCAGTCTATTTTAAAAATAATATTGCTTTAGCTCAGCGCTGATAAGGCATATACTGGAAAAATTGTTTTTAAATTTTAATACTTTGAGTAACATGTCTGCTAACTTATCAAAAAATGATTTAATGGCTATTTTTGAAGAAATTAAAAATGAGCAGGCTACCCAGTTTCCTCTTTCTGAGCGATTCATAAAAAAATTGTTTAAACCTGCGGTATTAGCTAAAGGAAAATCTTATTACAAGAACGGTCAAATAAGCTGGTTAGAACATAACACTGATTTTTCTGTGATCGATTCTACCGTACAAGGTGATAAAGGCGTTGCCTTTAACCAACGAATTGAGATCAGTAAATTACCAACGGGTTATTCTATTGATACTCACTGCACTTGTAATCTCAAAACAAAATGCCGTCATTTAGCCGCTATTTTGTTAAAGCTCAAAATTGAGCACTCTGGTGAATACGGCGAAGACTATTTTATTAACGACTGGTTTAGTGAACTCAGTGCACTTAAAAATAGTAATCAGGCACAGCCTTCTCAAGTGCTACTTTTTGTATTAGACATTGAAAACAACAAGGTATTTTTAACTCCTAAAATTGCCAACTTTGACAAAAATAATAATTATTCATTAGGGCGTAACTTAACTGAGCAACAACTTAATAGCTTTGTTACACCAAGCGATTTGCTCGAAAGTGATTTTAGGTTATACAGCTGGATCCGATCACAAAATGCTGTGGGTAACATTGAACTAAAAGGTCAATGGGGGTTTAACGCCCTACAGCAATTATTAGCCACAGAGCGCCTGTTTTTACAACGTTCCCGAGTACCTATAAAAGCACAACCAGGCTTACCTCTTAATTTTATTTGGGAAAAACAAAAAGAGGTTACCCAGTTAAAAGTTCATCTAGATAAAATCCCTAATTGGGCGTTAATTAGAACCACCCCGCCTATTTACTTAGATCTAGATAATTTTAAGTTAGGTCGTATTCGTACGCCCTTAAGTGCTGACGAAATAGCTCATTTGCAAACAATACCTGCCCTGCACGATACCAATTTTGACCGAATTTATAAGCAGCTTGCTGATAACTTTGGCGCTGGTGTTATACCACACCCAACAAATACACCTAGTATCCCTGCTAAGTTGTTGAGTAATGCGGTGCTCAAAGTCAGTATGTCGGGTTCAGTTATGGCGATTTCGTTATTTTTTAAGTATAAAAATAAAAATTATTTAGCGGGTACGGCACCTGAAAATCTTATAAATAGTGCCTTTGAAAACACTGTTACTAATGAGTTAGTTAACTTAGGTTTTGATTTTTGTAAAGGGGGTTTACACAGCGAGTTTATTTTTAGTCAGGAGTCGGCTATTCATTTACATTGGCTAGTGTACGAGGTATTGCCGAGCTTTAAGCAACGCGGTTGGCAAGTATCGATGAGCAAAGTTAATATTGCTGTTACTAAAAACAAGGTGTCACTGCATGTTAATAGAGCGGCTGGTCATCAAATGCATAGCAAAGTTGTGCTAAATGATACCAAAGTTGCTGCGTTATTTAATGTAAATAATAAGCTGTATGAATCGTTAAACCGTCAAAGTGAATTATTTTATTACTATCCTGTTGGTCGTCAATTTGGGGTTATTGACAAAGCTGCGTTTAATTTACTGATTGAATTTAAACTGCGATTTGAATTTATTAAAACCCGTGACGAATTTAATATTCCGCTTTCATATTTACCTGAGTTAGTTCAGCACAGTGCAATTAATGTTGAGCTACATGACCCCTCACTAGAGCGCTACCTAGATGAGCTGAGCAACGACGCGCTACTCTCTCCTAATATTACTATTGATGGCTTAAACGACTCTGTGGTACTTAGAGAATATCAGCAAGAAGGAGTTGCCTGGCTTAATTTTTTAAAGCGTAATCAGTTAGGTGGCATTTTAGCGGACGATATGGGCTTGGGTAAAACCTTGCAGGTTATCGCTTATTTAGCAAGTTCATATAATACACCGCAAGCGGGGCCTACGCTTATTGTGTGCCCTACAAGTTTAGTGAGTAACTGGCAAAACGAAATTACCAAATTTGCTAAAAACTTAAAAGTGACGACTATTTTTGGTGCGCATCGCAATGACTCGTTACAGCATTTGGCACAAGCACAGTGTATTTTAACTACCTATCCTTTATTAAAGCGCGATATTGCCTATTACTCGCCACTTTATTTTGAAAACATTATACTTGATGAAGCCCAATATATTAAAAACGATACTGCTCAAGTGTCGCGTTTAGTAAAACGTTTAAATGCTGATTTTAAACTTTGTTTAAGTGGTACCCCAATTGAAAATAATTTATTTGAATTAAAGTCATTACTCGATTTTGCTATGCCTTCGCTTTTAGGTTCGCAGGCGCATTTTAAGCAACATTTTCAAGGCCCTATTGAACGCGAAAGTAACATTGAACGTGCAGAGCAACTTAAAGCGTTAATACTGCCGTTTATTTTAAGGCGCACTAAGGCTCAAGTTGCACAGGAGTTGCCGCAAAAAACTGAACTTGTAAAAGAGTTTGAGTTTGAACCTAAACAAAAAGTGATGTATCAAGGCATTACACGCGCGCTTGAAGAAAAACTCATTGATTTATTTGCCGAACAAGGTGTACAAAAAAGTAAACTTGCCTTTTTAGAAGCCTTGTTAAAGTTACGCCAAATTTGTTGCCATCCTGAACTCATTGAGCCTCAAACCGACGCTGCCAGTGCTAAACTAGAATGGTTATCGAGCCATTTACCTTTAATGTTAAGCCTTGGCCGTAAGGTGATTATATTTAGCCAGTTTACCTCTGCCCTTGATTTAATTGCTGAACGTTTAAATACGCAAAATATTAACTTTAGTATGCTAACTGGGCAAACGCGTCATCGCGATAAAGTAATAGACGAATTTACCAGTGGTAACACTTCCGTGTTTTTAATTAGCTTAAAAGCCGGTGGTACTGGGCTTAATTTAACCCAAGCCGATACCGTTATTCATTTTGATCCATGGTGGAATCCAGCTGTTGAAAAGCAAGCCACCGATCGTGCTTATCGTATTGGGCAAACAAATCCGGTATTTGTTTATAAATTAATTATGGCTAACTCTATTGAACAAAAAGTATTTCAAATGCAGCAAGATAAGCAAGCGCTTGTTGATGCATTATTTACTGAAAAATCAATGAGTTTTACCCAATTTGATGAACAACAAATGCTGTCTTTAATTAAAAATTAAAAATAATTTAAAAAATAATGACGAGCTTTTGAACTTATTCAAATTGTGGGCGTCTATTATAATGCTTGGTTAAATTGCAGTTTCTCCAAGTTTTCATGTTGATATCCCATATAGTAGTTACTAGACATAGTAATGATTAAGCCAGCCAGTTTAGCGCTGGCTTTTTTTTGCTTTATAAAAATTTTTTTAATTTTTTTGAACTAATCACACAGGGCATGAGTCTATTATTATGCTTGTAGTTGATATGTTGTTATACAAGTTTCATGTTGATTTCCCCGTTTAATTACTAAATTAGTAATGTTGAGCCAGCTGTTATAGCTGGCTTTTTTTTTAAATTATTTTGAACTAATTTAATTAGGCAGGGTCTATTATTATGCTTGTAGTTGATATGTTGTAATACAAGTTTCATGTTGATTTCCCTGTTTGATTACTAATTAAGTAATGTTGAGCCAGCTGTTATAGCTGGCTTTTTTTTGTGCTTAATTTAGTTCGTTACCCCTACTGCTAAAGAGCGTAATTCGTTATGATGGTATGTCTCTAAATTTTAAAAGTTTATTTTATGTTTACTTCGTTTTTATCTCATTTAGATTGGTTAAGTGTGAGTGTAGGTGCTGTAGCGGGCATAACTATTTGCACTGTTGTAGCAATGCAGTTAAGTAAAAAAATAAAGCGCCAATTGGCTGAGCAGCAGCAGCAATTATTGTTATTACAAAGTCAATATGAGCATACGCAAAAGCAATATTCTGCATTGGTTGAAGAGCACGACTTGTTGGGGCTCACCCATCAAGAGCAACGTGATCAGGCGCAGCATTTTAAAACACGTTTAATTGAGCAAGAAAAACAAAGCCAGCAATATAATCAATATTGGCGAAAAGCCGAAGCCGAGCTTACCGCTCTGCGTGAGCAATATAATCTACGTGATGTAGAGCTTAATAATATACGTACAACACTTGAGCAAAAGCAGCAACATTTTAGTGAGCAGCTAGCGCAGATAGAACAAAGTAAAGAAACACTAAAAAAAGAATTCGAAAATTTAGCTAATCAAATCTTAGAAGAAAAATCGCAAAAATTTAAAACATTAAATCAAGAGAGTATTGAACAGCTATTAAAGCCAGTTCAAGGTGAACTAAAAGGCTTTCGTGACAAAATGGAGTTGATACATGTTGAAGACTTAAAGCAACGTGCAGCGCTTAAAACTGAGCTATTACATTTACAAGCTAAAAGCCAGGCCATAACTGAGCAAGCCGATAAGCTAAGTAATGCGCTACAAGGGCAAAAGAAAACTCAAGGTAACTGGGGCGAACTCATGCTCGAAAACGTACTCGACAGCGCAGGCTTGCGTGCGGGCACTGATTACAAGCGCGAAGTATCGTTTAATACCGAAGATGGTCGTTTACGTCCCGATGTTGTGGTGTATTTACCGCAAGGGCGTCATTTAGTGATTGATGCAAAAACATCGTTAAATGCCTATACTCGCTATGTAAATGCCGAAACAGAGCTCGAATCTCAACAAGCCATTAAAGAGCATGTAAATGCAGTAACTGCCCGTATAAATGAGTTGGCCAGTAAATCCTATGACCGGTTACCGGGGTTAAACTCGCCTGAGGTTGTTATTATGTTTGTACCCATAGAGTCCGCCTTTGTAGAAGCACTTAAATACCAAAGCGACATATATCAACAAGCGATTGAAAAAAATATTTTGGTTGCTACCCCCACTACCTTACTAACCAGTTTAAATATTGTTAAACAGTTATGGCGTTTTGAAGAGCAAACTAAATACTCAAAAGAGCTGGCAAACCGAGCTGAGCGTTTTTATAGCAAGCTCAATGGGTTTTTAACCAGTATGGAAGGCGTGGGTAAACAGCTCGATAAAGCGAAAGATAGTTATGATAAAGCGTTTTCACAGTTATACCGTGGTAAAGGTAACTTAATTAAACAAGCCTCTGAATTTAAAGAGTTAGGGGTATCGGTGCAAAAAGAATTACCTCAAGAAAGTGTTGAACGCGCTCACTTGGAGCTTGATGAATAAACACCAATAATACGCTATAAGCACAGACGTTGTGCGTTTATGTAGCTAGTTATTTTAACTATGTGTAGGCATCATAATATAAATATTTTATTTGGAGCTTACACATGCAATACCCAAAGGTTTTCTTTTTATCTCATGGCGGTGGTCCATTACCGCTGCTAGGAGATCCAAGCCATACAGATATGGTGGAATGCTTACAAGTGGTTGCTGCTAAAATCAAAAAACCTAGCGCTATTTTGATGATCAGCGCACATTGGGAAGCTCAGCCTATTAGCATAACGGCTCACTCCTCACCGCCGCTTATTTACGATTACTATGGTTTTCCTGAGCAGGCGTACCAATTAACTTACCCTTGTGCTGGCCAGCCGCAACTTGCTAATTTAGTACAGCAAACGCTCAGAACACATAATATTGACTCAAAACTCGATTCACACCGTGGTTTTGATCACGGTATGTTTGTACCGTTAAAAATTATGTACCCGCAGGCCGATATTCCCTGTGTGCAAATATCCTTGCATCCAAGCCTTGATCCTCTGTTGCATATTGAGGTAGGCAAAGCACTGCAAAGTATAGACTACGATAATTTATTAATTATAGGCTCAGGCTTTACCTTCCATAATATGCGCGCGTTTGGTGTTACCCAGTCAAACGATATTAATTTGCAAAATCAGGTATTTGAAAATTGGTTGGTAAACACAATCACAGATCAAACATTAACCGAGCAACAGCGCGAACAGCAGCTATTAGCATGGTATAAAGCGCCTGCGGCACGCTTTAATCATCCCACAGAAGAGCACTTGTTACCGCTACATGTATGTTATGGCGCTGCTATGCGAGCAAGCAGTGAGGTATTTGAATTAAATATTGCCAATAAGCGAGCCAGTATGTATTTGTGGCAATAATAAAAAACACGCCAGACTTTGCTAGGCGTGTTTTTTGGTTCTACTGTATTTATTACAGGGGTTAAGCGTAAGCAATTACCATTTCATTTCGCCTTTATGAACTTTAGCGCCAATGCTCAGCGCCATAGGTAATGCAGCACTTGGGTATGTATTTGTCATTTTATCAATTAGTAGCTCACTGCTATTGCTACTTTGTTTAGCGTGTGCAAAATCCTTTAAATACTGGATTGCAAAGTCAATATTGTCAGCGTTTAGCTCAGTTCCTGCTTTCATATGCCCTGGGATCACAGTGATTGGTTTAAGTGCTTTCATTTCATTAAGTTGCTTTACCCATGCATTTTGCTCCGCTTGAGTTTGTGCATCGGCCATCCATAAATGAACATTCGCGTATACAGCTACATTCCCTAAAATGGCCTTGTTATCTGGGATCCATAAATAAGGACGATGGTTATATTCCCCTTTTGTGCCACGAATTTCTATCGTATGGCCTTCTATTTTTAAGCTATCACCATTAAAAGCCTTAGGTATAATAGGATTTTTGGGTGCATTTTCTCCCATTTTGGGCGTCCAAAAAGCAAGTTTACCCTGTAGCTTTGCCGCTATTTTTTGATGCACTGCGGGCGTAGTAATAACCTCTGCTTGAGGAAAAAGTTTTTGTAGTACTTCAGCGCCAAAATAATAATCAGGGTCGGCCTGGCTAATAAAAATAGTTTTTAATTGTTTGCCCGAATCAATTACTTTTGCAGCAATGCGTAGTGCATCGGCTTTAGTAAATCCGGTATCAATTAAAATTGCATCGGTACGGCCATAAACCAGCGTGGCGTTAACATGAAAGCTATTGCTGTCAGCGTTATACACATCAAGGGTTAGTGGGGTTTCGTCTGCAAGAGCAATATTGCTGGCTAATAGTGTACTTAATAAAAACGTGCGTAGGTTCATAGTATTCTCATCATTGGTTGCTAATGCGAGCATAATAAAGGTTTGATATGTTCAGAAAAACAACCAATAATAAGCATCATTATTTCATAAATCGTGCAAATACTATGGATAAACTCACCGCAGCGCAGGTTTTTGTGGATGTTGCCTACTCAGGCAGTTTTACGGCCACTGCCGAGCGCCTTGAAATGTCACGGCCTATGGTTACCCGACATATTGAATCGGTAGAAGCCTGGCTCAATACTCGTTTATTGCATCGAACTACCCGCAAAGTTACACTTACCACCGCCGGCGAGGCCTGTTTACCTGAAATAGAGCAATGGTTAGTACAGGCCAATCGTTTAGTTGAGCAAACAAAAAACCAGCAAGAGCTCTCAGGAAAAATACGTATAGCAACGAGTATGTCGCTTAGCTTTTCACAGTTAGCCCCTATATTTACACGTTTTATGAAACGTCACCCTAACGTGCAAATAGACATAGATCTTGAAGACTCAACCACAGACTTAATAGAGCAACGTGTTGATTTGGCAATACGTATTGCAGCCAATCCTGATCCTTCGTTAATAGGTAAACCTATTGCCGAGTGTGAATCTATTTTAGTAGCCTCAGCCGACTACCTTGCTGATTATCCGCCAATAACAACACCACAACAGTTAAGCGCTCATCAGTGTTTAGGCTATAAAAACTTCGACCGATATATTTGGCATTTACACAACGGGGATGAATTTCAATCGGTTGATGTTAAATGTAATTTAAGTGCAAACGAGGCCACCACATTACTCCATGCAGCCATAGCCGGTGGTGGTATTTCAGTACAGCCTACGTATTTGGCAAATCAATATATACTGGATGGTCGCTTGCAACGTGTATTAGCGCCATGGACATTAAACCCAATGAAAATATATGTGCTTTACCCTTCTCGTCAGCATTTATCGGCAACGGTAAGAGCACTAATCGACACGCTCAGTGAAGAATTTAAAAATCCAGCATGGTAATTAATTATAAAAGTTTGGGTTTAAACCATAGCTTTGTGCGTTAAGCATGCTGATATTATGTACGTTATTTTGTTACAGTAAATGTAATAAGCGCCTTAATCCATAAAGGTCAACAGACCCAAGGAACAATAACAATGAATCTGATCAAAACATCGGGCTTGGCACTGGCCATTGTTGCGGGCTTAGGCTTGCAAGCATGTTCAAGTACCAGCATAACAACCAACAATAATACAGCGATGAGTACCGTGAATAATCCATTAAGCCTAGCGCAAATTTATAAAGATAAAGAATTTAAAACCCAGCGTAGCACCTACTTTAAGTGGCTAGATGATGGTACTGGCTACACTGTACTTGAAGAGCGCGAAAGCGAAAAAGAAAAAGCAGATGATAACAACGCCGATGATGAAAAAGAGCACGGCGTAAAAGGCAACGACATTGTATTTTACAATGCTGACGGCACAGGCCGTAAAGTATTGGTTGAGTTTGAAAAGCTGTTGCCAGAGGGCGCAGACGAGGCATTGGCTATTGAAAGCTACCAATGGTCAAAAGACGGTAAATGGCTGATGGTATTTACCAACAGCGAGCAAGTTTGGCGTTCGCGCAGCCGAGGCGACTTTTGGTTACTTAACCTTGAGACAAACCAATTACAGCAACTTGGTGGTAAAGACGTTGAGCCAACTAAGTTAATGTTTGCTAAGTTCTCACCAGATAGCTCAAAAGTGGCTTACGTACGCGACAACAATATTTATATGCAAGCGGTTGGTAGTAACAATGTAACCGCGCTCACAACCGATGGTAACGCCACCATTGTTAACGGTAATTTTGATTGGGTATACGAAGAGGAATTTACCATTGCCGATGGTTTTCGTTGGAGCCCAGACAACAAATCAATTGCCTATTGGCAGCTTGATACCAGTGACGTTAAGTTTTTCACTATGATCAACAACACTGACGAACTGTACCCTACCCTAAAAGAATTCCCTTATCCTAAAGCGGGTGAAACCAACTCTGCCGTGCGTGTTGGAGTGGTAAGCCTTAGTGATAAACAAACCCGTTGGGCCGAGCTTGAAGGCGATAACCGCGACCGTTACATTCCCCGTATTAGTTGGGCAGGCACCGGTAATGAATTAATGATTCAAGATTTAAACCGCCCACAAAGCCATAACAAAGTCTGGTTGTTTGATTGGCAAAAGCAGCAACTGACTAAAATTTTAGAAGACAAAGACGATGCGTTTATAGAATGGTTTTATAAAGCCAACTGGTCAAAAGACGGCGAGTTTTTTATTTGGCATAGCGAACGCGACGGTTGGCGACATCTTTATCGTGTATCGCGCGATGGCAAAACTATTATCGACCTAACTCCAGGTGATTACGACATTATTGATATGCTTAGCATTAATGAAGATAAAAACGTGATGTATTTTATTGCCTCGCCAAACGATCCTGGTCAGCGTTATTTATACAGCACGCCGCTTGATGGCAGCAGCAAACCGGTACGAGTAACACCTGCTGAGTTTGAAGGTTCAAACAGCTATTACATGTCAAAAGATGCCTCATGGGCTATGCATACTTACTCACAATTTGGTACACCACCAATTAAGCAAATTATTAAAGTGAGCGATCACAGTAATGTAAAAACCTTAGTTGAAAATAACGAGCTGAAAGAAAAATTAGCTGAGCAAAGCTTACCAAAGCATGAGTTTTTTAAAGTAAACGCGCAAGATGGTACCGAGCTTGACGGCTACATTATGTTCCCTGAGAACATGGATAAAAGTAAAAAATACCCAATTGTGTTTTACGTATACGGCGAACCATGGGGTTCAACCGTGCAAGACCGCTGGGAAGGCAACAGTTACTTATACAAATCGTTACTAACGCAAAAAGGCTTTATTGTGGCATCGGTTGATAACCGCGGTACACGTGCACCAAAAGGGCGCGATTGGCGTAAATCGATTTATAAAAAAATTGGCTCCATTACTGTGCAAGACCAAGTAGACGCCCTAGATGCCATGGCTAAACGCTGGGATGTGATAGATACCGAGCGCGTTGGCGTATGGGGACACTCAGGCGGCGGTAGTTCAACCCTTAATTTATTGTTCCGCCATGGTGATAAATTTAAAGTAGGCATTGCCTCAGCACCGGTGCCAGACATTCGTTTGTACGACACTATTTACCAAGAGCGTTATGCGGGCAATCCAAATACCGATCCTGAGAGTTACGATAACACCTCGCCCATTACTTTTGCTAAAAACCTAACCGGTAAGTTATTGCTTATTCACGGCACAGGGGATGATAACGTGCATTACCAAGGCTCAGAGCGCTTAATTGACGAGCTTGTAAAGCACAACAAGCAGTTTGAGTTTTTCTCATACCCTAACCGCTCACATAGCTTACGTGAAGGTAAAGGCACCACCTTGCATTATCACACCATGATGGCCGATTTTTTTGAAAAGCACTTATTAAACAAGTAATCGCTTAAAAAAGTAAAACAATAAAAGGCGCACACTCATTAATAGTGTGCGGCTTTTTTAATCAAAATGTAACGGGGGTTTACAAGGCGTAAGTCGGAGAGAGTGCAACGAAACCCGACAATAATAAAAAATGACTTATACACTCAATGTCATCTAAAATAGCGAAGGCTCACCATGTTATTAGCCAGTTTTCAATTTCGATAACATCATCACGATCAAACACCATTAAACTTGAATGAGAGCGAGCATTAAAAGTTATTTTTTTTACTAACTCATTTTGTATAGATGAAAAGTAAGCCGGCGGGGATAGAGAGTCAACATCTGAGTTAATTAACAATACAGGCTTTTTAGTCTCAGTTAATTTAGGCAATAAATTTGTTTCTTGAATGGTTACTCCTGCCTCAAACATTGCTTGGTTAACAATATTATCAATCTCGCTATGAAAAAAATGACTAAGCAAAGGCGATTTATAAGGTAAGTACTCCTTAGCTGCAACGTCAAAACTCATCATTGGGGCAAGTAAAATAGCAGCGTCAACATATTCTGATGATAATAAGTTACTTGCAGTAAGTGCTCCCATAGAATGGCCGACTACAACAGTCTGGTTATTTGTTTGATTTAAAAGTGGTTCAGCAAGCAGTTCATTTAAAATGCCGTGCTCTTTTGCTGCAAATACAAATGCTTCAGTTGATTCACCATGACCAAAAAGATCTGGAATAATAACGTTCATACCAAGCGCTCTAAAATAGATAGCTGAAGCCATCATTGCTTCTTTACTGCCTCCATAGCCATGAAGTAATAAAGCAGTGCCTTCAAAACGATTAAATGTATCTGGTGTCATTCTGTGTGAAATTGTATTTTCTACATTATTACCAGTTGCATGAAGGTTGTAATAAACAGAACTCTCTTGCGAAAATTCGGCTGCTTGATAAGGTTCAGCAATCAGATATGTAATGCATTGAGTGGTACTAAAAGAGCAAAATTTTTGTTTTTCAAAGCCAATGTCGCTAGGTTTTGCTTTTATAAACTCCGCTTCAGAAAGATAGATACCGGGGTTTGACATGACGTAACTGCCAATTGAAGTACAGCCAGATAAAGAAAATATATAAAGTGTAACTGCTAATAGTTTGGTGAAATTTTCCATTTTCGCTTCATTAGTTAAACTTGAACATCAACACTTTAATTAAGCAGATAACGTCCTATGAGGTGGAGGAGGTTTTAGCCGTTAGTTAGGCATTTTTTTATTATTTCAAAGTACTTTAACAGTATCTTCTATCCACCTCAATTTTCTCAAGTAAATAAATCTGTTTGGCATTAGGTAGACACTTGCTTATTAATCAAAACCCAAATTTAGTGCTTAGTTACGACTTTGAGTTACTTTTTTATCTAAGCTTTATGGATTTAGGGGCTGAAATTTAACTCTCTTTTTTAATCAAAATGGTGCGGGGTTTTCAAAGGTTTTGTTTGAAATACAACAGCACCCAACACTAAGTATAGGAAGTCCATACTGAATGAAAAGTTATTTATCGAAACGGGCTAAGACGTTGTGTTTACAAGAAACTTTCATTAATCATCATTCCCTTGCTTTAACTCAACTTCCCAATCATTTCTTTAACTACTAAAAACTGCACTTGTCTTAACATTCTTAATTCCGCTGCGCGTACATCCGCAGGTGGCATATTTACAACTTCTTGGTATAAGTTATTAAATTCACTCTCTATATTATCTACAAAATAACTTAGCTGTTTTACTGCTGCAGAGCTAGGAATACCAAGCTCTTTTGCAAAAGCGATTACATCTGCTTTAGTAACATCACAAAAACGTTTTTTATTATTGATAGGAACTGACAGTGCTTCTTCTAGAGGGTTACCACCTTCTGAAACATAAATAATAGTGCTTAATAAATCATAAAATGGCGTTATTTGCGCAGACCCGCTTTCGTAGTAAAAGCTAATATTTTTTAAATGCGCATCCCCATTCCCGACTAATAAATTATAAATCACCCATTGATATAACTTGATGACCGTTGCCGCTTTAGGCCGTACGTTATTGAGTATTTTCTGGTATGTTTCAACCGTTGATGCAGAATATTTAGAGTGTCTGCTATAACTTAATAATTGGCAACTATCTATAATATGCTTGCGCTCTTGATCAGGATAACTTCCTACACGGTCAAAGCGCTCAACCAAATAGGCTGGCTCGGGTGTATAAATGAGCTGCACATTGGGTACATCAATTCCTAGGCGCTTGGCTAGTTTCATCATAAACCATTCATTGCATGTCGTTTGCCAATATTGGTCTGGCTCAGAGTGATCGGGTTTAAGTATATGAGTTGAAGGTGTGCCTTCATTTCCTTCAAATAATTCATCAGCGAGCTTAATAACTAGCATTTTATGCTGCGCGCCAGCAAGTGACATGCGGCTACTTTGGCGGATATTTAACGGTGCTCTGGGTAAGTTTTTAATTCGCCTAGATAGCTCGGCAAAGGGTAACGGTATTGCACTAGGGCTTGGAAAATCGACATGCTCTGGTAATAGCGTTAAAGCACCCGCAGACTCAATGCCGGATGCCGTAAGTAGAGCAAATGAATCCTCATGATCCACTTTCACTTCTTTTGCCAATAACTCACGTGCATTTTCTTCTGGCAGTAAATTATCAAAAAACTGCTGCACAGGCCGCGTAGTACCTGAATCTAAAATCACTTGCTCTTGTAATGGAATGCTGGGAGTTATTGCAAATTTATTAGCTGAGTTAAGCCAATCTTGATCGTATTTAAATGACCAAAAACCGTTACTATCTTGTAATTGGCCCATGAGCTGTTTGCCAGCATAAACATTGAGAGATCTATTATTCATGGCCTGCCACCATATTGCGGATTTGCGTTATTAATTTATTTTTAGCCTTTTCATCATGTTGAGGTATAACCACATCTATTTTTACCTCTAAACCTAAAGCTTCCATTAAATCGAACGCACGGCCGATTGATAAAGAGCCGGTGCCATTTTCAAAGTCACTGACCGTATTAATGCTGATACCGGAGAAGTCCCCTGCTGTTTTTTGATCAAGCTTTTGGCTTTTTCTCACAATACTTGCCAATTTACCTAATTGTTTTGCTGATTTTATCGTGACTTCCATTACCACCCCCCCTAATTCACAGTATTTTGTGAATAATAGATAAAACTGTTCAGAAAAGCCAATAATTCACAATATTTTGTGAATTACAAAAAGCATTAACTAAATAAAGAGTAAATTCACAGTATCTTGTGAATTTATTCCAAAGTAGACTTACAACCACCTTAATTCACAATAAACTATGAATTTAGGTAATTGAAAATTTCACTCTCTTTTTAATCAAAATGGTGTGAGGGGTTTACAGCTGAGGTCAAAGGTTAAAGGAACAAGGTCAAAGAATTTTAGTTACCGTAAGTTGGGTATAGTGAAACCAAACTCAACAAGGAAATACTGCTCAATAGGTAATAAGTGAATCGTTTATTGCTAAACATGGCTTGGAATTAGAGAGGCATTAAAAAAGTAGCATCCATGCCACTACAAGTGCGATATAAATAAAAACTAAGAGCTTAGTTGCGAAGGTTGATATTTATTAACGAGAATATGCTGCAAACTTTTAAGTGCTCGCTTTATCGCTTGCAGCATACTTCTTCCCTTTGTATTTACATTAATACTGGGTAGCCCTGGCAAAAGAATATTAATTTTGCATTGCTGCAAAGTGCCGTGGCGCTCACTCGAAAGATCATTTATTTGAATCTCAACTTTACGAATATTTAAAGCATGTTTTGCCAATTGGCTTTTTATCAACTTTAAAAGCGACATCTTTTCACTTGCGTTAATTATCTTATTTTTAACTGTAAGTTTTAGCTTCATGCAATTACACCTTTTAGTAGTAACTATGTTGCAGGCATGACTGTAATCTACTAACTTAGTGGCAAAGGAAAAAGCTGATTATTTCTTACTTTAAAACAGGTATTTTCGAATGATTACCAACATTAACTACAATCACTTATATTATTTTTGGCAGGTAAGTAAGCACGGCAGTATTGCAGCGGCGAGTAAAATACTTAATTTAACGCCGCAAACGGTCAGCTCACAAATTACTAACTTAGAGCAACGATTAGGAAAACCACTGTTTGTTCGCCAAGGCCGAGGCCTACAGTTAACGGAATTTGGCCATGTAACCCAGCAATACACCAATGATATGTTTGCTATTGCCCATGAATGGCTAGAAACCACGCAAGGTGATACCATGCAATACTCACGAACACTAAAGGTCGGTATTTCAGATGTGTTACCCAAATCACTGGTGTCGAAGTGGCTAGCGCCTTTAATTAATAACGACCGTATTTCAAACTTACACTGTATTGACGGCCAACAGGATGAGCTACTTGCACAAATGGCGATTCATAAGCTCGACTTAGTTTTAGCCGATAAACCGCTCGACAATACCTCGTCATTTAAGACGTTCTGCCATGAAATAGGCAAAAGCCAAATCGCTCTTTTTGGTAACGAAACATGGCATTCGCAATTACATAAGCAGTTTCCGCAATCTTTAAATAACAAGCCTTTAGTACTCCCCGCAAAAGAAAGCCCCGTTGCGCGGGCTATTTATTATTGGCTGCAAGAGCAAGAGATTGAAATGACAATAGCAGGCCATGTTGACGACAGCGCATTAATGAAGTCGTTAGGTGAGCAAGGGTTTGGTATATTTCCTGCGCCTATTTTGGTAAGAGCCGAGGTGGAGCGCCATTACGGCGTTAATTACATTGGTACAATTGATAATGTTTATCAGCATTATTATGCCTTTACGCCCGACAGGCTCATCAAAGACAGTATTTATGATGAATTTATAAAACACGCTCAAATGACGTAGATTTTAGTTAATCCTCTTAAGATGTTAAAGGTTAAAGGTTAAAGAGTTCGGACTCTAACGCTCAACACCGACGCGGGGTGAACCCGCTGCTACTAGTCGCTAATATTCTAGGTAGCAGCGGCTTTATGCCGCGTCTTTTTAAGGCTCATATAAATGCTCTTATCGAGTAAACATATTGATTGCCATTATTATTAATAAGCCGGCAAATATTTTCTTTATGGTTGAAACTGGCAAATAATGGGTGGCTTTAGCGCCGAGCGGCGCAGTAAACCATGAGGTGCATACAATACCCAATAAAGCGGGCAAATACACAAAGCCAGCAAACCCCTCTTTTAGGCTAAATAACTGGCTGCCTGAGCTGATATAACCCATTGAACCAAATAGTGCTATCACAATGCCTGAGGCCGAGGCGCAGCCAATGGCTTTTTTCATATCAATAGAAAAAAACGTCAGTAGCGGCACTAATACTGCCCCGCCACCAATACCTATCATGGCAGATAACCCACCGGTTATGGTCGTATAAACGCTTAGCAACCCTTTGTTTGGTAACGGGCGCGCTATTGCTGAATCATTCTTACCTGAAAAAATCATTTTTAGTGCAATTAGTACCACACTTACAGCAAATACCAAACGCACCACATGCTCGGGTAACAGCGCAGCCATAAAGCCACTAATAAGCGCACCAAAGGCAACGCCTGCCATAACCCAAGGCGCAATATCCCAGGGTACATTGCCATTTTTATGATGCGCAATAGCCGACGAGGTCGAAGTAAATAAAATAGAGGCCAGCGAGGTCGCAATGGCAACTACCACTACTTGTTCAGGTGGCAAAGCATTAAAGTGCAGTAATATCATGCTGAGTATGGGCACAATTACCAGCCCGCCCCCTATTCCTAATAAGCCTGCTAAAAAACCAACACCGCTACCTAATATGGCGCAGTATATAATTAACACTATTAAATCACTCATTCCTTTTGTCTCTTCTTATGTTAAGGGTTGTTATGCTCTGTGGCGGTGAGTTGCGTGTAAAAAACGTTTAATAAAACATCTAATCTCAGCAAGGTTTATTCGAGTATATCAACAACCGTTTATGTAAATGGCACTTTAAGTACCTATATGCATTGAATAATACTCACGTTTTGTATGAATAAATCACAACACCCGTAAAAACATCTAGAAATCTAGACTTCTAAATTGGCTTTTATGAGAGAAGCATAGGCCATTAGCTGACTTTACCCATTTAACTTTGTAAGAGAATGAATCTGGCTCATGTTTTACCTGAAATAATACCGTTTTTCTTCATGCTCTATTCCGCGTATAAATTTATTAACTCTGCACAGCACCATTACTGCTAACTCGTTAGTTTGGTTTAAACAGGCAGTAATAAAGCAGCAATAAATTTGATTGAAAGGAGACGGCTATGAGCACTGATCTTACATTTACTATTAAAAGTACTAACTTGGATGAAAACTACCATCCATCAAACAACACACGTATTACGACCAACTTCGCTAATTTAGCAAGGGGTGAAAGCCGCCAACAAAACCTGCGTAATACCCTAAAAATGATCAACAATCGTTTTAATGCAATGGCCAGTTGGGATAACCCACAAGGGGATCGTTACGAGGTTGAGTTAGAAATCATTTCAGTAGATTTAGATATTGCCGGCAGTGGCCAAGCATTTCCGTCAATTGAGGTATTAAAAACCAATATTATTGACCGCCAAACTAACGAGCGAATAGAAGGCATAGTGGGTAATAACTTTTCATCGTATGTGCGCGACTACGACTTTAGCGTGTTATTGCTTGAGCATAACAAAAGCAAACCGCAATTTAGTATTCCCGATAACTTTGGTGAGTTACACGGCAAGTTGTTTAAATGCTTTGTAAACTCAAATACCTATAAACAGCACTTTAAAAAGCCACCGGTTATTTGTTTAAGCGTGTCTGATAACAAAACCTATCAACAAACCGAAAACTTACACCCCATTTTAGGCGTAGAGTACCAGCCTAATGAGTCGTCGTTAACAGAGCAATACTTTAAAAAAATGGGCTTACAAGTGCGCTACTTTATGCCACCAAACAGCGTTGCACCGTTAGCGTTTTACTTTTTTGGTGACCTACTTAACGACTACAGCAACCTTGAGCTAATTAGCACCATTAGCACCATGGAAACGTTTCAAAAAATTTATCGCCCAGAAATTTATAACGCCAATGCCGTCGCAGGTAGCCGTTATAGACCGAATTTAAAAAATGACGACCATTCGTTAACGCAAATTGTGTATGACCGCGCAGAGCGAAGCCAATTAGCGGTTGAGCAAGGCAAATTTACCGAGCAGCATTTTATTAAGCCTTATCAATCAGTACTGCAGCAGTTCTCAGCAAGTATCGCGTAATCACACAACAAAATTAAAGGCAGCATTTATTATGAACAAACTATTACCCACTTCATCAGCAGGCAGCTTGCCAAAACCGTCATGGCTTGCTGAGCCCGAAACCTTATGGTCACCGTGGAAATTACAAGGTAGCGAGCTGGTAGATGGTAAACACGACGCCCTGCGTATTTCCTTGCACGAGCAACAAACTGCAGGCGTAGATATAGTCAGCGATGGCGAGCAAACCCGCCAACACTTTGTAACCACCTTTATTGAACACTTAAATGGCGTTGATTTTGAAAACCGTAAAACAGTTAAAATTCGCGATCGTTACGACGCCAGCGTACCCACAGTGGTTGGCCCTGTGTCTCGCACTAAATCGGTATTTGTTGAAGACGCCAAGTTTTTACGCCAGCAAACCAGCCAACCAATTAAATGGGCATTGCCAGGGCCCATGACCATGATCGACACCCTGTATGACGATCACTATAAAAGCCGCGAAAAACTAGCATGGGAATTTGCCAAAATACTCAACCAAGAAGCCAAAGAGCTAGAAGCCGCAGGGGTTGATATAATCCAATTTGATGAACCCGCTTTTAACGTGTTTTTTGACGACGTAAACGACTGGGGCATAGCCTGCCTAGAGCGAGCCATACAAGGGCTAAAATGCGAAACTGCCGTGCATATTTGTTACGGCTACGGCATTAAAGCCAACACCGATTGGAAGAAAACCCTCGGCACCGAGTGGCGACAATACGAAGAAGTATTTCCTAAGCTGCAAAAATCGAATATTGATATTATTTCGCTAGAATGCCAAAACTCACATGTACCCATAGAGCTACTCGAACTGGTACGCGGTAAAAAAATAATGGTAGGCGCAATCGATGTAGCCACCAATACTATAGAAACACCCGAAGAGGTGGCCAAAACCCTACGCGAAGCGCTTAAGTATGTAGATGCCGACAAGCTCTACCCCTGCACCAACTGCGGCATGGCCCCCCTGCCGCGTGACATCGCAAACGGTAAGCTCAACGCTCTTAGCAAAGGCGCAGAGCTAGTACGTAACGAGCTATTAGCAGGCATCTATTAGCAGTGAATGTAGCTTAATTTTAATTACAGCTGATGCCAAAAAGCCACACCTTCACACATGTTAAAATGTGGCTTTTTTAATCAAAATGTAACGGGGGTTTACACATCGAGGTTAAAGGTAAAAGGTGTTAGGTGAAAGGTATTAAGTTCGTTGAATATTGGTTGGGTTGAGTGCAACAAATTAGCTTAAGTAATCAAACCTAACCGAGCCGCTAGGTATTATCGATTGAGTGGAAAGTGCTATTTGGATGGCGTTAGGAGTTGCAATGTCTAAAGTCAAGATTTGAGCCAACTGGCTTCTTGAAAGCGTTTTCAGAAGCACACAAGCAGTTAAATAAGGATTGCCATGAGTGCTTGTAGCTTGGATAAGAAATGTGGGATTCCCTTAGAACTTGACCCAATTCATTCACTTTTTATTCTTATTTATTCCAATGGCAATTATCACTCGAGACAAAAAGCTTGTTGGATCTAAAAACTTTAAAGTCGAACGGGTAATTGTTTATATAAGCAGAAAACGTTAAGTAAAACACGTATTCGTCGCCTGATTTTAATTCAAACTCTTCATCATAAAAAACATCAAACTCTCGCTTTGAATATGGAGCTAGAACTAAACTCGTTACAGGTTCCTTACCTTCAAAACTAGAGAACTTGCTCTTTTTAGCATATTCCCAACGGGTGTAATGCTCTGAATATGATTTCTTTTGAACAACTTTAATGGCATTCGACTCCCAAATGCCGAGCTTGTTATTTGCACTTTTTATATTTACATAGGTACCAGTCATATTGTGAAACTTTACAGTAGCGTTGCCCTTAACCACTGAACAACTCACATCAATATAAACCTTATTGTACAAATCGATACTATGTTCAGCGGTCATGCTGAACATAGTGTGAGACGATAAAATAGCAACCCCCAACAGAATTAATTTCTTAGTCACTTATAACCTCTTATTTTGGAAAACAAAATCAAGTGTATAAACATTTTTATATTGAGCTGCTCTATCTAGCCTTTGACTGTCTAAAGAAGACAAAGTGGTCAAGACAAAGCAGTCACCCATTAGAAAGTTCCGGTCAAGCAGGCAGCTGTGTTTTCTTGATCTTTTTTATTCAAAAAACCAAATCTTGACTTCAGACATAAAGTTTATTGACTGACCCGTTATCCTCATTTTGCCTATTAGACAAAGTCTAAAGCAATAAGGTAAACCAGTAACCCCCTACTTTTAGCTATTACTTACTTTGATTGCTAATGAGCACTTATAAATTCAACAACGGCTATACCCTTCCTAAAACAACACGAATGTTCTTGATTTGAAAGCGCTGCTGATGTGTTACTTGATTAAAAACCACCTCGCCATGCGGTATTTTTAACCAAACCGTAACGGAGGTTTACAGTAACTGCTTAAAACGCGGTGCTTTTACTGTTTTTTATTAACTGATAAGGTGATTAAGCGAAGCAATAAAATTGCGTTTTAGTAACGATTTAAACAGGAGTCATTAATGGCAACTACACTGGCGTTTGATGTATACGGTACGCTTATAAACACTCATGGCGTGGTGTCGTTACTTGAAAATATGATTGGCGATAACGCGCACGCATTTTCAACTACTTGGCGTGAAAAACAACTCGAATACTCGTTTAGACGCGGCTTAATGCAAAACTACGTGCCGTTTTCGGTGTGTACTGAGCAGGCACTTAATTATGCGTGTTTACTGCACAAGGTAACTTTAAGCGATGAGCAAAAAGCACAGTTATTAGCACGTTATAAAACCCTACCCGCATTTGATGATGTAAAAGCAGGGCTTGAGAGCTTAAAAGCACAAAACTATCGGTTATTTGCGTTTTCTAATGGTGCGGCCAGTGCGGTAAATACCTTGCTCGAAGCGGCAGGTATAAGTAATTACTTTGAAGGCGTGGTGAGCGCCGATGACATTAAAACTTTTAAACCCAACCCCGGTGTTTATAGTCATTTTTTACGTCAGGCAAATTCAATCGGTGCTAATACCTAGTTGATATCGAGTAACCCGTTTGATGTTATTGGGGCGTTATAGCATGGTATGCGTGCTGCGTGGATACAGCGCTCAAGTGAGGCTATTTTTGACCCCTGGGAACTAACGCATACAATAACGGCGTGCGATTTACATGATTTAAAAACCAAGCTGGCCAGTAATAACCAATGATTTAGTGGGCAGGGGTTAAATTACACCAATGGAAGGCTAGGTTTGCGCTTACAAACCTAGCCGTTTTTTAGTCTTCAATTGCAATAGCGATTTCTATTTCGTTACTGTTTTTGTAATACTCAAAATCACTGGTGTAAGTACGCTCATAGCGGCAATCGTCAGAGCTGAAGTATTGCCAAATTTCGCCCCATAAATCGATTACTGCATCGGGCATTTCACCCTCACCTTTAAATACCAAATAACGCCCCGCTTGGGTGGTTACTTTTTTAGCTTCTGGAAGTGTAATTGATAAATTATCGCAGCAGGCAATTACGTCAAAGTCCCCAGTGAGATCGCTTTCGTAATTAGTATACACACCATACACTTTGGTGTTTTCTGTAAGGCTGTTGGCAAACTTTTCACTAAATTTTTGCCAAAGTTCAGCTATATTTGCAGTGCCAGCATTCATTTCATTGGCGTTGCAGGTTCTTACTTTTAAGCCAATTAAGTTCTGACTTGCTAATTGTTTTACTTCCATCATGACGTCCTTTAGCGTTAATACAAACACCAACGTAACAGAAAAACCGCCAATATTTTAAATTTTGTATTAAATATTTCATAAACAGTGATTATTAAGCTCAATTGCGTATTTATTGCTCATATTTAAATAGATTCCAATTTCTAAACACGGCTTTACGGGCGCTGATTTGGGTGCCCTAGCCTGCTTTTATTGCGTTAATAACGCTATGCATACGCTTTGCTAACGACCTATTTCGGTGATGGCACACATAAATATTTTCGCTAATTGGTTTGGTTAAATGATGTGTTTTAATAAGCGAAGGTTTATTAAAAGCACTTACTGCGTGTGCGGGTAAAACCGTAAAACCCAGCCCTAAACTTACCGGCTCCAGTATTAAACTTATTTGGTTAGAAAACCCCGTTTGCTTAATTTGATCAACATGTTCAAATTCTGGGAAATTTTCACTTAATAAAAGCTGTGCATGATGTTTTGCATCGGGGTGGCTAATAAAACCTAGTTGATTTAATGCGCTCCATGTTGGGTTTTTAATTGCGCCCGGAGTGACCAGTAGCAAAGGTTCTTGGCCTATTTTATGGCTGGTTACTTCGCTAAGGGCTGGCGCTTGAGTTAAAAAGCCAATATCGGCGCTGTGGTTTGCTATTGCTTGTTCAACACGGGTATTTGGAGCAAAGCGGTAATCTATAATTAGCTCCTTGTGCTCTACTTGCAGTGCTAATAGTTGATTGTAAAACTGCAGCCCGCAACTACCTGGCGACTGTATTTTAACTAAACCGCTGTATGGCGAGTCATCTTTTAATTGCTGCTCTAAAAATTGCCATTCTTTGAGTAACTGACTACCCTGCTGATATAAATTTTGCCCCTGTACGGTAAGGGTAAATTGTTTACCGTGGCGCTCAAGCAAGGCGCAATCTACTTGCTGCTCTAACTTTTTTATATGTTGGCTTACGCCTGACTGGGTCATATAAAGGCGCTCGGCGGTTTGGGTAAAGTGATTTACCTCAACTAAAGTACAAAACGTGTTTAACCAAGTAGGATTTATCATTACAAAATATACTTAAAATGATGATTAATGATAATTTTACTTAATGTTGGTCAGTTCGTAAACTCACTCCATCAACTAAACATAGTTAAGTAGGAGTATTTATTATGAGTCATACCTATCCACGTAGTTTTTCGCACATTGGTATTTCAGTTCCTGATGTTGAAAAAGCCGTAGAGTTTTACACCAAAGTAATGGGTTGGTACACCATTATGGAGCCGACTGTGATCACTGAAGATAACAGCCCAATTGGCGAAATGTGTACCGATGTATTTGGTCCAAATTGGGAAAAATTTAAAATAGCGCATCTTTCAACAGGCGACCGTATTGGGGTAGAAATTTTTGAATTTAAAGACCAAGAAAACCCTAAAGACAACTTTGAATACTGGAAAACCGGTATTTTCCATTTTTGTGTACAAGACCCAGATGTAGAAGGCTTAGCAGATCGTATTGTTGCTGCAGGTGGTAAAAAACGTATGCCAGAGCCACGTTACTACTACCCTGGCGAAAAGCCGTACCGCATGATCTACATGGAAGACCCGTTTGGTAACATCCTTGAGATTTACAGCCACAGCTACGAGCTTATATACAGCGCAGGCGCTTATTAAATTGCAACAGATATAAATCTAGCTTACTTAAGTAAAGGCCGCAGTGTCTATAACTGCGGCCTTTTTATACCTAAAAAGAGTACCTTGGGTTGATGTATTAGTGCTTATAACTCAGGGTCTTTGCTTATTAATAGTTTCCTACCAGTCAACTTAGTGTTCAGTAAGCTGGGCACAGGGTTGTAATGCTAACTTTTTCAGTTGTGTAATACAGGTAAGTATTAGGTCGCCATGCTGTTCTTCATTAAACAGTTCATAGAGCAGGTCAATAGAGTGCGCTAATGCACTCGCTGCTGCGCTTTTTTCGTTTAAAAAATGAAGCGTAGTATAGAGGCATTCTGTTAATGAAGTAATTTGTATCAATTGGTCTTTATCGACACATTTGTACATTTGCGCTAGCAGAGAAATGCTTTCAAGTGCAGTTCCTAAATACGGCAATGCTTGAGCAAATTGATAGCGTTTAAAAAGTGCTTCACCCGTTAATTGTGAATTTTGAATATCTATAATTGCTTGTTCTGGTTGACATAAAACATGTTGTTTGTGTCGAGCACATAAAAAAGGTAAGGCCATGGGACGTTCCATATCTGTTTATTTTTTAAGACTGTAAAACAGAAATCTCTAAACATCAAATGATAATTGTTTTTATTTGTATTTGTGGGTTTAAAGCAGTTTGTTGTGTATACTAATGTCATTGTTTTGATCCTTATTTTTATAAAAACCGATATGAAAAACCCATTTTTAGCACTTGTTTTACTCAGTGGATTATCAGGCTGCAGTATCAACACAGTATCAGTATCTCAAAATTCATCCTTGTATAATTATGGGCTTTATAATGCAAAGGGTCAGCGAGTTAATTCAATATTGTCAGAATCCACGCTTTTGAATGCCGATGTTGTTTTAGTTGGTGAATGGCATACGCATCCTGGCGTACATTTATTTCAGGCTGAGCTATTTCAGCAATTAAGCACACAAAGTAAAGCGCTTGCGCTATCGCTAGAGCAATTTAGCCGCGCTGATCAGCAAACGCTAAATCTCTATGTTGAAGGAAAAATAGGTGAACAATACTTAATTGATAATACCAACGCATGGCCTAATTATCAGAGCGACTATCGTGCGCTAGTTGAGTTAGCAATTGTAAATAATGCAGCGGTTATTGCGGCAAATGCACCTAAATATGTTGTAACCTGTGTTGCTCGCCAAGGTATTAATTACCTAGATAAGCTCGATGCGCAACAGCGCAGTTTTATTGCAAAAGAGATTGATATTTCGCCGAGTCCTTATAAAGAACGTTTTATGCAATCAATGCATCATGGAACGCCAAGCCAGAACGAAAATTTTTATGCTGCACAAGTTATATGGGACGAAACAATGGCTGAGTCTATTGTTGATTATATTAAGGAGAATAAAGGCTCGCAGGTTATGCATATAGCGGGTGATTTTCATGTTAAAGAGGGTCAAGGCATTGCCCGTGTAATTAAACGTTTAGCGCCAGAGCTTAATGTAGTATGGATATCGCCGGTTATAAAAGTAAAACCGCAGCATAGTGGCTATCAGTTACAGGTTAACCCCTTGCCTATACGTTATGTGCAAAAAGCGCATCAACAAGCGGCCTTTAAAAAACTCAGTAAACGAGGCGAGCAAACACAGTGCCGATAATAGGTTGACACTGTGTTTGTGCGATACGCTTTTTAATATTTACTTAAGCGTAAATGTGCCTTTCATCATGGCAAAGTGCCCAGGGAAAGAGCAAAAGAAAGTATAGTCGTTTCCTGCTTTTAATTTACTGGTGCTAAATGTAACTTCGGTGGTTTCACCGCCACCAATCACTTTTGTTGCTGCAATCACACGGGAGTCGTTAGGCTTTACATAATTGTTGCTCAGCCCAGCTGCGTTGCCGTCAGTTATTATACCTTGCATGTTTTGCTCGGTAGAAAGCACCCAGTTATGGCCCATAACATTGGCAGGTAATTTACCTGTGTGATTAAGTTTAACAGTGACTTCTTTGCAGCTTTTAGGTGCACTGAGAGATTTAGTCGAAAACTGCATCATATCGTTTGAATCTAGGCTTAACTTGCACTCGTCTGCATAAGCTATATTTGCACTTAATAAAAGTATGGCACCGGTTAATAACGCTGATTTTTTCATACTGTTTCCTCTAAATTATTGATGCTATTTCTAGCATGATTGGTTAAAGCTACGAGCGATTTTCGCACTGCTAATGGGCTATCGCACTCGGTTGTAAAATTAATAAAGTAATTGCGTTTTTGGCTTTGTATGTAAAAACCGTGAGGGAGTAAACCGCTCATAATAGGTTTCTTGTTAGATACTTTGTAATGCTGCATTAAGATCAGTGACATCGCGTCTTGATGATCTTCGTTCATATGTTCAATCATGCTTTGCTGCTGGTTTTCGTCCCATTTTTTTGGCGCACATTGCCACTCTTTTTGTTCGAGCCAAAATATTTTCCCAAAGCCGCCAATATAACGCACACGCACTACATCTAATTGCCATAAATTAAAATCGTGGGCTTTGCGATAGCTTGCAGCCTCTGGATACAAAGCGATATATTTGTTAATTAGCACTTCGGTTTGCTCCTTTGGCACTACACTACCATCGCCTACAAGCGTTACACGGCCATGTTCGTTTTGATCGCCATACTCTGCTGCATCAAAAATAGTGAGACTCATGCGTGAATCGTGTTTTAGGTTTTTAGTATGCTGGGCTATATCGCTAATAAAAAAGTAAACGCGGCCTTGCTCGTCACACATATAGGGCGTAACCGAGCCAAATGGATAACCGCGCAAGTTGTTTGAAATAGTCGACATAACACCTGTACTGTTTTTAAAAACCAGCGCTCTTGCTTCGTTTAATGCGTGTTCTCTCATAAAAACTCCTGACGTTGAGAAAAAACCATAGGTGCATTGTTATATGGATGAGCATTAACATGCAGTTTTATGGCGTACATTTGTTGTAAATTAGATTCTGTAAGTACCGTGTTTATTGGCCCACTATCGAGTACTTTCTTATCGTGTAATAAAATAGCGTCAGTGGCATAAAGGCTGGCTAAATTTAAATCATGGATTGCTATAATGGCGCTATTTCCTTGTTCAACAAACGCACTAACACAGCTTAGTAATGTGTGCTGATGACGCATATCTAACGCCGATGTAGGCTCATCAAGTAGCATCAATTTTGGTTGAGTTGAGTCGGAAAAAGCATTGAGCTGAGCCAGTGTACGTGCCATGTGTACCCGCTGTTGCTCACCGCCAGATAGTGCACTCATTCGTCTTGTTAGGTAATCAGTTAAATCCATTAGCGCAGCATACTGCTGCACTTTTTCGGCTTGCATTTTAATAGATTCAACATAGGGATAACGGCCCATAGCAATAAGTTCAAATACGCTAAAGTCAAATCCTATTTGGTTGCTTTGCATCATCACAGCACGTTGCGTAGCTAATTGATTATTTGTGAAAGCATGTAATGGTTTGGTATTAAAAAAAATGTCTCCATCAAAGTGATGCATACCCGCTAATGTATGAAGCAAAGTAGATTTACCGGCACCATTTTCGCCTATCAGAGCAACAAGTTGGCCTTTGCCAATGGTATTACTAATATTTTGTAAAATAGTGTGGTTTCCAAAGGCCACGCTTAGGTTATTAAATGTGATCATGACCAACCTCGCTTATTTTTAATGATTAAATAAATAAACAATGGCGCGCCAAGTAATGCGGTTATAATACCTATTGGGAGCTCCGCGGGCATAACAACTAAACGTGCTAACCAATCAGAAAGCAGTAAAACAATAACGCCAAGCACCATACAAAGCGCAAGCATATTTCGTAAATGAGGCCCCACCATTAACCGAGCAATGTGTGGCACCACTAAACCAACAAAACCAATTAAACCAGTTAAAGCAACAACAGCACCTACCCCTAAAGCAACTAATATGATTACATGTAGTTTAAGCTTGCTGGTATTAACACCCAAATACTGTGCTTGTGATTCGCCTATAAGCAGTAAATTCATTTGATCTTTTAATCGCCAAAGGCCTATTAAACTGATCAGCAGTAAAGGAATAGCTTGTACTATTGCGTTCCAGCTTGCTCCACCTAATGAGCCCATTGTCCAATAGTTGATTAGGCGTAACGCACTATCGTCGGCGTAAAAACTCAATAAACCAATCACGGCAAATGCTAATGCGTTGATTGCCACCCCCACTAAAATAAGGGTGGTTATATTAATTTGTCTTTGCTGTTGTGCTATTAAATAAATTAAAAAAGTGACTGATAATGCGCCTAAAAAAGAGGCATAAGGTAAATATTGCTGAGCATTAAAGTTAAATTGCTCACTTAATGCTATAAAAGCCACTGCGACCATCGCGGCGCCTGCACTAATACCAATAATAGAGGGATCAGCAAGTGGGTTGCGGCACAGAGCTTGTGTCGCTGCCCCTGTTTGTGCAAGCACTAGGCCTACTAAAACAGCCAACACAAAACGAGGCAGGCGTATTTGCATAACCACATTAATTTGTAGTGCGTCAAACTGCTTAAAGTGTTCAGGGGCCAGCCATGCAATAGCTAAACGCCAATCCCACCCTGCGGGCCCATAGCCGATGCTAAGCAGAGTTAACGCAAAAACACAGGTATAAGTTAACACCATCCATTTTTGTTTTTTACTTAATACCAAAGGGGTAAAACGGCTAAAAGTTAACGTGCTCATAAGCTTGACTTGTATTCATTAAGTTCGTTAATTGCAGTGGCTATACGTGGCGACATGCCAAGCGAAAGTAAGCTATCCATTACAAGTAAATGGCATTGCTGGGCGGCGGTTAATAAGCGCAACTGTGGTTGCTCGCAAAAAGCCTGCTTGCCACCCAAACTAGAAACAACGTGTGCAGGTGCCACTAAAAAATCAGACTGTTGTACTGCAAGTACTTCGGTATTGATGGCTTTAAAGCCTGAGTGTATAGCGGCTATATTGGTAATACCAGCATAATTAAATAATAGGTTAGGCACGGTTTCTTGGCCTGCTGCAACGAGCCCACGCTCATTGGCGGAAAGTAAGAAAAGTGCACTGTGGCTATCATTTTGTGATGCTTTTGGTAGTGATTTTTTGATTTCAGTAATGAGCATGTTCGCATTTTGGCTTGCGTTTAAATCTTTTCCAAGGTGTTTAATGAGTAAAAATAGTTCATCAACCGAGGTTGGTTTTTTATACTCGATAACATGAACACCTGTAGCTTCTATTTGTTTAAGTGCTTGTTTTCGTCCTGCACCTTCAAGTACTAATAATTTACTCGGGCGCATAGATAAGACGCCTTCAGCAGCCAGATCGCGGTAATAACCTACTTGCGGTAGTTGCGTTGCCTGCTGAGGGTACATACTTGACTGATCGACACCAACCAGTAATGTTTGTTTATCTAAAGCATAAATTATTTCTGTTAAGGTGCCCCCGGCACTTATTATTCTTTCTTTTGCAATCACAGGGTGAGTGAGCAAAACAAGCACACAAATGAGGTATTTCATAACGAACTCCAATTTTATTTTTAACGCATTATAACCAATTTAATCTAAATGAAAATGGTTATCATAATCATTTGATCTTATTTTTAGTTAGTTGTACTATCCCCTCACTAAATAATAACTATTATCATCTGGAGTGGAGATGACCCCTTTTCCTTTTAAACTTACAGTTATAGCAACCTTGCTAGCTGGCTCTGCCAATGCATTTGCTGAAGAAATTATTGGTGATCATATTGTTGTTAGTGGCTCGCGTTTTGAACAAAAACTAGAGGATGTCACTGGCTCAGTAACGGTTATCACTGAGCAAGATATTGAGCGTCAATTAGCAGTAGATTTACAAACCATGTTTAAATATGACCCGAGTATTTCAACTACTGGGAGTGGTTCTGGTGCACAAACACTCACTGTTCGTGGTGTTGGTGGTAACCGAGTTGTATTTATTAAGGATGGCCGACGCACTAATGATGGTTATGCAGGCGGAGGTGGATACCTCGTAGGTCGTAATTACTTTGATGTTGCAGGTGTTAAACAAGTTGAGGTAGCCAAAGGAGCTGCATCATCACTTTATGGCTCTGATGCATTAGGTGGTATTGTAGTAATAACGACTAAAGACCCTAGTGATTATCTAACAGATCAACAAAGTTTAGTTAAAGTTGCTCTTGGTTACCAAGGGCAAAATAATCAGCTAGCTGCTGATATTACAGCGGCAAAAAACATCGGAGATCTTGCTGTTAGCGCTGTTTATAGTCACCGTGATAGTGAAGAGGTACAAAACTTTGCAGAGGACTTACCAGGCTATGATGCGCGCTCTGATGCGTTAGTATTTAAGCTTGAACAACAATTTGATGAAAAGCGTACACTCAAATATACCCTTGACTACTTTAGTCAAACGATAGATCAAATAATCACCCCTGCCAGTCAAGAAACACAAGATAAAGATACAAACTGGTCACTTGCGCTTGATTATGATTCAACGATGAAAACAGCAGCCTTTGATAAATGGCATGGGCAAGTATCATTTAGCCGCTTCGAGCAACAAAGCGATCAAGTAAGTGCTGGTCGAGGGTATATTGATTATAACGATTACCGTTTCAATCAAGATATTCTGGGTATAAAAGCCGTATTTAATAAGCAAATCGAAGCGCAAAGCACGAATCATGAGTTAGTTTATGGCGTTGACTTAGATTTGTACGATACAACACGACCGCGGTTCAAAACACGTATCCTAGCAGATGGCACTGTTGATTTTACTAATGAAAAACAAAAAGCATTTCCTGGTGCCGATACCTCTTTAATTGGTGTTTATATGCAAGATAGTATTGCGTTTAAAGATACCGACTGGTCATTGGTTGCAGGTATTCGATATGATTATTATGCACTTGAAGCCAAAAAAGACACGCTGTATGAGGATGCAGGGCTTGATGATATTACTGAATCTGCGTTTTCACCGAAATTGGGTGTTATCTATCAAGTAGATGATAATTTATCATGGTATGGCCAATATGTTCGAGGCTTTAAAATTCCACCGCATGACCAAGCTTATCAAAGCCATGGTGTTGAGCCGTTTTATCAAATACTCCCTAATGCAGAGTTAGATCCTGAAAGTAGCGATTCATTCGAACTTGGTTTAAGGTATGCAAGCAGCGATGTAAGTGTAAATTTAAGTGCATTTTATGCTCAATACGATGACTTTATTGAAGCGGCTATCGCAGGTGTTGAGCCAACCTACATACCTAATGTGAATAAAACACTTTATCAATACCAAAACATTAGCGAAACCAAAATTAGTGGTATAGAGGCAGGGGTTGCTTTGTATGTAGCTGATGATATTTTATTAGAGGCTAATATTGCCTATGTTGACGGTGAAAACAAAGAAACAGATCAGCCACTTACTAGCATTAGTCCACTAAATGGCTCTGTACTAATTACCACTGAGCTAGGGGATATTAACTGGACTGCCGCTTGGCGTTTTGCAAAATCACAATCAGATGTTGTGCTTGATACTAATGGCAACAAAACAACACAGGGTCATGGTTATGGTGTGGTTGATTTATATGCAAATTATCAGTGGCAGGCATGGCAAATGAACGTTGGTTTACTTAACGTATTAGATAAGGAGTATGTGCCGTTTGAGCTTATTGCTGGCCAATCAGAAGGAGCAGATTTTAGTCAATACACTCAACCAGGACGCAATATTTCAGCGAGTATTAGTTATCAGTTTTAGTTAAAAAACAAAGCCGTATATAACTCCATTAATCTGCTTAAATAGTTGAACAAATCTAACGAATTAGATTTATCTCTAAGCAGATTGATATAAAAAGAGCACTAAGTAACCTGAACTTTGAATAATAAATCTATCTCAAGCAGCTATTTTCAGCGCTAACTGCGTTGAATCTAGCTGTTGGCGAGTATCGCCTTGTTTTTACTGGAAATCCCTGGCTTGAGAGAATAAGCATAAATATTACTTTTGACTCAATACGTTAGGATCTGTTGACCAGAGTTCAGGTTAATAATAAAAAAGGAGATAGTTAGCTCGCACAAGTTATGTTGCTCATATCAAAAGTATGCGTTAAACCGCTTGGGTTTTTATCAATGACCACGAGATTGTTTTTTTCAATGTAAAAAGTGTATTGGTGCATCCAGCTAAATTTAGCGATTTGTTTTAGCTCATAACGGCCGAAAGCAAGTGGACAATTTAAATACGCATAATGATAAGCCTTCCCCATTGCCCCTGGGTCTGCGGTGTAAATATAAATAGTACGATCATCAAATGTGCTTTGTTTATGAATATAATCAAGCCTTGATAGCGAAGTGCCGTTGAGCATAATACCTAAACACAATAAAGGAATTTGTACCACAGCAACGAGTGTGAAAATGATAAAGAACAGCCAGCGTGCTATTTTATTTTTGATTATGCTTTTAATTTTTTCAGGTTTGACGAAAAGCAGTATGAAACCCGTAATTACCAACACCAATTTTATATAAAGTAGATTATGGCTTAATGTATCCATAAGCCGTGGAGAGTGCCAATTTAAACCCCAAAGCACTCCACCATGCATGCTCTCCAAAAAGGGTAATAATAAACATGCTGAAATAAGTAAAATAACTAGCCAGCTATTATTGCTGCTTTTATCCATTGATATTTGTCCTTTAAATCTGACTGGATCGCTTGAATAGAGTGAGATATTTATAACATGGTTTTAAAATGCACTATAACTAAAGCGTCATAACACTGAGTTTATTTAACTGTAAAGGGGGTTAACAGCGACTTTGTATTAGCCAAAAAAAAGCGCCTTAACCACTACATTAAGACGCTTTGGATGAAAAGCTAAAATAGCTAATCGGGACTATGAAATTGTTAGAATTGATAGGCCAATGACATCTTAAATTGAGTAGGCGCACCCGGGTAAACCCATAATGCGTTGTAGCTACTTTGAGCATATTCTTCATCAAACATGTTGTTAACACTGATATTTAACTTTGTGTACTCGGTTAAGTTTAATTGGCTAAAAATACCAACTATCTGATAACTAGGTAAATTAAACGTTAAATCGGCGGCATCGCCTAAACGTTCACTGATATACTGATAACTGGCGCCTAGCTCAAGTTCTTTTCCAAGAATAGCCGTTTGATGGCTAAGCGTGAGGTTTAAGTTATTTTTAGGCACATTCACTAATGGGCTACCTTTTTGTATTGGTACGCCCCAATCAGCATTTATAATGTCGTTTGCAGTGCTAGCATCTATATAAGCGTAAGATAAATTAAACTTTGTAGTATCAGTGATATAAGTACTTAAATCGAGTTCAACACCTTGACTGTTTGCTTTACCAATAGGCGCTGAAAAGCCAACATTGACAGGGTCAGCCACTAACATATTACTCTTAGTGGCATCAAATAATGCAAGGGTGCCCTCTATACTTTGGTAGTTAAATTTAGCGCCAACTTCAATTGAGTCACTGTATTCAAAGCCAAATGGGTCGCCACTTGCATCTGTGCCACTTAATGGTAAAAAGCCTTCTGAATAGCTGCTGTATAAGGTTACAGCGTTGTTTAGCTCATATACTAAGCCTACTCGTGGGCTTATCTGACTCTCTGAGCTGCTTGAAAGCACACCGCTTTTGGTTTCTAAAATGTCTTGATCTACGCTATCGAATCTAAGGCCAACTAATAGCTTAAACTTATCAGTTAGATCCATTTGATCTTGAATGTATATACCATACGCTTTTTGTTGTTCGTTATTTTCATACAGTAAACCCACTTCAGGACGGGCAACGTTATAGTTAGGCTGATAAATATCAAGGGTATAGGTGCCATTACCGCCGCGATAACGTGAAAGTGCGGTGCGTAAGTCGTATTTATATGCGTCGGCTCCTATTAATAAATGATGCGTAATACCAGCGGTATCAATGTGCCCGCTTAACTCAAATTTAAGGCTGGTGTCATTCACTTCGTAATCACGGTAGCGCTGCTGGCGGGTAAGCGTACGGCCATCATTAAATAATGATTGGCGCGATGGTGAAAGTTCCGCATCAGATGAAAACCCTGTAAGAGTAGAGCTTTGATAATTAGCACCTAATACTAATGACCATTCATTGTTTATAGTCTGGTTTAAAGTCACTTGGTGACCACGTGAATAGACCTGCGTGTCGCCATCATTTGGGTTACCTAAATAGCGCGAGCTAGGGACAGTATTAAAATTATCATTAAGTACAACAATACCGCGGTCAAACAGCTGTGCTAAATCAACGTATTCAAATTCATAAGTGATGCTAGTTGATGAGTTTATTTGATGATAAATCGACGGTGTAATCACTTTTTTATGCGTGTAAACATCATCCCTGTAACTGTCGCTATCTTGCCATGCGCCATTTACTCTCAATGCGGTTGTATTGCCAATACTGTTTGTATAGTCACCTTCAACGCGATTAAAATTATCACTCCCTAAGCTCAGCTTTAGCTCACCCTGTTGGTCAAATTGTGGTTTTTTAGTCACGATGTTTACAGTACCACCGGGTTCAGAACGCCCGTACAGTGCAGAGCCTGGGCCTTTTAGTACTTCAATGTACTCAATGTTTGATACATCACGTGGGCCGCTAAAACCACGGCCACCACTAAAGCCATTAATTAAATAGCCCGATGGCATGTTTTCGTTACCCGATAACCCACGAATAGAAAAGCTATCCCATAATGCGCCGCTGTTATTTTTACGTGAAATACTGGCTGAAAAATCTAGTGCATCTTGTAATTGAGTTATTCCTTTTTGATCAAGTACTGTGCTATCGAGGATTTCAATTGATTGCGGCATGTGTTTTTGAGGAATATCGCCTCGGTAAGCTTGTTTATAGGTAACCGCAATTTTTTCTATTTGTTCATTTTGTTGTGCGATGCTAAGCGCACTCGAACTTAAGCAGGCCAAGTAAATCAATGAATACTTCATAAAGGTGCTTTTGGTAATGTTATAGTATAACTAAAATTGTAACATGTGTTACTTTATAACAAAATGTTTTTTTAAGAAACTACAAGCTATTTTTACGGTATTTATTTGGTGTCTCAGCAAATAGATTTTTAAAAGCATGTATGTATGCAGAGTCTGATGCATAGCCTAAATCAAGGGCTATTTCTTGAATTGATTTATTGCTCGCAAGTAACTGTAACGATAAAACCAGTTTTATATTTTGTCGCCATAGGGAAAATGACTGGTTAAATTCTTTAGCACAAATTCTTGAGAGTGTTCTTTGAGATGCACCGACTTTAATTGACCAATCTTGTAATGTTAATTTTAAATCTGGCTGTTTTTGTAGCTGACTGAATATTGTCATAAGTCGTCTATCTTTGGGGATCAACAAAGGGATTTCGTAACTATGGGTGATGGCTATTTGATCTCTAAAAACAGTTAGCAAGTTTGTTAATTCTTCTGCTGATTGTTTAGTTTTATTGAATAATAGTAAGATTAACTCTTTCACAAACGGAGTAAGTAAACATGACTTGGGTTCATTACTATATTTAATCGTACTATTAGGATTAAGGTAAACCGCTAAAAATTTCGTATCTGTTACAGCTATAGATTTATGAACGGTATTTGCAGGTATATATAGTAATGCATTGTGAGGAACTACAATGCGTTTGCTGCCAATACTTGATTGCAGTAAGCCACTATAAGGAAAGATTATTTGATGCCATGAATGGGAGTGATAGTCATCAACATAGCTAGAGGGCATATCAATTTTTTTAGTGATAAATTGGTTAGTGGCATTTTTTTTAATTAGCTCATTTGCATTCATGGTTGGCGAGTTATCAATGTTTTATGGCTAGTAATATAAAATAAGCCAGCCCAGTTTGATATAAAATAGTGAGCAAATAATGGTTAACAAGCGTTAAAAAATGCATATTCACTTTATTATTCATGAACATTTTGAAGCGCCAGGCGCTTATGAAGTCTGGGCTAAAATGAACGGCCATACGCTGTCTTACACCCGTATTTACTTAGCTGAACCCTTACCAAAACATGCCGATGATATGGACTTTTTAATAGTGATGGGTGGGCCACAATCACCCGCTACACAGCTTGATGAATGCGCCTATTTTGATAGCAAAAAAGAACAAGCCTTGATTGCCAGCGCCATTAGCGCAAATAAAGTGGTGTTAGGCGTTTGCTTAGGAGCCCAATTAATTGGTGAAGCGTTAGGTGCGGCTTATCAACCTAGCCCAGAAAAAGAAATTGGTAAGTTTGTGATTACTCTCACTGATGCGGGTTTGCATCACCCACTATTTAACCATTTTGGCACTGAGCTTAATGTAGGGCACTGGCATAACGACATGCCAGGGCTAACAAAAAGCGCCAATGTAATCGCATACAGCGAAGGTTGTCCAAGGCAAATAGTCGCTTATAGCGATTTAGTATTTGGTTTTCAATGCCACATGGAATTGACCACAGAGGTGGTTACCCTCCTCATTGCCAACGATGATTTAACCAATGCCCAAAACCATCGCTTTGTTGAAAAGCCCGAAAAGCTCTTAAGTCACGACTATAGTGAAATGAACAATAAGCTTTATACCTTCTTAAACAAGCTTGCTGCGCACTATTTATCTAAATAATACTTATTTACGTGAAAGTAAAATTCCAAATATTTACTTAGCCTGCTAACTAATGCTAAAATTTGCTGCATATTAACAAGCAAGAGTTCTTATGAGCAGCACTATTCCTTTTCATGAAACACTCGATTTAACCTTATGTGGCAATATGGGTCGAGTGCATCGCTTATGTCGAGAAGCGGTAACACTGGCGGTTGAGCCGCTAGGTTTAACTCAATCACGTTGGACGGCAATGATCCACTTAGACCATTTACCCTCAGGGGCAACACAGCAAGCGCTGGCTACCAGTTTAGGTATTGAAATGCCCTCATTAACGCGCACCATTAAGCAATTAGAGCAGCAAAATCTGGTTATTCGACAAGTTGATAAGCACGATAAACGTAGTAAAAAATTGTACTTTACCGATGAGGGTATAAAGTTATTAGAACACTTAAAAGAGCTAACAAGCGATATTAAACAGCGTTTATATGCCGGTTTAAGTACTGAGCAACTTGATGGTATGGCGCACAGTTTAGTGCAAATGGAAGAAAACGCGCGGCGTTGTATTGCAAACTTATCTGGAGATAAATAAGCATGACACCCGATCAAAAATTTGCCCGCTACGTTAAAGTTTCGCTTGTTGGTTTTATTGTTGTCTTTTTTTATTATATTGTTGCCGATGTATGGTTGCCGGTTACGCCACAAGCACGGGTTTATCATCCGGTTGTGCAAATATCGCCGCAAATAAATGGCCGTGTTACCCATGTATTGGTCAGTAATAACCAAACGGTTAAAGCGGGTGATGTATTATTTGAAATAGACAAAAACACTTACCAACTAGCACTTGAGCAAGCCCAGCTTGCCCTTGACGATGCCAAACTACAAAATAAACGCCTTGATACCAATGTAAAAGCGCTTGAGGCACAAATAAGTGCAGCTAACGCTAAATTGCATGAGCAGCAGCTATTAAAAAAGCGTGGCGAAACACTCTACAAACAAAACTCTATTTCGGAGCAAGAGCTTGAAAGCATTCGTGCTAATTTTGCCGCAAGCCAATCTAATTTAGCCGCATTTGAAGCACAATTGGCAGAAGCTGTTTTAGCGCGTGGCGACTCAGGAGAAAATAATTTAGCACTGCGTCATGCGGCCAATCAGTTAGCCCAAGCTGAGCTTAATTTATCTTATACGCAAGTGCGCGCTTTAAGTGATGGCGTTGTAGCCAATTTACAGTTACTTGAAGGTTCCTATGCGGTTGCGGGTAAGCCATTACTTGCTATTGTGGCAAGAAAAGCAGATTTAGTGGCTGATTTTCGTGAAAAGTCACTATTAAATATGCAGCCAGGCAGTTTAGCAAAAGTAGTGTTTGACAGCCGACCAGGTGAAGTGTTTGATGCTAAAATTGAAACCTTTGAAGCAGGTGTTAGTGACGGGCAACTTAGTGCGAATGGATTACTTAGCACCACCGAAACCAGCAACCGTTGGGTTCGCGATGCTCAGCGCCAACGTATTCATTTAGTGCTGCCAAATAACTCTCAGCTTATAAATAATATGCCCAGTGGCGCGCGTGCTACCGTGCAGTTATTACCGCAATCAGCATTTGGTCAATGGCTTGGTTCAGTACAGATCCGCTTTATTAGTTGGTTACATTACATTTATTAATGGGGCGAGTAATGACACACCAAGTTAGCCAAGCGCCACAACTCGATTCAAATGGCTTACGCCAAGCGCTGCGGATTGCCGGTGGCTGCACTATTGGTTTTACTTTATGTAAGTTAATGAATTGGCCAAATGGGATATTTTTTACAGTTTACCCTATGTTATTACTGGGTTTAGTGCCAAGTATTAACAAAGGCGTGATCCGCCAATTTGTTGCCAGTGCCGCTTACAGTGCTTTTATTGTGCTTATTTTGCAGGGGTTATTCTCGCATTTGCCAGTATTAATGACGCTCATTATTTTTGCTAGTTTTTGCATACTTTTTTATTTAATGAGTACCGGCGGTGCGTTTTTATTTGGTGCGTTAGGTGCGGTGAGTTTATCGATTCAGTTACATTTTGCCAGTTATGTTGATCAAGGAAGCAGCATTTACCCGCTTATTTTAAGTAATGGTGTGGCTATTTTTATTACTATTATTATTGCGCTCTTGATGCATGGCTTGTTTCCTGATGTGACAGCGCGACCCATGCGCGCTGTACCGCACAAGGATAAAGAAAGTATTCGTCACGAGGTGTTGTTATGCGCTAGCGTTGCGACTTTGTCGTTTGTGGTTTTTCAGGTACTTGATTTACAAGATTCAATTTCGGCGCAAGCTGCGTCTATATTAATTTTGTTTTCGTTGTGCTTTAAGGCTGCGGGCACTGCAAGTTGGCAACGTATTATTGGGACATTAATAGGCTGTAATGCCGCACTGGTTTCACAATTATTGTTATATAACCATAGTGATTTTTTGTTATTTCCAATGGCGATATTATGGATTCTCTCTTTTATATTTAGTCGATTTCATATTTTAGGCGGCGGTCCACCGGGTGTGGGGTTTGGCGTATTAACCACCTTTGGTATTTTGTTTGGTCAGTCGTTAGGCCCAGGGCAAGATTTAATATACAGCGCCATGTATCGATTTAGCTCGGTGGCCGTTGCGGTTACGGTAAGCTTAAGTGCGGTGTATGTAGTGCATCGAATCCTCAACCGATTTAGCGTTACCCGCCACCATACCTATGACTAAAACATCTTAAAGGCTGCGTTTGCAGCCCTTTAATCTGCTAAATTTTAATATTACCGCGTAGGGCTTTGGTTTGGCCGTGTTTGGTTTTTTTGTCCATGCGTTTACGCTGTGAGTTACGGCTAGGTTTGGTGGCACGGCGTGCTTTATTAACCTTAGTGGCGCTTAAAATTAAATCTTTTAGCCGTTTTAGCGCATCTTCTCTGTTGAGCTCTTGGGTGCGATGGCTTTGCGCTTTTATAATTAATATGCCCTCTTTAGTGATCCTTGAATCGTTTAAAGCAAGCAGCCGTTGTTTATAAAAATCAGGGAGTTTAGAGCGGTTAATATCAAAGCGTAAATGAATGGCACTGGCTACTTTATTAACATTTTGCCCGCCAGCGCCTTGCGAGCGAATAGCGCTGAGCTCTACTTCCCATTCATCTATGGTGACGGTATTTGAAATAGTTAACATTGTGCTCCGCTCTTTTTACAAAAAATGTATTGTATCATCACTATATTGAGTTGTACTAAACTCAGTTTGTAAATAATGATGTATCAACTTACGCTTAATATTTGCTGTAACCGTTTTTTAGTTCTTATATTTGGAGAAACATAATGAAAAAATTACTACTATCGCTGAGCTTGTTAGTAATGAGCTTCTCAGGTTTTGCACAAGATATTAATGAAGGTCAATTACAAAGCTATATCAAAGCATTACCTGCGGTTACAAGTTGGGCAAGTAATCAAGAGTCGTTAAAAGGCTTAGATTTAGGGAGTATGCTTGGCGCATCTGCAGATCAAACGGTTACTGAGCAAAGCTCGTTGGCTAATAGCGCACTTAGCATGATCAAACAGCAAGACTTATATAAAAGCTTTGCCAATGTAACTGGTCGATATGGTTTTACTCCAGAGCAATTAATTGCTGTAGGGACGGAAGTTTCAATGGCCTACATCGAAAACCTAAAAGCAGGTTTATCTGATGAACATAAAGATACCGCCAATAAATTATTAGGGGGGTTACAAAGCATGCAAAGTAGTAAAGATAAAGGCGTTAGTTCCTTAATGGGCTCGTTTGGCAATGCATCAAGTGCGGCACAATCGACAGAGCCTGTAGTCAGTGAAAACAACCTAGAACTTGTAAGTAACTATATGCCACAGCTGAAAAAGTTGTTTTCATTGCTGTAAACGTGATTGTGAATAAGGTGGCACTGACCACCTTTTTTCATGCTTACTTTTCTCGTTAAGTTTATACAATTGCTTCAGTTTTAATGTTGTAAACCCCCTTTACGATGATTTATTCATTGGCGCTAAAAATAAAAAGTAATAAATAAACCAAAATTTTACTAACGTTAAAGCTTCGCTTTGTTTAGCTGTTATTCTGTTTTTATCGGTTAATCGGATCAACCATTTACCAACTTAAGTATTGAATGATGCAATATTTGCGTTTAGTTAGCTTACCTTTGGTTGTTTATTAGCCTTTTTTTAATTTGTATCTGGCTGAGTTAGTAAAAAATCGGTTTATTTTAGCGATTTCAATAGGTAGTTAGTAAAATCATGATCTTTACGAGATTTAAAAAAACAACTAAAAATCATAAGTTTAAATTTATATTTAAGGAGCTACAATCCGTGTAACCATAATGGGAACTCGTGGTAATCGCTAATAATAATACTAAAACAACTTTATAAAGGCGTTTTGAGGCAGATATAGCCGTTTGTTTAGGTGCTTGTTTCAGATCACTATTTAACTAACAAGATTAAAGCCTTCTTTATGCTAATACAAATAAGAACTACTATCTTTTGTATTTGTTAGCGTTATAATACCGGCCATCTTTTTTAGCTACGTTTAAAAGGAATTTGCAGTTTATGCAGGCCTCAAACCGTCTTTTAGACTTTCCTAAACCCGTTTTTTCACTGTTATGGCAAGTTATACAACGCTTTAGCTACGAACTAGCGGTTTTATCACGTTTTTTTATTGCCATTGTTGGCGGGTATTTTTTTACAGCCGTCTGTGTGTCGCTATTAAGTGCAGTGGTGCCTGTACCTAAGGCTGATGCCGTGCTTTTAAGTGTGTCTGCGAGTATTTTAATTTATGCCCTCGTGTTTATTTATAGTTTTTATATTCATTCATTAAAAACTGTATGGATCAGTATTTTACTAAGTATTGCGGCGCAACTTTTGGTGTTGTCGTTAATGAAGGGGTGGTTATGAAAGGGAGTTTTTTTCGGTCAATGACGTGGTTACATACATGGGTCGGTTTACTCGTGTGTTGGTTACTGTATTTAATATTTTTTGCGGGTACTATTAGCTTTTATAGAGATGAAGTGAGCTTATGGAATCAGCCAAGTATACATAATATTGCGCCTCAAGTAGATCGTGTTGGCGCGCAAAAGCAACAAATAGCATCGGGCATTGAGTATTTGAATGCGCAAGCACCCAATGCACCAAGTTGGCGTATGACGCTTCCTGAAGAGCGAGTACCTTATTTAACTTATGGCTATGCTAAACCAAAAGAGCCTGGGCAGCGCAGAGCCTCTTTTGAAAACACCCGTTTAGATCCAAACACCATGCAGCCTTTAGCACCTTTTGTAGAGACGCGAGGGGGAAACTTCTTTTATCGTCTGCATTTTGATTTGCATTATATCGATGTAATAACAGCGCGCTGGATTGTGTGCCTTGCTAGTTTATTTATGCTAATTGCACTGATATCTGGTGTCGTCATCCATAAACGTATTTTTAAAGATATGTTTGTTTTTAGAGCTAATAAAGGCAGTCGTAGCTGGTTAGATGTGCATAATTTAAGTTCGGTATTTGCCTTACCATTTCACTTAATGATTACTTATACGGGCATTATCACGCTAATATTTATGATATTTCCATATCCTGCGCAAACCGTTTATGAAAACGGCATACGTGGACTTTTTAATGATGTTTCGCCCAGTAGCCCCGTAACAGAATCATTAAAAGGTGCTGCGCCGTTAGTGCCTATCAATACTGTTTTGGATCAGGTTTATACTAAGTGGCCCGATGCTGATATAACGCGTGTTATTATCAATAAGCCTAACCAAGCGGCTTCTACCATTACGGTTATGGTAAGCCCGGGTAAAGCACTAAGAGATCAATCACCCCGTTTGATATTTAGTGGAGCGAGTGGTGAGCTTGTTGCTCAAACTGATGACGAACTTACCGGCAGTAAAGCCCTGTATGAGTCGCTCAATTCAATGCATACAGGGCGTATTGCAGAACCATTACTACGTAGTTTATATTTTTTAGGCGGTATTGCTGGCTGCATTATGATAGCAACAGGCTGTATGATGTGGGCAAAGCGCTTACGTGAGCGTATGAAAAAAAATGCCCAACCATCATTGGGCTTAAAACTAGTCGAAGCACTTAATTTAGGCACGTTAATGGGATTACCCTTAGCAACGTCTGCGTTCTTTTTAGCAAATCGCTTACTTAGTAAAAATGCGATTGAGCGAGCGGATAAAGAAATACTCGCTTTCTTTTTAACTTGGTTATGTGTACTTATTATTGCTTTTATAAAGCGCGATAAATTGCAATGGTGTGTTTTGGCTGCCATAAATAGTATTGCTTGCTTTAGTGTGCCAGTGGTTAATGCGCTAACAACACAAGGTAATATAATCAGTTATTTACGCAATGAGCAGTGGGCCTTATTTATGTTTGATAGCCTGTTTTTATTGTTCGGGTTACTGTTTTTGTTACAAACCGGAAAATTACGTACTGCGTTGAACGCTAACAAACCTATTTCCATAAATACTCAGGAGCAAAAAATATGATTGCATTGCTTCCTTTTAGCTTATGTTTGATTGCTTTTAACTGCTTTGCACTAGCTAAGTTTAATCATTTTAAAGATGTTTTTAACAAGCGTCCTACTAAACAGCAGCGATTAATTTTATTGAGTATTGCTTGGATCAGTATTTTACTAAGTTTACTGCTTTGCGTGAATAAATTGCAGGGATATGGTGGTTTAGAGTTTTGCGGTTTGATGACTCTAAGTGCTTTAATTGTAATGGTTTTTTATAGTTTTTTGGTAAAATTTACCAAGCTTTTTAATCTATTAGTTGTATTAATATTGGCCTTGAGTACGTTATTTTTTGCTTTAAATGGGCTTTAGTTAGTAAAAAGCTGATCCCAAAAATAGGTCAGGATATTGGGCAAAAAAAATGGCAAGTTATTAGGGTCAAACGATCCTAACAGCTTGCCAATAAAAAGGGGGATAACCATTATGTCTTTCACTTGCTTGTTTCTTAACAAGTGCGGTTACTATAATCTTACATTGTTTAACTTAGCTTACAGTCAGGTGATCGTTTTATTACAGCTTAAGTTAAACAAAGTAAACCCCCTTTACAGTGGTTTTTGATTTACCCAAATAATTTCATTCGTATCAAAGCCAAGCGCTTTTACTTGGTTTAAAAAGTGCTGCTTAAGCTCATTATTAACTGTTGGCGTACGCGATAAAAACCATAAGTAATCTTTGCTATAACTGGTAATAAAGGCATATTGATAATTAGGTCGGTCTAGCTCAAAAATAATATAAGCACCATAAAACGGGCCAAAAAATGACACTTTTAAATGCCCTATATCGGCGTTTCCTACAAATTTAGCTAAGCCTTCAGCTTGGTCCCACTCTTGCTCTTTACTAATAAATCCTTTGTTTAATACCTTTACTGTTCCATCATCATTAATTGAATAGGTTGCTGTTACTTGCTCCATTCCTCGTTCAAAAGAATGGTCTAATCGTGCTATTTCATACCACTTCCCTTGGTATTTTTCTAAGTCAAAGTTTTTAATCGGAGTTATTCCTTCAGGAGCACTGGTACAGGCACTGAGTAAAAACACGGTGGTAACAAATAACACAGTTTTAAACGCGAGTTTCATGTTGTTTCCTTTTCTTTAGTAATTGCGATAGGATCGCTTTAATATTAAAGCAATTTATAGAACTTAGCATGAAAATTTGGGTTGATGCTGACGCCTGTCCTGTGGTCATAAAAGAAATTTTATTTAGAGCAGCACAGCGCTCGCAAACAGAAACAATACTGGTTGCAAATCATGCCATGCGCATCCCGCCATCAAAATTTATTAGCCGATTACAAGTATCATCGGGCTTTGATGTGGCTGATGATGAAATAGTAAAACGGGTTGAAAAAGGCGATTTAGTGATTACCGCTGATATTCCGCTGGCCAGTGAAGTGATTGATAACGGCGGCCAAGCGCTTAATCCGCGTGGTGAGCTTTACACGAGTGAAAACATTCGCTCATTACTCAATGTACGCGATTTTATGGATACTATGCGTTCAAGTGGCGTAGAAATGAGCGGTGGGCCGCCGCCACTAAGTCAAAGCGACAGGCAAAACTTTGCGAATAATCTTGACCGCATTTTAGCGCAAAATAAGAGTCGTTAAGGTGAGCTGCCAGTTTTTAGGGTTAGGTGATAACTCATTTAGTGTTGCCGTGTATGTGGCAAAAGCCCCCCCAATGCCTTACTTTGAAACACTTGCGCAGTTAGAGCCTGTAGTCAGTGGCCAAATAAACACTATAAACCAGCATTGCGGCAATGGCTGGCGCAAAGTATTTAATGTGTACGCTAAAGTACTGTTTGCCCTGCCAAGTGAGTATTATTCGTTTGCTAAACAAGCCGTGAGTTGGCAAGCATATCGCGATGAGCAGTTATTACAAAAGCATAGCGGTACTGCATTACTATTTAGTGCGCCGGTGCTTACTGAGCATAACAATCAATTGCACATTATAGCTGGGCGAACTCATGCTAAAAGCTTATTACAACAAGGTAAATTAAATGCCCAGTTTGAATGGCTTGATGATGAGTTTGCGATTGATAAAAGCCAGAACATTATTGTTTGCCCCTATTTTGACTACAGGCAGCTGAGTAATATTAAAATTGCCCGTTTAAGTGAGTTAGTGGCTCAGTTGCATGCAATGTAAGCTACTTTCGTTTTTTAGGTCAATGTTACGCTCAGTGTGTTAGCGCTATCAAATAGCATGAGCGAGCCCAAAATAAATAGGACGCATGCTGATGCACGGCCAAATTTTAGTGAGAGCGCCGTATTGTTGCTGAGGATTTTTCTGGCACTTACCCCTATTAACCAATATACCAGCGCACAGCCAATTAAATGAGTAATGCTAAGTACCTATAATAAGCTATCAGCCTTACCTGGTGTACAACATTTAACTTCAACCATTGTGATGAAAGACAGTGTAAGAGTGCGTAATTTGCATTTTTAACCGCTTAGACACTAAGTTTAAATGGTTAGTAGAATATGGCGCTGCAAAGCCTATAGCAGCGGGCTTAGCCTAAACAGGTAAAAATAAAGTGTAAATAAAGCTTGTTATAAAGTGTATTGCTGTTATCCTGCTTGCCATCGGGTTGATAGAAAGCCCTGTTTATTTGTAAGTACCACGTTGTTATTAGTAATAATCCTTCGCGATATCCTCAAGTTAAATGTTAGTTTTCTTCCTGTTAAACGCCTATTTAGGGCAATTTTTTATTTATTTTTTAGGATATTATTATGTCTAATACTACCACTGGTACAGTAAAATTTTTCAATGAAGCAAAAGGTTTTGGTTTTATTGAGCAAGAATCTGGCGCAGACGTTTTCGCACATTTCAGTGCTATCTCTGGCGACGGTTTCAAAACATTAGCCGAAGGCCAAAAAGTACAGTTTACTGTAACGCAAGGTCAAAAAGGCCCGCAAGCTGAAAACATCGTTTGCATCTAAATAGTTTTAATTGATGGGTTAGTGTTAACCCATCAATATTTATAAGTTTGAAAGAAGTTTTGTTTTATTTGTTAGTACCGAGTTGTTTTAGTAATAATCCTACGCGATATCCTCAAGTTAACTATTTTTTCGGCTCAATCGCCTCTTTTCAGGCACACTTTAATTAATTTTTAGGATACATATTATGTCTAATACAACTACTGGTTCAGTAAAATGGTTTAACGAAGCAAAAGGTTTTGGTTTTATTGAGCAAGAATCTGGCGCAGACGTTTTCGCACATTTCAGTGCAATTTCTGGCGACGGTTTTAAAACATTAGCTGAAGGCCAACGTGTACAGTTTACTGTTACTCAAGGTCAAAAAGGCCCGCAAGCTGAAAACATCGTTTGCATCTAATTATAGAGGGAGTGGGCTTTAAAGCGCACTCACCCCGCTTAAACTCGTGTTAAGCAATAAAGCTAATATCATTATGATATTAGCTTTTTTTTTGACAAAAATTTATACAACGTAACCGCTAAAGCCAAGCGCTTTAAAATAAAGCTTTGGAATACCAAATCCACATTCATTCAGTAGTTCACTAAAGCGCATACGATCTAGGGGGTAAAACTCTCTTTCGAGGTTATGCCCCATTTGAGTTTTGCCAGCTTCAGTTAAGCCTAATTGAGCACAGGTGTTTAATTGTGACTCACGCTCAAATGTTGTTTCTGGGCGCATTAAATCAGCAATGTAAAGATTCGCTCCTTTTTTAAGGTTAGCTTTAATGCTTTTAAGAATTTGTTTTTTGTCGCCGTTATCTTCTACAAAATGCATCACTAGTAAACATAATACGGCGTCTGCTTTCGCTTTTATTTTATCAACTGGGCTACATTCAATAGTGACACGGCTATCAATACCTTGCTCTGCAAAGCGTTGTTTTGCAATATCGAGCATATCACTAGAGGTGTCTTGGGCAGTAAACTGCCATTTAGGATTCATTTTTGCTAATGCTAATACTTCCTTACCTGTGCCGGCACCAATCACTAAAATGTGTGCATCGTCGCTTAACGTGGTTTGCAGTTGTGCATTGGTTAGTTGATGAAGTAGCTCATAGCCTGGGACTAAACGGGTAATGCGGTTATCATATTCTTGTGCTTCTTCGCCTGTGAAAGTGGGCATGCTGTCTCCTTAAATTACGTTTATGGTGGAGTATCCACCCGGTTTTTTAGCGACATGAATTTGCGTAGCAACGCGTTCGCTCATTTCACTTACATGTGAAATTACACCGACCTTTCTACCTTGCGCTTGCAATGAATCTAGCGCGTCCATGGCAATACTGAGTGTTTCACTATCTAGTGTTCCAAAGCCCTCGTCAACAAATAACGAGTTAATTTGCACTTTGTTCGAAGATAGTGAGGCAAGTCCGAGTGCTAATGCCAACGACACTAAAAACGATTCACCGCCAGATAGCGTATTGACCGAGCGTTGTTCATCGGCCATATCTCGGTCGATAATGGCTATATCAAGTGATTCTGCAATTGCAGTGAGCTCATAACGCTTATTAAGGGTTTTCAAATGGCTATTAGCATAATGCAGCAATATTTTGAGGGTTTGTGTTTGCGCTAAATTACGCATTGTTTTACCTGTGGCATCGCCTAGTACTTTATTAAGTAAATGCCATTGGTCGACCTGTTGCTTGAGCTGGCTCAGTTCAGCTTGTTTGCCCTCAAGCGCTTTTGCATTTTGGTTGTGCTGCTCTATCGCGGTGTTGATGGTGAGTAAGCTATTTTGCAATTGTGTTTGCTGGGTATTTAAGTGGTTTTGTTGCTCAATTAGCTGTGCTTCGCTTTGCGTTGGCTGATTATTTTGTTGATGCTGTTCATTAGCTTGTTGCTGTTGTTTTAACGCGGCACTGGCATCAACGACTGCTTGCGATAGTTGTTCGCCTTGTTTTAACTGAGTTTTAATATCGTCGTTGCTGATAGTTAGTAAAAATGTGACTTGTTCATGACTTATATCGCCATGAAGGGTGTTAAATTCTTTAAACCAGTCGTTGTAACGCGTTTCAAGCATCACTAACTCTTGGTTATTATCTGCTAGACGATGCTCAAGGTTTTTAAGCGTGATGGCGTGTTCATCGCGCTGTTTTACGGCACTGTCGTGTGCTTGTTGGCTGGCACTTAATTGGCTTTGGCAGTGCTCTAGCTGTGCTGACAGTTTAGCTTGGTAGTCATCGGCGCTAATAGTTTTGTTATCAAACAAGGCTAAGCGCTGTTGCTGCGTATTATTGTGCTGTTGCTGTGTTTGAGTTAATTCTTCATTGAGCGTGTTAACTCGCTGCTCTGCTTTGGTTAAAAGCGGTGTTAGTTGTTGTAACTGTACATTGGCGCTGTCGAATTGTTTTTGACTTTGTTCAAGCTGTGCTTGAATTTGCTGGTATTGTTCTACCTGCTGAGCTAAATCGCTAAGCGTTAACGAGCCTGCTTGCAATGCGTGCCAAAAATCACTGTGTTCAAAATGTAAATTGAGCTCTTTTATAAGCGCTTCGCTTTGAGTTGCTAGTTCATCGCATTTGTTATTAAGCTGAGATTGCTGATTGCTCAGCTCAACATGCTGTGTATTTAATTGTTGCTGTGTCGCTTGTTCTTTTTTAACAGTGCTTTGCAACTGGTTAACAGTTTCTTGCAAATTACTGAGCTGTTTTTGCGCCGAAAAATACTCTGTTTTTTGTGCACTTAATTGCTTATAAGTTTCATCAAGCTGCTCAACTGTTAACTCATTAAGCTCGGTTTTAGCCGCTTGCATGGTATTTTTAATTTCCAGCATTTTGGCTTGTGCATCACTAATGGCTTGGTTGTGCTGAGTATGCTCTGCCACCAAAACCGCGTGTTGTGTTTGGTGCTGATGAAGCTGTGTTTGAGCATCTTGGTGTTGCTGCTTTTCGTTATTATATGCATTTTCAAAGTCGGTTATTAGGTTTGTAAAAGGTTGGCTTTGATTGCTCGCGAACGGGTGCTCTGTAGCCCCACAAACGGCACACGACTCATTTGGAACCAGTTGTGCGCGTAAATGCTCAACATGCTCACTGGCACGAAGCCTCGCTTGATTAAGCGCTTGCTCTGCGTGTTTAAGTGCCTGCTCTTTGCTGGTTAAATGCGTAAGCAGCGTAGTTTTAGTGTGTTCACTGTAGTTAAGCTTTTCTGCTACATCGTTTTGCTGCTGCGTACGCTGTTTTAATTCTTGGTTGAACTGCTTATAGCGTGTGCGCTGATCTTTTAAATAATCAATGTTTTTAAGCTTACTGTCGCATTGTTCAATGTTAAATTGAGCGTGCTGCTGGTTTAGCTTATTTAGGCTTTGCTGCTGCGTTGTAAGCGTTTGCTCTGCTTGTTCGAGTTGTTTATTTTGCTCGCTAAGTTTTGCTGTGAGTATTGTTTGTTGCTCTGCGTGAGCCTGGGCTTGCTGCTGGGTTGTTTTTAGTTGTGTCTGAGTATTAAAAAACTGCTTAAAGCTATGATGAAAATAGTTCCAATCAGTTGCCAATGGCTTTAATTGACTCTGCTCGTTCAACCAGTGCTGATGCCCTGTGATTTGCGTTGTGGCTTGCTCTGCACTTATTTTGTTTTGTTGTAGCTGCTGTTGTAAATCACTTAATTGTTGCTGCTCTTTGGCGCTTTGTTGAGTCAGACTTTTTATCGTTTGGTTATATATTGCTAATTGGCTGTCGAGCTCTCGCGCTTTTGCAATCAGAGGCTCTGCCGTTAGCTTTTGTTGTTTTGCTGTATCTAATTCGTTTTGCTGTTTTTTAACGTTACTGGCTTGCTCGGTGATCAGCGCGTTGTGATCAAGCTCGTTTAATTGTTTTATTTGTGTATTTAACTGGCTATTTTGCGCTGTTAAGCTTTCACAGCGCTGGCGGTTATCTTTAATTTCAAGCGCACTTTGCGCTTGTTTTGCTTGCTCAGTTTGCGCTTTAACAGCATTGAGTGCGGCATGTGCTTGTTGCTCGTTTTGCTGAGCATTTTTTAATGTCAGCTCTAAGCTATGTGCTTGCTTATACCAATTAACGCCTTGCTCTGTCGTTGCTAAAGTTGTTTTAGTGTGTTCAATTTGTTGTTTTAAATCAGCCAGCGTTTGTTGTTTTTCACTCAGCTCATCGTCAGACAATAACGTATAACTGGCTAAACTTGCCGTTAGTAATTCAAATTTATCTTTAATAGCTTTGTTGCGCTCAAATATACGCTGCCCTATTCGACTAAATTTATCGGTGCCAGTCAGGCACTCTAAAAGCTGCGCGCGCTCATCGCCAGTGGCTTTTAAAAAGGCGGCAAACTCATGTTGTGCTAGTAGCACCGCACGGGAGAACTGCTCAAAGGTTAAACCTATTTTGTTTTCAATTGTTTTTAGGGCGCTACTTTTGTCAGCAATTAAGGTTTCATCGGGTAGGCTATGTAAAGTATGTTCGGCCACTTTAAGTTTGCCGGTTACTTTTTTATGCGTACGTTGAATACTATAACGTGCTCTGTAAAGTTGTTGATCTTGGCCACTAAAATCTACTTCGGCGTACCCTTCCCATTTGCCACGGCGCAATAAATTGCGGGCATCGTTAAGCTTAATGTTATCGCCATTAAAATCAATTAGGTTACCTTTATCGCCTTTCAAACGCGCAGTTTTTGTATAAAGTGCTAGGCAGATAGCATCGAGTACGGTGCTTTTACCTGCGCCTGTGTCTCCGGTAATGGCAAAGAGGCCTGCGTCTTTGAGTGGCGAGGCTAAAAAGTCGATTTCGGCATCGGCAATGGAGGCTAAATTATGAATACGAACAGCCGTTATTTTCATAGCAGTTGCTCCTGTTCAAGTTCTTCAATTACCTCGGTTAACAGTGCTTTTAATTCATTGGGTACGGTTGCTGCGGCCATATCTTTATCATTATTAAATGCTTGTTCGAGTAAGCTAATTGGGTTGAGCATTTCAACAAAGCTTAAATCTTCAAATACCGTTTCTGAGGAATTACTCACTTGCTGGTCACGAACTCGCTCTATGCCACAAAAATTAACCTGTTTTCCTTTAAGTGCTTGCTCAATTTGTTCTCGAAAGGTGGTATCGATATCACTTGATTTTAACTTTACTCGCAAGTAGGGGGCTATCTCATATTGCTCAGTATCAAGCGCTTTTATTTGCTCACACAACTGTGCTAAAGGTACACACTCCCCTTCTGGCAAAACAATGACTTCAGCTAAGCGCGGAATGTAAAGGGGGTTTACAGTGGTGTTTAATGGTTGATTTTCCTGTGCGCTAAACTCAACCACATTGACTTGGTGCGTGTACTTTCTTTCTGAAAACGACATGGGAATAGGTGTACCGCTATAACGTATTTGCTCATTTTTAGCGACTAACTGTGCTTTGTGTAAATGGCCAAGTGCAACATAATCGGCATGTGAGCCAAATACCGACGCAGAGATAGCCTCTTCACCACCAATTACTAAATTACGTTCCGAGTCACCGGAAATATTTCCGCCTTTTGCATGTAAATGACCCATAACAATTAAAGGGGTGTTTTCACTTTGTAATTTTAGTGCATGTTCAAGAGCGAGTTCATACGCTTTAGCAACCCCCTGTGCGTAGCTAGGGCCATCTTCGGTTTGACTAAGCGTACTTAGGTCACTGGTACGTAAAAAAGGCATAGCGAGTACCACAGCGCGTTTATCATGGTTATTAATCGTTATTACAACGTCGCCTGGTTCAGCAGGGTCAAACCGTCCTACTACATGGGTATCAAATTGGGCTAGTAAAGGCTGCGCTGCTAAAATACGATTTGCAGAGTCGTGATTGCCAGCAATAATAATAACATGCAACTTTGGACATTGTGTTTTGGCATTTTTTATAAATTGATAAAGTTGATTTTCGGCGCTAGCACTCGGTGTAGCAGTATGATAAATGTCGCCTGCAACAAGCAGTAAGTCTATTTGTTGGCTAACGAGCGTGGTTAATAACCATGAAAAAAAAGCATGGTGTTCATGGCGGCGATCATGTTCATAAAATTGCTGGCCTAGGTGCCAGTCTGAGGTGTGAAGAACTTTCATTTTGCGCTCTTAAAAAATCATAAGAGCGCCAATATACCCAAGGCAATTAAAGATGCAAGTATCGCCTTAGGTTAATGCATACCAAGTAATAAAAATAATCGGTAAGGTAATAAATGCCATTGTTAAAGGCCACTTAAATGCTTTGGCTTTTTTAGCATGTAATACTTGCAGCGCATTTGTTTCATTACAAGCAGCAACTTTATCAACGTACAGATAACCCGAGTTGATATATTGCTTACAACTTTGCACATCTGCTGGAATTGCAATTAGTTTTTGCTGCTTTTTTAGGACATAAAAATCCATAAACTCACCACACTTCTTACGATTAGTTAGAACAAAAAATATTTAAGAGACGCACTTAAAAATTCTCTTAAATTAAAAAAGTGGGCGATTCTAATTATAAACCATAGTAAAGATCAACCTAAAACTTTGCTATTTTGCTTTTTTAATAAAAATAGCTGTGTTTTTTGCTTTTATCTCTGTGTTTAGTGATAGTTACCGTGTTTTGTAAACCCCCTTTACAGTTTGTGTTTTTTATTTAGTTGCCGCTCAATTTTGTTATTAAAAATACTATCTACATACATTTTATAAAGGTCTGGAATATCACCCTATAAAAGTAGGGGTTTATCGCTATTTTATTGAAGCTGGGCAGTAAATTTGTCACAGTAGTATTACTAAATTCGATCAGGGTTAACAATGAAGAAACGTTTATTCACACTCAGTGCGGTAGTATTGCCTTTGGTAATGGCAAGTTCTGTACTTGCCTCATCTGTTGAGCAAACTAAGGGAAGTTATGTTGATAAGTTTCGCCAACTAGACGAAGCCCTGCCTACGCCTAATGTTTACCGCAGCGCAGCCGGTGCGCCTGGTGAAAATTACTGGCAGCAACGCGTTGATTACGATATTGATGTAAAACTCGATGAGCAAAAGCGTCGCTTAACGGGGAGTCAAACAATTGAATATAAAAATAACTCACCGCATACATTAAAGTACTTATGGCTTCAGCTTGATCAAAATATTTTTAAAAATGACTCAATTGCCGAAACTACACAAACATTTAAAAGTACCTTACAAAACGAGCCAGATGCAAAGCCCGCTAAGTTAAGCTTAGGTGATTTACGTCGTCAACAGTTTATGAACGACAATGAACTGGGTTATACCATCAGTAATGTTAAAGATGAAGACGGTAAAGCGCTGCGCGTTACTGTGGTTGATACCTTAATGCGCATTGATTTAAATACGCCACTTAAACCAGGAAGCGATGTTGAGTTTAGTATGGACTTTGCGTTTAACCTAGTTGAAGAAGACGCGGTAGGCGCACGTGCAGGTTACGAGCATTTTGAAAACGACGGTAACGATATTTTCTTAGTGGCACAATGGTTTCCTCGCTTAGCGGCGTACACCGACTACGAAGCTTGGACAAACAAACCGTTTTTAGGCAGTGGTGAATTCACCTTAGAGTTTGGTGACTACGACGTTGAAATTACGGTTCCTGCAGATCATATAGTATCGGCAACCGGTCAGCTTGATAATCCAGGTTCAGTATTAACTAATACTCAGCGCAAACGTTTAAAAGAAGCTGAGACAGCAAAACGCCCTGTATTTATTGTTACCGAAGAAGAAGCACTAGAAAACGAAAAAGCTGGCACAGATAAAACAAAAACATGGCATTTTAAAGCAGAGAATGTCCGTGATTTTGCTTGGGCGTCGTCGCGTAAATTTATGTGGGATGCCAAAGGCTATCACCAAGGTGGCGATGAACAACCATTAGTAATGGCTATGTCGTTCTTCCCTAAAGAAGGTGGCGACTTATGGAAGAAATACTCAACAGAAGCGGTTGTACACACTATGCAAGTGTATTCACAGTATTCATTTGATTATCCATACCCTACAGCGCAGTCAGTTAATGGTCCTGTTGGTGGCATGGAGTACCCAATGATCACCTTTAATGGCCCACGGACAGACTTACAAGAAGACGGAACACGTACTTACTCTCAAGCGGAAAAACGTTTTTTAATTGGTGTTGTTATTCATGAAATAGGTCATATCTATTTCCCAATGATTGTAAACTCAGATGAGCGCCAATGGACTTGGATGGATGAAGGCTTAAATAGCTTTTTAGACGGTGTTGCTGGGCGTGAGTGGGACCCAAGCATTCCATGGGGGGTTGAGCCGCGAGACATCGTTGCGTATATGAAGTCACAAACGCAAGTGCCTATTATGACGCAATCAGATAGCGTCCTTCGTTTAGGCCCTAACGCCTATACAAAACCTGCAGCTGCATTAAATATTTTACGTGAAGTTATTTTAGGGCGTGAATTATTTGATTTTGCATTTAAAGAATACGCTCAGCGCTGGAAATATAAGCGCCCTACTCCCGCTGATTTTTTCCGTACTATGGAAGAAGCGTCTGGCGTTGATTTAGATTGGTTTTGGCGTGGTTGGTTTTACACCACAGACCATGTTGATATCTCACTTGATAAAGTCTATCAATTACGTTTAGACACTAAAAATCCAGATATCGACTTTAAACGTTTACGTGATATTGAAGCGGATAAACCAACGTCATTATTTGTTGAACGCAATCGTGCCCAAGGTAAAAAAACCTGGGTTGAACAAAATCCAGATGTGACAGATTTTTACGACGAAAACGATCGCTTTACCGTAACTAACAAAGAGCGTAATGCGTATAACACGTTTTTAAAAGACTTAAAGCCGTGGGAGCGTAAAACGCTTGACCGCGCACTCGAAGAAGACAAAAACTACTATGTAATGGCGTTTTCAAATCTGGGTGGCTTAGTGATGCCAATTCTTCTAGAGTTAACGTACGAAGATGGCACTAAAGAAGAACGTTACATCCCTGCAGAGATTTGGCGCCGTAATCATAAAAACGTACAAAAACTGATTATTACTGATAAAAATAAACCGTTAGCGTCAGTAACTGTCGATCCTCGTTGGGAAACGGCGGATGTTGATGTAGAAAATAACCATTACCCTCGTCGTATTATTCCATCGCGTATTGAGGTGTTTAAACGTGAAAAGAGTAAAGCAAAAGTAAGCCGCGATATTATGCAAGATATTAAAACAGAGCTGAAAAAAGACGATAAAAATAACGATGAGGAGCAACAATAATGCGCTTTTTGCTTATTATTGTTTGTTTATTAATTGCTGCGCCAAGTATGGCGCATCAATTAAAGTCATCAGTTACAACGGTGTTATTTAATCAGCGTACGGATAATATTGAATTAATGCACCGCTTTTATTTGCACGACACAGAGCATGCTGTTGGTAACTTGTTTAAGGGCAAAGTTGATATTATTAACAACAAACATGACCAAAAACGTTTTGCCGAATATGTTGAGTCTCATGTTGCTTTACAAACCTTAAGCGGTGAGCCCCTCACCCTTAATTATGTAGGTGCTCAAGTTGATGGAAAGTTTTTTTGGGTGTACCAAGAGGCTGCGATCCCCGACAAAATTAAGGGAATTAGAATGAGCCATGGTGCGCTGAGAGATTTATGGCCTGCTCAGGTCAATATGGTGAATGTTGAAGGGCGAGGAAAAATTAAAACTCTCAATTTTAGTCAAGGCGATACCTGGCTTGAGGCACGATTTTAGCTAAGGTAACCATTATTGCGCACCTCTCTAGCGGGTGCGCACTTTCCTTTATAGCTGATCGAGTTAATAAAGTGTATCGTAAAATCTAAACTAAACATTATATAAACATAAACTATTAAGTCATTAAATTAGCTATAATATACTGAGTTATTTATATTTTTAGTAAAAGGTTTAGATAACCTAAGCCAAACTTAGCATACTGAGCTAATTATTTAGCGCAAGGAATGAAATGAAAACGCAAATTGAGGCAATCAAAGGTGTTATTTTTGATCTAGACGGAACTTTAGTATCATCAGAATTAAACTTTTCATTGATTAAGGCACAAGTAGGCTGCCCAGCAGAGCAAGACCTACTTGAATACATAGAACAGCTGCCTTCACCCTATATGCGTGAAGAAGCAATGAATATAGTGCATCAGCATGAGCTCTTAGATGCACAAACGGCAACGTTTTTACCTGGCGTTGTAGCGGCTGTTAACGCACTGCAAGCTAAAAACATACCCATGGCTATTGTTACACGTAATTTTGATAAAGCCGCTACATTAAAGCTACAGCATAATCCGCTACCAATTGAAACGGTGCTAACCCGAACAGACGCACCAGCAAAACCTGATCCGAGTGCTTTGTTAAAAGTGGCTACCCAGTGGAACCTGTCGGTAGATAATGTTATTTATGTTGGGGATTATTTGTATGACATTCAAGCTGCTCATAACGCAAAGATGCGTGCTTGTTTATATGCACCCGATGTAACCCCTGTATATGCTGAGCAAGCCGATTTTGTTATTCATGCGTTTGATGAATTGGTGTCATTAATTGACAATTACGCTGAAAAAGTGAGGGTCTGTTGACCTTTCAAGGTTGAATTTGCAGCAGTCTGTTTGGTATTTAGGCAAGGCAGAGCCTATGTGGTGTGGTTATTCCCCATAAATAGGCGATAACGCAGCATCAATGCCAAACAGGCGTTGCCCGGAGGGTTCTGCCTAGGGGCAATTAACTCTTTGTTGCCTACATGGATGTAGGTCTGTCTCTTATACACAAGTCTTTGAATATCGATAAATCTGTGATCTAATCGATCATCATCACTCATAGATTTATCGTATGCACATAAACACTTCTGAAGAATGGGCTCAATTAATTTTTGGTAATGCTAATTTAGGAGATCCGAGACGCACCCGACGATTAGCTCTACTAGCAAGCGATATGGCTGAGAATGCAGACAGCTCAATTGTTAAGGCTTCTGATACACCCGCAAAAATTGAAGCCGCTTATCGTTTCATTAGAAATGAGAAAATATCCCCTCAAGCGATTGCCGATTCGGGGTTCTCACAAACGAGTGAAGCGGTAAAGCAGTTGCCTTTGGTTCTCGCTATCCAAGATACGACAGGATTGACATTTAAACACAGTGTTTGTAAAGAATTAGGCGATGTGAACTGTGCAAATACATTAGGAAAACCATCAAAAACAAGAACGCTATATGCGCATTCAACTTTAGCAATTGATGCAGATACGGAGCACGTTATTGGTTTACTCGACCAATACTATTGGTTTAGGAAATCAAAGGTTAAAGGGACTAAAGATCAACAACAGCAACGCCCTTACGAAGAGAAAGAAAGCTATCGCTGGCAACAAACATTAATGGATATAAAAAACGTACAGGTGAATTATCAAATATACTTAACATCTGCGACAGAGAGGCTGACATTTATGAGTACATGACTTACCAAAAGATGAAGGGCATCGATTTTTAGTCAGAGCAAAAGAAAATAGAAAATTAATAGAGCCTCAATGCAATCTCAACCAGTTAATAGAAACAGCGCAGGGTCAGTGTTGTTACACTATTAATATAGCGCAACGTGCGGGAAGAAAAGCGCGTCAGGCCCGAATTACATTGAGCTATCAACCTATAACACTAGCCAAGCCTAAGCGAGTTCAAGGGCAAGAATCACCGACATTGAGTGTTAATGTCATTGTCTGTCAGGAAAAGAAAGCACGCAAAAAAATCCATTATGTTGGATTTTATATACGACAGAGCCCATAAACACAGCAAAAGATGCCCAGAAATTAGTAAGATACTATGAACTTCGCTGGCGTGTAGAGGAGTTTCATAAAACATGGAAAACAGATGGAACCGAAGTAGAAGATTTACGTTTGCAGCACAGTGATAATATTTTACGAATTGCGATCATTAAAGCGTTTATTGCTGTCAGGTTATTACAGCTGCAAAATATGGCGCAAAGGAGTGAATTAGACAAAGAAGTGAGATGTACAGCTTGTGTTAAAGAGATGACGTGGAAATTACTATGGGCAAAGGTTGAAAAGGATGTGTTGCCGGATAAAGTACCGTCTCTTCATTGGCTATACTATAGTTTAGCGAAATTGGGAGGGTGGTATGACAGTAAAAGAAATGGTCGAGTTGGCGTAAAAGCACTCTGGAAGGGGTGGTTGAAATTAGCAGAAATGGTCGAATCTGCCGAATTGTTAATATCAATTCAGCAGACAGAAAAGTTGTGATCAAGAGACAGGGATGTAGGTAAGGGGCGTGAGCAGGACGCGGAAGCTTTGCTCGGTTTTGACTTAGCCCACTAGGTTACAAATCTCGCGCCGCGATTAAATTGCCCCTAGTTTGAACAAATATCAATCCGCAAAGGTTAACAGACCCTGATTATGTTAAATTGAGCTTTGTTTTATTTATTTAATAACATGATGGGTATTATTTAAAATTAACTTCGACTTCTTTTGCTCAGCATAGCATGTTGAACCACTAGCCCAATACGGTTTGAATTGGTAAAATATCGCAAACCAAATGTATTCAATAGAGGCACAAGATGGGCAGAGCATTTGAAGTCCGCAAAAGTTCGATGGCTAAAACAGCCAACGCAAAAACTAAAGTAAATTCGAAGTACGGTAAAGAAATTTACGTTGCAGCGAAAAATGGTGAGCCTGATCCCGATGTAAATCTAACATTGCGTCGCTTAATTGAAAAAGCAAAAAAAGATCAAGTTCCTGCGCACGTAATTGAAAAAGCAATCGAAAAAGCAGCCGGCGGAGCAGGGGAAGATTACTCAACTGCGCGTTACGAAGGTTACGGCCCTGGTAACTGCATGGTGATTGTTGATTGTTTAACCGACAATCCAAATCGCACAATTAAAGATGTACGCTTACCATTTACTAAAACAGACTCAAAAATTGGTACGCCAGGCTGTGTTGCACACATGTTTGACCACCTTGCTGTTTTAGGGTTTGCAGGCGATGACGACGAAGTTGTACTCGAAGCGCTGATGATGGCAGACGTTGATGTAACCGATGTAGAAGCCGAAGGTGGTAAAGTATCGGTGTTTGCACCGCATACTGAGTACTTTAAAGCTAAAACGGCACTAGAAGAGGCATTTGAAGGCATTAACTTTGAAGTTGATGAAATTACCTTTGTGCCACAAGTACATGTTGAAATTACTGATGAAGAAGTCATTGCCAACTTTGATAAATTTATCAATATGCTTGAAGACTGCGATGACGTACAAAATGTTTATCACAATGCGACCATTAAAAATTAATTCGAATTGCTACTTTTTTAAAAATTTAACGGTAGTGAATAGTGGTTATTCACTACCGTTATAAAAAATTAGTAAAGCTGATTTTTTGTTTTTAGGTTAAGTTTTAAGTTAGTGCTGCGCTTTATATTTTAAGCGATAGCTGTGGAGCAGAGGCTCTGTATAACCGCTTGGTTGGTTGACACCTTCAAATACTAGAGCTAACGCCGCTTGATAAGCAACACTGTTAGCCAATGTTTGCTCATTAGTTGCCATAGGCGTGTAGAGGCTGTCATGCTCGTTTTGGCCATCAACAACCTTAGCCATTTTTGCCATTACTTTTTGTACTTGCTCTTTGCTACATACGCCATGATGTAGCCAGTTGGCGATATGTTGGCTTGAAATACGTAAGGTGGCTCTGTCTTCCATTAAACCAATATGGTTAATATCAGGCACTTTAGAGCAGCCTATTCCTTGGTCAATCCAGCGTACTACGTAACCTAAAATACCTTGCGCGTTGTTTTCAAGCTCGCTTTGAATATCTTCTTTTGACAGCGTTTCAGGGTTTGGCATGAGCGGCGGTGTAAGTAGGCTCTCTATGCTTGCTATTTGACGCGTGGCAATGCTTTGCTGCAGGCTAAATACATCAACATCATGATAATGCATTGCGTGTAATGTAGCGGCAGTAGGGGAGGGCACCCAAGCGGTATTTGCGCCAGATTGAGGGTGCGCTATTTTTTGCTCCATCATCATCGCCATTTTATCTGGCATTGCCCACATACCCTTACCAATTTGCGCTTTATGGCTTAAGCCACAGGCTAGGCCAACATCAACGTTGCGATCTTCGTAAGCGCTGATCCAAGGTTGTGCTTTAATAGCCGCTTTAGGCAGTACAACACCCGCTTGCATTGAGGTATGAATTTCATCGCCGGTGCGGTCTAAAAAGCCAGTGTTAATAAACACAACACGCTCTTTTGCTGCATGAATACATGCTTTTAAGTTGGCTGATGTTCGACGTTCTTCATCCATAATACCCATTTTAAGGGTGTTTTTAGGCAAACTCAGTGCCTCTTCAACCATACCAAACAAGGTATTAGCAAAGGCGACTTCATCAGGGCCATGCATTTTCGGTTTTACAATATTAATACTTTGCGCGGTTGAATTTTTAATCGTGTTTTTAGTGTTTAAATCGTGCAAAGCAGCTGTTGCGGTGAACATGGCATCCATAATGCCTTCAAACACATCATTGCCGCTAACATCAGTAATGGCTGGGTTTGTCATTAAATGTCCCACGTTACGCACAAACATCATACTGCGCCCTTTGAGGGTCAGTTTTTGGCCATCAAGACCTGTATATTGTCGGTCAGCTTGTAACGTGCGGTCGACCATTTTGTCGCCTTTTCTAAACGTTTCAACCAAGTTGCCTTGCATTAAACCAAGCCAGTTTTTGTAAACTTGTACTTTATCTTCTGCGTCTACTGCGGCAACCGAGTCTTCGCAGTCCATAATGGTTGTTAGTGCGGCTTCTAGCACCACATCTTTTAGCCCTGCTTTATCAGCTTGGCCAATAGGGTGGTGATGGTCTATTTGCAGCTCAACATGCAATCCATTGTTTTTAAGTAAAATAACACTCGGGTTTTGTGCTTCACCTTGATAGCCAATCAGTTGCTCAGGGTTTTTAAGTGTGGTGTGCGAGCTGTCTCGTAAGGTAATAGCAAGGGCGCCGTCAACAATAGAATAGTTAGTACTTTCAATATGCGAGCCATTTTCAAGCGGTAATGCTTTATCTAAAAACTGCCTAGCATAAGCCATTACTTTAAAGCCGCGAACAGGGTTGTACTGGCTGCCCTTTTCGGCGCCGTCGTCTTCGCTTAAAACATCGGTTCCGTATAAAGCATCGTATAACGACCCCCAACGTGCATTCGCTGCATTAAGCGCAAAGCGTGCATTACTAACTGGTACAACAAGCTGAGGGCCCGCTGTAAGCGCAATTTCAGGCTCTACATTTTGCGTTTCAATATTAAAGTGTTCAGGCTCATCAACTAGGTAGCCAATATCTTTTAAAAACGCTTGATACTGAGCTTGGTCAGCATTTTTATTTGCAAGATGGTAGTCATCAATTTGCTTTTGTAGCTGTTCACGCTTAGCCAGTAGTGATTTGTTCAATGGTGTAAGTGTTTGCACTATGTGGGCAAAGCTTTTCCAAAACTGGTGTTCATCAAGATGAGTACCAGGTAATAATTGTTTTTTAACAAATTCAGCAAGTTGTTTATCAACGCTGAGTCCTGAATGGGTGAGAGTGTGGCTCATAATTAATATCCTTAAACGGTCCGACAGTGTGCAATTTTTTATGCGCGTACACCTACCATATCGCAAAAGAGTGGCTTTGAATGCTTTTTAGCCATTCACTATATGTATAGCCGCAATAAAAACTATAAATTTACTAAATCTAAAAAATAAGCCTAATGTTTAATTAAGCGCTACAGAGCTAACGTGATGTAGTCACTCTCTCAACAATAAATATTAACACCCGTTCGAAGGACTTTATTATGACAACATATCAAGGCGAAACAGATACACTAGCAACATTATGCCAATCACAAGGCAGTGCATGGAAAACAATTAATCCTGAATACGCAACACGTATGCGTTTACAAAATCGTTTTCGCTCTGGTGTTGATATTGCACAATTTACAGCAGACATTATGCGTGAAGACATGGCTGCATACGATAAAGACACAAGCCAGTACACACAGTCTTTAGGTTGTTGGCATGGTTTTACTGCCCAACAAATGATGATGGCAATTAAGCGCCATCAAAAAACAACTAAGCGCAGTTACGTATACTTAAGCGGTTGGATGGTTGCAGCGCTTCGTTCTGAGTTTGGTCCTCTTCCAGATCAAAGTATGCATGAGAAAACATCAGTTCCGGCACTTATCGAAGAAATCTATACCTTCTTAAAGCAAGCGGATGCACGTGAACTTGACCACTTATTTAACGAACTAGACGACGCAAAAGCAAACGGCGGGGACGTTCAAGCAGTACTTAACAAAATTGATAACTTTGAAACGCACGTTGTACCAATTATTGCTGACATTGATGCCGGTTTTGGTAACGAAGAAGCAACTTACCTGCTAGCTAAAAAGATGATTGAAGCGGGTGCTTGTGCTATCCAAATCGAAAACCAAGTATCAGATGCTAAGCAATGTGGTCACCAAGCAGGTAAAGTTACCGTTCCTCATGAAGACTTTTTAGCAAAAATTAACGCAGTACGTTACGCGTTCCTAGAGCTAGGTATTGATAACGGTATTATCGTTGCGCGTACCGATTCACTAGGTGCAAGCCTTACGCAAAAAGTACCGGTTTCAAAAAAACCAGGTGACTTAGCAAGCCAATACAATGCATTTTTAGAAACAACCCCAGTAAACAGTGTTGATGATTTAAATGAAGGCGAAACAGCAATGAAGCTTAATGGTCAGCTTTGTAAGCCAACACGCCTAGACAATGGTTTATACCAGTTCCGCGAAGGCACTGAAAAAGACCGTGTAGTACTAGATTGTGTAACGAGCCTACAGTCAGGTGCTGATTTACTGTGGATTGAAACAGAAAAACCACATGTAAAACAAATTGCTGAACTTGTTAATCGCGTAAAAGAACAAGTACCAGATGCTAAATTAGTCTACAACAACTCACCATCGTTTAACTGGACGCTGAAGTTCCGTGAGCAAGTATACCAAGAATGGCAGGAAGAAGGTCGTGACCTGAGCGCTTACCCAAGTCTTGATGATAACAAAGCGCTTATGGCTCCAGAAATGGATGCAACAGAGCTTGCAGCAGCTGCTGACTTATTAGTACAAAACTTCCAACGTGATGGCGCACGTGAAGCGGGTATTTTCCACCACCTAATCACTTTACCAACGTACCATACAGCAGCATTAAGCACAGATATTCTATCTGAAGGTTACTTTGGTGACTTAGGTATGCTGGCTTATGTACGTGATGTACAGCGTCAAGAAATCCGTCGTGAGCAAGCGTCTGTTAAACATCAAGATCTTGCAGGCTCAAATATTGGCGATACACACAAAGAGTACTTCTCAGGTGAGAATGCACTTAAAGCCGGTGGTGAAGCTAACACCATGAACCAATTTTAATTCAACTAGATAGTGTTACTTAAGGGCCGCAAGGCCCTTTTTTTTATGCCTGCATAAAGGCAAAATTTAATAGATCAGTATTTTACTAGCTATTTGGTTAGTGAGAGTTTTCAATGCAATGAAGGTTAAAAGTGTAAATAAAATTTAAAGGATGTTTATGCTCGGCTGTGAGGGCTTTATGTTGATTACGCTTTGACACGTGTAAGCACAATAAATTACCCGCTTTTTACAGCGTATAGATCAGAGTTTAACTAACTGACTTAAAGCAGATCACGATTTAACTAGCTCCTCTTAATACAGATCAGATTTTAACTAACCATGCTAATAACGGCCATTTTTTATTATTAAAGAGGGGTATTTGCCTTTCTAACCCACAATTTGGCCACTTAAACGCTTAATTTAAAGGTTTTTAACTGGGGTTTAGAAAGTAATAAACCGATTTTTTACTAACTGCGGTAGGTTATAAAACATTTTTTTACTAACTGAGGGCTTATAAACAGTGACTCAAACCGAATTTTTACTAACTCAAAGTGGCTGAGTCAGTATAAACCGAATTTTTACCAACTCAGTTTGAAGCTAAGTCCGATATTTAGCTAAAGTATGTAAGGGATTACTCACATTATTGCTGTAAAGGGGGTTTACAGGGGGAAAGAGAGCTGTCAGCTTTCAGTCGTCAGCTATCAGATTAAAATTCAAAAGTTAGCAAGGAGAAAGTTAGCAAGTTGCAGCGGGTTTACTCCGTGTTATGGTTTTAGTAAATGACGCGGCATAAAGCCGCGCCTAAACTATTGACTCGCTGAAGCGCAACTACTTACTATGCTTATCAAACCACCACTGAATGTAAGCCACTTTAGTCATTAAATTTGATGGACGAGCAGTTATACCATGTGAAGCGTTTGGAATGCGCACCATCGCGGTATCAACCCCCTGTAATTTTAAGGCTTGATAAAACTGCTCTGTTTCTGAAATTGGCGTACGGTAGTCTGCTTCACCAGTCAGAAGCATGGTTGGGGTTTTAACATTGCTAACATAACTGATTGGTGAGCGCTTCATGTAATGCTCAATATGGTCCCAAGGTTTGCCCGGAAACCAATAATCGGCAAAAAATGGATAGAAGTCGGCAGTTAGTACAAAGCTGATCCAATTAATCACAGGCTTAGCAACCACGGCTGCAGCAAAGCGATCCGTATGGCTTACAATCCACGCGGTTAATACACCGCCGCCAGAGCCACCGGTTACAAATAACTTCGATTCATCAATAAACCCTTTTGCAATAAGCGCATCAACCCCAGTCATTAAATCATCGTAATCATTGCTTGGGTAATTATGATGAATGGTTTGCGCAAACTCTTTACCGTATGAATCACTACCACGCGGGTTCATATATAAAACTACGTTTCCTTTAGCGGCAAATAACTGCACCTCAGCACTAAAGTGCGGGCCATAATTAGCGACAGGGCCACCATGAATTTCAAGCACCAGTGGGTATTTTTTTGATTTATCAAAACCCGGTGGGTAAGCAACCCAGCCTTGTATTGGCAGCTCATCGTGGCTTGATTTTAACCATAGCTCTTCAACCTTGGCGAGCTGTTTAGTTTGTAGTGCATCTGAGTTTAAATCAGTTAAACGCTGTACTTTGCCACGTTTTAATGTAGCTACATCAGCAGGGCGCTGGGTATCGGCCAATGTAAATGCAACATGACCATTTTCACTAATATCGAAATCGCCACCGGAATAAGGGCGACCAAACGCAACACTGCCTATTTTTTCGGTAATCACTTTGCGTTTGCCACTTCGAGGTTGATAAGCCAGCGCAGTTTGCCCTTCATCGGCATAGCTAAAATAAAGCCCTTTTGAGTTCGCACTCCACTTAATTTGGCCAACACTTCTATCAAAATCGGTGGTTAGGCTTTGAGTATTCCCTGTTTTTAAATCGCGAATATAGAGTTGGGTGTTTTCGTAATTAGTACGCTTGTCGTCATACCCTGTATAGGCAAGGTATTTGCCATCAGGTGACACTTTAGGTTGTTGATCAGGGCCATTACGATTGGTCAATGCAGTGATTTCTAAGGTATTTAAATTAAGTTCATACACTTCACTATTGGTTGGTTTAAGTGCATGTTCAAAATGTCTATTAGCAGAAAAATACAATGTTTTACCGTCTTTACTAAAACTGACTTCCCCACCGTTATTAAAATTATCGCTGGTGAGTTGTTGAGCATTACCCCCATTGGCATCAAGTATAAATAATTGGCTAAATCCTTTTTCAGTATAACCCCCGCCATCGGCACGATAATAAACATCGTCAATATATTTAGCAGGCTCTGCCCACGTAGCACCTTTTGGTTTTCCAGGTAAGCTGATAGGTGCAGACGTCGCCATTGGAACAAACATACTAAATACCAGCTGGTTTGAATCAGGAGTCCAACTTAGTGAGCTTGGATTGCTAGTTAAATTACTAACCTTAGCGATAGCCCCTGTTTTTAACCATTTAATATATATTTGGTTGCTACCATCTCGGTTTGATATGAAAGCAAGTCGCTGTCCGTCAGGAGAGATTACTGGCGAGTAATCCATATATACACCAGAGGTTAATGGTTGTAGTTGCCCTGTGCTGTAATCAACAGACCAAATATTACCTACTTTACGGTCGGTTTTAATATCCATGCGGTTGCGGACAAAATACACGGTTTTACCGTCTTCTGTTATGTCTATTTGGTTGGCATATTCAAGATTAAAGATATCTTGAAGTTGTAATGTATCGGTATTGGCAACAGCTAATTGACTGCTGCCCAGTATAAGACTCATAGCTAAGAGCGTTTTCATTATTTATCCCTGTTTTAAATCACTGCTCTATTTATAGGGTAGGAGAGGAATAATTAACAGTCAGATGCGACGAAGCCAGTATTTAAAACTACCAATGAATGAAGGTGAGAAAAGAAAGTAAAAGCTGTAAAGGGGGTTTACAGCTTAGAGGGAGTTATACGCTTGCGCTGCAAAGAGCCTTAATGTCTTCAATAAGCGCAACACCTTGGGCGTTATCACCGTGGACACAAATACTATCGGCGTTAAGTTTTAACGATTTTCCTGACTGGGTAGTCACACTGTTACTAGTTAAAAGCTGCTTAACCTGAGCTAATAATGTGTCTTTACTATGCACGCTGCCCGGTATATTTCGTGCTACTAATTGCCCTTGGTCAGTGTACTGCCTGTCTGCGAACGCTTCTAAAACAAGGGTTAGTCCAAGATGACGTGCCATTGTATGGTGGTGTTTAGCATTGGCCGTGGCCAGTATCATTAATTTTAGATCAGCAGGGTAACTGGCAACCGCCCCCATAACAGTGGTAAGCAGTTGCTGGTTTTTCATCATGTCGTTATATAGTGCACCATGGGGTTTGACATAGCTAAGGGTTAACCCTTGTGCTTTCGCCATGCCATCAAGGGCGGCTATTTGATAGTGTAAACACTGAGTGAGCTCGGCCACACTCAGGTTCATTGAGCGTCTGCCAAATCCTTGTTTATCGGGGTAGCTTGGGTGAGCGCCAATCATCACATTATGCTGTTTAGCGAGCTTTAGGGTGTTAGCCATAACATTCGGATCGCCCGCATGAAAGCCACAGGCAATGTTTGCCATATCAATATGCGGCATTACCTGATCATCAAGCCCCATTTTCCACGCGCCAAAGCTTTCACCTAAATCACAATTGAGTTTCATATTAGTGGCTCTTTGATTGTTTAATAGTTACCGGTAAGCTGCCTTTAGCAGGGGCTTGACCGAGTAATACTTTAGCAAGTGCTGTAAATGCAGGCCCAGATACTTGCTCGTTTTTGTCTACGTCAATATTATAAGCATATGAAGCTAATACTGCATCGGCAGAGTCGCCAAACTGCGCAATATCATAAGGGGCTCGCAAACTAATAAACACGGTGGGTATTTGTTGCTTATTAGCCATTTTAAGTAATGATTCAAGCGCTTTAGGTTGCTCTGCGTTATTGAGCGCAAAGTCTGGGTTATCGGCTAAATCATCCATCCCGCCAATTTCCACCGCGCTTTGGTTTGGCGAAGCATTGCCCGCAATGACTATGTCTGCTTGGTTAATATTATGCTCAGCTTGTGTCGGGTCAAACCCTTGCAAACTACTGCAACTATAAATTAATTTATGCGTGCTCAAGCTTGCTAGGGCTTGTTTTATAGCCATACATTTACGTGTATCGGGCATTATAATATGAATGTGTTGGCCAGCAGTGAGCTTAAGTGGCAAGGTGTTGTTGTTATTTTTTATTTGGGTGATCGCCGCTAATGCCAGTGATGCTTCTAATTCGCGATGTGCTTTATTACCAATAATGTGCTTAGCATTGGCTAATGCTTTAATGGGATCAGATAAAGCGTTTGATTTAAATTTACGTTTAAGCGACGTAATGCGCTGTGCTGAATACGCAATTTCCTGTGCGTTAAGTTGCTCTGATTTAACCGCACTGACTAATGACTCAATGAGAGCATCGAGCTTTTTAATGTCATCTGGCGTTCTAATCTCTATCGGCATAAGTGCAATATCAACCCCTGCGGCAAAGGTGTTTATAATTGCTTGGGTTGGACTAAAAAAGTGACTAATACCTGCCATATCAAGTGCATCGGTCACCACTACGCCTTGATAGTTAAGCTCATCACGAAGAATATCGGTCATGATTTTACGTGACATGGTTGCAGGCTTGATCATTTGTTTGCCATCAACATTAGTTAAGGTACTGCTATCGAGCTCAGGGTATTGAATATGCGCGGTCATTATCATGCCCGGACTATGCTGCTCAATAATGTGTTTAAAGGGTGCTAAATCTTGTGCGTAAATCACCTCTTTTGAATGCATCACTTTAGGCAAGCCAGTATGACTATCTACATTCGTGTCGCCATGTCCTGGAAAATGCTTTAGTGCGCTAATAATGCCATTTTTTTCAAATTCACTCACTTGTGCGGCACCTAATGCTGCTACATCATTTGGGTTTTCACTAAAAGAGCGGACATTAATGACCGGGTTGTCTGGATTCATGTTGACATCAACGGTTGGCGCGTAATTGACATTAATACCTAAAGCTGAGAGCTCAGTGGCCAATACTCGTGCGGTTTGGGTGGCAAAATAAGTACCATGCTCAGGGTAGGTTGCACCAATTGACATATTACCGGTAAACGAAGTGGCCACATCACGTGGCAGTCGTGCTACGCGTCCACCTTCCTGGTCAATTGAAATAAAAAGCGGTAAGCCTGATTTAGAGTGAGACGCAGCTTGTTGCAGTTGCTGATTAAGGCTAATTATTTGTTCTATGCTTTGGGTGTTTTCGGAAAATAAAATAACCCCACCAATATCATAACGGCTAATTGCTTTAGCGAGTTCATCAGGTAGCTCAGTGAGTGCCGTTCTACAACGCTTACTGCTTCCTTGATGGCAAAAATAGCGTAAATCGAGCATAAGTTTTTGCCCAAGTTGCTGTTCAAGCGACAGCGCAGAATCGGCAAAAGAAGATTTTATTGGCATGAAACATCCGATTAAAAAAACAGAAGACGACAACAGGTACTTATTTAGCAACACACACCTCAAGGCTAAATAAAAATAAAGTGCATGCAGCTTAACGATTATTGAGCTTAACTGCAAAACCCGACATATATAATAAATGTCATTTTATTGTTCCAAAAATAACAAAAATTAGGCTACTGAGTTCAATTTCTGTATTATATACGCGTGTAATATAACAGCCGTTTTATTTGTTTAGGGTGATATTAAATTTGCGTCTTTCTTTTCCTTTTCAAGTTACCTTAAAATTAAGGCAGCTCATTTTGTTTTTAGCACTTTCGGCCGTTGTTATGGCGCTCGGTAGTAGCTTTTATTTTATTTATCAAGTACAAAAAGAGCAATTGATTAATTACACCCTAAAAAGTAATTACGCTTATGCAAATAAACTGGCCTCAGCAACAAATAATTTTTTAGAGTCTGCACTTCAACAGTTGGCATATTCTGCAAAAATAATAGAAGCAGATCTAGATAATAATGTATTGTTAGAGAATGAAGTAAAGCGTCTTCATTTGCAAACCAATAGCTTTAACTCAGTTGTTATTAACAAAAATGGCATAACGGTGGCAACCTCGCCTTATTTACCGAATGTGCTCGGCGTTACATCTTCCTCTATAGGTGCACAACAAGCACTTGCAAAAAAACAGCCACTGATCAGTTACCCATATGTATCACCTGAGGGTAATTTAATTATTTTTATTACAAGCCCACTTTTTGATAAAAATAGTGAATATATCGGTTACATTGGTGGTACTTTGTATTTAAAAGAATCTAATATTCTAAGTGAGCTATTAGAACAAGGTTATTATTCTGGTGGTTCGCACATTTATGTTGTCGATGCGAACAAAAAGCTAATTTACCATCCCGATAGCAAACGCATTGGTGAGCAGGTCAATAATAATTCAGTGATCACTGCTGTACTAAGTGGCTCTTTAGGGAAAGAATTAGTAAAAAACAGTGAAAATGTATCTATGTTAGCAGGGTATGCCCCTGTAAAAATAGCCAACTGGGGAGTTGTTGTTCAGCGACCATTAAAAGACACACTCGCCTATTTAGATGTGTTAGGGGTTGAAATTTTTAAACGCATCACTCCCTTAGTGCTTGTTATGCTTCTGGCTACAGCTCTTTTAGCGCACTTTATTTCAAGGCCCTTAAAGCTCTTAGCTGACAGCTCACATCTATTAAATGACGAAAACAGTGCTAATAAATTAAAAGATATTAAATCATGGTATTTTGAAGCGCAGCAACTTAAAGCAGCGATGTTAGAGGGCGTGAATATACTGCAGTCGCAAATGGGCCAATTACGCCAAGATGCACTCACCGACCCGCTGACTGGCGCGCATAACAGGCGTAGTTTAAATATACTGCTTGAAAAACTAATGGATAAGCATATTCCGTTTGCAGTTTTGGAAATTGATATCGATTTTTTTAAACGTGTCAATGATACATTTGGTCATGACGTGGGTGATGAAGTGTTAAAAGCACTGACCGAAGTTATACAAAAAGTATCACGTAAGCATGACATTGTTGCACGCACTGGTGGGGAAGAGTTTTTACTCGTACTACCTAATGAGGACAGCGACAGCGCGTTTGTTATTGCAGAGCGCTTACGCAAACAAGTTAAGGCAACCTCAATGCCCAAAGTGGGTCATATTACTATATCGATTGGTATAGCCATTTGGCCGCAGCACAATGATGATATTGATCAAGTATACAAATGTGCTGACAAAGCGCTCTATCATGCAAAAGAAACGGGCCGTAATAAAACCGTCATTGCCAGCCTAAATTAAATTTTTTTAAAAAATTAATTTACCTTAAGTTTTATTTAAGTTTCGCCTATTTAATTCTACCTATAGATTTAATATAGGTGATGCTTTTATAAAACTAGCTCTACAACAATCATCACTAGCACTTTTTCAGCCCGCAGTTGAGACTTATCTTGGCGAAGACTTTGTGGGTATTGGCCCCAGATTTATAGGTTTACACCGCTTTGATGGACAAAAACAATTAAAGTGGGAAGCCGGTTTTATTACTGAAATCAGCCAGTCAGAGAAAAATCATAGCGTTAGAATGGCACTAGAATTTGAATTTTGAGCTCTTTAAACAAGTACTTAATTTATAAAGCATGCAACTTAAGTTATTTTATAAATTAAATCGCATAAAGGGTTGACTTGATTCTGTAACTCTATATAGTGGGCTGCAGCTAGAAAGAAAGCATGATAGTTTATAAATCTCCATTTCGTTGTTGTATAAGTAATACTTGTAGTACCGTCCTGAAGTTTTTAAGTACCATCTCATTTTTTGCTACACCGCCCATTAGGGCACAATTTAATTTTTTATATCAGGAATAATACTATGTCTAACATCGTATCAGGTACAGTTAAGTGGTTCAACGAGTCTAAAGGTTTTGGTTTTATCGAGCAAGAAAACGGTCCAGACGTTTTCGCACATTTCTCAGCAATCAAAAGCGAAGGTTTCAAAACTTTAGCTGAAGGCCAACGTGTAGAGTTTACTCTTTCACAAGGTCAAAAAGGTCCTCAAGCTGATAACATCACAGCTGTATAATTTTACTTTTTAAGTAAAATGAAAAAAAGCGCTTAAGGCGCTTTTTTTGTGCCTGAAATTTAAGAATACCTCCCCACCATCTGTAAATTTATACCAATTCGCTTAATTAAGCGGTCTATTTTGAGGCAGGAAAAACGGGTTGATAGCTAGGCAAAAAATTCGCTATTTAGTTGTTCTAAATGAGAATTTTTTAACACAGATAGCGACACGTTTAGCCCCGCAAAATGATTGAGTATTATTGCGGATTGGTATTATTAACTATAGTCATTCTCAGATCATCTGCTATTTTTAACATTATAAACAGTGCTATAAATTAATGGTCTCTATGGGTTTTTTGGGTTAAAGTTTATACTTAAATCACAGGAGGTGTTTATTTTTAAATTTACATTATTAGCGTTAGGGTTGATATTTAGCCATAATATTCAGGCTAATGAGCCTAAATTGGTTATTTATACCGAAAGCTTTGCCCCTTACAATTTTCAAGATGAAGCTGGGCAGCTAGCGGGTATTAATTATGACATAGTGAAAGAGGCTTGTGCTCGTGCCGCACTAGAGTGTGAATTTATTATGTTACCTTGGAAACGTGCTTACCAGTTAGTGCAAAATAACCCACACTCAGCCATCATTTCTTTGGCAAAAACCCAAGAACGTATTCCGCTTTTTGAATGGGTCGGACCTTTGGTATCGAGCCAAACCTACTTTTTTAAATTAAAAACCAGCGACCATATTGTAATGGACGATATTTCACACGCTAAAAACTACTCGTTGGGCATAGTCCGAGGCGACATTTATGAAATGCTGGTGCGTCGACTCGGGTTTGTTACCGATAAAAACTTACTACTGTTTAGTGAATCAGACTCATTTATGCGATTGTTTTTTAAAAAACGCATCGATTTAATTATTGGCTCTGACTTTACTATTGATCATCAAACTGAGCCATTTGGGTACTCTAGGGATGACTTGGTGAAGCTCAAGCAAATTCATGTGGATGAGCTTAAAGGCAACTATATTGGTTTTAATAAAGCCGCTTCACCTGTGGTAGTGAAACGCTTTAATCAAGCACTTGAGCAGCTTAAGGCTGAGTCTGGCTATGAACCTTACATTAAACGTTATGTAAAAAATTAAGCGTTTAGACCATAAGCACAGAAAAACTGAAAAAGTTCCCGCTTAATAATGCCTATATTACCTCTTCACAGCCATTCATTCTTGTTAACTTCGCTATATTTTACACTCTCAAGTGCCTTGTAACCTTGTAAAGGGCTAATAAGTAAATACTTCTGCAGTTACACAGTTATTCATATTTTTTAGTGAGTGCAATGATGGCTTTGCTAGGGAATTTTTTAGGTATGAATTGTTGAGAGTTTAGAAAGTAACGGCTATAAAAACGATAAAAGGGCCTTGCGGCCCTTGGTGAAGTATCGTTCAAGTCAGATAGTGCTTTAACCCCTTAAAGCGCTATCCTATTGTTTTGCAACAGAGGGATCGTCTCATTAAGTTTCTAAGCTAGCGAGAGGAAAAACCCAGCAATTGCTGCGCTCATAAGGTTAGCCATAGATCCTGCTAACACTGCTCTGAGCCCTAAGCGTGCGATATCCTTTCGCCGACTAGGCGCCATACCGCCTAATCCACCTAGTAAAATGGCTATCGATGATAAGTTAGCAAAGCCACACAAAGCAAAAGTAACAATTGCTTGTGTATGCGCACTTAACGTATCGCGATAATTTATAAAGTCTAAGTAAGCAACAAACTCATTTACTACTAACTTTTGACCAATAAAGCTGCCGGCTAAAATTGCCTCATTCCACGGTACACCTAATAACCATGCAACAGGGGCAAACAAGTAGCCTAAAATTTCTTGTAGCGTTAATGTTGGGTAATCAAACAACCCACCAATACCGCCTAACAAACCGTTTAATAAAGCAATTAATGCAACAAAAGCAAGTAGCATTGCACCTACATTAAGTGCCAACTGCATACCGTTTGACGCACCTGATGCTGCTGCATCAATAACATTAACCGGTTTGTCGTCGCCTAAATCTATATCGGCTAAATCATCTTTAGGTGTTTCGGTCTCTGGCACTATCATTTTTGCCATTAAGAAACCACCAGGCGCCGCCATAAAGCTGGCCGCAATTAAGTACTTAAGGTCTACACCAATAATCACGTAACCGGCCATTACAGAGCCAGCCACGGTGGCTAAGCCACCAACCATTACGGCAAACAATTCCGATTTGGTCATTGTCGCAATAAACGGTTTAACTATGAGTGGCGCTTCAGTTTGGCCAACAAAAATATTTGCTGTGGCTGAAAGCGACTCTGTACGCGAGGTTTTCAATAGCTTTTGTAAACCACCGCCTAAAATTTTAATTATCCAATCCATAATGCCAAGGTGGTAAAGCACAGCAACAAGCGCTGAGAAAAATACAATTACTGGCAATACTTGAATGGCAAAAATAAACCCGAGTGTATCTTGCGATGCCAATGGGCCAAATAAAAAGCTTATACCATCGTTAGCAAATCCAATCACCGAAGACACGGCGCGAGACATACTCGCTAATACATTTTTTCCTGCTTCAAAAAACAGTACAAAACCGCCGATTGCAATTTGTAAAGCAAATGCAATGCCAACGGTTCTTAATTTAATTGCCTTGCGATTCGTTGAGGCTGCAAAGGCAATGCCTAGTAGCACTAGCATGCCTACTAAGCTCATAAATGTTGTCATACAAACGTTTCCCGTTGTTATTCTTGTAAAATATATTTTATTTTACTTTTTATAATATCAATCGCAACGCGATTCATACCGCCTCGAGTCACAACTAAGTCAGCGTTATGCTTTGAAGGCTCAATAAATTGATAAAACATCGGTCTAACAGTTGCTTGATATTGCTCAACAACAGATTGTAATGTTCTGCCTCTTTGTTCCATGTCGCGTTGCATTCGGCGCATTAAACAAATATCCAATGGTGTATCTATAAACACCTTGATATCAAATTCTTTATTAAGCGCTTTATCACTCAGTAATAAAATACCTTCTACAATGAGTATTTTAGCCGAAGCCACACGGCGCGTTTTATCGCTACGTGTATGCTGGGCATAATCATATGTTGGTACTTTAACAGAGTGGCCATTACGAAGTTGCGTTAAATGCTCAAGCAATAGCTCGTGTTCAAATGCATCAGGATGGTCGTAATTCGTTTGCGTACGATGTGCCATCGGCAAATGCGATTGATCCTTGTAATAAGCATCTTCTTCAATAATGGCGATAGCGCCTGGTTCAAGCTCATTTACCAATTCATTGTAAATAGTTTGGCTAAATAGAGATTTGCCTGACGCCGACGCGCCTGCAATAGCTATAATAGTTCGTGTCACTAAAGTTCTCACCCACACAGAAGGATATATTGTTGGTAGATCACAATAGCAAAAAAGACACGATTAATCTCTTTTGCTTCGCTTAAGAGTGCAAATTTATAATGTTTAGGTTTTATGAAACAGGACTTATGTCCTGTACGGAAAATTCGAAGAGCAGATAAAGTAACCACCTAGAACAGATGTGAGGTCACAATGGCAAGAGCAATTATCTTAATGGCGGATAGTTTAGGAATTGGCGCAGCACCCGATGCAGATAAATTTGGTGATGTTGGTGCTAATACATTCGCACATTTACTCAAGGCATATTATGACGAGACTGGCAGTAAGCTTTCGCTTCCTAACCTTTCAAAATTAGGGTTAGTGGCTGCATGTGAAGCCGCTGGTAAAGAACCCTGTTTAGTTGCTGAGCGACATGAACCACAATGTGCATGGGGTTACGCAAAAGAGCTTTCAAGCGGTAAAGACACGCCATCGGGTCATTGGGAAATGGCAGGCGTGCCAGTGTTATTTGATTGGGGTTACTTCCCTAAAACACAGCCGAGTTTCCCACAAGAATTTGTAGACGAGTTTATTGCTCGCACTGGTATTCCGGGCATTTTAGGCAATTGCCATGCCTCAGGTACCACGATTTTAGAGCAGCTAGGTGAAGAGCACGTAAAAACAGGTAAACCAATCTGTTACACCTCAGCTGACAGTGTGTTTCAAATAGCCGCGCATGAAGAATCATTCGGCCTAGAGAAGCTTTATCAAGTTTGCGAAATCGCACGGGCGCTGCTTGATGAAATGAATATAGGACGAGTGATTGCGCGGCCATTTTTGGGTTCAAACAATCAAGACTTTGCCAGAACAGGTAATCGTCGTGATTATTCAGTATTACCGCCATCGCCAACATTGCTTGATGTACTTGCAAAAGACGGTGGCGAAGTGATTAGTATTGGTAAAATTTCAGATATTTATGCGCATCAAGGCATTACTCAAAAGCATAAAGCGCCAGGGTTAATGAACTTGCTAGAAAAAACCCGCGAGGTGATGGCGACTGCGCCGGATCACAGTTTGATTTTTACCAATTTAGTTGATTTTGATGAGAAGTTTGGTCATCGTCGCAACCCCATTGGCTATGCTAAAGCGCTCAAAGAGTTTGATGACTACTTACCCACTATTTTAGGGCAATTAAAGCCTGATGATTTATTAATGATCACCGCCGATCATGGCTGTGACCCGACCTTTCCAGGGTCTGAGCACACCCGCGAATATGTGCCAGTTATTGCCTATCAGCCAGGGATGAAAAATACCCCGCTGGGTGAACGCAATAGCTTTGCTGATATCGGTCAAACACTTGCGCAATGGTTTAACTTAAAAGCGTTAGAATATGGTGATGGCTTTATTGATAAGCTGAACACAGTTAAATAACTTAAAAATACGCTCGCTATTTTTAAAGTAATAGGGCTTTTAGCCAAACAAAAGGAAAACAATCGATGAGTACTCCGCATATCAGTGCAAACGTAGGTGATTTTGCCGAAACAGTATTAATGCCAGGCGATCCGCTACGTGCACAATATATTGCTGAAAACTTTTTAGATGATGCAGTGCAAGTAACCGGCGTACGTAACATGTACGGCTTTACTGGAACATACAAAGGTAAGCCAGTGAGCATTATGGGTTCTGGCATGGGCATTCCTTCAATGTCAATTTATGCTCGTGAGCTTATAGTAAGCTTTGGCGTTAAAAATATCATTCGTATTGGTACCTGTGGTGGTATTGGTAGCGATATTAAAATTCGCGACGTAATTTTTGCACAAGGTGCAAGCACCGATTCAAACGTAAATCGTGCCCGTGTTCGTGGTACTGACTTTGCTGCCATTGCTAACTTTGACCTACTTTTAAACGGCGTAAATGCGGCTAAAAATTTAGGTATTGATGCAAAAGTAGGTAACGTATTTACTACGGATACTTTTTATCAAGCAGACGACACATTTTATAAAGATCTAGACAAACTAGGTGTACTCGCTGTTGATATGGAAACAGCTGGCTTATACGGCGTAGCAGCAGAATACGGCGCAAAAGCAATGGCATTATTTACCGTAAGCGACCATGTGATCACCGGCGAAGCAACACCTGCAGATGAGCGTCAAACCACGTTCAACGAAATGGTTAAAATTGCCCTAGAGTCAATTTAATTAACTAAATAACCTGAACTTTGGTTAAGAGATTTATTATCCAGAGTTCAGGTTAAATACGACAGTTCCTTGGTAACGTATTCACTAAGTTTTGGAGACACGCCCAAAGTGAAGTGAGACTAAACCCCCAAAGCCGCATTTTATGCGGCTTTTTTTATGCCTGGAACGTGCGAGCCAAGGGTTACGGGTTACGAGCGACGAGCAGCGAGCTAGTGTAAACAGCCTAAAACCTAAAACCTAAAACTTAACCCCGGATTAAAATTAAAATAGTCTAGACATACTAGGGTAGAGTAGTATTAGGCATAATAACTATCTCAAAAGAGTAAAATTTGCTATGTTTGGTTTTAATTGTATTTTGCGGTGGCTTTAGGAAACTATGAAATTTTTATTACCCTTTTTGGCGTTTTTATTTTCCAGTGTAGCATTGAGTATTAATGCTACAGAGCCGCGAGTGCAGGCAAATACCTCAGCCATTAAACACGCCAAGGATAGCGCTGTAACTGAGCAAAAAGCGGCGCCCGAACAAGGTGAGCTCAGCACATCGGAGCTGCAAACACCACCGGTAAAAAAAGTGACAGTTGAATCAAGTAAAGCGGATGATTCTAAAGTATTCGGTAGCGAATTAACAAAGCCAGTTGAACAGCCTAAAAGTAAAATTAACAAAGCCCAAGCGATAGCAGAGGCTGAGCAAGCCTTAACGCAAGCAAAAAATGCACTTACAGAAAAACAGCGAGACAAAGCAAAACAGTCTCGAGAGTCACTTGCAGTTATAGAGCAATTGGTTAATGCTTATAACGCGCGTAACATTGAAGAATTTATACGTTTGTATGATGAAGATGTTGAGTTTTATATTTTCCCAAATGAGCTATTATTTAAAGGTAAAAAAAAATTAATAGCGCGTTATGGTCTTATGTTTAAAAAGCTTAAATGCATACATTCATCACCTATAAAGCGTATTGTGCATGGTGACATTGTTATCGACCATGAGTTATCAGAAACCTGCTCAACCGATGCGAACGTAATAGATAAACGCTCAGAGCTTATTTCAAGCTATCAAATTAAAGATGGCAAAGTGATTAGGGTATTATTTTTTAGGTAATTATTAATTATGCAGTTAAGTGACGAGAAAAAAATTCGTGTAATGTATCGTGTAGAGCCCGGCTGTTTAGGCCCTGAGGGCGCAGGCCATATTGAAGACTTTTGTCGCTTTGCGAATAAGCATATTAAGTCACCTTATTATGCGCAATTATTATTTTTACCCCGATTCGACAAGCAAAAAGATGAGCGGCAATACAGCGTTAAAAACCGCAATTTATCTCAAGTGCAGGCCAAAGCATATTTGAATCATTTTGAAATTAACATAGAAGACTTTGAAGAGCAGCTCGACGAGCTGCTCACTAAAGCAATAGATTTATATTTTAAACGCTAGGGTCTGTTGACCTTTGCGGATTAAAATTTGTTCAAACTAGGAGCGGTTTAATCGCGGCGTGATGTTTGTAACCTAGTGGGCTCGATAACTGCTCCTGCGTTATTCTACTGGCTTACATCCATGGTGGCAACAAAGCGTAAATCGCCCCTAGGCAGAACCCTTCGGGCAGCGCCTGTTTGGCATTGATGCTGCGTTATCACCTATTTATGGGGAATAGCCACAACACATAGGCTCTGCCTTGCCTAAATACCAAACAGACTGCTGCAAATTTAACCTTGAAAGGTCAACAGACCCTAGAAATACTTAGTCTTCTTTGGAAACAATAGCATTAAAGCTGTCGTTGTCATGTAGGCTTGCAAACGCACTTTCGTGAAGTAGCTCGTTGCGTAAATTAGGTGAGTATTCTAGCGCCATTTTTATATCAGCAAGCGAATCGGCATGTTCATGTGTTAACGCGTACGCACAAGCACGTTGCCAATATGCATACCCATAATCACTATCTATATCAATTGCCTGGTTACAAAGCTTAATAGCTTGCTCAGTCTCATTTAGTTCTAATAAAGCATCGGCCTTATAGGCAATAGCCTCTACATCTTCTGGCTTGCGTTTTAAAATTTCATCAAATATTTCAATTTTATTTGCAATATCACTTTCAAGGTTTGCCCGCATCCATAACGAATGAACTTCGTTAGTGATCGAAATGCGCTCCTGGTTACTGAGTATTTCTTCAGAGCGTACTCGCAGTTTTTCTTCTAAAATCTTTAAGCGATCTTCATACTCGTCAGTGATAACACTCACTCGGGTGTTTACTATGTCTTCTACTTTGTTTTTCACATCACGTAATGAATTCCAGCCTACTAGTACCAAAATAGAAGCGGTGGCGGTAATAATAAAAAATACATTATTTATGGTATCGGTAGTATAAGTAATTGCGCGGTCTGCGGTATCAAGCTGGGTGTGAGTAACTTGTTTGGTTACGTCTTCGCGAAGTTTTTGTTGATCTTGGCGCACCGACTTTAATTCATCAAGAATATAACGCTCAAGTAATGGCTTATACATCGGCTCTTTTAGCTGTGCTAATTCACGTTGGTGTTGCTCGTCTAATGAAGCGGTACTTTTATCAGCAGCTTGAACCGTAGACGAAAGAGTACCAGTAAGTACAATAAGTAGTAAAAAATAAAAACGCATTAATATGCCTAGTTAAAAAATGAGTTAATCGCTTTGCCAACTTTAACATGCACGCATCAATGGTACTAGGGGCGGTATGCTATAACAAAAAAAACCAGCTCAAAATGAGCTGGCCGAAAACTACATCAACAATGTCAAAGGGAACAATAGGAGATAAGGTATATATTAAAGCAGCCTACCTGAATAATTACTTAATTAGATTCAAATAGTTTGAAACAAGAAAAAAATAAAGGTGCATAAATAACTTATACACCTTTTATAACTATAATTTCATGGCGAAGGGGGGAATATTCCAATGTGCACTTAAATAAATTTAAGTCACTTTCAAACCCTTCAAATTACATTACGTGGCTACATTTAATTACGATCATCTTTTTTATAAAAAGTTTTAAATTATTTAAGCGCAGCTTTGTTAGTGAACATCGTATTTATCAATGATTGCAATCGTATTAAGTCATTACTTTGCACTGGCGTAATGCAGTAGGTATACGTATATTAATAAAAGAGACCAAACACGTCATTAACACGATGACAAAATAGTAAAAACTTCCTCTAAAGAGATGTTTTTATTTGTATTTAAAAAGGAGCTCAAAATGAGTAATCATAAAGCGGGTCAATGCCCGGTTATGCACGGCAGTAATACTACAACAGAATATACCAATACAGATTGGTGGCCAAACTCACTCAATTTAGACATTCTTCATCAACACGATAAAAAAAGCACCCCCTACGACAGCAGCTTTAACTACGCACAAGCGTTTAAAACGCTTGACTTAGAAGCCGTAAAAACCGATTTAAAAAACTTAATGACTCAAAGCCAAGCATGGTGGCCAGCCGATTGGGGGCACTATGGTGGCCTGATGATCCGTATGGCATGGCACTCTGCGGGCTCGTACCGTTTAGCTGATGGCCGAGGCGGCGGTGGTACCGGTAATCAACGTTTTGCACCCCTTAATTCGTGGCCAGATAACGCCAATCTCGACAAAGCACGCCGCTTATTATGGCCAATCAAAAAGAAATATGGCAACGCACTTTCATGGGCCGATTTAATTATTTTAGCCGGTAATATGGCGTATGAATCAATGGGACTAAAAACCTTTGGTTTTGCCGGTGGCCGTGAAGATATTTGGCATCCAGAAAAAGATGTTTATTGGGGTGCAGAAAAAGAATGGCTTGCGCCAAGTGATGAACGCTATACCCATGTTGATAAACCCGATACCATGGAAAACCCACTAGCGGCTGTACAAATGGGTTTAATTTACGTAAATCCAGAAGGGGTGAACGGCCAGCCCGATCCACTTAAAACCGCCGAGCAAGTGCGCGAAACCTTTGCACGTATGGCAATGAACGATGAAGAAACCGCAGCCCTAACGGTAGGTGGTCATACAGTAGGTAAAACGCATGGTAACGGCCAAGAATCTAATCTAGGGCCAGAGCCAGAAGCCGCCGACGTACACGAGCAAGGCCTAGGCTGGAATAACCATAAAACTCGTGGCATTGGCCGCGATACTATGACCTCAGGTATTGAAGGCGCATGGACCACTTATCCAACCAAATGGGATAACGGCTATTGTTATTTACTACTTAACTATGACTGGGAGCTTACAAAAAGTCCCGCAGGGGCATGGCAATGGGAACCGGTTAACATTAAAGAAGAAGACAAACCCGTTGATGTAGAAGACCCATCGATTCGTTTAAACCCAATCATGACCGACGCCGACATGGCAATGAAAATGGACCCCGCGTATCGTAAAATTATAGAGCGTTTTAATAACGATTTTGAGTACTTTACTGACGTATTTGCCCGCGCTTGGTTTAAGTTAACCCACCGCGACTTAGGACCAAAATCACGTTATTTAGGTGCCGATGTACCCAGTGAAGATTTAATTTGGCAAGATCCTATTCCTGCAGTTAATTACACCCTAAGCGATACTGAAATTAGCGAACTAAAAGCGAAGCTACTTAACTGTGGCATTAGCGAAACCGACTTAATTAACACCGCATGGGACAGCGCGCGTACCTACAGAGGCTCAGATCACCGAGGTGGCGCCAATGGCGCGCGTATTCGTTTAGCACCGCAAAATACGTGGCAAGGTAACGAACCAGAACGGTTAGCGAATGTACTTAGCGCCCTTGAAAAACTGCAAGCAAGTTTAGCTAAACCTGTCAGCTTAGCCGATTTAATTGTACTAGGCGGCACGGCCGCAGTTGAGCAAGCGGCTAAAAAGGCGGGGGTTGATATAACCGTACCGTTTGCGCCAGGACGAGGTGATGCAACTGCTGACATGACCGACGCAGAATCGTTTGACGTACTCGAGCCCATTCACGACGGTTTTAGAAACTGGCTGAAAAAAGATTATGTAGTGTCAGCCGAAGAGCTACTTTTAGAGCGTAGCCAATTAATGGGGTTAACTGCACCAGAAATGAGCGTATTATTAGGCGGAATGCGCGTACTAGGCACTAACTATGGCAACAGTGAACATGGCGTGTTTACCGACAACGTAGGCGTACTGAGTAACGACTTTTTTGTTAATTTAACCGACATGAATAACCGCTGGGAGCCAGCATCTAAAGGCGAGTACAACATCGTCGACCGCGCAAGCGGTAAAACAAAGTGGACCGCCACCCGTGTTGATTTAGTGTTTGGATCAAACTCAATTTTACGGGCATTGGCAGAGTTTTATGCACAAGACGACAATAAAACTCGGTTTGTACATGACTTTGTTCATGCTTGGGTAAAAGTAATGAACGCCGACCGATTTGATATTAAATAAACCCAAGTAACAATTAAAGAGGGAGTAGCGATACTCCCTTTTTTTATATTATTTAAAGGTTAAAGGTTAAAGGTTAAAGGTTACGGGCAACGGGCTGCGAGGCGCGAGTATAGTTTAATACCTAGGCCTGAATATAAAATCGCTGCTACCAATAATTATCACCACGTAGCTGCGGGTTTATCCCGCGTTTTTGTGTTTAATAACCTAGGTCTGACGCGATATAAAATTGCTGCTACGAAAGACATTTTCTGCTAAAAACAATTTTTGCACCACAGAGGTTCTCGAGGCGCTTTGCGCTGCACAGAGATGGAACGGTATTTTTTAAGCATTTCTCTGTGAACTCTGTGTTCTCGGTGGTAAATACATATTTAAGTTTAACTCTGACGCGATATAAAATTGCTGCTACAGGATAGTAGTTGGCTTTTTTATTTCTTCTAAAAACACCGCGCCTCTTAATCTCTGTGGTGAATAAATCACTTAAAACCTATTTGCACAAAGAGCAAAGAATGAGGGCAAATGAGCAAACAAAAAATAAAGCTTTTTTTTGCCTTTTTATCAATATATTACCAATCGCGTTTTAATTGATACTAAGCACAACTCTGCCGAACCCCGAACCCCGAACCCCGAACCCCGAACCCCGAACCCCGAACCCCGAACCTAAATTACAGGCACAAAAAAACGGCGCTTAAACAAGCACCGCTTTTAAATGGTTTAGGTTATTTCTTTAACCTTTAACCTTTAACCTTTAACCTTTCACTTAAGCTACTTTATTTTCTTCGCAGCTTGCTAGGTACTCGTCAAATGTGCCTTGAAAGTCAATCACTTGCTTGTCTTTAATATCAACAATACGGGTTGCCAGTGACGATACAAACTCACGGTCGTGACTTACAAAAATCAGCGTGCCTTTAAACTCTTTTAGCGCATTGTTAAGCGCTTCAATGGCTTCCATATCCATGTGGTTTGTGGGTTCATCCATTATCAGTACGTTAACGTCTTGCATCATTAACTTACCAAATAACAAACGGTTTTTTTCACCACCTGAACAGTTACGGGCTTTTTTATTCGCATCGTCCGCGGTAAACAACAAACGCCCTAACATGCCGCGCACCATTAAATCGTTATGTTTAGCGGTACGCCATTGCGACATCCAATCAAACAGCGTTAAATCGTTATCAAAATCTTTGCTGCTGTCTTGTGGGCAATAACCAAACGTGGCATTTTCAGACCACTTAACTTCGCCCTCGTTGCTTTTAAGTTCGTTAACCAAACAGCGTAAAAAAGTCGTTTTACCTACCCCGTTTTCGCCTATAACCGCCAGTTTAGCACCGGCTTCGAGGAGCAAATCACCACCGGTAAATAACGTTTCGCCATCAAACCCATGGCCAAGCTTGGTTAGCTCAAGTGCTTGGCGATACATTTTTTTGCCCTCGTCAAAACTTAACGACGGAGTCATTCGACTCGATGCTTTAACTTCATCAAGTTTAATTTTGTCCATTTTTTTAGCCCGTGAACTCGCTTGTTTCGCTTTAGAGGCGTTAGCACCAAAGCGATTCACAAAGTCTTGAAGTTCGTCTATTTCAGCGCTTTTTTTCGCGTTTTCAGCAAGTAGCTGTTCACGTTGTAAGCCTGAAGCTTCAAGGTATTTTTCGTAGTTACCTGGGTAAATACGCAGCTCACCGTAATCAATGTCGGCCATGTGAGTACATACCGAGTTTAAAAAGTGACGGTCATGGGAAATAATGATCATGGTGCATTTACGTTGGTTAAGCTCATTTGCAAGCCACGTAATGGTATGAATGTCTAAGTTATTGGTTGGCTCATCAAGCAGTAAAATATCAGGATTAGCAAAAAGAGCCTGTGCTAATAGCACCCGTAATTTCCAACCTGGGGCTACGTTTGCCATTAAGCCATAATGAAATTCTTTATCTATACCCGCATCAAGCAGTATTTCTTCTGCGCGGCTTTCTGCCGTGTAACCGTCCATTTCAGCAAAAACGCTTTCAAGCTCGGCCACTTTCATGCCGTCTTCTTCGCTCATTTCGGGCAGCGAATAAATACGGTCGCGCTCTTGCTTTACTTTCCAAAGTTCAACATCGCCCATAATGACCGCATCAACCACACTGTATTGCTCAAACGCAAACTGATCTTGGCTTAGGTTACCTAATTTTAGCCCCGGCGTAATAGACACATTACCTGCACTGGGTGTTAGCGCACCGCTTAAAATTTTCATAAAAGTCGACTTGCCGCAGCCGTTAGCGCCAATTAAACCGTAACGGTTACCGTTACCAAATTTAGCTGAAATGTTTTCAAACAACGGCTCTGCGCCAAACTGCATGGTGATATTTGCGGTGGAGATCAAAAAACGTAATCCTAGAAAAATACTGACAGGGTTATGGGCGCAGCAGGTGCGAAAATAGACCAAGCAATAGGTGTAAATAAGGCGGCAAATTATACAGGCCAAGCATACTAAAGGCTAGCCTATTTAAACGTTAACTCACTTGATTGTTTTTAAGTACGGCTTTATTGTAGTAAAAAATATCAAAAAAGAGTGAGTTATGTCGCCCGCAAAAATTCGTAGCGAAGTTATAAAACTTAGCAAGCTAAGTGCAAAACAGCCAGATTATTACTTTATTCAGGGTTACTTTTTAGGGTTAGGCTTACTGCCCGACATAATAATGCCCAGCCAATGGCAGCCAGACCTACTAGGTGAGATTAATTTTACAACAGACGCTGAGTTAAAGTACCTCGAAAGCCTGATGGAAAATTACAATAACAGCATGCAAAAAGTGATGAGCGAAGACTTTAAAATGCCCACTAAATGCAGCTTATCGAAAACTGACTACCGCGATTCACTCAAAGCTAATATGCCATTACCTAATTACTGTAAAGGGGCATTACAGGCACTTAAGTTTATTGACAAACGCAGCCTAAACAAACACCAAAAAGAGGTGCTAGCAAGTTTGAATACAGTACTTAATGCGTTTAGCTCTGAGCAAGCTGCAGTGAAAAAATTTGCTGACAACCAAGGCCTAGCGCAAGCCTATAAAAAGAATTACACCTACTTTGTAGCCGATGTGCTTTATAGCGTTCGTTTTATTGAAGACACCAGCTGGAGCGATGAAGACGAAGCCGCGTTTAATGAACAATTTTTAGAAGAGTATGCACACCAACACGGCAACGATGATTTTGATGCCGTTAAAATGATTGACGACGAAGTGATTGATCAATTAATGGAAGCAATCCTTAGCGACTTTACCCCCAGCGCGTTTGAACCGATAGAGGCGTTACTTGAACTGTTTGAGGGTTTGATAACAGAGCAATACATAGCACAAAATCAAGGCCACTTTTGGCTGAACCACGAAACACGCCCTTATATGATGCTACGGGCGCACCGCGCACAAATCAACGCGTTACAAGGTAATATACAACTTGCCATGGATGAATTTGAAACGCTGTGGCAACTAAACCCCATGGATAATCAAGCGAACCGCCATTGGCTAATGAACTGTTACATAATTAAAGGCCAGTGGCAAAAGCTAGATGCGTTTTTAGCCGACTTCGACAGCGAAGAGCTCCATGCCACAGCAAGCCGCGCCCTGAGTGAGTTTCATAAAAATGGTGATTCTAGCCAAGCTAAGCAATACAAAAAGCAGCTTAAACAGCTTAATAAGCATTTTATAAAAATACTCACCGGGCAAGAAAAACTAAAAAATGACCAAATTGAGTTTTACAGCCCAGGCAGTAAAGAAGAAGTGGGTATTTATCTAGAGTCACTCGGTAAGCAAGCCTGGATAGCCACCGAAGGCAGCTTGTTTTGGTTACGCAAAAAGATCTAAAAAAGTGAAAGGTTACGAGCTACGGGTTTCGGGCGACGGGCTGCGGGTTACGGGTTTTGGGCTGCGGGTAGCGAGCTAGTACAGACAGCCTTGCACCTAAAACCTCGCGCCTCGAACCTAAAACCTAGAACCTAGAACCTAGAACCTAAAACCAGACCACTTGTAGGACGTGCTTTAGCGCGTCAATATTGGTTTAAAGCGCAGCGCCGAGATGTTGGCAACGGGCAGCGAGCTACGGGCTGCGGGTTTCGAGCTAGTACAAACAGCCTTGCACCTAAGCCTCAAACCTCGTGCCTAGAACCTCAAACCTCAAACCTCGCGCCTCGAGCCTCAAACCTAGCACCCGCGTGGGCTCAATCTTTAATCAAGCTGCGCAATAACACTTGCTAAACGTTTTATATCTGTATCGCTGATATCGGCAAAGCGCTTAAAGTGGCTCGGCCATTGCTGGATATAGCCTTTCATTTGACTGATTATTTTTGTCGCCTTTGCCCTCGTTAAACCAAAACGTTTAGCTTGCGATAATAAATTGTCGATACTGGCATATCGGCCATCATCGCCAAGTCCTATACCATGTTGTTTTGAGTTATTGATTGGGGTGATGTCGTAAGCTGGGCTTAAGCGCCATGTTTTATCAGCAAAGTGATACAAAAAAGCATGGTTACGGCTGTGATCGTCAGTATTGCCAATCAGCGCATTAAACACCATGCGCTTGTAAAGCTCTGTTGCATCATCAGCATACTCACCAGTATGGTGGCGAATAAACTCAGCCAATTCACCGTAACTGTAGTAAGTTGCTAAATCACTGAACGCCACTTTAGGCTTTTGCAGCAAGCTATTGGCGCTTAAAAAGTGATGAGTTGGTAAACCATTACTTACATCAAAGCGCTCAACCAGCAGTACATCACCGTTTTTAGTTTCATGAATTTGGGTATTTGCACTACGGATACCTAGCTCTTTCGCCATACACATGGCAGCGTGTTCGGCCCTGACTAGGTTAAACAAATCGTCTTGACGATTAAATTTAGCCAAATAAAGCTTGCTGCCAATTTGCACTGAGGTTTTAGGCCTTGCTCCCCCCATGCTTTGGCCAAACTCAAAGGCTTTTTTAGCCTCATTTGAAATAGCTTTATTAGCAAGGAGATCGTCTTTTGCTTGATTTAGTAAAGTTAAATCAGCCAACGTATTTTTATTGGTTTTATGTTTAGACGCACTGCGCGATAAGCTAAATACCAGTGCGCCAACGCCATAGCCCGAGCCTGCAAGCAAAAACTCCAACTCGTTTTGTGGTTTGCTCGTATGCAAAGATAAAATCAGCTTGCGCCCCCACGAATCAGCGCCCGCATCACTTAATACCCCAAATACACCTTTATTAGCGGTATAACTGACAATGCCTGGCTGTAAAGGCAAATGAATGGGATCAAGCGCAAAGGCATCTGCGCGAGCTAGGTAACTTTTACCATAGTTAAACTCCCCACGGCCTGTTTGCGTATTTAATTTAAAAAAACCACAAATAATGGGGTTGTCTTCTAACCCATCAATAAACACATAGCACTCAGAAGTCATCGTTAATCACCTGTGTTTTATTGGTTTTACGTTGCCGTGCATTATAGCCACCTACATCAGCAGCTAATTCGTTAATTTCATCGAGCAGTGACCCTTGTAATTGCAACACCACAAGTGCTTCAAACAATATATCACTTTTAACCACGTCACCTTGCTCAAGCTTTTGCACCGTAGAGCGCGATACGCCAATCATCTTGGCAAAGGTGCTCTGCGTATAATGCAAAGTACGGTGCTGGCGAATTAAATCCCCCATACGCTGCGCTAGTTTTAATGCGTGTTTAGATTTCATTAATGATTACCTATGCAGTCATTAGGTTGCTAATGATTAGTTTAGCGGTATTTTATGTGTTTGCAAGGTGATTTAAAAAACAGCGCAGAGATGTCGGCAACGGGCTTCGGGTTTCGAGCTGCGGGCTACGGGTAGCGAGCTTGTGCAAAAAGCCTAGAACCTCGTGCCTAAAACCTAAAACCTAAAACCTAAAACCAGACCACCTGTAGGGCGTGCTTTAGCGCGTCAATATTGCTTTAAAGCGCAGTGAATGAGGGTAAAGAAAAAGGCGACGAGCAACGAGCTACGGGTAGCGAGCTTGTGCAAAAAGCCTAGAACCTCGCGCCTAGAACCTCGCGCCTAGAACCTAGAACCTAAAACCTCAAACCAGACCACCTGTAGGGCGTGCTTTAGCGCTTTATTGTCGCGTTGGCGACGGCAACCAAAGGGCAGCTGCCGCCGACCGCCCTTTGGAATCCCACGGCGCACCCGAGGATCACACTGATTCCTCAAGTTAAAAATTGATGTGAACGTAATCGCCGTGTATTTGCCATCCATGGCGAAGTCACGGCTTAATTTGCATCCATGCAACTGATTACTCACCAATTTATAATTTTCGGATGTGATCACGGGGAAGTGGAGCGGGTCTTAGCATTATTTTAGAAGTTAGCCACCATGTAGGTTAAGGTTTTGTCTCTTTATGTTATTCTTGAACCCTCAAATGAAGGATTAATTAAATGATATATCTCGATACAGCCGCCTCATATCCAATTTTACCAGAAGTAAAAAAATCCCTAATGGATGCATTTGAGAGCTGCTATGCCAACTCTGCTTCTAGCCACTTCTTAGGCGAATCTGCATTAGCCAAGGTCAATGAAGTAAGAGAGCTCTTAGCAGATGAAATAGGAGCCTTTCCTAGCGAGATTGTATTCACTAGCGGTGCCACTGAATCTAATAATGTAGCTTTTAAAAGTATGTTATTAGGTGATGAAACCCTCAGGAACAAAAAACACATAGTGATCTCTTCAATTGAACACAAATGCATTTTTGCTATATGTGACTACTTTCAAAATTTAGGGTATGAGATTACGCTTGTTGACCCTGATGAGAATGGCGTTATTAAAGCTGAGAATGTTAAAGCTGCTGTAAGAGAGGATACAGCTCTCGTATCTATAATGCATGTTAATAATGAGCTAGGGACAATTAACCCGATCAGCGAAATTGGGGAGTTTTGCTTTTCAAAAGGTATTTTATTTCACTCAGATGCAGCTCAAAGTTTTTGTAAAACAGAAATTGACGTTGATGATATGAATGTTGATGTAATGTCATTCTCTGCGCACAAAGTTGGTGGACCTAAAGGAATTGGTGCTGTTTACATTCGCGACCTTAGAAAACGAAACTTATTACCTGTTATACATGGAGCAGGACAAGAAGAGGGTTTGCGAGGTGGAACAGTCGCAACACCATTAATTATTGGTTTTGGTAAAGCTATTGAAGTGTTTCAAGAGGCGTATAGTTATTTTAAAAATGAAGATCCAAAATCTTATTTTTTGAAAAAGTTAAATGAAAATAAAATTGAACATACTGTAAATGGTAACGGTAGCACGCTACCCCATATCCTTTCCCTGTCCTTACAGAAAGCTAATGTAAGCTTACTAGTACGTGATAATGAAAATTCTCTGTGCCTTGCTCAAGGCTCAGCTTGTTCCTCGAAAGAAATAGAAGCTTCACATGTTTTAACTGCTTTAGGCTTATCTAGAGAACAGGCGGAGCATACGTTTAGAATTAGCTTTACTCATGAAATCACTTGTAAAGACATTGATTTTTTAGTTCAAGCTATAAAAAAAGCGGCTATTTAGCCGCTTCGTATTATTTATAACATGTCACACAGGCTCCACCGCCTTCTGCTTCGTCATAAATATCATCTAGCTCGTTAAACTCACAATAACCTTCAAAGTCACCTAACAGCGCATTACGGCGTTTTTTCTTGTTAAAGCGAGCAACTTTTTTCTCGTGATTTTCAATAATACGTTTTTGTACTGCAGGGTCTTCTAATGTTTCTAATGGCTGACCTTGTCCCATCCAGTAAAAACGTTCACCAACGGTCGTATTATTGTCATCGCCTTTTTCAAAAGCTTTTGCTTCTTCAAACAAGTCAGGGTGCTTTTCCATAAGCTTAACCCATTCAATTTTTCTTTGATAAAAGCAAAATGTACATCCAGAGCGAGAGCGCCATTTGTAATATTCCGGCAGTTCTAAACCGTTTCGCTGTAATATATTCTCTATATCACTTCTTACTATGCCATGCTCCCTAAATGGAAAAACTGATTCGATTGGTTTTTCAATTGTCATGTAGCCAACACGTTCAGGTTCATCTGCTCTTATGCCAACATAGTTCTTTATTTTGTAACCATCTTTAATAAAGCTATCTAACCACTGTTCAAATGGTTTTAACTTCATCTGAACAGTACACCAACGATCACGTTGAGAAGGTAAGTAGTTACCATGCTCTTTTAGAAGGTGTGCAAAATCTTTTTCGCCACGACCCTCTATGTTATTTAAAGAGCGTGCATTTAAACGATGAATATACCCCAACTTTTCTTCAAGTTTATCAATAAACTCATTGGTTTCTGGTAGCTCATAACCTGTATCCGTAAAGAAATACTCTACATCTAAATCCGGGTAGGTTTCTTTAACAAATAACGCTAAAGCGCTACTGTCTTTACCACCAGAAAGTCCTAGTACGTGTTTAACTTTTTCAGTCATCAGTTACCTCTGATCCACTTTGATCCATCAATTTAGTTAATAAACTGGTTAGTGTAGCAAGTTGTTTCTCTTTAGGCATATCAGCGATAGATGTTTGAATATTATCAACAGCAGTTTTTACATCGTTATCTCGTTCTAAATCGTGCCTAATAAATCCACCAAACTCTTGATGATTTCCGTCATTATCAGTAGTAATAAATGCTAGCGGCTTAGAATTACCTTGAGTTTGAATATTACCAAACGATTCAATGCGTCTAAACTGTACACATAAGTTTTGTAGTTCATCTAAACCGTTACGAAGGTGTTTATCAGTCCAATTACGTTCTGGTGTTCCTGCAGCTAAATTAATAATAAACTCAAATTTAGTTTTACCATCTATGTGCTGTGAAATACGCTTAGCAAGTTCTTTGACGTTCGGGCGCTTTGCAACTTTCTCAACAAAGTCACATCGCTCTTTTAAGGCCTGATTAAAATCTTCACCTAACATTTGAATAATAATCTGCTTAAAACCAGTTAGTAAAATATCGTGCTGAGCACTTAAATCTTCTATAGCAGTTTTAAGATATAGAGCCAGCTTTTCTTCGACTTCAGCATCATCTTTTTTAAAGCCAAATACTGCAGGTAGATCATCTAAAATTAGTTTGTAAGGGTCATTTGCCGCAATAACTTTATTTCTGAAATCACGGGCTTGCTTTGTTAAGCCATTACCTTCATCACCAGTAAAACTTTCACCGCTGGTTTTTTTTACCCATGTTGGTAACTTATGAACTATCCCCACAATATGCTTAGCTATGTTTAATATTGCAGCGTCATTTTTAACTTCGCCAAGTGTTGCTTGGGCTAAGTTATCTAGCAAGTGGCTTTGTATTTCAGATATTTCAAAATATCGAACACCAGCTTCATTCGGATGCTTATAAATTTTATTAACTAACTCTTCATCTAGCTCTGGTATAAAAATAAACTGGTTGGTTGAGTCCCAATCATAAAAAGCAACTTGCCCTTCGAGTGATTTTAATAAAGCTAAGCCATAAATTCGACATAAACCCGCCGTTAACCCAAAAGGAGGTAGCATCCAAAAATCATAAAGTTCAGCTAAAGTGACTTGTTTGTTTTTGGATTTGTTTTTTATAAAATCAAAGCCGCTTTTAAATAACTCATGCATTTCAGGGTTCGCTTTTTGCGATTCCTTACTCCACTCACTTGGGAATAAAAACCCTTCTGAAGTTTCACAGTGCCAACCTTTACTTTTTAAACAAGATAGGTAAAGGCCCTTTTCAGGTGGAAAAGCCTTTTCGTCAAAACCGAGATCTTTCTTATCACCTTGTTCAAACATGGCATTCATTAACTTACGGATAGCACTGTTTGCACTACCAGAAGGCTTTGAACGGTTAACTAGCTCGTTTATTACTACTGGTGACTTGCTAAATAGCTCATTTGCAATTTTTGAGGCGATAGATGTTAAAGGTGCCTTTTCTAACTTTTTACCGCAGTGGAACCAGTCTGCATTTTTATATACGTATTGAAGCTCATGATCAACATTCGACTGCGCAAACTTAATTCGATTCTCTAGTTCATTTTTTGCAATAAGGTCATGAGCTATTTTTTTCTCGTCTTTGAGTATTTGTTTTAAAGCAATTAACTCAATAGCAGCATTTTTAAGGTTTGAAAAGTCTGCAAACTTTCCAACAATACTGAAAGGCATTGCCTCTTCATGAGGTTTAAGTGCTTTAGCAATATCTTCATTTACACATAAAATAAACGTAGCAAATGCTTCACCTGTTTTAGGTTGGGTAACAAATGGCTTGATAAGAGCAGCATCGTATTTGTTTATCAGCTTTGTTGTTGCCCAGCGCATAGTTCCGGTTTTATGGTAATGTGCTGTTGCTAATATATTTTGCGGCATATCACATATTTCAGTCCAATCCACACCATAACTTATGGCTTCAATACGTTCGTTGATTAGGCTATTTATATCGATATCACTACCTTGGAACACAAATAAAGCATCGTGTTTTTGGCGATAAATAACAACTGTCCAAGTCTCTAAGTCAATCAAAGATTGCATTATTTCAGCAGCTTCGTATCCCCGACTAATAAAATACTTTTTTATAAAATCACGTTTAGCATGTAACTGGTGATGAAAACCAAAAATAGTTAATAGAGCAATTAGCTTCGTAATAGCGGTATGTAGTTCGCCACCTTTTTGTTCAGCTCTATAAATTGCATCACAACCTTCTAGCCATGCTTTACTATCTTGTGAAGTAACAATTAAATGGTGTAAATTATGGTGTAAATAGTCCCAATACAATTCAGGGCGATACAAATTTAGCGCTTCATTAAGTTCGCAATATTCTGTTTCTAAAAATTCCCTAAATCCATATTTCTCATGTGACGCTAAAAAGCCGAACAAACTACGCTCATTTTGAGAAAAACGACGACGAGAAACAGGGCCAAGTAATAAACTAACTATAGGATCTAGCGGTAACGTATTAGTTAATGCATCAACATTTTTGTTTTGATTTGCGAACGCCGAGCTTACAACTTCGACTAGCTTTCCATACTTTGATTCAATAGCTTTAACTACTTTTGGGGCTCTAAATATTGAGTCGCCTACAAGTACTAAAGATTCATCAATTGAAGGGTTAAAGCTTAAATCTCTATAGCGGCCTTGAACTTTACTCCATTCTTGCTGTGTTTTAACATCTTTATTCTTAGCGTAATCAGAGAATGCTTGATGTAAAAAGCCAACCAGTAATACAGGGCGTTTTACTTGTTGAACAATATCAGCGAGAGACTGAAATAAATGTAAGTCTTTATTTGCACGCGATTGATAGTCTAAAGCTTTGCCCATTTCGTCGAGCAAAATTAAAACGCCGTCTTCGTTATCATTTTGCTTTTGTAAAATAGATTTAATTTTTGCTAAGCACTTATCATCATCAAGAGCGAGTATATCTTCTGCATTAAACTTGATATTAAACGCTTTCAATAGGCTTATTAGAATACTATTTGCGGGGGCTTCAAGGCCACAGACATGCTTAATGGTTTTCCAACCATTAGTAATTTTAAACCTATCATCAAACCCAGTTATTACTTTTTGAGAATTATTAAGCTTGTTTAAAGCGTAACTACGTTGTTCTGAATCTGTAGAAAGCAAGCAAGATAAAAATAAGGCTATAGTCGATTTACCAGAGCCATAAGGGCCAGTGATTGTATAGGCTCTTTGTGTACTGCCCTCAAACTCACGGCTTACAGTATCAAGTACATTGATAGCCGTTCCATGTACGATAAAGTCATCTATAAAGGGGGTTAGGTTAGCACTATCAACATCAATGCGAGTAGAGCTTTTATATCGTTGATTTATTTCAATAATAGATTCAGACATTGTATTTGCCGTAATAGTCATTTAAGTATTTGATAGTATTGTTTTTTACTGAGTCAGATATATTTACTTGTCTTAACCCTAATGAATCGACCCATGATATTTCTTTGTTAGTATGTTGCTGAGCTTCGTCGAGTTTTTGCCCTAGGCCAGCCTCAGATAATCTAAATACTCGGCCAGGCGAGCACGGTTTCGTAAGTAACGAATCAAAATCAACAGTGCTTACTTTTGATTCAGTTGTTTCTACTTTAAAGAATTCAAGTAACGCATAAATAAATACTTCAATAGGTAACTCAGGCCTTTCAGTTAAATTACTGACATAAAAAGAGCGGCCGTTATCTTGTACTAAATTAAGCTCAGCAAGAGGGGAAGTGAAGTGATCTTCATCTATCTTCTTCGCTGTAGACTTAACCTTTTTGCTGTACATATTTAAAAAACAATCCATGTCTTTTTTTATAGTAGTAATATTACCTACTTCACTTTTAACAAGACGTTTAGAATCTTCATAGCAATCATCAATCAATTTTGATTTTTCAAAATGCTGAACATTTGAATAATTAAAAAAGTATCGGTATGCAGTTAGGTGCTCATCATTAAAGTTTAACCAAAAGTGCAATAACCAAATAGAGCCAGGCAATTCGAGGTAAGGATCTTTGCCGTTGTCACCAAACAAAAACTGCCCTTTGTTTATCGTCACATTATGAAAGGTTTTATTATTTCTTCTGTCGCTTTCTATAATGCCGCTCGACTCAGCCCAATACTGAATCGCTTTAACCATATTTTTACCAACACCAAGCTCTACGATAGAATGACGTATACTTTCTTCGTCAGAACTTGAAAAATTACCATTTGAATTCAAATGATTAACCGCTTTGAATAGCCATCCATAGCGCAGAGGGAATGTATCGTGACCTGTAAACTTAGCTTTCATTGCTTTTTGAGTGCCTCTGGAGAAATTGTCCAAGCAGCGATATTAACGTGAATTAAGATTAAGAGGAAGGCTTCTAGGCAATTAAACAACAAAAAACTGTACCTTTATACAGTTTTATTGAATTTATCTCAATTCCCTTGTAGAGATAAGGGCTTTATTGTAAAGTTTTGAATATAAAGATAAATAATTAAGTGGTCTAGCCTAGTTCCGTACCTATAATTAAGAGATAATGGAAGCTATCACATTGATTTATATTAAAGGACTAAAATATGCTTACTGAAATTTTATCAAACTTCTCTGAAGATGAATTGTTAAGCTTTCTTCCTAAAAATTCAATAAATTTCGCACTTCAACTTGATGCGCAAGACAATCAGGTCTCAGAGGCCAATTCATATAATAAAAATAAACTTGCCGGAATAGTTGCGAGTGTTAAACAAGTCGATTTTATTTTTGACTCGCGACTTCGAAATAAATTAATTGAGCGCTTATCAGCAATGCAGCTAGCTGAGCTCTTTCCTAGTTTTGAACTTCAAGCGAAGCAAGTAACTGCCAATCATTACGATGCAGTAATAAGTTGGGCGGATGAAAACCCTGATAAATTTGCTGCTCTAATAGGTCTATCTAAATTATATGAAAGTCAATTAGCACAAGATAACGATCTAGAGAGTATTACTCATATAGCTCCTAATTATGGTTTATACCCTTATCAGCAAAATATTAGTAAACAAGTATTTACTGAACTTGAACAGCACAAAAAACGAGTTTTAATCCACCTACCAACAGGTGCAGGTAAAACACGCACAGCAATGAATATAGCTGCGGAGCACTTAAGGCAATCTGAAAATAACTTGGTTCTTTGGCTTGCAGATAGAGAGGAACTTTGTTCGCAAGCTTATGTTGAATTTTCTAAAGCATGGCAGTCACTAGGTAATCGATCGACCTCTATTTACGGCTTTTACTCAAGTTCCACGGAGAGCTTAAGTGGTATTGATTCCGGGTTTGTCGTTGCTGGCTTACATAAATTTTTAAATTTACGAAAAAGCGATTCTAGGCAATTACAACTTTTATATAGCAAGTTAGCTGAAAAAGTAACATTAGTAATTTTTGATGAAGCCCACAAAGCTGTTGCCCCGAAATTTCAAGAAGTTGTTCAAGACTTTATTGATGATCAGGCGTTTCATGCTGACTTAATAGGTTTAACAGCAACCCCAGGAAGAAGCTACTCTGAGGATGGATTATCTGAAGAAGACGCCCGCTTAGCTAACTTTTTCAACAACAATAAAGTATCAATGCAAATTTCAGGCTATCTATCACCTATAGATTACTTGGTCGAGAAGGGGTACTTAGCTAAAGCTAATTTTAAATCATTAAATTATGATCATTCAGGTATTGCTGCATACGAATTAAGGGATGCAGGCGGGGTTGAGACAATGATTACATTAGCAAATAACATAGAACGAAACCGACAGATATTAAAAACTATAACCGATGAATGTAAGCTTGGATCTCAAATCATTGTTTTCGCTTGTACAGTTGAACACGGAATAAACTTAGCAACAGCACTTGCATATCAAGGTATTAAAGCAGCTTCTATCGATAGCAAAAACGACACGTCTGAAAGTCGCAGAGCAAAAATAGCGCAATATAAAAATGGTAGCTTACAAGTTCTGGTTAATTTTAATGTACTAACGGCAGGGTTTGATGCTCCTAAAACTAACGTGACCATAATAGCTAAACCAATGAACTCCTTAGTCCAGTATTTACAAATGGCGGGCCGTGCCATGAGAGGTTATAAAAGCGGCGGTAACAAAGAATGTAGCATTTATACAGTTATGGATAACATACCTGAGTTTCAAAGTATTAGCCTCGCATTTGGTTATTGGAATGATATGTGGGCAGAAAAGGAAATAAAATAATGAGTAATAGATTTTTAAGTGCTGAGACCGTTATTGAGTCATTAAGGGATAATGGTTACAACAATACAGCATACGCGCTGGCCGAGTTAATTGATAATAGCTTACAAGCAACCGCAACTCGTGTAGAGGTTGGCTTTATAGAAGAACAACTAAAAGCCCGTAAAAATTATACCGTATCAGAAATCTCCCTTTGGGATAATGGTGTGGGTATGGATATCGACACTCTTCGGGTGGCTATGCAATTTGGCGGCGGTACGCACCGAAAAGATACAGGCGGCATGGGGAAATTTGGTATGGGATTACCAAACTCTTCTATCTCTCAATGTAAACGTGTTGATGTATGGAGCTGGCAAGCAGGTGGGGAACCTCATCATACTTACTTAGATGTTGATGAAATGAAAAGTGGTGCGCTTGAAGAAGTGCCAATACCCATCGCAAAAGCAATACCAACTAAGTACGAAAAAGCATTTTTTACTAAAAAGCCAGAATCTGGCACGTTAATTATTTGGTCTAAGCTTGACCGCCTAAGTTGGAAAACGGGCAAATCAATTTATCGCCACTGTGAACATTTAGTTGGTCGAATGTACCGTAACTTCATTAGCGACGACAATATAAAAATAGAAAGTATTACTTATCGTAAATCAGCAGATGACAGACTTGATGTTTACGATAAAGAAACTTTTAAAGCAAACGATCCAATGTATCTCAAAAAGAATACTTCACTCCCTGAATTACCTGGGAGCTATAAAAATGAAGCTTTTTTTGAAAAAATGGATGAAGAAGTTATTTCTGTCGAATATATTGATGAAAATGGTGAACCTAAACGAGATGATGTAACCATTACTACCTCAATGGTTAAGAAGAATATATCAAATCGAATATTGAAAGACACAGTTGGTAAGTTAGGTGGCACAACTTGGGGTAAGCATTGTAGTAAAAATGTAGGCGTTTCAATTGTTCGTGCTAATAGAGAGTTAGTCTTAAGAGACTCATTTCTGACTTCGGCTCTGAGAGAAAGTAAGGGGCGTTTTATTGGTATTGAAGTATCTTTCCCGCCAACGCTCGATTCTGTTTTTGGTGTAACCAATAACAAACAAGATGCAATACGATTAATCCCTTACGATATGAAAACAATCTTTACTCAAGCAGGGTTCGACTCTGAGCAAGAGTACTTAAGGGATCTCGAAGAAAATTCTGATTCACTATTACAAGTTTTAAAAGTTGTTGCGGTGATCAGAAAGCATGTTTCTGCTTTAACAAAAGCGTTAGATACAATAAATGTAGAAGGTAAAGCTGTAAAAGGTGAGGAGCCTAAAACTGTTTCAGAAGGAGCGGCTTCTAAAGCAACACAAGGTTCTGCGCACCGTGAAACTCACGGTCATAAAACAAGCGATGAACCAACTAAAGAGTTAAAGAAAGAAGATGTTGTTGATCATCTTACAAAAGCAGGTGGAATGAGCAGAGAAGAAGCAGAAGAAAAAGCGGAGCGCCTCATCCTAACCGGAAATCGTTTTTTAATTGAAGATGTTGCTCGGGATTCTGAAGCCTTTTTTGACGTATCAACAAGTAAAGGTTTAACGCTTGTATTATTTAATACCAACCATATTTTTTATCAGAAGCTAGTAAGCAAGCTTGATGGTGATGAACTTGAGATAATGCAAACTACTATTGCAGGTTTTGCACGAGTGATGAATGAAACAACTGACGAAAAACGTTTGAATTATTTAAACACAATTCGCAGAGAGTGGGGACTTGTGATTAGTGAGTTCCTTCAAGGCCCTGAAGATGATGTGGACGACTTCTAATGTCGAGCTTAATCTCAAATACTGAACTCACATCACTGCTAGAATCAATACTTCCTAGTTGTAATGAGTTAACAATTATATCTGCTTTCATGACACAGCCAGCTACACGCTGGCTGAGTTCGTTAATTTCTAACAACAAACCTAAAGTGCAATTAATTGGTCGTTTCACGCCAAATGATTTTGCAAAGGGTGCAAGCGATTTAAATGCACTTCGAGATTGCATTAACAATGGCTACCAAGTCAAAGCACTCGTAAATCTGCATGCAAAAATTTATCAAATAGATCAAGACACTATTTTTAATGGCAGTGCTAATTTAACGGGTAAAGGGTTAGCGCTAGTTAATGACGGAAATTTAGAGTCGTGTAGCAGAGTTAATGCGTGCGAACAATCCAAAGTATTCATAAATAAAATTGTCGAGTCTGCAACTGAATTAACTATAAATATGCTTGATAAAATGCAAGCTTATTTAGAGCAATTTGAAGATACAGATAAAGCTGAACTTCTTGCGGTATGGCCTGAAGAGATACTGCCACAAACAACAGAACTGTTTGTATCAGACTTCCCGTTAGGTAAACCAGGCGCTACTTTGAATGAATATCGACTAAACCCATCATTACCATTTGCTCAAATTGAATACGCTAAAGATGACTTTTTATTAGCTTCAACTTTGTTTAAGCAAACAAAAGCATACGTTTGGCTAAAAACACAAATTATGGAAAATCAGTCAGAACGAGACTTAGGTTTTGGGCAAATATCAAGGTTGCTGCATTATGGATTGTCAGATGACCCTGCACCTTATCGGCAAGAAATTAAAGATCTTCAGGCAAATTTATATTTGTATCTCAAGCTCTATGCGAGCGATGAAGTTGAGATTTATATACCTGGTAAAAGAAGCGAAGTTTTGAGAATTAAAAAGGATTAACAATGGATTTAAAAGGCGCGAAAATTGTAAATTTTTATCAGATTAGTGGTGATGTACAATCTGAAGCATTAGCAGTTAATAAAGTTAAAATTCCTCATTATCAAAGGCCATATAGCTGGGATAAAGAGATGGTAAAAAGATTGATTGAAGACTGGCATAGCCAAGATGAAACGGAATATTTTGCAGGCTCAGTTGTAACTGTTGCTGATATGGAAAGAAAAACTCATGACCTAATAGATGGACAGCAACGCTTCACTACCATTTTTTTGACTAATTATGTTCTTTTCTTACTTTTACGTGTGACTACAAGACAAGCTATTGCTCAATCAAAGATATTACATTTATCGAAACTTTTCGAACAACTTCAACAGTCTAGTGAATATCTTTTTAATAATAAAATAGAACAGTTTGATGGGAATGCACTACTTGAGGAATTTCAGAGCATAGAAGAAATGGATGATGGAGATAAGGAAGATGGTAGGAATAATTTTTCTACTAAATATAGAAACCTAGTCCATCTACCTGAGCTAATGGAAGATAGCAGTGATTTTCAAAATGTCCACAGAGATGAATTAACTACTTTTATAATTAAGCACTCAATGCTCTTAACATATGATAGAAAGTCATTTAATTCACAATTCTCAAAAGCTCTATCAAACGTATATATTACTTTAAATGATCAAAACAAGCCAAGGTTACGAATAGTAGAGGAAGATTTAACTAAAATTGAAAAACAATATACAAATGCAATCCAACAAATATTCGATTCTTTCATGGTACTTAACACAAAAGATAAACCTTTTGAAATTGCAAAGTCTCTTATTGATAAGATATCTTCGTTCTTGCACGAGATAAAGTTATGTGTAGTACAAACTGGTAACCCGAAAGATGCATATACTTTATTTGAAGTGCTCAATGATCGCTCAATGGATCTGGCTGATTTAGATTTAATTAAAAATCAGTTCTATAAGAAGTACTGCTTGAAAAGTGAGGAATGTGATAGTGTCATTGACGCAAAAATAGAAACTTTAGAAAATCAATGGGGTGATGAAATATACAGTGACACTGCTGACTATCGTAAAAAGTATATTACGTTCTTTGCCACAGCCTTTATGAGCGGTTCAACATCTATCGGTTATAATCAAAATGATAAGTATAGAGAAGAGGTGAAAAAGTACTTAGAAAATCAGAATGCATATAAGTCGCAAGATATAACAATTGATTTTAATATTTTCCAAGCTTGTAGAATAATCGTTAACACCTTTGAACTTAAAGATCGAGAAAGAGAAAAATTAGCTTTAAAGGCTGAATACAATAAAGATAGAAGCCCTGCTTTTAAATTAATATCACTTTTATGTGCACTTAAATACAATGGTGTTATGGCTGGGTATTTTTGTCTTATCCTAAAATACATACAAAACCATATTTGCTCTAACTTCAGACCTAATAAAGTTCAAAGCTTTCTGGATGAGCTTATTGAAAATAAGAATAAAGAACAGTTTGGAAAACTAAATAGCCAAGCCATAAAGCTGTCTCATTTAGCATTGCTTCATAAAGATTATAAAGGGGCTAGAGAAATGGGTAATCGTTTGCTAAGTCAAAATAATAAAACTTCTTCAAACGTATACTATTCTGATTTGAATCCTCTGAATGATGAGAATAAAGATCTCTTTTATTCTTGGCTAGATAGCTGGCAATATAACTCTTCTGATATTAAAGTTAGGGTACTTTTCGCTAAGCTGTTATCAACCTCTCTAGATGCTGACAAGCTAGCGGTTAAAAGCATCAATATAGGAATCTCAGAAGAGGAAGTGTCGAAGTTGCACTTAGATCACATGGAACCAAGGGCTCCGGAACAATCTAACATCACAGCCTATTTTGCAGATGACTCTCGTGACTACCATGTAAATTCAATAGGGAATATGTTTCCATTACCTCAAGCACAGAATATAGATAAATCTAATAAGCCATTTTCCGAGTCGTTTAGATACCTTGAAAATTCAGGACTCGGTGGACATTGGATTACTCAAAAAACACGAAAAATATTTGATGAGAATAATGATAACAATGTACCGAAGCAAGAGTTTTTCACAAAACGAAAAACATTATTAAAAGAAAAGTTTTATGAGTCACTAAAGTTAGATTAACTTTTATATACCATAGAAACGATATTGCTTAAGAGTAAGTTTATTTGTTGATAGCAACTCATTTAAATGTTTAAAAAATATTGTTTTATCTTTCCTAAGGTTAGGTGTTTCTTTATTTAGGCGTTTATTAAACGCCTTTTGTTTTTTATAGTCCTCAAACGTATCGTCAATATAATCAATTTTATTAAGAAGTAGTGGGCGCTTTTCCTCAATAATGTAATCAAAAAAGTCTACATCTTGCTCTCCCATTTTTATTTTCACGCGCTCTTTAAGCTGTGGAAGAGGGGAGTCATAAAAACCTTCATATCCAAGTAGTGTGACTTTACCTGAATGTATGTGAATTTTAATAAGCTGAATATCATCAAGCTCACCATACATTTGCAGGGCTGCGCCTATATAGACGCGAAGTACTAGAGGTAATAAGGTGATAAAGTCCTTATGTAGCGTTAGTGAGTGTGGTAGCCCATTTTCAAAGTCGACTTTACCTGCAGGTAATATCTTCTCAGCTTCTAGGCACAATGATTCAATTAATCTACTATCTGCTATTTGAAAAAGCAGTTCAGTGGCTTGATGCTGCGCTATTTTGTAAGTGTCGAAGAATGCTTTTATGTCACGCTTTAAGTCTTCTGGTTGCTGTGTGTAAGGTTTACGCTTTTCAAACATAGCAAGTGCAAAGTAAAGCAGTAAATCTTCTTTTCGCATTGTTTCAGCTGTTTTTAGCTCGTCTTCTTCAAACCACTTTAAAACAAGTTGTAGCGCTTTTTTATTGGAGCCAATAATCTCTTTTATTTTGTCACTTTGTACAAACTCATTGTTAGCTGGGCAGCGGCCAAGGGTTAAGCATGTGAGCCAAAACGATTCAAAAAGCTGCTGATGCTGCGTAAATAAAATTCGTGCTTGTTCTTCATTTACGGGTTCTGGTGCTGTTAGGTGTTGCCACTTATAAGTACGTTTATGGCGGTTTTGTAAAAAGTGTTGTTCGAGCTGCTTATCTTTAAATATGTAATAAATACCAGGGGCAACAGCAATCGCGTTTTCGTCAACGCTTATTTCTATAAACGCTTTAAGCTCAGCTTGCGTATAGTATTTTTGAAAAGTATTTCGGCTTGTAATCACACCGTCTTTATAAAGCTGAAACTGACTAACGAGTGATTCGTTACCTAACATTGCAGACACAACCAATAGCTTTTGTGAAAGCTCCCATGCACTTAGTAGCGCTTCTATCCGCTCATCACGGTCTTCTATTACATTTATTACAAATCCAATATTAACAATGTCAGAAATAACTTTATCTGCATCGGGGCGGTAGTTTAAATCCCAACCTAGTGCATCTATTCCATGGGCCTCAAGCTCTCTTAAATCATCACCTCGGCCACAGCCGTAATCAAAAATTGAATAGTCGCCATTTAAAAATCCGTTTTTAGCTAATGTTTTTAGAGGTGCTGATAGTTCATGGCGAACAATTGCAGTTAAATGCCTGTCGATTGTTTTGTCATCATTAGGGCTTTGTAATGCAGAGCTACGAAACAAACGGCCATCAACTAGCTCATACCCTTTTTTAGCAATTAATCGCTCCCACGAGCCTTTAAAGCCAATCATACGCGTGTTTTCATATAAACCGGCTTGCTCACCTTCAGCAGTTAAGTCACAAAATAATTGGTAGTGCTTATTAGTTGGCGAAACCATGGTTTCTTTTCGGTGTAATATCGGCGGGTTTTCGCTGTTATCGTATTTAGTAATTTTATGCGACAGTTTTGCTAAATCAACAGTAACACTTTGCTTTAGTGCTGGGTAAGAGTCTTCATAAAATGTAGGGTAACTTAACAGCGAAAGCCTAAAGTCGTTTTTAAATAGCTTTAAGAGATCGTAATCGGCTTCATCTACTTTAAGAGCTTGAGCAACAACCTTAATAAATTTGACTAACTCAGCAGGTGCATCAGCAAATGCATCTTTATGAAAATAGATTGCATCAGGTAGCTTTTTGGCTGTTTTTACTTTCTTTACAAGTTGCTTAAATTGCTCTGCGTTCATAGGTTAATAATTTGCTAAATGTAGTGCCTGCACTTTACAGGGATTTAATGTATCCAAACTATATAGCCCATCTTGTTGATTTACAATGCAAGGGCATTCAGCGATATAAAAATCAATACCGTTAGGTGTTTTTATACTCCGTAAATAAACAGGCACAATTGGCATAGATGAAGGCAGCTTTTGTATTAGGCTTAAACTAGGGTAAAGCAGTTTATGTTTGGCTAGTGAATCAAATTTATCGCCATGTTTTGCTTCAATCACAAATAAGTGCTCTTTACCGTCCCGCTTAGCAACAAATACAGCATCGATTTCAACTTGACCATTTATATGTTCAAGAACGACGTTTTCGTTAGCGAGTGGCTTAAAGTTAAATGTGAATGTACTTTGCCCCGTTGCTGGCACTACTATGGTTTTGTCATCTTTTAAGTTAAGTGCTTCAGCCATTAACCCTGATGCTATAGCTAGATTTACAACTGAGGTTTCAGTTACTTTTGGTAGGAGTTGAAAGGCAAATAAGCTGCGAATTGATACGTTTGGTAAAAACAGCTCAGGGTGTAATTGACCAAACAAAGCTTGGTCATTAAAAAAGAAAGCGTTTACATCATTTGTTTTTACAAGTGAAAAATAAGTTTGATTTGAAGCTGGGCGGGAGCCAAGCCTTAACACCATGGTATTTTGATCTCTTAAAATTTTTGGCAATTTTTTTAATGAATCAATAGATATTGAAGCTGCTGTATTTGCTTTTAAATTATTAGCGTTCGCATAGTCTTGGAAGCCCTGCGGGGATGATACGTTTTGTTCTTTTGCTTGCATTTCTTGCAGTAAATCGTGAAATATCACTTATTGATCCTTAATTTCAATAAAATAAAAATACGCCCGCCCGCGCTTTTCAAACTTAAGCTCGCTACGTTCGCGGCGGTGCATTAACTCACAGCCTGATATTTTTAGATGTTTAATGGCCTCTTTACTCGAAAGCCATTTGCGCTGTTGGTTTTGAGCAGCCATTAAAATTACCCAAACAGTTAAGATAATTTAATATACATAACGCTTTTAATAACAACAAATTTACAGGCGAGTGCCAAGACAATTCCCCGTGATCACACCCGAAAGCTAAAAATTGATGAATAATCACTTGCATGGATGCAAGTTAAGCCGTGACTTCGCCATGGACGGCGAATACACGGCGTTTACGTTCATATCAACTTTTAGCTTGAGGAATTAGTGTGATCCTCGGGGCGCCGAGAGATTCCAAAGAGAAGTCGGCGTTTACTTCTCTTTGGTTGCCGTCGCCAACGCGACATAACTAAAAATTTGCAATTAAAAAAATTGATCGCGATTTAAGTTTTGCTTAATTACTTGTGTAATTAACTGCTCGTAAATACCTATTTGCTGCATTAAATCGCTCCCTGTTAGTGAATGTTCAGTTTACTAAAAAATGCAATGTAAACAAGCATTAACTCACTATTGAATTAAAGGCCGCTGTTAAGACAATTCCCCCGTGATCACACCCGAAATTGAATTAATGATGAGTAATAGCAGCGCATGGAGGCGCGTTAAGCTGTGACTTCGCCATGGACGGCGAATACACAGCATTTACGTTCATATCATTAATTTAAATTGAGGAAATAGTGTGATCCTCGGGGCGCCGAGAGATTCCAAAGAGAAGTCGGCGGTTACTTCTCTTTGGTTGCCGTCGCCAACGCGACATGTATTCATAAAGGCGTCGAGCATCGAGCGTCGAGTTGCAGGAAGCGGGCTTCGAGCTATTTAAAGCTGTGCTTTTCGCGTTAGTAAGCTGCGTGTTTAGGGGATAATTTTTTACGTTGGTGGAAATTTATTGCTTTGACGCGCTAAAGCACGACCTACATTTTAAGCTGAATTTATAGCCCGTCGCTCGCGGCTCGTCACCCGAAGCTTTGCTTTCTCATTTACCCTCATTGTTTTCTCTTTGTGCAAATTGATTGTAAATGATGTATTCACCACAGAGATTAAGAGGCGCTGCGCTTTAGAGAAAGAATATAAAGACCGCGTCAGCAAGCTTAATGCCTACGGTAGTAACAGGAGCTTGCTCGTCGCCCGCATTGTTTTTATCTTATCTGTGTAGCGCCGCGCCGCGGTGAGCTCGGTGGTAAAATTGGTTTTAAGATAATCACGGCTAAAGCCAGTTCCTACGACAGTAAAAGGAGCTAGGTGTTAGGATTTGCTCGTAGCTCGAAGCCCGTCGCTCGAAGCTAATAATTTAAAACAATTACAGTTAAAGCGCGTTCCTACTGGTGATAGATACCATTAAGATGATGTAATTACATCAACTAAGTGTCGTATGTTTGCATTGTTTAGATGTCGTATGTTTGCTATATTTTATCTAAGCAACGAGGGTAATTAATATGACAATAGCAAGTAAAGTAACCACAAGAATAAATCGCTCTAAGCGTTATGTTTTTGAGCGCGCTGATTTTGCTGATATTGCAGGTTACGACCAAGTTGGCCGTGTTTTAAAAAAGCTAGTTGATAGTGGCCAGTTGTTACGTATTGGTTATGGGCTTTATACTAAAGCGCGAGAAAATCGCATTACTGGTAAGTTAATGCCAGCTTCACCTGCGGGTGCAGATGGTGTCATTTTAGAGGCTATTGAAAAACTGGGCGTTGAGTACCAGTTTGATGAATTTACACAACGCAGTCTTAATGGTGAAAGCTTACAAGTTCCCGCTTCATTTAAAATAATGACCAATAGCCGATTTAAGCGTAAAATTGTTGTAAATAACAGCGCTATAAATGCGAGTTGATAGCGATTTATTTTTAGATGTAGCGGATGCTCTTGGTATGGGTAATCCTGCCATTGTTGAAAAAGATTACTATGTAGTTGCATTACTTAAGCTACTTTGTGAGTTATCTTTTGATACGCATTTTTTAGTTTTTTCAGGTGGTACGGCATTAACAAAGTCAGGCATTAAAACTCATCGAATGTCTGAAGATGTTGATATAAAAATCATTCCCAAAGATTTAACTGCTAACACGTCTAAAACTAAAAGAAGAAAGGCTAGAAAAGCGCTCCACTTACAGTTAATTGCTGCAATTAATTCACATGATTATTTTTCTGTAGAAAATACTCCAACTGTTTTTGATGAATATCGATATCAACAAATTGATATTCGCTATCCTCAAGCCCATTCAAAAGCCCCATGCTTACGACCGTTTATTAAATTAGAGCTTATTGAAACGTTACTTTTTGATAACGTACAAAGCCGCAATATATCTTCTTTAGTGAACGAGGTAACTCAACAGGCACCTGAAGTGCCGCTGATGGATTTTTCTAGTATTAAGAGTACACAAGCTGAAAAGTTAGTGTCTATGCTTAGGCGAACAGCGAGCTTTGCACGTGATAATAAAAGAGACGATGATCCTGCGCTAATTCGCCATATTTATGATACATATTATATTCAACACGCTGGATTGGCGAATGTTCAAGATGTAGTACCTTTAGTTCAAAAAGTCATCGCGGAAGATATTACCCGTTACGGTAATCAGCATTTAGAGTTTATGGCAGAACCGATTATTGAACTTAAGTTTGCTTTAAACGTGTTACAAACTAATTCACTCTATGAAACGCGCTTTAATGAATATGTTGTTCCAATGATTTACGATAGTCATAAATTGGTGTGGCAAGAAGCATTTGATGTATTCAAATCATTTTGTAAGATTGTTTTGAATGATATCGAGCTTTAACCATCAAATTTGAAAAGCGCTGTATTTTCACAATCACTACGCACTAATGCTCGGGGCGCCGTGGGGTTCCAAGGGGCGGTCGGCGCATTAACTTAGTAAATAGCGCCCCTTGGTTGCCGTCGCCAACGCGACATGTTCCTGTTTTTAATGTATAAAGAATACGTTGTTATTACAGGAACTCGTCATGGATGATTTTTTAAACCAAGGTTTAAGCCTTTTAGTTATTGTTGGTAGTGTTTACTCATTACTTGGCATTTTGTTTTTTCGTATTTGGTCACATCAACGCAGTGCTAAACTTCCTATCGAACGTCATAAATTAAAACGTGTTGCCGCTCAAACTCTAAGTGAACAAGTCAATGATAATATTGTTGATGTTATAGGTTTAATTTTCTTGTCTGCTTTAATTGTTACAATGCCTTTTGCTATCAAAGGGATTGCTGAAGTTTTTGCTAGCGGCAAGTTTAATTACTTCTTAATTATTATGATCATGTTGGGTTTAGCCTATGTAGCAAGAAAGCTGTGGTTTAAATCAAATCACTTAATAAAACTAAAGCTTGGGCGTGATGCTGAACTTGCTGTTGCCTCTGAACTTATAGAGTTACAGTCACACGGATACCAAGTATTTCATGATATACAAGCTGATGGTTTTAACATTGATCACTTAGTCGTGGGGCCAAATGGTATTTTTGCTATTGAGACCAAGGGTAGGCACAAGCGAATAAAAGACGATACAAATTACAAAGTTAAATTTGAGAATAATCATTTAGCATTTCCCTCTTGGTTTGAAAGTAAGCCGTTAGAGCAAACTCAAAATCAAGCAAACTGGGTGAACAAATGGCTATATGAAGCAACGGGTTTTAACACTCAAGTTTTCCCTGTTTTGTGCTTTCCTGGTTGGTTTGTTGAACTAAAGCAGCGCCCACTGTTTCCAATTGTTTCGCATAAACAAATAGTGAAAACGATTCTTTCGATGCGACAAGTAAATTTAAACCAAGAGCAGCAACGTGCGATTTGTTATCAAGTGGTTCAGCGTTCACTGCATGAAAGTAAAGCAATTTAAAAGCTAAATAGTTTAAGCCTGTAAGTTACGTATGTAATTATTAAAATAATAGCCTTGAAATGTTACTTAAAATCAATATGATGAGCACAAAGTTAGAATATGGAAGTTCCAGTCAGATGGTAGCCTTTTTTAAAAAAAAGAATAATACACCAGAGCCACTAAATATTATTTGTCCTGCGTGCACAGAAGAAAATACACTTGAGTATGGAGCACATATAAACTGTAATAAATGCGAAAAAACATTTGCTGGCCATACTTATAAACGTTTTAAAAAGCCGTTACTTTCGGTTAAAGCAGCTTTATTTATAGGGGCTGTAGGAGCATATAAGGTAGATAAAGAATTTTTAGAACCTAAGCGATACTCTACAGGGGCAATTGTAGAAATAGTAAGCTTTTGTGCAAGCTCAGACACAATTTTTAGTAAAGCTTCGCAGAGGGTTACTGCTAAAGCTTGTATATGTGCTTTAGACGAAACGATGAGAGAAGTACCCGAGTCAGAACTAGCTTCAAACGCTAAGTTATTTCAGACCTCTTTTGTGAATAATTTAAAACAATGTAGATAGCGATACTTGCGTATCGCTATCCGTTCACTTTATTTTGACTTGGGTGCGTTGTTACCTCGCCCTTTTCCTGATGGCTTACCTGTTTTGCTAGGGCCATTAGGTGGAGCTGGACGTGGGCTTTGCTGGTTACCTGCAGCAGCTCTTTGAGCTCGAGCAGCAAAGCTGCCCTTTTCAACTAAGCCGTTGTTAGCTTTTGCTTCTGCTGCTTGGATTCGTGCAGCGGCACTTTGATTCATATTTTTCATGATATTTTCCTTATTTAACTTAAATGTAAGCTCTCCGCTTTGAGAGCAAAATCATCTTAAATAGGGTGCTGGGACAAATTGGGACAGAAAATGGAAAAACACGAAGAATTACAAAAAAAAATTAAATTTATTATAAATGAGCTTGGTTTAACTCAAATTGAAATGGCAAAGCGAGTTTATTGTGAGCGTTTTGAAGATGACGACTCTGAAGAAATACGTAAATTTACAGAAACATTTCGCCAAAATTTAAAGCGAAAAGCAAAGGCAGAATTACTTGAGAGCTATTTAGCTAATATCGCAAATCTACGTGAATTTAAGAATTCAGATTTAGCTTTTTCTAATCCTTTAGATCTTGGTTTTATACCTTTAGATGTTAAAAGAGCACTGCAAGAACTATCTAAGGAACTAGTAAATAATATAGATTCAGAGAGTAGTAAGCTTTAGCCTGACAAGTTACGCGACGCGAGTAAGTGGAAGCATGGATGCTGACAGTAACCCAGTTTCATGGATGAATTATTTGCAGCAGAGTCAACCTTAAAAATCGTTCGCCCCTTGGTTGCCGTCGCCAACGCGACATGTATTCATAAAGGCGTCGAGCATCGAGCGTCGAGTTGCGAGAAGCGGGCTTCGAGCTATTTAAAGCGGCGCTTTTCGCGTCAGCAAGGTGTGTGTTTAGGGGATAATTTTTTACGTTGGTGGAAATTTATTGCTTTGACGCGCTAAAGCACGACCTACAATAAATCCGGATGTCAATCATACCCGCAGGCGGGAGTTTACCTCGTGCGTTTAACTTAAAAAACAATTTTTGCACCACAGAGGTTCCCGAGGCGCTTTGCGCTGCACCGAGGTGGATTAATATTTTTTAAGCATTTCTCTGTGAGCTCTGTGTCCTCGGTGGTAAATATTTATTTAGGCTTAATCTGACGCGATATAAAACCGCTGCTACAGATCTATATTTGGCTTTTTATTTCCTCTAAAAGCGCAGCGTCTCATAACCTCTTTGTGAATAAATCACTTAAAAACTATTTGAACACAGAGAAGACAACGGGCTTCGAGCGACGAGTAGCGAGCTTTACAAACAGCCTGATATCAGCCCTGAACCTAGAGCCTACTCTATTTAGCGCAGCGTCTCTTAATCTCTGTGGTGAATAAATCACTTAAAACATGTTTGCACAAAGAGAAGACAATGAGGGTAAATGAGAAAATATAAAAACAGGGGTTAGGTTTTACCATCCCCCCGTAGCTCGTAGCCCGAAACCCGCGATCCAAACATAAAACGCGCAGCATAAAGCCCCGCCAGGTTAGTCGGCTAAGGCGCTATGTCTAGGCTGATAAGCGCCGTTATTTAAGGCGTCAAAATAGGTTTGGTAGCGGCCTGTTTGTTTAAATTTTTCTAGTTGTTGATTGAATATTGAGCGTAATTGTTCGCTATTTTTGTTGTTCTTTGGAAATAACAAAAAGCTTTGATTTATTAATAATGGCTTTGAATGATGGTTTATAGAATCTACAAGCTTGGGTAATTTACTGGTTAAGGTGAAATAGCCTACACTTTGCTCTTCGGCAAAGGCATCAATACGGCCCATGGCTAAGCGCTTAAAATTTTGCTCTGTTGTACTAACGCGTGACATGTCGAATACACCTTCTTTTTCGGCTTTATCAAATTCTTTGCCGTAGCTGTAGGCAAGGCCGCCGCCGAGTAATAAACCTTTTAAATCTTTAATTGATTGCCAATCAAACGGGTGTTGCTTGTGATAAAAAAATACAAAGCGCTCATTGAGCACCGGATCGCTGTATAGATAGTCGTCGGTGCGCTGTGGTTCAAACATCCACACGGCAGTGGCTGCGTATTTGTCATTTATGGTGTCGTGGTAAGCGCGTGGCCAAGGTAAAAAGGTAAAGTTAACCTTGATGTTGGCTTGTGCAAATATATCGGTTATTAGGTGTGCAACTACGCCTTGGTGAGGAAGATCTTTACTTAAAAATGGGGGCCATTCACCGGCACTCATATTGATAGAGGTGGTGATAGTGTGGTTTTTATTTTCAAGATGAATTGTGTCTATTGCGTAGGTGTAATTACTTAACAAGGTCATCAGCAATAAAGAGGCGGTATAAATAAGGTATCTTGGTTTGGCTGATAACATAACATTCATGTGTATAGGTTTTTCCTTACTATAGCTTTTTCTGGTGTAAGTGGCTTTGAATATTGCTTAAATAATAAGCTATCTTAAAATGCAGCCACTGAATGTAAGCTTAAGAACATAACCATGGTCTGAAAACCTATTTCACTGTTCCTAATTTCACTATTTCTTATAGTACCTTGTTATTCTTTTGTTTGCATGTTTTTTGCGCGTTCTTCGGCATCTATTAGTGCTTGTGATTTTGGGGCACGTTGTTTTTTTTCTATTTTTGGTTTTTCGGGTGAGTTTGGATCCCAACTTTCATCAAGGGATAGGTTAGCAAATGGGTTGCTGCTTTGCTGTGCGTTGTCTGGTTTACTTGGCACTTTAGGCGCCGCTTTTACCTGCTCTGCTTCTAGGGATGTTTTTTTAGCCTTTAGCGGTACGTTAGGGTCGAAAGTACGTACCTCTGGCTCTTTAAAGTCGTGCTCAGTGATTGTGTTTTGTAATGGGTGCTGCTTTTTAGGTGGATGCAAATCTACCTTAGGTTGAGCGGGTGTAATGGGCTCAGGTGTAACCTGTGAAGAAGTTATAGGCGCTTTGTTTTTAACCGGTATAACCGGCTCGCTGGCTTGCTCAACCGGGTTGCGCTTTATTTTAGTTTGTTTGGCGTGAGGGTCATAATCTCGTATTTGTGGTTCAGCAAATTCAGCTGCATTTTTTATCCGTTCTAAGGTTGCTTTAGCGGCCGCTTCAAACTCAGCCGTGTTAGGTTCCGGCTTTACTTTAACTGTGCCCATTTCGCTTGTATTTGATATTGTTGAAGGGCTTTCGGCTGCTGTGTTTGGCTGATCAGGGTGTGCTATAGGGTGGGCTGTTTTATTGATATGACTTTGATTATTTTCTGTCTTTATTGGAGCGGATGCGTTTAAGGGCACACTGCTATTAGCCGATTGTTTATTTTGCTTAAGATTACGCAGGCGTATTAATACCGCAACCGTTATTAACACGACTAACAATAGTGCCACACTCGATAATACTAGCGCTCTAATGCTGGACTCTTTAGCTGTTGAAGAGGCAATGACTGCTGATTGCTCACTGGCTTTTATAGTCATAGGTACAGCTGTTTGTGCTGGCTTAACAGTGGTTGTTTTTACCTCTGGTGACGTATTTTTCTCCGCTTTTGATAACACACTGGCTGGTGTTTTATTTGGTTGTTCATTTTTTACAGCAGAGGTGTTTTGTTCAACCACTGCTGTTGGGGTAACGTGTGATTCATCAGGCTTTGCCGTGGCTAATGCCGCAGTTGTATTATTTTTAGTTTGTTTGGTGTTTTCAGAGGCAATAGGTTGCTCAGTTTCAGAGGGCATAACTGAAATGGGTTTAGTTACTGGTGGATTAACAAACTCAGGCGGGGGTTGCTTAATAACAGGCTGCAATTTAGGTGCTGTCTGAGTGTTTACTGCTGGTGGGTTAGTGCAGTTTTTTTCAAAGTCGCGGGCGGCATTGCGGTATTTACGGCTGGCTTTGTTATGGCTGTGTTGCTGCATTTCTTGTTTTATAAGAATACACATGGCTTCGTTATAAGCGGTACTACTGGCACTATAAAACAAAGCCAAACAAAAAAGTAAGCAACTCAGTAACGGTTTCATAAAACTCAAAAGCGATTAAACATCAATGCGCTAATTTTAAGCGTAAAGTGAAAAATTATCTAGAAGCGTTAGTCAATTACCATTAAACTTCGGTACTCGTCGTAAGCAAATTGGTCGGTCATACCGCTAATGTAGTCTTGAATAAGCCTGCATCGATAATAAAATTCGTAGGCGGCAAAGTGGTCAGGCTCTTCTTGCATTGCATTTATGGCATGTTGGTAGCTACTTAAATGCTTTTTGGAGAGCTTTTTAACTAGTCTCGATTCTATTAATAAGCGGGTATCGCCATGCAGTGCGCGTTTAAAGTCATCGCTGCTCAATAGCAGTAAAGGTTTATAGCAATCGAGCAGGCCATTAATGATACGGTAGCCCTGCAGTTCGAGTTTTTCTACTTCTTTATGGGAAAATACATGCTCAAGCGCGACCTGTTTGAGTGCTTGGGTTACTGCATGCAAGTAGCTACGATCTTCTAATAATGCATGGTTAAAATCGCCATGATAAATTGGCTCTATATTTTGTATAAAGCGTTTTGCGCCATGGTTTACTAGCGGGTGCAGTAATGACACGCGTAAATAAATAAAAAATTCACTATTAAAATTAAAGGGCTGGGCTTGAGCGCGTTCAATGGCGTAGTTTATAGCGTCATCCACAAAGCTTTGGTGCTGGGTGTCGGTAATGGCTAAATTAATCAGTGCTTTATGATATTGCTTTTTCAGTTGCTCACATAAATATTGAGTGCTTAATATGTCTTTTTCGACCGCGTCTTCTATATCGGCAAGGCAGTAAGAAATGTCGTCGGCGGCTTCCATAATGTAGCTTGCTGGGTGGCGGCAGTAGGGCTCTATTTTTAGTTCAGTTTGCAGGGCTTCTATAAAGTTTTTTTCGCTGTAGTAATACCCTACTTTTTTCATAATGTAGTTTTTATTTTGAGGGATATCTTGCTTGGCTAAGCTTGCAGGGCGAGTGTATTTTAAAATTGCTGCACTTTGGCTGTAGGTTAAATTAAGGCTAAGCAGTGAGTGAATAATGCGTATGCCTTGTGCGTTTCCTTCAAAGTGACAAATATCGTGAGCTAAGTGCTTAAAAATAATGCCAATACTGCTATGAGGCGTTTGGCAACGTGATGGTGTGATACTGGCTAAATTGGTATTAAACCAGTTATTTATTGCCGCTTCGCCAAAGTGACCAAATGGCGGGTTACCAATGTCGTGCATAAGGCAGGCCATTTCTACTAAGCTTTCTAGGGGGCGCTCTAATCCGTAGAGGCCATAGTCTTTTTGTTGCTGATAGTTTAAGTTAGCAAAAATGCGCTGCACTATAAACCGCCCAACTTGTTGTACTTCAAGGGAATGGGTTAACCGAGAACGTACCGCTGCATTTCGCTCAAGGGGAAATACTTGGGTTTTTTGTTGCAGCCGACGAATGGCAGCACTGTTAATAATACGACCACGATCGCTTTCAAGCGCCATTTGTAAGTTAGCTGTAGTGCGCTGCATACGGGCAGGTGTAATCTTTGTTTTAAAGTCGATCATGGTCGTCCTTTTTGGTTTTTATAGTTAAATGTTAAGATTTCTCTAACAGCTTGTATATTATTAATTTTAATTATAATTTTCACTTCAAATTAAGCTGTCATTCATATAACCTGTTAATACACAACTATTCTTTTCAGGGAGTTAAAGCCTTTTGGCTGAGTGAGCATGATGCGTCTTTCAACTTATATCAATATTTTATCAGTCAGCATGTTAGCGATTTTTTTATCTGCATGTAATAGTACTCCTAAAACAGTTGCGACTGATCCTGTATCAGTTAAAGAGCAACAAGCCTTAAGTGCCCGAGCAGACGCTATGGCAGCACGTGGTTTTTACCAAACTCAGTTAGGTAACATTAACTATTTAAGCGAACGCCAATGCAGTAACTTTAATTTGCAAAGCCACCGTGGCTCAATTCGTTACCCCGAAAACTCTTTGAATGCGGTAATTGACGCCATTGATAATAATTTTGATGTAATAGAGATAGATGTACGCCTTACCCGTGATGATGTATGGGTTGTTCATCATGATGCACGCACTGGTCGGGAAACCGGCACTGTGGATAATAAGCAACGTAAAATAGAGTCTATTCGATATGCTAAGGAATGGGGCTTTTTACGCCACAGAGATCAGCAAACGGGGCTGTTAACGGGCGATGTTCCTCCTTCATTTAAAGCGTTGGCCACTACATTTTCCCGTTATCGTAAACCGCATCAAAAATTAAATATTGAAATTAAGTCTCGCGCGTCGGTTGCAGATTTAAAAATGCTCGATTATTTAGCGTATCAATATATAGGTACAAATAATTATTTTTTTAGCAGTTTAGAGCTGCGAAACTTAACGCATTTGCGCGATATTAACCCCGATATTTATATGATGTATATTCAGTCACCTTCAAAGGTATCAATGAATAAGTTGGCCGCAGATTTAAAGCGTGGCGCGCAGAACGATCCTATTTATGAGCGTAACAAAGAGCAGCTAGCGAGTATGCAGTCGTATGCTAATCGTCGTCACCGCGAAACGCGTTATGACCGTCCTGTAAAACTTGACTCGCTGGCACAGCAATTAAAAGGTAATTTTGGCTATGTGTTAGATATTCGCCATTACAAACAAAGTGCTGCGCAGCTAAAACCCAGCGCCAATGCCCGTAAAATTAATATTGCGACGTATTCAATAAATGGCCATGACTACCATGAGCAAAGTTTATTAGCACAAGCAAAGCGATTAAGGCCAGACTCTGTGATTATTGATGACAGCGTATATGGTTTTTGTTCGGTGTTTGGTTTGCCTGCTGTAAAACCTTACCAAGGTACACACCCTATAGCTAAACAAATTGCAAATTTGCCAAACGATTTAGATTTAATGCGTTTAGATGAACTGTCTGCGTATCAGGAAAATCAACTGTATCCTGCTATTGGTGGCCAGTTAAAGTCACTTAATGCTATTTCTTATCGGATCAAGCCGGCAGCTGTTGTACCTGTGCCTAATCTTGAAGTTGGCGCACGCGAGGCTGATGAGAGCTTTAGCTTAGAAACCGATCCTGCTGTTGAGCTTGAACTTCGTAAACAAAAATAATAAGCATATTTTAAATGACAACAACACTAAAACCATTTTGGTGGCGCCTATTACTGCTGCTACTCGCTACTTTATATTTATTACCCGAGGCTATTTTTAACGCGCAGTTAGTGTCGTTAGTCGGCTTAGGAACTCCTTCAACTGAGGATTTAGAACACCTAGAAATTTATGGACGAGCGGTATCTGGGGTTGGCGTTGCATTATTACTTGCTGATTTTTTACCTAAAGCCATGGTGGCAAAAGTAGGCCGCGGTGTTATGTCGTTAATTGCTTTGGTGTGTTTGGTTTGGCCGGTGGTATTTTATGGCCAAAAGTATGCAATCGAAAAAACCTTAATTGAGCCTTCTTCTGCACAGCAGCGACAATTTGCTGTTTATAGCGCGGCACTTAGAGATGCCTTGGCTATTAATTCTATAAAAGTGAATGATTTAAATTATGACACCAATCAGCTTCATAGCTCTGAAAACTTAACCTTTTTAGCGCTTTTTGGCGGTTTGTTATACGGTGATGCGGCATTATCTGACAACCTTGAGCAAGATAAACGAAAAATTATTGCGTCGTTTGTACAAAAAAAGGCATACCAAGACTTTGATAAGCATTATGACGAATATAGCCAACTTTATGATGAGTTAGTGGGGAAATACAAAACATATGCCAGTGGGAGTAAAAAATATAATCAAACATTGGCAGAAATTGATCAGCGCGAGCAAGGTTATTGGCAACAAGTTGAACAGCAAATAAATGATGGCTGGGGCAAGTATCAGCAAGCGCAAAAAGCGCACATTGCTAAAGCCTCAGCACGAGCACAAAAATATGGTCCTAAAATATACGGTTATCATAAGCAAGTAGCTAACTGTTCTGAGCGTTATAAAAAAAGCAGCCAAAAGGATCGCCGTAACCGCTGTTATGAGCGAGCGGGGGCTGATTATCGCAGCGCTATTTTAAAAGCGGGAATTGGCTATATTGAGCCTGATTATTGGCTTATTGTTGAAGATATTTCGGCAACAGAAAATGCAGCCAGTAGTTTGTTAATGGGATTTTTAACTGGTGGCGTTTATACCGCGCTGCAAGCAGCTAGCCTTGCTACAGGTGGTGACGGTGGCATTAAAGATAAGCGTTATAAATACACGGATGACCCTGATCATTATCAATTACGCTTTTTACAACATCCAAAGTTTGCGCAGTTATTTGTTACTGACACGGGATACGAATTTGGTATTGATAATTTAATTACCTTCCGCGCTCATCAAACCACGGCTAAAAAGTTACGCACTCATTTTGCTGCAAAAGGATTAACGCTAAGTAGCCATTGGCGCATTAACGAGCGGGCGCAATTTGCACAGGCCGTTGCCGATAAAGTTACTCATGAGGCAAATAGCCAGTGGCGTAATGAAATGGCTAAACATGGTTTGAGTTTAGCGCCTAATTTGTCGTGGGTGGCGTTTCAGTTACACCCTCAAATACAAGCGAAAATAGCGGACCGAATGGGCGATTTATATGTAAACAATATTCGCGCTGATTGGAACAAAAAAAGTTTTAAAGAGCAGGTGCTAGATCCAAATATTGAAAAACGAACCAATAGATATTTAGCCATGCTAAATAGCGCCGAAGGTAAATTTGTAGATGGTGGTGAGTATGCTGAGTATGGCAAACAAGCATTGCGTTCGGTGATTATTCCGCCTATTTCGATGTCATTGTCGTTATTTTTAATATGCCTTACGTTCAGTAAGTTGCCGCTTAAGCTATGGCAGCTTATTAAGCCTGTTGATACAACACGTAAAAAACACCCTAGTGCTTTACTGCAAAAACTGATTATGCCTGCGATTATTTTAATTGCACCTGTGTTATTTATTAGTAATAGCTTTACTAAAGATGAGCAAAGCCCGGTTAATTACTTTTTGACTAAAGTTGAGGAGTCGAGTAATCCGGTATTTAGTTATGCGATCCGCTGGACTTTACATGCGCAGCCTGTGTTGCATCCGTTAGGGTTGGCATTTGAAGAGACCTTGGGTATTTATGAGCGCTTTACACCGCTTAGTCATGCACTTGCTAAGGTTGATATTTTACGCCACGGTGATGCATCGCTAAGTGCTGAACAACAGCAGCGTAGGCAGTACATGGTAGAGCAAAAAACGAAACTAACCATTACAACTAATGTACCTAATGCAACTATTCGTATTATGAATATTGGCCCTAAATACCGCCCTGGTATGGTGCTTAACGCAAGCAGCTACGATATTCAAATATCGGCTCCTGGTTATAAGACGTATCGGCGTTGGCATCAACTTGATGCCGGTGAGTACACTCTTTCTATCGCGCTAAACGCACAGTAATTTTTAGGAATAAGATGCAACATTGTCAAAATACTATTTATGCTAACGATCACTACTGTTGTGATTGTGGGGATATTTTAATGCAAAAGCGTGAGTTACTTACTGCTGAAGATATACATCCGCAGTTGCTCGATGAAGTTAAACAGCAGTCACCTGATAGTGAAGTGATCACTGGGGTGATCAAATCAATGTATTATTACAAGCGTCGTTATGTGAGTCGAACCGATAATATGCTGTATGGTTTTTGGTGGTTGGCTGTTGAGGACAAAAATGGTTTAGTCCATGAGTTTAATATTGACGCTGAGAAAGACGTGCTTGCTAATTTAAAAAAAGGCGATGTGATCAGTGCTTTTCAAACTAAGCCATTAGTACTCACCCATAGTTTTGCAAGTAATGACGCCAAGGATGTGGTAAAAAACAATCGATTCATCCCCATAGTTATTGCACACTTAGAGCAAAGCCAGCATCGCTGTTGGGATAAAACAATTGACCGTAATTATACCGGTGGCACCGTGGCATGGTTGGTTGGTTGTTAGTTTGATTATGCTTGGTTGCTTACTGGGCTTTACGCCACTTACATTTTTGCCTGCAGCTATGGTTACCTTGCCGGTGTTAATTGGTCTATTTATGTATGAGTACAAATATCATAAAAAGGCTAAAGCGCGAAAAGAAGCTCATTATGATGCCATATTTGCAGCCTCAGAGACGCTATTATCAACGAGCAAATATCAATTAGGTTATCATTTACAAATGCGCGAACCGGCTAAATCAGATGTTATTTGTTTTAGTTGCCAGCAACGAATTAGCCAAGATGCGGCACATTGCTATTGCTGCGGTGTAAAGCAAGCGGTATTAGACGTACCTAAAGCATCCGCCGCCGAGGATGAGGCAACCTTAGTCGGTGCCACTAAAAATGAAATCGCTACCTTAACTAAGTCGGTAACGATTGCCGATTTAGAGCAAGCATTGATGTTGGAATACAGTGGTGATTATCAAACCGATTATATGCATAAAAATGTGCTGGGTCGCGATGAGAAAGGGCATATTTTTCACCGCGCTATTTTAGGTAAGGTGATAGATAAAGATCAGCGCTCAAACACTCTACAAACTCAGCAAGCGATCACCACGACTGAAACTACGCGCGTTTATCGTGGTGGTCACCATGTTAATACTTATGAAGAAAAAACGACTGAGATACATAGACAGCGTAATACCTCACTTAAAGGGGAGATTATGCTAGAGACTAGCGATGGCAGCCCTTATATGTTTTATGCGGGAGAGGACTTACTTGGCTCTGTGGATGTTGGCGATTGGCTTTTTTACGCTTATAGCCAAGTTGATACGACTCGGTACAATTCTTATTATCGAGAGTATGCTTACAATATTAGTAAAGATAGATGTTATTCAACAAATACGGTAACCAACTTTGGTATGCTTTATGGCTATAACATGATGGTATTACTTGGTTTGGTGGCCGCTGGAGTAACGTGGTATTTAGATTCAGAGGATTTTTATCCTTTGTTGAATACGATGTTACCAGAGTCATTAATTATTAAATTACAAAATTACCCTGATATTGTTCAACATTTAGATATGCTACCTATGGCTTTATACGGCTTGATATGTGTTGTATCAATGGTGTTAGCGTGTATTTATAGCATGCGAAATGCCGCTAAATTACGTAAAAGTGTTAGCAAGTTAACCTTGATGATCACACAATTTAAAAATAACTATGCTAGCGTGCTTGAGCAAATTAAAAAACTAACTTAATTAGGAATGACTATGCGTTTAATGCTTGTTGTAATGCTGCTATTGGTAAGTCCTTTTGTAAAGGCCGCCAAAGAGCAAACAGTGGTTATGATTTCTATTGATGGCTTGCGTTGGGACTATATCGAAAAACACGGTGCCCCCAATTTAAAAGCTATGGGGGAGCAAGGTGTGAGAGCACAAAAAATGCTGCCAGTATACCCATCGAAAACGTTTCCTAATCATCTTTCTATTATCACCGGTTTATTGCCTGTTAATCATGGCATTGTTGATAATAAATTTTGTGATAAAGCACGTAACAACGAATGTTACAGCATGGGGAAAGGGCTTAAAGATAGCACCTGGCTAAGCGGTACGCCCTTGTGGAATTTAGCGAAAATGCAAGGTTTAAAAACCGCTGTTTATTTTTGGCCTGAATCGGATGCGCGCTTTAATGGTATGACCCCCGATTACTATTATCATTACTCTAAAAGCGGTGATTACCAAGACCGAGTTGATCAAATTATTCAGTGGCTTAGTTTACCTAAAGCACAGCGTCCGCGTTTTGTAGCGAGCTATTTTTCGTTGGTTGACAGTATGGGGCACAAATATGGGCCAGATGCGGTGCAAACTCGCGATGCCGTTAAACAACTAGATGCGCTTATGGGGCAGTTACACACGCGTTTAAATCAGTTAGGGCAAGAGATCAATTTAGTGATTGTCTCAGATCATGGTATGGCGCAGGTTGATCCCGAGAAAAGCATTGTGGTTAATAGTTTGCCAAAAGATGATAATTTTATGGTTGTTAATACCGGACCTCGCTTACTTATTTACACTAAAGCTGATGCAGTAAATGCAGATGTAGCTGCATATAAAGTACGATTAAATGCGGCGGCTAAAGGGCGCTATACGGTACTTACCGATGAACAGCTTGCAGGTTATCATTATAATAAAGGTAGCCGAGTGGGTGATATTATAGTGCAAACCACAGCGCCTGCGGTGTTTACTGATGCAGGAAAAGCGCCTTACTTAGGAACGCATGGTTATGCATATACTGACGATATGGCCGCTGCATTTATTGCCACGGGGCCTGCTTTTGAGAAGGGGCTAAATATAGAATACGTTAATAGTTTAGATATTTATCCTGTACTTGCTAAGGTAATGGGGTTAAAACTGTTAAGTAAAACCGACAGCGATGGCAAAAGCTTAATGCCTGCGGTGAAATAAAAAATTATTAATACAGCAGTGTGCTTGCTTAAAAGCACACTGCTTTAAAAACCTACATTTCGCTGTTACTCAATAGCGCCAATAATTGCTCTTTAGACATTTGCCCTGCATCGCCGCTGCCGGCGAGTACTTTATCTGCGAGTGCTTGTTTATGTTCGTGCAATTGCAGGATTTTTTCTTCAATGGTATTTTGTGCGATCAACCGGTACACAGTCACGGGGCGTGTTTGCCCTAGGCGGTGCGCGCGATCAGATGCTTGTTGTTCAACCGCAGGGTTCCACCACGGATCCAGATGCAGCACATAATCAGCCGCCGTTAAATTAAGCCCTGTGCCGCCAGCTTTTAAGCTGATCAAAAATAGCGGTGCATGACCTGCTTGAAATTTATCGACTTGTTGTTTGCGTTTGTGTGTACTCATGCTGCCATCAAGGTAACAATAATCGATGCCGCGTTTTTGTAAGCGTTTTTCAAGTAGTTTTAATACATCGACAAATTGGCTGAAAATCAGCGCTTGGTGGTTGTTCTCTAGTAATTCTTCAATAATCGCTTGTGCGGTGTCGAGTTTACTCGATGGTAACTTGCTGTTTTCTAATAACAACTGCGGGGCAATACACGCGCGGCGTAATTTAGTTAATGACGCTAAGATGCTAATGTATTGGCTGTCTTTTTGATTGGCTTGTTCAAGCGCGTTTAAACGGGTTGCTTCGTACAGTGCTTGCTCTTTTTCACTTAATGCAAAAGTTAAGTTTATTTCGGTTTTCTCAGGTAACTCGGTCAATACTGTTTGTTTGGTACGGCGCAGGATAAATGGCGCGATCAGGGTTTTTAGGGTGTCGGCTTGTTGTTGGTTTTTATCGGCGTTACCAAAGCGCTTTTTAAATACGGGCAGGGTGTGTAAAAAGCCTGGCATTAAAAAGTTAAACAAGCTCCACAGTTCTCCTAAATGGTTTTCGATGGGCGTGCCAGAGAGCGCAATTTTAAATTGGCCATTAAGTGCAAAGGCGGCTTTAGCGCGTAAGCTCAAGGGGTTTTTAATGGCTTGTGCTTCATCAAAGACAATAGTAGCAAAAGAACATTGCGCCAGTTGTTCTCCAATCAGCGGCAGTAAACCATAACTGACGATCACTAAATCGTGTTTACCAGCTGTTGCGATAATATCAGCGCATGCCGCGGCGTTTTCGATGATTTTTACATTCAAGGTGGGTGTAAATCGCTCGGCTTCGACTTGCCAGTTATGACATACTGATTTTGGCGCAACCACCACACTGGCACCTAAACTACTGCGCATGTGTAACACGGTTAAGGTTTGTAAGGTTTTACCCAGCCCCATGTCATCGGCTAAACACGCATTGAGTCCCCAGTTGGCCAGTTGCATCAGCCATTTAACCCCAACAACTTGATAGTCTCGTAAAATGTGGACTAAATGTGCAGGCAAGGTAGGGTCGATAGTTTGCTCAAATTTAGCTAAACGGGTTTTCCAGCTTTCGCCAAATGTGACATCACCTAAGTCGGCAATTGTTTTATGTAATGGCAGGGCGCGAGCATTTGCAATTCTGAGTTCATCGCTTGGGTTTTGTTTATCAAGGGATTGCATCCCTTCTAAACGATTTAACAGCTTAGTTAAACGCTGATCCAATAATAATGAATGACCTTGGGAAAATTCTAAAATGCTGCCACGGCGCGGGGCTTTAAGCAGGGTTTGTAATTCGTATACTTGGCCACTGGGCAATGAAAGCGTGCCACTGACACTTAACCAGTCATTATCATCATTGAGGTTAAGCGACAAGTGCTGGCTTTTAGCTACTTTCATGTTTTGGCTTGTTTCGTCCCAACTTAAAACTAAAGACTGCGCTTTTTGTGCCGCTTCAAGTCGCTCAATTGCTTGGCTTATATCTTGAGGTAAATAAAACTGCTGTTGAATTTGATTATGTTGCGGTGATTGCCGATCAGCAAATACGCCGGCCATATTTTTGAGTAATTGTTTAAACGCTTTTTGCTCTGCTTTTAAATCTCGTTTAATAACAATACTGTTGGTTTGATCATCATTAATATGTGTGAGTGTCAAAGCTCCCATACCGGGTTCAACCCATGGGCCATCTACGCCGTTTGGCATGGCATAAAAATTAATGTTGATCCCTAATTGGGTAAGCGCTAACACTGCGGCAAATTCACATAAACCTTGGCGCACGTTGTTGATATGGGCAAACTCGGTACGTTGGCTGCTAATGTGATGCTCGTTAGCCAGTACGTGTAATGCGGCATTTAGTTGTGGCAGTTTTTCTTCGGTTAAATTATTAGGTTGTTGCTCTAATAATTGCAGTAATTTTAGCTGTTTTTCATCAATGGCGAATACTTGGTAACAGTTCGCATGGCTGTGGGTAAGTAAAAAGTCATTGTTTACATCGCTGATGCTCGGTTGCATTACTAGGCGATAGCAATTATTGGTGTCTTGCGCAATTTCAATGACAAACTCGCCTTTTATCAGCTTAAGTGGTTGTCCTTTATGATCTTCAAGGTCTTTAAACCCTGTTAGTGCGTGTAATACCGCAGCCGTTGCGCGTATGTCGTGATGACCAAAACCCACATTTGTAGTGAGCATTTGTATTAAGTTACGATCGGCGCTGGTTAATGCATCTTGATAAGGATTATAAGTAAGTTCTAGAGTGTTTACTTTACGGCCTTTGGTCCATTCGCCTTTTGTATTGAGTTGCTGTACTTTTGCCTTAATGAGCGGTGAATCTAAATGGGTTAAATCCAGTTGCCATATGATTCGTTGCTGCGCAGTGGGTGTATCAATTTGGCTAATATCATTAAGCCAACGTTGCCACTGAGGGACGCGGGTAAAATGTTGTAATAAACCCGTGTTAGGTAATGGGGTGTCATCGCTAAGCCAATTAATTAAGTGTTGGCATTGCTCAGCTAACCAGTGTTGATGCGCACTTATTGCGCTATTGAGCTGTTTTAACAGTTCGGTATCGCCCCTTAGATGGTTTACCTGTTCGTCTGTGGCGTTTTTAATAATTGCCAGCAATAAACAAAATAATGGCGCTAATGCATTCGGGTTACTAAGTAGATTATTTAAGCTGTTGCTTAAATCATGGTTTTGATAGGTAGCTAAATTATCTTCCAGCAAATAATCAATCGCTTGGCTTGTGTGGCTTAATTCCCCTAGATTTTTTCGATACCATTTTCGACACGTATTGAGTTGTTTAATATCCGCTGCGGTCGCACTAATAAATAGACATACAGTATATAGTAATCCGGTGATCTCACTCGGGTAGATGCCTTTGCCAAAATTTTTTCTAAATGCGGTTAAAGCGCTTTTATATTGTAGCAAAGCAACATCAATACACTCACCCTTGATGGCATTGGTATTTGCTTCATAAAAAGTGGCTAAAACACAGTCTCTTTTATCGTTTAACAATTCAGCAAAATTATTTTTTTGTAATAATATGGCTAAATTCTCATTCAGATAAATGCGTTTTTTAAGCTCAGTTGCAGGCAATGTTTTGGCAATCAAATTTGGCCATGCATGCTCACTGGTGAGGTTGAAAAATTGACCGCGGATAAAGTCATCCAAGCAAAGCTGTTGCCATTGCTCAGGTAGGCATTGCCATAATTGTTCGCTGTATGGTGATTGCGCTAGCAAGTTAACAAAATGTCTATCAAGCTCAAATGATAAATCACCGGACAGCGGCTTTTTTCCGCTTTCGGCGCGATTAATATCATTAAATAGCAGAAGCAAAAAGCGCATGGCTTTATCGTGGTAATAAAGGTTTCTTTTAGACTCGGTTAAAAAAGCATGCAATAAAACGTGCTGGTGTTTTATAACATTTATAGCAACATAAGCAACAGCGTTAACTGATATATAAAAGCTTGTTCTGTAGGAGAGCTTCGAAATTAAATTTTTAGATTCGAGGTGGTTAGCGTATTTAGCGACTTCAGCTCGAGAAAACGAATAGCCTTTTTTAATGTGGCGATAAAGACGTGAAGTGACCTGTTCAACAGAGCCCTCATAGCCGTACGATGAGCCATTTATTATCAGTGCGAGTAAGACACACAGTTGTTTTTGGTCGTCATCAGTTGTGGCGGGCGGCAAAGTGCTTAATGGCATAAAATTTATAATTAAAGTCGCTAATAATTGCAGCCAGTATAGGTTTCAGCTGAGGGAGTTACAACTAATAAAGAGTGCCCAAAAGGTCGCGATTAGGAGTTGTTAAACTTGAAAGGTCAACAGACCTTAGTTGCAAAGTATAAAGAGGCAAAGTATGTTGTAACGCCAATTTATTAAAAGAGAAAAGTATGGCAGGGACTGATCAGTTACTTAGTCGCATTATGGCAGGGCTTGTTGCGGTTATTATTGGTTTTTCAAGTTCTATCGCATTGATTTATCAGGTAGTGATCACATTAGGTGGCACAGCTGAACTCGTGGCAAGCTGGATATTGATGCTAGGGCTAGTAATGGGTATTACGTCGATTGCGTTGTCGCTTTATTACAAGGTGCCTATTTTAATTGCATGGTCGACCACCGGTGCTGCGCTACTCATTTCTAGTGCACAAGGGTACAGCCTAAATGAAGCAATCGGTGCTTTTATGCTATCAGCCTTGTTGGTATTGGTGTCTGGTGTTACGGGGTGGTTTGCAAAAATAATGAACCGCATTCCCAGTGAGTTGGCCTGCGCCATGTTAGCAGGGGTACTCGTTACATTTGGCATTGATGTATTTAATTTTATGAACGATATGCCCTTGGTGATTGGTTTAATGGTGGTGGTGTACTTTATTGGCAAGCGCTTTTTTGCTCGTTTTGCAATGCTTAGTGTGTTGTTAGCGGGTATATTTTTAGCCTGGTATATGGGAAATATTAACCCCAGCGCAGTGTATTGGCAGGCAAGTAGTTTTACTTATATTGCGCCAAGCTTTAGTTTACAGGCATTTATAAGTATAAGTATTCCTTTGTATATTGTGACTATGACCTCACAAAACTTACCCGGCTTTGCTATTTTAAAGGCACATAACTATGAGGCGCCTATATCATCGTCATTAACTGTGACCGGGTTAATAAATTTAGTAACGGCACCATTTGGTACATATTCTATTAATTTAGCAGCTATAACGGCTGCTATTTGTATGAGCGATGAGGCTGATAAAAATCCCGATAAACGTTACTGGGCGAGCGTTGCCGGCGGCGTGTTTTACATTATTATGGCGTTATGTGCGGCGATGTTAGTAGCGATTGTAGCAAGCCTGCCACAAGCATTGGTATTAGCATTGGCAGGTATTGCACTGTTTGGTACTATTGCAAATAGTTTGCAACAGTCTTTACACAGTCCCGAATATACTGAGGCGGCAATTATTACCTTTTTAGTCACTGCCTCAGATTTAACGCTTTGGTCAGTCGGCTCTGCGTGTTGGGGTATCATTGCAGGGGCAATTACTTTAATGGTAACCCGTAAGAGCTAAGAGCAGCTTTTAGTTATCAGCCGTCAGAGAAGTGATACAAGATAAAGCGCGAGATAAACTCACGCCTACAGGCAACCACCGCGCTTGGCTAATCTTTTGCTGATCGCTTACAGCTAAAACCTAACCGCTGCTCTTCCCGTTTTTATAGCATTGGTTTTAATACATCAAACATGGCGTCTATGTGATCGTCACGGTCGTTTAATGCGGCTATGTAACGGTACTTTTCGCCGCCAGCATGTTCAAAAATCTCTCTGTTTTCACCTTCTAATTCTTCAAGCGTTTCGAGGCAGTCGGCGCTAAATGCAGGGCTGATAATAGCCACATCTTTAATGCCTTCACTGGGTAAACTTTCGAGGGTTGCGTCTGTGTATGGTTTTAGCCATTCAGCTTTACCAAAACGACTTTGGAAAGTGGTAATAACTTTGTCTTTGTCTAGGCCTAACTTTTCAACTACCAAGCGGGTGGTTTGTTGGCACAAGCAATGATACGGGTCACCATTATCTAAAAACTGTTTAGGCATGCCATGGTACGAAAACACCATTTTTTGTGGCATACCGTGTTTTTCTAAATCTTCACTAATGCTATTGGCCAGTGACTCAAGATATGCAGCGTTTTTGTGATACCCATTTATAAAGTGTAGCTCTGGCACCCAGCGCCATTTTTTTAATACATTAGCCACTGCATCAAACGTTGAGCCTGTGGTTGGGCTTGAATATTGTGGGTAAAGTGGCAATACAATAATGCGGGTTAAGCCTTTATCTCTGAGCTCTTCAAGGCCCGCTTCGATGGATGGATTACCATAACGCATTGCCATAACCACTTCGGTATTGGTATAGCCATGTTGTTTTAATAGCGTGTTTAATTTAAGGCTTTGCTGGCGTGTAATATGGGTAAGCGGCGAGCCGCTTTCGGTCCATATGCTTTTGTATAATTTAGCTGAGCGTTTTGGACGAATGCGTAAAATAATGCCATGCAAGATGATCATCCAAATAATACGAGGAATTTCAACAATGCGCGGATCAGATAAAAACTCGCGTAAGTAAACACGCAACGCACTTGCTGTTGGGGCATCGGGACTGCCTAAATTGGTCAGTAATATTCCTGTTTTTTGGTTAAAACGCCCGTCGTGGGGATTGTCGGTAACGGCAGAAAATCGCGACACGTTGTGCTCCTTCAAGCAAAGTAATTAGAAGTAACTATTAGGCTTAGTATAACGGATAAAAGAGTATATTAGATCAATCATTTAGCCAATTTAACCATAATTCTAAATGGGGTTGGCTTTTTGGCTTCAAGTTGTTGTAGTTTGGCTATCGATTTAGCATTAAAAATATGTTCTTTGGGTAAAAGCATAATACCTGTATGACTGTGCATAGCGTTTGCCAGAATCATGTTTTCTTTAAGTTCTTGTGCGCTAATAATTTTTATAGAGCCAATTGAGCTGTCAGAGGCAATGAGTTTAGCGTGACTGGCTACAAGTGCCTCTACAATGCGCGGGTGATATAAGTTGCCACTTTGATCTTTGATATGAACGAGTGCAAATTCGTGGCGTTTTTTTGTGGTGAGTAAGGGATCACTTTGCTCGTAACTCTCCCAATAGTCGCGAGAAACACTCAATACCATGGCGCCAATAGGAATATCATTTTTAGCAAGCCCTTTAGGAATACCATTGCCATTGTAACGTTCAAATTGATGATAAATTGCATCCGATACATCGCTTAAGTGGATTGCGGGCATAAGCATTAATTGCGACATACTTGGGTGTGTGTAAAACGCTTTTCGCTGAGCTTCGTTGAGTTTGTTAATAGGCTTGTTATAAAGCTCAGGATCCATGGCAAGTAAACCGATTTGAGCCAAATACCCTGCAATAGGGGCAAGTTCAATGCTTTTTTCAGATATATTGAGGTAGCGTGCAATTTGAGTACATGTACCGGCTATGTTTTCTGCTCGTTTACCATCGAGGTAAGGGTTTGCATTAATAAAGTTATAGAGTAATTCGACAGTTGATTTATGCTCGTTTTTTTCTCGTTCATTTGCTATTTCAAGTTTTTTCAGCACGCTTCTGATTTGGTTTGTGCGCTTGTCGACCAGTTGCTCTAAATTACTGTTTAGCTCTTTTAATTGTTGATTTTGTAAATTGACATGTGCTTGTAAAATTTCATTTTGCTTTTTTAATCTAAATCTTTCGACCGCTGATTTTATAACACTGATTAAGTGATCATTTTGCCAAGGCTTTTGCACATAAGCATGAATACCGCCTTCGTTAACGGCGGTGATTGTTGACTCTAAATCTGAGAAACCAGTTAACAGAATACGCTGCGTATCGGGGGCGATTTTTTTTGCTTGAGCTAAAAATTCAGCACCACTCATTTGTGGCATACGCATGTCGCTTATTACAACGTCAAATTGTTTTTTTTGCATTTTTTCAAGCGCATCATGACCGCTTGTCGACACATTGACATCAAATTTATATTGGCGTAGCAAACGGACTAAAGACTTAAGCACATTCGCTTCATCATCTAAGCATAATATACTGGGCGACTGTTGATTTAGTTTTTTAATTCCGTCTATATCTTGCATTACAAAACGCCAATAAAAAAGTCTATGTTTAAATTTAGTCTAAGGGCAGTATGTAAACAACTCTTTTGTTAGGAATTATTAATTTTTATTGATTATAAAGTACGACATTGTTGGCTAAATGATTTAATTTTAAAGTTAATGGTCAGGCGGTTATTGCTCAATCGTTCTTTTGCGCAAAACATAAAGAGCATCTATATTTTAAAGTAATATTCTTAGCTTATGTGAGAGTCTAATGGCAATACCAATAACAATTGCAGACGATTCAGCGTTGTCTCGAAAAACCATTCGCAGAGTGCTCCCAGCTGATTGGGATGTAACCGTTCATGAGGCAAAAAATGGCGTTGAGGCGCTAGAGGCAGTAAACAATGGCTTAGCCGAGGTGCTATTTTTAGATTTACAAATGCCACAAATGAATGGCTATGAGGTGTTACACGAACTGCATGATAAACATAAAAAAACAATTGTTATTGTTATAAGTGCTGATATACAACCCGAAGCGCAGGCGCTGGTTAATTCTTTAGGCGCATTTAGGTTTTTAAAAAAGCCTATATCTGCTGAGGAGCTCAGTGATACGTTACAAGAGGTTGGATTATTATGATTACCCTAAGCGAAGAGGAGCAAGATGCGTTACAAGAAATAATGAATATTTCTATGGGGCAGGCGGCGGATGCACTGGCCCGCTTAATTCAGACAAAGGTTGCGTTGTCTGTACCGGCTATTGAAGCGTTGTCGCCTGAGGCGTTTCAGGGCATGCTTGAGGGGTTAAAAAGTAGTTGGTCTGCTAGGCAGTCATTTGTTGGTTCGATTCGGGGTGAGGTTATAACGAGTATTCAAAAAGAAGGGTGTGAAGCCCTTGCCGATATTATGGACTTTGATTTACCTCTAGATAAAGCGGCAACAGAAGAGCTAGTGCTAGAGGTAACTAATATATTGTCAGGCGCCTGTTTACAAGGTTTTACCAGCCAATTGGAGTTAACCACCCAGTTAAATATGCCAGCTTTTTATTACCCTGAAAATGCAATAAAAAACATAGATTGGTCATCGGTTTTAGTTATAGAAGTCGACTTTAAAATAGAGCACATGAAGTTTGATGCGCGTGTACTTATTGGTCTTAGCGAAGGCTCTATTGAACAAGCGCTCATTCCTATACGCGCCTTACTGGAGGAGTGATGGACGAGGTAGAGTTTGAGCGCGTTATACAGCAAATGCCAATGGGTGCTTGTATCATAAATGAACAGTGTATAATCACTTTTACCAACTCTGCTTTTTTTGGAGGGCTAACCACCCGAAACGATCATTTAACGGGGCAAAATCTACTCACAATTTTTGCTGAACAAGCACGCTTTTTAAAACGTAAAATAGACAGTGTTTTTGTATTAAAAAATCCTAGTTTTAGTTACTGGCAACAGCGTCCTCATGTATTTCCCATGCGCAGTACTCGGCCAATCACTGGCGATGAGTCGCAAATGTATCAAAACGTACAATTTATGCCTATTATTAATCACAATGGCGATGTAGGCCATGTGTGTATTGTGGTGACAGACGTTACCGCCGAAGCGAGTTATTTTATGCAGCAAACGGCATTAAAAAATGAGCTTGAACGTGATCATAAAAAACTTAAGCAATTGCATGATGAACTTAAAACTGCGCAAAAACAAATGCTGCAATCTGAAAAAATGGCGTCAATTGGTCAATTGGCTGCGGGGGTTGCACATGAAATTAACAACCCTATTGGTTTTGTGCGCTCTAATTTAGAAACGCTCAATGATTACATGGATAAATTAATAAAAACGAATGAAACACAAAAAAAAATCATCTCAAAACAAGCCGAACCACGATTTATAGCGCTACTTGACGATGTATACGAAAAAAACGGTATTGCATTTATTTGCGAAGATTTACCTGAATTAGTCGAGGAGTCGTTAGAGGGGACTGAGCGGGTACGTAAAATTGTAAATGGGTTACGTGATTTTGCATCACCGGATAATGAAACTTGGTGCGAAGTGAATTTAAGTGCAGAAATAGGCTCAGCATTAATCGTGCTCGAAAATGAAATAAAATACAAAGCAACAACTGCGGTCACCTTACCTGAGGAAGATATTGTTTTTTGGGCAAAGCCCAGTGCCATTAGGCAGTTATTGTTTAATACGATGATCAATGCGCTGCATGCAATGCAACCTATGGGGGTGTTAAGTATTGAATGTGGTTATAATAATAAAGATATTTTACTGAGTATATCTGATACAGGGTGTGGCATAGAGCCTGATGATTTGGCGCGAATTTTTGACCCTTTCTTTACCACCAAAGACGTAGGAAAAGGCACTGGGTTGGGGTTGTCTGAGGTGTATGCTACAGTGCAAGAGCATCAAGGAGAAGTAAACGTAACAAGTGAACTTGGTAAAGGCACCTGTTTTGAATTTACTTTTAAAGCCGATTTGCGGTAATTTTGGTTAGGATCTGTTGACCTTTCAAGGTTAAACAGGCGCTGCCCTTCGGGTCCTGCCTAAGGGCGATTAAACCGCTCCTAGTTTGAACAAATTGTAATCCGCAAAGGTCAACAGGCTCTAAAGTTATTCTTTAAAATATAACAATAGACTTTTATTCTGTCGGATCTAACCGGTATTCCGCACCCATTTTAAGAATAAATTTTCTGGTACTTTTCACCTAAGCAATCAATGATGGTCTGATTACGCGTTTCTAAATTGGCTACCAATGCCGTTTTGTCTGGTAAATATATAACCGCTATTCCTTCAAAGCATTGGAATACCCAACGCGCTGTAGGCCGCTGCTCGGGTTTGTACTTCATACTTGGGAAGTAGCAATTTTTCTCGACTAAGGTTGTACGAATTTGATGCTCTAAGCCCGCATATACCATTAAGCAGCAGGTCATCACCATCAATAGCGCTTCAATACGCTCCGGTTTTTTAAGATAAATGGCGCTCGTTAAGAAGTCGGGGCTTTTAAGAAGCGAAAGCCTTTTTCAACATTCTGTTGGGCTTTGTAACTGCTCAGCAAGCTTGCCATATCAAGCCCCTCACTGACATCATTGGTGGCAATAATGAACAGTCCAAGTTGTTCTAAAGCGCTTTGCCGCGAGGCTAGAGGTGTGTATAAATTGCCCGTGATTTGATACTCAATGCGTGTTGGTAACTCGCCTAACTTAGGTCGTCCGGCACTCGCATAAACAGCGACTTCTGTTACTTGCGCGTTGACATTACATACCGCTTGCTTGTCTTGCCATTTTATAAGGGCGGTTTGCGCATCTTGTGCGCAGGCAAAGCGTTGTTGGCCTAACAGTTTGAAGTCTTTTCGCGCTTGCTCGCCCGCTTTTAACATGCGCTTGTTCAAATTGTGTTGCTCACGCTTGTAAGCTTGTTCACTGCGAATAAGTAGCCACTTTTGTTTGACACCACCATACTCGCTGTCATAACTGACGCCTTCATAACCTTGAGAAATAGGTGTAAACATCAAGGTTGGAGCTTGTTTGATCAGTGCCTTCGCTTCTTTGAGTGTTTGCGGTACGCGAGTAATAAATAATTGGCCTTGCGCGTCTAAATCCTCAATCGTTTCTTTCACATAAAGCGCAGCATCCGCCACTAAATAACGGCTCGCTTGCGCGGCTTTTAAACTGCCAATATGCGCTTTTACAATCTGCTTGAAACCCTCCATATCATTACTGTTGCCACTGGCCGGTTTCATGTATACGGGGATCCCAGACTGATTCTCACATATAAGATTTAATATCACTTGATTAAGCTCAGGTCGATGATCGCGTGAATAACCTCTGGCTATACGAATGTGCCTCGGCTCATCGTCCTCAGTGGCTTGACCATCATAATGGAAACTTGTCGAGTCAAGATGCAAAGCTTCAGTTGCCAAACCAAGCTTAGTAACAACGGCTTCGCCTAACTGTTGATACAAGTTGGAAACACCATATTCGTACAAACTATCTAAGCATCGTCCTAGCGCATCATCGTTAATATGCTCAGGTAACACGCCTTCACCAATGAGCCGGTCGACAGGCTTGTTTCTGAAGTATTCGCTATACATATGTAAGGTTCGGCCAGTAAAGCCAAGACCATTTAAGACCATTGCAGTCACCAGTTGGCCACAACTGATTTTACGCTCGGGAGCCGCGCCCCTAAAGCCTTATCAATAATATCAGCAAAACCAAGACTATGACAAAAACCAGCGACGAGACCATGGTGGTCGAGTATTTTAGAATAAGGAACAGGCATAATATTGTGCTCTCAAAAGAGAGTAATAGATCAAAACTCGGGATCGGCGTCAAGAAGTTTTTTTAACAAAAGGCAAAATCATGCTCAGTTATTGAACGATTTTAATTCAAAAATAGAGTGCGGAATGACAGATCTAATATTGAGAGCGCGCTGTTAGTTAATGTCGGTTTTTTTGGTAAGGTAATATAAAAAACAGTCCCTTGATTTAACTGACTTTCAACACGAATTTGGCCACAGTGTTGCTCTATAATTGCTTTACTTATAGCCAGCCCTAACCCTGTGCCTTGGCCTATTGGTTTTGTGGTAAAAAAGGGTCAAAAATTTTATTTAATTTGACGTTATCAATTCCACTGCCATTATCTGCAATAGTAATATAAGCATTTTGTTCATCGGCTTCAGTGGTAATACTGATCACGCCTGCTTTGTCACAAATAGCTTGAGCGGCGTTAAAAATAGATTTAAGAACACCTGAGATAGCTGGGTCGAACGTCCGGTGATGATGATTGGCTCTGTGGTGTAGTTTTTTTAACATGTGCGTTGTATTTTATTTCGTTCCAGGCAACACGTAATGTACTGTCAATAAGCTCTGCAATATCAATCTCAGCAATTTGCGTTTGATCCGGATGAGCAAATTGTCTTAACCCTTGCACAATTTCTTTAACACGATCAGCCCCTTCACTCATTTCACTAATTATATCGCTAGAGTCAGTTTTTAATTCATCAAATTGATAATGCTGTAGGGCCTGTGTTAATGGTTGTTGCGCTATGTCCTTGTTTTTTAAGCTCACTAATTAAGCCGATGAACTGATCAATATTATAAGCTAAATTTTGGATGTTACTGACTATATAGCTCAAAGGGTTATTTATTTCGTGAGCAACGCCTGCAGCCATTTGTCCTAATGAGGCCATTTTTTCTGAGTTTATTAATATTTGCTCTATGTTATGTTGCTTTTCTTCCATCTCTTTTTGTTTAACTAGCAGGTTTCGTTTTTCAAATTGTGAAATCGTATTACCAGCAAAACTGACAAAGCGTTGCATTAGGGTAATATCATGTTGATTAAACGCCCCGATCGTCTCGGAAAAATATAGAGCTGGTAGCTTTGTGTGCTTGTGCTCACAGGGGTGGTGAGCATTGCATGCTGCGAATGCCAAAAGAATCTGTTACTTGCCAATCTGGGAGTTGGTGTAAATTAAATACATTTTTAATGTCTCTGTTGGGTTTATCTAATATTTTCAGTTTTGCAATTATTTCATTGCTTTGCGGGTGTGATGCTGTGATTAATGTAGAGGTTTTATCATTGGGATTAATTTTAATTAAAATAGCGGCAGAAAAAGCAATCGCTTGCTGCAAAATATCAAAAACTCGGTGAGTAAGGTTTCAGTTTTGTCGTTTTTATTATTGCATCTAACCCATTTAATATAAGGCTATTAAATGCACGGTTTTCTTCAAGTGCAAGATTATGAACTTGTAATAAGTGGAGTTTCTCTAATAGTATTTCGTTACTGTTCATGCAGGACCACCAAAATCTCACATGCAATCATTAAATTGCCGTGTTTACTTGTTGAATCGCTGAATGTACCAAGTTCACCGAAGGTGAACCCCATAATAAACGGGGTATTCGGTAATTGTGCCTCGATAGACTGTTTTACCTCGTTCATCGCATTTTTAATTGATAGCATACAACCGCCGCAAAAAATAATAATGGCACCGGTAATATTGTTTATAGCGTGGAGCTCTGCCAATTTAGTCAATGAATTAACAACAATATCGCCTCGTTTGATTAATTGCTCCGGGCTACCTGAGGCAAGATAGACAGTGTCGCCAATATTTAGATTTGAGAATAATTCAAGCGTACCATTTTCAGCAACTGCTGGGTGACTGAGCAGTAACCTAGGTATCTCGTCATCTAAAGAGAGGGCTCTCGCTAAAGGGGTCATTGTTGATTGCGCAAGTATATTTCCTGCTGCCAAATGTGCTAGCCCTAAATTTTCTCGCCATTGGTTATACACATTAAATGCAGGTTGGTGATCAATCGTTTTTAATAAGCGACCATCAACGTCTGTAACTGTGCCCTGCTGGTCTGTTTTATCATAGCCTGAGCTAAACAAACCAAAGGTTTCTACACTTGGGTATAGCACCGCAACAATAAAGCCCTGTTGGTATACGCTTTCATTGTTGCTGAAACACCACTTTGCTGAAATATCATTATCGGCGCAGCTGCCACCAAAAATAGGAATGCGCTTTCCTATTACATCTTGAATGCCTTGCAGAACGGTTTCTTCGTTGCCAGGTATTTGAAAGCACCAAACCATTTTGGGTGCGAGTCCTGTTTTACCTGCATTAGCAATGGCTTTTAATACGGTTTGAGAAGCACTTTGTCTTATGTTTTCGCTTGAATCGCAGCTAGCAACACCATAACAACCCTGAGCGTCTTTAATGGATAATAAACTAATGCTTTGCTCGCTTAATGATAGGTTTTTTCAGTTGCAGAGCCAAGACAAGAGGAAATGAGTAAGCAATTATGCGTATTTTTTAAAATGCTTGGCTGTGTGTTTATAAGGTAGTTAATCGTATCTGTTGTTGCAAACCCAAGGAGCAAGTCGGGTTTGCCTTTAGTAAATTGATTTATAGGCTGTATAAATTTATCTATATCGCTGCTGTGAGCATGAAAAGTATCAATGGCGAACATAGATGCTCCTTGTGATGGCAATGGTCGAAAAGTACGTTTAAATTATTAACCATTAAAAATTTAGTCTAGACTATTATTTAGTAGTTTGCGTTTTACTAGGGTAATAATGTCACTGATGTCTTAAGTACCTTGCACGTCGCTTTTGTTGTTAAACTTATGTTATTATAGGTTTAATAACAAGCTAAAAATAAAAGTGTGCTAAAAACAGTAAAACCGAGTGAAATTGCGAGTTCCTGCTGTTGAGACAGCTGGTGGGTTTGAAGTTGCTGTACTAATACCTTAACAACCTCAGTTAATTTATCTATGTCTGGGCTAAGTGGTATAGAGGTGATTCGCTTTATTCGTTCTCACGAAGATTTTAGAGATAGTAGCCATTGGTTATTTCGGGGGCTTAAACTCAATTAATTGATGCCGTTAATACGGGGGATGTACATACATCTAATCCATTTAGTAACGATGCATTGATAAGCAATGTTAATAATTTAATTGGCGATATAACTCTTTTGGGGGTAAAGAATGGCTTGTCGAGTATTGTTAGTAGACGATGAACCCAATGTACTAAAATCTTTAAAGCGTGTACTTGTTCGAACAGGGTATCATGTTGTCACTGCCTCTAGTGGGGTTGAAGCACTTGAAATACTAAAGTCCAATCAAATTGAACTTATCATTACTGACTTTAGAATGCCCCAGATGAATGGCGCCGATTTATTACGACAAGTTAAAAATAATTGGCCCGATTGCGTAAATTTAGTGCTGAGCGGTTACGCTGATTTTAAGTCAGTGGTTGAGTTATTAAATCAGGGATTAGTATTTCGCTTTTAGAAAAGCCGTGGATTGATAGTGAGCTATTGGAGAATATTAGCGAAGCGCAAATGAAATACGAACAACGCCGAGCTAAAAGAGTCAGAGAGCAGTTATTAATAGCCAGTATGTCGGCATTAGTAGAAATAGATAATAACGGCATTATTATTCGTTGTAATGCACCCGCCGCTACCATTATTCCCGATATTCATTTATACGAAAACAAACACTTAGCCAATTTAGATGCCATGCACGACAAATCAGTAAGTCAGTCATTTGTTGATAAGCAAAGTAGTGCACTTTTTATTAATTATGCTAACACCTCAGATCTCACTAAAAGCGAAGAAGTTATGATAGAGCGTTGTTTATCTGACGATTTTTGCCAGCTTTTAAAGTTATCAACTCACACAAAGAGCGTGAGTAATTGTTTTCAGCTTTCAAGCGCACAGTCCGTTGTGACTAACGAGTCTGACTTTTACCATCATTTGACACTTAGCGAAGCGAATAAAGAATATTTTGCTTTAGTGTGTGTTGATATTGCACAATTTCAATTAATCAATGATTTGTTAGGGCCAGAAGATGGTAGCTACCTTATAAAATTAGTTTTAAAAGTGCTGAAAGGGGTGTCTGACAAACCGGTGAAAATTCTTCATAAAAGCGCCGATCGGTTTGTAGTGTGTGTTCCTGATATTAAATCAGATAGTGAAATTTTAATTGATCTAAATAAAGCAATGGATGAACTGAGTAAAATACTACCAAGTAAGTATACGGATGCTCAGGTGCGGCTTTATGGTGTGTATGGGTTGTTCCCCGAAGATAATCTAGAGGGAAAAGAACTCGTTAACCAAATGCAGTTAACTATGAATTACCAAGCAGGTGAGCAGCAGCGTATTTTTCTCGCTTTGATCCTGAACTAGTCGCAGATTATAAAAAGAATTTTGAGTTAAGCCGTTTGTTATTAACTGCGGCAAGTAAAAATGAAATGTCATTGCGTTTTCAACCAAAAATTGACACTAAAACAGGACAAGTGTTTAGTGCCGAAGTATTAATCCGTTGGTATGAGCCGAAAAAGCATGGCTGGGTTGCACCGGATCACTTTATTCCGATAGCCGAATGCGATGGTCAAATTATAGCAATTGGGCGCTGGGTTATTTCTCAAAGTTGTAAAACGCTAAAATATTGGGCAGATAACCACATTGGCGTACGTGCGCTGGCTATTAATTTGTCTGCAAGGCAATTAAAAGATGATCCAGAGTGGATTGATTACATGCTTGAATGTTTAACGATTAATGGGTTAGAGTCATCACAGTTAATGTTTGAGTTAACAGAAACCTACTTAATAGATGATTTTAGTGCCTGTGAACAACAGTTAGTTAGGTTGAGGGAGCTAGGGTTTAAGCTATTAATAGATGATTTTGGTGTAGGTTACTCATCACTTGGCTACCTTTCTAAGCTGCCAGTAGATGGTGTTAAATTAGATAAAAGCCTTATTACTAATATTGAGTCGTCTTTAGCGATGCAAAGCATGGTTCGTAATATCACGCGTATGTCACATGATCTAAACCTAAAAGTGATAGCTGAAGGCGTTGAAACAGCCTTCCAATGTGAGTTAATTAAAAAGTTAGGGTGTGACTACATACAAGGTTATTACTATTGTAAGCCTTTAGAACAAGATGATTTTTGTCGTTATTTAGACCATTTAAATAGTCAAGGTGTGCAATGAGTTCGATAGCGGTAGTCATATTAGATGACGATGCTTTTTTATTAAAAGTATTACAAAGAACTATTCAACGAAGTTTTGAAGATGTTGAGATTATGACAACATCGGACATAGATGAGTTTTGGCAACTGTTAAAGACCAAGGATGACATAGATTTAGTATTGAGTGATTATTTAATGCCACAAATGAATGGGCTGGATGTTCTAGAGCAATGTATTTCACAAAACCCCTATCCTGTAAGGGCATTACTTACCGGTGATATGTCCCTCAGTACCATGATGCGACAGCCAAATGTCGTTCATGCATATTTGGCTAAACCGTTTAATCAAGCAGATATCACTTCACTTTTTAATAATGTAGCAGCATTAAAGTCATTGCCCTTTGCCTTTAATGTGCGCAGGCAGTTAGGGGCTATGATTAGCTTTCCTGTTTACCCAATCATTTTAAAAGAACTCAGAGACTTAGTACAAAGTAATGAGTTTGATTTACATGATATTACGCATGTTGTTTCTCAAGAGCCCATAATAACGGCTAAATTATTACAACTTGCAAATTCGGCTTATCTTGGCTTTGTTAGGCCAACATCGTCAATAGATGAAGCAGTATCTAGGCTTGGAACAACGATATTAATGGCTATCACCACTTCTTTATTGGTGGGCAAAAATTTTGAATCATCCATTCCTACGGCTGTTCATGAAAAGCAATTGGATATAGCTGCGAATTATGCCAGTTGTGTTAAGCGTTTTGCTAAACAAGTGGGTTTTGATTTGCACGATCAAGAGCTATTATTTTCAGTGGCTTTATTGAGTTTTGTTGGCAAAATTATTTTACTGTCTCAAGGCGAAAGTGAAGCGTGTATTGAATATGAAAAACTATGAGTGATCAATATACTTGTTCTCACTTTATTTCGGCCTATGTTTTAAAGTTGTGGGGATATGACACTAATATGTGTAGTTTACTGATGAGCTGCCACGATTTGGCAGGTACTGATGATAATACGCTGATCCCGCTCAATCATACATTATTTATTGTTAGACAAATTTTATTTTATGCACAAACACCTTCGCAGCTGCGTTTATATTGTGAGTTCTACGAGGTAGACGCGACACTCTGTAAAGTTATTAGTGAATTTGATTGGGAAAGTTATCTCTTAACTTAATGGTGCATAAAATAGATCTGCAAAATAGCCCGAATTCCAATAATCATCTCTTCACAGACTTTTCTGCTCCTCCTTCCCGCTTTGTATTTTATCGACTTTAGTTCAGGGTCTGTTGACCTTTGCGGATTACAATTTGTTCAAACTAGGGGCGGTTTAATCGCCCCAAGAGGTTTGTAACCTAGTGGGCTCGATAACTGCTCCTGCGTTATTCTACTGGCTTACATCCCTGTAAGAATAAGTAAAAACCGAGCAAAGCTTCCGCGTCCTGCTCACGCTCCTTACCACCATCCATGGTGGCAACAAAGAGTAAATCGCCCCTAGGCAGAACCCGAAGGGCAGCGCCTGTTTGGCATTGATGCTGCGTTATCGCCTATTTATGGGGAATAACCACACCACATAGGCTATGCCTTGCCTAAATACCAAACAGACTGCTGCAAATTTAACCTTGAAAGGTCAGCAGACCCTAATGAAAACCCCATAAAACATTATTTAAAGTATGTTTTTTACCCTACTTGTGGGTAGAAAACATACAAGCGGGTTGTTTTTAGTAATTATGAATTAAATGGCATTGCTAACAATGTGTTAACTTCTTGAGCTTGATATTAAAATGCTACTTTGGTTTAATTTTGAGCTATTAAGGGTGTTATTTTTCTGTTTTTGAGTGAATTTGCATTTTTATGCTAATTTTATCATATTTTTGTTTCTTTTTATTTGTGTATGTTGCTAGGATGTTGTCAAAGGCTTGCAAGAAAATGCCTTAATAAATTATATGAACACACAAAAACAGGGTCCTCATTATGTCAACATATCCTTTAAATACATTGGCCGTCGCGGTTGCTTTTGCATTTGGTACACCAAGCATAGTTAATGCTCAAGAAGTACCCGCTAAAGCTGAAAAAAATATCGAACAAATATCGGTGTTAGGTTCGCGAGTGTCTAACAGAACTGCGACTGAATCGTCATCACCGATAGATTTGATTGACGCGGATGATTTAAACAAAGGTGGCTTTACTGAGCTTGGGCAAAGCTTGCAAGCTACAGCGCCGTCGTTTAACTTTTCACGTACACAAGTTTCTGATGGTTCCGATTTATTTCGCCCAGCAACATTACGCGGCTTACAGCCCGATCAAACGTTAGTTTTAGTAAATGGCAAGCGTCGTCATAATCAATCTATTTTTGGTTTAACCAGTACCGTGGGCGGTGGCTCTGCGGGCACTGATATGAACGCGATCCCGCTTATTGCGCTAAAAGGGGTTGAGGTGTTACGTGATGGTGCAGCAGCGCAGTATGGCTCAGACGCGATTGCTGGGGTTATTAACTTATCACTAAACGATTCAACTGATTTAACCACAGGTTATGTGCAATACGGTGAAACGGCGCAAGGCGACGGGGAAACAATTTCTGCAGGTTTAAATCGTGGTTTTGAATTAGGTAATGAAGGTGGTTTTATTAATTTATCCCTTGAGTATCGTGATGCAGGCAAAACCAACCGCGCAGAGCGAGATACCGGCGGTTCACTGAATGTCGCGCCCGGCACTTTATCGGAGGAAGTACGTTGGGGACAAGGTAATGCAGAGAGTGAGTTCACTTCGGTATTTTACAATATGGCATTGCCGATGGGTGAAGGAGAACTTTACTCATTTGGTGGTTATTCTAATCGTACAGCATTGGGTAACGGTTTTTATCGTAACTTTAATGAAGCGTCTAAAAACGTAATTCAAGTTTATAGTGATGGCTTTTTACCAAAAATAGACAATGAAGCACAAGATATTTCGGTATCGGTTGGTTTTAAAGGTGAAATTAACCCTGATTGGACCTACGATGTTTCAGCAGTGTATGGTGAAAATCAATATGACTTTACCTCACGCAATACCTTAAACGCCTCTTATGCGGCTGAGTATTTATTTAATAATCCGGGCGCAAGTGATGCCGATATTGCTGCAAATGCAGGACCAACTGAGGGATATTCGGGTGGTTTTCGATTTGATCAAACAACATTTAATATGGATTTGAACGGGATTGTCGATATTGGCCGCAGTGAGCCTGTATACGTGTCAATGGGTGCTGAATACCGTAAAGAAAACTATGAAATTGTTCCAGGTGAAGAAGCGTCATATGCGTGTGGAACTGCCAATACAGATACCTCATACCCATCAGTGAACGATCCGAGTCAATTTGCACAATGTGGTTTTCAAGCCTATAACGGCCTTCGCCCTGAGGCATCAAATAAAAGTGACCGCGATAGCTACGCCGTTTATATTGACGCAGAAACCATGGTTACCGAAGCGTGGAATATTAGCGGTGCACTTCGCTATGAGGATTTCTCTAATGCGGGTGACGACATAATTGGTAAAGTGGCCACACGTTATGAATTTAATGATGACTTTGCGGTTCGCGGTGCATTATCAACGGGCTTTAGAGCGCCGTCGCTACAGCAAAGTGGGTATACGGCGTTTACCACAAACTTAGGCTCGGACGGCACGTTAAGTCAGTCGTTTACCGCTACAACGGGCTCTGCATTTCCAGCTGCTTTAGGTGTTGATAACTTAAAGCTAGAAACATCAACGAACTACAGTGCGGGCTTTGTTTATGATGTGACCAGTGATTTATCGTTAACGGTGGATTTTTACCGTGTAGAAATTGAAGACCGTATTACACTGGGCAGCTTGTTATCGGCTGATGATGTGGCATTTAGTCCTGATGCAGTTGCCGCGCTACAGGCAACGGGTGCAGTACAAGCGAACTACTTTTCAAACTCAGTGAATTCGACAACGCAGGGTGTTGACATTATTGCGTCCTATCGCACTGATTTATATGACGGTAATTTCTCTGCGACGTTTGCCGGTAATTTAAACGAAACTAAAATTGACAGTGTTAATGCAGCACCGGGTATTCCTGAAAATGTAGCACTTGATGATATTCAAAGTAGCTTTTTAACTGATGGGCAGCCGGGCGAACGTGCAACGCTAACGTTTGATTATGAGCGTGACGCGTATAGCTCAATGATCCGCTTTAATTACTTTGGCGAAACCGATGTGAAGTATTTTGGTAATGACCATATTGAACTTGCAACAGATGGCTCATTTAAAGCAACCAGTACGGTAGAATCAGCCGTATTAGTGGATTTAAATGTAAGTTATCAAATTAACGATATGTTTACGTTATCGGTAGGTGCAGACAATGTATTTGATGAAACACCGGATGAATTAGGCGATGATGAAGTATTAAACGCTATTTCAAATGGGGCATTTAAATACCCGTTACGTGCCGTACCCTATGGCTTTGATGGTCGCACTTACTACGCAAAAGTAAGCTTTAGTTTTTAATTTTTAGGTTAAGTTAAACCAGCAAAGGCGCCGTTTATAACGGCGCTTTTTTTATGGCTAAAATATATATTTAAAACAGCATTAAAAATGATTGCATGCTTGAAAATTAAGCATACAATCGCCATCATTAACACAGTGGGATATATATCCCTCGTTATACTCATTTTATTAATAGGAAAAAATAAATGGCGAAAAAAAGCAAAGCAAAAGCGGGTAACAAATCCGCAGTAGACACTGGGCGCGGCGTAATAAAACACAACGCATTGGCAGCACTGGTAACCTCTAAAGTATTTAAACCACAAGTGGTTAAAGCTAAAAAAGGTAAAGGCTCGTTTAAACGCAGCAACAAACACGCAGGACAAGCGTCCTATTTAATCGCGGCTTAAATAGCACCGATCAAATAGGGCTTTTATTGCGAGTTGGCTAAGTGTTTGTTGAAATAAGGCTGGCTTCGGGCTTCGGGCTTCGGGCTACGAGTCACGAGCAGCGAACACAACCTAGCGCCTAGTTGCTTCCCTAGAACCTAGCGCCTTTAACCTACTCTTTCAGCGCAGCGTCTCATAACCTCTTTGTAAATAAATCACTTAAAACATGCTTGCACAATGAGAAGTGAGTGAGGGTTAATGAGAAAATATAAAAACAGGAATGCTCTTCCCGTAGCTCTTAGCCCGCTATCAAAATATGAAGGGCGCGGTAAGCTTTAACTTACCGCGCTTTTATATTATTTAACTAGCATCCATATACCAGCTGCTATCATAAATAGGTTTTCGGTTAATGAAATAAAGCCAAGTGGTACATTGCTATCGCCGCCAACACAGGCACATTTAAGTTCGCGTTTGTCTATATACACGGCTTTAATCACGGATATTGCGCCGACACTACCAATAAACAACGAGATAGGTGCAACCAAGTAAATCGGAAGTGCTGCAATCATGGCCACGCCAACAAAAGCTTCTAAAAATGGGTAAACATAGGCATAGGGGATCACTTTCATTGCGAGTAAATCGTAAGTGATAAAGGAATTTGAAAAACTGCTTAAATCTTGAAGCTTTTGAATGGCCAGTACCGCCATGGTTAATGCAACAAATAACTCAAGCGTATATACGTTTAACCCTGCACCGCTCAACGAAAAGGCTAAACTTAGCAACAAGGTAACCGCGAAAATAGCAATGACCGGCGTATACGTTGTGCCTTGTTGGCCTGCGGGAGATTTATTAAAGTACTCTCTGAGTTCATCATAACCACCGATACGCTCATTATCTATAAATGTTTGTGGTGTTGTTTCTACGTCGTATTTTTGCTTGAAGGCATCGGTATCGGCTCTTGAGGTGAGTAATTGATCGTCTACTTCAAAGCCTTGACGTTCAAGTAAATCTTTAGATTTTAAACCAAATGGGCAAATATGTTCATCGGTTGCCATTCTATACAATTGGGCTGACTTGGCCATAATTTACTCCTGTATATTTATACCAATTTGCAATAATACTTAACTAAGTGAATCGGTATCAGAGAGGTGAACTGAGTTATGTAACCTTGAAAGATCAACAGACCCTAAGTGTAAAATTTACAACATGCGCCGTTTTATTGTTAATAAACTCAGTAGTACAGGCTATATATTCAAAGATCAGGCCGCTTTTATTGCTTTAAGCGCTGAAGGTGGGGGCTTGCAGCGCGCGGCAGCTAATTAATTATAAAGTTAAAGGAGGGGCCGTTGAATCTCTGACAACCAGTTCTGGTGTGTATAGTTTAATAATATCGCGGTCATTGCCATTGCGAATTTGCGCTATTAACAGGCTGGCTGCATCTTCAGCAATTTTATTATTTGGCTGATGAGCTGTGGTGAGCTTTGGCCATGTTTGGCGTGAGAATGGGCTATCCTCAAACCCTGTGATTGAGAGTTCACTGGGGATATCGATATTCATTAATCTGGCAGCAAACAAAGCACCTGCGGCTATTTCATCGTTACATGAAACGATAGCGGTTGGCCTGTTTTGTTGATTAATAAGTGTTTTAGCACCCTCAACCCCGGATTCAAATGAGTATTCGCCATCAATAATTAAGCTAGGATCTATAGTAATGTCGTATTGTTTTAAAGCCGCCTTGTAGCCCTCTAAGCGCTCTTTGGTGGAGTTATGTTCGCTGCCCCCAGCTAAAAAGCCAATGCGTGTGTGGCCATTATTTATAAGGTGTTCGGTAATCGATTTAGAGGCGAGGTTATCGTCAATCATAATACAGGGCGTTAATGAGTCAGGCGCGTCGTGCCCCGATAAAATACGCACAACTTTCAGGTCAAGCTGTGTCAGCTTTTCAACAAAATGTGGCATCTCTGAAAATGGCGGCGTGAGTAAAATACCGGCAATTCGGGTGCGTTTTATCATGCTGGTTATTTCGTCAATAATATGTGCTTCTTTGGCATCGCATGGGTGAATAAGTAGTTCAAACCCTTGCTTTTTACACGCATCTAAAATGCCGTTTTGCATATCTATAATATAGTAGGCATTTGGATTGTCGTAAATGTAAGCAATGCTGTAAGCTTTTGTTCCTGCGAGACTTCTTGCAGCAAGGTTAGGCTGAAAGTTCAACTTTTTAACCGACGCCATGACTTTCTCACGGGTGTTGTCACGCACCGAGGTTTCGTTATTTATTACTCGTGATACCGTTTTTATTGATACCCCGGCATCTTTTGCCACGTCGTTTATTGTTGTTCTCATAGGCTTAATAGACCTTTACATATCATTTTGGGTACTAATTTATCTTTATCGGTTAACAACTACAGCAAAAGCAGTTAACAGTGCTCGGTTTTTATTATTTGACGGCTAAATTATAAAGACATCATTGAATATTAACAGTTAATTTATACGCCTTTCTTGTGAGAATGGTAGATAAAGTTTTAGGTAATAATTTAGTAATATTTAAATTTAATTTAAATACAATAGTTTAAAAGAATATTAAGCACATACATGTAAATTTTTTGTATCTTTTTTACCCTTCTGTGTAGCTATAAAAGAAAAAAAAGGATACATTAACAACTTAATGACAGCGTTGTCATAAGTTGGTGCGCGCTGTTAATTATTATTTAAACCCTAAGGTAGCGGATTGTGTGCGCTAAGGTGGCAATTGCTAGATGTGAATAGTGATTGATTTAAAAGCATAAAATATTTTTTAGCTGATGGTACATTATAAACAAACCACTCTAAGAATGAATGCATTGAAAAATCGGTTTAATTTTTAGCATTTGAAATAGGTGCTTAAGTGACTAAGTTAATACAATAGAGGAAAGTAGCGAATGAAGATTAAATCATTACTGACAGCATGCTGCTTAGCACTGGGTTTGAGTGCGTGTCAGGGCAATGTTGATGAACAAAATACGGTATCGGTTCAGCTAAGCCCCGCAAACGACAGTGCGGTGGAGTTACTTGCTAATACCTTACAAATAAAATATCAGCAAGTTGATAACCGCCCATCAGCACAGTGCGATCCAGATATAGAAAATGGTCACTGTTTTAAAGCAAACTTACATTTAACTGCCAACTCGGCGATTAACGTTGACCAATGGAAAATTTACTTTAGTCAAATTACGCCAATACAAAAGTCGGTTAGCGATGAATTTACTATTAAACACGTTAATGGCGATATGCATGTAATTGAGCTTAAAGAGGGATTTACTGGCTTTAAAGCTGGTGAAACAAAAACTATTACTTTTTATGCGCATTTTTGGTCATTATCGCAAAGCGACGCTATTCCTAACTATATCGTGGTGAATAAAAATGACACCGCTAAAGTGATTGAAAGCACAAAACCTAAAATTGATCCAGAGACAGGGTTAGAGGTATTACCACATGTTATGCCTTACACTGACTACGAACGTCAGTTCAAGCGCACTGCAAATGATAAAACTCAGTGGCTTAGCGCTGAGCGTTTATTTGAGCGTAATGAGAAATATGACTTTTCAGCTTATTTAACGTCGCAAAATCAAGTAAGCAATATTATTGCCCAGCAAATTATTCCAACCCCACGTTTTAGCGAATTTAGTCAAACACAAACGCTGGATATAAGCCAAGGGCTTAATATTAACTATGCAGGCTTGAATAAAACATACTTGTCTGCTGCAACACAAAGGTTGGTATCACTTGGTATTAATTTAAGCGATGATGCAGCGGCAATTAAAGTGACGTTAAATTCTACAGTGAAAAATGATGAATTTGATGGCAGTTATAAATTAGCGATTAAAGCCGATGAAATTGTGATTGATGCTGCTGATGAAACAGGCATTTTTTATGCCTTGCAAAGCTTAGCGAGTTTATATCAGGTTAACAGTAATGTGTTACCAGTGGGGGAGGTGATTGATGCACCCCATTATCAGTTTAGAGGTGTGTTGGTGGATGTGGCGCGTAACTTTCGCGACAAAGGCTTTATTTTAAAGTTACTTGATCAAATGGCTGCTTATAAACTCAATAAGCTGCATTTGCATTTAGGTGATGATGAAGGCTGGCGTTTAGAAATTCCATCACTGCCAGAACTCACGGATGTGGGAGCAAAGCGTTGTTTTGATCAAAGCGAGCAGCAGTGTTTAATGCCACAATTGGGCGCAGGGCTTGATACTTCAAGTGCTGCAAATGGCTATTATTCGGTCGCTGACTATCAAGAAATACTTAAAGCAGCGAGTGCGCGTCATATTCAAGTGATCCCATCGCTTGATATGCCGGGGCATTCTCGCGCTGCAATTAAATCCATGCAAGCGCGTTATAATAAATACATAAAACAAGGCGATAAACAAAAAGCCGAGCAGTTTTTACTGTATGACCCGCTTGATACTACCGTGTACTCGTCGGTGCAGCATTATAACGACAATACCATTAATGTGTGTTTAGACTCATCGTATGCGTTTGTTCGTGAAGTAATGGAACAGGTAAAAGGGATACACAGTGATGCCCAGCATCCGTTAACGCGTTATCACATTGGCGCCGATGAAACTGCAGGTGCATGGATTGAGTCACCGGCTTGCGATGATTTTATTAAACACAATAAGTTAAATATTACTGATGCGAGTCAGCTAGGCAGCTATTTTATTGAACGTATTGCTAATATGTTAGCTGATATGAATATTGAAACCGCCGCATGGAGCGATGGCTTATCGCATACAAACCCACAAAATATGCCAGAGGTTGTGCAAGGTAATAGCTGGGATTTATTAATGTGGAATGGCCATCAACGCGCCCATGAATTTGCTAATAGAAATTGGCAAGTGGTGATCTCATCGCCAGATGTGCTGTATTTTGACTTTCCTTATGAGGCAGACCCCCAAGAGCACGGTTATTACTGGGCTTCAAGGCATATAAATACTGAAAAGATTTTTCAGTTTATGCCAGACAATTTACCCATTCATGCTGAATTTTGGCTCGATCGAGAAGATAAACCTTATGTAGCTGATGACACGTTAAAGCATGATGAGCAAGGCAAGGTCGTATCAGCGCCTTTGGCAAAAGATAAACGCTTTGTGGGTATTCAAGGGCAGTTATGGAGTGAAAATACCCGCACCAACAATATGGCCGAATATAAGCTCTTCCCACGGTTATTATCGTTGGCACAAAGAGCATGGCATAAAGCAGATTGGGCGGTGCCGTATGATCACAATGGCTTTGTTTATAGCCAACAAACAAATCGCTTTAGCTCAGCATTAAAACAGCAGCGCGATCAGCAATGGCAGACTTTTGCAGCCACAATGGGGCTAAAAGAGTTTCCTAAGCTAGAAATAGCTGATGTGCATTATAGGCTTGCAAACGCGGGCGCTAAAATTGATAACGGCATGTTGCACGCTAATATTGCATACCCTGGTTTAGTGATTGAATACAAACAAGGCAGTGGGCAATGGCAAACCTATAAGCAGCCGGTCAAAGTAACACAAGATGTATGGGTTCGCTCTAAAACCCCATCAGGCAGTCGTGTTAGTCGAAAGCTTAAAGTAACGCATCGTTAAGGTGCGTTTTTCCTTAACTTATACCGATTTTATTAAAAACATGAACATTCTAGCGGATTAAGTAACTCGCGACTGCGTTAAAAATTATTTATATAGAACAACTATATATCATAATTTTCGCCTAATTATCGACTTGTTTTCTTGTCGCTATAATAGATCACTAATTTAATGCAATTGGAATTATTGAAGATAAAAGACGTTATATATTTGTAAATAAAAATAATGACAACGCTGTCATTTGTGCTAGTATAAGATTCATACAGTATGGCAGTCCGGTTTTATTTTCAGTGTTTTGCAAAACGGTCGAACAAATTAAGAGGCAAAAATGATCACCAACAATATTAATCACAATCAACTCTTTGTGGGGATCGATGGCGGTGGCACTAAATGTAAAGCAATTATCGTCAATAGCTGTAATGAAATAGTAGGCACCGGTGTGGCAGGCCCAGGTAACCCGTTACATGGGTTTAATCAAGCAACTCACTCTATTGAGCAATCAGCGCGTTTAGCATTACAAGATGCAGGGCTCAAAGAGACGCCTTTATCTGCATTAATCGCAGGGGTTGGCCTAGCTGGGGTTAACTTGCCAAGTTTGCATAATCAAATGACGCAGTGGCAACATCCATTTAAAACTATGCATTTAACGACTGACTTATTAATTGCTTGTATGGGTGCTCATCAAGGTAGTGATGGCGCAGTGATGATTGCAGGTACTGGCTCGTGTGGATTTTCATACGTTAACGGTCAATCGTTTATGATTGGCGGTCATGGTTTTCCTCATGGCGATAAAGGCAGCGGCGCATGGATAGGCTTTACTGCGTCTCAGCAGGTGTTGTTAAGCTTAGACAAATTAATCCCAAGTGGTGTACTCACTGATTTGGTCATGAAATATTTAGAAGTGCGCGATGCAATGCAACTTGTTGAAGTAATTGCCAATAAACCAGCCGCCTTTTTTGCGCAACTTGCAGGTTGTGTTTTTCAATCAGCACAAGCGAACGATGCCATTGCGATTGCTATTTTAAAAGAAGGTGGCGCGTACTTAAGCGATATAGCACGCCGACTATTAGATAAAAACCCACCAAGGCTTTCGTTTATTGGTGGCTTATCAGCGGCAATGACGACGTGGTTAGACACAGATATACAAGCTATTTTATCAGCCCCATTATCGTCACCAGAAATGGGATCAATTCTTTACGCTAAACAACAGCACGTTAATTACAGTAGCCAGGAGTTATGATGTTTAACACCCTAATGGAAAAAGAAGCGGCGCAAACGCCTAATGTTATCAAGCAGCAAATTATGGCCAACCAACCTTTAGTGGAAAAAATTGGTCAAAAGCTTCGCGATATAGCCCCTAAAGTAGTGATGATGATTGGCCGTGGTTCGTCCGATCACGCGGGCGTTTTTGGTAAGTATTTAATTGAAATTGAAGCGGGTGTACCCGTCAGTTCTGCAGCACCTTCAGTGGCGAGTGTCTATGGTAAAACCTTAAAATTAGATGGCGCTGTGGTTATTGTTATTTCTCAATCAGGACGCAGCCCAGATATTCTCGCTCAAGCAAAAATGGCGAAAGAAGCGGGCGCTTATTGTATTGCACTGGTTAACGATGAAGCGTCACCATTGCAAGACATAGTCGATGATTTTGTTCCTCTTAAAGCCGGTGATGAAATTTCGGTAGCGGCAACAAAAAGCTATTTGGCAACGTTGTCGGCATTGGTGCATATTGTTGCTAATTGGACGCAAAATGAGTCATTATTACAAGGGCTTAAAGAGCTGCCTAGCGCGCTTGATGCAATGATAGATTCGCCAACTCAGTTACAGCCTAGTGAGTTTGCAAACATTAAGAACATGGTGGTATTAGCCCGTGGTTTAGGGTTTTCTATCTCAAAAGAAATGGCACTTAAGCTTAAAGAAGTGTGTGCTATTCATGCTGAGTCATTCAGTAGTGCAGAATTTTTACATGGTCCGGTAACCTTAGTTGAGCAAGGGTTAGTGATTTTAGATTGCTCGGTTGATGATGAAACTAAAGAGTCACATCAGCAACAAATTGCTGAGGTCACAAAACGCGGAGCACAGGTTATTAGCCTAAATCAACAGGGTATTGAAGTACACCCTCGATTAGCGCCATTTTTAGTATTGCAGCGTTTTTATCTTGATGTGGCAAAAGTAGCACTAAGCCGTGGTTTTAATCCTGATGAGCCTAAGGGGCTTAAAAAAGTAACAAGGACATTATAAATGTCAGTAAAACGTATTCATGTAGCAGAGTTTTTTGATGGCGAGCAATTTGTTAACGACAAAGTGTTAAGCATTGATGCGGGTATTATTACGGCAATAGATGATAACGTGCAACAGGCAGACGAGCACCTAACGGGGTTAGTTGCGCCAGGCTTTATTGACCTACAAGTTAATGGTGGCGGTGGTGTATTGTTTAATCGTACTAGCAGTGTTGCTGGGGTTAAACAAATGCTGCTGGCACATGCCAAGTATGGCACAACCGCCATGCTGCCGACCTTAATTACCGACACGGTTGAAGTGATGCACCAAGCAGCCAATGTAATTGCAGACGCAATCGTTTTGCAGACTCCCGGTATTATTGGCATTCACTTTGAAGGCCCGCATTTATCAGTCGCAAAAAAAGGCGCTCATAGCGCTGATTTTATTCGCCCTATTTCTGATCAAGAATGGCAGGTGCTATCGCGCCAAGATTTAGGCAAGGTTGTAGTAACGGTTGCACCTGAAAATGTTTTGCCAAGTGACATCACTAAAATGCGCGATTTAGGCATACACGTTTGTTTAGGTCATACCAATGCGAGTTTTGCACAGGCTCAACAAGGCGTTGATGCTGGGGCAACCGGATTTACGCATTTATATAATGCTATGTCGCCATTACAGGGGCGTGAGCCAGGTGTTGTAGGCTGTGCATTATTAAACGATGACACCTATTGCGGCCTAATTGTTGATGGGCATCATGTTGATTACGCTGCATGTCAGCTTGCGTTAAAAGCAAAGCCAATGGGGCGTGTTTTTTTAGTCACTGATGCGATGCCACCAGTGGGTACCAATGACACCGAATTTGCTTTTTTTGACCGTACCGTCAGCTTAGATAATGGTAAGCTCACCTCTACCACGGGTGAACTGGCAGGATCCGCGCTTGATATGGCAACGGCAGTAAGAAATACAGTAACCCATTTAAAGCAGCCATTAGCGCAAGCGCTTAATATGGCAAGTTTATATCCTGCTCAGTATTTACAGTTGCCCGCCACACACGGGCGATTAATACCGGGTAGTCCAGCAGATTTTGTACAATTAAACACACAACAACAAGTCATTAGCACGTGGATTGGCGGCGCTCAGGTTTGTTAACAACATAATAAATATAAATAAAGGAAAATAACATGACAACCAATGTTATGGATACGTCCAAAAATAGTAGCGTGGTCCCAATGGCCATTGTTGCGGTATTATTTTTTATACTGGGCTTTGCTACTTGGCTTAATGGCTCATTAATGCCGTATTTAAGTCAAATTTTACAGTTAACCCCATTTTAAGGGTCGTTAATTTTATTTTCCTTTTATATTGCTGTCACCTTTACTGCGCTTCCCTCGGCCGTGTTAATTAAAAAAGTTGGCTATAAAAACGGTATGGCGCTGGGTATGGGATGTATGATGCTAGCGGGTTTGATGTTCATTCCTGCTGCTATGTCACAGTTTTTTCCTCTGTTTTTATTAGCCCAGTTAGTGATGGGGGCAGGTCAAACTCTATTACAAACTGCGGTTAACCCTTACGTAGTGCGTTTAGGGCCTGAAGAGTCGGCTGCTGTACGTATTAGTATTATGGGTATTTTAAATAAAGGCGCGGGGGTTATCTCACCTATGGTATTTACCGCCTTAATTTTAAGCAACTTTACCGGTACGGTAGGCACAGAGCTGAGCCAAGAGCAAGTTGATGATATGGCCAACGGCCTTATTTTTCCTTACTTAGGCATGGCACTATTTATTGGTTTATTAGCCTTTGCGGTTAAAAAGTCACCGCTCCCTGAACTTATTAATGATGGCGTTGAAGCTATAAATAATAAAGGTGAAATACGCGAAACCTTGTCTCACCCAAACTTAGTATTAGGTGCCATTGCTATTTTTTTATATGTGGCGGTTGAGGTTATTGCAGGTGATACCATAGGTACTTTTGCACTATCGCTGGGAGTCGAAAAATATGGGGTAATGACCTCATACACTATGATGTTTATGGTGTTTGGTTATATTTTAGGTATTTTACTTATCCCTAAATTTATTTCTCAGCAGAGCGCTTTAACCGCATCGGCTGTATTAGGGATTGTTATTACATTATGTATTTTACTGCTCGATGCACAGTCGTTTGTTATTGCCAATGCGTTATTGGTGCCTTTAGGCGGCGCTAATTTACCGGATGCTTTATTACTTATTGCCTTTTTAGGTTTAGCTAACGCTATTGTTTGGCCAGCGGTTTTCCCATTAGCGTTATCGGGGTTAGGTAAACTTACTAGTACTGGCTCTGCACTTTTAGTTATGGGTATAGCAGGCGGTGCATTTGGCCCGGTTTTATGGGGGCTATTGAGTGGTTTTACTTCACTGCAAACAGGTTACTCTGTATTGTTACCGTGTTACTCTGTATTGTTACCGTGTTACTTATTTATACTATTTTATGCGGTGAAAGGCCATAAAATGAAAAAGCAATAACATTCACCAGTTATCCCTAGCTCAGTGCACTTTGCAGTATATAAAGTGCACTGATTATAGGTAGAGCTATCAGCTTAATCGTGTTACTTTTAGTTTTATCCTGCCGGCATTGGCGCCATAAAAACGACTTAAGTCATTAGCAAATGGGCAAAACTCGCCCGATTTTTTAATGGTTATTTCAACGCCTTCTGCAATTTCAAACGCATGTTCATCGCTTTGCCCAACTGTACCAATTAAACTAAACCACTGCGCGGTAGGTAACCGCCTAAATGGTTCAAGTAATGCCATGGGGATTTCTTTAACGCCGAGTTGTACATTATCGCGATGCCATCCAGAAGGTGGGCACTTTATACCATCGTCATACCAAAATTGGTTAGGATAAGGTGTAAAGCGATAGGTCGCACCTTGGGCAAGCATTAATCCTGTGGCGTTATAGGCTTCACTGGCATACACCATTACATCTTGACTTTGATCAACGCTAAGTAAACTCATATTTTGGTTGGTTAGCATTATATGGGCACTGAGTCCCATAAAGTTTAACGTGCTGTCGTCGCTGTAAATCATTTTATAATGTAAGTTTTTTAACGATTCAGGACGATAGCTGGTTAGTTTATTAATTCGCTGTGCAACACTGTGATGTATTAATGGGGCGACGTGGCTGATTTCATCGTCAATTAATACACAGCACTGCCTATCAACAAGTTTAAAAAATGGGTTTAACCAAAAGTAATTTTGCTGATGACTTAACGCCAGTGGATCGGGAATAACAGTCACATCGTCTTGGGCAACTAAGTTACTCTCAGGTAAAAGGTTTTCGTAGTCTATGTCATGACTGGTTAGCAATGAAACCGACAGCGGCTGAGCAATAAGCCATTCAAGTGTATAACGCAAGCAAATATCAGCAAGTCCATCGCGATAATAGCCACCCCCCACATCGGAATGCGCTCCGGCAAACCACAGCTCGGTAATGTTAGCTTGTTGATTCATTAAAGTGGGTTCAAAGGCGCGGCGCTTTTCATCAAGTGCAACACAGTGCAGTGCTTGAGTAATATTATTGGCAATAGTATGGTTTTCAAAAATAACGTGCTCAGCGCCGCGGGTGGCTTTACTTATCTTTGACAAGCCAATTGAGGCCACTGTATCAAATACACATAAATACACCTGCTCGGTAATTAATGGCTCTAAGCACTTGGCAAAGCGCCGTGCCAATGCTGCACCTCGACTAAAACCGGTTAGTAATACTGTATCGCCACTTTGGTAATGTTGTTTAAAATCATTAATAGCTTGGCTTAAAATACTCGCTACATCGTCTGAGCGTGGTGCGAGCGTTTGATTTAAAAGTCGTTTTAAACGGCTGCCCTTAGTACCTATTCCTTGATAATAAAAACTTAATTGCTGTTTAAAAGGGGTAATAGGGGATTCATCAAGTTTACCACCAAATAATAAGTGTAATTTTAAAATGTTAGAGATACTGACGTCTTCTTTATAGTTCTCAGTGCTAAATTGATCTGCATCTCGGGGTTCACTACCTGTACCATCAAAATTAAAAATCAGCGTTTTGACCGTCATGGCATTTATCCTAAAAATTTTCTTATACTTTATATAGCTAATATTAAATATTAAAGACAGTGGCGTGTTTAACACTCACTGATTTTAATGCAGTTTCATTTTAGGACGAACTACTCGTAGCACTTTTTCGCTGATCCACAAAGCAAAGGTTTTAGCACTGCCATGAATAGCGCGCTGATGCATTCTATATAATGAAATATACATAAAGCGGGCAATTTTGCCTTCAATAAAAAAGCTATTACTGGTTAGATTACCCATTAAGCTGCCTACCGTGCTGTAGCGCGATAAGTTGACCAGTGAGCCATGATCGTTATATTCAAACTTTTTAAGGGGCTGCTGGCGTAGTGTGGCAATTAAGTTTTTTTCAACGCATTGTGCCATTTGGTGTGCCGATTGAGCGCGTGGTGGCACTTGCGTACCATCATCTTGCGTAAACGCGCAGCAATCACCAAGCACATATATTTGTGGGTCAAGGTTGCTTTGTAAGTACTCGTTTACTTTTATTTGGTTATTACGAGTCAGCTCAAAAATACCCAGCTCTTTAATAAAGTCAGGTGCTTTTACGCCCGCCGCCCACACCATAATATCCGCGTTTATTTGCTCATCATCATTGGTGATAAAGCCATGTTCGGTTGCTTGTTTAACTTGGGTATTTTCCCGAACGGTGACGCCTAATCTTAATAACTCACGCTTGGCTGAACTGGCAATTCGCTCAGACAGCGCCGGAAGAATCCTGGGGCCCGCTTCAATAAGATGAATATGTAAACGCTTGGCCGACATATTGGTTAAACCGTATATTTTTAGTAAATCAGAAACATGATATAGCTCAGCCGAGAGCTCAACCCCAGTTGCTCCACCGCCAACAATGGCGATGTTTAATGAGTGTAATGGGTCATCGTCTTGATGAAGGCGAGTAAAGTTATCCAGCAGCGCGTGTTGAAAGCGCGCTGCTTGTTGATTTGAATCTAGGTAAAAACAATGCTCTTTAATGCCTGGAGTATTAAAGTCGTTACTCACACTGCCAATAGCAATAACTAAATGATCGTAGTGAACGGTGCGTTTAGGTAATATTTGATGCCCTAACTCGTCATATAGAGGGCTTAAGGTAATGGTTTTATTATTGTTATCGAGGTTGCAAAAGGTACCAAGTTGAAAGTTATAGTGATGTTTGGCAGCATGCGCGGAGTAAACAACCCCATCTAAATCGGCATCAATAGAGCCAGTTGCAACCTCGTGCAATAACGGTTTCCATATATGAGTGCGATTTTTATCGATGAGTAATATATTTGCGTGTTTTTTCTTTCCTAATTTGTGCCCTAATTGAGTTGCTAGCTCCAGCCCACCAGCGCCACCGCCGATGATGACGATTTTTGGTATGGTTATATTCATGACAATGCCCTTAAAAATAATATACCGAAGCAATTTCTGTACGTTGATTTTTAAAATGACTTGGGTATCAAAAAATTATTTTGGCAAAGCACGTTTTTATGGGGCTATAGTGTGCGCCTAATTAAAGGATATGTCAGCAATAAATCACGTCATTTGATGTATACTGATATGCAAATATTTCATCTACTGCGCATTTACAGCATTTATGGGCACCGACATAAAAAGGACGCTTTTATGAGTACATCGCTAGTTCAGTCTCTTGAGCAACATTTTGGTTTTAATCAGTTTAGGGCAGGGCAACAACAAACCATAGAGCAGCTGCTAAATGGCCAATCATCACTGGCAATATTTCCTACAGGATCGGGTAAGTCGTTGTGCTATCAACTCACTGCGTTACATTTACCGCATTTAACGCTGGTGGTATCGCCGTTATTGGCCTTGATGAAAGATCAAATAAGCTTTTTAAACAGTAAAGGCATTTATGCCGCCAGCCTCGACTCAAGCCAAGACCAAATGCAAAGTAGCACTGTAATGAACGACGTACGAAGTGGTAAAGTTAAAGTGTTAATGGTGTCGGTTGAGCGCTTTAAAAACGAGCGCTTTAGGGAGTTTATAAGCCAAGTGGCGCTTTCTATGTTGGTTGTTGACGAAGCGCATTGTATATCTGAATGGGGGCATAACTTTAGACCCGATTACTTAAAACTACCTCGTTACCGTGAAGAGCTAAATATTCCGTTAGTGCTACTATTAACCGCTACCGCCACTAAAAAAGTAAAACGCGATATGGCCGAGCGATTTGCTATTGAGCCACAATGTATTGTGCAAACGGGGTTTTATCGCGCTAATTTAGATTTAAATGTGCTAAGTGTTAAAACGGCGGATAAAAACAATGAGCTTACTAAAATTGTCCGTGCGCAAACCGGCCCGGGTATTGTGTATGTCACGCTGCAGCAAAGTGCTGAGCAAGTAGCCAATATGCTCAGCACACAAGGGTTGCACGCGGTGGCGTACCATGCAGGGCTTGAAGACACCCTACGCGGGCAAATTCAAGACGATTTTATGGCAGGCAAAATAAATGTAGTGGTTGCTACCATTGCTTTTGGCATGGGGGTTGATAAATCAGATATACGCTTTGTGATTCACTACGATTTACCTAAATCAATAGAAAACTACAGCCAAGAAATTGGTCGTGCGGGGCGCGACGGTAATCCTTCAAATTGTTATACCCTGGCTAATTTAGATGGCTTAAATACAGTAGAAAACTTTATTTACGGCGATACCCCAGAGCTCAGTGGAATTGAATATGTCATCAACGATATTCGTCAAGCCCAACAGCAATGGGAGATGCAAGAATACAGCTTATCAAGCGAAAGTAATATTCGCCAGCTTGCCCTTAAAACCTTGTTGGTACAGCTTGAAATGCAAGGCGCAATAACACCGCAGTATGCCTACTATGCCGATTTTAAATATAAGTTTTTGGTTGATAAAACGGCCTTACTCGGCCACTTTGATGCCGATAGACAAGCATTTTTACAGCAAATTTTTAGCCATACCGATTTTAAAAAAATATGGGGCACACTTAACTTTGATTCTCTCACTCAAGCCGCGCAGGTTGACCGTAAACGTGTGGTAGCAGCGCTTGATTACTTAGCTGAAAAAAACCTTATAACCTTAGAAACTAAACGTATTACCCAAGTGTATAAAGTGCATAGCGAAGTGATTAATAACCCTACTCTTGCCCAGCAGTTACATGATTACTTTAGTGATAAAGAGCAAGCGGAAATAAAACGTATTGCTGCCTTGGTGCGCTTTTTTGAGCTGCAATCTTGCTTAAGCTATAACTTAGCCCGTTACTTTGATGATGCCAATGCGCCACAGCAATGTGGACATTGCTCTGTGTGCCGTGGGCAGGCGGTTAAGCTTGAATATTCACTCGCTCCTACAAAGATTGATACAGCGCTTATATACCAAAAAGTGGATGAGTTTTTAGCCCACATGGCAACTAAAGGCGTGCACAATGTGGGGATTGAAACCCAATGCCGATTTTTAGCGGGAATGAGCGTGCCGTTATTTGCGCGCAATAAAGTGCGCCAACTAAGCGGTTTTGCATTGTGCGAGCAGCAGCGCTACAGCGAAATAAAAGCGACATTACTCGCCCGTTAATGCAATTGACCGTAATTGCTGTATCCTAGTGGCTTATTCAAAAAAGTAAGTCACTATGTCGCACATTGTTATTCCTGTTAAAAATATAAACGCAGCGCCAACGCCCGTAACCTGTGCTAATTGCCAAGCTTGTTGCTGCCAATTAGAAGTACGCATTGTGACCGACACCGGTGTGCCATTTAATTTTATTGCTTATGATAAATGGGGTAGCGAAGTAATGAAACGCGCTGATGATGGCTGGTGCGAAGCACTCGATCGTAACACTTTAATGTGCTCTATTTACGAACATCGTCCTTTAGTGTGTCGCGAGTTTGAAATGGCATCGGATGAATGTATTACTGAGCGAGAGTTAGCGGGTATATACAACGCGGGCTAATAAGCCCGCGTTAATGGTTGTTAACCAATCGATAGTTGTGCGCTTGGGTATCTTAATTTTTTACTGCGTGGACTTGCTAAAAAATAGGCGATTGTTAGCGGACCTATTCTGCCCATAAACATTAAAAACATAATGATAAATTCACCTATTGGTGACAGCGAACTTGTTAAACCTCGGGATAAGCCAACAGTGCCTATGGCTGATACCGCTTCGAATGCAATATCAATAAAAGGTGCATCTTCAACCAATAATAAAGTGAAAATAGCAAGCCAGGTAACCCCTGCCGAAATAATGGTTAATGCTAATGCTTTATAAACGGTTTCTTTGTCTATTTCTCTGCGTAATACTGTGATCCCTTTGTCACGTCTGAGGTAGCTGTAAGTGGCTAAAATTAAGACAATAAAAGTGACCACTTTAATACCACTGGCGGTACTTAATGAGCCGCCACCAATAAACATAAGCATCATAGTTAATGCGGTGCTGGCATTTCTTAACTCTTCTATGGCAAGCGTATTAAACCCTGCTGTGCGTGGCGTTACAGCTTGAAACCAGGCTGCTAACCATTTACCAAGTTCACTTAATGGTTGCAATGTATTGGGGTTATTGTATTCAATAAAATAGATCAGCAGTAGCGCAACCACATTAATAACAACTGTACCGAGGATCATTAATTTACTGTAAGTACATAGTTTTGCCCAACGCTTCGATTTATATAAGTCCATCCACACGGTAAAACCTAAGCCACCAATTATAAACAAAGCAGTAATCGTAAGGTTAATCACAGGGTCGGCCACATATGCCATTAAACTATTAGGACTCAATGCAAAGCCAGCATTATTAAATGCACTAATAGTATAAAACACGGCATGTGCAAATGCTTTTAGCCAACCCATTTCTTGGCCCCAATATAAGGTTAAAATGATAATGCCAAGGCTTTCTACTAGCAGTGAAAATAATAAAACCGATTTAGCAGTGCTGACCAAAGTAGAAGTATCGGTTTGATTATAGGCTGCTTTAGTAATGGTTTTTTGCATAAATCCGACTTTGTTACCAAGCGCTATCAGTGTGACCACTGCAAACGTCATCAGTCCTAAACCACCGAGTTGAATCAATAGTGCAATAACACCTTGCCCAAAGGCGGTAAACGCAGAGCCGGTATCCACAACAACCAACCCGGTTACAGTAACAGCAGACGTTGCCGTGAATAAACTTTGTTCCCAAGAAATAGGAATATGTGCAGCAAAAGGGAGTTTAAGTAATATTGCACCCAGTAATATTAAAAAAATAAAACCAGTGCTTAATATAACCGGAGGGGCGGCGTTTAATTTTTTATTTCCTCTTGGCTTTCGCTCAATTGGAGTGTGTAGGGGATGCCACTGAACCATAGTTTATACCAGCCTTGGTGCAATATGTTTTAATTCAGCTCTATTACCTGTTAATAGTAAGCTATCGCGTTCATTCAGGCTAAAGTGATGTTCGAGTTTTACAAATGTTTGTTTGCCGCGTTTTACCAGTAACGGCTCTATTTCGCCTTTAAGATCTTTTAATAGTTGGCCAATGGTAACACCGTGTAAATTAGGTTTTATATGAACTTCAACAACATACAATCCATTCCCTAAGGCTATATAATCGTTCACCATCGGGTAATTAAGCGCTTGTGCAACGCGCACCCCCATTTCTTCCTCAGGGTGAATAATGCGTGTTACACCCAGTTTAGAAATTATCGTATGGTGGGCTTTAGTACTCGCTTTTACCCATATTTGCTCAACAGCTAAGTTTTTTAATGCAAGCGTGCACAGAATGCTCGATTGCATATCTTCCCCAATCGCCACTAAAACAGCCTGACTACTCGCTAAATCAAGCTCTTTAAGTGCGGCTTCATCGGTGGAGTCGCAAACGACGGTTTCAGATAAATGCTCAACATACTTTTCGGCGAGTTTTGGGTTGCTATCTACGCCAGTCACTGTATGCCCTAAATGAATTAATTCAAGACTTGCGGCGATCCCAAATCGTCCTAGTCCGATCACTGTAAAGTGTGCCATGTTCATTCCTAGATTAAAATTAAAAGAGAGAAGTAGTAAAGAGTAAATTGGTCAATAAGCATTAAATATATAGATAGTGAGCATCTATATTTTTATAAAACAGGAATTTTATTTAACCTGAAATACGTATTACCGCTTCTGCTTTAGTTAGAATATGACTAAATGCAATGGAAAAGTCAGCGCTGGGTATGAAGCTTTATAAAGATTTAATGAATAGAGTAAAAAACTTTATAAAAATTTTATAAAGTTAACGTTAAAAAGACAGTAACCTAGTCTGGCAGTAGTAGAGGAATGACGAATGAGCCAATTACAGGCTAAATCAAATAGGTGTAAAGCATTTTTTTTAGCGGTAGCTATGCCATTAATTGTGGCTATGGTTATTTATCCTTTTAAAAACTGGTTTACCACCACAGACATTGTAATGCTGCAGTTGTTATGGGTTACATGGGTTGCTGTGCGAAGCAATCGCCGAGTCGCTGCCTTAACCACTTTGGTGAGTGTTGCCTGTACTGACTGGTTTTTTGTTTTACCCTATTTTACTTTTCATATTGAAAACATTGAATATTTAGTAACCTTTACGGTTATGCTTATTGTTGGGCTGGTTATTAGCCAGCTAGCAGGGGAGCTCAATACTAAAGTCAGAGATGTGCAATTACATGCCAGTAATAGCCGCACCTTGTATGAACTGGCTAAGGAGTTAAATAGCCTAGATACACTGGATGAACAAAAAAAGCATTTTGAGCAACAAATAGGCGAGCACTTAACTACATTGTGCACATTTACACCAACCTCACCTAAAGGTAACAGTGAATTTATGTTGCTAAGTGAAAATAATCTAAATTTTGGAGGGTTTATTTTTGCAAAGCCCCTTACGCAGGAACAAAAAGCCTTTGCTGATACCGCTATTTCGCTGCTTTATCAAGTACATGAAAAAACGTTATTACGCCAGCAGTCGGCTGCTATTTCGGTGCAAGCGGAATTAGAACGCGCTAAAAATGCACTTTTACGTAGTTTGTCACATGATTTACGTACACCACTGGCAACCATTATGGGCGCATCCAGTATGCTTGCAGATGATGAAATTACCCTAAATGACAGCGTGATAAAAGAGCAAGCGAGTAATATTTATGAGCAAAGTAAAATACTTAATCAGCACTTTGATAAAGTCATGGAGTTAAGCCGAGTTAATAAAATGGGTGAAAACCTATGTTGGCAAACAATAAACTTACAAGCATTACTAAGTGAAGCCAGAGCTCGCAGACAGCAGCAACTCACTCATTTTGTTATAGATACCAATATAGACGCTCAGTCAAAATGCGCAGGGGATGTCACTTTGCTTGAAATAGCGCTGGCTAATATGCTCGAAAATGCATGGCGTTATGGTGATGGGAAGGTGAGCGTTGAATTTACGCAAAGTAGCAATCAGCAAAAGGTACGTTATCAGTTACGACTTAGTAATAACGTCATCACTAAAGCGCAAACAAGTAGCGATGAAGGCGTTGGGCTGGGCAGCATCATTTGTGACGTAGTGGCTAAATTTCACCAAGGTACGTTTACACTAAACATTAATAACGAGACACACATGGCGTATGCAGAACTAATGTGGGAGAAAAATAATGGCTAAAATCTTGGTGCTAGAAGATTCTCCTCCTTTACAGAGCTTTTTAAAAACGTTACTGCAAGCCAGTGGTTATCAGGTAAGTATATGTGACAAAGGGCTCGATGGCTTTGCATACTTAAGTGAACAAAGTTTCGACCTTGTATTATTAGATTTGGGGCTATTAGACATGGATGGCCAAGACTGGTTAATTGAGTATCGCCAATGGAGTACTTTGCCCGTTTTAGTGCTTTCAGCACGTGATGGCGAGGTTGAAAAGGTTACCGCGCTTGACAATGGGGCAAATGATTATATTACCAAGCCATTTAGTGCCAATGAATTACTGGCGCGAATTCGTGTCTTATTGCGCACTCAAGGCCATCCAAGTATCGCATTTACCTGTGGCAACATAAAAATAGATCCTCAAAAGCATCTAGTTACTGTGGCTGCAGTTGAGGTAAAGCTTACAAAAAAAGAGTACGCTATACTACTAATGCTGTTTCAAAATAAAGATAAAGTACTTACACATAACGCTATTTTAAGTCATGTTTGGGGTGAACAGTATATAAATCGCCCTGAATATGTGCGTGTTCATGTGGCTCAATTAAGGCAAAAGTTGGAGAGTAACCCCGCTAATCCAAAACATATTTTAACGGAACCCGCCGTAGGCTATCGTTTACTTGATTGAATATTGACATGCTTATATTTGAATAAGTAACACAATGCTTATAGTAAAAATATAAGCATTGCATCATTTAGCCGTATTTTGATTAAGTGTTTATACCGCTAGGTATCAATACCTATCTAGCTCACCGCTTGTTAAACATTTCTACTAAACTGATTTGCCCAGAAAGTTTTTATAGTCTAGTTTTTATGCTTACTAGTGTAAACGTTTAGGAAGCGGGCTGAGTCATTTAAGCCTGAATTGATGTCAGTACCACTAAAACATTCCTTGCATGGAAAAATGCTACTTTATCTTGCATTGCCCGTTATGCTAATCATTACAGGCATGTTGAGCTATGCGTACTTAAGTAGCCTTGAGCAGGTTACGACCCAGGCTAAGCTAAATTTGAGTCAAACGGCTGATACCATTGCTGCGAGGGTCAATGAGGAAACGCAGTTAGCCGTTCGTACTACACAAGTCATGGCGTTAGCGCAACAAAACGGATTGTTTGGAAGTAGAGAGGCAAGTGTTGAGCTAGTGCGTAGTGTACTTAAAATGAATCCTGCATTTGTTGGTGCCTCTTTTGGTTATGAACCCAATGCAGACAATCAAGATAACGCATATATAGACGCACCTGCGCTAAAAGAAGGCCGTTTTGTAAATGAAAATGGACGTTTTTTACCTTACTGGTATCGTGATTTTAATGATGCTGAACAACTCTTACTTGAGCCTTTAGTCGATATGCAGACGAGCCTCTATTACCAAGGAGTGCGCCAACAATTTTTACGCGATGGTAATACCAGCACTATGATCACTGAGCCTTATGTTTATGAGGGAAGAATGCTCGTTGAGCAAAGCACACCCATTATTATTAATGGTGAATTTGTAGGAATAGCAACGGTAGACAGAGCACTGGCTGATATAACAACATTTTTAAAAACAATTAAACGACAATCTAAAATAGATGTTTTGTTACTCAGCCAACAAAATAAGGTTATTGCATCTACACTTAACCCCTCTGAGTTAATAACTAAAGCTATAATGGATACAGACTATGCCAGTTTAGCCAAAAAGCTAAAATCACGAGTGCACACAACAGAAGTGATTGCCGCAAGCGATCCATTTGATTTTGAAACGTATTATTTTGCTCAAACACAGGTCAATACAGGCGATTGGACTGTAATAGTACGCCGCTCTGAGGCCGATATTATTGGCCCTATTCAAGCACAATTTCGGCCATTATTAGTCACAGCCTTTGCAAGTTTACTACTGGTTTTTTTACTCTTTTGGCATTTTATTAATCGAACAACCAAACGGATTAACATTGCAATTGATGCTGTTGAGCGATTAGCCAGTGGCGATTTATCTATTAATGTTCATAAATATATGAACAAAAAAGATGAGTTGGGCACTATGTTTAAAAGTTTTGAGCGTTTAATTAAAGCCAGTAAAGAGATTGACCAGGTATGCTCTGCCATTGCTGCAGGGGACTTTTCTAAAATGGTTTCCAAGCGCAGCGCTCATGACAGTTTAAGTGATTCTATTAATTTAATGTCGGCTAAACGCCATGATGCTGAACAGGCTTTAGTTAAACAAACAATAGCGCTTCAACGTACCCAACAAGAATTGGTTGAAGCAGAAAAAATGTCATCTCTTGGTAGTTTAGTTAGCGGTGTGGCACATGAGGTAAACACACCCCTAGGGGTATGTGTAACGGCGACATCTCATTTAAGAGAAATGTTAATTGATACTAAAAATAAAGTGGCTTCTGGCACCTTGAGTAAAACGCAATTTAGTGAGTTTATTAGCGAAGTTGATTTAAGCTGTGACATTTTACTAAAAAACATGCAGCGCGCTGCAGATTTAATAAGCAGTTTTAAACGTGTAGCGGTTGATCAAACAACCGAAGAATTACGTAATTTGTATGTAAGTAGTTATTTTAATGAGGTGCTAAAAAGCCTCTATCATACCCTTAAAGCAACACCGGTTGATATTACCATTAGTGCAACGGAGCCTGAGCCAGAAGTGTATTCTGATCCTGGTGCCTTAGCGCAAATTTTCACTAATTTAGTAATGAATTCAATTATTCATGGCTTTGAAAATGGCAGCCAAAAAGGGCAGATAAGTGTTCATATCGAGTACTCAGACTCTGTTTGTATTCATTATCAAGACAGTGGTCAAGGCATGACAGATGAAGTTCAGAAAAAAGTGTTTGACCCGTTTTACACCACAAATAGAGCGGGGGGCGGCAGTGGTTTGGGGATGAATATTGTTTATAACCTCGTAGTTCACCGCCTGAAAGGGCAAATTGCAGTAAAGCAAAAAGAATCCACAGGCGTTTATTTTTTCATTCAATTTCCGGTAACGCCACCGAAATAATTAATAGCAGGGTGTGTCTATGGAGTGGTTACAAGATGATGTAGTGACAGATAAAGCGGTTGCTAACAGTAATGCTAAGCCATGGAAAATCTTAATTGTTGATGACGATGACTCGGTGCATCAAGTAACTCAACTTGCAATGAAGCGCTTTGAATTTGAGCAACGCCCTGTTGAACTACACAGTGTTTACAGTGCATCTGAGGCGAAAGAGAAACTACAAAGCTCAGAACGTTACGCATTAATTTTACTAGATGTCGTAATGGAAACAGAACATGCAGGATTAGATCTGGCACGATTTATTCGCCAAGACTTACAAAATGTGTATAGCCGAATCATTTTACGAACAGGGCAGCCAGGGGTTGCACCTGAGCGCAGTGTTATTCGCGATTATGACATTGATGGCTACAAAGCGAAAAGCCAACTGCACAGCCAAGATCTTGAATTGATTTTTTACACTTCTTTGCGCGCCTATCGTGATATTTGTATGTTACAAACTCACCGCTATAATTTAAAAAGATTAATAAAAGCAATTTCTACTATTACTCAAATTGGCGATTTAGTTGAGTTTACCTCGGTTGTAATGGAAGAGTTAAAACTCGTATTGAATATGAGCTCGGCCAATTTGTATATTGATGCGCCTAAGGTATTCGGTATTTGCCAGTTAGATGAAAAGTTACAAATGATTCAAGGGGAGGTCTCTGGCATCCATTTATTCACAGGCAGTGGTATTGAGAGTATTCCTAAAAAGCATCAAGAGTATTTTCTTCGCGCTAAAAAAACGAGGCAAAACTTTATTGATGAAGATCATTATGTTTATTTTCATCATTCACAAAAAGGCCTTGATTCAATACTTGCATTTCAATCATTACAACCGGTTAAAAAAGAAATAAAACAATTAGTCGATCTATTTTTAGGCAATGTTGTTCTAACATTTGAAAGTTTACTATTAGCTAATTCAATTGAAGAGACCCAGCAGCTGGCTATTTCGCTGATGGGAGGCGCCATGGAGTCGCGCTCTAAAGAAACCGGCTCACATGTGATCAGGGTAGGCTTATATGCAAAATTACTCGCGCAGCTTCATAATCAAAATCAAGCGTACTGCGACAAAATTAGCCTAGCTGCGCAACTGCATGATGTAGGTAAAGTAGGCGTTCCTGATTTAATTTTAAATAAGCCAGCTAAACTAGATGCTGACGAATGGGAAATTATGAAACAGCATACTACCAAGGGGTGGGAGATTCTTAAAGGGACGGCTAACCCTGTTATTGATATGGCTGCAAATATTGCGATTGATCATCACGAACGCTGGGATGGGACAGGTTATCCGCATGCTAAAAAACACCAAGAAATTAGCTTAGAGGGGCGTATTACGGCAATTGCTGATGTATTTGATGCGTTATGTTGTCGTCGTTGTTACAAAGAACCTTGGAGTATGGATGAAGCAAAAGCGGAAATAATTAAAGGCTCAGGTAATCATTTTGATCCAAACTTGGTTGCACTTTTTGAAGAGAATTTTAATGATTTTAAACAAATCTACCTTGATAGACCTGAATAGCAAAGCGGGTATCGCTTTGACTGTTTGTCCACAATCAAAGCGAAGACTAAGTTAGTCGTACTTGGCTTCTAACTCGTTAGCGGTGTGAAATTTTTCATGAGAGTGTAATTGCTCATCGTATTTAACAAGGTTTTTAAAGTGCTCTAGTTGGCCTGCATTTTTAACGATTTCAATAATAAACGACATCATAAAGTCGGCACCGGTTAGGGTGTCGCCCACTAAATAACGTCTACCTTCAAGACGGCTATTAAAGTAACTAATTACTTTTGCGGTTTCCGCATCGGCGTAACCTTCTAAAAACTGCGTTTTCGCGCCATCTTTTTGCACAAACATTTTAAGTAAAAGCGGTAAAATTGCTGAACTTTCTGCAAAATGTAGCCATTGCTGGTAGTCAACGTAATCAGGGGTGCCTGCTTTTGGGGCAAATTTACCTTTGCCATATTTAGTGATCAGGTAATCTGTGATAGCGCCAGACTCGGCAATCACTAAGCCATCATCTTCTATAACTGGCGATTTACCCAGCGGATGCACATTTTTAAGCTCATCAGGGGCTAAAAAAGTCTCAGTGTTACGTTGGTAAGCAACAATTTCGTAGTCAACTTCAAGCTCCTCCAGTAGCCAAATAATACGTTTAGAGCGAGATTTATTTAAATGGTGTAGTTTAATCATTATTTTCCTTACTTGACTGTGCTGTTTCACAACACAGCCAGTGTTTTATTATAGTGGGCTGTTTATTTTGACAACCGTTTTACCAAAGTTTTTACCACTGATCATATCGTTAAATGCACTGATAGTGTTTTCAATGCCTTCTACCAGATGTTCGCGGTATTGAATTTTTCCGTCTTGTAGCCATTTTTGCATGGCGTGTGCAAATTCGTCATAGCGGTGGCCGTAGTCATCAAAAATAATAAAGCCTTGCATTTTTATACGCTTAGTTAGCAATTGCCCCATTAACATGCCCATGCGGTCGGGGCCCTCAGGCAAGCTGGTCGCATTATATTGCGATACTAAGCCACATATAGGAACGCGCGCTGAGGTATTGAGTAAAGGCAGTACGGCGTCAAACACTTTTCCGCCCACATTTTCATAATAAACATCAATGCCTTGGTTACATGCTTTTTCTAATTGCTCGGCAAAGTCATCGGCTTTGTGATCAATACAGGCATCAAAGCCCAGTTTTTCAACGCCATGAGCACATTTTTCGCTACCACCGGCAATACCTACCACTTTACAGCCTTTAATTTTCGCTATTTGACCAACCGTTGCACCGACAGGCCCCGTTGCGGCTGCAACGACCACGGTTTCACCTGCTTTAGGTGCGCCAATATCTAACAATCCCATGTAGGCAGTAAAACCAGGCATACCCATAATACCGAGTGCATAAGATGGATTTTTAGGCTCTTTGCCTAATGACATTAAGCCTTCGCCGTTAGAAATAGCGTAAGTTTGCCAACCTGTGTACGCTAATACCCATTCGCCTTCGCTAAACTTATCATTTTTAGACGCTTCGACTTGGCACACTGTAGCGCCTACCATTACCTCACCAATTTCTACAGGGTCGGCATACGATTTAGCATCGCTCATACGGCCACGCATGTAGGGGTCTAATGATAAGTAAATTGTACGCAGCAGTACTTCGCCCTTTTTTAACGATGGAAGTTCTTTGCTTTTAAATTCAAAGTTGTCATTGGTAGGGGCGCCATGTGGGCGCGAGGCTAAAGTAAATTGACGGCTAGTTGTAGACATAAGAATCTCCGAATGAAAAAACATTTAATTCTGTTAAACAATAACCAGCATTAATAAAAATGCGAAGATAGGGAAACTGAATACGTTACGTATCAAAGGAGTTTTGGGCGCATGGATGATAATTCAACCTTTGCAAACATTTAATTACTGTTTTTAGTTTGCAATGTGGCTTTTGGTATTTGTACATGGTTACTGACACTATATTGTAAATGAGCCGCTGACAAACGAGGTAAGCGGTTAACGCTCACATAATATTTAACAGGCTAACCGCTATTACTTTATTTTAAAGTCCTCTAATATACGCATAATAATTATAATTTATCTATGCGAGTCACTATGCATCCTCATATAGCCGCCCTTTATAACAGCGCTCAAAAATCCAGCCGATTAATTATTGGCCTAATGAGTGGTACGTCTTTAGATGGTTTAGATGTGGCATTGTGTAAAATAACTGGAGCGGGTTTGCATACCCAAATAGAGGTATTAAAATTCACCACGGTTAAGTACAACGACGAGTATAAAACTAAAATAAAACAGGTGTTTGCTAAGCGCGAATGTGATTTAGAAGTTGTGACCTTGTTGCATCCGTGGGTAGGTAAACTCCATGGTACTATGGTTAATCACTGCTTAGCACAGTGGCAAGTAAATCCAGCCGATATAGATGTAATAGCAAGCCACGGGCAAACCATTTACCACTGCCCGCAATCACAGCATAACCACCCTGATTTTGAAAATGGCACACTACAAATTGGCGATAGCGACCAAATAGCCGTTACTACAGGTATTACGACTATAGGCGATTTTAGACAAAAACATATTGCCGCAGGGGGAGAGGGAGCGCCATTGGCTGTTTATGGCGATTATTTGTTTTTTGCCAGCCCAAATGAAAGTCGTATTTTGCTCAACATAGGGGGCATTGCTAATTTAACATTTTTACCTAAAAACGGTGATACTGCAGCGGTCTTTAGCTCTGACATTGGCCCTGGTAATACGATGATGGATGCTTATGTACAGCGCCATTTTACTTCAATGCATTACGATAAAAATGCACAGCTTGCAAAAGCTGGTAAAGTAAGTGAGCAATTACTACAGGCGCTATATAACAATGCTTTTTTTAACCTAACTATGCCTAAAACTACGGGCCCCGAAGTATTTAATTTAACGTACCTACAAGATGCACAAACTCGCTCAAACACACATAATTTAAAGCATCAAGATGTCCTTGCCACGCTTAATGCCTTTTCCGCTCAAGTGATTAGTGAAGCAATAAACGCTTGCACTCAAAATACCGCAAATTGTGTGGTGTATGCCAGTGGGGGAGGCGTGCATAATCCGCTACTTATGAGTCAGTTAATTGCATTATGCCCAACGGTTAAAGGATTTAAAAACACGCAACAACTAGGCGTTAACCCCGATGCGAAAGAGGCTGTGCTGTTTGCTATTTTGGCAAATGAATGTATTGCAGGTACTGCTCATTATTCGGTAAGCTCAGCACTGGGTATTCCAAATATAACGATGGGCAAAGTGAGCTTTTCGGATTAAAAAAAAGATAACAATGAGCTACCAATATAGGCTATAGAGTGACGAAGTGAGTGTTTTTTTTTGGGCGGTATTTGTTTATACGCCGCGGGTATGTAGCCAAGTTTATAGGCGTTTATAGAGACATCAAATTGAGCGCTATCTTTAAGTGTGCCGTGTCGCCCGTGCAACAGTATTTGTAAAACATAGTCATCGTTTGTTGTTATTTTATCAAATGACAATTCAATCTTGCCACGCTCTAAGTCTAATTGGGTCAAAGAATAGGTGACTAAATAACAAGCGTGGCGTTGTGTTAAATGTGTCGCACTCAATGAAATAACATCGTCTTCGTGTGCATCAGTTGGCAAAATGCATGAAAAAACAATCTTATGCTGCTCATCCGCATTAAGCACTAATGGATCGTATTCCATATTATGTGCCATGGCTGCAGAAAGTGGGTCTTCAAAAGATTGCAGTGCAAACGAAAGTTGCACTAAAGATGGTTTCATGTGATCTAGTCATTAAGTGGATATTGTTGGTTATTATCTACTAACTAGATTGCAAAATTATGACTGTGGAAAAAACCAGCAAAATAGTATTCGACTCTACATATTATAATCCCTAAAGTATAACTGTCAGAAAAATAGAATAAATTGACACTTTGCAAGTTAATGCTCTAAGCTGTAATTCAAAAATAATGGAATTTAATGGAATGAGATTTCTTCAACGACCATTTTTTTGGTTTTGTGGTATTAGTGTTACTTTAATCATTGTATTAATCGTTGCACTTTTGCAGGTGGAACAACAACGTGAAAATATGTTTTCAGCAGAGCTTGAGCATCTGCAACGAAGTAATACTCATTATTTACAGCAAATAAAGTCGCAAGTTCAGCAAAAAGCGCTCACCTTAGCTGAACTTGTCAGTGCTAATTCGATGATACGTAATCGTGTTATTGAAAGTGCACATATTTACATTTCAGCACAAAGTGAGCCAGAAAAGTCCAATCAGTTAGAGGCTGTTCGTCAAGCTGCATTACCAGAACTTTTGTTACAATGGGATGCCTTGCAAGCTGACTTTGTTAAGCAGCTACATATTCATTTGGCACCTGATGCTTTTACATTGCTTAGAGCACACAAACCAGAGCGCCATAGTGATCAATTGGCAGCTGTACGGCCATTAGTTATGTCAGTCCTAGAGCAAGGTAAAGCATTCTCAGGTTTAGAAATCGGCAGGCATGGGTTGGGCGTGCGCGCTGTGGTGCCTGTAAAAAATAATAATCAAAAAACAGTTGGGGCTATTGAGGTTGGTTTAGGTATTAAAGAATTAATAGCGCAACAGCAGTTGTCGCTATTACACCAAAATGAAACTAATACGGGTGTATTTGCTTTGTTTTCTCAAGAAGCTGTAACGGTAATGTTTGATAAACAACCCTTTAACAACAATAGCGCGTGGGTTTTTGAGAAGTCAGCTGAGGTTAGTCGTTTAGATTGGTTGAAACCAGATTTGCTACCAAATAATATAAATTCGCCTCAAGCATTACGTGTAGAACAAGATAATCAGCACTTTTTAATTACGCTAGTACCTTGGCATAGCTATAAACAAAACACCAATGAATCTGCACAGGTTGTATTTGCTGTTTGGCAAGATATTAGTGACCTCGTTGAACAACAGCGCCGGCAAAGTATTTTTATTTGGAGTGTTTGGATTTTATTTGCATTACTAAGTTCTATATTGATTGCGTTCTTTGCTCGGCGCTTACAATCATCTACAGTGCAAACCTTAAAAGCTCAACAGCATCAGCTGCGTTGGTCGGAGCAGCGTCTAAATGCTTTGTTTAGTTTGTCTCCATTACCCATATTGTTAAATAAATTAGCAGACGGCACTTTTATAGAGTCAAATAAAGCCATGGAACAACTAGTTGGTTATACTGAGGATGAGATAAAAGCGCTCAGTTATTGGGACTTAACCCCAGAGCGTTATGCTGAAGATGAGCAGCGCCAACTTGAATTATTGAATACAACAGGTCGATACGGACCTTATCGTAAGCAGTATATACATAAAAATGGCCATTTAATTGATATTGAACTTAACGGCGTATTATTTGAAAACCCGGCAGGAGAAAAAATGATATGGACTATTATTCAAGATTTAACCCAGCGTAATCAAATTGATAAAATGAAAGACGAGTTTATTTCAACCGTGAGTCATGAGTTACGTACACCGCTCACGTCTATTTCTGGCTCTTTGTCTTTAATACTTTCTGGTGCAACAGGAGAGCTAAACGATAAAAGTAAAAAAATGCTCACGATAGCGCAGCGCAACAGTCAACGGTTAAACTCTTTGGTTAATGATTTACTCGATATTGAAAAGCTTTCAGCTGGAAAAGCACACTTTATGCCAGAAGAAGCTGATCTTAAAATTGTAATTAATGAGGCTGTAGAGCAGATAAAGCCGTTTGCCAATACTTATCAAATAACAATAAAGGTTTCGTATATCGATGCTGCTGTTGTATTTGTCGATGTGCTGAGAATTCATCAAGTTTTAACTAATTTATTATCTAATGCGATTAAGTTTTCTAATACGGGCTCTCAAATAGATGTCAAAGCCGAAATTGTAGGAGAAAACGTATGTATTTCTATAACAGACTCTGGGGTTGGCATAACCGAAAAAGAAATCAATAGTTTGTTCCAACGGTTTAAGCAGCTTGACAATAGCACAACAAAACAGCAGGGTGGAACAGGCCTTGGCTTAGCCATTTGTCGTGAAATTGTGCATCAGTCTGGAGGAAATATTGGTGTTGAAAGTGAACTAGGTAAAGGATCGCGTTTTTGGTTTGAGTTGCCACTATTAGCAGATTCTAAGAAAGTAATTACGTCTGAAAAAGTACTCATTATTGAAGACGATGCAGATATAGCCAGCACTTTAAGGGCTATGCTCGAACATGAAGGTTTTTTGACTGACTGGGCACCTGATTCAGCGCATGCATGGCAATTATTGACACAAAATACGTATAGACTGATCACGCTTGATTTACGTTTGCAGCAAGAGCATGGCAGTGACTTTTTTTTCCGTCTACGGCACAACTTAGAAACTCAAAATTTGCCTGTTTTGGTTATTTCCGCCTATTTAGAAGAGGGTAAATTACAATTAAGTGCAATTGCCAATGCAATAGACTGGCTCGAAAAACCAATAGAGCAAGATAAACTCGTAGAAAAATTAAGTAATTTACTCGACAACACACAATGGCAAAACGACGCACGTATATTACATGTAGAAGATGACAGTGACATTGTAGAAATAGTAAAAATACATTTACAACAAAAATGTCGCTATTATCATGCAAAAACGCTTAACCAGGCGCAGGTTATGTTAAGTCAATACCAGTTTGACTTAGTATTATTAGATATAGGTCTGCCTGATGGTAGTGGCTGGGAGTTGCTGGCTGATTTAAAAAAATTAAACTATGATATACCTGTCGTAGTATTTTCTGCCCAAGACTGCTCGGTTCATCAACGCAACAAAGTAAGCGCTTCGTTTGCAAAATCGCGTGTAGAGCCCAAAGAGCTAGTAGAACGCATAAAAAACTTGCTAAATTAAAAAGGGGTTTACATGGCGTTAAAAAAAATAATGCATGTTGAAGATGATGAGTGTATTCGTATTATAGCTGAAATGGCATTAACAGAGGTGGCGGGGTTCGAAGTCTTAAGCTGTGATGGCGGGCATGCTGCTCTAGAACAAGTTGAAGCGTTTGCACCCGATTTAATCTTGTTAGATGTTATGATGCCAAAAATGGATGGTTTACAAACACTACTTGAACTAAGAAAAATTCCTTCTATTGCTACTACACCTGTTGTTTTTATGACAGCAAAAATTCAACAGTCTGAAAAACAACAGTACCTTGACGCGGGTGCGATAGGCGTAATAGACAAACCTTTTGAGCCAATGCAACTAGGCGATAATTTACGTTCACTTTATCTAAATGCACAAAAAAGTTAATGACGATAAATGTGCTACTTTTTACTTTTAACGAGACATAAATATAACCATTCACAACTATAACAGACCCTAGTAAATGTATAGCAGCTAGTTTTCTTAGAGGTACATTTTGCCGAATATATAGAGGTACAACAATAGAAGCTTTTGATTGATGATTTTTGCATTGTGTTACCTAAGGTTAATGAGCTCATTTTTAATGCTATCTAATATTTGTCATCAATCGATAAATGAATAATAAATTATTTAATTTTGTAATATATTGGTACTGACTTACGTCACTACGCTTTTTACTCTACATACAGAGCTGATAAAGGCAATGCACAGCAATATTTTAAAATAGGCGGTACAGGGGCTTTGTTATATGTACAATTTTTACTGTGAATTTGACGGTTTAAAAGGATTTGGTGGTTAAATGACAAACGCTAAAAAAAACAATTACGCAGAGCGTTTTAAAGCACTACAAACGCAGTTTTTTGATGGTTTAGATGAAAAAGTTACTGCGTTAAACTGGCTTGGTATACAAGTGGTAAACGGTGAGGCTGCGAAGTTGGTTGATATCATTGCGTTAAGTCATCAGTTAGCGGGATCCTGTGGCACTTTTGGTTTTGAGGATTTAGGTAAACAGGCGCGACAAATAGAGCAATACGCGTTAACGCTACAAGCGAAAAATAACGTTGAGGACAAACAGCTAAGTAAACTAACGCAGTGCATAGATAAATTTAATAAAAATATAAAGCAGCAAAAAAGTATTCCCTGCGCATTTGACGATATCACTGCAGACTCTGAGGTTAATAGAAGTATTTGGCTATTGGCTATTAGTGAGCCGCTTAGTAAGGAGTTGGCGCTGCAATTATCTGCATTTGGTTACGAGGTGGTGTTTTTTTCAAATATTGAACAGTGTATGCAGCAACTTTTACATTCTCAGCCTTCACTTATTTTTGCATCAGTACAATTAGACGCAGATAAAAAATCTATTTTTTCGCATACCGATTTCTTGGCATATATTCGCGATAAGTCGATTGCGTTTATGGTGTATTCAAATAAAGATGAATTTGATTTAAGAGTCGCAGCAGTGCGCCACAATGCACAGGCTTTTTATGTGTCGCCACTCGATACCCCTACCATGATAGGGCGCATGTCTGACCTTATGAATTGTGAGTCAATAACCGGACGAGTATGTATTATTGATGATGATATACTATTGGCACAGCGCTATGCTTTAACATTAGAGTCAGCAGGTATCGAGTCATTGGTAATTACTAATGTAGAAAACATGGTTAAGCAAATATTGCAGTTTAATCCTGATTTAGTTTTATTAGATTTAAATATGCCTAATTTTAGCGGTCCTGAACTTACCGGTGTTATTCGCCAGTATGACGCACTTAAAAGCTTATCTATTGTGTACCTGTCAGCTGAGTTAAATGAGGACAAACAGTTAAGTGCCATGGCCTTTGGTGCTGATGACTTTTTAAATAAACCTATTGGGGATCGACAATTAATCGAGTCTGTCAAAATACGTCTTAATCGCAGTAGAGAGTTGCGCAATTTAATAGAAAAAGATGCCATGACGGGCTTGTTAACTCACAGCACCATACAAGAATCGGTTGAGCAAGAGTTTGAACGCGCTAAACGCAGTAATACGACGCTAAGTATTGTTATGATCGATATTGACCATTTTAAACGTGTAAATGACCGCTATGGTCATGGGTTGGGAGATGTTGTTATTACCACGCTGGCAAATATGCTAAAGCAGCGAATACGTCGCAGTGACAAAGCCGGGCGTTATGGTGGCGAAGAATTTATACTTGTTTTACCTGAGTGTTCAAAAAAATATGCAATAAGTTTAACACAAACAATTTTAGATAATTTCAATAAGCTGTTGTTTAATGCCGAGAACGAAAAATTTAACTGCTCTTTTTCTGCAGGTGTTACCTCTACTGAAGAGCAGTTTGAAAGTGCGGAAGAAATGTTTAATTCTGCAGATAAAAGATTATATTATGCTAAGTCAAATGGACGTAATAAAGTGGTGAGTGACTATTAATTCTACTTACTCGTACACTGATTTAGAAAGAGCTGCAAATTAACCTTGAAAGGTCGACAGACACTAATTTAAGTTACATGAATAACCGCTTTGGTATGGAATACGGTGATAAAGCTGTTAAAGCATTTGCTCAATCGCTAGAGGTTCAATTTAAAGCGCCATTTTTAGTGTTTAGGAACAGCGGCAATGAGTTTTGTATTATCACACCCTCAAAAGAAAGCGAAAACAAGCCTGATTTATTTGAAACTACATTAAAGTTAGCGCTGCGCTATTATGAAAAAAACAATAATGAACGGCCGATAAATATTTGTGTGGGAATTGCAAACTACCCTGAACATGGAAGTAAAAAAGGTAAACTAGTGCGCTGTGCACATTTAGCTAACCAATGGGCTAAAGATACAGGAAAGTGGCTGTGTTATTATCAATCGGATATTGAAATTGCGTATTTACGGCGTGTAAAAATAGAAGAGCGACTTGCCATCGCCTTAACCAATAAAACATTGTCTATGGTGTATCAATGCCAAGTGGATGAGCAAGGTAAAATTCTTGCGATGGAAGCGTTGGTGCGTTGGAAAGATGATGAGTTAGGTATGGTCTCACCTGCCGAATTTATTACTATTGCCGAGCAAAGTGATTTAATTTATAAAATAGGTGACTTTGTTCTTGAGCGTTCCATTAGTGAATTTGTAACAATGCAACAGCACAGTAATACGTCTTTAGAGTTGGCAATCAATATATCGGTGATGCAATTTAAAAGTGGCGCTTTTATACCCACTTTATTACGATGTTTGCAAACATATGATCTTGCCCCACAGAGTATTGTGTTAGAAATTACAGAATCTTTATTTATGGATAATTTAGATAATGTTGTGGACACTATTAAAAGTTTAAAATCGCAAGGAATACGTTTTTCAATGGACGACTTTGGCACAGGGTATTCTTCTTTGAGCTTGTTACGTAACTTACCGATTGACGAACTTAAAATAGATAAAAGCTTTATTGATGACATTTTAACTGATCCTAAGTCAAATAGTATGGTGCAAAGTATAATTGCGATTGCCAACAGCCATAACTTAAGCGTTATCGCTGAAGGCGTTGAAGAGCAAGCACAATTTGATATATTAGTTGATATTGGCTGTAAACGTTTTCAGGGGTATTACTTTTATAAACCAGTCGGATCTTCAGCGGTTAGTGAATACTTACAACAATGTAAATAAATGGGTAAAAATTTATGTACATTGGTATTAACCGTTTATTTATTTACTCTTTATAAACGGTAGTTGCTCGGTTTAGGCGATCGTTCACTGCGGCCCATTCAACGTTTACAGGCGGCTTTTCAATGTAAATAACTGTTGGCGACGTTTCATCAACAAGATGCAGCGTTTTATACATGTTTTTAGCATACTCTACAGGGCAACTACTGAGCTTGGTAATGCGATGAGGCGCAATATGGCTTGCTAATAAGTGTTGCTGTGCAGCTGTTGAATAAATTAAATACTGTACTTGTTCATCCGTTATTTTACTCAAATGGCTGTCAAAATCGTCAGTATTAATCAGTATCGCTGGCGCATGGGGCTGATAATGAGCTTTTACGTTGCCTGGTACCACTTCGTTGTGTGCAAGCGGAGTCGCAACATTCAGTCCTGTTTTTTGTAAAATGTCAGCAGCATTAATTGGCCCTGGGCGTAAAATGCGTAATTGATCAGTGGTGGCATCAACAATTGTTGATTCAATACCCACATCACATTGCCCGCCTTCTAACACCGCGCTAATTCGGCCATTTAAATCGCCCATAACATGGGCTGCATTTATTGGACTGAGTTGTTTATAGCGATTAGCTGAGGGAGCTGCAAGCCCAGTATTTAATTGTTTTAAAATGGCTAAAAATTGAGGGTGAGCAGGTACTCTAAGCCCAATAGTGGGTAAACCGCCAGTAACAGGACTATTTAAATTATCTTTAGCATTTAGTATCAGTGTCAGTGGCCCAGGCCAAAACGCGTTTGCCAGCGTAATGGCCGAGTCACTTATGTCTTTTGCCCACTGCTGCATATGAGTTTTATCGGGTATGTGTACAATTAATGGATGGTTTGTTGGACGACCTTTAGCGGTAAATATTTTTGCAACCGCATTAGCATTAGTTGCATCGGCCGCTAGTCCATACACAGTTTCTGTCGGTAAAGCGACGCATTCACCGGCTTTTAACAATGCCACTGCATCAATAATACAGGTTTCATTGTTTAATAATTGTGTGGGTTGGTGTAATTTCATGATGACTCTTAAGGATTACAAAATTGGCAATACGTAGCATCAGCAACGTGTTTGTCGCTCGTTTTATTATAACAATAATGGCAATTGTCGCATACTAAAGTGGTTGTTTTAACTTGCGGTGTTGGCATATTACATAGCTCGCAAGGTAAACCTGCGACTTTAGCTTCCTCTTTAGCAATATAGCTGACAACCGATTAGCCAAATTATTCGCAAAGCTCAACAAACCCTAATTAAACACTAAAGTTTTGTCTCAAAACACTGATACGCTAGGTAGTTCAATCTCAGGTTAAGGATAATCATGGTTAATAAAGCGCTCGGTAATTATGCTAATTTAAGTGGGTTGCTTGCTCAATCTGCTAGTAATTCGTATCAAACACGTGTTCCTACAGGCTTAAAAACGAGTGCTGATTTAGTGCCAAACACAGCAACAATTACTGATGAAATGCTCAGTCAGTTTAGTGACCAACAAGTCGATGAAATTCTTAATCAACAATTATCCTCGTTACTCACGATTTCCAGCACACCCAGTGGCTCAAATTATAAACTCTCCAGTGAAGAGGTTGCGCTGCGAACGGTTATTAGCTCTGCGCAAGAGGGTCTATTAAAAAATGAACGTAGCGATCAGTTAATTGAGCGTTTAAATAGCTCGGTAAAAAATATTCAAGGCGCTTATGCTAATACTAGTGATATTTTATCTAGTTTGGGGCAACTTGGGTTCAATTAAAAAACGTTTTTAGCGTCTAGTCAGCAGCGTGTTGAACGCTCACTTGACCCCTTGATGGAAAGTTTTAACCGCGAGCGCTATGAAGATGGTGATAACTATGGATTTGAGCTTTCGGTAAAAACCAAAGAAGGTGATGTTATTAAAATCACTTTTCATTCTGCGCAAGGTTACGATGAAGAAACCGGCGAAACCACTGACGAATTTAGTGTAAGTTATAAAGTAGATGGCGACTTATCTGAGGCTGAACATCAGGCATTAACGCAAGTACTTTCTGGTGTAGGCGAAATGGCAGATGAATTTTTTAAAGCTAAACAAAGTGCTTACAGTCGTTATGTACCCGCAAACCAAGCCGATTTAGATTTAAGCTTTTTAAGCAATTTTGATAATAAACAGCTTTCGGGTTTTGATTTGTATTTTTCAACTTCAGAGGGCAATACTGCCGATGCTGATGGAGCGCTCCTTGGAAAAGACAATGAGCTTAATTTAAGTTATACCCTTGATGAAGATTCCCAGCAGCAACTACTCGAATTTGAATCGGTAAACGGACAAAACAATATTGATTTTTCGCTCGATATGTCAACCATTGGCACGCAAGACAAAAGCCAAATGCAGCAATACATAAAAGCGCTTGATAAAAGTTTAGAAGATAGCCAGCTCAATAGCTCAGAGAAAAGTACGCGTTCAGCGTTTGGTGACAAAAGTGATGAAGTGATGAAACAAGGGCTCGCTGTTTTTAAAAGTGCGTTTAGTAGTATGTCATCAGCCGCTGAGCGCTATAGCCAAATAGAGTCAGTTGCTACACAGCAGTTTACTAACGGACGCGAGCTAGTCGCTGATTTGGTTGACAATATGATCACCCGTGATCCACGTTATCAAGGACTAGGAAGTAGTGATAAAAACTCCCTAGGCGACGGGATTTCTAAGTTAGCTGACTTTGATGCAAAATTCTCTTTTGCAATGGATCAAGGTGATTACATAGCAACAAGCACCACAAAGCTGAGCCAAAATACAGAATACCAAAAGTCAGCAGGATTAACTGGGGTTACTCAAGATAAAGCGGCGAGCACGCGTTTTAATTATGAAGAAGGTAACCGCTCTGACATCCCCCCTGATTATTATGACAAACAAGAAAGTTACACTATTGGTACCGCTGTAAAAGACAACGAATTGGTTGGCCTTGATCAGGCCCATGAGGTGGATGTAGATAAAAAAGTGTATCAGTTTAATCCCGAAATATCTCAATACGAGCTAAAACCGGTATTCCGCACCCATTTTAAGAATAAATTTTCTGGTACTTTTCACCTAAGCAATCAATGATGGTCTGATTACGCGTTTCTAAATTGGCTACCAATGCCGTTTTGTCTGGTAAATATATAACCGCTATTCCTTCAAAGCATTGGAATACCCAACGCGCTGTAGGCCGCTGCTCGGGTTTGTACTTCATACTTGGGAAGTAGCAATTTTTCTCGACTAAGGTTGTACGAATTTGATGCTCTAAGCCCGCATATACCATTAAGCAGCAGGTCATCACCATCAATAGCGCTTCAATACGCTCCGGTTTTTTAAGATAAATGGCGCTCGTTAAGAAGTCGGGGCTTTTTAAGAAGCGAAAGCCTTTTTCAACATTCTGTTGGGCTTTGTAACTGCTCAGCAAGCTTGCCATATCAAGCCCCTCACTGACATCATTGGTGGCAATAATGAACAGTCCAAGTTGTTCTAAAGCGCTTTGCCGCGAGGCTAGAGGTGTGTATAAATTGCCCGTGATTTGATACTCAATGCGTGTTGGTAACTCGCCTAACTTAGGTCGTCCGGCACTCGCATAAACAGCGACTTCTGTTACTTGCGCGTTGACATTACATACCGCTTGCTTGTCTTGCCATTTTATAAGGGCGGTTTGCGCATCTTGTGCGCAGGCAAAGCGTTGTTGGCCTAACAGTTTGAAGTCTTTTCGCGCTTGCTCGCCCGCTTTTAACATGCGCTTGTTCAAATTGTGTTGCTCACGCTTGTAAGCTTGTTCACTGCGAATAAGTAGCCACTTTTGTTTGACACCACCATACTCGCTGTCATAACTGACGCCTTCATAACCTTGAGAAATAGGTGTAAACATCAAGGTTGGAGCTTGTTTGATCAGTGCCTTCGCTTCTTTGAGTGTTTGCGGTACGCGAGTAATAAATAATTGGCCTTGCGCGTCTAAATCCTCAATCGTTTCTTTCACATAAAGCGCAGCATCCGCCACTAAATAACGGCTCGCTTGCGCGGCTTTTAAACTGCCAATATGCGCTTTTACAATCTGCTTGAAACCCTCCATATCATTACTGTTGCCACTGGCCGGTTTCATGTATACGGGGATCCCAGACTGATTCTCACATATAAGATTTAATATCACTTGATTAAGCTCAGGTCGATGATCGCGTGAATAACCTCTGGCTATACGAATGTGCCTCGGCTCATCGTCCTCAGTGGCTTGACCATCATAATGGAAACTTGTCGAGTCAAGATGCAAAGCTTCAGTTGCCAAACCAAGCTTAGTAACAACGGCTTCGCCTAACTGTTGATACAAGTTGGAAACACCATATTCGTACAAACTATCTAAGCATCGTCCTAGCGCATCATCGTTAATATGCTCAGGTAACACGCCTTCACCAATGAGCCGGTCGACAGGCTTGTTTCTGAAGTATTCGCTATACATATGTAAGGTTCGGCCAGTAAAGCCAAGACCATTTAAGACCATTGCAGTCACCAGTTGGCCACAACTGATTTTACGCTCGGGAGCCGCGCCCCCTAAAGCCTTATCAATAATATCAGCAAAACCAAGACTATGACAAAAACCAGCGACGAGACCATGGTGGTCGAGTATTTTAGAATAAGGAACAGGCATAATATTGTGCTCTCAAAAGAGAGTAATAGATCAAAACTCGGGATCGGCGTCAAGAAGTTTTTTTAACAAAAGGCAAAATCATGCTCAGTTATTGAACGATTTTAATTCAAAAATAGAGTGCGGAATGACAGCTAAAAAAGGAATTAAAAGAAACAACCACCAGTGAGAGTAATATTCGTCTTATTAACGATATTTGGCTTGAAAAAAATGAAGATAGCCATCGAATGGAAGAAAAAAAGCGCCTCAGTGGTGTAGGCGCGCAGAACGAGTTTAGAACAACATCAAGTTATTCACATACGCAATTAGTAACCTTAATCGGTGATTTAGACAAACTAGCACAAAACAAAGAAGCTGAGCGTGAGTACTTTGCTGTGCTATCGCAAGTGAATAATTTTATGGATAAAAATAAATAAACGCCGAGACCCATACCATTTGATATGTATGGCCTCTTAGAGGGGCCAGTCAGCGGCATCTAAATCATCTAATTGTGCATCACAGTGCGCATTGCCTTGCCATTTGGTGGTATATTCACCGTGTGGGTCGTACTGCTGGGTTTGTTTTGCCAAATTAAAGTGTCGACCACCGCGCGGGTCGACTCCAACACCTGCAATGTATTGCCAATTCCCCCAGTTTGATGCCACATCGTAATCTATTAATTGTTGCTCAAAGTAGGCTGCGCCATAGCGCCAGTCTAGTTGTAGTTCGTTGACCAAGCAACTGGCTGCAATTTGTCGTGAGCGATTGGTAATAAACCCCGTTGCGTTAAGCTCTTTCATAATCGCGTTAACCAGCGGATAAGGGGTACTACCTTGGCACCATTTAGCAAAACGGTTCGGGCTAAAAGTGGTGAGTGGCGAGCTTTGTTTTTTACCTTTAAAGGTAAAAAGCTGATGCTTCACATTAATGGCATGCCACTTGAAATACTCACGCCAGAGCAATTCAAACTTGATCCAGTAAGTTGATTCGTTTGCTCCATGGCGCGCTTCATAAGCATCTACTGCACAAAAAATTTGCTTGGCACTAATACAGCCAAAAGCCAGCCAGCTACTAAATTTAGTTGAGTTATCAAAACCATCAAGATCATTACGAGTGACTTTATAGCTGCTCGGTAAAGCTGATGAAAAGTACTGCAGACAATGTTTAAGTGCGGCAAGATGCCCACCTTGGAGTAAAGGATTTCCTGCTGGCAGTTCTGATATAGGCTGTTTAGCACATAAAATAATAGGCGGTGGAAGTCTTTTTGCTGAGAACGGCACTGCGGATAAAGTGATATCAGTGGCTTCAATTTTTTTTCTAAAGGGTGTAAAGCCGGTAGGTAAGCTTGCAAGCTCAAAGGGGAGTTGCTGTTGTTGGTATAAGGTATCTTGCATCACAGATTTAAATACCACAGTGGCGCATTTCGATTTAAGTGCGCTAATTTGGCGTTGTTCATAAACGCCTATTTGCTCGCTATATACAACTTCATTAATGCCAAGCTCATTAATACGCTGTGTTAATACCGTTACCGGATCGCCTTCTAAAATATGCAAGGTTTGGCCAAGCCCTAAAACAGACTCCTGTAGCTCATAGAGGCTTTGCTTTAAAAAGCGTTGTTTGTGGATGCCATAGGGTTTTTGTTGGTAGTTATTGCTTTTGAACCAAGCAGGATTGATCACAAATACGAGATCAAGTTCACATTGTTGTTGTGATAAATCAGCTAAAATTGCATTGTCATCAATGCGCAAATCATTTTGCAGCCAATATAAGGTGCGCTTTTTCATTCATGTGTCCCGTGGTTAAAATAAAAGTAAGTTTTGCTTTAATACTCATCAGCACAATCCGCAGATTAAGAGCATCAGTGTTCTCACTGAACGCAAAAAACTACATGTTTTACGAACAAGTTAGACTTTACGATTAAATATAATTGGTATTCTAAGACTATGCGAATATAGCGCAGGAGTGACTCATAGCAAAAAACCTTGTAAAGGCGCACTCTACAAGGTTTTAATTTTGGAGCTTAGAGCTCTAAGATTTATTGCGGTTTTCTTTACTAAACGCGCGAATTTTACGTTTTTGCGACAGGGTGACTTTATTAGTGCGCCCTGCAAATGGGTTATCGCCTTCTCTAAATTCAATTTTGATTGGCGTACCCATAATTTTTAGCGCTTTACGGTAGTAGTTCATTAGGTAGCGTTTGTAGCTATCAGGTAAATCATGCACTTGGTTACCGTGAATAACGATACGCGGCGGGTTATAGCCCCCAGCATGGGCGTATTTAAGCTTAACACGACGACCACGAACTAGCGGCGGCTGGTGATCAGCTTGTGCCATATCCATAATACGGCGTAGCATTGCTGTGCTTATACGCTTAGTTGCAGATTCGTACGCTTCATCAACGGATTCAAATAAATGGCCAACACCGGTACCATGAAGGGCAGAGATAAAATGTAGGCGGGCAAAATCAATAAACCCTAAACGACGATCAAGCTCAGTTTTAATACGATCTTTTACGTAGTTATCTAGGCCATCCCACTTGTTAACGGCAATAACCAGTGAACGACCTGAGTTAAGCGCAAAACCTAATAAGCTTAAATCTTGATCAGAAATACCGTCGCGGGCATCAACAACAAGTAGCACGACGTTACAATCTTCGATTGCTTGCAGTGTTTTAATCACCGAGAACTTCTCGACTACGTCGCTTACTTTTTTACGTTTACGCACACCCGCTGTATCGATAAGAATATATTCTTTATCGTTTCGGGTCATTGGTATGTAAATTGAATCGCGAGTTGTGCCAGGCATATCGTAAACAATTACACGGTCCTCACCTAGTATACGGTTAGTAAGGGTTGACTTACCAACATTAGGGCGACCAATAATAGCCAGTTTTATTGGTTTATCAGCAAAGGCTTGGTGATCCGTATCATCTTCTTCACCTTCTTGATATAGGTCGATAAGCTCTTCATCGTCATCGGCTACATCTTCATCAAGTGCGGCAAGTTCTGCAATAACAGGCTGAAGCGTTTGCTCAAGTAGTAAGGTAATACCACGGCCATGAGCGGCAGCAATATGATGAACCTCGCCAAGCGACAACTGATAAAATTCAGCACAGTTTGAGTCAGCATCAATACCATCGGTTTTATTAGCAACAACAAAGCTTTTCTTTTCTTGCTTACGTAAGTGATTAGCAATAGCTTGATCAGCCACAGTCATACCTACACGAGCATCAACTAAAAATAAAACAATATCTGCTTCTTCAATGGCGAGTAATGACTGATCAGCCATTTCGGTTTCGATGCCTTCTTCTGAGCCATCAATACCGCCCGTATCTACCACGATAAATTCAAAGCCGTCATAATTTGCTTGGCCATATTTTCTATCACGCGTTAAGCCTGGAAAGTCGGCAACGAGTGCATCACGGGTACGTGTTAAACGGTTAAATAATGTGGATTTGCCCACATTGGGTCGCCCTACAAGAGCGATCACGGGAAGCATAAACTACCTCTTTAAAAAACAACAAAAGGCTTCGCAGTGCGAAGCCTTACAAAAAATAATTAACTATTAGTGCCTTACACTAATAGTAGTCAGTTAGTTTGGTATTTTTACCGCGCTAACTTCACCATCGCGGGTGTATAAAATCAATTTATCGTCAGCGACAACAGGCTCAACAAAAAAACCTGAACTGTCAAAGTCTTCACGAGATACTAGCTCGCCAGTGTCTTTATTTAACCAATGCAAATTGCCTTCTTGATCACCTAACGCTAAATAATCACCGGCAACCGCTGGGCCTGTTAAGTACCAGCCACGTAGAGCGGGTTGGCTCCAACGTTCAATGCCCGAATCTTTATCAAGTGCGTAAACAACCCCGTTACTGTCTACAACATAAATCGTTTGCAAATCCATGCTAATTTCACGGTAGCTACTATATTCACGCTTCCACACAACATTACCTGAGCGAATATCAACAGCCGATAAGTTACCGTTGTATGCAATTGCATAGGCAAATGCGCCGCTAATAATTGGCTGGGTGTCTACATCTACTAAACGTTCAAATTCCGACGCACCTTTTGGTACTGCAATTTCTGCACTCCATGCAGAGTATCCGTTTTCTGAGATTAAAACGCTTAGTTTACCAGTTTCAAGTCCAACTAATACGCCACCATTAGCGACTACTGGCGAACTTTGACCGCGTAAGGTAAGTGCTGGCACTTCTTGCTCAAAACGCCAACGCTCTTCACCCGTATCTGGATGTAGAGCAAGTAACTTACCTGATGCTAAATTAACAAAGATTAAGCCATCGCCTGCTGCCGGTTTAGAAAGCGATTCACCGGGTACTTTCTTTCGCCATACTTCTTTACCAGTTTCACGATCAAGTGCCACTACATAGCCGTGTTCAGAGCCTACATATATTTTACCATAGGCTTGTAATAAACCACCTGATAATCTTGCACTATCGTTATCGCTCCAGGGCAAAAATGACGTATCTTTACGTACGTCGGTTTTCCATAGTGTATCGCCATTATCAACGGATAAGGCTTCTACTTGTCCTTCGCGGCTAGCCACATAAACTGTTCCTTTATGAACAGCGGGTGAAAGGCGAGAGAAATAATGTTCCACACCATTGCCAATAGACTCTTGCCATACGATTTCGGTTTTAAACTGGTTAACGATCTCAGGAAGAACGAGTTCATCTTCATCATCACTTGATGAGCACCCCATGAGCGTTGCCATGCAAAGTGCAAGGGTGGCGGTTGTTATTTTTTTCATGCCTAAAACCTTATGCCGCTGGGCTAGTTACTGCTAGGTCATCTAACTTAATTTGTAATAGAGGATTGCTGGTTAATCCACCGGCATCAACTGCGGCTTGATAAGCCACGCGTGCTTGCTCTTTATTGCCTTGTTGAGTGTAAATATCACCTTTTAATTCTGCAACATTTGCATTAAATGCTTCTGGCAGCGGTGAGTTTAACGTGGTTAATGCCTCATCGTATTGTTGTTGCGCAATTTGCACACGCGCTAAACGCGTAGTGGCAATCGCTTTTAATTGAGCGTTATTTACATTTGATACAATCCAACTTAGCTTTTCATTTGCTATATCTAATTTTTGTGCATCAACCGCTTCTTTTGCAGCAACAAATGCCGCTAACGTGGCGTACTGAGTGTCTTTATTTTCGCTGATAAAGGTATCAGCAGAGGCTAATACGTCATCACTTTCAACAAGCTTAGTGTAGGCATCAGATGCTTGCTCTGCCGTGGTTATTTGGTTTTGGTTATACGCTTTCCAGCCGTATAAACCACCTAAACCAACAATAACACCTAGCGCAAGTGATAGGCCGTTTTCACGAAAAAAGCGTTTAATTGCTTCTGCTTGTTGTTCTTCTGTTGAATAAATTTCCATGCTTACCTCTGTTAAAGCGCTTTACTCGCTGCGCTTTATGTAATTTAGCTATTAATTAGTTCAGCAAGTAGCGCTTTAGCGTGTTCTAATTCTAATGTGACTTGTTCTTTACGCTCACGCAAATACTTAATGGTCACAACGCCTTGCTCTAATTCATCTTCACCGATAATAACCGCGACTAATGCATCGCTTTTATCAGCACGTTTTAATTGTTTTTTAAAGTTACCACCGCCAGCATGCACCATTACGCGTAATCCGGGTACATCATGACGTAACGTAGATGCAATAATAGGTGCTTGAATGCTGGCTTTGTCGCCCATGGCTGCTAAATATACATCAGCACTACGGCGTATGTCACCCACACATTCAAGTGCTTGAAGCAGTAAAACTAGGCGCTCTAATCCCATTGCAAAACCAACTGCTGGGGTTGATTTACCACCTAATTGCTCAACTAAGCCATCATAACGACCACCGGCACATACAGTACCTTGTGCGCCTAAGCTATCGGTTACCCATTCAAATACGGTACGGTTATAATAATCTAAACCACGTACTAGCTTTTCATTAACCGTGTATTTGACGCCTGCTGCATCTAATCGTTCACATAAATTTTCAAAATGTTCTTTTGATTCAATATCTAAATGCTCAGATAATTTTGGCGCATCGACTAGAATTGCTTGTATATCTGGATTTTTAGTATCAAGAACACGCAGTGGGTTAGAGTACATACGACGTTTAGAATCTTCATCTAGTACGTTGGTATGTTGTTCTAAAAAGGCGATTAAGGCATCACGATATTGAGCGCGCGCTTCATTTGAGCCTAATGAATTAAGTTCTAAACGCACATGCTCGCTTATGCCAAATGCTTCCCAAAGTTGTGCCGTGAGTAATATCACCTCAGCGTCTATGTCGGCGCTGGCAATACCAAAGGTTTCTAAGCCGAATTGATGAAACTGACGGTAACGACCTTTTTGTGGGCGCTCATGGCGAAACATCGGGCCCATGTACCAAAGGCGTTGTTCTTGATTATATAACAGGCCATTTTCATTACCTGCACGTACACACACTGCTGTCCCCTCAGGGCGCAGAGTTAAATTATCACCGTTACGATCGGCAAAGGTGTACATTTCTTTTTCTACAATATCGGTTACTTCACCAATAGAGCGCTTGAATAGGTCGGTTGATTCTACAATTGGAAAACGAATTTCTTGATAACCAAACGATGATACGGTCTCGCGTAAAATGTGCTCTACTTTCTGCCAAACTTGCGTATCGCCTGGCAGGCAATCGTTCATACCGCGAACTGCCTGAATTTGTTTTGCCACTGATAAATCCTAAATCTGTTTGTATGCAGTCTGAGACTGCAATCACGTAAAACTAAAAATCGACCCTGCATTATAACCTTAACTGTAAGGTAATTGCGAGTGTAGCGGTGTGTATGTAATTTGTACTACGTTATGAGGTTGCTACTAAAAAAGTCAATTAAATGCATATTGCTGCGAGTTTAAATCAATCGACAATTTTTATGTCGATAGGGGTTTGTTTTTGCTTTTGCTCGATAAAATCGCGTACATAGCCTTCGAGTTGATCAACAATATTATTGTTATCAATACGGGCTTTTTGGCGTTCACCATTTATGTATAAGCCTGAGCGACGGTTTGCACCAGCAAGGCCTATATCACTCACTAGCGCTTCACCTGGGCCATTAACCACACAGCCAATCACTGACACAGAAACCGGTTCAATAATATCTTCTAGACGTTCTTCAAGCTGGTTCATGGTGCTTACCACATCAAATTCTTGGCGTGAGCAGCTCGGACAAGCAATAAAGTTAATACCACGCGAGCGAATACGCAGTGATTTTAATATATCAAAGCCAACTTTTATTTCTTGTACAGGGTCTGCCGCTAATGATACACGTAATGTATCACCAATGCCCTCGGCAAGAAGCATACCTAAGCCAACAGCTGATTTTACAGAGCCTGAGCGCATGCCGCCAGCCTCAGTAATGCCTAAATGCAGTGGCTGGTCGATTTCTTTAGCAAGCAAGCGATACGCGCCTACCGCTAAAAATACGTCTGATGCTTTTACCGAGATTTTAAATTGATCAAAGTCTAAGCGGCGTAAAATATCTACGTGGCGCATTGCCGATTCTAATAAAGCCTCTGGGGTGGGTTCACCGTATTTTTCTTGCAAATCGCGTTCAAGTGAGCCGCCATTTACGCCTATTCGAATGGGAATGTTATGCTCACGGGCCGAATCAACAACCGCTCTAATACGCTCTTCGCTGCCAATGTTGCCTGGGTTGATACGTAAACAATCAACACCGTATTTTGCTACTTTTAATGCAATGCGATAGTCAAAGTGAATATCGGCGACAAGGGGGATCGACACTTGTTCTTTAATACTTTTAAATGCCTCAGCAGCATCCATAGTCGGTACTGATACGCGAACAATATCAGCACCAGCGTCCTGAATAGCTTGAATTTGCGCTACAGTGGCATCAACGTCCATCGTGTCTGTGTTGGTCATCGATTGCACGGCAATAGGTGCACCATCACCAATAGGAACATTACCCACATTTATACGGGTGGATTTTCTGCGTTTGATAGGAGATTCTGAAAACATCGCGACTACTCTGCTAATGGTAATTTAAATTTAGCTAAACGGTTTCTGGGAAAGGCTGAAATATCAACTGGCTCACCATTTAGGGTAATATTAACAACATGATGCTTACCTAATACTACTGAAAAAGGCGCTACTCCAGTTAGTGTCATTTCATAGCCTGCTTTTTTTACTCCAAAAGCCACTTTGTCATCGTTGGCATCATGAATCTCTACCCAACTCTCATCGTTAAACATCATAACAATAGTGCTTAAATCATTGTTCTCTGGTGCACTGGCGTTTTGCGTATCATTCACTGGCACGGCTTGAATTGTTGGCTGCTCAATTTGCAATACTTGATTGTCTAACTCTTGCGAAGAACCACTGCTATCAGAGTGAGTTTCTTCAGTTTCCTCGATTAGCTGTTTCGCGTCTTGTTGCAGATTATTGAGCGAATTATTAGTATTTATTATTGTTTTAGTATTTTCGTCTATGAGTGTCGTATTTTGCCACCACCATACGGCAGAAGAACCAATAACAATAGCTAATATTAAATAGCTTACAATCATTAATCGGCTATCGTGTGCTTCTTGTTCTGTACGACGCGAAAAGCTTTGCATATCAACAAATTTATCTGGATCATTAAACGTAGGTAGCATAGCCAATATAGGACTGCTATCAATATCTAATACACGGCAATAATTTTTTATATAGCCTTTTGCAAATGTTTTTGCACCTAAAGAACGATATTCGTCATTTTCAATATGCTGAACTTGTGATTCAGTTAATTTTAATAGCGAAGCAATAGTTTTAATACTGATATTTGCATTTTCTCGATGCGTTTTTAGTATGTGTCCTACAGAGGATTCTTCGCTTTGAGGTTGTATATTATCTTCTTTCATAATAAGTATGAGTCTGGGTCCACTATTAAGAGTTTATGTCCTGGCTTGAGCGCTATATCTGGACTTAATTTATTCCACCGTATTAATTGGTCAATCAATATTTTATTTTGAGTGGCAATGTTATTAAGGGTGTCATCAGCTTTGATTTCATAAAATATATTTGGATTATTTAAATATATTTTTTGTCCGCCTACTATACGATCTGATTCTTTTAAATTATTCCATTGCAAAAGTTTTTTTAGTTTAACATTGTATTGTAACGAAATACTAAAAAGGTTTTCTCCGGGTCGAATAATATGGAACGGTATTGTTATGTCTTCTAGTATCGGGTTAAGTAATTTATGTTGTAACTGATTACTTTTTTTTCTTGTATCCTCTGGCTCTTGCCTCTTATTAGTTATCTCTTTTGAAGCTATATCTGGCTCGTTAAATACTACCTGATTTTTTGTTTTAACTGATTTATATGTTGTTTTTTCTTGGGTGTTTGGCTCAATTAAGTTTGATTGGGGCTCACCAAAATAGATAGTTTTGAAATCGGTGTTGTTATCTATTGAGCTATCAGTGCTCACTTCGTTTATAGTATTCTTTTTTCGAACAATCTTTATCTTAGGTTTGATAATGGCTTGATTGTTTTTACTACTATTTCTTTGTAATTCATTAAGTTGTGCTTGGCGATATTTTTCACTCAGCACTTCAAATTCTGTTTGTTTAATTTGGTTATTAAGAATAGCATTAGCTTGAACACTATTTGGGTAAGTTTGTAAAATAGTAGCCGCAATTTTCTCAGCTTCTTCTATTGCGCCCATGCGTTGTTTAATTAAATAGTTCAGTAATAATGCTCGCGATGAAACCTGTGCACTATCTTCATAGCGCTTTAATAAGTTACTGGCTTTGTATAAGTCACTTTTTGCGTAATACAAAGCAGCTAAACTTATAAGTGTTGAGGCTCTTTGTGAACTGTGATTCAGTGCTTGTTGAAAATAGCTCTCTGCGCTGGTGAAGTCGTTAGACTCAATGGCGCACAGGGCTAAGTTTTCATAGCTTTGCGCAACACGAATATAACTAGGTACTTCAATGGCTTTTAAAAACTGTTCTGTGGCGCGATCATACTCATCAATACTACATAAAAACGTACCGTAGTTATTTAGGGTATTCGGATCGTCTGGTTTAATAGCTAGCGCTTTTTGATAAGCCTTGTCGGCGAGTGCGTTTTCACCAACTTGTTGATAATAATACGCTAGAGAATAGTGAACTTCGGGTAAGTTAGGGGCGTATTCAGCGGCACGTTCTAGGTTATACTTTGCTTGAGAGTTATTACCTGTCTTGAGGTACTGTAATGCTAAAGCAATACGCGTGCGAGCTGCGCCATTATTGTTGAGTTTGTTTTCTGGAACAGGCTTATTACTGCCGTTATAACTGTTTTCAGTAACACAACCACTCAAAAGTAGTGTTGATAGTGCTAAAGCAAGTAAAGATCGCATTACTTTGTCTCTTTATTTATTTCTATAGACCCTATCTTACCTAAAAGCTTTTGTGTTGCATCATTTATTTAAAAATAAACGACTTATCACAAAAGCTCTAGATTAGCAAATATTAGGCGTGATGAATGTTAACTGAGATTTTGTTATCGTCGCGCATTTTCTTTTTTGCCATGCGTTTAGTGCGGTCAACTACATCACCAGCTAATTGACCACAGGCAGCGTCAATGTCGTCCCCTCGTGTGCGACGAACAATACAGGTAATGCCTGCAGCTTGTAAAACTTTAGAAAAACGGTCAATTCGGCTGTTGCTAGACCGTGTATACTCATTCCCCGGGAATGGATTAAATGGAATAAGGTTTACCTTAGAGGGCGTACCTTTTAGGGTTTTAACCAGTTCATGTGCTTGGTCGGTGCTGTCGTTTACGCCGTTAAGCATAACGTATTCAATAGTCACATCTTTATTAGCTTTTGAGCCATCGATATAACGACGACAGGCTGCTAAAAACTCTTCAATTGGGTATTTTTTATTAATAGGCACTAAAATATCACGCAGCGCGTTATCAGGTGCGTGAAGTGAAATGGCCAGCGCAACGTCGATTTTTTCTTTTAGTAAATCAAGCGCAGGTACTACACCTGAGGTACTTAATGTTACGCGGCGCTTAGATAAACCAAAGCCCCAGTCGTCCATCATCAGTTCCATAGCCGGTACTACATTTTTAACGTTAAGTAGTGGCTCGCCCATCCCCATCATAACGACGTTAGTGACAGGGCGTTTTTCACTGTTGCCATCAAGGCCAATGTCTTTGGCTACACGCCATACTTGGCCAATAATTTCAGACACTTTTAAGTTACGGTTAAAGCCTTGTTGTGCCGTTGAGCAAAAAGTACATTCCAGTGCACAACCCACTTGAGACGATACACATAATGTGGCGCGATCTTTTTCAGGGATCCAAACAGCCTCTACTTCTTGGCCGCCCTCAAGTACGAGTGCATATTTAATTGTACCGTCGCTGGCTTGCTGGCGAACTGAAATTTCAGGTGCAACAATTTCACACTCATTTTTAAGCTTTTCTTTTAGCTTTTTGTTGACGTTGCTCATGTCGTCGAAATTATCTACGCCAAAATGATAAATCCATTTCATCACCTGATCGCCACGAAATGGCTTTTCACCGAATGATACAAACAACTCTCGCATTGCATCTCGGTTTAAATCTAATAAGTTAATCTTTTTTTGCTCGGTCATGTAACAACCTCAATCGGTGGCGGTGATGGTAAAAATTTACAAGGGCGAATTGTACACAATTTACCCACTATAATCATTAAGTAAAATATCAAAAATGAGATAATTAATACTTTAACTAATGACTAAAAAAGGGCCCGAAAGCCCTTTTTACTTTTGCTTAGCGCGTTCGTATTAACGAGTACGTGGGCAAAGTTCTTCGTCAGCGAAGAAGTACGCGATTTCGCGAGCAGCAGATTCAACAGCGTCAGAACCGTGAACCGCATTTTCGTCGATGCTATCAGCGTAGTCTGCACGTAAAGTACCTGCTAGCGCTTCAGCTGGGTTAGTTGCACCCATGATTTCACGGTTTTTAAGAACAGCGTTTTCGCCTTCAAGAACAGTAACCATTACAGGGCCAGATGTCATGAAAGAAACTAAAGCGCCAAAGAAAGGACGCTCGCTGTGCTCTGCATAAAAACCTTCCGCTTTTTCTTTAGAAAGGTGAACCATTTTAGCGGCAACAATTTTAAGACCCGCAGTTTCGAAACGGTTGTAGATTGCGCCGATGTGATTTTTAGCCACTGCATCAGGTTTTACGATTGAAAAAGTACGCTCTAAAGCCATCTTTGTGCTCCAATAATTTAAATAAAAGGTTGAATATTAACGGGCGCGAATTATACGCGTTTTAGTGAAAAAAACCTAATTTATTATACTTTACTAAATATTTTAATTTACTAACCTTAATTTATGAACTAGATACACTATTTTTACGTTTATTATATGTTTATAATTTTTTATTATATTGTTTGTATGATCTAAAACTTTTTATACATTCACAAAAAAAACCACAAGTACGTAGAGTGCACGTGCAAATATTAAGGTAATAACATGTTTTTTAATCAGAAGTTAAAAAGTCAAATTGCTGATTTGCAAAATAAGCTCTCAGCTAAAGAGCAAATAAAACAAAGCCTTGACAGTGAAATGCTCGTACTTGAGTTGAACCAGCATGGCGCTATTATAAGTCAGAACAAAAATTTTCAACGCACATTTAATTATTCTGATGAGCAGCTCCTTAACCAAAGCATATTAAATTTTATTCCAGAAAACTCCCGTAATAACCCCGATTTTATTGCTTTTAAAAGTGCAGTAAGTCGTTGTGAGCATTACGCAGGCGCTATTCAATTTGCACATTCTGATCAAAAACGCGATTGGCTACGTTGTATTTTGCATCCCATTAAAGATGAAAACGGCAAATTTCAGTATTTAACTTTACACTGCACTGTTCTTACCAAAATAATCGAAGCATCAAGAGAAAACGAAGGTTTAATTAAGGCGCTAAACCGCTCTATGGCGGTGATAGAGTTTCAACCCGATGGCATCATCTTAAAAGCAAATGATAACTTTTTAAAAGGCACGGGTTATAAACAAGAAGAAATAGTTGGGCAGCATCATCGTATATTTTGCACCGATGATGAAGCGAATTCCGATCAGTACAGCACATTTTGGAAACGTCTAGGGCAAGGTGAATTTGTGGCGGGCCGCTTTAAACGTATTAATAAGCATGGCCATATAGTGTGGTTAGAAGCGTCATATAATCCTATTTTTAATGAGGCTAATGAGCTCTATAAAGTAGTTAAATTTGCTACGGTGATCACTGAGCAAGTTCAAAGAGAACTCGCTATAGAGGAAGCGGCAAGTATTGCACACAGTACGTCTATTGAAACAGATAATAATGCTGACAAAGGCGCTAATGTTATTAATAAAACAGTACAAGTTATGGATGAACTTGCAGTACAAATGGAACAAGCAGGCGAAGAGATATCTGCACTAGACAAGCAATCACAGTTAATAGCCAGTATTGTTCAAAGTATTAGCAGTATTGCAGATCAAACTAACTTATTAGCGTTAAATGCTGCAATTGAAGCCGCTCGTGCAGGTGATCAAGGGCGTGGTTTTGCTGTTGTTGCTGATGAGGTTAGGCAATTAGCTTCAAGAACGTCCAAAGCAACAGAAGAAATTGTTGACGTGGTGCAACAAAATCAAAATTTGACCCAGTCAAGCGTTACTGCTATTGAGCAAGGTAAGCAAAAAGCCCAGCAAGGGTTGGTGCTGTCAAACGAAGCTGGCTTAGTGATGACTGATATTAAAAAAGGCGCGCAGCAAGTTGTTGATGCCGTTAGCCAGTTTTCGAATCAATTAAAAAATAATTAACCTTATTGCTATTGAAGGAAAACTTTGATGATCTTGATCAAGGTTTCTCTTCTTTTCACTTATTATACTTGCGCGCTTTATTTTCCTTAACTATTCATGCAATCGGCTTGAACCCGGTTCTATGTATGGAGCGCACATGTCAGCTGTTACTTGTTCACCCTCATTTATTCCGGAATTACTTTGCCCCGCTGGTAGCTTAAAAAACATGCGTTATGCGTTTGCCTATGGTGCTGATGCTGTGTATGCCGGTCAGCCGCGTTACAGTTTACGTGTGCGTAATAACGAATTTGACTTAGATACCTTAAAAATAGGCATTGATGAAGCGCATGCGCTCAATAAAAAGTTTTATGTAGTGTCGAATATTGCTCCGCATAACGCAAAAGTTAAGTCGTATTTACGTGATATAGAACCGGTTATTGCCATGAAGCCCGATGCGTTGATCATGTCTGATCCAGGTTTAATAATGCTAGTACGTGAAAAGTGGCCCAATATGCCAATTCACCTATCGGTACAGGCAAATGCTGTAAATTTTGCGAGCGTACAGTTTTGGGCAAAACAAGGCATAGAGCGTGTGATTTTATCCCGTGAGCTATCACTTGAAGAAATAAATGAAATTCGCACACTTTGTCCTGAAACAGAGCTAGAGGTATTTGTACACGGCGCACTTTGTATGGCCTATTCAGGGCGCTGTTTGCTTTCGGGTTATATTAATAAACGCGATCCTAACCAAGGTACCTGTACTAATGCGTGCCGCTGGGAATACGATGTAAAGCCTGGGGTTGAGAACGAAACCGGTGACATGGTACATAAAATTGACCCTGAATCAGTCATACCTACTTTAGGGGAAGGCGCACCTAGCAAGGATGTATTTATGCTTGAAGAGCAAGGCCGCCCAGGGGAATACATGCCTGCATTTGAAGACGAACATGGTACGTATATTATGAACTCCAAAGACTTACGTGCGGTGCAATACGTAGAGCAACTAACAAAAATGGGGGTGCATAGCCTTAAAATAGAAGGGCGTACTAAGTCGTTTTATTATGTTGCTCGCACCGCACAGGTTTACCGTAAAGCTATTGATGATGCCGTGGCAGGTAAACCGTTTGATGCCGATTTATTTAAAACCTTAGAAAACCTCGCCCATCGTGGTTACACCGAAGGCTTTTTAAAACGTCACGCCCATCAAGATTATCAAAATTACGAGTATGGTCATTCAGTTTCTACCAAGCAACAATTTGTTGGCGAAGTATTAGGGCGCAATGCCACTGGTTTGGTTGAAATAGATGTAAAAAACAAATTTTGTGTAGGCCATTCATTAGAGCTTATGACACCAAACGGTAATATTAGTTTTGTGCTTGAAAATATGCAAAACAAAAAAGGCGAGGTGATTACCGATGCCAAAGGGTCAGGTCATATTGTTCACATCGCTCTACCTGATACCGTTGAGTTAGCGCACGCAATTTTAATGCGCAACCTCGATGAACATCAAGACACCCGCAACCCGTTTAAGCAAGCCTAAGGTTGAGCGCTTTCGTATGTTAATGAATTGATTCAAGGTAATACCGCCCGTACCCTTGAATCAATTATTTTTTAATGACTAAAATGATATGACTTTAGTTTCGGTATCAAGCATTTTTTTAGCTATGTGGGGGGGTAAAGCAGGGGTAATACCTTCAATCAAGTCCGTTTTTTTAACACCTTTATTAGGTAGATAAAGTGCGCAAACCTGAACCTTACCACCCATTTTCATAATATTTTTCATTAAGCTTTGTGGGCTCATATTATTCGGCTTTAGTTGTGTTAAAACGGATGCTGGAGCATCGACTAATGCAATGTCGCCAGCGGGTCCACACAAAAGAATATCAACTTGCGCCCCTTGCTTTAGTGCTTGTAAAGACAAAACCATACCCATAAGCTGGGTTTGTGTATTTTCAGACGTTATAAATGACATAAGCTTAGGCTTAGTATCAGCGGCGAAAGTATTTAAACTAATCGTTGAAGCTAGTAGGAGTATAGCTGTTAATATGCGCATAAAAGTGACCTTTCAGTGTACTTTAAAATTAAGAAGCGTTGCGTTGAGTTATACTTTTTGGTTCCACGGCATCAAAGCTATCACTCTTGCTAGCCCGCAAAAGCCGGTTGCACCAGCAACAAACAAACCCATTGCAATAAATATTACTGGCCAAATAAAGTTAGTGGAGATGGTCAGAGAAAGCGTGCAAAACAATAATAAAAGAGTGCTAATTGATAACTGGACTTGACGGTCTAGTGGCAAAATTGACTTTTCACCTTTTCGAACATCATAGCCTTCCTTTACCCACTCATTTATGCCACCGCTAATATTATAAACAGTTAAGTCTGGGTTATGAGCAAGGAGTTTTTCACAGGCGCTTTTACCCCGCCCTCCTTTTTGACAATAGACTATATAAGCACTCTTTCCTTGTTTGATATCTTCTCCTTTAATTTTACTCAAAGGATGTAATTTCGAGCCCACTATATGAGAGGTCATGTGTTCTGCAGGTTCGCGAACATCTATTATTTCTACATCTTCCTTCTCAATCATTACAAATGCTTCGTTTGCAGATATTTCTTTTAGTTGCATAGTTAAGTTTCCTCTTGAATAAGGTTAATTAAAGTATTGTTGAATTTGATTTTAGTTTATATTAGATTAACCTAATGTAGCAAGGTTTAATATAAATTTTACTTTGATAAAAAGGAATATGGCTTTAAAAATAAGCAAACCAAGTGCATGAGGTTAAAAATTTAATATTAATTTTCAGTGGTTTATAATTTATTTTATTGCTGTTATGTGGCTAAAGAGTAGCCGTTAAAATATTTCATCGATTATATAGATTAGATTCATCTGTTTTCTTTTATTGCTTTTAGTTATATGCTTATGCAATATTGGTCTTGTCAAAACGATAAACATCAATTAGGAGAATGTTATGACTGAACAAAATGAAAGACAATTACAGTTCCCACAATTAAACAAGCCAGCACCTGCATTTAATGCGAAGACAACTCATGGTGATCGTACACTTGAAGATTACAAAGGTAAGTGGTTAGTGCTTTTCTCGCATCCAGCAGACTTTACTCCGGTATGTACTACCGAGTTCATGGGTTTCGCAAATGCAGCAGAAGAGTTTTCAGCGATGAATACTGAATTATTAGGTTTATCGATTGACAGTATTCATGCACATATTGCTTGGGTACGTAACATTGAAGAAAACTTTGGTGTGAATATACCTTTCCCAATTATTGCAGATCTTTCAATGGAAGTGGCTCATGCTTACGGCATGGTTCAACCTGGTGCAAGCGATACTGCAGCTGTACGAGCTACGTTTATCATTGACCCTGAGGGGGTAATGCGAGCGATGGTTTATTACCCAATGAGTAATGGTCGCTCAGTAAATGAATTTTTACGTTTAGTTAAAGCACTACAAACAAGTGATGAAAATTCAGTAGCTACACCAGAGAATTGGGTAGAAGGCGAACCAGTTATTGTACCACCACCGCATACCGTTGAAGACGCTGCTGGTCGTAAAGATAAAGGATACGATTACGTTGATTGGTACTTTAGTAAAAAATCTCTTTAGTATTGTTTAGTAACCTCAGCCCAAGTGTTCCTCCTTGGGCTAATTTAGGAGACGCACTATGAGCATAAACTATCATATAAAACAGTTTTTAGATGAAGACAGTGAAACCTTTAGCTATGTTGTTTTTGATAAGCAAACTAAAAAAGCCATGGTTATCGATCCCGTTTTAGACTTTGATTATAAATCGGGTCGCACTTACCAAGATGGTGTTGAAAAAATAGCCAGCTATATCAATGAACATAATCTTACACTCGAATGGGTACTTGAAACACATGCACATGCTGATCACATTTCAGGTGCACCATTTTTTAAAAAACAGTTTGGTGCAAAAATTGGGATTGGTGAGCATATTAAACACGTTCAAAAGACGTTTAAAACATTATTTAATTTAGAAAAAGAATTTCTCCCTGACGGAGCGCAGTTTGATAGGTTATTTAAAGACGGTGAGATTTTTCATGTGGGTGAACTTACAATTCGAGTAATGCATACGCCAGGCCATACCCCTGCCGATTTAGCTTATTTGATTGATGAAAGTGTAATATTTGTAGGGGATACTATTTTTATGCCAGACGTTGGCACGGCACGGTGTGATTTTCCAGGTGGGAGCAGTTCACAGCTTTTTGACTCGATAAAAAAAGTATTGGCTTTGCCGGATGAAACAACGATTCAAGTATGCCATGACTACCCAAACGAAAGTCGAGATTATCGCCATAGCGTCACAGTTAAAGAGCAAAAAGAGTCTAATATCCATGTCAACAACAGCGTAATAAAAGAGCAATTTATAGAAATGCGTGAAACACGTGATAAAACGCTATCTATGCCGCGCCTTATTTTGCCTGCAATTCAACTTAATGTGAGGGCGGGTAATTTTCCACCTGCAGATAATAACGGTGTTAGCTATTTGAAAGTGCCACTCAATCAGCTTTAAAATTATAGCTACTTTTATAGTTAATCTATTTTACAAGAGCTCAGAGGGAAGAGTAATGTTAAAAAACTACTTAGTTTTAATTTTAATCATGGGTTTTACTCCTTTAGCTGTAAATTCAACATCACTTGGTGAAAATGATAAAAGTGTATTGGAGCAAGAAGCACAAAAGCGAATAAAAGAATTCTCGAGCAGTTTAAAGTCGCAGTTAAAGTCAGCTATAAATAAAGGAGGGCTCAGCGCTGGTGTTAAAGTGTGCAGTGAGCAGGCACCACAAATAGCTGAGCAGTTGTCAACGGATGGCTGGATTGTTGGTCGTACTAGCTTACGTACCAGAAACACTAGTAATACGGCTGATCAATGGGAGCTAAAAACGCTGGCTGATTTTGAAAAACTTAAACAGCAAGGTATTGAGGTTAATACATTGACAAAGTCGAGTTACGATGAACAAAGCTTCCGCTACATGAAAGCTATACCAACCGGTGGTTTGTGCTTAGCTTGTCATGGCTCTACAGTTGCACCTGATGTGAAAACGGTTATTAAACAGTACTACCCTTTAGATGAAGCGGTTGGGTTTAACGCAGGTGATATTCGAGGGGCATTTACCTTAGTAAAAGCACTCCAAGCTGCGAATTAACGTGATCAATATCAAGTTATCTATTGTATTTTAATTGCGCAGTTGATTTTATGTTTATTTAAAATACAATCATATATAACAAAAAGATATTTAATTATAACCAAATTGAATTAATGTGTTGTTACAGGTTTATTTATTTGAACTCGGCTTGCTTTTACAAAAGCACCAGCCAACGAATCGTATAACAGTAATGAAAGTAGTGCAGCGTTGAGTGAATTTTAATCTGCAAAGATCAAAAGATCTGAGCGTAATTTTTAAAAACATTAGGAATGGATATGGAATTAGATCCTCTTTTACTATCGCGAATACAATTTGCGTTTGTTGTATGTTTTCATGCAATCTTCCCTGTCTTTACTATAGGCTTGGCAAGCACAATTGCTGGCTTTGAATTCTTATCATTTAAAACAGGTAATCCAATATGGCAAAGGCTCTCTAAATTTTGGATTCAAGTTTTTGCTGTAGTGTTTGGTATTGGTGTTGTTTCAGGAATTGTGATGTCATTCCAGTTTGGTACAAATTGGAGTAATTTTTCCTATGCGACCGCTAATTTTTTAGGGCCTGTGTTGAGCTACGAAGTAGTTACAGCGTTCTTTTTAGAAGCTGCATTTTTAGGTGTGCTTTTATTCGGCAGAGACAAAGTGCCACAAGGAGTGCACCTTTTTGCAGCATGCATGGTGGCGCTAGGCACATTTATCTCTTCTTTTTGGATACTTTCAGCAAACTCTATGATGCAAACACCTCAAGGTTTAGAGTTAATAGATGGCATTTATCATGTAGCATCCTGGTCGCAAGCGTTATTTAATCCTTCTTTTGGTTATCGTTTTTTACACATGGCTATCGCGTCATTTTTAACTGCTGCGTTAGTGGTTGCCGGTGTAAGCGCATGGTTTTTACTCAAAAACAGAGAATTTGAAGCAAATCGAAAAGCGCTTTCAATCGCTTTGTGGTTCTTGCTGTTCTTAGCGCCTGCTCAGGCGGTTATTGGTGACTTTCATGGTTTAAATACACTTAAACACCAACCCATGAAAGTAGCAGCAATGGAAGGTAATTGGGAAACGGCTAAAGGCGTGCCGCTGTTACTATTTGCGATACCCGATCAGCAAGAGCAAAAAAACCACTTTGAGGTCAAAATACCTAAGCTCGCAAGCTTTGTGTTAACTCATGATTGGGATGGCGAAGTACCTGGCTTAAATGAAGTATCTAAAGAAGAACAGCCCCCAGTATTTATTGTATTTTGGTCGTTTAGGATCATGGTTGCGCTTGGCTTTTTAATGATAGGGTTTGCATTGTGGGGCTTAATATTAAGAAGAAAAGGACAGTACTATAAATCGCCTTTATTTTTAAATGGCTTAAGATTAATGAGTTTAAGCCCGTTTTTTGCTGTTTTAGCTGGTTGGATAGTAACAGAAACTGGCAGAGCACCTTGGTTGATTTATGGACAAATGACCCACGCTCAAGGGTTAACTCCTTCACTAACTGGTGGCATGGCACTATTTACTTTGATTGGGTATATCATTGTTTATTCACTCGTATTCAGCGCTGGTGTTTACTATTTATTAAAAGTATTTAAAGGCGGAATAGAAAAGGCGAGTGCACCACATGAAATGGATGAAATTGAACGTCCTATGCGCCCATTTTCTGCAGCCCATGTTGCTATTGACGAGAAGGAATAAAGTATGGAACAGCCATTTGATTTAACTATAATATGGGCAGGCATCATTGGTTTTGGGATCATGATGTATGTATTAATGGATGGATTTGACTTGGGGCAGGGAATTTTATTTCCCTTTGCCCCGAATGAAAAAGCACGCGATAAAATGATGAATTCTGTTGCACCTGTATGGGATGGTAACGAAACATGGTTAGTGCTTGGTGGTGCAGGTTTACTTGCCGCATTTCCACTGGTTTACGCTGTTTTTTTACCGGCTTTGTATATAGGGGTCTTTTTATTACTTGCAGGACTCATTTTTAGAGGCGTAGCATTTGAGTTTAGATTTAAAGCAAAAACCTCTAAGCATCTATGGAGTTGGTCGTTTTCAGTAGGGTCTATTGTTGCATCATTTGCTCAGGGAGCTGTGGTGGGGGCTTATATTCAAGGTTTTGAAACAGAAGGCTTTGTTTATTCGGGCGGACCTTTAGATTGGTTAAGTGTATTTACTGTGTTAACCGGATTAGGGTTAGTTGTAGGTTATGCACTGCTAGGTAGCACGTGGCTTATTATGAAAACGGATGGTGAAGTACAAGATTGGGCTTATAAAATTACGCCTAAGCTCCTTGTTGCCTTTTTAGTTGTATTTGCCATTGTGTGTGCTTATACCCCTTTTATAGATGAGACTGTTAAAGCTAAGTGGTTTGATAATGTAAGCTTGATTTGGTTAATTCCTGTGTTGGTAATGTACTGTGCGTATGTGGTTTATCGTTCAGTTAAAAAACAAAGTGATGGCTTACCCTTTGTAGCAACAATGGGGATTTTCTTATTCAGTTATATTGGCCTTTTAGTAAGTAAATGGCCTTATATTGTGCCTCCTAAGTTTACTATTTGGGATGCGGCATCGTCATATAATTCACAGCTGTTTTTACTGATAGGGTTTCTTTTTGTTATTCCTATTGTGTTAGGTTATACCAGCTGGACGTACTGGGTGTTTAGAGGCAAGGTTAAGGATACGGGTTATCACTAGGCTTTGCGGATTGAAATTTGTTCGAACTAGGGGCGG
>NZ_JAGYIU010000004.1 GCF_018402495.1 Pseudoalteromonas sp.
ATTAATCCAAAAGATCCAACAGATTTCGCATTTACAAAAGATGAGAGTTCAATCAGAATTTCTTGGCGTTGGGGAAGCTATGATGATGGTGGAGGATTGTTATATGGTAGTTCATCAGCAGTAGCACTTCCGTGCAGCGGTTTTTGCAATTCAGAAACGACTTTTTCGGTAGAAGTATCTGAGGATGGCAGTTCTTTTAGGATGGTAGCTGAAGGATTAAGCTACAATAGTTATTATTTTTCATTGGCAGGATATAGCAAACACATATTTAGGGTTCGAGCTGTAAAAAAAATTAATGGCGAAAATAAGTACAGTGATTATTTAGTTGGCCCTCCCATAATAGTTCACGAAGTAAAAAAACTACCCCCACACTCGACACTTACTACACAAACCCCAGATGATACAAGTAACTTTATTGACACAGTTGCTCCTAGTAGCCAATTAATAGGTACCTTGGAGGGGCAAGCTGGTGTAAGTGGTGGCGCCTCAACGTATCATATTCCAATTCAATTACCGCCGGGCAGAGCTGGCATGCAGCCTGAAGTATCACTTAATTATTCATCTCGCAGTGGTAATGGTATTGCCGGAATGGGATGGTCGCTATCTGCTAGCTCAAGTATTACAAGGTGCGCAGCTACGTATGCACAAGATGGCTTCATGCAAAACCCACAATATAATAGTAATGACAGGCTGTGCTTAGATGGTCAGCGTTTAATTAATACATCAGGTAGCTATGGAAGCTCAGGGACTGAATATCGTACTGAAATAGATAGCTTTGTGCGTGTAACACAAAGTGGTTCACTAAATGGCTCATCTACATGGTTCAGAGTTGAATATAAAAACGGCCGAGTAGCTTATTTTGGTAAAACAACTAATTCGAGGCTAATACATGGAAGTAAAGTGGCGGCTTATTCCTGGTTACTCGAGTATCAACATGATGTTATGGAAAAAAACTATATACATTATGAGTATGAAGAATTTGGTCTAGGTCAGTTAATGCTGAAAAAAATTCTTTATTCTGGTAAGAGCAGAACGGATAAAGGCGACAGGATAGTTGAGTTTAATTATTTTACTGATAGAACTGATACTTCGTTAAACTACTTAAATGGAGGGGTAAGCTACACAACAGTTTTGCTCAAAAGTATTAAAACATATATGGGAAATACTTTAGTAAAAAGGTATGGATTAAGTTACGGCGAGAGTCAAAGTACAGCGCGTTCCCATATAAAAACAATTGAGTTATGTGATTATAGTGGTTCATATCATTGCACTCCTAAAACTCACTTTAGCATGTCGGACCCGGCCCTGAGTTGGGAGGGCGTAAATATCAACTCACTTGCAGATAGTGTATTTTCTAATGTTGGAGGCCTGAATTCTTCATCAAAAGGTGAGTTAAGCCAAAAAAATCGTGTTATTTATAAAGACTTAAATGGTGATGGTATAGCTGAGTTGCTAAAGATTGTTAGAAATGGAGGAGTATCTATTAATGTTGATGTATATACGTTACTGAATGGCAGTTACACCTATTTAAAAACCTTAGATGATAATATAAGCCACTTAATTTTCACTGCTGTAGAGGGTGACATTAATAATGATGGAATAGCTGATTTTACAACTTCTGAAAATGGTTATTTAGTTTATATACAGTATGATGATCATTTTAATGCCACAAGGGTAACTACAAACTTTCAACTAAATCACGGTTATGAAAATATACGATCAACAAATGCACGGATTTTCGATATCGATGGGGATGGTTTGCAGGATATTGTTTTAACAAATTACTTTAATAATGATGAAAGCTATGTAGGGTATTACAAGAGCCGTGGTGAAGGGCAAATTAACTTTTATAGCTTTATTGAATTATATAAATTAAAAAAAAGAAGTTTCAATGCAGGTCAAAGTTTATTTCAACAAGCTAGTTGGGATGATATGAATGGCGATGGATTACTTGATTTAATGCTTACATATCAAGCCGATGATAACATTAAAGAAATTTCAATTGCATTTACAGAAGTAATCAATGGTCAAGTTCAATTAAATGAATACTTCTCTGAAGAGTTAGGTCTACCTATTAACAACTTTTACAACCAGTTTGTATTTGCTGACCTAAATGGTGATGGGCTGAAAGATTTTGTGAGAGCTGCAAAATCTGGAAATTCTTATGAATGGCAAGTGCAACTCAATAATGGTAATTATAGTTTTTTGCCTCTTAGCAGCTTGGGAACTGGTATAGGTATACATGAATGGCAAATCAATAGCCTCTTATATACAAATAACTCGTTGCAATATCGTGTTCAAGCGAAATTTGGTGGGCTACAGGTAGGAGATTTAGACTCAGATGGAAAGGATGAATTACTTGTTGCAACTAATAGTGAAGATGATTATTGCGTCAATATTTTAGGAAGGATTGTACAGCGTGATTATTATATAGAAAGTTGTAACGATGACATACAAATGCACGAGCATCGCAATACAGAAAGCTCAGCCGAAAAATTAGAAATAGACTTAAGCAACCTTGATTTACGTCGTTTTAACTGGACGATGATCGATTTTGAAAATAATAGTAACAGTACAGAAATTAGGCGTAGCTTTGCAAATATAGTTAAAGCTCCAATAGGGCGTACTTCTATTTATGGCAATGAGGTGTTCCAACCTTTAGAAATTACAGACTATAACAATGATGGGTATTTAGATTTTTCTTTTTCAACATTTAAAAATATTACTTTTGCCAATGGCAACTTCACTATAAATGGTTATTCCTTTGAGCAAGGAGGTATGTCAGGTAACCTTCGCTCAACTGGCGTTAATGGTTTTTTTATTAAGACAAATAAGCTAACTGATAACAATGAGCTACCAGAAATTTTGCATAAGGTTACTGACGGATTAAAGCGAGAGTCAACATGGGAATATGCAAATTTATCTACGCCGATGCATGAAAATAACTTATCGCTTTATGATACTCCAGATAATAGAGCAGAGCGTTATTTGAGCGGCGATATTGCTCAAGGGTATATATATTTTACTTCGAGTATGCCTATTGTTTCATCTTTTATAGATTTTGATGGCACCGATATTGCGCAGCATAAAGAGTACTTTTATAGGGAAGCGGTCTATAGCAGGCAAGGCCGTGGTTTTATGGGTTTTAAATCAATTATAGAAAAAGATGTAGATCGTACTTTAGTCACTCAAACTGATTTTGAGCAAATATTTCCGTATCAAGGTAAGCTAAAGCGACAAGCTACATTTACCGAAGATGATTATGCAACAAGGGGAAGCGGGCATCTAGATATTGGTGATAATGAAACCAATGCGATAAGTTATTCAAATACTGAGTGGCAAGAGAACCTAGCTCACAGTGTAACTGACGTTTATAATTTATACCCAAATGAAACTACACAAATTACTCGAGATTTAGTTACTAAACAAGATCTAACACGCATCGATAAAAATATTACTAGGTTAGATCAATATGGCAATGTAACTGCATCATCTACGCAAGTTGAAGACGCTTGGGGTACGTATACCACAAGTGAAACACGCGAGTATGAGGGTAACGAAAGTAACTGGTGGTTAAATAAACTTAATACTAAAATACAAACTAAAGCTCGTGTAGCTGGGCGCAGTACAAACGACCCAATAACGGATGCAGACTTAGATCAAGAAACGAGCATTAGAAGTGAATACAGTAATTACCATGGTAGTAGACAGCCACAAACAATAACAACTACAGCAACACTTGGTGGCTCATCATCTGGTTATGGGAGTGAAATAGATACTATCTATAATGCCTACGGCCTTCCATTATCTGTTAGTCAAACCACAAAAGTGCGTAATAGTAGTGGTAGTTGGATCGACCAAACACGTACAACTTCAACCACCTACAGTAAAGACGGAACTGTTGAAGCTACTGACGGTTATTTCCCATATAAACAAACTAATGCTAAAGGGCATATTAGCTACACCGAAGTAAACCCTGCAACAGGGCAGATAACCCAAACTCGTCAGCAGCTTAGTAGCAATAGCTATCAAGTGACAAACTTTGGTTACGATGATTATAACCGCCCTTACAGTATTCAGACTGATGGCAGTCCGGCCCGTTACAGTGCAATGCAAACACCTGACGCACAAGCACCAGCTAATGCAATAATACAAGTGTTAAATGTCTCAGCAGGGCAGCCTATGCAAAAAATCTATCAAGATGCGCTGGGACGAACATTACGTACAGCTGTGCAGAATTTCGATGGTGACTGGGTGTTTAGTGACGTTAATTATAACAGCCTTGGCTATAAAACGTTTGAATCTATGCCCTATAAAGAAGGAGGTGCAGTTTATGGTACGTCATACACCGAACACGATGCACTTGGCCGCGTAATCGAAAAAGTAACCAATCAACATTGCGGTAACATGACTACTAATTACAGCTACAGTGGACTTAAGACAGATATTGAGGTCTATGATAGTTGTTATGGCATCACCTTGGATATGTCGCGTACCTACAATAGCCTTAAACAGCTTATGCAAACGGTGGATGCTGATAATGGTGTTACTCGTTACAGCTATAATAACCAAGGCTTACCTATTGTTATTCAAGATGCTAATGGCAATAACATAGAGGCAACCTACAACGGCTTAGGCCAAAAAACACAGGTGAATGATCCTAACCAAGGCGTTACTAATTTTGAGTACAACGGCTTTGGAGAGTTACAGCGAGAAGTACGCGTAGGTAGTAAAACATTGACCTATGTTACCGATGTACTTGGCCGCGTAACACGGCGCACCGCCACAGGTGAAAATACGTTAACGTATACCTATGACGGCGCAACGAATGGCTTTGGGCAATTAAACCAAGCCGTAGGCAATGGCGTAACAAAAACCTACACTTACGACAATCGCGGTCGTCCAAGCGGTCAAACCGTTGCAGGCAGTGGTAAAAGCTACACCACAACCACCTTCTACGACAATAATTATGGCCGTGTAAAAGGGCTGCGTTACCCTAACAACCTCACACTCGAATACCGTTACAATGACGTAGGCTATCAAACGCAGGTAAAAAATGCGGCTAGTGGTTATGTGTATAAAAATATAACTGAATTCGACATATTTGGTAACGGCTCTCAAAATACGCTAGGTAATGGACTCACTGAAAATACTGCTTACAGTAACAAAAGTGGGCAAATGCTCCTAAAAACAATAGCTAAAAATAATAGCAACATTATGAACATCGATTACTCCGCGTACGATGGTTTTGGTAATTTAAAAGCAGTTGATATTACGACAGGTAATATTGGCAATCAGCATAGCTTTAGTGAAACATACGATTATGACGCACTACACCGTTTAGAGAGTAATGCCGTTAATGGTATCAGCACCATCAACTATAGCTATGATGCGGTGGGTAATTTGTTATCAAAATCAGACTATGCAACGCAGTATGATTATGAAAACGGCGCAACAGGCGGGCCCAATGCAGTAAAACGTGTTTATCGCGGTGGTTGGAAGTCGTTTGGTTATGATACGAGAGGCAACATGACCAGTGGTGATGGTTTAACCAGCGCTACCTATAACGCTATGGACAAACCCACGCAAATTATAAAAAGTGGTAAAACTCTCAATTTTACTTATGGCCCGCAGCATATGCGCTTTAAACAAGTAAATGGCAGCGTGACCACGTACTATAGTGACAAGCTCTATGAAGAAGAAATAAACGGCACCAAAACCACCTGGCGGGCTTATATAGACGACATTGCCGTGATAAGCCAAGCCACTGGCGAAGGTGCTACCATCCGCTACACCCACCGTGACCGCCTCGGCAGCGCGCGGGTATTTACCGACCACAACGGCCAAGTAGAAGCCGAGCGAAACTTCGACCCATTTGGCAAACCACGTTTAGCCAGTGGTGGCTTAAAATCATTTGGCAATTCAAAACTTGATGATTTAGAGGATGCAAAAACGAATCGTGGCTTTACTGACCACGAACATTTAGGTAGTGTAGAGTTAATCCATATGAACGGTCGGGTGTACGATTATAACCTTGGTCGGTTTATGAGTGTGGACCCTGTGATCCAGTTCGTTGGTAATAGCCAAGGCATTAATCCATACAGCTACATCATGAACAACCCAATGGCCGGAACAGACCCAACAGGGTATGTGATCGACACAATTTGGGATGTGGGTAATGTTATTTTTGATGTTGGTAAAGTCGCATACGGTGCTATTACTGGTGACAGTGATATGGTCAGTGAGGGTTTGACTGACTTGGCAGTGGATGCCGCAGCAACAATGGTTCCATTTGTGCCAGCGGGAGCCAGTAAAGCTGCAAGGGCCGGAGCTGAAAAGGTTGCTGATGCACGTCAGGCATCTAAAAAGTCAGATACAACGCCAACCACTCAAAAGAGTGAAAGTAGTTCAAATACTGATGGCGGCACTAAGACAACTAACGGTGCGGATAACACTCAAAGCGCTAATAGTGCAGGTCAAAAAACAACTGATATTGGAAGTCAGAGTCAAATATCCAAAAAGGATCAACTGGCACAAAATAAAGCTCAAGGTAAAGCAGGTGAAGCCAAAGTTCGTCAGGAGTTAGGGGATGCTAACCGTGGTGAACAAGTTACAGTGGAAACACTTGATGGTGATAGGGCTAGAGTGGACTTTGTAACGACTAAAGATGGGCAGCCAAACCTTGTTGAGGTGAAAACAGGGAATGCTTCACTTTCTAAAGGGCAGCAAGCAGTTAAAGATGCAATTGGTAGAGGAGAACCGGTCATACCTCGGGGAGCTAATGCGGAGAAAGCTGGCTTACCTGTAGGTGAAAAGATTGCGTGTTCGTTTGAAGAGAAAAGGTGTTAGGTGATGTCCGGTAAATTAGTACCTATGGGAAAATTACTAAGCGATACATGTATTTCTCTTTTTAAAGAAATAGGCTTTAAAAAGAAGAAAGAAGGTATTTTTTATAAACAATATGGTGATGATCTGTATCTGAGAATCGGATTTAACGAATCAGACAAGTCAGCTAATTCACTTGTTATAAATCCAATGTTTGGTGTCGGTTGGAGGAAGTTAGAGTCATTTTTGACTGAGTGCAATAAGGGAAAATACTCTCCATACTTGTATGCTAGTTTTTCGTCTAATATTGGAGGATTTGATGATAATAATGATGTCGTTAAATTTACCTTTGAGAGGGATAACATCATCGAAGATGCACAGTCGTTTCAGGAGTATTTGAATTTTATATCTCTTAAAACAGAAGAGCGTTTTGCCAATCATTCTGATTTATTAGACGGGCTTCTGAGGTATACCTCTGTAAGGCAGCAACAAGAAAAATTAGCCTGTTATCATTTCTTACTTGGTGATAAATCAAAGGCTCTTAATATTCTTGACAAAGAGAGGGTACGCTTGAGTTCAGCTCACCCCGTTATGCAAGAAGAGTTTGAAATGTTTGCTAATGAGTTTAAGTCTAAAGTAACCAGTTGATTCTTGTTAATAATTAATGAACAAAGCCCACACTCGTGGGCTTTATTGTTTCTGGGGCTAGGCAGCCAGCTCGTTATCGTTGGTGATCTGCTGTGTGGCCTCCTGCTCTGCTTGTTGCTCAGCAATGTACTCACTGGCCATAGCCTTGTGTTTATTGATGCTCATGCAGCGGGCTAGGGTTTTCAGCCGTGTGGCCATATCGGGCGTTTGGCCTTTATCGGCTTGACCGCTTTGGGCATCCAGCTCTTGGCCATTGACGAACCAATAGCAGCTGTCCTTGTGACGGCTTCCGGCCACGTAGGATGCGACCCTGTCCATGGCGGTGGTATACAGCACAAAGGTATCGCCATCAATCGTGGCACCTTGGCTTGAATAAACGGTACAGGCATAGGCTTGCACCAGTTGCAGCCGGCCTTGCTCATCGGAGTAATCCGATTGATAAAAGCTGACGGTACGACCGCTATCGAGCTTAACAGTAAAGCGAATATCATCCCCTTGTTGCAGCACTTGGGTAATGGTGCCTTGCTCACCGTTGGTGAAATCACGCTTATAGTCGTTCTTGGTAAAGCGTACCCGCTCACCCTTTGAGAACGGAGCCCTTATGGGGTCAGGTCTTGTTTTTTGCTTTTTAGCCGATTAGTGCTTAATCTTTAGTTATTAATTTACTAACATAGATAGGTGAAAAGGTGGCTAGGCCACAAAAAACTTATGGGGTCAGGTCTTGTTTTTTGCTTTTTAGCCGATTAGTGCTTAATCTTTAGTTATTAATTTACTAACATAGATAGGTGAAAAGGTGGCTAGGCCACTAAGATTAGAGTTCGAAGGTGCTTTGTATCATGTTACGTCGCGAGGGAATGAGCGAAAATCGATTTACTTAGATGAGTCTGATTTTGAAGGGTTCTTAAAAGTATTGGGCGACGTGTGCGAGCGTTATAACTGACTATCCACTCTTGCTTAATGCATAACCATTACCAACTCACTAGTTGAAACCCAGACGCTAATTTAAGTAAAAGGTATGCGTCAACTAAATGGTGTTTACACACAATGGTTTAATAGGAAACATCAACGTGTAGGGCATTTATTTCAAGGGCGCTATAAGGCTATTTTGGTTGATAAGGATGCGTACTTATTAGAATTAAATAGGTATATTGTTTTAAACCCAATAAGAGCGAAAATGGTCAAAAGCTTGTCGAAATGGCCTTGGAGTAGTTGGCACTTTATGATGGGGCTAGGGACAAGTTCCAGAATGGTTTGAAATCGACAAAATGTTACTTCAATTTGGAAAATATAAAGGATAGCAAGGCGAAAATTCGCCCAATTTGTTGAGCAAGGAGAGGGTGTGGATCCTTGACTAATATTCGAATCAGGTTTTTTGGGTGATGATGAATTTGTTAAAGAGCATTTAGCATTACTTCAAGAGCAAGAAAGTGACTTATCTGAAGTGCCACATAAACAAATACAAAAACAGGTATTATCACTAGAAGAATATGCTCAAAAATTTGATAATCGAAATGATGCGATAAAAGCGGCTTATGCATCTGGCGGATATATACTAAAAGAAGTGGGTGGTTATTTTAAGTTACACTACTCACGCGTGAGTAGGATAGTGGCAAAAAACAAGACCTGACCCCATGTATTTCTAGTTCAACCTCCAACGCTATGGACAAACCCACGCAAATTATAAAAAGGCGCCAATGGGGTCGCGTCTTGCCTTTTGCCTGTCAATGATTTTAACGCTGAAGGTAGAGTAAAGCGGGTCTACCGCAGCGGTAGTTGGAAAACGTTTAGCTACGATGCACGTGGTAATATGACCCAAGGCGACGGGCTAACAAGCGTCAGCTATAACGCTATGGACAAACCCACGCAAATTATAAAAAGCGGTAAAACTCTCAATTTTACTTATGGCCCGCAGCATATGCGCTTTAAACAAGTAAATGGCAGCGTGACCACGTACTATAGTGACAAGCTCTATGAAGAAGAAGTTACTGGCACAAAAACCACCTGGCGGGCTTATATAGACGACATAGCCGTAATAAGCCAAACCACTAATGAGGGCGCAACCATCCGCTACACCCACCGTGACCGCCTAGGCAGCGCGCGGGTATTTACCGACCACAACGGGCAAGTAGAGGCAGAGCGAAACTTCGACCCATTTGGCAAACCACGCCTTGCCAGTGGTGGCTTAAAATCATTTGGCAATTCAAAACTTGATGATTTGGCGGATGCAAAAACGAATCGTGGCTTTACTGACCATGAGCATTTAGATAGTGTAGAGTTAATCCATATGAACGGTCTGGTGTACGATTATAACCTTGGTCGGTTTATGAGTGTTGATCCTTTGATTCAAAGCCCAACGAATAGTCAGAGCATTAACCCTTATTCTTATATTATGAATAATCCTCTATCAGGTGCAGATCCCACGGGCTACTGTTCGACAGATGACTCATTGAAAGATTGTGCTGGAGGGCTTGAAGAAGGCAAAACGCAAGCGATCACCAACGCTGATGGAAAAACGGTTGGACATGTAGGTAAAGATAGCCAAGGCAATGTGCATATAACCAACAATGGTTCAAGTAAAGGACAGGCCGCTATTGCTGGAAGCCTTAAGTCAATGGATATTGGCAGCCAGAAAAAGGTAGCTCAACAACCTCTTTCAGGAGGTGTTGGAAGGCGCTCGGAAGCTTCGCAGATAATAGCGAACAGTGGAATAGACTTTGAGGCTGAGAAAGAAGCGATTGATAGTGGTGGTCTAGTAGGGGTGCCTGCTGGAGAAATGTTAGCATCAAGATCAAGAAGAACTAGCTCGTCGACGGATTATTTTCAGCCTTTGATTAATGGACAAGTGCAAATGTTAATTAATCAAATTCAATCAATTAATCCAAGTTACCGATATCAAACGGTTAGACCTACCAGTGGTCGAGGGAGTCAGTACAACAGAGGTGATATAACATATTTGCAAGGTGTATTAGCAGGTATGAGGCAGCCTATTGCATGGCCACCTAATAGTGGCTTTCAAGGCCCTGTACAAAATATGACTTTACCAGTTGGAACAAGAATTGATAGGTATGGATCAAATGGTGGTTTTTTTATCTCACCAATTGGTACTCCTTTTGGGCAGAGGTCACTCCCTGAGTTCTCAAGAGGTACACCATATCGTATATTTGAAGTTCTTAAACCTATAAATGTTCGAGGTGGGGCTATAGCTCCTGCATTTGGACAACCAGGCGGCGGTGTTCAATATATACTGCCTCAGAGAGTCGGTGGCTTAGTGCAAAGCGGTCATTTAAGAGTTGTGGAAAAATAATTATTATGAATAAAAAAGAGTTATTGCATCTTTTAAAGTCTGAGGGCTTTAAGAAAGAAGGGTATAGTTTGGAAGGAAGCTCTCTGTTCGAAGGCCATTGTCTCGACTATCGAGATGGTTTGTGGGCTGTATATTACTTTGAAAGAGGAATAGAGTTTGAGCTTGAAGAATTTGATATTGAAGAGCAAGCTTGTCAAAGAATATACGAAAAGATAAAAACAGATCCATTTATGAAGCGTTAAAAAATAAAAAACTTATGGGGTCAGGTCTTGTTTTTTGCTTTTTAGCCGATTAGTGCTTAATCTTTAGTTATTAATTTACTAACATAGATAGGTGAAAAGGTGGCTAGGCCGCTAAGATTAGAGTTCGAAGGTGCTTTGTATCATGTTACGTCGCGAGGGAATGAGCGAAAATCGATTTACTTAGATGAGTCTGATTTTGAAGGGTTCTTAAAAGTATTGGGCGACGTGTGCGAGCGTTATAACTGGACTATCCACTTTTTGCTTAATGCATAACCATTACCACCTACTAGTTGAAACTCCAGACGCTAATTTAAGTAAAGGTATGCGTCAACTAAATGGTGTTTACACAATGGTTTAATAGGAAACATCAACGTGTAGGGCATTTATTTCAAGGGCGCTATAAGGCTATTTTGCTGATAAGGATGCGTACTTATTAGAATTAAATAGGTATATTGTTTTAAACCCAATAAGAGCGAAAATGGTCAAAAGCTTGTCGAAATGGCCTTGGAGTAGTTGGCACTTTATGATGGGGCTAGGACAAGTTCCAGAATGGTTTGAAATCGACAAAATGTTACTTCAATTTGGAAAATATAAAGCGATAGCAAGGCGAAAATTCGCCCAATTTGTTGAGCAAGGAGAGGGTGTGGATCCTTGGACTAATATTTCGAATCAGGTTTTTTTGGGCGATGATGAATTTGTTAAAGAGCATTTAGCATTACTTCAAGAACAAGAAGGTGACTTATCTGAAGTGCCACATAAACAAATACAAAAACAGGTATTATCACTAGAAGAATATGCTCAAAAATTTGATAATCGAAATGATGCGATAAAAGCGGCTTATTCATCTGGCGGATATACACTAAAAGAAGTGGGTGGTTATTTTAAGTTACACTACTCACGCGTGAGTAGGATAGTGGCAAAAAACAAGACCTGACCCCATGTATTTGCTGACCTAATGTATTTGACCCCATGTATTCAAAACTCTGCACAGTAACCTGTGCAGAGTTTGCTATTTGTATAACTTAAATATTTGTACAACTGATATAACCGTGAAGCTTAAAGTGCTTTAAAGCGAATGGCGGTGCCGCCGCTGGTGGCTAATTTTAAGGTTAGCTTGTCATTTGCACTAACCTTACGTTTTTCGATGGTTAAATCGTAAGGGTTATTTTTCCATTCTGCGTTTTTACCATCTTTGTAAATGTGCGCTTCAAACTGTTTACCTTTATCTAAAAAGTCGAGTTTCACCTCTATAGTGCGCGCGTTTTCGTCAGTAACAGCGCCTAAGTACCAGTCATTACCTGTATATTGGTCGCGTTTACGCTCTTTACGAGCAAATACAATAAAGTCGCCTACTTCACCATCAAGCGCAATACTTTGTTGCCAATCGGTTGGTACATCTTGAATAAACTGAAACGCATCGGGCTTAGCTAAATAATTTTTAGGTAAATCAGCCGCCATTTGAATTGGGCTGTACAGCACAACATAAAGTGCAAGTTGCTTGGCTAGGGTGGTTTGTGGGCGGTTTGTATTAGCGCCTAAGCCATTAAAACCCATATCAAAAATCCCCGGCGTAAAGTCCATAGGTCCTGCTAACATTCTGGTAAAAGCAAGCATTGGGATATGCTCTGGCGGATTGGGTGGTGTGCCCCATGCGTTAAACTCTTGGCCACGCGCACCTTCACGGGTGGTCCAATTAGGGTAGGTGCGGCGAAGGCCGGTGTCTTTTATTGGCTCATGAGTATTAATACTTATTTGATGTTTTGCAGCTAGCTTAACGTTGTATAAGTACTCATTAACCATAAATTGGCCGTCATGCCATTCAAAACGAGCAATACCGTTTTCGTCTATGCGTTTTATATTGCCACCATCGGCCACGTAACCGGTTTTAATTTGGCTTACATTTGATTTTTCGTAAAGCGCAAAAGCGTCTTCCATTTGATTGCGATAGTTAGTCACATTACCTGATGTTTCGTGGTGCCCAATTAACTGCACACCTTTTTGTTTTGAGTATTGGGTAAGGGCGTCTAAATCAAAGTCATCATAAGGCTGAGTAAAGCTAAATACATCGCCATTATAAAACCAATCACCATCCCAGCCGATATTCCAACCTTCAACTAATACACCATCAAAGCCATATTTTGCGGCAAAGTCCATGTAGTATTTAGTATTTTTTGTGGTGGCACCGTGTTTTTCGCCACTGCCCCAAGTATTCTCATTGATGTGCATGCCCCACCAAATACCTACGTATTTGCCTGGTTTAACCCACGATACATCACCGAGCTTATTTGGTTCATTCAGATTTAAAATAATATCTGAATTAACTAAGTCTACTGCCTGTTCGCCAATTTGAATGGTGCGCCAAGGTGTATTGAATGCACCGTGCTTTTTGACCGCAATACCATCTGACCATGGCGTTAAATCGGCGCTAAAAGTGCCTGGGCGACGCTGGTTAAGCACCATGCCCGCATAATCTATTAGTGCTGCTTCATGAATGCTGACATGTACGCCGTTGTCATTTTTAAAAGTAAAAGGGGTATGACCAAGTGCGGCATCTTGTAAGGCTGTGGTGTTGTAGACATATTCGTAACGGTTCCAACCACGAGCGGGTATCCACCATGCGGTGGCTTTATCGGCACCGGCGATGGCAAACTCGGTCAGCTCTTTAGTAATTTCTGTTTTTTCAAAACCGGCTTGTTTAGGGACTTCATAGCGAAATCCTACACCGCTATCAAAGGCTTTAAATCGCACTGTGTATGTGCCACCGTGGGGGGCGGGTTTATTAAAGGTAACGGCAATTTCATTGTGTTTATCGACAACAGTTTGGCGCTCTCCCCAAGGCTGTTGCCATTGGCTATCAGTTTGTGAGTGGGTTACCTTATTAATAACAAAGCCTTCGTCAAATGGCGGTTGGCTTTTAAATCTAAAGCCTAAACGTGATTGCTCAATAACAGGCTTGCCATTAAAACTAATAGAGTAGCTAGGAGATGTGGAGTGATCAGAAATAGTGACTTTAATTTTTTGATCAGGCGATTCCAGCATGGCTTCTTTTGCAAAAGCGCTGCTTGAAACTAAAGCAACTAGCAGTAAAGGTAATCTCATTGTGTGTCCTTTATGTCAAAGCGTAAGTAATGAGCATAGAGTGAAGGGCGTGTGATTACGAGATGACTGCAAACGTATTCAATGTAATTAAACACATAAAAAAGGGCTCTAGCGAGCCCTGTTTTGTATTTATAACTTATTATTTTTTATCAAAAGCGCGTTTCATGTAATTAGGTGTTGCGAGTGCACCGTGATGAATGCCGCTATTGTAGTACTCACTGTGCTGTGCAATTTGTGCCGCGGCATCTTCTCTGAAGCCATTAAATGCCTCAGACTTGCGTGCCAGAGTGACAGACCATAGTCCACTTGGGTAAATAGGCTGTGGAAATGGAAGTGTTTGTAAATCGTTAAAACCAACACTTAACATGGCTTCACGCATTTCAACTAACAAAGGCATGTGCATAAGTGGTGATTCGCTTTGTTGCACTAAAATACCACCAGGACGAAGTGCATTTAAACAGCTAGTATAAAATGCATGGTTAAATAATCCTTCACCTGGACCTACCGGATCAGTACCATCAACAATCACGATATCAATAGACTCACCAGCCGCTTCGCGCATATATTTAATGCCATCGTCAAACATCACAGTAGCACGTGGATCGTTATTTGATTCACATAACTCTGGGAAGTACTTTAACGACATTTGGGTAACCACTTCGTCAATATCTATTTGGGTTACGGTTTCTACACTTGGGTGCTTGAGCACTTCACGTAACGTACCGCAGTCGCCGCCACCAATAATAACTACATTTTTTGGGTTTGGGTGCGCTAGTAATGCTGGGTGACTGATCATTTCATGGTAAAAAAAGTTTTCACGGCTACTCACCATAGTACAACCATCAATGATCATTAAATTACCAAAGTCTGTGGTTTCAAACATTTCTACTTTTTGAAAAGGAGACTGTTTTTCATCTAACTTTTTGTTAATACGTAATGAAAATGCGCTGCCATCGCGGTCGCTAATTTCAGTAAACCACTTACTTTGATCTAAATTTGCCATAGTTGTTGTTACACTTTTGGTTGAGTATGAAAAAAAGGAGGCAATTCTGCCAGTGCTTGGCCTATTGCTCAATCAAATTTTACTCTCTTTAGCGAATAAAGTTAGCTATAAAGAGGGGAAAGTTCAATTTTTGTTAGCTTAGCAGATAGTGACGTATTAAAATGCCCCTTTACACCTAATTTAATAAAGAAGAGTTGCCATGACTTGGGGTTTAGAAACAGCACGTGCTACATACAATGTTGCTCATTGGAGCGATGGTTATTTTGATATTAACGCACAAGGTGAGTTGATAGCCTATCCTGATGGCGACCAAACAAAACCTGCCATTTCTTTAAGTCAGCTTACTGAGCAATTTAAGCAGCAAGGGTTAACATTGCCCGTACTGGTGCGCTTTACTGATATTTTAAAAAATCGTGTAGATACGCTCACCAATGCCTTTACTCAAGCGCGCACTAACCGCGAATATAACGGCAAATACACCTGTGTTTATCCTATTAAAGTAAACCAGCAGCGCTCTGTTGTGAGTAAGTTATTAGCTCACCCAAGTGGCCTAGTGGGGCTTGAAGCCGGTTCTAAACCTGAGCTAATGGCTATTTTAGGGGTGGCGAAAGAGCCTATTACTATTGTATGTAACGGCTACAAAGACAGCGAGTTTTTACGTTTAGCCTGCATTGGTCAAGCAATGGGACACAGCGTTAAAATTGTGGTTGAAAAACTCTCCGAGCTAACCACATTGCTTGAAGAAATTGATAATTTAGGCATTGAACCGGCTATTGGCATTCGTATTCGCTTAAATTCGGTTGGCAAAGGTAAATGGCAAAATACCGGTGGTGAAAAAGGTAAGTTTGGTTTAACCGCAGGGCAAGTACTCAGTGCAGTGGAAGTACTTAAGCAACATAATAAGTTGCATTTAATGCAAATGGTGCATTTTCATATTGGTTCTCAAATCGCCAATATTCGTGATATTCATCGTGCCTTGCGCGAATGCGCTCGCCATTTTGCTGAATTAACTCAATACGGTGTACCGCTAAATACGGTTGATGTAGGTGGCGGGCTTGGCGTTGACTATGAAGGCTCAGGCTCACGTAGTGCCTGCTCAATGAACTATACGGTAGAAGAATATGCACGTAATGTAGTGAATGCATTTGCTGAAGTGTGCGAACAGCAGAACTTAACGCATCCTGCGATTATTACTGAATCTGGCCGCGCGTTAACGGCTCACCATGCGGTATTGATCACCGATGTCATTGATGTAGAAAAAGCGCCAAATCATTTAAACCCAGAACCGCCACTGGAAAACAGCGCGTTAGTGCTAGATGAAATGTGGCAATGCTTACAACGTTTAAACCCGCGTATGGCACTTGAAATATACCATGATGCGATGCACTTATTTAGCGAAGCACACGATCAGTACGTGCATGGCTTAGTAAGCATGCTAGAGTGGGCGAAAATAGAGCAGCTTTACTTTACTATTTTACATCGAGTTCGTGCATCGTTAAGCGTTAACGCACGGGCTCACCGTGAAGTGCTGGATGATTTAAATGAAAAGTTAGCCGATAAACTATTTGTGAATTTTTCATTGTTTCAGTCATTACCAGATGTATGGGGTATTCAGCAGTTATTTCCAGTGATGCCTATCGAAAACCTAACGCAGCCACTGACTCAGCGCGCGATTATTCAAGATATTACTTGTGACTCAGACGGGCAAATACGTGAGTACGTAGAAGGTGCGGGTATTGAAACTAGCTTACCTATCCCTGAATATACACAAGGTCAGCAGTATCATATTGCCATGTTCATGGTGGGGGCATACCAAGAAATTTTAGGCGATTTACATAATTTATTTGGTGATACCGACTCAGTTCATGTTGAGCTTAATGAGCAAGGGTATGTATTAACCAATGCTATTAAAGGTGATAGCGTTAAGGATGTATTAAAGTTTGTTGATTATGATAGCGAGTTATTAGCTGATAACTTTGCCACTCAAATTAATAAACTTGATGTATCAGAACACTGTAAAGAAGGGTACCTAGCCGAGCTCAATGCAGGGCTTGAGGGCTACACCTATTTTGAAGATTAATTTAGTTGCATAGTTAAGCGCGGTCACTAGTGGCTGCGCGATGTTTAAAGGAATAGAAGTAATGTCAGTTATTCGCAGTGTATTTAGTATTTTCTTTTACACAATAAACACACTTTTTTGGTTTGTGCCTATTTTTATTTGTGGGATTGTTAAGTTAATCCCAATCAAACCACTACAAAAATTGATGAGCTGGACTGCTAAGCAATGTGCCTCTATTTGGGTGACGTTTAACACGTTAAATCAAACCGTATTTACTCCAACTAAGCTTGAGGTGACAGGTCTTGAAGACTTGAAACTAAAAGATTGGTATTTAGTTATTGCAAACCATCAAAGTTGGGTAGATATTTTAGTGCTGCAGCGAGTATTTAACCGCAAAATACCTTTTTTAAACTTCTTTTTGAAAAAAGAGTTAATTTACGTGCCCGTTTTAGGTTTATGCTGGTGGGCGCTTGATTTTCCATTTATGACTCGCACCAGTAAAAGCCAGTTAAAAAAGAATCCTAAATTGCGTGGTAAAGATTTAGAAACTACTCGTAAAGCCTGTGAAAAGTTTAAAGAAATGCCGGTTAGTGTGGTTAACTTTGTAGAAGGCACGCGCTTTACAGCGCAAAAACATGCGCGTCAAAATAGCCCGTTTCCTCATTTACTCAAGCCCAAAGCAGGGGGGATTGCATTTGTAATGCAAGCCATGGGTGAGCAAATTTCTAAAGTGGTCAATGTCACTATTCATTACCCTGAGGGCATTCCTACTTTTATGGATTTTGCGGCTGGCAAAGTAAATCAGATTAACGTGCATGTTGAAGTAAAAGGAGTCAGTGACGACTTAATTGGTGATTACACTCATGATCCCGATTTTAGAGTACGTTTTCAAAGCGAGTTAAATCGCCTTTGGGAAGAAAAAAATCAAACACTGGCTAATTTAGAACAAAAATAATAAACAGGCTGATAGTTATGCTAAAAAAATGGTTACCTAACTGGTTAAATGGCTTAATTGTTGGCTGTGTTCTATTTACTAATTTAATAATATTTGGCGCATTAGTGCTTACCTTAGGGTTGATTAAATGTGTACTGCCTTTGCCGATAGTGAGTCAACTTTTACACAGTGCTTATAAGGGCTGGTGTAAAGGTAACCGCTTAGGGCTGTGGTTAGGTTGTAATAATATTGAAGTGAATATTAGTGGTGAGGTCAATGCTAACAGTTGGTACTTATTGATCAGTAATCACATTAGCTGGCTTGATATTGCGGTATTGAGCTCGTTGGATGCATTGCCAGCCCCTAAGTTCTTTTTAAAAGATGAGCTAAAGTACGTGCCTTTTATAGGTACTGGTGCGTGGGCGATGGGTATGCCGTTTATGAAACGAGTCACCAAAGCGCAATTGGCAAAAAATCCTAATTTAAAAGGCTTAGATGTCGAGCGTACCAAGCGCAGTTGTCGTCACTTTCGCCATCACCCTACAACCATAGTTAATTTTGTAGAGGGCACTCGTTTTACTGCGCAAAAGCATCAGCATCAACAAAGCCCTTTTCAACATTTATTAAGGCCTAAAGCCGGTGGAACGGCTTTTGCCTTAGAGGTTTTAAACGATCAATTTGACGCTATGCTTAATACCAGTTTAGTGTATAGCGGTAAGTCAAATCATATATGTCGTAACGTTTTAAAGGGCGAGTTAGATTCTATTTATATTACAATTGAAGTGATGCCAATTAATGAACAGATGATTGGTAGCTATCAAACCGACAAAGTATTCAGGATTGAGTTTCAGCAGTACCTAAATAATTTATGGGCAATAAAAGATAAGCAATTAAGCGCTCTTCACATTCAGCAAACTAATACTGAATTAACACCGAGTAAGGAAATTGAAATACCATGACCAAAACACACCTGCAGGAGCTAATTACTCCGTGGTTTGAAAAAGTTCCTGATGCTTTTTTTCTCAGTGCCATTACGAGTTCATCGATAGGCGTTATTTCATTATTATTTGTTTACTTATTTACTCGTCGCTTAATGTTACCGGGTATTCAAAAGGTGGTCACTAAACTCTCGCCTGAACGTATTGGCTCATTGTCACCTATGTTGACTAAATTAAATAAGCGAGTAGCCAGCATGTTGTGCTGTGTATTTTTTTTAGCCACTTTTGATAGTGTTTACCCGGTAAATGCTATTGCTAAAGAAATTCTTACAACGATAGGTCAAGCGTTATTAATCATCTATGTTGGCTTTATTATTAGTAGTATTGTGAGCATTGCAGGGGCTATTTATAACCAATTAGACTTTGCCCGAGAAGTACCTATTCAAGGGTTAATTCAAGTAGTTAAGCTCATAACCTTTATTGTGTGTTCAATATTAATCGTTAGTATTGTGCTTGAAAAATCGCCCACATATATTCTCTCTGGTTTTGGTGCAATTGCCGCCGTTACTTTATTGGTATTTAAAGACACCATATTAGGTTTTGTGGCCAGTATTCAAATTGCTGCTAATCGCTTAGTCACCTACGGCGATTGGATCCAAGTAGATAACTATGGTGCCGACGGTGAAGTGATTGATTTAGGGTTAAATACCGTTAAAGTACGCAATTGGGACAACACCATTACTACCATCCCGACATATATGCTTGTGGCCGGTTCATTTAAAAACTGGCGTGGTATGCAAGAATCTGGCGGGCGTCGCATTAAGCGTTCTTTAAATATAGATATGAATAGCATTTTCTTGGTTGATGATGACTTTAAAGCACAAATAGAAGCGGCTATACCACTGCAAGAATTTATTCGACTAGGAACATTACCTGATCCGGTATCTAATTTAGGGCTGTTTCGCCGATATGCAGAGGGGTATTTAAAACAGCACAGTAAAATTAACACCTCACTCACGCTTATGGTGCGCGAGCTACAACCACTTAATCATGGTTTACCAATTGAGTTTTACTGCTTTAGTGAAGATAAACGTTGGGTATCGTACGAACATTTGCAAGCTGAAATTATGGATCATTTATTGGCTGTGTTACCGGTGTTTGGGCTGCGCGCTTACCAAAGTGTCAGTGGGCAATTAAGCCCAGCTGACAGTAATAAGATGTCAAACAAACCCATTATTAAAGTGTCCAATAATGTTGCCCAAGGGCAATCCCAATAAAGAGTAATAATAGCCACCAAATAGGTGGCTTTTTAATGCGTAACCATGCAAACGCAGCAACTACTAGCGCAATCTGCCACATATTGCTTATCGCCGAGCTCCAAATAGGCGAATATAATGCGGCCGCCAAAAAGCCAACTACAGCAGCATTAAGCGCGGCAATTGAGCTGGCAAAACGAGGCTTGTTGGCTAAGTTAATCCAGCTTTTTTGAAATGCCAGCATCAGTAAAAATCCAGGAGTAAATACCAATAATGTTGCGATTAGCGCACCCACCAATGGCTGAGCAGAGTCTAATTTTGCCCCCAAGAAGGTGGCTATAGTAAACATAGGGCCAGGAACGGCTTGGGCACTGGCATACGCAGTTAAGAATTGATCATCAGTCAACGTAGGCAGACCCGCTTGCAAAACAGGTAATACAACGTGCCCACCACCAAATACCATGGCACCGGCTTGGTAAAAAGGTGCGAATAAAGCAATGCTTTCGCCAAGTGGGATAAAGCTTATGGCAAGCAGTAGTGCAAATAAGCCAAGAGCAATCCAATTGATATTGGTTTTTTCCCTGCTAACATTGTCTGTCGATTTAGTTAAGTTAAGTAAAGGCCATACAGCACCAATAATGGCAGCGGTTACTAAAACGGCGATTTGAGTGCCTAACATAGGAAATAAAATCAGTGCCAAAGTACTCATTATCGCCAGAAGTTTAAGTACCGCACTGGTGCAAAAGCTTTTCGCCATACTGAGCGTAGCATCAGCAACAATAACCACAGCAAATAGTTTCAAACCTGCAATAATAGCAAAATAAACAGCATCAAACTGATGTGCACTTATTGCAATTAGCACCATGATCAAAAACGAAGGTAGAGTAAAGCCTATAAACGCAGCGATACCACCGAGTACACCCGCACGCTCTACGCCAATCGCAAAGCTAACCTGGCTTGATCCCGGGCCTGGTAGGGCTTGACTTAAGCTAATGAGCTGCGCGTAACGCGCTGTGCTTAACCAGCGAAGCGAATCAACAAAGTGGTGCTTAAAATAACCTAAATGTGCGGCAGGGCCGCCAAAGCTCATGCAGCCAAGTAAAAAAAACTGTCTAAAAATCGCAATTAGCATAATGGCAATCGCCTTTTGATAAACCATAAAGTGTTACAAACAAGTATGACATTTTTATGAAACGCTATCACTACTTCCTTATTTGATAGGCAATATCAACGCTTATACGTTATTCTTCATTGTTGGTTCATACATATATTTGCATAATCGCAATAATAAATTCTAAATGAATAGGAAATCACCATGACGTTAACTAAATCACTTTTAAGTGTCACTGTCGTTGCTGTATTACTTTCTGGCTGTGAAATGAATAACACAGGTAAAGGCGCCGCTATAGGTGCTGCAGCGGGTGGTATTTTAGGTAAAGCTACAGGTAACCATAAAGATAAGCGTATTTTTATTGGTGCTGCGATTGGTGCACTAGCGGGGGCCGCTGTAGGTGATTACATGGATAAACAAGAAGCTGCTTTTCGTGATGAACTAGCGGGTTCGGGAGTAGAAGTAGTACGTGAAGGCGATAACTTACGCTTAGTGATGCCCTCTAATATTACGTTTGCGACTGATCAATCTTATATTTCATCAGGCTTTCACGACACTCTAAATGCGATTGCGAAAGTGATGAATAAATACGAAAAAACCTATTTAAGTGTTGAAGGCCACACCGATAGCACAGGTAAAGATAGCTACAATATGACGTTATCAGAGCAGCGCGCGCAAAGTGTCAAAAACTACTTAGTGAACCAGCAAATTATGGCTGCACGAGTAAGCACTAGCGGCTATGGCGAATCACGCCCAATAGCGACTAACGATACCGCCAATGGCCGTGCGCAAAATCGCCGAGTAGAAATTCAAATTGTACCAAACACTCAAAGTTAGCTTTTGTAGTTACAAACCGCGTTTGCGCGCGGTTTGTGTATTTATTTAAAGGAAACTTTTAAGTCAGTTAGTTGTCATAACGAGTTCTTTATAGGGACATGTTTATGACAAAGTGGCGTACGGCAATTATTTTATCGGTATGTTTACATGGGCTAGTTTTGCTTTTTTTAACTACCTTAAAAGCACCTAAAATTAAACAGCCGCAATTAACGCCAATTAAAGCGTATATGGTGAATGTGCCTGCCAAAACTAAAGTAACGCTACAAGCCCCTCAACAAAGCGCTAATAAAAATATTAATACAGAAATAAGCCCAACTAAGCCTGCTCATGCAACCCACTCAAAACCACTAAATGCGACTAATAAAAAAACACAGAAGACGACTGAGCCGGTAAATTTCGCCACTAAAAATACCCACCCTGTAACCGCAAAGCCTTATAAAAAGATAGATCTGAAAAAAGGGCTCAATAGTATTTTGCAGCAACAAACTGGCTATTCTGATACTGCAAAGAATGATCCTCAGAAAAAGCGTATTACCGTGCCAAAAGAGCATGCAGGGAAGGTGAAGCCACTATTAAAAATAGAGCAGCAAAATATGCAATTTACCACTTACCGACGAGGTGATAGCTGTTTTAAAAAGGTATTCGTTGGTGCTGGAGTTATACCAAAAAATGACTTGCCAGATAGTTATTTTGTTGGTGTACAGTGCGATAAAACTAAGCTAACTGAGGCTTACGATACCGCAATGAATAAATGGCTTGATAAAAAGTAACTACTAAAGTGCAATCAATCTAGATTAAACTGTAATTCACATAACTTTTGATACAAAGGGTTACTTGCCATTAATTGCTGATGAGTACCTGTGGCTTTTATTTCGCCATTTTCCATCACCACAATCATATCGGCGTGTTTTACCGTGGCTAGTCTATGGGCAATAATCAGCGTTGTTCTATTTTGCATTAAGTGCTCAAGTGCGGCCTGAACATGATGCTCACTTTGCGCATCAAGCGCGCTGGTAGCCTCATCGAGTAGCAGTATTTCAGGGTCTTTTAAAATGGCGCGGGCAAGTACAATACGCTGCTTTTGTCCGCCCGATAGTCTTACGCCTTGCTCACCTAAGAAGCTGTTATAGCCTTGTGGTAATTGCTTAATAAATTCATCGGCATGGGCATGTTTAGCAGCTGTATAAACTTGCTCGTCACTGGCGCTTGGGTTGCCATAGCGAATGTTATGCATGACATCAGAGCTAAATAAAATCGGGTTTTGTGCCACCATGCCCATTTTGTTGCGTAAGGTGTTTAACGACAATTCTTTAATATCTATATTATGAAACTTAATCGCTCCGCTGGCTGGATCGTAAAAGCGCTGTAACAGTTCAAATAAGGTGGTTTTACCCGCACCGGAAGGGCCAACAATAGCCACAGTTTTACCTGTTTCAATATTTAAGCTGATATTATTTAATGCACTTACATCTGGGCGAGAAGGGTAATTAAAACTAATACCTTCAAGTGAAATTGCACTGTTGCTGGTTGTTGCATGTAACTGTTCATCTTGTGGAATTTCGGGGTTTTGTATTTTACTTTTAACGGCGAGCAGTTCGAGCAATCTTGCTGCGGCTCCTGCGGCGCGTTGTAATTCACCGTAAACCTCTGCAACGGTGGCAACCGACATGGCCACCATAATGGCATAAAATACAAACGCGCCAAGTTCACCGCCCGTCATAGTGCCAGCTAGCACATCACTACCGCCTACCCAGAGCATGGCACTAATAGCACTAAAGGTAAGAAAAATAACAGCTGCAATTAAAAACGAACGTTGTTTAATTCGGCTTTTAGCCACATTAAAGGCCTTTTCGGTTTCAAGCGCAAAAGCAGATTGCTCTTGCTGTTCATGGCTATAACTTTGTACCACTTTTATGTTTTGAATAATCTCACCCGCGTAGGTGCTTATATCGGCAATCGCATCTTGGCTAGAACTGGCGAGTTTGCGCACCTTTTTACCAAACACTATCATAGGCACCAGTACTAAAGGCACACAGGCAACCACCACCAAGGTGAGCTTTAAATTAGTTACAAGCAGCATAATTAAACCACCCACTAACATTAGCGCGCTTCGCAGCGCCATAGAAAATGACGAGCCGATAATAGATTGTAGTAATGTGGTGTCGGTGGTGAGTCGCGACATCAGCTCGCCGCTGCGATTTTCTTCAAAGTAACTCGGGTGCAAGGTAACAATACGATTGAATACAGCTTTTCTAATATCGTTACTGACTCGCTCGCCAATCCACGACATTAAATAAAACCGGCTGAATGTACCCACCGCCAATAAACTTATCAAGCCAATTAATACCAAAACAGCTTGTTGTAATTGCGCTTGAGAACCGGCAATAAAGCCATGATCAATCACAAATTTAACGCCTTGGCCTAGCGATAAATTAACCCCTGCGGTGGCAAGTAATGCCACTAGAGCCCCTAAAACCACCCATTTATAAGGCTTAATAAAATTGAATATAGGGAATAAAGCGCTAAAGGCGGCTTTATCTGAAGCAGACTTGTCTGTAGGCATAGTAGATTCTTATTGATGATTAAGGTATAGATATGGCATCAATAGATTAAAAAGCAATAGTATTAAAAATCAATTGTATTAAAAGCCATCAACAGGAAAAATTATGACAACTAAACAGATAACAGGCGAGTTTACCGTTACATTAGCGCCTTTAGAAGGGTATGCACACGGGCAGCAAGGCGTTAATTTAGGTCGTATGTCGATTGATAAACAATTTACTGGTGGCCTAACCGCAACTAGCCAGGGTGAAATGCTCAGCGCTATGACTCCGACTCAAGGCAGTGCCGGTTATGTAGCTATTGAGCAAGTAATAGGTGAGCTTGATGGTTTGCAAGGCGGTTTTGTATTACAGCATTTTGGCACTATGGATAAAGGCCAAGACAGCTTAATTTTAAATGTAGTGCCCGACTCAGGAACGGCTGAGTTGCAAGGATTAACAGGCAGTATGAAAATACGGATTGAGCAAGGGATTCACCATTACGATTTTGAATACATGTTATAAGGTACACAAGGATTAAAAATGCAAAAAGTAATCGAATTCAGAAAGGCCCGTTTTTTGGGTGGGGTAGATATAGTCGCACTAAATGATCGCATACAGGAATTAAACCAAGACGGCTGGAAAGTAATAAACGCAGTGCCATTGACAGGCTTTTATGGGCAAGTGCATGGTTATGCATTACTTATTGAAAATGAAGAAATATAAGGGTTACTAATGGCATTATCATTATGGTTTAGCTTAGCTCTGGTATGCATGATGGGCGCAATGTCGCCAGGGCCTAGTTTAGCTGTGGTATTAAAGCATAGCTTAAATGGCGGGATGAAAAATGGCATGTTGGCAGCATTAAGCCATGGTTTTGGGGTTGGCTTATATGCTGCGGCCTCATTATTGGGATTAGGCGCATTGATGTTGCAGTTTCCTACTGTGTATCAATTTTTAGTGTACTTAGGGGCAGCCTATTTAGCGTATTTAGGTTTGAAAATACTATTTTCAAAACCTAACGACAGCGAGCTGCAAGTTCAAAAAAGTGCAGTGAGCAGTTCTAAGGCGTTACAAGATGGCTTTGCGATTGCATTTTTAAACCCTAAGTTGGCAATTTTCTTTCTGGCGTTATTTTCGCAGTTTATCGATCCAGAAAACCTTACATTAAACATCGGTATTATTATGTGCTTAACCGTTTTTGTAATAGATACTGGGTGGTATTTATTGGTGGCTTTACTTACTGAGGTGTCTAAAAAGCGCTTTGGCTTTACCAAACAAAATGTGTGGTTAGATAGACTATTAGGTATGGTATTTATAGCTTTAGCAATTAGGGTAATAGTAAGTGTATAGTTTTAGGAAAAAGCGCTGCTGAGCATTTGTTAATACTTAGCATTTTGCACCTATTGCATTCAATTTTTTATTCACGTATTTTGGTTATTCATTTTCATAACAAATAAAATACCATGACCGCACTCATATTAAAAAGCGCATCGTTCGACCCTAAAGTAAAACAATATTGGATGGCGATAGCTGCATTATTTAGTTTATTAGCACTGGTTACTATTCCCTTACTACCCGCTGTATTACTTTTAGTGTGGCTAGTCGCAGGGCGAGTATTAGCGGCTATGTCGGCCGATTTACTAGAACGAAAGCTGGTGGTCAAACGCGGTATTTTTTTTAAAGAAGAAAAATCAATCCCACTTGAAAAAATAACTGACGTCGGGTTAAGCCAAGGCCCGCTGATGCGTTTATTTGGTTTGTACCGTTTAAGCTTTGAAACAGCAGGGCAGTCTGGCAACGGTGCGTTGGTATCTTTATTGGGGGTCGTTAATGCCAGTAAGTTTCGTGAAGCCATTTTAACTCAAAAAGATAACCTAACTGCAGATCAGCCAACACAATCTAATAACGCTGAACCACAAAGCCAAGTAGAGCTTATCCGCTCGCTTACCTATAGCGTAAAAAATATCGAGCAAATGTTAGTCACGTTGTTAAACGAGAGGAAGTAAGATGCAGGTATAGATTAATTCTCAGCGATCATTTGACCGCCGAGTAATCTAATCTTTTTTGCCTTTAAAATACCTGACAAACCTCTTCTGCTTTACAGGTAATTACAGTGACGTTTTCGTAGCCTACGCGTGTCAGTGCCTCAGCGCTTAATGTTGCACGCGCACCGCTGGCACAATGTAAGTAAATAGGGCGTGCTGCGTCTTTTTCTATTTCCATTAGCTTCATTTCAAGTAAGCCGCGCGGAATGTTAATTGCGCCGCTTGCTGCTTTGGTTGCATGTTCAGCCGGTTCACGCACATCAATGAGTAACCCTTTGTTTTCACTGATCTCCTGTTTAGCTTGTTCTGCGTCGATACGACGTTGATTAGGCGTAATAATTTTTAGTAAATCGGGGATAGGTGTAAGCATCGTTTTATTCCTTAAAGCCAAATTTGCGTAAAATTGTGATCATTGGGCACCAGCTAGTAAACGCTGATTGGATTAAATTTACTGCGATAAAGGCAGTAAAATAAATCCTCTTAGGATCGTGATAGATTTGCAATAAAAGTGACATAACAATCATTATGCCGGCGATCAGTCTAAGCGCGTTGTTTAGTTTCATTATAGTAGGCCAATTCTTTAATTCAGTACAGTCAATACATTAGAAAACACTATATTAGAAGGTTCTAATGTTAGACTTTTTTAATCTAACGTCATATACTCAGACTCTATTTTAGAATAAGAGCTTAGTATGAATATTGACTTTACAGCGATGGCAACTAATGTAAACCAAGCCGAACGGCTACTAAAAATATTAGCAAATAAAAACCGGCTAATGATTTTGTGCTCATTACAAGATACCGAAATGAGCGTGTCGCAGCTCAACGAAGCCGTACCGCTAGCGCAGTCGGCGTTATCACAACACTTAGCGACACTGCGAAAAGCTAATATAGTAGCTACTCGTCGCGAAAGCCAGACCATTTATTATCGTGTGATTGATCAAAATGCCGTGCATTTGTTAGGCACATTATATGGACTGTTTTGCAAGGGCTAAAAGTTATGAGCATGATTGATAACGCAGTAAAAAGTAGTTTAAACGGCCGTATTCCGGTTATTATTTTTGTGTTATCAATTTTGTTTGGCTTATTTGCTTTACAACAAACAGCGCGAGAAGAAGAACCACAAATAGTGGTGCCTATGCTCGATATATACGTATCGGCACCCAACGTAGAAGCACCAGAGGTAGCCAGATTGGTTACCCAACCACTGGAAAAGCTACTTGCCCAACTTGGTGGTGTGGAACATATTTATTCCACTACACAAACGAATGCCGCAGTGGTTACGCTCCGCTTTGAGGTAGGCCATGATCGCGAACAAGCAATTTTAGATACCTATGCAAAACTTAATAGTTATCAACATACTATGGCTTCCGTTATCAAAAGTTGGCAAATACGGCCCGTTGAAGTAGATGATGTCCCTATTGTTATGCTTGGGCTATACAGTAAAGACCCACAACTTTATGGTGATTACGAGTTAACCCGCTTTGCTAACGAAATTGCCAACAGTTTACAGCGTATTGAACACACCAGTGAAGTAAAAGTCATTGCTGGTCGTAAACGCACACTCACCATTAATTTAAATGCCAGCGCATTGGCTGCTCACCAAACAACCGTCAATGACGTTTTTTACGCATTAAGTGTCTCTAATCAACTAACGCAAGTAGGTAGTGTGGTTGATGGCCAGCAGCAAATTGAATTGCAAGCAGGTGATGTACTACGAAGTCAATCTGCTGTAGAGCAGCTGGTAGTGAATGTTGTTAATGGCAAAAGTGTGTACTTGCTAGATGTTGCAAACGTGATTGATGGCCCAAGTGAAGCTAAGCATTACCAATGGCTTGCTCAATCGGCAAACCAGCAGCATTTACCCATGGTAACATTAAGTGTTGCAAAACAAACCGGCACGAACGCTGTTGCAGTTGCCAACGATGTTCATCAAATGATGACGCAGCTAACACGCACGCTATTACCCCCTGAGGTGAGCTATGCAGTATTAAGAGATTATGGCCAAACTGCCGATGAAAAAGTAAATAACCTTACTTCAAGTTTAGTATTTGCGGTCTTTACTGTGGTGATATTTGTGGGGGTGTTTTTAGGTTGGCGTCCTGCCGTGGTGGTAGGGCTGGCTGTGCCTATTTGTTATGGCATTACACTGGCTCTGGATTTTGCATTTGGCTATACCATTAACCGAGTGACGTTGTTTGCGCTTATTTTATCTTTGGGCTTATTGGTGGATGACCCAATTACAGGTATTGATAACATTAGCCGCTTTTTGAATAAAAAAGGCGATAAAAAACAGCAAATTGTTGGTGCAATGAGCGAAATTCGAAGTGCCTTACTTATGTCTACACTCACCATTATGGTGGCGTTTATTCCACTGGCGTTTATCACCGGAATGATGGGGCCGTACATGGCACCTATGGCATTTAATGTGCCGGTTAGCGTGATGGTTTCTACCATTGTTGCATTTTTTGTAACCCCTTGGCTTGCGATGAAGTTACTCAAGCCTGATAACGAACAACCGTCCGAGCTTGCTCCTAAAGTTGGTGCATATCAAAGACTATTAAGCCCATTATTGGCTTCTAAGGGGCGAGCTAAACTTGTTTTGTGGCTAACTTTAGTGTTATTTATTATTAGCGCCATGTTACCCGTGATGCGTTTGGTGCCTTTAAAGCTACTCCCTTTTGATAATAAAAATGAGCTGCAAGTACTGATAGATATGCCAGAGGGTACTAATCTAGAGCGCACAGCTGCATTTACTAAACAAATCCAAACACTCACATGGCAATTAAACGAAGTAAGTGAAATAGCGGCCTATGTTGGCCAACCTTCAAGTATGGACTTTAATGGTATGGTGCGCGGTTATTATCGCCGTGAGGCAGCGAATCTCGCCGAGCTTAGAGTATTGTTAGTGGATAAGTCTGAGCGCGATCATCAATCCCATGGGGTGGTTATGCGCCTTCGCGAACAGCTCGCGACGCTAGCAACCGATGGCATTGTAATAAAAGTGGTTGAAGTACCACCAGGGCCACCGGTACTTAGTACTTTGGTTGCTGAGGTTTACCGAGATGCTTTTGTTGATGAGCAAACACATTTTCACGCTGCCCAGCAGTTAGCTGCGCGTTTAAAACAAGAACCTCATGTAGTTGAAGTAGACACCTCAATGGTGTCACCTTCGCCATTACAACGCTTTGTTACCAATAAAACCAAGGCCGCACTCAGTGCGGTTTCAACTCAAAATATTGCACAAACACTCAGTATTGCCTCTCAAGGTGAAAACGTGGGTGTACTTTATGTGAGCAATGAAACAGAGCCCGTTGATATTAAATTACAGCTACCTTATAGCGAGCGAAATCAGCTTTCGCAATTACTTGCACTTCAGGTAAGGGGCGACAGAGATTTAGCTAAAACTAGCAACGAGTTTGGTTTAAGCAGTGCGCCAAGGCCGTTAGTATCGCTTTCAGAGCTCGGTGAATTTACACAGCATCAGGTTGCTAAAACGATTGTACGTAAAGATCAGCGCGACGTGATTTATGTTATGGCTGAGCTTAATGGACGCACACCAGCGGAAGTGATTGCTGATGTGAATGCTGATTTAAATGCATCAAACGATGAGTTTGTTAAAACATCTTGGGTCAGTCGTCACTTTTTTAATAATGGCGGAACTGCTCCATGGCAATTACCACAAGGAACCCATGTCAGCTTTAGCGGCGAGGGAGAATGGCGTATTACTATTGATGTGTTTAGAGATATGGGTATTGCCTTTGTGTTTGCGCTCAGTGCCATTTTTATTATTTTACGCATACAAACCCAGTCGGCGAGTTTATCGCTGATTATCATGTCGGCTATTCCGTTAACAGTGATAGGCATAATGCCAGGTTTTTGGCTGTTAAATCAGTTTGGTGAGCGCGCTATAGCCGATGCCCCAGAGCCGGTATTATTTACTGCCACAGCGATGATAGGCATGATTGCCCTTGCAGGTATCGTGGTGCGTAACTCACTTATTTTGGTTGAGTTTATTAATCAAGCTCGCGGCCAAGGCATGGCAATTAAAGAGGCGCTTGTTGCAGCTGGGGCAGTACGAATGCGCCCTGTGCTCCTAACCGCTGGCACCACTTTATTGGGTAATTTAGTGATCACACTCGATCCGGTATTTAGCGGGCTCGCGATTGCAATTATTTTTGGCATTGTGGCGTCTACATTATTTTCATTATTTGTAGTACCGCTTGTTTATTATTTAGTGTTTGCAAGCACAGAGGATAAAGCGCATGCAGGGTAAATCAAGACTTATAGGCACATTTGCCGCGTTATTTGTCATTATTATGGCTGTACTTTATATGGCAGGCAGCTTTTCTGACAAGCAAACTGCTGGCTTAAAAGAATCACAAACAACGAACTATCACGGTGAGCGAGTAACGGTAACGCTGCAAAGTATTGCAGGCACTGAGCAGGTACCAGGTAGTGTAATAGCAAAACAAAATACGCAAATCTCATCGCATGTTATGGCGCAGGTTGAGCAATTAAAAGTACGTGCTGGCGATAAAGTCGCTAAGGGCGATTTACTTATTATGCTCAAGCAAGATGATTTTAAAGCGGCGTTAGCGCAAAGTAGTGCAAATATTAATGCGGTGCAAGCGTCGTTAACGCAAGCTAAAAAGCAACTAGCCAGAATGATTGATTTAAATGCGCAAGGATTAGTGTCTGTTAGTGAATTAGATGACGCCAAAGCAAAGTTTGAAAACTTAACCGCTAATTTAGCGGTTGCTAAACAACAGCAAACGCAAGCTCAGGTATCGCTTAATTATACGCATATTACTGCTCCTATTTCGGGCGTGGTCGTTGAGCGCCTAACCGAGCCAGGCGATACTGCAACACCCGGTAAACCGCTGATTACTTTGTATAACCCATTACAGTTACAGCTTGAATTTAATGTACGAGAACAACAAGCAGTAAAATTAAGAGTAGGGAATAGTTTAAATGTGGTACTACCTTCTCTTGATATAACAACACCCGCAACGGTGAGCGAAATTGTACCAGTGGCAGATAACGCGGCGCGCAGTCTGCTTATTCGTCTAGAAGCCGATGCGCAACTTGGTTTAATGCCAGGCCTTTATGCTCAACTACAGTTACCCATAAAAAGTACCCAAGGCGTATTAATTGATCCACGTTGGGTGCATGAGTTTGGCCAGCTCAATATGGTGTATGTACTTGAAAACGAAACGCTGGTTAAACGTTTCGTGCGTTTAGGCCGTATTATAAATAATCAGCAACACGTAATAGCAGGTCTAAAAGCGGGTGATGTACTTGCTGTTGACTATATGCCAAGTCAAAGCGACTAAATAAACGAGGCTATTTCATCCAGCGATTTTTTATCTAGGGCGTGCAGCGGCACTGTTGCATGCTCATCTGGGTAACCAGTAATAAGTAACATATAAGGGCGTTCATTGTCTTTATCACGTCCACAAATATCGGTTAGAAAGCTCATTGGTTTTGGTGTGTGGGTAAGTGTTGCAAGACCTGCGCGGTGTAAGGCTTGAATTAAAAAACCAGTGGCCAGTCCTACTGATTCATGCACATAGTAATTCGTGTTTTTATCGTCCGTATTTACACCCCCCTTTTTTGACTAAACACCGCGATTAACCATGGCGCGTGCTCTAAATAGGGTTTGTTAGCATCGGTGCCTAAGGGTTTTAATGCATCAAGCCATTCCTCACCGGCTCTGCCTTCATAAAATGAGCGTTCTAATTTCTCGGCTGCTTCACGAATTTGCTTTTTAACATCACTACTATTAATTGCTACAAAATGCCAAGGCTGGTGGTTTGCGCCACTAGGCGCTGTACCTGCCGCTTTTATACAGGTTTCGATGATTTCTTTTGGCACAGGGCGGTCATTAAAGCTGCGAATACTATGACGGCGTTGACTCGTTTGTAAAAACTCATTCGCACGCGTCAGCATTTCCTCTGGCGGGTATTCTATAAAATCGGCTAATGGTTGGCTTTTATGATTTTGCATGGCTGTTCGCTTCTTATTTTTAGAGTGTTTGGTTTTTATACCCAGAGGCTCATTTCTACGCAAGTGTTATTAGAAGAATTTCTGTTTATTTATTGTTACAAAGTTAACTCATTACTAACTTATGTTCCCGTTTTTAATATGGTATAAAGCAGTACAAAAATAATACTTACAATTCAAGGAAGTAAAAATGCTATCAATAACAGGGTTATCAAAAACCTACGATAACGGGGTGCACGCACTACAAGGGGTTGATTTATCAATAGGAAAAGGTCTGTTTGGATTACTTGGACCAAATGGCGCCGGTAAATCATCGTTAATGCGTACTGTTGCCACTTTGCAGTCAGCCGATGCAGGTTCTGTGATCTTTGACGGTATTGATGCATTTAAAGACCCACAAGCGCTTCGTCAGCGTTTAGGCTACCTACCACAAGATTTTGGTGTTTATCCGCGAGTTTCAGCTTATGACTTACTTGATCATATGGCTGTTTTAAAAGGGCTCGATAATAAAGCACTGCGTAAAGAGTCGGTTGAAGGCTTGTTGGCACATACAAATTTGTATCAGCATCGTAATAAAGCCGTGAGTGGTTTTTCTGGTGGTATGCGCCAGCGTTTTGGTATCGCACAAGCATTACTTGGTGACCCTGATTTACTGATTGTTGATGAGCCAACAGCAGGTCTTGATCCTGAAGAGCGTAATCGTTTTCATAATTTATTAGTAAGCCTTGGCGAGAAAAAAGTGGTCATTTTATCAACTCACATTGTTGAAGATGTCGCGGAGCTTTGCCCTAATATGGCGGTATTAGCCAGTGGCAAAATTTTACTTGAAGGTAACCCAATAGCACTTACTGATAAACTCCAAGGTAAAATTTGGCAAAAAACAACCAACCAAACTGAAGCGCAAGAGCTTGAACAGCATCTACCAGTGATTTCAAAGCGTTTATTCGCTGGGCAGACAATTTTAAATGTGTATGGTGAGCAAGCGCCTGAAGGGTTTACTGCTAGTCATGCTAACTTAGAAGATGTGTATTTTTCTACTTTGCATCAGCATCGTAATATCAGTGCAGCGTAGGGGAGGATATCATGTTTTTAAATATGCTTACCTTTGAGCTGCGTTATTTTATACGTCAGCCTTCATTTTATGTAACCGCTTTAATCTTTTTTTTAGTGGCTTTTTTTGCAAGTAGCAGTGACAACGTCTTACTTGGTGGCAGCAACGTTAATGTGAATTCACCATTTAGTATCTTGATGCTAGTTAGTATTTTGCTTCAGTTTGCTATTTTTTTAGTGGTAAATTTTGTTGCTGGTTCTGCGATTCGTAATGATGAAACGAATATGTCAGAGCTGGTTTTTAGCAAGCCATTCAAGCCATTAATGTATCAATTAGGGCGCTTTTTAGGTTCGTACTGTGTTGTTGCGCTTATTTTTGCGTTTGTACCGCTGGGAATATATTTAGGATCTGGTTTTGGTTTGCTAGTTGGTTGGCTTGATCCTGAGTTGGTAGGAGATAACAAGTTAGGCTATTACTTAACGGCCTATTTTTATATGGCAGTGCCTAGCTTGTTTGTTTTAGCGGCTATATTTAATGGTGTGGCAACGTATTTTCGCTCAATGATGGCAGTATATCTTACCGCGGTTGCATTTTTAATCGCCTACTCTACCGTATCTGTTTACTTTGATGATTTAGCGTTTCGATGGATAGTGGGTTATGCCGATCCTTTTGCAAGTGGCTCATTACTTGATATTACTCGTTATTGGACTGCGAGTGATAAAAATACTCAAACGTTAGAGCTAACAGGGGTTTTACTATTTAATCGTATATTATGGGTTATATTGGCAGCTGTTATATTTTTTGCCTCAGGCAAGCTGTCATCTCGCATTGTTATCAAGCGCGAAAAGAAGAAACTCGCTGCCTCTAATTTAACTAAACAAAAAGAGGCGGCTCTCATTGCTTCTTCGGTAAATCACAAAGCGAGCGCAAGTTCTTTCAAACAACAGCTATTATTGCGCTGTGCTTTTGAGTTTAAACAAGTTGTTATCAGTGCGCCATTTTTGATTTTAGGTATTATTACTTTAGCTGTACTTATGGTGCCATTACTAGCTCCAGTTGGTTGGTATGGCACAGTTAATTGGCCTGTTACTCAAAACATGGTTGGTATCATTCAAAATGCAATAGGACTATTAATTACTATTGTTATTGTGTACTACAGCGCTGAGCTAGTATGGCGTGAACGTAATAGCGGCATGGGTGATATTGTCGATAGCTTTCCGGTGCATAATAGTGTGTTTTGGGTGTCTAAGTTGTTGGCTTTAGTAAGTGTTATAGGCTTGCTTTATGTTTTTAGTATGGTGCTTACAATTACTGTACAGCTAATTAAAGGGCAGTTTAACTTAGAGCTTGGACAATACCTATTTAGGTTGGGTTATTTTTCTTTTTTACCTTTTGTGATGCTCGCTATTTTGGCCTTTTTTCTGCAAATAGTGAGTGCAAATAAATATATCGGTATGGGATTATTTGGCCTGTATTATTTAGTTTCAATGGTGCTGAGTAGTTATGGATTTAGTCATAAGATGTATCATTTTGCGCAGTCAAGTCCTGCCCCCTATTCAGATATTAACGGTTATGGTCATTACTTAACTGGAGTGGCATGGTACACACTTTATTGGGGAGGGTTAAGTGTGGTGCTAGCCGTTATTGGGCTTGCATTGTGGCACCGTGGCCCGTCGCAAAGCTTACGCAATCGTTTTGCGCAGTTAAAATATAACTTAGGTCGAAAAGGGCAAGCGGCGGCAGTACTTGGGTTAGTGGTATTTATCGCTGCGGGCGCACAAATTTATTATAATACAAGAGTGCTGAATGATTTTTATACTAAAGATCAACTTGAAAACTTGCAAGTTGAATACGAGCAACAGTTTGTGCAGTATAAAGATGACCCACTACCGATAATCACTGACGTTGATCTTAATGTTGCGATATATCCACAGCAGCGCAAAATACTCGCCACTGCCAATGTGCTTATTACCAATACTAGTGATCAAGCGATTAAGCGATTTTTGGTGAGTAAACCGGATAACAGCCCACAGTGGAGTGTTAAAATTGCCGGAGGCGACATTACTGAACAATTGCCTGACTATAACTCAGCGTGGTTTGAATTTACTCAGCCATTAATGCCTGGTGAAGTGCGCAAAGGTGAGATTTCAGTCGAGCGCAGCCACCAAGGTTTTGTCGATAGCAACACCGATACTAAGCTTGTTGCTAATGGCACATTTATTGATAATTGGCGCTTATTCCCGCGCTTTGGTTATAACGACAGTTATCAATTAACGGATAAACATGAGCGTCGTAAACGTGGCTTACCTGAGCTACAGCGTGCTAATAAACTTGAAGACACTCAGTATTACAAACAAAGCATGTTTGGCGCGAATGGTGGTTTTATCAACTTTGCTGCAACCATTACTACTGATGAGTCGCAATTTGCAATTGCACCAGGTTATTTAAAAAGTGAAACAGTGACTGACGGACGACGCACGTTCCGTTATGAAATGGATTCACCAATAATAAACTTTTATGCCATTTTATCCGCTCGTTTAGAGTCTAAAAAAATAACGCATAATGGAGTAAATGTTGAAGTCTATTACCATCAAGACCATACGTGGAACGTTGATCGTATGATTGAGTCGGTTACTGATTCAATAGATTATTTTTCTGCGCAGTTTGGCCCTTATCAACATAAACAAATGCGTATTATTGAGTTCCCGGGTTATGAATCATTTGCGCAAAGTTTTGCAAATACCGTACCTTATTCAGAGCAAATCGGTTTTATTACAGACAATCGCGATAGTAGTAAAATTGATGTGCCTTACTATGTTACTGCTCATGAGGTCGCACACCAATGGTGGGGGCATCAGATAATAGGTGCTAATGTGCAGGGTGCTGCAGTATTGTCAGAAAGTTTATCGCAATACAGCGCAATTATGGTACTTAAGAAAAAATACGGTGAGCAAAAGCTACGTAAATTCTTAAAGTATGAACTTGATAAGTATTTGCAAGGTCGCTCGGTTGAAGCGTATCAAGAAATGCCGCTGTATAAAGTAGAAAGCCAAGCGCATATTTATTACCAAAAAGGTTCAGTGGTGATGATGGCCATGCATGATTTGTTTGGGGAGGAGCGTTTAAACAGCATTTTAAAAGAGTTTGTTAGTGACTTTAAATATCAAAGTAATCCTTACCCGACCACGTTAGATTTACTTAGTTATTTGAAACGTGACGCGACTTCCGCAGAGCAAGCGTTCATTGATGATCAGTTTATGTATATCACTTTATATGAGCTGACAATGAAAGAAGCGAAAGTGTCTGATGAGGCTGATAGTGATGGCTTGTACACGGTCACTCTAACGGTTAATGCCGCTAAAAAGCGTGCCGATGGTCAAGGTGAAGAAGCAGAGCAACCACTTGATGAAATGATTGATATCGCATTGTTTAATGATGACCCTGAAAACCTACTCGCAGAAGATTTTGTGATTTACTCACAAAAGCATCGGTTAGTAACAGGCATTAACACCATTGAATTAAAAGTGAAAGAAAAGCCGCTTTTCGCGGGTGTTGACCCATATATTAAGTTAATAGACAAAGACAGCGTCGATAATCTCGCTAAGTTTTAATCCTTTTTTACCTTCGCGTTTTTAAGGCCGCATTTATGCGGCCTTTATTATTAATAGTGAAAATATAAAATGAGAAAAGGGCCTTTCGGCCCTTAGTGTTGCAGCAAGTAACACATTCTTTTATAAGCTAAAGTCTACAGCGTATGCTACATAAGCTTTAACATCTGAGCCGTCCATGTCGTTATCAGATAGACCAAAGGTAAAACCATCCTTAGAAACTGATACGCCATAATCAATAATATTGTCATCACCGATGAAATCACCCGAGTAATGACCTATGTGTAGCGCCATTTCAGTGCCATTGCTACCAATGGCAAAACTGTAATCGGCGTTTAAATACAATGAATCACCAAAATCAGTTCCGTCGCCACTGGCAGCAGATGTTGCAAGTACGGCTGCACCAAATGTAAAACCTTGCACACTAATACTGCCGTACACTTCTGAAAAATCAGCATCGGCACCCGATGCAGCATCCGGATAAGCATAGTAAATATAACCTACGTCGTAACTTACGTTTTCAGTGATTGCGCCACTAAACCCAGCGTAAAAATCAAGTTCATAGGTCATTTCATCGGCCCAAGATGCATTTGACGCCCAAGTTCCGGCATAAAAGCCAGACTCATGAGCGTAATCAATACCGCCAGATACAGCCGCATCGCCCCCAGTTTGCTCTTGTCCGCGCCATAAGTAGTTAGAAGTAGCGGCTGCATTAGCCGTTACTTCGGCAAAGGCCGTTGTTGATGTCATTCCTGTTAATGCCAATGCACTGATGAGTATTGTTTTTTGTAGTTTTAGCATGTTTCATTTCCCATTGTATGATTTTGCACGCCAAGGTTTTTATTATAAACGACTACAACCTTTTGAATGGCGGCGTATTATTAGGTTACTGCAGGGGGAATTGCACTGTATGTGCCAGCTTCCATTTATTTAATAAAAAATAAATTTTATATTATAAAACAAAGTGTTGAAATTATGCGCAAAGACGCTTTGTGAAAAGTATGTAAGGAAAGAACGCACTGCTGGTGCAAAAAAAAGCCTGGCTGCACCATTGGAGCGCTACCAGGCTACCTATATTAGGGTCTTATATGGACTCCCCGAAAATGTCAAAAAGAAAAAGTTAAAATAAATTTAGATGCTAGCTTATATACGGGCTCAAATTGAGGAGCTACCTCTGGCCTCTTATGTATTCGCACCTTCATGACTTTTCTGTTGAGCAGTTTATGAAACTTCAGACCCTAACAGTCTATTGAAGGTTGGTCTTACCTATTTTAAGCGCTCTTTTTTGACAAATTTTAAAGCCGCAAGTAATTTCGGCTGATATTCTTTATTATGCTTTTGCATTGCAAAAGCCGTTCTTATCGTTTTATTCGCTAAAGCAATCGCTGCTACTTTTTCCTCGACGTTCGGTTAATGCTTTTAACCATACATCTTTTCACTGCGACTTTCTCTTTTTCCTAGTTGGGAAACAACAGCTAATGCACCTTTAAACAAAGCACTTCACGCAGCTTCTTATTTCCTATCACTTTAGATATCGAGCCTATTTTTCTTTACCACCACTGCTATGTTGTACAGGTGTCAAACCAAAGCAAGCGGCGGCTTCTCGACCACTTTTGAAATGTGTCGCATCACCTAGTGCTATTTTTATCAAGACTGCACAGACTGGACCGACTCCCTCCAAGGCTTTGTAAGCGATTACAGGTTTTATCTTCTTTAACTATTTCATGCAGTTGTTTTTCAATCTGCTTTGCTTCTTCAATTGTCTCACTTAAAGCGTTGAAAAAGGAGGTCAATTGAAAAGCGAAAATGAGGATGTTAAACTATTTTCTGCGTCTTCTAGTATCTCTGGTATAGCGCAGATTAATGGGGTATCACCTTGAGGCTATTGGGTACCCTAACTCCAAAAGCAAACCTCTGAGTTGGTTGCCAAACTTACTTTTTGTTTGACCAATAAATCACGCATACATTCAATGCCTTGCAGGCATTGCTCCTGCACTGAAAGTAATCGGCTTTCTTTAATATGAGGCTGGAGGCAGTAACAGAAATCCAGCGCATCATTAGCATCTGTTTTTGTCCTTGACGAAACGCTTTTACTTGTCGTGCATTAACTGCTTTTACTTGGTGACCAGCTTGTTTAGCAAAGCGTGCCCAATAATGTGTTCCGCCACACGACTCCATAGCAACTAAAGATTGCTTCTCTTTAATTAATAATTCTTTAAGTTTAGCTCTTGTGATTGCTTTGTTATAAATAACGTTTCCATTTTTATCTGTTTTACAAACCTGGAATAAATTTTTGCTAAATCAATTGCGATTACATTACAATCAAACATGTATGGGCTCCTTGGTAAAAGTTTAGTTGCTTATTACGTTACTCCTGAGGGAAGTGGGAGTCCATACATCTGTTGACCTTTGCAAATTTAACCTTGAAAGGTCAATAGACCCTAACGTTAAGCTAGTTTATTAAAGCTAATTGCGTTTGATATACGTTTTATCCAAAAATGGTACGCATAAGTGTAATTGTTTCGTTTACACCACGGCCTTTTTGTACTTCGCTAATAATAGAATCACGCTTAGCACGAATATGCTCTGGGATATCATCAGCAGCAAGTGCGCGGTCTACTAATATTTCAGCCGATTCTTTTCCTCGGCGTGGCGCTTTACTGCTGCTCGAAGTGCTACGTGTAGGTTTATTAAGTAGCTTAATGTAGTTTGAGTTATTAGCGGTGTTTGTATCTGCGTAATAAAAAAAGCAAGGTATTAGCGCTTTAATACTAACTAGTTTCTCTTCCAATTCATTACCAGCGTTAGCCATTTTAAACCACGACATAGCATGAATACTTTGTACTACATCTTGCCAGTAACGCTCAAAGTCGCGGTTATTTAGTTTGGTGATACCTAAAGCGGAGCACAATGCATCTAGGCGACTATTGCTAATCGGTGTAAATACATCAGGGCGGCGCATTGCTAATAAACGGGTTGCAGGCGCTAGTGTTGGTTTTTCATCACTGCCATTAAATGCACTCAAGTAAGCAATTACAAATTGTTGGTAATTACTTTGCGCTACATCACCCTCAAGTGGGATATTGCTAAGGGCATCGTCAAATGCACCTGGCAAGTCAGCCAGCATCTGGTGAAAGCCTTTAGCACTTTTTGTAGAGGCAAACCATTCTACATCAAAGGTATAAGTACTCGGGTCGAGTGACGCCATGTGCTTACCGCTAAAAGCGAGTAAGTCTTCAGGGATCATATCTTTTAACGGCTTTTCACGCAGGCCTGCAATATAAGTAGTTAAACGTAGCTGCTCATCAAGTGCCACCAGTTCTTTATGTTGTTCTACAAACATACTCACTACTGGCCAAGGCGCTACCCGTAATGTTTTTAACTGTAAAAAGCTAATGGCTGAAATAAGTTGGTCATGCAGCTTTTTTAATAATGGTAATTGTGAGGTTTCGAGTAAGTCGTAATTAATACGATCACGGCTTGCGCTTAATAGCTCGTAACACCAACCTAAAAAATCTTCTGGATGGTTTTCCACTTTCACGGCCATTAGGTTTAGGCTTAGCTCTGAAGATTGCTTCAGAATGTTTTGATAAATTTGACTTTCTTGTTCGCCTAATGCCATTTTTGACGGTGAAATTAGCAGTTTCTTCATGCCTTGTAGACTCTCCGGTTAGATATATTTTTTAGTCGCTACATTTTAGCTTATTTAGGCTAAATACAACAGGGGCGCGCATCATACCGAACAATTGCAGTAATGTAATCAGGATGCGTAATACATGCATCATGATTACATTGCTTTAATCATGATCTTCAATTTCAAATAAGCTTTCAACAGAGGTATTAAAGTGCCTAGCTATTTTAAGCGCAATAATTACCGATGGCGTAAATCGGTTTGTTTCTACAGTGCTTATTGTTTTGCGTGATACATTAATAGCATCAGCGAGCTCTTGTTGTGAAAGCCCTGCCTCTTTACGAAATTTTGCTATGTTATTTTGCACTTTGACTCCTAGTCACGACTTTGCCAAAAAATAGAAATTCCGTACACCAAACACATAATAGCAAGGTAAAAAGTAGCCATCATACTATGAGATATATGTAAAGTTAGGCCTTCAGAGAATAAATAAACCGTGCCCATACTAAATAACAATGCTAATACAACATGTTTATAAGCAATTGTATCTATTGTATTTAAGTATTCATCTTTATAAGTAAGGTGGTATTTCATTCTCCATGTAAAGCCACCTCTAATTACAAACATAAGGAAAGAACCAAGAAATGCGGTGCTTCCTAAAATCAGCAACGGCGCTGATGTGTTTCCGATAATGGGGTAGCCACTGATTATTAGTAAAGTAATACCCATAAATATCGAAAACCATGCGTTGTGACTCATAAATTTTTCTTCAGTTTTAATATCTTGTTGTTTCATAAAGTCCATCCTGTGAAAGTGTTAATTTATATTTTATAACCTACAGGTATCAATGTAACCTTGGGGTATCATTTTGTCAATTATTTCTTGTAACCTAAAGGTATCAAAATGTTTCAGTTACAATTCATATACCCACGTTAGAATGTAGGAAAGTAGCTTTTTAGTTATTGGGCAATGCTTTTAGTGTTAACTCCCGCTATGATAAGAACATTATTTGCACGTTTGAAAGGATGATCATGAAGACCTTATTTAAAATTATTGGTGTCATATTATTGCTATGCATAGCGTTAATTGTTGCTGCACCATTTTTAATTCCTACCGATACCATTTTTAATAAAGTGTCTGAGCAGGTAGAAAAAACAACTGGGCGCACATTAACGATAAAGGGAGATAAAACCCTCAGTGTATTCCCTGCATTAAAATTAGAGCTTAATGATGTACATTTTGCCAATATGTCCAGTGGCTCTCGCGCTGATATGGCAAGTATGCAGCAACTTGCCGTTCATATTCCTTGGCTTTCATTACTCGGTGGCGAGGTAAAGCTAGAAAAGTTTGTCATTAATGAGCCTGATATTTTGCTAGAAACCGATAAAAGCGGCAGAGCAAACTGGCAGTTATTTGATGCAGTGGCTAAACAGCCAGAGCAGCAAACTCAATCGGGTGAGGCAGTCAAATTACCTGAAAACTTTGATATTCAGTTAGGCGAGGTCGCTATTTATGGCGGGTCGTTTACTTATTTAGATGGTCAAACGGGCGCTAAACAGCAAGTTAGCGATTTAGAACTGGCTATATTACTGCCTTCACTGCGCAAACAGCTCGAAGTCAAAGGAGCTATAACTTACATGCAAGAGCGCTTTGTGCTTGATGTAAAACTCGATACACCAGCAAAAGTAATTGAAGGCGCCACATTTAATGTAAAGCAAGCGCTTAACTCACGCTTAGTAGATTTAACGTTTGATGGCAGCATAGCCAAACAAGGCAAAGACATTAAAGGACTTTTAACACTTAACGGTGATTCGGTTAAAAATATTGCTAACTGGCAAGGGGTTGATTTAAACGCGAAAGACAATGCGTTTAACACCTTTAGCATCAAAGCCGAAATGCACCTGCTCGGTGAAGAGTTTAACCTAACCGAATTGGTAGCAACACTCGATGCACTCGAGATTAAAGGTAAAAGTAAGTTAAATTTAGGCAGTCGTTTAGCGGTTAATGCTGATATTGACCTAGGAATGCTTGATTTAAATCCTTACTTACCAGAAACCGTAGCTAAGAAAGAAGCCCCAGTAAAAGACGAGTCTAAGCCGGCAGAGCCGATTGTATGGGATGATACTCAAATTGATTTAAGTGGCTTAAGTGCATTAGATGCAAATGTGATTGTTCGTTCAAGTGGTTTAAAAGCTAACGACATTAAACTAGGCGCTAACCAGTTTACTGTGGCACTTAAAAATAGCATTGCTAAATTAAACCTAGACAGCTTTGCCGCTTACGAAGGAACAGGTAAAGGCGAGCTCACCCTTAATGCCCAAAGTACTCCTTATAAAATAGCAACCAACTTTGATTTAGATAAGATAGAAGCGCAGCCGCTGCTTACTGATGCGGCTGGTTTTGATAAATTAATGGGTAAGGGCTCTCTAAACTGGAGTTTAACTACAAAAGGGCAAAGCCAAAAAACGTTCATTAACGCACTTAATGGTAAATTAGGCTTTAAGTTTGCTGACGGGGCAGTGAAAGGTGCGAACGTAGCGGAAATGGTACGTAAGGGCAAAGAGGTTATTAAAGGTAACTTTAATGCAGTCTCTGAGGGGTTAGATACAGGGTTTGAAGAGTCTGAACAAACTGACTTCTCTGCACTTTCGGGGAGTTTTAATTTTACCAATGGCGTAGGTAAAAACACCGACTTATCGCTGATCAGCCCTTTAATACGTATTTCAGGTGAGGGAGATGTGGATTTACCGCAAACGCACGTTAATTATCGATTGGTAACTGGTGTGGTTGGTTCTATTGAAGGACAAGGCACTACAGATGACAGTACAGGCTTTAAAATTCCTTTGCGAATAAAAGGCCCATTTCATGATGTTGGAATAAAGCTTGATGTTGGCAGTGCGCTTAAAGAGGAAGCAAAAGAAAAAGCCAAAGATAAAATTAAAGATAAGCTAAAAGGCTTGTTTGGCTAATTTTAACGGCAAATAACAAACAAGGCATCGCTAAGATGCCTTGTTTGTTTTATAATCAGCTAAAATTTATATAGATAGCATAAACAACCAAGTTTTAATTTAGCACTTGCAGTAAATTAATTAAAAAATAACCTACCACTCACCCTTCAATGCTGATACAATTGCCCGCCCTTAAGAGACATATAGTATGTTTTTTGAGTGGGATTCAATCGAAATGTCTTGTTTTTAAACAAATTTAAGACAAGTTGTAATTACTACACCGGAGGTCATTAACATGATCCAAATGCAAACTCAGCTGGAAGTTGCTGATAACAGCGGCGCTCGCAAAGTGCAGTGTATAAAAGTCCTTGGTGGTTCACACCGTCGCTATGCAGCGATTGGCGATATCATTAAAGTTTCTGTAAAAGAAGCGATTCCTCGCGGTAAAGTGAAGAAAGGTGATGTTAAAAACGCGGTAGTTGTGCGTACCAAAAAAGGCGTTCGTCGTCCAGACGGTTCATTGATCCGTTTCGACAGCAATGCGGCTGTTATCTTAAACGATAACTTGCAGCCTATTGGTACTCGTATTTTCGGCCCTGTGACTCGCGAACTTCGTAATGAAAAGTTCATGAAAATCGTTTCACTAGCCCCAGAAGTACTGTAAGGAGTCTATCATGGCAGCAAAAATCCGTCGTGATGACGAAGTAATCGTACTAGCAGGTAAAGACAAAGGTAAGCGCGGCAAAGTGCTTTCAGTTGTAACCGAGTCTGGTCGAGTATTTGTCGAAGGCATTAACTTAATCAAGAAACACCAAAAGCCGGTTCCACAGTTGAACCAAGCTGGTGGTATTGTTGAGAAAGAAGCGTCTATCGACGTATCAAACGTTGCGATCTACAACTCGGAAACGAGCAAAGCAGATCGTGTAGGTTTCAAGATTGAAGATGGTAAGAAATTACGTATCTTTAAATCTACTGGTAAAACTATCTAATAGTTGGAGTAGAATGATGGCGAAACTGCATGAAGTATATAAAGACAAAGTAGTTGCTGAACTTCAAGAGAAGTTTGGTTTCAGCTCTGTCATGCAAGTCCCTCAGATCGAGAAGATCACATTAAATATGGGTGTGGGCGAAGCCTTAGCTGACAAAAAGATTTTAGATAACGCTGTTGCGGATCTAGAAGCTATCTCTGGTCAGAAACCTTTAATCACTAAAGCACGCAAATCTGTTGCTGGCTTCAAAGTGCGTGAAGGTTACCCGATTGGTTGTAAAGTAACCCTACGCGGCGAGCGTATGTGGGACTTTTTTGAGCGTTTGGTTTCAATCGCTATCCCACGTATCCGTGACTTCCGTGGTGTGAGTGCTAAGTCTTTTGATGGACGCGGTAACTACAGCATGGGCGTACGTGAACAAATCATCTTCCCAGAAATTGATTATGATAAAGTAGACCGTGTACGCGGTATGGATATCACAATCACTACATCTGCGAAATCAGATGAGGAAGGCCGTGCGTTGTTAGAAGCGTTTAACTTCCCATTCAAGAAATAAGGGTAGGGTTATGGCAAAGAATTCTATGAAAGCGCGCGAAGCAAAGCGCACTAAACTAGTTGCTCAGTACGCTGAAAAGCGTGCAGCACTAAAAGCTATCATCAGTGATGTTAATACATCTGAAGATGATCGTTGGGACGCGGTACTTAAGCTACAAGCTTTACCTCGTGATTCTAGCCCTGCACGTCAACGTAATCGTTGTAACATTACGGGCCGCCCACATGGTTTCCTTCGCAAATTCGGCATGAGCCGTATTAAAGTTCGCGAAGCAGCTATGCGCGGTGAAATTCCTGGCCTTAAAAAGGCTAGCTGGTAATAGAATCATGGGAGTAAGACTATGAGCTTGCAAGATCCTATCGCGGATTTATTTACACGAATCCGTAACGGTCAGTCAGCGAAGAAAGTATCTGTAACGATGCCTAATTCGAAACTGAAAGTAGCAGTAGCTAATGTATTAAAAAATGAAGGTTACATCGCAGACTTTACAGTAAGTGGTGATGTAAAACCTGAGCTTTCTATCGAGTTAAAATACTTCGAAGGCAAAGCTGTTATTGAAAATATCCAGCGTGTTAGCCGTCCTGGTTTACGTATCTATAAGAGACGTGACGAATTACCAAAGGTAATGGGTGGTCTAGGTATCGCTATCGTATCAACTTCTAAAGGCCTAATGACAGACCGCGCAGCACGTAGTGCAGGCGTTGGTGGTGAAATCATTGGTTTTGTAGCTTAAACGGAGGGGAACTATGTCTCGCATAGCAAAGGCACCAATAAACGTTCCTGCCGGTGTAGAAGTTACATTAAAAGGCCAGGAAATCACAGTTAAAGGCAAAAACGGTGAACTTAATCGTACTATCAACGATGCAGTTGAAGTACAAGTTAACGACAACGTTATTACAACTTTACCTCGTGAAGGCGTAGCTAATGCATGGGCACAAGCAGGTACTGCTCGCGCTCTAATCAACAACATGATTGTTGGTACGCATGAAGGTTACGAGAAGAAACTTCAGTTAGTAGGTGTTGGTTACCGTGCTGCAGCTAAGGGCAAAGTTTTAGACTTAACTCTTGGTTTCTCGCACCCAGTTAATTTCGCAGTTCCTGAAGGAATTACGATTGAAACTCCAAGCCAAACAGAAGTTCTAGTTAAGGGCGTAGATAAGCAGTTAGTTGGTCAAACAGCTGCTAACATTCGTGCATACCGTAAACCTGAGCCTTACAAAGGTAAAGGTGTTCGTTATTCAGATGAGAATGTACGCCGTAAAGAGGCTAAGAAGAAGTAAGGTAAGACGATGGATAAAAAAACAGCTCGTCTACGTCGTGCTAAACGCACTCGTAGAAATTATATTGAACAAGGCACAACGCGTCTTGTTATCCACCGCACGCCACGTCACATTTACGCTCAAGTTGTAAACGCTGAGGGTAATGTACTGGCTGCTGCTTCTACTGTTGAGAAAGCTATTAGCGAAACAGTTAAAGGCACAGGCAACGTTGCAGCTGCACAAGCAGTTGGTAAAGCGGTTGCTGAACGTGCGGCTGACAAAGGCATCGAAAAACTTGCTTTTGATCGCAGTGGCTTTAAATATCACGGCCGTGTGAAGGCGCTAGCTGATGCTGCGCGTGAAGCCGGTTTGCAATTCTAGGAGTAGACAATGGCTAACGTAGAAGCAAAGCAACAACAGCCTGATTTAGCTGAAAAGCTAATCGCGGTGAACCGTGTGTCTAAAGTAGTTAAAGGTGGTCGTATCTTTAGCTTTACTGCACTAACTGTAGTTGGTGATGGCGCAGGTAAAGTAGGTTTTGGTTATGGTAAAGCACGTGAAGTTCCAGCTGCTATTCAAAAAGCAATGGAAAAAGCACGTCGTAACATGATCAACGTAGACCTAAATGGCAACACATTACAGCATCCTGTTAAAGGACGTCATGCTGGCTCACAAGTGTTTATGAAACCAGCCTCTGAAGGTACTGGTATCATTGCAGGTGGTGCTATGCGTGCAGTACTTGAAGTGACTGGTGTGCAGAACGTACTTTCTAAATGTTACGGTTCTACTAACCCGATCAACGTTGTACGTGCAACGATCTCAGCTCTTGAGAACATGAATTCTCCTCAGTCGATCGCTGCAAAACGTGGTCTTCCAGTAGATGAGATTTTGGGGTAAACCATGGCTAATAAAACTGTAAAAGTAACACAAGTAAAGAGCTCTATCGGTCGTTTACCGAAGCATAAAGCTACATTACGCGGTCTTGGTTTACGTCGTATTAACCACACTGTTGAGTTAGAAGACACAGCATGTGTGCGTGGTATGATTAACCAGGTTTATTACATGGTTAAGGTAGAGGGGTAATTCGATGCATTTGAATACACTTTCACCTGCTGCAGGTTCAAAAACTGCTCCAAAACGTGTTGGTCGTGGTATCGGTTCTGGTCTTGGTAAGACTGGTGGCCGTGGTCACAAAGGTCAAAAATCACGTTCTGGCGGTAAAGTACGCGTTGGTTTCGAAGGCGGTCAAATGCCTATGCAACGTCGTCTACCTAAGTTCGGTTTCACTTCTCGCAAATCATTAGTATCTGCAGAAATTAACCTATACGAAATCGCTAAAGTTGAAGGCGATGTGGTAGACCTAAGCGCGTTACAAGCAGCTGGTCTAGTTAAAAAGAACGTTCAGTTCGTTAAAGTTGTTAAATCTGGCGAAGTTTCACGCGCTGTTACCGTTAAAGGCCTTAAGGCTACTAAAGGTGCACGCGAAGCTATCGAAGCTGCCGGAGGCAAGGTAGAAGACTAAGGAAGTACTAATGGCTAAACCAGGTCAAGATACACAAAGTGCACAAGGTGGACTTTCGGAATTGAAGCGCCGATTACTCTTCGTATTGGGTGCTATCATCATTTACCGTCTAGGTTCATTTGTGCCGATCCCTGGGATTGACGCCGCTGTACTTGCCGATTTCTTCGAGCAACAAAAGGGCACCATTGTTGAGATGTTCAACATGTTTAGCGGTGGTGCGCTTGAGCGAGCTTCAGTGTTAGCACTGGGTATCATGCCGTATATCTCGGCTTCGATTATTACGCAACTATTAACGCATATGTATGGTCCGTTTATAGAGCTTAAGAAAGAAGGTGAGCAAGGGCGTAAAAAGATAAGCCAGTACACACGCTATGGCACGCTTGTGCTTGCTACTATCCAATCAATCGGTATTGCCACAAGCTTACCGGGCATGATGAACGGGTTAGTTGTTAATCCAGGTATGGGATTCTACTTCACCGCAGTGGTGAGTTTAGTAACCGGTACTATGTTCCTTATGTGGTTGGGCGAACAGATAACAGAACGCGGTATCGGTAACGGTATCTCAGTTCTAATATTTGTTGGTATTGTAGCTAACCTGCCGTCTGCTATTGGTTCGACAGCCGAAATGGCGCGCCAAGGTGATTTGAATGTTTTTGTACTGTTGATGGTTGCGGTTATCGTATTCGCTGTTACTTATCTTGTTGTGTTTTTTGAACGTGGCCAACGACGTATCGTTGTTAACTACGCCAAACGCCAACAAGGTCGTCAGGTATTTGCTGCTCAAAGCACGCACTTACCGTTGAAAGTAAATATGGCGGGTGTTATTCCACCAATCTTTGCTAGCAGTATAATTCTGTTCCCTGGTACAATTGCAAGCTGGTTCGGCCAGGGTGAAGGTCCGGTCGCTGATGTGCTACAAGCAATTGCTACAACGTTGACTCCAGGTCAGCCTTTGTATGCAATGGTTTTAGCTGCGGCTATTATCTTCTTCTGCTTTTTCTACACAGCGTTGGTGTTTAACCCACGTGAAACAGCAGACAACCTGAAAAAATCTGGCGCATTTATCCCAGGTATTCGTCCAGGTGAGCAGACATCTAAATACATTGATAAAGTGATGACACGCCTGACATTGGCAGGTGCTTTGTATATAACCTTTATCTGTCTGGTGCCCGAATTCATGACTATGGCATGGCAAACGCCATTCTATTTTGGCGGTACATCAATTTTGATTATCGTTATTGTAATCATGGACTTTATGGCACAAGTACAGACCCATCTGATGTCACATCAGTATGATTCTGTGCTGAAAAAAGCGAATCTTAAAGGCTACGGTCGTTAAGGTCAGTTTACGGAGTTGAGCAATGAAAGTACGTGCTTCCGTTAAGAAAATATGCCGTAACTGTAAAGTTATTAAACGTGCTGGTGTAGTACGCGTAATTTGCAGTGAGCCTAAGCATAAGCAAAGGCAAGGCTAAGTAAACAGTCGTGCAGGCTGAGGTTTCTCGGCCTGTGTTTTTAGTTGTGATTTGGTCTTCGTTTGAGTATCCTTACGGGCTTTTCAAACAGATGATTACCAAATTCAAATATAGGAGATGTGTTAGTGGCCCGTATCGCTGGCATTAACGTCCCTGATCATAAACATGCAGTTATTGGTTTAACAGCTATTTATGGCATAGGTAAGACTCGCTCTAAGGCTATCTTAGAAGCGACTGGTATCGCCGAGACCACAAAAATCGGTGAACTTTCAGACGAAACACTTGACGTATTGCGTGAAGCAGTTGGCAAGTACACTGTAGAAGGTGACCTTCGTCGTGAAGTTACTTTGAATATCAAGCGCCTTATGGACCTTGGTTGTTTCCGTGGCCTACGTCACCGTCGCTCTTTACCACTTCGTGGTCAAAGAACAAAGACTAACGCGCGTACCCGTAAGGGTCCTCGTAAGCCTATTAAGCGATAAGGGGATAGTAAAATGGCTAAGACACCAATTCGTCGTAAAAAGGTTAAAAAGCAAGTTGCTGATGGTATGGCTCATGTTCATGCGTCTTTCAACAACACTATTGTAACGATTACCGACCGTCAAGGTAATGCACTATCATGGGCTACTGCCGGTGGTTCAGGTTTCCGTGGTTCACGTAAATCTACTCCATTTGCTGCTCAGGTTGCTGCAGAGCGTGCAGGTACTGCTGCTCAAGAATACGGTTTAAAAAATCTAGAAGTTTTCATCAAAGGTCCAGGTCCAGGTCGTGAATCTGCTGTACGTGCTTTGAATGCTGCTGGTTACCGTATCACCAACATTACTGACGTGACGCCAATACCACACAATGGTTGTCGTCCACCGAAGAAACGTCGCGTTTAACAATAGGTTAGGAGAAATAACATGGCAAGATATTTGGGCCCTAAGCTCAAGCTGAGTCGTCGTGAAGGTACTGACCTGTTCCTTAAGAGCGGCGTAAGAGCTATCGACTCTAAGTGTAAACTTGAGACTGCACCTGGTCAGCACGGCGCTCGTAAAGGACGCTTATCTGATTACGGTTTACAATTACGTGAAAAGCAAAAAGTACGTCGTATCTACGGTGTGTTAGAAAAGCAATTCCGTAACTACTACAAAGAAGCTGCTCGCCTTAAAGGTAATACAGGTGAAAACTTGTTACAGCTTTTAGAGCAACGTTTAGACAATGTTGTATATCGCATGGGTTTTGCTAGCACACGCGCTGAAGCACGTCAGTTAGTAAGCCACAAAGCGATTCTAGTTAATGGTCGTGTTGTGAACATTCCTTCATACGTAATTACTCCAGAAGATACTGTTGTAATCCGTGAGAAGTCTAAGACACAAGCACGTATCATCGCTGCTCTAGAGTTGGCTGAGCAACGTGAAAAGCCGACTTGGGTTGAAGTTGACGGTAAGAAATTGGAAGGTAGCTTCAAGCGCCTACCTGAGCGTTCAGATCTGTCTGCGGACATCAATGAACAACTAATCGTCGAACTTTACTCTAAGTAAAGTTAAGAGTTAAGAGAGGATAAAATGCAGGGTTCTGTTACAGAATTTCTAAAACCAAGGTTAGTCGATATCGACGCTATAAACCCAACGCGTTCTAAAGTAGTTTTAGAACCACTCGAGCGTGGCTTTGGTCACACTTTGGGTAATGCCTTACGCCGTATACTGTTATCATCTATGCCTGGATGTGCAGTAACTGAAGTTGAAATCGACGGTGTATTGCATGAGTACAGCGCGAAAGAAGGCGTACAAGAAGACATCATTGAAATACTACTAAACCTTAAAGGTCTAGCGGTAACGTTAGAAGGCAAAGATGAAGTTTTTCTGACCCTGACTAAATCTGGTGTAGGCCCTGTGACTGCGGCAGATATTCAGCACGATGGCGATGTAACAATTGCTAACCCAGATCATGTTATTTGTAATTTAACTACAAATAACAGCGAGATCAGCATGCGTATTCGTGTTGAGCGTGGTCGTGGTTATGTGCCGGCATCTAGTCGTTTATCCTCTGATGACGATGAGCGTCCAATTGGTCGATTGCTGCTTGATGCATCATTCAGCCCAGTTGAACGTATTGCGTACTCGGTTGAATCAGCCCGTGTTGAGCAACGTACAGACTTAGACAAGTTAATCATTGATATGGAAACAAACGGCACTTTAGATCCTGAAGAAGCGATCCGCCGTGCGTCTACTATCTTAGCTGAGCAACTAGATGCATTCGTAGATTTACGCGATGTAACTGAGCCAGAAGAGAAAGAAGAGAAGCCAGAATTCGATCCTATTCTACTTCGTCCAGTTGATGATCTTGAACTAACAGTACGTTCAGCAAACTGTTTGAAAGCCGAGCAAATTCAATATATCGGTGATTTAGTTCAGCGCACTGAAGTTGAGCTTCTTAAAACGCCTAATTTAGGTAAGAAGTCTCTAACTGAAATAAAAGACGTGCTAGCTTCACGTGGTCTTTCTCTAGGTATGCGCCTAGAAAATTGGCCGCCTGCAAGCCTAGCTGAATAATCTAAATCACTATATTAGTTTAGTTAGAAGGATAGGGTCATGCGCCATCGTAAGAGTGGTCGTCAATTAAACCGTAACAGTAGCCATCGTAAAGCGATGTTCAGCAATATGGCAGGTTCTTTGGTGAAACATGAAATCATCAAAACTACTTTGCCTAAAGCGAAAGAGTTACGCCGTGTAATTGAACCTTTAATCACACTGGCTAAGACTGACAGCGTAGCAAATCGCCGTTTAGCATTTGCCCGCACGCGTGATAATGAAGTAGTTGGTAAATTGTTCAGCGAAATCGGTCCTCGTAATACAGACCGTCCAGGTGGTTACACTCGTATTCTTAAGTGTGGCTTCCGTGCTGGTGATAATGCACCAATGGCTTATATTGAACTAGTTGGTCGCCCAGCGGCGAGCGAAGAAGTTCAAGAAGACGCACAGTCTGCAGAGTAAGTCTTTAAAGAGACACCAAAAAGCCGAGCTTATGCTCGGCTTTTTAATACCTAAAATTTATCACACGGTAATAGGGTCGCGTAAAGTCCTCTCCAATTTTTTTATCAATAATAAACAACAGCCCCATATCAATAAAGGCAGTCTATTTGCTACTAACAGAAATATAGTTCGCTTATTTAAATACTTTCTTCATGTTACCCCTGACCTATATATTCTATTTAGCTATGATTGGTAAAAATAAGCTAATTATATAACTTAAGGTTGTGATTAACGTCATAGGTTGAAACAGTAAATACATAAGTAAAGAAAGCCTTAACTATATGCTATGTTTTTTGCCAAATGCTCTTAGTGGTTCTACTAGCTTAAATAGTTATAGCAAGAAATCGGATATTATTTACAAGCGATTTAAACATCAACCTGCAACGCGTTATCATTAAAAAATAACTTATAACCACATTTGAAGCTAAATATGCTTGAGTTTAGTTGTCTTTTTAAGCGTTTAGTTGTAATTTTGTTCGAACAGTCATTTATTTCAAGTTTTCTTCAAAAAAGGGTTGATCTGTTTTCGGATCTCCCTATAATGCGACCCCACTGAGACGGCAGAGCGCAACGCATAGCGAGGCACGAGCTAATCAGAGAGTCGAGTAAAACTTAGTTTCGAAAACTTTCAAGTTTAACAAAATTAAGTGTTGACAAAAAAATAGGAAAGCGTAATATGCGCAGCCCTAGCGAGATAAAGTTTAACACTTTAATCGCAACCGGATAACCGGTATAGCTCTTTAACAATATAAAGCAATCATCTGTGTGGGCACTCGTACAGATTGAGTTCTAACAGCCAAGCTACTTCGTTCTTTATTGAGCAAGTAGCGAGGCAAAAAATTTAGAGTCTCAATGTGATTTCTCGAAAGAGAAACTGAGTGACCAACAGCAATAACTACTTCGGTAGTAATTGCAGCACAGTCAATTCAATATCGAAAGATATTAAATAAATTCAGAATTCATTGAGCTGTCGAAAGACATAAAACTTTTTAATTGAAGAGTTTGATCATGGCTCAGATTGAACGCTGGCGGCAGGCCTAACACATGCAAGTCGAGCGGTAACAGAGAGGTGCTTGCACCTTTGCTGACGAGCGGCGGACGGGTGAGTAATGCTTGGGAACATGCCTTGAGGTGGGGGACAACAGTTGGAAACGACTGCTAATACCGCATAATGTCTACGGACCAAAGGGGGCTTCGGCTCTCGCCTTTAGATTGGCCCAAGTGGGATTAGCTAGTTGGTGAGGTAATGGCTCACCAAGGCGACGATCCCTAGCTGGTTTGAGAGGATGATCAGCCACACTGGGACTGAGACACGGCCCAGACTCCTACGGGAGGCAGCAGTGGGGAATATTGCACAATGGGCGCAAGCCTGATGCAGCCATGCCGCGTGTGTGAAGAAGGCCTTCGGGTTGTAAAGCACTTTCAGTCAGGAGGAAAGGTTAGTCGTTAATACCGGCTAGCTGTGACGTTACTGACAGAAGAAGCACCGGCTAACTCCGTGCCAGCAGCCGCGGTAATACGGAGGGTGCGAGCGTTAATCGGAATTACTGGGCGTAAAGCGTACGCAGGCGGTTTGTTAAGCGAGATGTGAAAGCCCCGGGCTCAACCTGGGAACTGCATTTCGAACTGGCAAACTAGAGTGTGATAGAGGGTGGTAGAATTTCAGGTGTAGCGGTGAAATGCGTAGAGATCTGAAGGAATACCGATGGCGAAGGCAGCCACCTGGGTCAACACTGACGCTCATGTACGAAAGCGTGGGGAGCAAACAGGATTAGATACCCTGGTAGTCCACGCCGTAAACGATGTCTACTAGAAGCTCGGAACCTCGGTTCTGTTTTTCAAAGCTAACGCATTAAGTAGACCGCCTGGGGAGTACGGCCGCAAGGTTAAAACTCAAATGAATTGACGGGGGCCCGCACAAGCGGTGGAGCATGTGGTTTAATTCGATGCAACGCGAAGAACCTTACCTACACTTGACATACAGAGAACTTACCAGAGATGGTTTGGTGCCTTCGGGAACTCTGATACAGGTGCTGCATGGCTGTCGTCAGCTCGTGTTGTGAGATGTTGGGTTAAGTCCCGCAACGAGCGCAACCCCTATCCTTAGTTGCTAGCAGGTAATGCTGAGAACTCTAAGGAGACTGCCGGTGATAAACCGGAGGAAGGTGGGGACGACGTCAAGTCATCATGGCCCTTACGTGTAGGGCTACACACGTGCTACAATGGCGCATACAGAGTGCTGCGAACTCGCGAGAGTAAGCGAATCACTTAAAGTGCGTCGTAGTCCGGATTGGAGTCTGCAACTCGACTCCATGAAGTCGGAATCGCTAGTAATCGCGTATCAGAATGACGCGGTGAATACGTTCCCGGGCCTTGTACACACCGCCCGTCACACCATGGGAGTGGGTTGCTCCAGAAGTAGATAGTCTAACCCTCGGGAGGACGTTTACCACGGAGTGATTCATGACTGGGGTGAAGTCGTAACAAGGTAGCCCTAGGGGAACCTGGGGCTGGATCACCTCCTTATACGATTTAGAACTTATTTGTTCGTAGTGTCCACACAGATGATTGTTAGTTAGTAAGCCGAAAGGTTTATTAATTAATATGCTCTTTAAAAATTTGGAAAAGCTGATAATAAAATTCGTATGAATAACAATGTTATTTGTACAGAGTTTTCAAAAGTAAAAAAGAATGATAGCAGTATCATTCAGTGCCATTTAATGAACGTTTCGTTTGTTGATTGGTATCTACTTTAGTATTCAATATTAACTTCTGGCGAAGTTAAACTGTCACGAAACAAAGACCCGTTTGGGTTGTATGGTTAAGTGACTAAGCGTACACGGTGGATGCCTTGGCAGTTGGAGGCGATGAAGGACGTATTAACTTGCGATAAGCCTAGTCAAGCTAGTAAAAAGCGCTTGAGACTAGGATTTCCGAATGGGGAAACCCACCTGCTTGCAGGTATCGTTAACTGAATACATAGGTTAACGAGGCGAACGCGGAGAACTGAAACATCTAAGTACCCGTAGGAAAAGAAATCAACCGAGATTCCGATAGTAGCGGCGAGCGAAATCGGAACAGCCCTTAAGCTTATTATGTGTTAATGGAAGGCGCTGGAAAGCGCCACGATACAGGGTGATAGTCCCGTACATGAAAACGCATTTTAAGTGAAATCGAGTAGGTCGGAGCACGTGAAACTTTGACTGAATATAGGTGGACCATCATCTAAGGCTAAATACTCCCAACTGACCGATAGTGAACCAGTACCGTGAGGGAAAGGCGAAAAGAACCCCTGTGAGGGGAGTGAAATAGAACCTGAAACCGTGTACGTACAAGCAGTAGGAGCCCACTTGTTGGGTGACTGCGTACCTTTTGTATAATGGGTCAGCGACTTATATTTTGTAGCGAGGTTAACCGATTAGGGTAGCCGTAGGGAAACCGAGTCTTAACTGGGCGAATAGTTGCAAGGTATAGACCCGAAACCCGGTGATCTAGCCATGGGCAGGTTGAAGGTTGAGTAACATCAACTGGAGGACCGAACCCACTAACGTTGAAAAGTTAGGGGATGACCTGTGGTTAGGAGTGAAAGGCTAATCAAACCGGGAGATAGCTGGTTCTCCCCGAAATCTATTTAGGTAGAGCCTCGGACGAATACTTACGGGGGTAGAGCACTGTTAAGGCTAGGGGGTCATCCCGACTTACCAACCCTTTGCAAACTCCGAATACCGTAAAGTACTATCCGGGAGACACACGGCGGGTGCTAACGTCCGTCGTGAAGAGGGAAACAACCCAGACCGCCAGCTAAGGTCCCAAAGTCATAGTTAAGTGGGAAACGATGTGGAAAGGCCCAGACAGCCAGGAGGTTGGCTTAGAAGCAGCCATCCTTTAAAGAAAGCGTAATAGCTCACTGGTCGAGTCGGTCTGCGCGGAAGATGTAACGGGGCTAAACTATGCACCGAAGCTGCGGATTCAAAATTTATTTTGAGTGGTAGGGGAGCGTTCTGTAAGCGGTTGAAGGTGTACCGGGAGGTATGCTGGACGTATCAGAAGTGCGAATGCTGACATGAGTAACGATAATGCGGGTGAAAAACCCGCACGCCGGAAGACCAAGGGTTCCTATCCCATGTTAATCAGGGTAGGGTAAGTCGACCCCTAAGGCGAGGCCGAAAGGCGTAGTCGATGGGAAACGGATTAATATTTCCGTACTTGGTATAATTGCGATGGGGGGACGGAGCAGGCTAAGCAAGCATGGCGTTGGTAGTCCATGTGAAAGTGTGTAGGCTAGTGACTTAGGTAAATCCGGGTTGCTGTTAGGCTGAGACACGAGACGAGTCACCAAGGTGATGAAGTTGCTGATGCCATACTTCCAGGAAAAGCCTCTAAGCTTCAGATTATACCGAATCGTACCCCAAACCGACACAGGTGGTCAGGTAGAGAATACTAAGGCGCTTGAGAGAACTCGGGTGAAGGAACTAGGCAAAATCGTACCGTAACTTCGGGAGAAGGTACGCTCCGATTGGTGATGGGACTTGCTCCCTAAGCTGATTGGAGCCGCAGTGACCAGGTGGCTGGGACTGTTTATTAAAAACACAGCACTGTGCAAAATCGCAAGATGACGTATACGGTGTGACACCTGCCCGGTGCCGGAAGGTTAATTGATGGGGTTATCTTCGGAGAAGCTCTTGATCGAAGCCCCGGTAAACGGCGGCCGTAACTATAACGGTCCTAAGGTAGCGAAATTCCTTGTCGGGTAAGTTCCGACCTGCACGAATGGTGTAACCATGGCCACGCTGTCTCCACCCGAGACTCAGTGAAATTGAAATCGCAGTGAAGATGCTGTGTACCCGCGGCTAGACGGAAAGACCCCGTGAACCTTTACTACAGCTTGGCACTGAACATTGAACCTACATGTGTAGGATAGGTGGGAGACTTAGAAGCAGAGACGCTAGTTTTTGTGGAGTCGTCCTTGAAATACCACCCTTGTAGTTTTGATGTTCTAACGTTGGCCCCTGAATCGGGGTTACGGACAGTGCCTGGTGGGTAGTTTGACTGGGGCGGTCTCCTCCCAAAGAGTAACGGAGGAGCACGAAGGTTGGCTAAGTACGGTCGGACATCGTACGGTTAGTGTAATGGTAGAAGCCAGCTTAACTGCGAGACAGACACGTCGAGCAGGTACGAAAGTAGGTCATAGTGATCCGGTGGTTCTGAATGGAAGGGCCATCGCTCAACGGATAAAAGGTACTCCGGGGATAACAGGCTGATACCGCCCAAGAGTTCATATCGACGGCGGTGTTTGGCACCTCGATGTCGGCTCATCACATCCTGGGGCTGAAGTCGGTCCCAAGGGTATGGCTGTTCGCCATTTAAAGTGGTACGCGAGCTGGGTTTAGAACGTCGTGAGACAGTTCGGTCCCTATCTGCCGTGGGCGTTTGAGAATTGAGAGGGGTTGCTCCTAGTACGAGAGGACCGGAGTGAACGAACCGCTGGTGTTCGGGTTGTCATGCCAATGGCATTGCCCGGTAGCTACGTTCGGAACTGATAAGCGCTGAAAGCATCTAAGCGCGAAGCAGGCCTCGAGATGAGTTCTCACTAGACTTTTAAAGTCTCTGAAGGGCCGTTGAAGACTACAACGTTGATAGGCAAGATGTGGAAGTGGTGTGAGCCATTAAGCTAACTTGTACTAATTACCCGTGAGGCTTAACCATACAACGCCAAACGCGTTTTATGTGATAGTTTAAGCGAAGAAGTTAATAGACTAAAGTAGATTACTTGATTACTCTTTATTATCAGAAATTCCAAATTTTAGTAAGTTCGATTAAATCGACCTTACACCATATTTGCTTGGTGACAATAGCGTTTTGGACCCACCTGACCCCATGCCGAACTCAGTAGTGAAACGAAACAGCGCCGATGATAGTGTAGCATTTGCTATGTGAAAGTAGGACATTACCAGGATCCTAATTAAATAAACCCGCATTAGAAATGATGCGGGTTTTTTATTATTTGAAATAAATCGGCACCAATTCATAGTAACCTGCATAAATATTTGTAACCGTCCGGCTAACCACACCTAGCAACAATGTTTTTTGTATTTGAAAATACCGCCAATCTTTTATTGGAGGTCATTATGTATTCACCCTGCATAAAGATTAAGTCAATTTTATCCAGTCTCTAGCGCATATGCTTTTAACCGTATCAGGAACTGAGATGAATTTATTCCACGCTTGCGATACCTGTTCGACTATTTCTTCATAACCACTAAATACACGATTTGATAGATAGTGTTGCCGTAGTCAACGCCATGCTTGCTCCATTGGGTTTAACTCTGGGGAGTAAGGTGGAAGCTTTATCAACGTTACATTATTAAATGGTTGTACAGTATCAATAGGATGCCAACTAGCACCATCAACGATCACAACCGCATGACGTCTTTATTAATGATAGGGCTGATCAGTTGGGGCACTATCAATATTAATGAGCACGCCAATGAAAATTGATATTCATTATAAAGTGAAAGCAGAAGGAAGGTTTTCTATTAATTTAATTTCCCTAATTGCTGTAGCCCAATTGGTTATAAGTTTAATAGGTTAATTGTTAGGTAGGGGGTATCGCAGGTCAAAGTGTGATACCCCATTATTTTAGCCGCTAAAATTAAAGTTTCACCGGTGAAACTCAATTGTTGGATGAAGGTCTTGTGTTTGATTTTCTGCTATCAGTTAACAAATATAAAAATTAATTATTTATCATTATATTTTAATTTTTTGACAATGCTAAAGGCGTGAGCGATAAATGCCTTTCAATTGATATTAAAAGGAAAATTAAATGACTTTAAAAACAACACTTCTTTCAACCATTATTTTATCTACGTCTACCTTCTCATGCCTCGCTTTAGTCGCTGACGTTGAAGCCGGTGTAGTTAAAAATGTAGTGAACATTAGTGAGTATGATTCATTTGCTGCTGATTATCCTATTGATTATTCATTAATGAACGATCAAATAAATTCAAAAAAGAAAATCTATAGCAAGCCTATATCGACAGATATTTCAGCAAGAGCTCCTGCAACTGGCATTCAATATTTTGAAATATATGGTGTTGGTTCTACTACTCAAGGTTTTGAATATCCACAGCCATCAGCTTCAATCACCACACTAGATCATGGTAGTAGTCAAATTAGAGTTGCGGTTTTGCAATATGGGTATGGCAATGTTAATGATGCCACTTTAAGTGGGCAAACTAAATCCCCTACAGAAACTGAAAATATTTGTGGTACTTTAAACGTTGATGTACATATATGTACTCCTGGAGAGACAGTAACTGGATTACTTTGATTTCTATGGTCCTTAAAGTGGTCAATTTACAGTATCTTCACGTTCAATAGCCTCACCTTTTGGCTATTGGAGTGACTCTATATATATCCAGTGACATTAAGCCTTAATGTTTATTTTGGGGGGTAATTCATACCCCTGATACTCAGCTAAAACGTTCAAAAAATCTTCATATTTTTTACCTGATTCAGTATTCCCTAAACTGTATTCAAAATTAGATATGTTCTTTATTTGTTCTATAAAGTTAATTTTTTTAGTGTACGGGTCTCCTGAACTATGTGGATTTTGGCCTAAAAACGGCATTGAAAATAATAGACGCTCATCTCCAGTTTCCCGTATAAGTGTATTTAGTTCATTCACATCAATATTATTCATATCTATCGTTCTTGATTTTGTATTTCCCTCTGTTACATCAGGCAATTCATTGCCGCTTTTTTGGGGGGCTTTAGGTTGTTGAGCTGACTGGTATTGACTGTAGGTAGCAGTTTGATTGCCGATAATCATGAGGAACATCCTTATTGCTGGTTTTAAGTATATAAAACTAGCAATAAAGATGCTGTTTTTAAGAGAAGATGGCTCTAAAGTAGAGCTTTTATAATTATCCGAAGTTAAAACATAGCTTTTAAATAAGTAATATTAAAGTGAAATATTGGGATCGAGATTGATACAAAGATGAGGGATATAGAAATCAACATCCATTTCAATTTTTTGATTTCTTTTAAGTGATTTGCATTCTTAAGCGATTCATTTAGCCGCTGAATATTTAGTTCAATTTCGTGTACAGTCTCCTGAGAGACGAGCGCTAAATCTTTAATACTATCAACTGTAATGGTCAACTAATTTAGTAAAAGTAGATAAGGATCGGTGTGCGAATTAGATCACATAATTTAGCAGATTGGTATTAGTTAATTTTAAGCGTATGCTTTAATCGTATCACTTTTATAACGATTAAATATACGATTTGCTAGACAGCGTTGCCATATCCAGCTTCATGCATGCTCAATGCTATTAATTGGAAAATAGATCCAGCACAAAATCTACTTAATCAATATTTATTTTAATAGAGGTCCTAATGTCGTATTTATGTTTATCTTCCAAAATTAGGCAATTCGTATATTTAGCTCAGGAAATAAAAGAGCACGAAGGCAACGCTGCCAAAGCCGGTGGTTGCAATTTGTTTAACCTGATGGAGCGAGCAGGGCAGGCCGCCTTTGTAAGTTGGAACTCATTTAATGCACAGCAAACTTTAGTACTAGTAGGAAGTGGCAATAACGCTGGAGATGGTTATATTACGGCTAGTCTTATCAAGCAAGCAGATAGACACGTAGTGGTGTGTGCCGTTGATGAAAATAAAGAATTAAAAGGTGATGCGGCAAAAGCACAAAGACGTTGGATTGATGCCGGTGGTGAAATTTGTAACTTTAGCGTTGATATGCTGGCTGAATGTGACGTTATAATTGATGCATTACTCGGCACGGGTCTTAAAGATATGGTACGCAGTCATGTTGCCACTATAATTAAAACGGCAAATGAAAGCGCTAAACCAATACTGAGCATTGATGTACCATCAGGTATAAATGCAGATACAGGTCACCCTTTAGGTATTGCAATTAAAGCTACTAAAACAATTACTTTTGTAGGGATAAAACAAGGATTAACAACTGCGACGGGTAAACAGTATGTTGGTAAATTGATCTTTGATGACTTAGCAATTGGTGAGCAATTTATTGAACTAGCAAGCCCATCAGGTACGATAATCAATATTAATAGTTTTAAAGGGTTGGGTCCACGCGCTATAAATAGCCATAAAGGAAGCTATGGTAAATTACTTTGTATTGGTGGGAATCAAGGAATGGCAGGCGCTATCAGATTAACCAGCGAGGCAGCGCTTAGAGCTGGTGCTGGAATGGTCAGAGTGTACACCCATGAAAGCTCAATTATGCCAGTCAGTTTTGGCCGACCAGAGCTCATGGTAAGCAGTAACAACTTGCAACACGCATTGGAGTGGGCAAGCTGTGCTGTTATTGGCCCAGGCCTTGGACAAAACGAGTGGGCACAAAATACCTTTAATAAAGTTATTGAGTATTGTACACATAATAATATGCCATTAGTAATTGATGCTGATGCACTTAACTTACTTGCTAAAGACACTTTATTGCATCTACCCAAATACTCTATTCTTACCCCACATTCAAGCGAAGCCTCTAGATTATTAAATGTGACTACAGCAAAAATAGAATCTGATCGGTTCAGCCATGTTCAGCTGTGTGCCAAACGTTATTCAGCGATTTGCGTTTTAAAAGGGGCTGGAACTTTAATCAGTAATGGTGACTCTATCTGGATTTGTGAAGAGGGAGGCCCTGTATTGGCTGTTGGCGGCAGTGGTGATGTTCTTACTGGTATAATAGGTGCGCTGGTTGCACAGGGTATAGGCTGTGAGGAGGCAGCTTGCTACGGTGTAACCTTACATGCTAAAGCCGGTGATATAGCCTGTGAAAAAGCGGGAGAGAGGGGGATGCTACCTAGCGATCTTTTTTATATAGTTAGGCGGCTAATCAATAATCTAAAACCGAAATAAACTTATAGACTGTTTTAGTTATGAAATGGTAAATAAGTTTACTTATTTTTTGATAAATTAATTATTCTTCATATACTCTGTAGAAGCAGTTTATTTGTAATTGAGGTTAAAGATGTTAATACAGAAGAAAATGTACGTAGGAAGCTTTTTACTTATAGTTTTCTCTTTAGTTGTTTTAACCGCAATCATGCAATGGGTAATTACACCAATTATAAAAAATGAGGCTGTTTCTGCAGCACAATTGCAAGCTAAAGTTATTGGTGAATCCTTTGCTAAGGAGCTAGGTAAAAGTGCTGCTTTGACTAAAAGCTTATCTGTTGTTGCGCAAACACTTCCACTTGATAAAAATGAGTTTATTAAGAATTTGGCGCCGCTAATTGCTAGTGGTTCAGGCATTGCGGGTGGAGGAATATGGCCTGAGCCTAATGTGTTAGTGCCATCAGAACAAAAAGCCTCTCTTTTTTGGGCTAAAGGTGATAATGGTCAATACACATTATTAGATGATTATAATCAGTCCAATAGTAGCCCTTATCAACAAGAAAGTTGGTACACAAGTGCAATAAATGCAAAAGCAGGAGAGTGCGTATGGTCTGAAGCTTATGTTGATGCGGTTTCTAATGTACCTATGGTAACTTGCTCAGTTAAAATTGAGCGAAATAATCAGTTTTGGGGGGTGGCTACCCTAGATATAGAGCTCGCTCATATTGAAAAGTCACTACTTGCTGAAAATCAAGCTACAGGTACTTTTAGCTTTATTGTCGATAGTGCGCAGCAATTTGTTTCGATTCCAGGTTTTAGAGATGTTGAATTAGCTATGCTTAATTTCTCACAAGCAGTCAGTAAAGATTCTTCTTTAGCGCCTTTAGTAAATGCTTTGAAAAATAATAATAACTCTGTGACTGAATTTAACACAGGGGTTATAAAAGGCGATAGTTCTATTTTAGTGACATTTTCACTACCGGAACAAAAGTGGCGCTCTGGTGTTATTATTCCAACTGCTATCGCACAAAAAGCAGCTAATACACTTACTTATTACTTATATGGCTCATTTATTTTACTTATCGTAATCTTTATATCAGCGCTACTTGTGTTTGGTAGACGTTTGGTTGAGCAGATAGAGCAAACTACAGTTCAAGTTAGATCATTGATACAGCGTCAAACAGACTCTAAATTACCTGTGTCGGGGGATGATGAAATGAGCCATCTTTGCGAGGCTATTAATGACTATGGCGATCACCTTATTAAAATTCTCGAGTTGATCAAACAAGAGGCAACCTCTGTTAAAAATAATGCCCAATCTATAGATAGCTTAAGTAATAATAGCCAGCAACGCGCACACGAGTTAATGCAAGAAAATGAGTTATTAGCTACTGCTATTAATGAAATGTCGTTAGCAGCTTCATCGGTATCTGAAGATATTGGTGGCGTTGCTGATATCACAGCTAAGTCGTCAGACCTTGTAAATTCAGGATTTAATGTTATTGAGCAAAACGCAGAATCTATTCAGTTATTATTTAATAAATTAGCTGAGTCTGCTAATGCAATATCACAAATATCTGAAGATTCTCAACAGGTAGGTTCGGTACTTGATGTGATCATGAATATCTCTGAACAAACTAATTTACTTGCGCTTAATGCTGCCATTGAAGCTGCTCGCGCCGGTGATTCTGGTCGAGGATTTGCTGTAGTGGCCGATGAAGTAAGAACTTTAGCACAAAGAACACAACAGTCAGCTGGTGAAATTGAAACCATGATAAGCCAGTTACAACAGGCTGCTGCAAAAGGTGTCAGTGTTATCCAAGAGTGTCAAGAGTTCTCAGAGGTGGTTAATGAGCGTTCAAACACTACACGCGCACAATATGAAAATATAGTTGATGCATTTAATGATATTAAAGGGCGCTCAGCGAGTATCGCTGTTGCTACAGAAGAACAAGCGCAAGTAACCGTGGATGTTAAAAATTTAGCTGAACGAATTAGAGAGATATCGGGACAAAACGCTGCAGATGCAGAAGATTTCAGAGAAGTAAGTAAAGCTTCTAATAGCCAAGCGCAAAGGCTATATGATATTAGCAAGCAATAATTAACAGTGAAAACTATTGGGATGATCGGGCAGTAAGTTATTTAGCTGCCTGACCCTCTTTTCTTTAGAGCTATTTATCTACTGAAATGACATTAAGAGACATGAGCCTAGAAAACAGTTCAAACGGCTATTAAGCTTAGCCAATTGTATAAAATCCGTTGTAACACCTCTGTTAGGGCAATTAACGCCTATTTTAACTTGTTACCTGCATACACCTTAATAATTTACGCGTTTTATATTAAAAGTTACAGTTCAAAATGTTAATCTAATTAGTATATTAGTAACGATACGCTCTGCTTACGGATAACAGAATGCTTGAATTAGGTCAGCGTCAAACGATCATAGTAGCAATATTGGTTCTATTTTTGGGTAAGGCACTTAATAAGCAGCTTACCTTTTTACGTGAATATAATATTCCGGAGCCGGTAACCGGAGGGATGTTAGCTTCTATTTTTATTGGTGTAATTTATGCTTCCTCGGGGATAACAATTGATTTTGAGCTTGCAGGACGCGATCAATTTTTGATTATATTTTTTACTTGTGTAGGCTTAAATGCGCGATTTGCTAGTTTACTAAAAGGTGGTTATGCGCTTGTTATTTTGTTAGTGCTGGCAATTGTATATTTGGTGTTGCAAAACACAACGGGCCTTTTAGTGGGGCAGTTATCATCATCAGGCTCTGCGGTTGGGCTATTGGGCGGCTCTGTTTCTTTAAGTGGTGGACACGGCACAGCTATTGCTTGGGCTGATATTTTTGAGAGTAAGTTTTCTATTACTAATGCAATAGAAATTGGCATTGCATGCGCTACGTTTGGGCTCATTTTTGGTGGCATTATTGGCGGGCCTATTGCTAAATTTTTAATTAAACGCTACCAGCTTAATCCTGCAGACAGCGCCGTCGTTTCTCTTGGTGGTGAGTATAGTCAAGGTGAGAGAATTCATATTGATACGGTATTACATTGTATTTTAGTCATTAGTATAGCTATTGGAATTGGGCTACAGCTAAATCAAATTTTATTGTCTTTTGGTTTAATCTTACCTGAGTTTGTCACTTCCTTGTTTGCAGGCATTATATTAACGAATACAGTTCCTTATGTTTTTAATAAATGGAGTTGGCCATCAGGTACACGCTCTTTAAGCCTAGTTAGCGAGTTAAGTTTAGGGTTATTTTTAGCAATGTCGTTAATGAGTTTACAGTTATGGTCACTACTAGAACTAGCTGTCCCTATATTAGTAATACTTTTAGCGCAGGTATTTGTTATAACGATTTTTGTTATCTTTGTGGTATTTAAGTTATTAGGTAAAGATTATGATGCAGCAGTTATTGCTGCAGGTTATGCGGGGTTAGGTTTAGGTGCCACGCCGACGGCTATCGCCAATATGAATGCGGTCACGGAGCGATTTGGTCCATCTGAGAAAGCATTTATCGTTGTCCCTTTGGTAGGAGCTTTTTTTATTGATATAGCCAATACATTTGTGATTCAGTTCTTCATAAGTGTGCTATGAAAGGTATACCAATTCGGTTAATTAAGTGAGTTATTTTAAGGTAGGAAAACTGTGTCAATAGAAAGGCAAACGTTTAGTTGCTCTGATCGGAAAAATCTTAATGTGGCTAGCTGCCCCTTAAAAATGATGGAGTGTGATTGCGAATTGGTATGATACCTGGACTATTGTAAATACTAATACCAATCTTATTAAAAACATGGCCATTCTAGCGTATTAAATAATCTCCCACCTGCGTTAAAAATTATTTATATAGAACAATACTATGTCATAATTTTTTTCCTTGTTATCTACTTATTTCTTTGTCGCTATAATAGTTCACTAATTTAATGCAATGGGTATAAAATTACCCATTTAGAGAGCCTTATATGTAGAGTAGGGATTTTTAACAAGCTAGAGAGTCAAAAAGTGATTTGTACTGTGTTATTGACTTTTCATTGCGCCAATATGCTTTAAACGCGAATATTTTAGATAATATTGATAGCAGGTTAACTGCAGGCCAGCTATCAATATTAACCTATGAGCTTTATTGCTCTTGGTATAAATCGTTTTTAGCGATATAGCATTCCTGCTCGCTCAGGCTGGTAAGTAACTTCCTTTATTTTCACTTTAAGTACACCTCCGCCAGGCTTAGGCCACTCAATTTCTTCACCCTGAGATAGGCCAAGTAAGGCGCTACCAATTGGCGCTAAAATAGATATTTTATCTCCAGTTGTATCAATGTCCTTAGGGTACACCAGTGTTAATGTGAATTCTTCTTGGGTAGATTCAACGATAAAATTCACTGTTGAATTCATGGTTACCACGGTTGAGGGAACTTCGTGTGGCTCAACGATGTTAGCTCTACCAAGTTCTGCTTCAAGTTCTTTCTCACCCGCAAAACTGTTTGCAGGTAACGATTCCATCAGCGCATACAATCTATCTGCATCCAGTGATGAAATGATTATTTCAGGTTTTGTATTCAACTTAATATCCTTAATCATGTTAAATAAAATTTACTCTGGGTATAGCTTGCAGGAACTCAGTTGCATTGGAATACACTGAGGTAATTTTATTGTTGTCTTAGTGAATTTATTTTATCTCTATTGCTAAAAACCCAGCCGAAGCTGGGTTTTTATTTGAGCTAGGTGTGTGAGGGGATGATTACATCATGCCGCCCATACCGCCCATGCCACCCATATCGGCGCCACCAGCTTCTTCTTTAGGGATTTCAGCGACCATTGCTTCTGTGGTGATCATTAGACCGGCAATCGATCCTGCAAATTGTAATGCAGAACGCGTTACTTTAGTTGGATCTAGGATACCCATTTCAATCATGTCGTTGTATTCGCCAGTGGCTGCGTTGTAACCGTAGTTACCTTCGCCGCCTTTCACTGCGTTAATAACAACAGATGCTTCGTCGCCTGCGTTTGTAACGATTTGACGAAGTGGTGCTTCCATCGCACGAAGTGCCACTTTAATACCGTGGTTTTGGTCTTCGTTATCGCCTAGTAAGTCTACTAATTTGCTAGCAGCACGTACTAAGGCAACACCGCCACCTGGTACCACACCTTCTTCAACCGCTGCGCGAGTTGCATGTAATGCATCTTCAACACGGTCTTTTTTCTCTTTCATTTCCATCTCAGTAGCGGCACCTACTTTGATTACTGCAACACCGCCAGCTAATTTAGCCATGCGCTCTTGTAGCTTTTCTTTATCGTAGTCTGAAGTCGCTTCTTCAATTTGTGCTTTGATTTGTGCAACACGGCCGTTGATACCGTCTTCTTCACCAGCACCATCAATGATTGTTGTATCGTCTTTAGTGATTACTACACGTTTAGCTGTACCTAAGTCTTCAACTGTTGCTTTTTCAAGCTCAAGGCCGATTTCTTCAGAAATCACAGTACCGCCAGTTAATACCGCGATATCTTGTAGCATTGCTTTACGACGATCGCCAAAACCAGGTGCTTTAACCGCTGATACTTTTACAATACCACGCATGTTATTAACGACCAGTGTCGCTAACGCTTCACCTTCAAGGTCTTCTGCGATGATTAGTAGAGGTTTACTTGCTTTAGCAACCGCTTCTAATGTTGGTAATAATTCACGGATGTTAGATATTTTTTTATCTACAAGTAAGATAAATGGGTTATCTAGTTCAACCGCGCCTTTTTCAGCGTTGTTGATAAAGTATGGAGATAAGTAACCACGGTCAAACTGCATGCCTTCTACAACATCTAGCTCGTTTTCCAGTGATTGACCTTCTTCAACCGTAATAACACCTGTGTTACGGCCTACTTTTTCCATTGCATCAGCAATGATTTCACCAATTTCTTTATCAGAGTTAGCTGAAATAGTGCCTACTTGTGCAATCGCTTTAGTATCAGCACATGGAACAGAAAGCGCTTTAAGTTCTGCAACTGCAGCAATGATTGCTTTATCAATACCGCGCTTAAGATCCATTGGGTTCATACCCGCAGCAACCGCTTTAAGACCTTCGTTTACAATAGACTGAGCAAGCACAGTTGCGGTAGTGGTACCGTCACCAGCAGCATCATTTGCTTTAGACGCTACTTCTTTAACCATTTGTGCGCCCATATTTTCAAACTTGTCTTCAAGTTCGATTTCTTTTGCTACAGATACACCATCTTTGGTGATCACTGGAGAGCCAAATGATTTGTCTAATACAACGTTACGACCTTTAGGGCCTAATGTTACTTTTACTGCATTTGCTAGAATATTTACGCCAGTTAGCATTTTTGCACGTGCGTCGCCTGCAAACAGTACTTCTTTTGCTGCCATGTTTAATTTCCTCTAAATTCTTAAAATGTGTGTTAAACGAAAAGTAGGTTTAGCCTACAATGCCTAAAATATTGTCTTCACGCATGATCAGGTACTCTTGACCTTCGATCTTTTCTGTTTTTTCAACATATGAGCCAAATAACACAGTGTCACCGGCTTTCACTTCTAATGCTCGAACGTCACCGTTTTCTAAAACGCGACCATTACCTACGGCAACAACTTCTCCGCGAGTTGATTTTTCAGCTGCAGAGCCAGTTAATACAATACCGCCAGCAGACTTGGTTTCTTCTTCTAGACGCTTGATGATTACGCGATCTTGCAAAGGACGAATGTTCATGTTTTTAGTTCTCCTAACAGTTTCTGAACAGTACAGAAAAAAGTGTATCTAATTTGCTTTCATTAATGGGGGTGGAGTGAAAAATTCCAAGAGAAAAAATGATAAATTTTTAATCTTTTCGCTCGTATTCACCATCTATGGTTTTAGGGCGGTTTTCATCTTGCTCGTGATGCATTGATTGATGAGTTTGCGAAAACCCTGAAGTGCCAGTTTGATGCATGCTAGCGCTCATTCTTACAGTTGCTTGACTAGCAAGTCCTGCAGCTAATTTGTTACGAATAGCAGGGGTAAGGAGTAGTAAGCCAAATACATCAGTCATAATGCCGGGTGTTAATAAAAGTACCCCTGCAATAATTACGCAAATACCGGTAAACAATTCTTTAGCAGGCATTTGTCCTTGAGCCATTTGCACTTGTACGTTTTGTAGTGCGCCCATTCCTTGCTGTTTCACCATTTTCGCACCCACAATCGCGGTTAGTACCACTAAAGCGATTGTTGCGAAGCCACCTATCACGTCACTAACCTGAATTAGTAAGGCAATTTCAATAATAGGGATGATGATAAACAGCAAAAATAAAATTCTAAACATAAGACTCTCTAAAAAAATGACACTTATTAAGGTGCTAATGAAATATAAGTGAGGGTTGTCGGGTCTATTTTCAAGCTAATACAAGCAAGTTCCAAACTTTAATGTTAGTTAGGTTATAAATAGTGGGTTTAAATTAATACTCAAAATGTCGATATTGCGAGTGTCTACACATTATACCCGCTATCAGCTACTATGGGGCTAGACCCCCGCAAACAAGTAAAGGTTCATTATGACAACGCAATTTAAACTTATTTTTACCACTTGCAAAGATAACGATGAAGCTCGTTTATTGGCAATGGCGCTAATTGAAAAGAAACTAGCTGCATGTGTAAATATTTTACCAGCCATGACTTCTATTTATATATGGGAAGGTGAGGTAGCGGAAGCAACAGAGGTAAAGCTACTAATTAAAACCAAGTCTGACAAAATGAACGATGTATTTTTAACGTTAAAAGATCTGCACAGCTATGAGGTACCAGAGATACAAGTTGTTGATGTGACAACTGGTAACTTGGCCTATTTTAATTGGATGGATGAGGTGCTTAATTAATGCGCTTTATTTTATTTTTTTTATTAAGTATTTTAATGACGCCGGTGTTGGCGACGCAAAATACACTTAATGATTTTCTAAAGCCAACTCAACACACTTTTTTACCGGTAGATGAAGCATTTGTATTTGACTTTGACCAGCAAGGCAGTACGTTATTTATCGGTTGGGATATCGCTGATGACTATTACTTATATAAAGACAAAATAGAAATTATTGCCAAAGGTGCCAATATTGAGGTACCTAAGTTGGGCTCTGGTGAAATAATTGAAGATGAATTTTTTGGCAAAACTGAGGTGTTTTTTAATTCTCTTAGCGTTATCAGCAAACTAAGTAATGTGAGTGAAGATGGCGTTGTGAAGGTGCGTTATCAAGGCTGTGCAAAAGCAGGGCTGTGTTATCCACCTGAAATCATCAGCATTCCATTAAGTGTACTGGCAAGTGAAACTAATACTAATGACAATACCGCAGCAAGCAGTGCATTTGCGGCACTTAGCCAATCTGCAGAAAAACCAGCAACTGCACCAATACCCGATAAAGATCTGACATTTACAGAGCAGTTAGCCAGCCAAAGCTTAATGGTCAATTTAGCTATATTTTTTGCCGTGGGCGTGGGTTTGGCATTTACACCGTGTGTATTTCCGATGTTTCCTATTTTATCTAGCTTAATTGCAGGTCAAAAGAACCTGTCTACCAAAAAAGCATTTGCCCTATCATTTGTTTATATTCAAGGTATGGCGGTGACTTATGCCGCATTAGGATTAGTGGTTGCTGCATTAGGTGGCCAAGTGCAAGGCTACTTACAGCATCCATATGTGTTAATAAGTTTTAGCTTACTGTTTGTATTGTTGGCTATGTCGATGTTCGGTTGGTACGAAATAAAACTACCCAGTAGTATGATGAACAAACTAACCCAAGTGAGCAACAACCAAAAAGGGGGCAACTATATTGGGGTGTTCTTGATGGGGGTTTTATCAGGGCTTATTGCATCTCCTTGCACTACAGCGCCTTTATCAGCCGCATTATTATTTGTGGCACAAAGCGGCGATTACCTAGTAGGCGGGCTAACACTTTACGTACTGAGTTTAGGTATGGGGCTACCGCTGTTATTATTAGGTACATCGGGAGGTAAGCTATTACCGAAAGCTGGCGGCTGGATGGAACAAGTTAAAACCTTATTTGGTTTTATTATGTTAGTTGTGCCACTTATTTTGCTAGAGCGCATTATAGATATTGAAATTATTATGCTTATGGCAGGCTTATTAGCTATCGCCACAGCGCTTTATTTCCATTATTGGCAAAGCGCCCAAACTCAAGGCAAATTAAAAACCTTATTGTGGTTTATGGCTGTTTTATTGGTGTTTTTAGGATTTAACTTAACCAAAAATTATTTTTGGCCAACGCAAACAGTAAGCTTACAAGCGACTACACAAAGTAATGAGTTTAAGCTCGTTGCCAACTTAACCCAGTTGAAGCAAGCAGTATCGCAAGCAAATAGCGAAGATCGTATGGTCATGGTCGATTTATACGCTGATTGGTGTGTGGCGTGTAAAGAGTTTGAGCGTTACACGTTTCCTGATCCAAAAGTACAAAGCGAGTTTAGCCACTATCAGTTAATTAAAGTTGATTTAACCCAAAGCGATGATGACACAATTGAGGTGATGGAAGAATACTCTGTGTTTGGTTTACCGAGTATTTTGTTTTTTAATACCCAAGGTAAAGAGTTAAGTACACAACGTGTTACTGGCTTTTTAAATGCGGATGATTTCGCTAAGCACCTTGCTACAGTGCGTAGCAGCGCTGAATAACCATTCAGTATGGCGCAACATGATTGTTAATGTTGTGCCATTATACTTCCTTAAGCATGTTCCCATAATAGAGATTAGACCAGTATTTTGCTGCTATTTACTTCGAAATCACTATAATAGTTGGTTAACGTGAGAAAATGTTGCTATCTTAGTTTTTTCTGTATACTTTTTAGAAAAAACTAGTTAATAACTGCTTAACTCATTACTTATAGGATATATCGCGTATTATGGCTGCAAAATTAAAGATTTTAGTTATAAATGGCCCAAATTTAAACATGCTAGGAAAGCGTGAGCCTGATAAGTACGGTTCACACTCTTTAGAGCATATTATGAGCGATTTAAACAACGCTGCTAATAGTTTAGATGTGGCGTTAACGCATTTTCAAAGTAATAGTGAGCAAGCACTCATTGAACGCATTCATGATGCTTGGCAAGCGGTTGATTTCATTATTATTAACCCTGCAGCATTTACGCACACAAGCGTCGCATTACGTGATGCATTGCTAAGCGTTGATATTCCGTTTTTTGAAGTGCACTTAAGTAATGTGCATGCACGTGAAGCGTTTCGCCATCACTCTTATTTTTCTGATGTGGCGCAAGGCGTTATTTGTGGATTAGGTGCAATGGGCTACCACGCTGCGTTACATGCAGCGGTGAGTCGACTGCAAAACTCAAACTAAATTTAAACTAACAAACTAATAGGCGGGTCGTTTATGGATATTCGCAAGATCAAAAAACTAATTGAATTAGTCGAAGAATCAGGTATTGCAGAACTAGAAATCACTGAAGGTGAAGAATCAGTACGTATTAACCGTAATAATATGAGTGCCGGTCCAGCTTACGCACAATTTGCACCACAGCAATACGCTCCAGCACCTGCTCCAGCAGCGCCTGCACCATCAGCACCTGTAGAGTCAGAAGTAGCAGCAGGTCCTACAGGTCACCAAGTTAAGTCACCTATGGTGGGTTCTTTTTATGCAGCGGCTTCTCCAGAAGCGCCAGCATACGTTGAAGTTGGTTCACAGGTTAACGTTGGTGATACATTATGTATTGTTGAAGCGATGAAAATGATGAACCAAATTGAGTCAGATAAAGCCGGTACAGTTAAAGCTATTTTAGTAGAAAACGGCGAGCCAGTAGAATTTGATCAACCTTTATTCATCATTGAATAATAGCGCAACGTAAAAGGCCAACTCTTATGTTAGATAAAGTAGTCATTGCAAACCGAGGTGAAATTGCACTTCGTATATTGCGCGCCTGCAAAGAGCTTGGGATCAAAACGGTTGCTGTTCATTCAACGGCGGATCGTGATCTTAAGCATGTATTGCTAGCAGATGAAACCATCTGTATTGGCAAACCGGCAGCAACTGAAAGTTACTTAGACATTCCACGCATTATTGCCGCAGCGGAAATTACTGATGCGGTTGCTATTCACCCAGGGTATGGTTTTCTTGCTGAAAATGCTGACTTTGCCGATCAAGTTGAACAAAGCGGTTTTGTATTTATCGGTCCTCGTGGCGACACCATTCGGTTAATGGGCGATAAGGTATCGGCAATCGAAGCTATGCGTAAAGCGGGTGTTCCATGTGTACCGGGTTCTGATGGACCGGTATCGGATGATAAAGAACGCAACATGCAAATTGCTAAACGTATTGGTTATCCGGTTATTATTAAAGCAGCTGGCGGCGGTGGTGGTCGTGGTATGCGTGTTGTACGCAATGAAGGTGAATTAATTAATTCGATTGCGCTTACGCAGCAAGAAGCAAAGCAGTTCTTTGGCAATAGCATGGTTTACATGGAAAAGTACCTTGAAAACCCTCGCCATATAGAGGTACAAGTACTTGCCGATGGTCAAGGTAATGCAGTTCACTTAGGTGAACGTGATTGTTCAATGCAACGTCGCCATCAGAAAGTAGTTGAAGAAGCCCCCGCACCAGGAATTACTGCAGAAGTGCGTAAGTTCATTGGTGAGCGTTGTACACGTGCATGTATTGAAATTGGTTATCGTGGCGCGGGCACGTTTGAGTTTTTATACGAAAATGGTGAGTTTTACTTCATTGAGATGAATACCCGTATTCAGGTTGAACACCCAGTAACTGAAATGGTTACCGGTGTTGATTTAATTAAAGAGCAATTAAAAATTGCTGCGGGTCAACCTTTATCTTTCACGCAGGAAGATGTTGTAATTCGTGGTCACGCCATTGAATGTCGCATTAACGCTGAAGATCCAGAAACCTTTATTCCATCGCCAGGTAAAATTACTCGTTTTCATCCAGCTGGTGGTTTAGGTATTCGTTGGGATAGCCATATTTACGCTGACTACACGGTACCCCCACATTACGACTCTATGATTGGTAAGCTTATTACTTACGGTGAAAATCGTGATGTCGCTATTGCTCGTGCGCGTAATGCATTGAATGAACTGGTAATCGACGGAATTAAAACAAATACCCCACTGCATAAACGTATTCTTGCAGATGAAAACTTTAAAAATGGTGGCACTAATATCCACTACCTTGAAAAAAAGCTAGGGTTATAATTACTTCGATTTCACAAACCGGCCTAGGCCGGTTTTTTTATCTTTAAAAACGAGGCAGTATCGTCTTAAATAAATAATCTGGTATGATTAACCAATATGCGCTTTTTGTTAATTTTGAGGTAATCATGTCGTGTAGTTTTGATTTTCATTTAGTCGATGAACATGCCACAGTTGCTATGGGTAATAAATTAGCTGCCATAATAGAGCAAGGCGCAGTTATTTATTTACATGGTGATTTGGGGGCAGGTAAAACGACATTTACCCGTGGCATAGTGCAAGGCTTTGGCCATACAGGTAAGGTTAAAAGTCCAACGTATACGCTAGTAGAGCCTTACGAGCTTGTGCGCGGTAATGTTTATCACTTTGATTTATACCGGCTGGGCGACCCTGAAGAGCTTGAATTTATGGGGATCCGTGATTATTTTTCGGCAACGGCAATTTGTATTGTTGAGTGGCCGCAGAAGGGTGGAGAATTTATTCCTGTTCCTGATTTAAATGTTACGCTAAGTTATGTAGGTGACGAGCGTAAAATTGTTATTAACAGTGCCAGTGAGCGCGGCGTAGCAATTGTCGAAAAACTAACAAATTAATAATAAAATAGTTAAGGCAGTGATTATCAAAATGAGTCGTGGTTTAGTTAAACTTTTTATTTACTGCATGGTTTTTACAGTGAGCTTACCATTGTGGGCGCAAAACACCATTAATAGTGTGCGTGTCTGGCCATCACCTGATAGTACACGGGTGGTATTTGACCTTGATGATAAGCCCGACTTTAGTTATTTTATGTTGAAAAACCCGAGTCGTTTGGTGGTTGATTTGGAAGGTACAAATAAGTTAGAAACCTTGCCAAAAGTACCCTCAAAACATCAGCTTGTTAGTAAGTTGCGTTATTCAAAACCAAAAAATAAACATAGCGTACGCTTAGTATTTGAATTAACAGGGGCAATTAAGCCCGTTATATTTTCACTCGCCCCCACAGGTCCATATAAAAATAGGTTGGTCGTTGATTTATATGATAGAAGCCAACCTTCACAGGTGGTTACTCCAGCGCAAACTGCGGCTAAAAAACGTCAATTAAACCAAGAACGCGACATTGTAATTGCAATAGATGCAGGCCATGGTGGAGAAGATCCTGGTTCAATCGGCCCTTCAGGTACATATGAAAAAGACATTACATTACAAATAGCGAAGCGTTTAGAGCGCATGATTGATGCTGAGCGCGGTATGATATCTCGTATGGTTCGTAGTGGCGACTATTTTGTAAAACTTGACACGCGCACTAATCGTGCTCGTCAAAAAAAAGCTGACTTTCTTGTCTCGATTCATGCAGATGCCTTTACTAGCCCGGGGCCAAATGGTGCTTCTGTATGGGTGTTATCGCTTCGACGCGCTAACTCAGAAATTGGTAAATGGATTGAGGATAAAGAAAAACACTCAGAGTTACTCGGTGGTGCTGCCGATGTAATTAAAGATGCTGCTAATGAAAAGTACCTAGCGCAAGCTTTACTCGATATGTCTATGGATCACTCAATGAAAACAGGGCTAAGTGTTGCAGACGAAGTGGTCAAAGAATTAAGAAAAGTCGCTAAAATGCATAAAAAACATCCACAACATGCAAGTTTAGCCGTATTGAAGTCGCCAGATATTCCGTCTATTTTAGTTGAAACTGGGTTTATTTCTAATCCACGTGAAGAGCAATTACTAAAAAGTGCTAACTATCAAGAGCGTCTTGCTAAAGCTATGTTTACCTCCATTAAGAATTATTATTTACGTAACCCACCGGATGATTCGTTATTTGCTAAATTAAAATCACAATACCCTACAAAACATAAAGTTCGTCCAGGTGAGTCTTTAAGTATGCTTTCAGGGCGTTATGGGGTAAGTATTAGTAAAATAAAACAAGTTAACAAGCTCAGTTCAAATACGTTATTTATTGGCCAGGAACTTGATATTCCACAAGGTTAATTTAAAAGCGCATAACATTTAAGGTTTTTATGAGTATTGAAATATTACCTGCGCGCTTAGCAAACCAAATTGCCGCAGGTGAAGTCGTTGAACGGCCAGCCTCGGTAGTTAAAGAATTAGTAGAAAATAGCCTTGACGCCGGTGCTACACGTATTCAGATTGACATTGAACGTGGCGGTCACAAACTCATTCGTATTCGTGATAATGGAGTGGGAATTGCAAAAGCTGAGCTTACTTTAGCGCTTTCTCGTCACGCGACCAGTAAATTAAAATCACTGGATGATTTAGAAAATATTTGTTCTCTTGGCTTCAGAGGTGAAGCCTTAGCTTCTATTAGCTCGGTATCTCGCTTAACTTTGAGTTCAAAACCTAGAGATCAAGAAGCCGCATGGCAAGCCTATGCACAAGGCCGCGATATGGCGGTAGAAGTAAAGCCAATAGCGCACCCTGATGGCACAACAATTGAAGTTAAAGATTTATTTTTTAACACCCCAGCGAGACGTAAGTTTTTACGCACCGAAAAAACCGAATTTAGTCATATTGATGAGCTTATTAAGCGTATTGCGCTGAGCCGTTTTGATGTATCAATTACATTGACCCATAATGAAAAAGTGGTGCGCCAGTATCGCGCTAAAACTGATCCCGCTCAAGCGATTACGCGAGTCGCACAAGTGGCGGGTAAAGCGTTTGCCGAGCAAGGATTGCATATTCAATCGGGTGAGGCTGGGTTGCAACTACACGGTTGGGTATTGCCAGTTGGATCGGCTAATACTACTCAGTATACCTATGTGAATAATCGCATGATGCGCGACAAACTTATTTTGCATGCTATTCGTCAAGCATTTGAAGAGGTCAGTGGCGAGCAAGAACTTCCTGGATTTGTGATTTACATTGATATAGACCCACGCCAAGTGGATGTTAATGTGCACCCGGCAAAGCATGAGGTACGTTTTCATCAAGGTCGTTTGGTACATGACTTTATTTTACAAGCTATTAAACAAGTTGTGGTGCCACTTCAAGCTGAGTTTGTTAATTCGCCAGCCGCTCACGCTCATCATTCACCAGTTACATCGTTTAACCAAGAACACACTTGCAGTAGTGAACTTTTTGATTATCCTAAGTCGTCATTACAACCAAGTCATTCGCCATCTACAAGTAGTGCCTCTTATGGTGGCAGTCGTCAAGGTGGGGGTAGACAGGTGCGTACTGAAAGCCAAAATTACCATGATGTGAATGCGTTTTATCAGGGCGTGAATGAGCAACAAGCGCAGCACTTTGATACTGCGGCAGCATTTGTACAATCTAATGAGACGCAAGTATCAGATACAGCACTGCGTACTGTCGATATAATAAGCATTGAACAGGGCGTTTGCGTGTTCAATGATGAAAATCAACTTTATTGTTCACACTTTAAATACGCATTAGCGGATGATTGGCATACACAAATAAAAGAGCACGGCAGCCTTGAAGGTAAAGCACTCCTATTGCCAGTGCGTGTTAACGTATCAAAACAAGACACGGAGCTTCTTGCTGCTCAGCAGTCTTGGTTTACCTTACTAGGTTTTGAGTTATTAATAGAAAAGCAGTTTGTTATGGTAAAGAAGCTGCCTACAAGTCTGTACTTATTAGATGTAAGTGCTGCAATAGATGCATTGCTTGAGGGATGTAAGGCTCAGTTAGAAAGTATTGAGCAGTGGCTACAATGGCTGGTGAGTATCATTCCCGCTCGGTTTTATGCAAGTAATGCCTTTTTAGCTCAGCAAGCGCGCTTGCAAAATAATCCGCAAACAATTGAACGCTTGCGAGAAAAAGCAGTTAAAATAGATCTAAATTCTTATCTAACGCAATTTTAATTAAGGTATTCGTGTTGAGTAATTTACCGGTCATATTTTTAATGGGCCCGACCGCCGCTGGTAAAACAGCATTGGCAATTTCATTGTGTGAGCATTTAAATACTGAAATAATTAGTGTTGATTCTGCGCTTATTTATAAAGGTATGGATATTGGTACTGCCAAGCCTGATGCAGAAGAGTTGCGACGTGCTCCACATCATTTAATTGACTTACTTGATCCGAGTGAAACGTATTCGGTTGCTGACTTTAGACGTGATGCCATCGAAAAAATTGATAAATTTCATCAACAAGGTAAAGTACCTGTATTAGTTGGAGGTACAATGATGTACTTCAAAGCACTTATTGATGGGTTGTCGCCTTTACCTGAAGCGGATGAAAAAATTAGAACACAGCTTGAAAAACAAGCTAAACAACATGGCTGGCCTTATTTATATAAAGAGCTAGTTGAAGTTGATCCTCAAGCCGCACAAAAGATAAGTGAAAATGATTCTCAGCGAATTAATCGTGCGTTGGAAGTATACCGTATAACAGGTAAAACGATGACTGAATTGCAAAAGCAAAAACAGCCAGTATTACCCTATACTTTTCATCAATTTGCTATCGCACCTGATGAGCGCAGTGAATTACATCGTCGAATTGAAGAAAGGTTTAAAATAATGATTGCACAGGGGTTTGAAAAAGAAGTTTCGACCCTATATCTACGTGAGGATTTACATCCCAATATGCCTTCTATTCGTTGTGTAGGTTATAGACAGATGTGGGATTACCTTGCGGGTGAAATTACGCATGATGAAATGATTTTTCGCGGCATCGCAGCCACACGTCAACTGGCTAAACGTCAATTAACGTGGTTAAGAAGCTGGCCTGACGTTACATGGTTAACAACAGGCGATGAAGAAAACTTGCATCGTGTAGTAAGTTCGCTAAGCTAGTAGTAGTTGGACAAAATTTAGTTTTACTAAATCGGTTCAGCCACTTAATTATAATAACACCTAGAACGAAGGAATAATAACATGGCAAAAGGCCAATCGTTACAAGACCCATTTTTAAATGCACTACGCCGTGAGCGCATTCCAGTATCAATTTTTTTGGTAAATGGCATAAAGTTACAAGGTAAGATTCAGTCATTTGACCAATTTGTAATTTTACTGGAAAACACTGTTAACCAAATGGTGTATAAACATGCAATTTCAACAGTTGTACCTGCACGCGCAGTCAACTTCCAAGGTGTACAAGGAAATGAAGACACTGAAGAACCTGAAGCTGGAAACTTTTAAATTAGGAGCGTAATGCTTGTTTGACCGCTATGAATCTGGCGAACAGGCAATTTTAGTCCATATCGACTTACCTAAAGAAGGGGATCGTGAAGATCTCCACGAATTAGAAATGTTGGTATCTTCTGCTGGTGTTAGCAGTTTGGCGGTTGTGCAAGGCAGCCGTCAAGCGCCACATCCTAAGCTATTTGTCGGTACCGGCAAAGCAGAAGAAATAGCTGAAATTGTCAAAATCCACAATGCCGATGTTGTCATTTTTAACCATCAGTTAAGTCCGTCTCAAGAACGTAATTTAGAGCGTGTTTGCCAATGTCGGGTGCTTGATAGAACCACACTTATTCTTGATATTTTTGCTCAACGCGCACGTACTCATGAAGGTAAACTTCAAGTTGAGTTAGCGCAGCTTCGTCATATGTCTACACGTTTGATCCGCGGCTGGACTCACCTTGAACGCCAAAAGGGCGGAATTGGTTTACGTGGCCCTGGTGAGACGCAGTTAGAAACCGATCGGCGCTTGTTACGCGCACGTATTAAAAATATTCGTGCACGCTTGGCTAAAGTTGCCGTTCAGCGCGAGCAAGGTAGACGTGCCCGTACGCGCAACGAAATACCCACGGTGTCTTTAGTTGGTTATACAAATGCGGGTAAATCAACCTTATTTAACCGCATTACAAATTCTGATGTGTATGCTGCTGATCAGTTGTTTGCAACACTAGACCCAACCTTACGCAAATTAGATATTGGCGATGTTGGTTCGGTTATTTTAGCGGATACTGTAGGGTTTATTCGCCACTTACCGCATGACTTAGTGGCTGCATTTAAAGCAACGCTGACAGAAACGCGAGAGGCTGATTTACAATTACACGTGATAGATGTAGCCGACCCTCGTCGAAAAGAAAATATTGAACAGGTACAAGAAGTACTCAAAGAAATTGAAGCTGACGATGTACCGCAATTACTTGTATACAACAAAATTGATGCGCTGGATGATGTAACCCCACGTATTGATCGCGATGACGAAGGTCAACCTATAAGGGTATGGTTATCAGCAAAAACAGGTGAAGGTTGCGAGCTGTTAAGTGAGGCTATTAGTGACCTACTAGTTAAAAAGATGTTGAGCGAAACTTTACTACTGGCACCTCAGTATGGACGTTTAAGAGCATCGTTATTTAATTTAAGTGCAGTACACAATGAACGCTTCGATGAACAAGGTAATTGGCTGTTGGATGTACGGTTACCTATGGTTGAGTGGAACCGATTACTTAAAGATTTTGGTCCTGAAATTAATAGTTTTATTAACAGTGACTAAAAAATAAAAGATTAATGTCGGTTTTAGTATAAGAAATGCGGAAGATTTGTTAGATTTGACACAATTTCTTAATTTATTTAGATAACAATGGAGTATAGCTATGGCCTGGAATGAACCGGGTAATAATGGCAATGATAAAGATCCGTGGAATAATAAAGGCGGACGTGATCAGGGCCCACCAGATTTAGACGAGGTGTTCCGTAAATTTAGTAACAAGTTCAACGGACTATTTGGCGGTAAAAAATCCGGCAATAGTAGCGGCGGTGGACTTGGTGGAGCCGGTATTTCATTTATACTTGTTATTGCCTTTATTGTATGGGCATTAAGTGGTATTTACACTGTTAAAGAATCTGAGCGAGGAATTGTATTGCAATTTGGCCAGTACGATCGTATCGCAGATCCTGGTTTACGTTGGAAAATGACCTTTATTGAAACGGTTGTACCGATAGATATTGAAGCAGTGCGTTCTTTATCTACCTCTGGTTTTATGCTTACTGAGGATGAAAATCTTGTAAGTGTTGAATTTGAAGTGCAATACCGCGTTATTGACCCATTTACTTATAAATATAGTGTAACAAATGCTGATAGCAGCTTAGCTGAAGCTCTAGATAGTGCGCTTCGTTACGTTGTAGGCCATTCTAAAATGGACCAAGTGTTAACGGATGGCAGGGAAGTTGTGCGTCAAAATACCTGGGATGAACTCAATAAAATTATTGAACCATATAGCCTAGGATTAATTGTTACCGATGTTAACTTTAAAGATTCTCGTCCTCCTTCTCAGGTAAAAGATGCGTTTGATGATGCCATAGCAGCTCAAGAAGATGAGCAACGCTTTATTCGTGAAGCAGAAGCATATGCACGTGAAATTGAGCCTAGAGCACGCGGTCAAGTAAGCCGTATGACGCAAGAAGCTGAAGGTTACCAAGAGCGTATAACGCTTGAGGCACAAGGTGAAATTGCTCGTTTTGAGAAACTTCTACCTGAATACCAACTTGCTAAGCAAGTAACACGTGAGCGCTTATACATTGACACTATGCAAGAAGTACTGAGCAATAGCTCAAAAGTGTTAGTTGATGTTAAAGGTGGCAATAATATGATGTACTTACCGCTTGACAAAATTATGGAAAAGCAAGGTACAGCAACACGCGTAGCTCTACCAAGTTCAAGCGATATTAATGATTTACGTAATAAAGCAGATACGTCGCGCAACAGCAATGTTAACAGTGGTGGTGACCGCTTTAACAACGACCGCTTTAATGATGGGAGATAAGCATAATGAAAAACTTTAGTTTAGTCGTCTTAGTAGTTGCTATTGTTATGTCATTCTCATCAGTATTTGTTGTATCTGAAGGGGAAAGAGCAATTGTACTGCTGTTTAGCAAGGTACAAAAAGGTAGTAATGATGAGGCGGTTGTTTATGAACCGGGTTTAAACTTTAAAGTTCCGTTTTTTAGCCAAGTTAAAATTATAGATGCACGTATTCAAACCCTTGATGGTGCACCTGATCGATTTGTAACGAGTGAGAAAAAAGACTTAATTGTAGATTCGTTTGTGAAATGGCGCGTTGTCGATTTTAGTACCTTTTATTTACGTGCTCGTGGTGACAAGCAATACGCTGAAACATTACTTAAGCAAAAAGTAAACAATGGTTTACGTACCAACTTTGGTTCACGTACTATTCGTGAGATTGTCTCTGGTGAGCGTAGTGAGCTGATGGAAGAGGCGCTAGTGCAAGCATCGGAAAGTGCTGGCGAGTTAGGTATTGAAGTGCTTGATGTGCGCGTGAAGCAAATTAATTTACCACAAGAAGTCAGTGAGTCTATTTATCAACGTATGCGCGCTGAGCGAGACGCGGTAGCTAAAGAGCATCGCTCTGAAGGTAGAGAGCAGGCTGAAATTATTCGTGCGAACATCGATCGTCGTGTAACTGTTATGCTTGCTGATGCTGAGCGAAATGCACGCTCTGTACGTGGTCAAGGTGATGCTGATGCTGCAGCAATTTATGCAGGTGCTTACAATAAAGATCCTGAATTCTTTAGCTTTGTTCGCTCTTTAGAGGCTTACAAGCAAACTTTCAAAGGCAAGCAAGACGTGATGGTGTTATCACCTGATAGCGATTTCTTCCAATATATGAAAGGCGCTAAAGTACAGTAAATTCTACTTTGCATGATTTTGAAAAGCCCTGCAATTGTAGGGCTTTTTGTTATCTGATTTTAGGATTATAAATGACTGTTATTTATGTGGTTATTAGCTAAACATCGATGTTTACTCAATGCACGAGGAAAAAATAAGCTAAACGGGGTGAACATTGCTTTAGTTTTCTGGTAAAATCTCGTCCTAATTTTCTACAAGTGAATTTGCAATGGGTAAAAACGTTGTTGTACTAGGCACCCAATGGGGTGACGAAGGTAAGGGTAAGGTAGTTGACCTCCTTACAGATAAAGCATCTTTAGTAGTTCGTTATCAAGGTGGTCATAATGCTGGCCATACCTTAGTGATCGACGGTGAAAAGACAGTTCTACACCTTATTCCATCGGGTGTATTACGTGACAATGTTAAATGTGTGATTGGTAATGGTGTTGTTTTATCACCAGAAGCGCTAATGAAAGAAATTGGTATGCTTGAAGAGCGTGGCGTCCCTGTACGCGAACGTCTTTTGATCAGTGAAGCATGTCCGCTAATATTGCCTTTCCATGTTGCATTAGATGTAGCTCGCGAAACAGCGCGAGGCGATAAGCCAATCGGTACAACGGGTCGTGGTATCGGTCCAGCGTATGAAGATAAAGTAGCACGTCGTGGTTTACGTGTTGGCGATTTATTTAATCCTGAATTATTTGCGGCTAAGTTAAAAGAAGTATTGGAATACCACAACTTCACATTAGTGAACTACTACAAAGTAGATGCAGTAGATTTTCAAAAAACGTTTGATGACGCAATGGCTGTTGCTGACATCTTAAAAGCAATGGTGGTTGATGTAACTGAGCTTCTAGATCAAACGCGTAAAGCCGGTGACAACATCTTATTTGAAGGTGCACAAGGTACATTACTTGATATCGATCACGGTACTTACCCTTATGTTACATCTTCAAACACTACTGCTGGTGGCGTTGCTACAGGTGCGGGTTTTGGTCCATTACACCTTGATTATGTATTAGGTATCATTAAGGCATACACAACACGTGTAGGCTCAGGTCCTTTCCCTACAGAGCTATACGACGGTCTTGAAAAACAAGATCCAGTAGGTAAGCATTTAGGTGATAAAGGTCATGAGTTTGGCGCTACTACTGGTCGTTTACGTCGTACTGGCTGGTTAGATGCAGTGGCTATGCGCCGCGCAGTTCAAATCAATAGCATTTCAGGATTTTGTTTAACTAAACTTGACGTTTTAGATGGTTTAGAAACACTTAAAATTTGTACTGGTTATAAGCTTGAAGATGGTACAGTGACTAATGTAACGCCATTGGCTGCTGAAGGTTACGATAAAGTGACGCCAGTATACGAAGAAATGCCTGGTTGGTCTGAAAATACAGTGGGTGTAACAACGCTTGAGGGCTTACCAAAAGCTGCGATTGACTACATTAAACGTATTGAAGAAATTACGGGTGTACCTGTTGATATTATTTCTACAGGCCCAGACCGTGTTGAAACCATGATACTTCGTAGCCCATTTGCATAATTGGGTTTATGTTGAAAAGAAGCTGCCATGTGCAGCTTTTTTTATGTCTATAAAAAAGCATACCTATTAATAGTGGAACGATCTTTGTATATTATTTGGTAAGTTTATTTTTAAAGTGGTTAATATGCGTTTATCTTCTCGTTGCTCAGTGTGGTCATTATCACTACTTACACTGTCTTTATTTAATATAAGCAATAGCTTAGCTGAAGAAAGCCCTGCAGCTGTGCCGCTGTATACTGAATCTGAGTTAATCGCTCTAATTAATGAGAATACTCATTTGGCCCGCGTAAAGGCAGATGATTGCCAGTTAGTACAAGACATAGAAGCGCGAGCCAATAAAATGGCATTACCGTCCTACCAATTTTTATACGGTGATATGCTCGCTTATAAGGTCTGTGTTGAACGTGATGTAGCGCTAGGTGTGTATTACATGAAAAAAGCGGCTGAGCAGGGCTTAGCGGCGGCATTAGAGCAGTTAGGGCGCTACTATGATGTAGGGCAGCTGGTACAAAAAGATAAAGCGATGGCAATTACTTACTTACGTGAGGCATCAGCACAAGGTAATTTAAAAGCGCAATTACGATTAGTCGGCTTGTTTAATCAAGGCTATGGTAGTCCAAGGGACTTTGAAGATGCTTATCGTTGGCTGTTTAACACCACGGTAGCCGATAAAGCGACACATAATAAAATAGAGCGAGCATTAACTAAACTTGCTGAAAAAATGCCAGCTAGTGTCGTAACCCGAGCGCGCTTACCTAGGTAACCTAAACTCTAAATAATAAACCTATTTCAAGCGGCTATTTTGAGTACTAACTGCGTTGAATTTACTTGCAATAGGCCAGCTATTGACGCGAAAATTCGCTTTTTTCACTGAAAATCTCTGGCTAGAGAAAATAAACCTAATTATGACTATGATTTAGTATGTTAGTAAATCCTTAACCAGAGTTCAGTCTATGTAAATAAAAAAGCGAGAGTGCTTTTTTAGCACTCTCGCTTTTTAGTTATTACTCGTCTTTTTTATTGTCTTTGGCTTTGTTATTGACCGGATCTTTTAATAGCGATATTTTAGGCGGTTGCAATGCAACTACTCGTTCACCCTCTTGTGGTGGCTTTTCCATATCACTGGTAAAAGGCCTCATTTTCACTGGTGCGTCTTCATCACTGTCTTTATCCCCTTTGAGAATAAACAGCGGGATCGCTTCAGCATTCATTTCTAAATACTGCTGCCAGCTAAACTCTTCCGATATTCGGGTTGCACTCACCTTGCCGCCTTTGGCAATAACGCTACTTAAACGGGCGTATGATCCGTTTTCACCAAACAGAATTTGCCGTGATAAAAAGGTCGCGCTGTCTTTATTTGCTTTGGCATGCGAAGAAGATGAGCGTAGTGAAAATACATTCTTTTCATTTAATAAATGAGAAAAATACTGCACACCTAGTGCGTTGTGGTGGCGATTAGGTGAAAGCGCTAAAACACTGCGAATAGTGGTTAAAGGTAAATAACGTTCAGCATGCTCCGATTGCGGGTTACCGTAATAACAAGGCAGGCCATCCATACGCGCCATTCTGCAGTTCTCCCAAGCAGGATCTGATAGATGAACAGGAATATTTTGCTCTTTTAAGCCACGTGCAATTGCACGCGATACATGGTTGGCACCAATGATTAAAATAGTATTAGGAGAGGGTTGACGCACTCCGAGCAATTTAGCAACAGGGATAGCCGTTAAGCTTTGCAGTACCACAGTAACAATAATGACGGTAAATATAAGTGGCACCATTTTTTCGGCATCGGCCACACCTGCTTCCATCATACTCAGTGCAAATACAGAACCAACGGCTGCTGCAACAATACCGCGAGGCGCAATCCAAGCAAGTACTAAGCGCGATTTCATCGGTAAATCTGTGCCGAATGTTGAAATGGCAATACACAACGGGCGGGCAATAAATAATACGATAGCTAAAAATATAAACACATCACTGTCGAGCATCATTAAGTCAGAGAGTTGTAATCTTGCGGCTAATAAAATAAATAAAGTCGAGATTAAAATCATCGACAAATCTTCTTTAAACTCGAGTACCGAATCTATTTCCAAGTCATCTTGATTAGCTAACCAAATGCCAAACACCGTCACAGCCAGTAAGCCTGACTCATGGCTTATGTAGTTTGAAATAGAAAAGCTAATTAATACCAACGCTAAAATACCAAACTTATGGAGCTCAAATGGCAACCATTCGCGGCGCATTAATTGCGTTGTGATCCAGCCCGACACCACACCAATACTCAAACCAACACCCACAGTTTTAACGAGTGCAATTATAGTGTGGCTAAATACTTCACCTTGACCAACCAACATGACGGCTTCAAACACTAATACTGCAAATAAAGCGCCTATAGGGTCAATTACTATGCCTTCCCAGCGTAAAATACGATCGATATCCTGGGTAGGTCGCATCGAGTTAAGTAATGGCGCAATAACCGTTGGCCCAGTCACTACCAGCACAGCGCCAAGCACTGCAGCTACTCGCCAATTTAACTCCAATAACCAATAAGCACTTAAGCTGATAACAACGCAGGTGGTGAGCATGCCAATGGAGCAAAGATTTCTTACGACCTTACTGATCCCTTTAAGCTCTCTAAAGTGTAAGGTTAATGATCCTTCAAATAAAATAACAGCGACGCTTAAAGACACGACAGGGAAAAGTAAATCACCTAATAAGGCATCTGGATCTAATACGCCACTAAATGGCCCTAATAAAAGCCCAGTAAGCAATAAAAACAGAATAGCGGGTACTTTGAATGCCCAAGCGACCCATTGGGCTAGCACTGAACACAGTGCAATACCGGCTAAATAAATTGCTGACATAGAGTAAAAACTCCTTAATATTAATAATGTTTGAAAGTATAACGATTAGTCCGCACTAATACAGTGGGTATACGCATGTAAATTAAATTTAGCTAATAAATATTAATTATTTATTTAGTGTTAATGCTGTTTTTAGCGGTGTTATCAAATTTATAGTCTGTATAACTACTATTTATAATGGTCTAACTTTATGATATTAAATGTAAAATATACTCACCTTACCAATGTCAACTTCATTAGCTTGAATTTTAGCCTTGATCTAAACCGCTATTTTAGCGTATTATATTTCGTGTTCTAACAATTTGTTATCTAATAAATTTTATTGTCTAATTAAATAAATATGTTAGATACACATATCTAAATACACTTAGTGGTTGTTTAGACTATGTTTTATAATGTTTGAACATAAGATATCATTTACCGAACTCTTTGGTATGGTTTTGCTTAAGGTGTTTATTTGCGTAATGCAGATAAATAAATGTTTGAGTTGAACTATTACCTTTCAATATTTAATCCCCATCGTGGCGGTTAAATCTCGGTCCTTAAGTCATCACCCTATCTGTTGGTGTACCAGACTTAAGAGGCTCTATGTATGTTGTTAATAAAAAAGCCGCACACAGCTTCTTACAGCGATACATAAACAACACTTTATATTCTTTTAGTTAGTACGAGCCAATTTTTTATTGGGTTAATGCTATTTATTTTTTGCATTGAATTTAAAACAATGGTTTTAGAGGCGGTGTACGTGTGTATAAAAAGTGTGGGCAATGATAAACAAATTCGACGCTGTGTTTTACACATAGCGACCTGGTTTCATTCATCTGTGGGATGAATATAAATAAAATGGAAAGTTGAGCATTTATGCAAAAGTTAAATTGGCGACGTATCGTACTTAAAGTGGGCAGCGCCTTAATCGCACCTGATCAAGATGGCTGTCGTTCACGTTACTTATTAACCATCGCACAGTTTATTGTTCACTGTCGCGCACGTGGTATTGAAGTTATTTTAGTTTCATCAGGCTCTGTGGCGGCAGGCTCACATTTATTTCCATCAGAGAAGCCGCGTTCAGTGGTAATGAAAAAAGCCATGGCGGCAGCAGGTCAAACTGAAATGATGGCGATGTGGGATCGTTTTTTTGATTTTCCTTCAGCGCAATTATTATTAACCCATGGTGATTTACGTGACCGCGAGCGTTACCAAAGTATTCGTGAAACAGTATTTACATTGCTAGAGCACGGTGTACTGCCTATCATTAATGAAAATGATGCGGTGACAACAGATGATTTAAAAGTAGGTGATAACGATAACTTATCAGCCATGGTTGCTGCCGCTGCGGATGCGGACGCATTAATGATTTTTTCAGATGTAGATGGCTTGTATGATAAAAATCCAAATTTACATGATGACGCTGTGTTACTGCCTGAAATAAAATCAATTGATGATTCTATTTATGCTATGGCAGGATGTGCTACCAGCGCTGTGGGAACCGGTGGCATGAAAACTAAAATTGAGGCAGCAGAAAAAGCCACCTCACATGGTATTGCAACCTACATTATTAATGGTTTTAAAGAAGAAACCTTTACTCGCTTATTAGCAGGTGAAAACCCAGGGAGTGTGTTCTTGCCTTATGAAAAACCAATGCAAGACTCTATCCACTGGATGACACATACTGCCAATGAGCAAGGTGAAGTGGTTGTTGATGGATCGTTTGATGATTCATTAGAAGGTGAAAGTGGCTGTTTACGTGGTGATGAAATTAGGGAAGTACATGGCGAATTTGCTGTGGGCGATACTATTTTAGTGCGAAGTGAAGATGGTACGCGTTTAGCTAAAGCCACAGCAAATTATAGTAGTTGCTTGTTAAACTTTATCGCAGATAACGAGCAGAGTGAATTCAGCGAAAAAATGCAGGATTCAATTGGACCAATTATTTCAGAAAAAGATATCGCATTATTGGAGAAGTCATGAGTTTAATTACGGACATATCACGCCAAGCAGCAAAAGCTGCACATACACTTGCTTTACTCGATACCGAGACTAAAAACAACGTGTTAACCGATATGGCAGCGGCATTAAGAGATCAAAAAGAATTTATAATCAAAGAAAACGAAAGTGACCTAAGCGCAGCCCGCGACAATAATTTAGCGGCATCAATGATAGATCGCCTAACGCTTAATGATGAACGCATTGAAGCGATGGCTGAAGGAATCGAAGTGATTGTTTCGCTGGATGATCCTGTTGGCCAGTTACGCGATATCACTGAACGGCCAAATGGCATTAAAATTCGTAAAATGCGTGTGCCACTTGGTGTGGTATGCATGATTTATGAAGCACGCCCTAATGTAACGGCTGATGCGGGTGCATTGTGCTTTAAATCAGGGAATGGGGTTATTTTACGCGGTGGTAAAGAAGCACTTAAAAGCTCGCAGGCGATTGCCAGTGTAATGCACAGCGTGCTTACTAAACATGGTTTGCCAACGGCGCTAATTTCAGTTATTCCAGATCCTGACCGTGCTTTACTAATGGAATTAATGCAGCAACGCGACAGTATTGATTTAATTATTCCACGTGGCGGTGAAGGGCTTATTAACTATGTAACAGAAAACAGCACAATTCCTGTTATTCAGCACTTTAAAGGCGTGTGTCATTTATACGTAGATAAAGATGCAGACTTAGAAGTGGCACTTAATCTACTACTTAACGGTAAAACTCAACGTACTGGCGTATGTAATGCCTTAGAAGGGTTAGTAGTACACCAAGATGTTGCTGATGAGTTTTTAAACCTGTGCGCGGTAGTGCTTCGCCAAGAAGGCGTAAAAATAAATGCTGATGCCAAAGCGGCTGAGTATTTTGATAATGCCACTGTGCTTGCAGATAACGAATTTGGTGAAGAATATTTAGATTTAGAAATTGCTATTCGTATAGTGCCAAGCTTTGATGCAGCCGTTGAGCACATTGCTCAATTTGGCTCAAATCATACCGAAGTTATCTGTACTAAAAACGATGCTGCGGCAGAGTTATTCCAACGTAGTGTGGATGCATCGGTTGTTATGGTTAATGCGTCATCACGTTTCTCTGATGGCTCACAACTAGGTTTAGGCGCCGAGATTGGTATTGCAACGACTAAGCTGCATGCTTATGGTCCTATGGGGCTTGAGTCACTAACGACTGAAAAGTATTTAGTCAATGGTGTTGGTCAAGTTCGCGAATAACTTACCCAACCTAATAAACGATAAAAATGCCGAGCTTTTGCTCGGCATTTTTGATCTCGATTTAGCAAAATCAAACAACTAAGCAAACATAAAGATTAAAACAGGGCAAAAAATTATTAACAGAGAAATTTATTTAGAATATAAAAATAAGGATATTACTTAAAGGAGAGAGTAGGAAAGTGGTGGAGCTAAGCAGGATCGAACTGCTGACCTCCTGCGTGCAAGGCAGGCGCTCTCCCAGCTGAGCTATAGCCCCACATTCCAAATTTACATGCTATGTAAATGCTTAAGTGCTGAGTCTTAAGCGGGATGAACTTTAAATATTTTTGCGTTTTTGGTCAAGTATTTTTTCACAAATTTGTCCGTTTTAACTAATTTTTGTTAAACTCAACCTCACTACTTAATAAAAACGACAATCAATAATGAAAAAATACGCGTTAATTTTCATGGTTTTTCTTTTTGGCTGTACCAGCTCGATTAATGAGCCGCCTTACGAAATTAATCAAAAACAGTTTTATGATGCTCTTGATGAACAAGGTAATAAGCTTTTTGCTTATGTGGTTTCTGTGAAGGCGAAGACGCGCGAGCAAATTAATCTCAATAAAAAGCTAACCCGAAGTGATATTGAGCGTTTTGCGGAGCAAGAGCATTTTGAAGAGTCGACTGTTTTAAAATTACAATTAGAAGATCAAGCCGTAGAGTTTCTTAGTAAAGAACTTGCACAGCGTAATTATTGTGAAGACAAGTATAAAATAAACGAGGTGTTATGGCGTGATTTAAGTGTGCAATTAAGAGGGCGTTGTTTGTAGTATGTTGGCGGATAAAGAAAAACTAGCGGCAGTGTTAACCCAGCTAAATATAGAGTATGACGTAATAGAGCATCCGGCGCTACATAGTAGTTTAGACGCCGATGAACTGATGGTGAATCGCCCTGGAACACGTTTAAAAAACCTATTTTTGCGTGACAACGAAGGTAAACGTCACTTTTTAGTGATCACCGCCCACGATAAACAGCTCGACTTAAAATTGCTCTCTAAGCAACAAGGGTTATCGCGCTTGGGGTTTGCCTCTAATGAGCGTTTAGCTAAGTATCTTAAAGTGGCGCCAGGGTGTGTGTCTATGCTCAGCTTAATGAACGATAAGCAATGCGATGTAACGCTCTGGCTTGACCAAGATATTTGGTTTGGTGAGTTATTCCATTGCCATCCGTTTGAAAACACTCAAACATGGCTATTAACTAAGCCTGATTTACTGCGCTTTTTTGATTTTACAGAGCATCAGCCACGGGTGATGTTTTTGCCATCGTGCTGAGCCCACATAATTAGGGCTAGTCCACACAAGCAAACCGCCAGTAATGTTGCCATAAATTCGGTTTGTCCATAGTGTTGATAAATCACCCCTGGTAATAATGAGCCTAGTGCACCGCCGCTGTAATAAAATGATACATAGCACCCATTGGTAACGCTTGGCGGTGCGTGACTGATTTTATTAACCAGTGGGGCCGCTGTGGAATGAATGACAAACATAGCGCCACAAAATAGCGTAAATGCAATTAAAAACAACAACAGAGAATGACTCATCAATAGCCCAATACTTAGGTTGTAAACGACGAATGCAGCGATAAGTAAACGCCATGCAGAGGTTACCTTTTTTAATAACCATGGGGTGAAAAAAGAAGCTAAAGCGCCAATTAAATAACCACTATAAACAATACCAATATCGCGCGTGTTATTAATTAAAAAGGTATTTTTTAAAATAAAGGGCAAGTAGTTTAATAGTGCGGCAAAACAAAAAAACATACAAAATATGGCTCCATAAAGTTTAATTGCAGAACCTTTTTTAAGTTGTTTAATATAATCTATCGGCGATAAAGCCTCGGTTGATTTAGTGCGATTAAAGCGTTTATGGGGAATACTTAATGCTAGAATTATCAGCATAGTAGCTATTAGGTAATAAAAACTCTGCCACGACCAAACATCACTAAAGAGCGCAGCCAATACTCGACCCAAATAGCCACCAACAATGGTACTGCCTATGTAAAGCGTCATCTTTTTTTGCAAGGTATCGGCTTGATAGTTCATACCAATAAAGCTGGTCATGGCGGTCAATGCGGCAGGCAAAGTCAGCCCTTGCAAAAATCGAACGAGTAACAGTAACTCAAAGCTAGGTGCATAAATAAATAATAAACAACTGATGCCGAGAAACAACATCGCAATGCGTAATATTAGTAACGGGTTTCGCTTAGCTAAAAATAGCCCGTACACCAAAGGAGCAATAGCTAGAGGCAACATAGTGGCTGTCATTAAGCTGCCTGCAACAGCGGGGGTAACATTAAATTCACTAGCAAATAAACTTAATAATGGCTGTGGTGCGTATAAAACAAAAAAAATAAAAACAGAACATATGAGTAAATGAGGAAAACGCATTAGCTACCATTTATATCGCTTAATAGTTATGTCGCATTATATGTAAAACTAACAGGGGTTTCATAAATTAATCTTTATTGCGCTAAATCATGCTTTGTTTTCAGGAGTTTGTTAGATTAATACCGATAGCGCTGTTATTTACGCTCGTTGGTGATTAAAATAACATTAATATTCGTTTTTAGTAGGAACACGCCATGGGGTCACTACAAGAGCAATTGCTCCAAGCTGGTTTAACAACATCACACAAAGCTAAAGTTGCTAAAACAGAAAAGCGCAAACAACAGAAAAAGCAAAAGAAGGGAGCGACGAGCAACCCGAACGATTTGCAAAAGCATATTCAGCAAACCAAGCTAGAGCAGCAACAAAAAGCAGAAGAACTTAATAAAGCGCGTCAAGAAGAGCTTAAGCAACGCGAGCAAGTTGCTCGTGTTAAGCAAATTTTAGAGCATCATAATCAAGAGTCGATTCGCGGTGAGCGCACCTTTAACTTCACTTATGAAAATAAAGTGAAAGGACTTGATGTGAATGAACAAACACAAAAATCGTTATCTGGCGGGCGTTTAGCTATTTGTGTATTAGAAGGTCAGTTTTACGTATTAGAAGACGAGCCTGCACGCAAAGTGGCTGAGGTTGATGAAAAGTATATTGTGTTTCATGTCGAACCTGAGAACAAAGCCAAGGACGAGGACGATCCGTACGCTGATTTTGAAGTACCAGACGATCTTATTTGGTAAGGTGTTATTAAGTATCTGCTCAGCTAAGGCAAGCTAGTATTTGTTTTATGAGGGATACACGTATTTGTTCTGATTGATCGTCAAACCTTACCAAGGACGTATGCTTTTTAAAGATTTATTGACTACAATAATCACAACCGTTTTTTTAACCGAAAAAAGAAGAGTAAATACAATGAGCAAGATAAAAATACTTTTATTAGGCGCGGGTATTAGTTTAGCCGCAAGTTTTTCATTTTCAGCAGTTGCTGCAGATGGCGCGGCACTGTACACAGCTAAAAATTGTCAAACATGTCATGGTGCAGAAGGTAAAGCACCTATTATGGCGATGTACCCTAAACTAAATGGTCAAAACAAAGAATATTTAGTAGCGCAAATGAAAGACATCAAGTCAGGCGCGCGTAATAACGGTATGTCTATGGCAATGAAAGCGATGACCGCCACTGTAACAGATGAAGAATTTGAAGCGATTGCCGATTACCTATCAAAAGTACAATAATCGCGAATGCAAATTAAAAAGAGCCACACCTTTGTGTGGCTTTTTTATTTGGTGATTGCCATCATGCTAATACTAATTTAGACTTCTAAACATCTACAATCACTAGCGCTATGCTGTGTTTTAAAAGGCTTGTTATGTTTGATTTACCCCAGTTCGATTTAAAAAATAAAGTATCAGAACAAGAGTGGCAACTACGTGTTGATTTAGCCGCATGTTATCGATTAGTTGACCATTTTCGCTGGGGGGATTTAATTTATACGCACCTTTCTGCTCGCCTACCGGGCACTGATCATTATTTAGTGAATGCCTTTGGTTTAACGTTTGATGAGATCACTGCATCTAACTTAGTCAAAGTAGATTTAAATGGCCGCATTATTGACGATACACCCTTTAATATTAACCCTGCAGGATTCACTATTCACAGTGCCATTCACGAAGTACGTGAGGATGCACATTGTGTTATACACCTGCACACCAAAGAAACCATTGCGGTTGCAACACAAAAAGAAGGGCTGTTACCGCTAAGTCAGTATGCAATGTTTTCATTGCCGTCTTTGTCTTACCATGGCTATGAAGGTTTGGCGGTAAATGACGATGAACGTAAACGCCTGCAAACAGATTTAGGCACTACCAACCATATGTTATTAGTGAACCATGGAGGCTTGACTGTTGGGTCTACAGTAGGCGATGCGTTTATGCACTTTTATGACCTTCAGCGTGCATGTGAAATACAGTTAGCCATTCAATCAAGTGCGCAAGAAGCGATTGCTGTGCCTCAAGCTATTATTGATAACATTTATAACCAAGCGAACGTTGTTCACAGCGGCAGTACGGGGGGGCAATTAGCATGGCCTGCCATGTTACGAAAAGCGTATCGTCTTGATCCTAGTTTTGCAAAATAACCCACTGAAGGTTAATAAGGAATTTTTATGAAAGTAAATCGCGTTGAGGTTTTTGATATTCATTGCCCTGATCGTCCTGCATGGACGCCGGTATTTGTTCGAATTCATACCGATGAAGGTATTAGCGGTGTGGGTGAAGCAGGCCTTGCGTACGACCTAGGACACAGTGCTGCAGCGGCAATGATTAAAGAAATGGCCGACGCCTTTTTGATTGGCCATGACCCGTTTCAAACTGAAAAGCTGTGGTCGCGTATGTTGCGCGAAAGTTTTTGGGGGTTAGGTGGTGGACCTGTGGTTTATGCAGCAATGAGTGCGATTGATACAGCGCTTTGGGATATAAAAGGTAAAGCATTGGGTTTACCGGTTTACCAATTGCTTGGCGGCAAAGTTAACGACAAATTACGTACTTATGCATCACAGCTACAGTTTGATTGGGACAGTGAATTTAAAGCCTTGGTGCAGCCACAAGAATATGCAGAAGCGGCACTTAAAGCGATTGCTGAAGGCTATGATGCGGTAAAGGTCGATCCAATTCAATATGATAAAGACGGCAACACCTATTACGATCGTACCAACATCATTTCTCGCCCAGAGATGAAGCTATACCGCGCACGCATGCAAGCTATCCGCGAAGCAGTGGGTGACGAAGTGGATATTATTTTTGAGTGTCATAGCTTACCAGGCGCGACATCGGCAATTCAAATTGGTGAAATTGCAGAAGAATTCGATTGTATGTATTTTGAAGAGCCAGTGAATTATTTAAATCACTCTCTACATGCAAAAGTGGCTGACAAAGTGGCTGTGCCTATTGCAGGCGGCGAGCGCTTGTATAATCGTTGGGGTGTGCGCCCGTATCTAGAAGATCAAAGTATTGACGTACTGCAGCCAGACATCGGCTTATGTGGTGGCTTTACCGAAACTAAAAAAGTATGCGATTACGCTGATATTTTTGATGTGCGTATTCAGGCGCACGTATGTGGTGGGCCGGTTGCAACTGCAGCATCATTGCATTTAGAGACCGCAATCCCTAACTTTTTAATTCACGAGCATCATACTTATGCGATTAAAAAGTGGAATAGAGAGCTATGCTTACAAGATCCACAACCTAAAAATGGCTTTTTTGAAGTATCAGAAGAGCCAGGTTTGGGAATTGAACTTAATGATGACATTGTCATGCGCTCACAACGCGTTGAGATAAAATAGTAATGAAGACCAATAAAAAGCCCAAAAGGGCTTTTTATTGGTTTAATTTGCATTTCACATTGGGTAGTGGTTCAGTGGCTTTACTATCTAAATGGCGTAAAAAACACAGATTTTTTTTGATTAGCAACTCAAAGCGATCGGGTCTATTGAGTTGCTTGCCCATAATTGGGTTACCATGTCCATCCCGCTGCTCCATTGCATCAGTCACTAAAAGGCTCCGCTGCATAAATACATCATTGTCTACAGCAATCGCATCACTATGCATCAACCGCGCAAGTCCCTGAGCGATGAGTTCGCTTTGTGGCTCAGTGAGTAAAGCATGTTGTAGTTTCGGTGTTAATTCTGAATTTGGAGCATTACAAGCTACTAGCAGCCATAAGAGACTAATACACATTAATTGCTGATAGAGGCTACGGTTTTTCATTGGCCTAAAATCCGATTATTATTAAATATATTATTAGCCCTATCATCTTCTATATGTGCTGAATCATTAGTTAAAGCTGGCACAAAGCCTTGTTTCCCGATAGTTGAGGATGCTGTAGGGCACAGGCCTGTACTTCGATAATTAAGCGCCGCGGCAAGCATGGCCTCGTTTGGATCACCAAGTTTATGAGTAAAGTCATCTGCCACAGCGCAGCCTGGAATCATCACAGGTTGAAATTCACTTTGAGTACTATTTTTTGGTGCAAAACCATCCGAGTATTCACCAAAGCCTTTATTATTTACACCGGTAAACTGAATGGTGAAATAGGTAGTACCGCAATTATCAGCTGGGTAAAAACCGTAAGGCTTACCGCAGGTATTACCACCAATTTGTATTACCTCTACTTCAGCGCCGCGTAAGCCATTAATAACAGCTTCACTTGCTGAACAGGTATTATCTGTGGTTAATACAAAAACCCGATCTAGATTTAAGCTTGGTAGAGGGGTACCCGGCGTTAAAGCTGGGTTATCTGCAAAACCGACAAATTCATCAGTAAATAGCAGTGGCTTTAAGCGCTCCCCTGTAATAGGGTTAAAATTAGGGTGTTGGTCGTTAAAAATCGTTTGCTCGAATATTTTACCTTGAGTATTAGTACGTCCTGCAACCATATAGGCCACCTGACTGGCCATTTGTAAAAAACCACCACCATTGTAGCGCATATCTATTATTAGCTCTTTCACTTCGCTGGCTACTAAGTTATTAAAGGTATCGAAAAGTTGCTTTTCAGCTACAGCATTATGGCTATTAAATAAAAAATAACCTACTTCACCATTGGCAAAAGTTGTCAGTTTTTTTACCGGTTGAGCGGAAATACTTTGCGATGTAAACGTTACATCAAATACATCACCAGTGTTTATATCACGAAATACAAACTGAGTTTGTTTACCATTTTCACGAGGAAATAAACCGGCATTAATAGTGTCTACTTCAGCTTGCGAATTAGCGTTTATAAAATCGATGCCATCAACTTCTAACAGCTCATAACCGCGGCTTAAACCAAAGTTACTGGCAGGAGTATCAGACTCTGTATCGCTAATTATTGCCTGACGAGGTGCACTGGGACTAAGCAGCTTTATTTTAAAGCCATAACCAAAACTCACTCCTGACTGACTCTGTGCTTTCCATTGTTCAGTTGGTAGGTTGGAATGAAAATTATCTTTCTTAGCACCTGAATCTGTAAGTTGCTCAGTTTTTAAAAGATCAAAGTAATTGATAACACCGGTTGTTTTTGCAGGGTCGCGATCAATTATTTCATCATACCATAAATACGTTTCGTTGCTCCAAGAGCGTAACCAGTGCTTTTCGTTTAATGCTTGGCATTGTTGATAAAAGTTACTGGAGGGTTGAAATACACCTTGAGTCCAATTGATACTTTTTCCGTTCTCTGGGGTATTATCGGTCATTGAGCTGCCGCCACAGCCGGCGAGTATAGCTAGAAAGGAGAAACTAGTAAGTCTTAACGCAAATTTTTTTGTTGATGAAGTAGCCATATTGATATTATATTTTTATACAACATAGACTAAATATAGCGGGTTTTAATTAAACTTGATAGCAATCCTGAGCGTTTTTGTAGCTAAGTTGTGACCACATGTTATCATCGTTACATAGTTGCAAGTAGCTTTGCCAGCATTGCTGATAGCTTGCATTTATTTGGCATACAGGAAAGTTGCTTGCAAACATTACTCGTTGTATACCAAAGTGCTTAATAATAAAATCAAAGCACTGTTTTTGCTGGGTTTTAACTAGATCAGAAAATAATTCAAACCCTGAAAACTTGATCCTACAATTGGTTATTTGCGCTAATTGGCTTATACCCTGTTGCCAATTGGGTAAGCAATTAGGTAGGCCAATATGATTTATAACGACCTGCAAATGTGGAAGCTGGCGGCAATAAGTTATCATTTGCTGGGTAATTGCTAGATTTTCAATTGCAAATTGAGCTTCAAAAACTAACTGCTGACTGCTTAATAACGCTAAGTTTTCTAGGCAATAACTATTACATAAGCGCATTATGTCAGTGCCTTCTGTTATATCTCTAATCCCAACTAAGCTTGGGTGTGATAACGCAATAATGGCAGCATCAAAATCCGCAGGATGATTATCAATATGTGCAAAGCTGATGGCTTTATAATTTTGCCCCGCTAAATGTTCAGCCAACCAATGCAACTCTTTGATTGGTTTTTGATTATCATAGCCTGCTTCAATATGCACAAGCCCGGCAAGTTCAAACTGTGTTTGTTGTTGTAGTTGAGCTGCGGTTATATAGGCTTTAATCGTCTCTAAATTTGGCCATGCGGGTGGGTTAGCACCTTGCAGCCAGGTATATTGCCCCTTCTGCAAATTAAAAAAGTGTACATGTGGGTCAATAATTTTAGTACTCATTGCGCTGTGTAGCCGCCATCAATGCGTTGCAAACTGCCGGTAATAAAGCTGGCGTCTGGACTTACTAAAAAGTTTACCAGTGCAGCAATTTCATCGGCTTGGCCTAAACGATTAAGTGGTTGTAAAGCGGCTTCTTCGGCAACAATATCTGCTTTATTTGCGCCACTTTTTTTGCAGTATGCATCAATCGCATTATGAAATAACGGCGTTTCTATGGTGCCAGGGCACACGGCATTAGCGCGAATATTAAAGCTTGCGTAATCTAAGGCGGTGGTTTTAGCCATTGAAGCTAATGCATGTTTAGTCAGGTTATAAGCAAATGAGTTTTGTTTGCCAATAATGGCCTGATCTGAGGCAATTAACACAATAGCGCCATCTTGCTGTGCTTTCATGGCGGGCAATACGCTTTGTATAGCTGCGTATGCACCTTTAACATTAAGAGCCATTAACGCATCTAATGTCTGTTCGTCGGTTTGCTCAATTGTGGCACTTAAGTGCTTGCCAGCGTTTGAAACAAGTACATCAATTCGTTGTATTTTTTCAATAATAGCCTGTATACACTGGCGTACTGCAGTTACATTGCTAACATCACATTGATGAAAAACACCACATTCACTGGGTTCTATATCTAAGTTATGAACCTGATAGCCGCTTGCTAATAATCGCTTTACCACAGCAAAGCCAATACCCTTAGAACCACCCGTTACTATTGCAACTTTTGACATACTTGTTCCTCTAATTAGCAATTAATGTGCGTGGCCGCAACCACCTTCAGCATGAACATGGCCGTGAGAAATCTCTTCGTTTGTGGCTTCACGAACTGAGACAACCTCAACATTAAAGGTCAGTGTTTTACCAGCAAATGGGTGGTTTAAATCACAATCGGCATTAAAGCGGCCTACTTTTACAATGGTAACTTGGTGGCGACCTTGGTTTGATTGCACCATGGCAGTCATGCCTGGTTTCCATACTTTTACATTACCTTGAAGGTGCTTAAGGGGAATGCGCTGAATTAAGTCATCAACACGCTCACCGTATGATTCACTTGGAGATAACGTAACGCTAAATTTATCACCAGCAGTTTTACCTTCAAGTGCGGTTTCTAAACCTGTAAGCATGCCTTCGCTGCCGTGAATATAACTTAATGGCGCGTCATTTAGGCTGCTTTCTATTTGTTCACCCGCTTCGCTAAGGGTGTAATGAAATTCAACGGCCGAATTTTTACTGATTTGCATGCTTGTCTCTTTGAGTTTTAAATGAATTAAAAGCAATTTTACGCGAAATACTGCGCTTTAGAAACTTAACGTGGATGATTTAATGTATTTTGTAAGTCGAGTAACAGGTCTTTTTTATCCGGTGTAGTTTTTGGCGTAGCCGCTTGAGGGATAAATAAAACTAACTGAGTACCAGGTTTTAATACGCTTGAGGCCGATAATTTATTCCAACGCGCTAAGTCGCTATGAGCAACGCCGTATAGCTGACTTATATTCCACAGGTTGTCACCGGGTTTTACGTGATAACCCACTTCAATGGTTGGGGTCACTGACGCTTTTTGTTCTAGATAAGGGCTTATTTTATAGTTAATAGTGAGCGACTCAGGCAGCGTTTTTGGCTCTCCTAAAATAAGTTTTTCACCAACACCAATAAAGTTATTTTGCTTATTATTAAGCTGTTTTAATACTTTTAAAGGCAAGCCAAAGTTCTTGGCAATACCGTACAAAGTGTCATTTTTTTTAACGATGTATTCGCCTGAAAAGTTTGCTTTGAACAATCGGTTTTTTAGTAAGGCTTGCTGCTCTATTGGCAGTAACAAAGTGTGCGGCCCATTAGGAGAGCTCTGATTTTTTAAGTAACCTCTATTGAGTGAATGTAGCTGTTTAACGCCAATACCAGAGAGCTTGGCCATAACTGAAAAGTCAAACTGTTTTGCCACATTTAGCGAGGTAGTCAGTGCTTTATAAGGAAGCTTTGGCCGTTTAAAATTTGCCTTAGGGTGTTTCACTAAATAGCTCAATGCCAACAGTTTAGGTACATAATCTGCGGTTTCTTTAGGTAGCGTTAGCGCCCAAAAGTCAGTTGATTTACCTCGTTTTTGGTTGCGTTTTATAGCGCGCTTAACTCGGCCTTCACCGGTATTATAGGCCGCAAGTGCATGTAGCCAATTACCATCAAAACGTTTATGTAAATAGCTTAAATAATCAAGTGCCGCATCGGTTGAGGCTAATACATCCTGGCGTCCGTCGTACCATGGATCTGATTTAACCCCAAAATGATGTGCGGTTGCTGCAACGAGTTGCCATACACCCACAGCGTGTTCGCTTGAGCGCGCGGTAGGCCTAAAACCACTTTCTACAAACGGTAACAAGGTGAGCTCCATCGGCAGGCGCTTTTGCTCAACTTTTTTTACGATATGATATAAAAAAGGCTCTGCACGCCGAGATACTATTTTTAAATAATTAGGCTGTTTTAAATACCAGTTAATGCGTTTTTTTAACGCCTGATTTTGCTCAACAGGTAAATGTAAGTTGTTAGCGATATGTGCCCATAACTCTGTAGGTTGAGCCATTTCAGGGGCTTTGGGTGTGGCTTTTTTATTAATGACTTTGTAAGTGTTTTTAGAGGTCGGCGTGTTTGATAATGCCGGTTTTGACTCTACGGGTGTGGGAACTGCAGGCGCAATGATCTCTGGCTGGATGGTTTTACAGCTGCATAGCAATACAATGGCAAAGCATAAGATCAAGTAACGCATTTTATTCCTTTTTAAAAAATATATTTCCATATTTTAACACAATCCATTGTGTTCAATTATTGACTGTTTTTAGCGCGAAGTAATCCCGATTGCAAAAATAAGTGGCTTGATTTTATATCAAGTGGTTCTTGTTGATAAGGTTTTAGTGCCTCACGTGGAAAGCTTTTTTGTAATTGCTCAATACTGGCTTCAGGATTATTTTTAGCATGCTCCGTAATTGCTTCTAAAAACGTGAGTGATTGTTTTAGCTTAACTTTATCGACTAAATCGCCATGGCCAGGAATAAAAAGTGACAGCGCATTATTATTTATATATTTTTTTAATAAACTTTGCCATTGCTTCAGCTCGCCATGCCCAGGGTAGGGTAGCCAGTCAATGATATCTCCACCAATTAAGGTTTTACCCTTGTCGGCAAGTAATGTTAAGTCGCCATTGGTATGTGCCTGATGCGGGTTTATAGTGAGTTTATAACCACCTAAATCTAACGTTTTAGGTTCACTAATACTGATTTTGGGTGGGGTTAGTCGATAGTTTTGCCAACGAAATAAGCGTTTTTTAGCAAGGGTAAGCTTTTCTCGCCATTGGGCTTGCTCAGCATCGGGTAAGGTAGCCAATCGTTGATAGCTCAGTTCAATGCTTTTCTCGAACCCCTCTAGCTTGTCTGCTAATGCTTGCTGATAACGCGAAAAATCGTTAGCGACTTGTTGGTGAGTAATCAGTTTTGCGTCTGGGAAGTCATGCTGCATAACCGCCATGCCCAGCAAGTGATCGTCATGAAAATGAGTTGCAACCAAGTAACATAAAGGCGTCTTTAGCTGTTGTTTTAGTTCGGTAACCAGTTGCTCTACTGCTGCAAAGTTACCACTGGCATCTACCAGTAAGGCACATTCACTGCCCTGAATTAACACTTGATTAGAGTCGTAAAAACGTAACCTATCTGGCTGCTGGATAAATTGAATATTAGCTGATAACGATTGCCACTCAACTGCTGCATTGCTTTTTGTATGTATAAATAGGCCGATTAAAGGCAGTAAGCACTTACCTATTTTTTGCGCTTTATTTAAAAATAATTGCATCTTTTTCTCTGGGCGATAAAAACAATAAAAGCGCAAAATGCGCTTTTATTTAGTGTGCTCAGGGTTCGAGCTTAAGTACTGACTCAGCTTATCAATCAGTTGATCTTGATGTTCAAGTTCAACTGATTTTTGAGTTTTTGCTTCAAGCAATTCGTGGCTTAAGTTCAACGCAGCCATAAGTAATGCTTTATAATCGTTTCTGACCGTTGAGCGTTGTTTCATTTTTTCAACTAAATCATTTAGATTTTTAGCGGCCGCTTTTAGTGCCTCTTCTTGTCCATCAGGACAAGCAAATTGCTGCTCTTTACCAAGCAATTCAACAGTGACTCGCTGGTTTTGCAGCTCAGACATTAGCTTGCCTGTTGTGCGCTTTGAAGCTTATCTAGTAGTGAAGATAATGTTGTGCTTGCATCTTTTTGCTTTTCTTCATTTTCAAGTGCCTCTAGCTGTAATAGCTCATTTTCATCAAGTAATTTGCTATTTTGCTCTTTAAGCTCTGAAATATCAGCTTTTAACTGATTATTATGAGTAATTAGTTGATCGATCAGTTGTTCGAGTTGTTGAAGAGTGTTGTTGTTCATAAATGCGCTCATAAAACTGTAATTAATGTCATGCAAATGTAAAGCAAAGTGTGCTTATTTGCCAGCATTTACGCTGGTTTTAGGTGATTTTTATTCTATGTTAAGGGATAATTCATGCTATTGGCTTTTTCATTCAGAAATTGTTCACGTAAACACCCGCTTTTGCTGCTATCGGTTGTCAAGGCAGTGTGCTTATGGTTCACTAATTTTATTAAATAGCGTATGGCGAATATAAATAATGCTTAGTTACAGACACTCATTTCACGCAGGTAATCCTGCCGATGTACTTAAACATTTAGTGCTTGCGCAGGTGTTGGGTTACCAAACAATTAAAGATAAACCGCTTGACTATATAGACACGCATTCTGGTGCTGGTTTTTTTGAACTTGCCGCCCCAGATGCGCAAAAAACGCAAGAGTATCAAGATGGCATTGAAAAACTGTGGCAACATACGAGTCAATATAGCGCTTTAAATGAGTATATTGAGTTAATAAAATTATTTAATGAGAGCGCATCACTGGCGTTTTACCCAGGCTCTCCAAAAATAGCGGAACACTTTTTACGCCGTCAAGATAAGGGGTGGTTTTTTGAGCTGCATCCGCGAGATTTAGTCTTACTTGAAGAAAACATGCAAGGTAGGCGTTCTATTCGTGTACGCGGCGAAAATGGATTTGCGGGCTTAATTGGCTTGTTACCGCCGGCTTCACGCAGAGCCTGTGTATTAATCGATCCGCCATATGAAATAAAAGACGATTACAATACGGTGCTACAAACCATTGTTAAAGCGCATCAACGCTTTGCGACGGGGACATACATGATCTGGTATCCGGTTGTAGATAGAGAACGTATTGATAATATGGAGCAGGGCTTAATAGATTCGGGAATTAGAAACATTCAATTATTCGAATTAGCAACCGAAGCTGACACTGATGTACATGGTATGACTGCCTCTGGAATGATAGTGATTAACCCACCCTGGAAATTAAAACAGGCAATGGATGACGTGTTGCCTGAACTAGTGAGCTTGTTGAGCAAGCCTACTGGCTTTTATCGCAGCGAACAGTTAGTTGCCGAATAAAAATAAATAAGCCTAGGGTCTGTTGACCTTTGCGGATTAAAATTTGTTCAAACTAGGGGCGGTTTAATCGCGGCGCGAGGTTTGTAACCTAGTGGGCTAAGTAAAAACCGAGGAACAAAGAGTAAATCGCCCTTAGGCAGAACCCTTCGGGCAGCGCCTGTTTGGCATTGATGCTGCGTTATCGCCTATTTATGGGGAATAACCACACCACATAGGCTCTGCCTTGCCTAAATACCAAACAGACTGCTGCAAATTTAACCTTGAAAGATCAACAGACCCTAGTTTAACTGGGCTTTATATTGATCTGCTTCGATGCGGAGTATTATTACGCTTAATTAAAAGTAAACAGCGCTAAAGGTTGCAAGTTGTTCGCCGGCCTCATTTTGTAATACTAATTTTTCACCGTTAATTTGCCATTGCGATGCTGCTTGCAGCACACCCGCCATTGCGCTTTCTTGTTTCATATTGTCATGACACATTTTTTGTGTGGTTGCTAACTGCGTAAACGTAACCATTTGCCTCGATACTTCATAACCGCCATGAAAGTTATTACATCCTAAAAAGCCATGCACAGTGTTGTCACTATTAAATTGAATAAAGGGTTCTTTGGTATTTACAACAACAGGCTCGCCATCGATTGAAACGGCTTTGAAATAGGTATTGACTAAATCGATGTTTGGCTTTTGAGCTACTTTTGAAACAATAATTTCTAAAGGCTCTGATGAGGCTGTATCAGCAAAAGGCGAGTTACTTGTGGTACTGGTGTACAGTAATTCTCCTTGATTAGTTATTGTTGCGCGCACGTTATAGCGGTGTGCCGTATCAATTTTTTCCTTATTGTACTCAAGCTCTACTTTATAAGGCGGTGCACCTGCTAAATCAATTACCTGCTCAGAGATAACGGTGGCTGCCACATCCATTTTTGACACATCAACCAAGGAGACGGTTAGCTGTGAATTAGGCGCTAACATACTGCGATCTAAGTAGCTAACCTGCACCGGTAGGGCGGCCGTGGTCTGTTCTACAGCATTAGTCTGCTTTGCTGTATTGTCGTTACAGGCGCTAAGCATAAACGAGCCACTTGCTAAAAAGCACAGGCCTGCAACCGACTTTAATATGGAGTTTGGCTTTGGTGTGGACATAACAGTTCCTTGGTATAATGGGGGATATACGCAATAGCATACGGCTAATTTACTTAATCATCGCTTAATTAGGGTCTGTAGACCTTTCAAGGTTAAATTTGCAGCAGTCTGTTTGGTATTTAGGCAAGGCAGAGCCTATGTGGTGTGGTTATTCCCCATAAATAGGCGATAACGCAGCATCAATGCCAAACAGGCGCTGCCCGAAGGGTTCTGCCTAGGGGCGATTTACTCTTTGTTGCTCGGTTTTGACTTAGCCCACTAGGTTACAAACCTCGCGCCGCGATTAAACCACCCCTAGTTTGAACAAATTGTAATCCGCAAAGGTCAACAGACCCCAGTAAATACTGCAAATAAAGAAAATTGAGATATAAAAAAAGGCGCTAGGCGCCTTGATCAGTTATTTATTTTTTAACGTATTTGGTTAAAATAACAATACGTTGGCCATCAACACGCCCTTCAATATGTTCTGGGTTGCTGGTTAAGCCAATATTGCGCACAGCAGTACCGCGCTTTGCCGTTAAGCTGCTACCTTTCACATCTAAGTCTTTTATTAAGGTGACGGTATCGCCAGCTTGTAGCACTACGCCATTACTATCAATGTGTTTAATATCATCATCTTCAGCAAGCGCTTGCTGAGCCCATGTTAATGTGTCTTCTTCAAGGTAAATCATATCAAGTGCTTCTTGTGCCCAGCCATTATCGGCTGCTAGTCGTGTCAGCATGCGATAAGCAACAACTTGTACCGCCGGTGTTTGGCTCCACATGCTGTCATTTAAACAATGCCAATGAGTAGGAGTTAAATCGCGGGTGCCTTCAATTTGATCTTTACATATTTGACAGGTGTAAATGCATTTATCTGAATGAGCTTCGGTAACTGGAGGTACTTCGTATACAGTTAAGTTATCTGTTGCTGCGCAGAGTTCACATTGGTTGTTGCTACGCTCTATTAAGGCTTGTTCAATGCTCATATTAGGTGGCTCTTGTGAGTTTATATAAAAATTATATATATTATACGTTATAACCATTGCCTTTGGGTATGTTCGGGGGGATGTAAGCGACAGACTCTACAAAAAGTTTGAAGTTAATAAGCTTAGGCTAACTTAAAAATTGCGTTAAGTGTTTAAAGTTTCACTATACTGGTTAGGTATAACAATAAAAATAACGTTCACATCACTGCAAAACAGGAAGGGTAATGCCAAATAATCCAGACGTAAAAAATTCATCTATTTTGGTCACTCAATATATTGCTAGGCAACCCATTTTTCATGCTGATAGAAGCATTTTTGCCTTTGAATTACTTTATCGCGATTCAGTTAATAATGCCTTTCCTGCGGGAACAACCGACGGGCAGGCCACTGGGCGACTTTTTTTTAATGCGTTAATGCTGGTTGGGGTGGAAAAGCTGGCGCTTAATCAGACCGTGTTTATTAATTTATCGAGCGAAGGGCTTTTAGAGGATTTACCTACATTATTACAGCCTGAAAATACTGTAATTGAAATTGTTGAGCGTACTGAAAATATCGAGCTTGTTACTCAACGAGTAACTGAGCTAAAAAAAGCAGGGTATGTATTTGCGTTAGATGATTATGACGCGCATGAAAAATGGCAACCTTTGCTCAGTTTGGTTGATTATATAAAGCTTGAAGTAGAAGCGCCTATAATAAAAACCACCATGCTACTTAAAAAGCTCAAACGCAATCACCCTGAGGTTAAAATAGTGGTAGAGCGAATTGAAAACTATGACGAATTTAGGCAGCTTAAAGAAGCTGGATGCGATTACTTTCAAGGATTCTTTTTTGCACGGCCAGAAATGCTCAGTTACGGTAATGTTGAGCCATTGAAAATGGCGGTTTTTGATTTATTGCGCTGCACATCTCGGCCCGACTTAGATTTTAACGAAATTAATCAACGTATTTCTAAAGATGTGGGTTTAACCGCACGTGTTCTCAAACTAGTTAATGCTCGCTCTGCTAATAAAAATTTAGTGATTACGTCTATTCCACAAGCGGTTGTGTATTTAGGGGAAGATTCTATTAGAAAGTTTGTACGAGTACTGGCGCTGAGCGAACTTGGCTCAGACAAGCCTAGTGAACTTACTCGTTTAGGTTTATGTAGAGCGCAGTTTATGCAATTGATTTTAGAGCCTGGCGGAAAGATTATTGCAGAGCAAGGCTATTTAGTCGGCTTGATGTCGGTGCTTGATGCTATTTTAGATATGGAACTGGAAGCTATTGCCAAAGAGTTTAGTTTAGGGGCTGAGTTATCTGGTGCACTTTTAAGTTTTGATGGCATGATGGGGAACTCATTACATTTAATAAAAGCAGTAGAAGAAGATAACTGGCAATTGGCTAAAAAGTTGCTAGAGACTATTCGCCCTGCATCAGATATAGAGCTGGTGTATACAGCCATGTTAGATGCGCGCCAATATGCGGATGAGTTATTAGCCACCATTATTGAACAAGACTAACGCAAAGCGTTTGGGTATGATTGGCACATATTGATTTTACTTAGTACAACAGCATGCGTTTATTTTTACCTATCACGACTATTTTAATAGCCTTAGCTTTATTAATCCCCGGGGTGACACAGCCGGTGTTGAGTATGGAAGGCAAAATTGATAAATCTAAACTTGCTCAAGCCGGTATTGAAATGCTGGCAGATGAAGGAAATCAAAACACCCGTAATATGCTAATGATGATCTCGAGTATGTTGGGATTAGACAAACTTGAAGGCGAGATCAGCGCTTATCAAAAAACGCGTAGTATTTGGGGCACCGTTAACGAACTGGCCGATAACAAAAACTACTTAGTGGCGATATTAGTGGCGTTTTTTTCAATAGTGATCCCAACAATTAAGCTGCTGCTTCAATTGTTTTATTGTGCACTGAAGGAGACTTCGTTTAAGTACAATCTTGGTAAGGTCATTATTAGTTTGAGCAAATGGAGTATGGTGGATGTGTTTGTTATTGCATTAATCGTAGCTTACATGGCTGGTAATGCAAACGCGAACTCAGAAGACTTACTTAATATGCATGCTGAGTTTGGTACTGGTTTTTGGTATTTTACCGGATATTGCCTATTCGCCATTGCGGCCAGTAGTTTGATAAAGCCAGTGGTAAAAACCAGTTAATTATTGAGTTTTAAAGCCAGTTACCATAAACTTTTAGCGTCTATTTACTTTTAGGTTATTTCATTGCAACGTATTTACTGTATTTTACTCACGCTGACCTTGCTACTCACTTTTGTGGGTCAAGCTGTTGCGTCTGTATCTATGGTATGTGATATGCCGCATATGAACATGGCAACTCATGCATCCATGCAACATACCCAGATGGCAATGAGCGACGACGCGCATACATCAATGATGGGCATGGACTGTTGCAGCGATGAGAACGCGGTAGCTCAAGATTGCAGTTGCCCAATGAGTGCTTGTAATTCGCATTCGTTCTTGAGTGTAAACTCGCTATTTAGTGCCTCTAAATTACCCGATGAAAAAGTACATCTTATTGTAACACAGCCCCCACCTAACTTTGTACGCTCCCTTTATCGTCCTCCTATGTCTGTATAACCGCAGGATAGGTGTATTCAAAATCTAGTCATTTAGCTTTTTTCATCTATCTGCTTATAAATTTAATTGTTTTTATTCATTATTTTTAAATTTAAGTGGAGCAAGTGATGAATCACTTCGCAGTATTAAAAGCCGTTTGTGTGAGCAGCTTGTTGAGCATTAGCCTTACTGTACACAGTACTGAACTGAGTTTAGATGAGGCCATTAACTATGCCTTAAATCATGAGCCTTGGCTTAAAGCCAGCAAACAAAAACAAGCATCAATTGAAGCGCAAAGCATTGCCGCAGGTACTCTACCTGATCCGGTACTTACTTTAGGGTTGATGAACTTACCAACCAATGGTTTTGCTTTTGACCAAGAAAATATGACCCAATTTAAAGTGGGAATTAGTCAATCTTTAAGCCGAGGTGACAGTTTAGCATTGCAGCAAAAAGCACTGTCTCAGTCAGCTGCATCCGAGCCTTGGCTACGTAAAGATAGGCTCGCGCAGGTAAAAACCACAGTGACTGAGTCGTGGCTCAATGCATACAGAGCACAGCGAACTATTGAACTTATTGAGCAAGACAAAGCCCTGTTTACTCAGCTAATCGATATTACCGAATCAAGTTATGTAAGCGCGGTAGGCAAAACACGCCAACAAGATATTATTCGTGCGCAATTAGAGCTAACCCGTCTTGAAGATAAACTAATGCAACTTGAACAACAACTTCAAGGTGCTAAAAAGCGGCTAACACAATGGTTGCCTATTGATATGCTAAGCCAACCTGTTGGTGATGATTTTTCAGCGCTTGTAGCATTAAAAAACTACACCGAGTTAGAGTTTCAGCAATTAATGGCACTGCTATTAAAGCATCCCGCTATTATGGCAATTGATAATGCAATAGAGGCAAAGCAAACTCAAATCAATGTGGCTGAGCAAGGTTATAAACCACAAATAGGCGTGAACATGGAATATGGTTATCGCGATGATATGCCAATGGGGGGCTCGCGAGCAGATCTGTTCTCTGTGGGAGTGAGTATAGATTTACCGCTATTTACCGATAATCGCCAAGATCAACTCGTTAATGCTGCGATTGCTAATAGCGAAGAAGCAAAAACACAAAAATTAATTGCCCTTAAAAAGCTACAAGGGATGTACTTTAAGGAAGTTAGTCAGCTAACACGATTGAGCCAGCGATCGGTGCTTTACCAAACTAAGTTACTGCCGCAAATGGCCGAACAAGCACAAGCGACCCTTAATGCTTATACTCGCGATGATGGTAATTTTTCGGATGTGATGCAAGCGCGGATCAGCGAATTAAATGCCAAAATAGACGCACTTAATATTCATGTTGATCAAAAAATTATTATTGCACGGTTAAATTATTACGCCAGTGCTGATGACGCCAGCTTAAAAAACTTACCACAGCAGGAGCTAACCTATGAATACTAATTTAAAATTGTTATTGGTGGCTCTATGCAGTGCAGCGCTGACTGCCGGGGTGTTATTGAGCTTGCCAGCTGAGCACACTATGCCAAGCGATAACAAAACTAGTAGTAAAAAAGAGCCGCTTTACTGGGTGGCGCCAATGGACAGTAATTATCGCCGTGATGAACCGGGTTTGTCACCTATGGGTATGGATTTAGTGCCTGTTTATGAAGAGTCAGACAGTGGCGCCAATGAAGGCCCCGGCAGTGTTAAAATTTCACCTACCGTGATCAATAACTTAGGTGTACGCAAGGCTCCTGTAGAGTTTGCGGCGCTGGAAAATGAAGTCAACACAGTAGGCTATGTACAGTATAACCAAGATCAGCTCATTCATATTCACCCGCGGGTAGAGGGCTGGGTAGAGACGTTATATGTGAAAGCCGCGGGCGATCAGGTTAAACAAGATGCGCCACTTTATACTTTGTATTCGCCGCAGTTAGTCAATGCCCAAGAAGAGTTTGTTTTAGCGTTAAAACGCAATAATCCGGTGTTAATTCGTGCAGCCAAAGCGCGTTTAAAATCGCTTAATGTGTCAGAGGATTTTATTTCACGCCTGCAAAAAAGCCAGCAAGTGCTGCAAAACATTACTTTTTATTCCCGCCAAGGTGGTGTTGTCGATGAGCTTAATATTCGTGAAGGGTTTTACGTTAAACCAGATACATCAATGATGAGTATTGCACAGCTTGACGAAGTGTGGGTTGAGGCTGAAGTATTTGAACGCCAAGCTGAGCTGATCCGTGTTGGCTTACCGGTAACCATGACTCTTGATTATATAAGTGGCAAAAGTTGGCAGGGGCAGGTGGATTATATTTATCCTACCCTAGATGCTAAAAATCGGACTTTAAGAGTGCGTTTGCGTTTTGATAACCAAGGTTATCAATTAAAACCAAATATGTTTGCGCAAGTGAGTATTCATAGCCAAAAAGCTGAAAAGCAGCTCATTGTGCCTAAAGAGGCGGTTATTCGCACTGGTAGCCAAAACCGCGTTGTAGTTGCACTTGGAGAAGGACGTTTTAAGTCGGTTGAAGTAACCTTAGGGCGAAGCGATGCGATTCATACTGAGATTTTATCCGGTGTTATGGCAGAAGATGAAGTGGTTACTTCTGCGCAGTTTTTAATTGATTCAGAGTCGAGTAAGAGCTCAGACTTTAAGCGTATGCAAGTGCCCTCGCATAGCAGTATGCAAATGAGTGATACCGATCCAAGTATGGCTACTGTGAATGGAGTGATTAATAGCATTGACCCTAGCACGCGGGTTATGAATATTAGCCGTGAGGCGATTGAGAAGTGGGGGCGAGAACCTGCAACCATGGACTTTGTGCTAGGCGAAACGATAGATATTGAAATATTTGAGCCAAATGCTGAAGTGACCTTTACTTTTAGTGTTGATGATGGCGAGTTTATAATTCATACCATGACTTCTGTGCATGCTGCGCACAGTCATCATTAGGAGCTGTTATGATTACTGCAATTATTCGCTGGTCAGTTGTTAATCGCTTTTTTGTGTTGCTGCTTAGCGCCATATTGATTGGTGGTGGTTTGTATGCTGTAAAAAATACGCCTATAGACGCTTTGCCCGATCTATCTGATGTACAGGTTATTGTTAAAACATCCTACCCTGGGCAAGCACCGCAAGTGGTACAAGATCAGGTTACATTTCCTATAACCACGGCGATGTTATCGGTACCTGGGGCGCAAACAGTACGTGGTTTTTCGTTTTTTGGTGACTCTTACGTGTACGTTATTTTTGACGAAGACACCGATTTATACTGGGCGCGAAGTCGTGTTCAGGAATATTTAAGTCAAGTATCTGCGCGTTTACCCAGTACGGCAATTGCAGAGCTGGGCCCCGATGCCACAGGAGTGGGGTGGGTGTATTTATATGCACTCACTGATACCACAGGTAAGCATGATATTAGCCAGTTACGCAGTTTACAAGATTGGTTTTTAAAGTTTGAACTGCAAACAGTGCCCGGTGTATCTGAAGTGGCATCGGTAGGTGGCATGGTCAAGCAATATCAAGTCAACGTTCAGCCTGATAAGTTGCGCGCCTATGGTATTCCGTTAAGCCTTATTCAGACTGCCATTAAGCAAGGTAATCAAGAAATGGGGGCATCAGTTGTTGAAATGGCAGAAGCCGAATACATGGTGACAAGTACAGGCTATATAAAAAGTATTGCTGATTTAGAGGCGATCCCTTTGGGCCTTAACGCCAATGGCACCCCATTACAGCTTCGTGATGTTGCTAATGTGCGTTTAGGCCCACAAATGCGCCGTGGGGTTGCCGAGCTTAACGGTGAAGGCGAGGTGGCTGGTGGCGTAGTCGTGATGCGCTTTGGTGAAAACGCGCAAAAAACCATAGAGCTCGTTAAAGCTAAATTGGAGTCACTTAAAAAAGGCCTGCCTGAGGGGGTTGAAATTGTACCTGTGTACGATCGCTCTCACTTAATAAAGGACGCAGTTGATAACCTCACCTCTAAATTGATGGAAGAGCTGATTGTAGTGGCTTTAGTGTGTGTGGTGTTTTTATTCCATGTACGCTCATCGCTGGTGGCTATTATTACCTTACCGTTAGGCATACTCACCGCTTTTATTATTATGCATTGGCAGGGGATTAACGCCAATATCATGTCGTTAGGGGGCATTGCTATAGCGATAGGTGCCATGACAGATGGTGCGATTGTGATGATTGAAAACATGCACAAACACATGGAGAAAAAGCCACTAACAGATGAAAACCGCTGGCAAGTGGTGATTGATTCTGCCAGTGAAGTAGGGCCTGCATTATTTTTTAGCTTATTAATTATTACAGTCAGCTTTATGCCCGTGTTTATTTTAGAAGCTCAAGAGGGGCGAATGTTTGCACCATTGGCGTACACAAAAACGTATGCAATGGCGGCTTCTGCCGGCTTAGCAATTACCTTAGTACCCGTACTAATGGGCTATTTTATTCGCGGTAAGGTGATATCTGAAAATAAAAATCCGGTAAACCGTTTACTGGTAAATAGTTATAAACCACTGTTAAACACGGTGTTAAAGTTTCCAAAAAGTACGTTACTGGTGGCACTAGTAATTACTTTAGTAGGCTTTTATCCGATAAATAAAATAGGCAGTGAGTTTATTCCACCTCTTGATGAGGGGGATTTAATGTATATGCCGACGACTTACCCTGGGATTTCGATTGGTAAAGCGCGCGAGCTATTACAGCAAACCGATAAGCTGATTGCCACTGTGCCTGAGGTAAAAACCGTATTTGGTAAAATTGGACGAGCGGAAACGGCAACTGATCCGGCCCCACTCACCATGATTGAAACCTTCATACAGTTTAAGCCTAAAGATCAGTGGCGCGAGGGCATGACCACCGAAAAGCTTAAACAAGAGCTGGATGCTTTAGTAAAGTTCCCAGGGCTCACTAACGCTTGGGTCATGCCAATAAAAACACGAATAGATATGCTAGCTACAGGGATTAAAACACCTGTGGGTATAAAAGTCGCGGGGCCAAATTTGAATGAAATTCAAAAAATAGGCCAGCAAATAGAGGTACTACTTAAAGATCTTCCCGATACAGCCTCGGTTTACTCAGAGCGAGTTGCGGGTGGGCGTTATATTAAGGTTGATATTAACCGTGAAAAAGCAGCGCGTTACAGTTTAAATATTGCAGATGTGCAACAAGTGGTCGCAACCGCCATTGGGGGGATGAACGTAACTGAAACGGTGGAAGGACAAGAGCGCTACCCGGTAAATATTCGTTATCCGCAAGCGTATCGTGACTCACCTGAAGAACTGATGCTATTACCCATTGTCACCCCAACTGGGCAGCGTATTGCGCTTGCTGATGTGGCTGATGTATTTATTGAAAATGGCCCGCCAGGAATAAAAAGTGAAAATGCGCGGTTAAATGGGTGGATCTTTATTGATATTAAAGATACTGACATTGGCAGCTATGTAGAAAATGCTCAGCAGTTACTAAACGAGCAGCTAATTTTACCCGCAGGGTATTCTATAACTTGGGCAGGGCAATACGAATACATGGAGCGCGCGAAAGAAAAGCTCGCCTATGTATTGCCGCTCACTTTAGCGATTATTGTGGTGTTACTGTACTTGAATTTTAGAAGCTTTGTTGAAGTGGCGGTTATCATGGCCACCTTACCACTGGCGATGATAGGTGGCATCTGGCTAATGTACTTAGAAGGCTTTAATTTCTCTGTTGCTGTGGGGGTTGGCTTTATTGCCCTTGCTGGGGTGGCCGTAGAAATAGGCGTTATTATGTTGGTGTATTTAAATCAAGCGTATAAAGCGCAGATAGAGGTGGCCTCTCAATTAGGAAAAACTATGAGTATTGAGCAGCTTAAGCACGCCATATTAGAAGGTGCTGGTTTGCGCGTTCGCCCGGTAATGATGACGGTAGCCACCATAGTGATTGGCCTGTTACCAGTGTTATATGGCACAGGTACGGGAAGTGAAGTAATGAGCCGAATAGCCGCCCCTATGGTTGGTGGTATGTTTAGCGCCCTTGTTTTAACATTGTTGGTATTACCTGCAGTGTATTTATTATGGCGAAAGCGAAACCTATAATTTTTACATTAGTTGTGTAACTTGTACTGAAAAAATCAGTGCATGTTACACACCTTTAACTTAGTTACTGATTTTATTGTGTTTTTTACTGGCACGATTTGCGCATCTAATTAATTATTAGGGTTAAATAGTGAGGAACGCACATGCAAGTTAAAACAATCCAAGAAGTGTTCGATTGGACCGTTCAGTTTCATACACAAATGGCGGCTAACTTTTTCAGTGTTAGAGAGTTATTAGGTGAGCATAATAGGCAGCTAGTTGACTACTGTGTTGAATATGAAAAAAAACTCGCGGAAGATTTAATTGGCTTTAAAGCTATTATCCAAATAAACACTTTAGATACGTATTGTTATGAATATTTTTCAGAGAACTCAGAAGTCATTAACTTTACTGATTTAGATCGCAGTAATCAGCTAGATGAGCAAGTGATTCAGGAATATTTATCACAACAACATCAAAAAGTATTGAATGCATATAGTTATTTGGCAGAAAAAGCGCAGTCACCTGAGGCTCAAGAAAAACTAGGTGAGCTGTTACAACTCGAAGAGCAAGGATTAAGGCAAATGATGCAAAGCATTAACCGCCACGCCGACATGTAGTACGATTTTTTATTGATACTTGTCAGCAATAAAGCTTTCTACAACATTCAATTAGTAAAAATTAAAGCTTAAAAAGCGCAATTAGATTAGGGTCTGTTTATCTTTCAAGGTTAAATTTGCAGCAGTCTGTTTGGTATTGAGGCAAGGCAGAGCCTATGTGGTGTGGTTACTTCCCATAAATAGGCGATAACGCAGTATCAATGCCAAATAGGCGCAGCCCGAAGGGTTTTATCTAGGAGTATACCTTCATGGGTAGTAGTAAGAGGTGGTCAGGACGCGGGAACTTAGCTTCTTTTGTAATAGCCTGGGAAGCGCTTGTTTGGCGAGTTTTTTATGATCACACACATTCAAATTGGATCCCCACTTTTTTAAGATAGAGCTGTTCTTGGTCTAAGTCAGCTTGAAGTAGAGTATGCTCTTGTAAGTAGTTATCACTAAAATTAATAAATAAACCCAAATTGCTCGCGCTTATTTCCATATCCGGCTTTAAACTCACTTGGCGTTTTTGATTAAATAAAATTGCCAAGCGTAAGATAACAATAAGCTTGAGCACATGTTTTTGAGAAATTGTTAAAAACTCAGGCAGCTCTGCCAGTTTAATTTTTTTCCGATAAAATCGTATAAGTGAGCTTAAAATAAGTTGCTCTTGTTGTGTAAAGCCGGGTAATTGACTATGTGCAACTATGTAAGCACTGTGTTTATTAATCCCCGAAGAGTTAATAGACAAGCCAATTTCGTGTAACTTTGCAGCCCAAGTTAATAAAGCTAAATCGTCGTTGTTATCTAAATACCACACATCTTTTAACTGTTTATAGAGCCAAGTTGCAGTATCGGCAACACGTGTAGCATGCAATTTATCTGCGGTATAACGTTCACTTAAATTATTAATGGTGTTTGAGCGAATATCTTTATCTGCTAGTTTTTGTTGCATTTCATGCAGTAACCCTTCACGCAATGAAAAGTCACTGTAGGTGAGCTCTTTGATAGTAAACTCAGTAAATATAGTAATTAAAATAGCCAAACCACCGCATATGCTTTGTTTGCGCTCTGGTGTGAGTCCTGCAATATTTAAATTATTAATATGTTTAGCATTAATAAATTGCTGTTTTAACGAGAGTAGATCATTGTAGGTCAGATTATGTTGCTGCTGGGTAGTCGCGCTTATCATCGCTAATATTGACTTAATAGTACCCGAGGTGCCAATAACCATTTGCCAGTTTTCAGTGACATAATTAGAAAAAATAGCCTCGAGTTCTTGTTCGGCTCTTATTTGAGCGTTGTTAAATCGTTTTGCGGTTATTTTACCATCGGTAAAAAACTGTTTGGTAAAGCTAACACAGCCCATATTTCGACTGGATAAAAGTTTATGCTCAAAATGTTTACCTATTATCAGCTCAGTACTGCCACCACCAATATCGATAACTAAGCGGTTTTCTTCATTGTGGATATAATGAGCGACACCTTGATAAATAAGACGTGCTTCTTCTTGCCCTGATATAACGTTAATGTGAAAAGGAAATACAGCGCTGGCTTGGGCTAAAAAAGCATTAATATTTTTAGCGCGACGAAAAGTATAAGTAGCCGCAACTTTTACATTGCAGGCAGGAAAGTCGTGCAAGGTTTTAGCAAATTGCTTTAGTACTAGCAGTGCGCGGTCTATTGCAGCTTGGCTTAAGCGAAATTTATCATCTAACCCATCGGCTAAATAAACGCGTTGTTTTTCTTTGTGTAAAATTTGCAAAGTGCCGTTTACTTCTCGGGCAACCACTAAATGAAAGCTGTTTGAGCCTAAGTCAACGGCGGCAATTGAAGAATGATCATTCATTATAGTAAGTGTGTTCCCATTTTTTTAGGTAGTCGTAAGTCGCAATTTGTGAACGAATTTTTTTACGGTTACCACGTCTTACGTAGGTATTTTTTTGCTCTCTATCGATAATGCGTGCTTTAGTGCGATCTTTAAATTGCAGCTCTAATATGTCAATAATAAGACGTTTTAGTTTAAAGTTTAAAATAGGAACGCCGACCTCAACACGATGATCTAGATTACGTGTCATCCAATCAGCAGATGAAATAAACACTTTTTCATCGCCATCATTACCAAATACCATCACCCGAGGGTGCTCCAAAAAGCGGTCAACAATGCTTATTATCTTAATATTGTCGCTAAGATTAGGTATCCCGGGGATTAGTGAGCACATCCCACGAACTATAATTCTAATTTTAACGCCCATTTGTCCAGCAAGATAAAGCCTATCGATTAGCTCTTTATCGACAAGATTATTCACTTTTACGTCAATTTTGCCGGGCCTTCCTTTTTCAACATGCTTAATCTCGTTAGTGATTAAATAAAGAAGCGTGTTGCGGGCATTGATAGGCGAAAGCATTAAATAGTCAAACTTAAATGACTTGTAGCTGCTTTGTATAAATCTGAATACGTTATCACTCTCCTCACAGATGCCAGGATGGCGAGTAAATAAACTAAAGTCTGTATAAATTTTGGCTGTTTTTTCGTTGAAATTACCTGTACCAATATGGGCATATTTTACTATCTGACCTTTTTCTTTTCGATGCACAATACATAATTTACTATGAACTTTGAGTGCAGGAATGCCAAAAATAACTTTAATACCTGCGCTGCTTAACACCTTTGCCCATTCAATATTATTTTGCTCGTCAAAACGTGCTTTTAGCTCAACCATTACTGTTACTAATTTACCGTTTTTAGCGGCATTAATAAGTGAAGAAATAAGCCTAGATTTGCTTGCTACTCGATAAATATTAACTTTTATTTGCGTGACTTTAGGATCGAAGGCGGCTTGGCGAACATATTCAAGTAGGTGGTTAAAAGTATGATAGGGGTAATATAGTAAAATATCTTGTGCGCTAATGGCGTCAAATACGCTGGTATGTTTGTTAAACGCACTGCTTTGTAATGCTGGCAGTGGTTTGTTTTCCAGGTATTGGCGTCCTACATTAGGAAAGGTAATAAAATCTCGAAAGTTGCGATAACGTCCACCTGGAATTAACGCATCATGATGTGTAACACCTAGGCGCTTTTTCATTACTTTTAGCATGCTCTCTGGCATGGCATGATCGTAAACCAAGCGAACTGGCTCGGCATAAATACGCTGCTTTAACCCTTTAGACATTTGATCAAGCAAGCCGGCTTCTAGTTCATCATCTAAATTGTATTGTGCATCTCGGGTTAACTTTATTGCATAACCTTCAATGTTTTTGTACGAAAAAAAGCTACTAAATACATCATTTAAAAAGTAAGTGATTAGATCATCAAGCATGACAATCGTTTTATGTCGGCGTGTTTTTTCTGGTGGCAAGTTTATAAATCGCTCAACTCTGTCTGTTGGCACCTCGAGCATTGCATAATGACTTTTTTCATCACTCATCTCTACAAATAAGTAAGTCATGGTGTCATTTATATAGTCGGAGTAATCTTTGTTTTCATTGAGTAAAATTGGCGAAATATGTTGTAAAACATGGTCATGAAAGTAATTTTTTAACCAATTTAAATGAAATTCACTCAACTCTTCGGGGTGGCAAACGTGAATATTATGGTTATGTAAGTCGTTTAATACTTGCTGGTGGACGTGGTTAAATTTTTTACCTAATTGCAGTACTTTTTTTTGTATTTCGCTAAGTAATATTTCATCTTCTTCAAAGTGAGCATCCGGGAGCTTATTTAATAAAATTCGGCGCTTAACATCGGCAACACGGACTCTAAAAAACTCATCTAAATTATTCGAAAAAATACCTAAAAAACGCATACGCTCAATAATGGGGTTACTTTTATCTTTTGCTTCTTGCAATACACGCTCGTTGAATGACAGCCAGCTTAGTTCTTTTGCAAAATATTTAGTTGTTTGAGGAGGATCTATATGGGCGTTCATATCTATTCCGTTATTAGAATATGTTTAATAATTTACTTTTGGGCTGAGAATACGATCATGACGTTATCGAATAAAAAGAAATAAAAGCAGTGAACGAAGCGGCCCTTTCATACTTAAAAATACGCCATTTAGATGACATAAAAATGACTACCGTGTCATTTTTATGCCAATGACAGTGATAGTTTATGCTTTTTCAATATCTACAATGAGATCATTTGTAATTGACTCAAGTGCATTAATAACTTCATCTTTGTTGAGCCCATTAGGTAGGCTAACAGTGGCAACAGCGCTAAAAATTGGCACTCCCCAGTTTGGCGCACTTTGTTGCTTTGAATTTAAGTTTGTAATATTGGCGCCTTTATGGCGAATAACACTTGCTAGCTCTTGCACTATACCAGGGCGATCGTTGCCGGTGATCACAAAATTAAGCTGCTCGAGTTCAACCGGTTCAATTTCAGTATTGCCTTTTTCGATGCGCACGTCTAATTTCGGAAGCCCATTAAGTGCATCTTGAAATGCTTGCAAATGCTCTTCGGCCACTTCAACTTGTATAATGCCTGCAAAGTGCCCAAGTAAGTGACTTAAATTACTGCTTAGCCAATTACCGTGGTTTTCTAATATAACGGATGAAATACTTTCTACTAAACCGGGGCGATCTTCCCCTAAAATGGTTATTACCAACTGCTTCATAATCGTTCTCTTTATTCAGCCCAAATGAAAAATAAATGCACAGGCATTAAGTGATGCGATCTAATGTATTTAATTCTAAATGTATGTAAAAACTAACCACAAAAGGATTGTTATATCTTAAAAGGTTACTTTATTGTTGTTATATTAGACGCCTATTGAGTATTGTCTTGGATAAATAATTTGTCCAATTAATTTATTAATAAAGCAAAAATAAATATAAGCATAACTTTACGCTAAGGGTGTACAGACCTTATTGTTATTTTTTAGTTCCCGTAAGGAATTATTACGACTGTAACATTACTGTCACGTTGATGAAATATAATGCGCCCAACGTTAAAATTTAAGGGTGTTTTGATGACTTCAAATCCGAATAAACCGACTTTTAATACGGATCGAAGCCGTCTATTTAAAGATCGGTTTGCCCAATTTGGCATAACCGCAGGCGGTATAATGGTATTAATAGCATTGCTATTAATCTTTTTTTACCTTCTTTATGTAGTGCAGCCTATTTTCGAGTCAGCAAAAGTTGAAAAGCGCGCCAGCTTTAATGTCGCTAATGCGGATCAAATAGTTGGGCTTGGTGTTGAAGAGCAAACTGAGGTTGCTTATTTGCTTGATAAACAAGGTCAAGTTAACTTTTATAGTGTTGATAAGGCGAACTTTGGTAAAAAGCTCGAAACACTTAATGCTGCGTTATCAGGGCAAGTAACTAGCTTTGCAAACAGCGCTCCGTTTCAAGGTCACTATGCATATGGTCTCGAAAATGGCACTGTAACTATTGTTAAGCCTAAGTTTTTGGTAACTTTTCCCAATAATGAGCGAAAATTATCCCCGCGTTTAGGCTACCCTCTAGGTGAGATGGCTCTCGAGGTTGATGAGCAAGGTGTAGCTATTAAGCGTTTTGCCTTTAGCCATTACGAAGATAAAACAGCCGTGATTGCCCTCACTGCCGATAAACGTGTGGTGTTTAGTAGTTTTGTTGCACAAGAAAATATGTTTACCGGTGAAGTCGAATGGCAAGTTGAGCGAACAGAGCTTAACATTGATGGTCGTATAGATGAGCTATTAATATCGCCGGATACCACCCGCACATTTGTGCGTTCTGCTAATCAAATTTATGTATTTGATACTCGCTACCCAAGTGAGGTTGAGCAAATTCAATTATTATCTGCCAATGAAGAAAACGCGAATATTGTATCATCGCAATTATTAGCTGGCGCAAATTCACTTATGCTTGCAAATGATAATGGTGAAATATCGCAATGGTTTGAAGTAAATACTGATTCAGGGCGCGAGTTTCAAAAAATTCGTTCATTTGAAACGACTAAGCAAAGCAAGTTAAATATTTTTACAGAATTCTATCGTCGCACCTTTTTTACAACCGGTCAAAATGGTGAATTAGGGCTTTATTACACAACCAGTGAAGCAAAGTTATGGCAAGGTAAAGTCAGTGATGGTGCAATTGAGCAGTTTGCCATTGCTCCGCGTTCAAATGCGGCACTCATTTTGGCTGATAACAAGCTTACTGTTCTAGATGTTTATAACGAACATCCAGAGGTAACGTGGTCAGCGCTTTGGCAAGAAGTGTGGTACGAAGGTTACCCTGAACCGGGTTATATTTGGCAATCAACTTCAGCTAGTGATGATTTTGAATCTAAGTTTTCATTGGTACCTATTTCATTTGGTACATTAAAAGCTGCTATGTACGCAATGTTATTTGCTGTGCCAATCGCTATTTCAGCGGCCATTTATACCGCTTATTTTATGTCGAGTGAGCTACGTCGCGTTGTTAAGCCGACGGTTGAAATAATGGAAGCACTGCCTACGGTAATACTCGGCTTTTTAGCAGGCCTGTGGTTAGCACCTCTAATTGAAGAGCATTTACCAGCTATTGTCGGTTTACTCGTATTACTGCCATTAGGCATTTTAGCAACCGCTTTAGGCTGGACTAAATTACCTGCAGCTATTCGTCATAAAATTCCTGAAGGGTCTCACTCCATTTTATTAATTCCAGTGGTACTGTTTATAGGATGGTTATCGTTTGCGATGAGTGAAAGTGTTGAATTGTGGATGTTTGATGGCAATGTGCGTCAATACTTAACCAATGAATTGGGCTTGACGTTCGATCAGCGTAACTCGCTTGTGGTTGGTATTGCAATGGGCTTTGCGGTTATTCCGACTATATATTCAATTGCCGAAGATGCGGTATTTAGTGTTCCTAAACATTTATCGAATGGTTCTTTAGCACTGGGTGCTACGCAGTGGCAAACGCTGATTAGTGTTGTGTTACTAACAGCAAGTCCAGGTATTTTTTCTGCGGTAATGATGGGATTAGGTCGTGCCGTAGGTGAAACTATGATTGTACTGATGGCAACCGGTAATACCCCTATTATGGACTGGAGTATTTTCCAAGGTATGCGTACGTTAGCCGCCAATATTGCCGTTGAAATGCCTGAGTCGGAAGTGGGCAGTTCGCATTATCGAATTCTGTTCTTGGCGGCGTTTGTATTGTTCATATTTACCTTTATTTTTAACACGCTAGCTGAGTTTGTTCGTCAGCGATTACGTGAAAAATATAGCTCAATGTAAGTGGAGAAACACGACATGGTAAAGCAGTGGTTTAAGTCTGGTTCTCCTTGGATTTGGATGACCGGTGGTGCTGTTAGCATCAGTTTAATTTCAGTTATTGGTTTGTTAGCCATGATTGCATGGAAAGGGTTAAGCTTTTTTTGGCCTTCTCAAGTGGTGCAGTTTGAGCTTGAAGGTTCAATTGCTAAGCAAACCGTCATTGGTGAAATTTACGACCGAGAATTAGTACCAAAGTCGCGTTTAGCGGCAACGGGTATTGATGTGAGTCAATTTGAAAAAGACGAGATTGAGCGTTTTTTGATTAAAACCGGTAACCGTGAATATGTTAATTTAGATTTTCGATGGATACTCGAGACCGATATCAAGCAAAGATCTGCACCTAAAGCGTTGGCGGTATTTGAGCGCAATAAAAACGGTAATTTTTATGGCTATGTGCAAAGCGTAATTAAAGATGGGGAAACGGTAAAAACAGATAAAGTTGAAACCTTATATGAGCTTGTGGATCGTGCTGTTGAGTTAAATGACCAAGCACTGGATTTACAAAATGGTGATATTGGTCGGATAAACTACGAACTAGAACGTTTACGGTTACAAGAAAAAGCGTACCTGCTTGATAACGAACTGACCGATGAGCGTGTTGCAGAACTTGCTCAAGCCCGTGCTGATTTACGTGCTCAATATGGCGAATTAGAAAAAGAGTTATTTGCTCTGCGTAAACTGGCTAAACGTGATCAGGTTACAGTTAAAGACATGCGCGGTGAAGTGGTTACTATTCCTATTTATCAAGTGTTAGATGTGTGGTTTCCAAACGATATGGGCTTTTTCGCCAAGTTAGGTCACTACTTTGTTCAGCTTGGTAAGTTTGTTTCTGATGATCCACGTGAAGCTAATACCGAAGGCGGTGTATTTCCTGCTATATTTGGTACGGTGTTTATGGTGATGCTTATGGCGGTAATAGTGACACCGTTTGGTGTGGTTGCTGCGATTTATTTGCATGAATATGCAGCCAAAAATGCAATTACCAAGATGATTCGTATTGCGGTTATTAATTTAGCCGGTGTTCCGTCAATTGTTTATGGGGTATTTGGTTTAGGGTTTTTCGTGTATGTACTGGGTGGGAGTTTAGATCAGCTCTTTTATCCAGAAGCATCGCCTTCACCAGTATTTGGTACTCCGGGGGTTTTATGGTCGGCACTCACCTTGGCTATATTAACTCTGCCTGTGGTAATTGTGTCAACCGAGGAAGGTTTATCTCGTATTCCAAGCACAGTACGTGATGGTTCATTAGCACTGGGCGCGACTAAGGTAGAAACGCTGTGGCGAATCATTATTCCTATGGCCAGCCCTGCTATTATGACGGGGTTAATTTTAGCGGTTGCTCGTGCTGCGGGTGAAGTTGCACCGCTTATGTTGGTAGGTGTGGTGAAAATGGCACCAACGCTGCCGCTTGATGGTAACTTCCCTTATATACACTTAGATAGAAAGTTCATGCACTTAGGTTTTCATATTTACGATGTTGGTTTTCAAAGTCCGAACGTTGAGGCTGCACGTCCGCTGGTATATGCAACAGCCTTTTTGTTAGTGTCGGTTATTATTACCCTTAACATCACAGCCATTGGTATACGTAATCACTTACGTGAAAAATTCAGATCGCTTGAGCATTAATTTAGTATAGGTAACAAACATGATTACAGTCGCTCCACAAGTAAACCAAGCAAAGCCAAGCTTGAAGTTAGATTTAAATAATTTAACTGACGAACAAAAAGCGCTAGAAATTAAAGATCTCGACCTTTACTACGGTGATAAACAAGCGCTGAGTAAAGTGAATATGAATATCCCTAAAGGCCAAGTAACGGCGTTTATTGGGCCATCGGGTTGTGGTAAATCAACCTTGTTGCGTTGTATTAACCGCATGAACGACTTAGTTGATATTTGTCGTATTGAGGGTGAAATAATTCTGCATGGGCAAAATATTTACGATAAAAGTGTTGATGTTGCTGCGCTTCGTCGTAATGTTGGTATGGTGTTCCAGCGCCCAAATCCGTTTCCAAAATCAATTTATGAAAATGTGGTATATGGTCTTCGCTTGCAAGGGATTAAAGAAAAGCGCAAGCTGGATGAAGTGGTTGAGCAATCATTACGCGGTGCAGCACTTTGGGATGAAGTAAAAGACAGGCTTCACGATAGCGCATTTGGTTTATCGGGCGGTCAGCAACAACGCTTAGTGATAGCTCGCTCTATTGCGATAGAACCTGAGGTATTACTACTTGATGAGCCAACATCAGCACTTGACCCTATTTCCACGTTGGTAATTGAAGAGTTAATTAATGATCTAAAGAATAAATTTACCGTGGTTATTGTTACGCACAACATGCAACAAGCAGCGCGTGTATCTGATCAAACCGCATTTATGTATATGGGTGAATTAATCGAGTATTCAGATACCAATACATTATTTACCACACCTGCGAAGAAAAAAACAGAAGATTATATTACCGGACGCTACGGTTAGTCGGTTTAAAACGCTAAGGCAATAAATTATTAAAGAGAGTTACTATGGAACACAACATTAATAAACATATTTCTGGCCGTTTTAACCAAGAGCTAGAAAACGTTCGTAATCATGTATTGAGTATGGGCGGACTCGTTGAGCAGCAACTTAATAGTGCGCTTGATGCAGTAAGTCAAAATGATGCTGCGCTTGCACAAAAAGTACGTGAAAACGACTACAAAGTAAACGCTATGGAGGTCAGCATTGATGAGGACTGTACCCGAATTATTGCTAAACGCCAACCAGCAGCAAGTGACTTACGTTTGGTCATTGCAATTGCGAAAACAATTGCTGATTTAGAAAGAATTGGTGATGAAGCTAAGCGAATTGCTAAAGTTGCACTAGACTCATTTACGAAAGATCAGCAAGACTTACTCGTAAATATTGAAAACATGGGTCGCCAAGTATCTAAAATGTTGCATGACGTGTTAGATGCATTTGCACGAATGGACGTGCAACGTGCATTTGAAGTGCATAAAGAGGATGCTAAAGTGGATAGGGAATATGAAGCAATCACCCGTCAAATAATGACTTATATGATGGAAGATCCACGCTCAATTCCTAAAATTATGGATTTAGTGTGGTCTGTACGGTCATTAGAACGCATCGGCGATCGCTGCCAAAATATTGCCGAATATGTCATCTATTTTGTAAACGGCAAAGATATTCGTCATATATCTCAAGAAGATATTGAAAAATCGCTGTAGTGATACAAATAACTAGCAAATAAGAAAGGCAGTAATACACTGCCTTTTTTATTTTTTGTAAATAATTGAATGAGAAAAAGCGTTCACAATCTAGCTTAATGCTGTAAAATTCACACTGAACAGCATATTGAATTGATTAAAGGGTCAGTTATGCCAACAAATTTTTTAGGTGTTTTTGCTAAATCCCCTATAAAACCAATAGAAGAGCACATCAGAAAAGCGCATCAAGCGAGTGAAAGTTTGATACCTTTTTTTAATCATGTCTTTAAAGAAGAGTGGCAACAAGCTGAAGAGCTACGTTTAACTATTCGTAATTTAGAACGTGAAGCCGATGAAATGAAAAGAACTATACGCTTACAACTACCTGGCGGATTATTCATGCCGGTAGAGCGTACAGACCTTCTCGAATTAGTAACCCAACAAGACAAAATTGCCAATAAAGCAAAAGACATTGCTGGGCGCGTAATTGGTCGTGAGATGATTATACCAAAAGAGATTCAAGAAGATTTTTTGGCATATGTAACTCGTTGTGTTGATGCAACAAAACAAGCATCTAAAGCGATTAATGAATTAGAAGAATTGTTAGAAACGGGCTTTAAAGGCAGAGAAGTTACTCTGGTTGAAAAAATGCTCGTAGAATTGGATGCCATAGAACAAGACACGGATGAAATGCAAATTAGAATACGCCGCCAGCTACGACAAGTAGAAAGTGAGCTAAATCCAGTAGATGTGATGTTTTTATACAAAATCATTGAATGGGTTGGCGAGCTTGCAGATATTGCAGAGCGCGTAGGATCACGTCTTGAGCTGATGTTAGCTCGTTAATTTAAAATCAGTTCAAACACGAAAGATTAAGGTTATACAATGGATATCATTGCATCTTACGGCACGGCATTAATTTTAATTGCCGCGGCCGTCGGCTTTTTTATGGCTTATGGTATTGGCGCAAACGATGTTGCTAATGCAATGGGTACATCCGTCGGTTCAAAAGCACTTACTATTAAACAAGCGATTTTTATCGCGATGATCTTTGAATTTGCAGGTGCTTATTTAGCCGGTGGTGAGGTTACATCAACAATCCGCAAAGGCATTATTGAAGCAGCCCCATTTGCTGATATTCCGGAGCTTATGGTTCTAGGAATGATCGCTTCTTTATTTGCTGCAGGTAGTTGGTTATTAATAGCCTCATTTTTAGGTTGGCCAGTTTCAACGACTCATTCAATTATTGGCGCTATAATCGGTTTTGCCTTGGTTGCTGTTGGCTCTGAAGCTATTCAGTGGGGAAAGGTTGCTGGCATTGTGGGTAGTTGGGTTGTGACTCCTGCCATTTCTGGCTTTATTGCTTATTTAATATTTATGAGTGCGCAAAAGCTGATTTTTGATACGGATGCTCCACTTAAAAATGCAAAACGCTTTGTGCCAATATACATGGGTTTAGCTGGCTTTATTATGGCGCTTGTGACCATTACAAAAGGCTTAAAGCACATAGGTATTAATTTAGGTACCTTTGAAGGTTTTGCTATTTCTATTGGTATAGCGCTACTCGTTGCTGTTATTGGTAAAATTGCAATTGCACGTTTAAACATCGACCCTCAAGCGGATCGAGAAATGCAATTTAACAATGTAGAGAAAGTGTTTGCAGTACTTATGGTACTAACCGCATGTTGTATGGCATTTGCTCATGGTTCTAACGACGTTGCTAACGCAATTGGGCCGCTAGCTGCGGTTGTAAATATTGTTGAAAATAATGGTGAAATTGCTAAACAGGCAGCTATTGCTTGGTGGATACTGCCACTGGGTGGTTTAGGTATTGTTGCCGGTCTGGCTATTTTGGGTAAAAAAGTAATTAAAACTATTGGTGAAGGTATTACACATTTAACACCTAGTCGTGGTTTTGCTGCTGAATTAGCTGCTGCATCTACCGTTGTTATTGCATCAGGTACAGGTTTGCCTATTTCAACTACACAAACCCTAGTAGGTGCTGTGTTGGGTGTTGGTATGGCACGTGGTATTGCTGCACTTAATATGGGTGTAATAAGAAATATTGTTGTTTCTTGGGTAATTACATTGCCAGTTGGTGCTGCCCTTGCTATTGTTATTTTCTACGTACTGAGAACCGCTTTTGGGGTTTAACAAAAAGTACTTAAAAGACTTTTAGCTTGAAAAGATCTCAATACCCTTGGTGTTGGGGTCTTTTTATTTGTGGAAAGAAAAATGACTAATCTCCCTAGTATAAAGCAGCTACAGTATTTACTAGCTGTACATCAACATCAACACTTTGGCCGAGCAGCAAGTGCCTGTTTTATCGGTCAATCAACGCTGAGCACCGCGATTCAAAATTTAGAAGAAACGTTAGGGTGTCAGCTTATTGAGCGAGAAAACCGTAGTCTTATGTTTACCACCATAGGTGAAGAGGTGGTTGAGCGCTCAAGAAAAATTATTAACGACACTATTAGTTTAAAAGAGCTCACTAAAAGCTTTTTAACACCGCTTAGCGGCACATTAACGTTAGGTGTTATCCCCACTATTGCCAGCTTTATTGCGGCGCCTTTGTATCACTTTTGTCAGCAAACATTTGCTGATTTAGAGTTGGTTTTAGTTGAGGACACCAGTGACAAATTACTCGATAAGTTAGAGCATGGGCAAATTGACTTAGCGTTATTGGCTTTGCCGTACGCAACTGATAAGTTCCATACTCAAGTACTTGCACAAGATCATTTTAGCTTAGTACACCACAAAGACTACACACCAGCCAAGGACATTAAAGACTTCAATTTATTACCTGAAGCCAGTGTTTTTTTACTTGAGCGAGAACACTGTATGACTGGGCATGCGCTCAGTGCGTGCCACTTAAATCGCTCCAGTTGTATAAATCCCTTTGAGGCGGCTAGCTTACATACTTTATTGAGTATGGTTGAGTATAAACTTGGCGTGACTTTTTTACCGCAAATGGCCATTAACGCCGGTATTTTAGAAAATAAAGACATGCTTGCTACGCCATCGCAAGGCGATGCCTATCGTGATATTGGTGTACTGTGGCGCAAAACAACTGGGCGTATTCGTGACTTTAAATTGTTTAGCCAACAGTTAGAAATATTTTTGAAAAAGCAATGCAGCGTAGATTTTAAGTAGTGTAAATTAGGTAAAAAAAGCCTATTAACTAATCGATTAATAGGCTCAATAACATAGGGAACTAAAGTGGTTGTTTGTGCTGGTTGTGGTAGTTATTAAGCGGCGGTAAAAACAGTAAGTAAACCCATACTACAATGTTAAAGTAAGGTACCAGTCCAAGCACTGTAAAAGTTTTTACAGGATACCCTTTAAGCTGAGCGTATTTGTAACATTGAATCGCAATAGCAAAGTGTATAAACAACAATAACGTGATTAATTGCGTCATAAACATCCTCCTTATGGTCAAATGCCTACCCTTAATAGCTTAGACATCTAGACGACAGCAAATAAAGATGTCATGTAAAATTAAGTTAGTTACTTAATTTCCATGACATTGTGCTATCAATGAGCAAAGTATAGTTTAGAAAGACGATTTTGGAAGTAATAAATTGCTTAAATTTGTTTATTAATGTTTATACAGATGTGAGAGTATCTTGATAAAAAATAGGGTTACTTTTAATTTTTTCTAACTCAATCAGTACATTGTCAATTGGTACCGGGCGAGCAATAAAGTAGCCTTGCCCATAGTCTACGCCTATTTCTTTAAGTGCAAAAAACACTTCTGCTGTTTCTACATATTCTGCTACAGAGCGTTTATCCAGCGAGCAACTAATGTCATTTATGGCTTTTACTAACGCTAAATCAATGGAATCGTTAAGCATATCGCGTACAAACGAGCCGTCAATTTTTACATGCTGAGCTGGAAGTTGCTTTAAGTAATTAAAGGTACTAAATCCGGTGCCAAAATCATCAATTGAAAAATGACAGCCTAAATCATTTAACCGTTCAATCATTTTGCGCGTCGCTGTTAAATTATTAATACTGGCTGACTCGGTTATTTCAAAAATAATTTTTGAAGGAGGCACTTGGTATTGTTCGAGGCTTGACTCTATCAACGGAAGTAAACGTTCATCTAAAAATGATTGTGCCGATAAGTTAATTGCCACTTGAAGAAGCTCTGGATGCGCAGCAACACTCGCAATACTGTTACGAATAACACATTGATCCATTAAAAAGGTGTCATTGAGCATTTCCAATGAGGGAATAAATTGATTTGGGTAAATAAGCTCGTCGTCGAGTTTTAATCGCAGTAGCACTTCAAAGTAAGCAACCTGGTTCGTTTTAAAATTCCAAATGGGTTGGTAGTGAAGTTCTATACTGTCTTGCTGTAGTGCTTGGCGTACTCCATGACCCCACTCTAAGCCAGTTTGCAGGGCATTATTTTCACCGTCTTGTTTTGAATAACAATGTACTAAGTTTCGGCCTAAGTTTTTAGCAATATATAACGCAATATCTGATTGCTTTAAACATTCATTTGGGTCGCAGTTATCAGCAGTAATTTGAGTTAAGCCAATAGAGCAGCTAATTGAATACACTTGTTCTTCTGATTTAAATTGGTTGCCTTCAATGGCACTACAAATCCCCTCTGCAATTAAATGTGCATCTAATAAATTGGTGTTTTTAAGGATCACCGCAAATTCATCGCCACCAACGCGGCAGATCAGGTGCTCATTACTAATATTGGCAATAAACAGTTGTGCCACTTCTTTTAAAACAATATCGCCTTGTTGGTGACCTTTACTGTCGTTGATTATTTTAAAGTGATCAAGGTCGATATAAATAAGCGCATGCTCAATATTTGCATAGGTATTGTCGCTCTGGCAAATATAATTAAGTTGTTGGTCAAAGTAATAACGATTATGTAGGCCAGTTAAGGTGTCATGCAGTGCTAAGTGGCGTAATTGCAGCTCTGCTTGTTTACGCTCGTGAATGTTATCGAGTGTGGCGGTGATAGTGGCATTGCTACTGCTATTTTTAATGAGTTGAAGGCGACATTCAACCCACACCGAATTACCACTTTTTTGACGTAGTTTAACTTCTATTTTTTGTTTATTTGCGCCACCTTGTAAAATATCATCAATAGTGGATTGTAACGGCTGCTGATAATCTGAGGTACAAAATGAAGTGAGTGGCTGTTTTAAGGTTGATTTAACTCCAAAGCCGCTCAAAGATTCCCATGCAGGGTTTATAAAGCGAATATTGCCTTGCTGGTCTAGCTCAAGCACCACGGTGTTTAGGTGTAATAAAATACGTTGATGCGCTGAAAACAGGTCGCGATATTTTACTTCACTAATACTTAGCTGCTGTACCTTATTAGCAAATTCAGCATAGCTCACCATAAAGTCTTCACGACGAGCAGCGTGGTCACAGACTTTATTTAAAAATGAGGGGTCGTAAGGAGCGCGAATAAAGTCGGTAACGCCTGAAAGTAATAACTGCTCGGCGTAATCGGCATCGTTTTTATCAATAATAGTAACAATGGCTTGCTGAGGGTTATGCTGCAGAATTTTTTCGACTAATTGATTTGAGCTTTCTGCTTGTGCCGCTGTGGCATCAAGTAGCACGATGGCAAAAGGCTGCTGATTATAAGCACTTAGCGCCGCTTTCTCAGTTGTAACATGGGTGATAGCAAAGTTAAGTTTTAATTGCTCACTCATATCGTTCGCCCTGCTGGTAAAGGGTTCTAATAACAACAGGTTTAAGCGACTGCTTTTTTCTAAATGGCTCGATAGTACATTCGCTAGTATTTGCGGCAGTATATCTTGGCGCTCAAAAGGGAGCACAGCATCTATGCCATAGCTGCGCGCAGTAGTTTCCGCGATACGCTCACAATAAATAGGCGGAATAAGTAAAATAGGTGTATTTTTAGGTGTGTTTAGTAGCCCTGAACGGATCATGCGTGAAAAGCGCCAGCCATCAATCTTACCTACATCTAGGCCCGTGATGATTATATTTACACTTTTATTTTTTAATATTTTTAAGGCGTCTTGGCTATCTGATGCTTCAATGAACTCAAACACATTAAGCCTCTCTAACGTGGCACGAATAGTTTGGCGCTCATCATCACTTGCATTCAATATTAGCAATTTAAGCTGTTTTGCCACGTAGGTACCACTCCGAGAGATGCAGATAATAAAACAATAAGAGTAATGATATTTAGCGATAAGAACAAGCGTAATTAGCCGCTATTTTAAATGTAGTTAATTGGTGGCGAATTAGGGAGAATATAGGGGGTATCTTGAGGTTCATTACTAATAGCTAAATACCCAAACCACCTCAAAATGCAGAATTCAGCGCTTCACAGGGGCTTAATATCAAGGCGATACTTTGCAGTAACGGTCGTCCCTTTCAAGAAGTAGCAACGATGAGAGTATGCCCCTGTGAAACGCCCATGGGTTGGCTTAAAAGCGATTTATACTGCGTTATTGATATTAATAATAGAACCACTATTATTTGCAATCAATGCCTTGCCTAAATCGCTTTTAATTCCAACGATACTCGCATTTTGAGGTGGTTTGGGTATACACTTGGCGCGATTTTAAATGATGTGGAATTCTAACAATGCGCGTAGCTGATTTTAGCTTTGACTTACCTGATGAATTAATTGCTCGTTTTCCAAAAGCAGATAGAACGAGTAGCCGTTTATTGAGCCTAAACGGGCCAACTGGTGAGATTGAGCATAAGATATTTAGTGACATACTTGAGCTTGTAAACGAAAACGATTTACTGGTTTTTAATAATACCAAGGTTATACCTGCGCGTATGTTTGGTCAAAAAGAGTCTGGTGGTAAAGTTGAGGTACTCGTTGAACGCGTATTAGACGAACACCGCGTACTTGCGCATATTCGTGCGAGTAAATCCCCAAAGCCAGGTAATGTACTCATTTTAGAGGGCAAAGCAAAAGCTATTATGGTGGCACGCCACGATACTTTATTTGAGCTTGAGTTTGACCGCAGTGAAAATGTGCTCGACATTTTAAATGATGTGGGCCATATGCCGCTTCCTCCTTACATAGACCGCCCAGATAACGAAGCGGATCGTGAGCGATACCAAACAGTATATGGCGAAAAGCCAGGCGCTGTTGCTGCACCTACGGCAGGTCTTCATTTTGACGATAAACTCATGGCTGCGCTTAAAGATAAAGGCGTGCAAATGGCGTTTGTAACCTTGCACGTTGGTGCTGGCACCTTTCAGCCTGTAAGAGTTGAGAGTGTTGATGAGCACATTATGCACTCTGAATATATTGAAGTGCCGCAAGATGTGGTTGATGCGGTTGCAAGCACCAAAGCTAAAGGCGGGCGAGTGATTGCAGTAGGTACAACTTCAGTGCGATCACTAGAGTCGGCAGCAAAAATACATGACGGCAAGTTAGATACTTACTTTGGTGATACCGATATCTTTATTTTTCCGGGTTATCAATTTAACGTTGTTGATGCCATGGTCACCAACTTCCATTTACCTGAATCAACTCTAATTATGCTGGTCAGTGCCTTTGCAGGGCAAGACAATATTATGGGCGCATATAATACCGCGATTGAGCAACAGTATCGCTTTTTTAGTTATGGCGATGCGATGTTTTTAACCCGTAAATAATTTATAGCGCCCCCTTTTTATTTTACTCGAAGGGGCAGTGAATTTATCTATGGTAATAGTAATGATGGGGTAAAAAGGGTAGAATCGAGCGGTTAAATTATAGCTTGTTGGACTGTTTTTCCGACACAGAGGATATTATGAAATTTGAATTAGACTGCACTGATGGTAAAGCGCGCCGCGGCCGCTTGATTTTTGACCGAGGTGTAATAGAAACACCGGCGTTTATGCCAGTAGGCACTTACGGCACGGTTAAAGGTATGACACCTGATGAAGTAAAGGCAACCGGCGCACAAATTTGTTTAGGCAATACGTTTCATTTAATGCTGCGCCCAGGCACTGAAATCATTAAACAGCATGGTGATTTACACGATTTTATGAATTGGGATTTTCCAATTCTTACTGACTCAGGTGGTTTCCAAGTATTTAGCCTTGGCGCAATGCGTAAAATCACTGAAGAAGGCGTGATGTTCCAATCGCCTGTAAATGGTGACCAAATTATGATGTCGCCAGAAAAGTCAATGGAAGTGCAGCGTGATCTTGGCTCAGATATCGTGATGATATTTGACGAATGCACGCCATATCCTGCCACCGAAAAAGAAGCAAAAGACTCTATGGAGCTTTCTCTTCGTTGGGCTAAGCGTTCAAAAGAAGGGCATGGAGACAACCCATCAGCGTTGTTTGGTATTATTCAAGGCGGTATGTATCCTGAGCTTCGTGCACAATCACAAGCGGGCCTTGAAGAAATTGGTTTTGATGGTTATGCACTCGGTGGTTTATCGGTGGGTGAGCCTAAACATGAAATGATTAATATTCTTGATCATTGTGCTTATAAAATGCCAGAAAATAAACCGCGTTACCTAATGGGTGTAGGCAAGCCAGAAGACCTAGTTGAGTCGGTTCGCCGTGGTATAGATATGTTTGACTGTGTAATGCCAACGCGTAATGCACGTAACGGTCATTTATTCATTACTACTGGCATCATAAAAATTCGTAACGCAGTGCATAAAACAGATACTGGTCCACTTGATCCCGAGTGTGATTGCCATACCTGTAATCATTATTCGCGCGCCTATTTGCATCATTTAGACAAATGTAACGAAATTTTGGGCGCACGACTAAACACCATCCATAACTTACGATACTATCAACGTGTTATGGAAGGTTTACGCAATGCTATCAGCGAAGGTCAATTAGAAGCATTCGTTCACGATTTTTACGCTCGCCGAGGCCAAGAAGTGCCAGAGCTTGCGGATACTACAAATTAAAATTTAAAAATTAAAGAGGAAGTCTTATGAGTTTATTTATTTCAAACGCGCATGCAAGCGCTGGTGCACCTGCAGCAGGCGGCGGTATGGAAATGCTAATTATGTTAGCGATTTTTGGTTTGGTTTTTTACTTTTTAATTTACCGTCCGCAAGCTAAGCGCGTTAAAGAGCATAAAAGCTTAATGAGCGCGATGGCAAAAGGCGATGAAGTACTCACCCAAGGTGGTTTAGTGGGTAAAATCGTAAAAATTGCTGAAGATAAAGACTTCATCGTTATCTCATTAAATGAGCAAGCGGAAGTGACAGTACAAAAATCAGCAGTTTCTGCTGTACTGCCTAAAGGCACAATGAAGTCGCTATAAAAATAATAAGGATAGCCCCGTGTTAAACAAGTTTCCAATTTGGAAGTATTTACTTGTTTTAGCTGTGTTAGCCATTGGCCTTTTATATGCTTCACCAAACTTGTATGGCCGTGATCCGGCCATACAAGTTTCTGGCGCTAAAGGCACCGATGTTGACCTCAGTGTAGTAGACAAAGTAAACGCAATCCTTAAAAAAGATAACGTCAGTGCTAAATCGACGAAATTAGAAGGCGGACAAATTCTTGTTCGCTTTAAAAACGTTGAAGACCAACTAAAAGCGCAAGACTTACTGCGTAACTCGCTTAGTAACGATTATATTTCAGCCATTAATATGGCACCGGCACAGCCGGCTTGGTTAAAGTCGCTTGGCGGTGAACCTATGAAATTAGGTCTAGATTTAAGTGGTGGTGTGCATTTTACCATGGAAATTGACATGGTGACTGCAGTTGATAATCAGCTTGAACAAATGGAGCAAGATTTCCGTAGCGACCTGCGTGAAGAAAAACTACGTTATCGTAGTGTGCGCCGTGTAGCGGGCACTGAGCGTATGCGTGTGGAAATGCGTAACGAAGAAGACAAAGAAGCCGCAGAGCGCTTTTTAGAAAGCCGTTACCCATTAAACGTTTATATTGATGATAGCAGTAACGATAATGCTTTTTATGCCACGATGAGTGAGCAAAAGCTAAAAGAAATTCGTGATTATGCTATCAAGCAAAACGAAACCATTATTCGTAACCGTATCAACCAAATTGGGGTTGCAGAGCCAAACGTACAGCGTCAAGGGGCTGAACGTATTATTGTGCAATTACCGGGTATTCAAGATACAGCACGTGCTAAAGAAATTTTAGGTGCAACGGCTACGCTTGAGTTTCGTGAAGTTGATGAAAATGCCGATCCAAGTGCCGCTGCCCAAGGTCGCATTCCACCTGGTACTGAAATGATCATGAGTCGTGATGGTTACCCTGTGGTACTAAAAAAACGCATTATTCTTGAAGGTAGCCATATTACTGGCGCGCAGTCGGGTATGGATGAATACCAGCGTCCACAAGTAAGCATTAAACTCGATAGCAAAGGCGGGGCAAAAATGAATGCCTTCACCAAACGTGCTATTGGTAAACGTATGGCTACCGTGTTTATTGAGTACAAGCCATCGGGTAAAAAAGACAGCGACGGTAAAGCACTTCCGCCGATTAAAGTGGAAGAAGTGATTAACGTAGCAACCATTCAAGCGCGTCTTGACCGATCATTTCGTATTACCGGCATTGATAACCCTGCTGAAGCGCATAACTTAAGTTTACTATTACGTGCAGGTGCACTAGTTGCGCCTATTCAAATAGTAGAAGAACGTACGGTTGGGCCAAGCCTAGGTCAAGAAAACATTGAAGCAGGTATGACCGCTGTAGCCTTAGGTTTTGCGTTTGTGCTGGCCTTTATGCTTATTTACTACAAAGGTTTTGGTCTTGTTGCGAATATTGCATTGGCTGCCAACTTAGTACTTATTATTGGTGTAATGTCGTTAATTCCAGGCGCAACACTCACTCTGCCAGGTATCGCGGGTATTGTATTAACTGTGGGTATGGCTGTTGATGCGAACGTACTTATTTTTGAACGTATCCGTGAAGAGCTCGCAGATGGCCGTAGCCCTCAACAAGCCGTTCATTTTGGCTATGATAGTGCCTTTAGTACTATTTTTGATGCCAATATTACCACATTAATTGCAGCGATTATCTTGTTTGCAGTAGGAACTGGTCCTGTTGCAGGCTTTGCGGTAACCCTAGCAATTGGTATTTTAACCTCTATGTTTACAGCAATTATAGGTACCCGTGCGGTGATCAACCTATTTATTGGTGGTAAACGTATAGATAAACTTTCAATTTAAGGAGCAGGCATGCAAATTTTAAGATTGGGCGGAAAAACCCTTCGTTTCATGTCTCTTCGAAAAGTGGCAATGGGTTTTTCTACGTTATTAATTTTAGCGTCGCTTACGTCACTTTTTGTTAAAGGCTTAAACTTTGGTTTAGATTTTACCGGTGGTACAGCGGTTGAGGTGGGTTTTTCACAACCTGCTGACTTACAAAAAGTACGTAGCGTGCTTGCTGAAAACGATTTTGCTGATGCCTCGGTACAGCTCTTTGGTTCAAGCCAAGACATATTGGTACGTTTAGCTCCTCGCGGTGATGATGTAAAAGCAGAGGTGATTGGTAACCAAGTTATTGAGGCGCTCCAAAAAGCCGATGACAGCGTAGTAATGCGCCGAATTGAGTTTGTAGGCCCAAGCGTAGGTGAAGACTTAAAAGAGCAGGGTGGCTTGGCCATGTTAACTGCGCTTATATGTATTTTAATTTATGTGGCATTTCGCTTTGAGTGGCGCTTTGCTGTGGGTGCAGTTGGCGCATTATTACACGATGTGATTATCACTATTGGTTTGTTCTCAGCCCTTGGTTTAGAGTTTGACCTAACGATTTTGGCTGCAATACTCGCTGTGATAGGTTATTCATTAAACGATACCATTGTTGTATCAGACCGTATTCGTGAAAACTTTCGTAAAGTACGTATTGATGACACCATTGAAATTATCGATATGTCACTTACGCAAACACTTAACCGTACCTTAGTAACCTCAATCACCACTATTTTAGTATTGATTGCACTCTTTGTATGGGGCGGCCAAACTATTCATGGCTTTGCTACCGCACTGTTGTTTGGTGTATTTATTGGTACTTATTCTTCAGTTTACGTTTCAAGTTCATTAGCTATTACTATGGGCGTAAGTAAAGAAGATTTAATACCTGAAGTGGTTGAAAAAGAAGGGGCTGATTTAGACTCAATGCCTTAATTGAGATTAAATTATCTTTTAATAAAACCGCTCCTTGTGAGCGGTTTTTTATTGGCTGTGGCTACCTGCAACACAATTGTCATATTCAATTGATATTTTACTGCTCTTATTTAATTTTGATCAGAGCTAATAGTGACTGAGCAGCGTAAAGCCTTAGAATCAATTTTACAACAAGGCGCAATAAAAACCTTGTTTCAACCTATTTTTGATATTGCTAAGCAATCTATTATTGGTTACGAAGCGCTTAGTCGCGGCCCTGAAAATAGTCAGCTAGCTATGCCAAATAAGCTATTTGAAACAGCTCAAAAATATCAATTGATTTCGGAGCTTGAGCTTTTATGCCGTTCTCGCGCGATTGAAAACTTTGTAAAACTAAATCTACAAGGGAAGTTGTTTTTAAATGTTAGTCCTAATATTCTACTCGATCCCAGCCATCCTAAAGGCGAAACCCTACATTTAATTGAACAGTTTGGTCTTGCAGCTAATCGTGTGGTGATTGAAGTGACCGAACAAGAAAAAGTAGATGACGGGTCTTTATTATTAAAAACCATTGCGCACTATCGGGAGTTAGGCTTTACCATTGCTATTGACGACCTTGGTGCAGGTTATTCAGGGTTAAAACAATGGTCTCAATTATGCCCAGACATGGTAAAAATTGATCGCTACTTTATTGACCATTGCGATCAAAGCGAAGTAAAAAAAGAGTTTCTAAAATCAATCATGGTACTCGCGCGGGCAACAAATACAGCGGTGATTGCTGAAGGGGTTGAACGTACTGAAGAGCTAGATTTAATCAAAAATATAGGCATAAGCAATGTGCAGGGTTTTTTGTTAGAAAGACCCAGTCAACAACCAAGCTATGACTATAGCTGTAAGCAGTTACAGGCACTAACAGTTAAACAAGCTGTTGCAAAATTTGAACAGTCAATGGCAATAGGTGTGCTTGCTATTGCTCAACCTGCAATTAGTAGCGACACGCGCTGTAAAGAAGCTCATATACTTTTTGAACAAGACAAGCGTATAATCAGCTTACCGGTTTTGAATAGCCAGCAGCAGCCAATAGGGCTATTACACAAAGATCAGCTAACAGAAGTGTTTGCCGCGCCTTATGGGCATGCGCTTTATGATAAGTGTGAAGTGACAGAATTGATGGATAAGCAGCCTCTGGTGGTTGATGAAAACCAGATGCTCGATATTGTGTCTCAACAAATAACAGAGCAAGACTTTGATATTCGTCGCCATATTATTATCACACGTAATAACACATATTTAGGTTTGGCACCGCTCAGAGATATATTAAAGCACATTACAGCAGAAAAAATCCGCCACGCCCAACACGCTAATCCTCTTACCATGTTACCGGGTAATGTTGCAATTAGTGAGGTAATAGAGCAGCGGCTACAAAATAAACAACCATTTTCACTAGCCTATATTGATTTAAATCATTTTAAACAATTTAATGATTTGTATGGTTATGCCAGTGGTGACAGCGTGATTAAACTATTGGCCGACGTGACTGTAAAAGCCTGTGCCAATAGTGCCAACTTTGTTGGGCATATTGGTGGCGATGACTTTATGGTGGTGTTTGAAAAAAAAGACGCGGTAGAGGTGTGTAATACCATTATCACGCAATTTGAATCACAGTCGCGGGTATTTTTTACGCCAGAGCACATTGCTGAAAAAGGGTATTGGGCCACTAATCGAGAGGGCGAAAAGCAGTTTGTACCTTTACTGACATTGTCGATAGGTTTAGTTGAGCCGGATCTGCAGCAGTGTAAAAATAGCCATCAAGTGGCGGCATTAGCAACCGATGCTAAAAAAGAAGCAAAGCGTTATCGTCATAGTTACTTATTTATTTGTAATCGAAGAAGGCCTGCCCCCGCCGTTGTGCGTTTATCTAATAACCCCAGTGAACAACTTAAAAAAAGAGGTTAACAAAAAAGGAGCCGAAGCTCCTTTTTACTGTACGATTAACGTAATAACGACTCAGATAATACTGGGCGCATTTCACGAACAATCGCTTGTGTTAGCTTAGGTGCACCACAAATAACGTTACCGCTCACGTTGTAGTTATTACCGCCAGCAAAATCAACAACCATGCCGCCAGCTTCTTTAACTAATAGCTCGCCTGCTGCTGTATCCCACGGTTTTAAACCAATTTCAAAGAAACCATCAACACGACCCGCTGCAACATACGCCATATCAAGTGCTGCAGAACCTGCACGACGAATATCAGCCGTATGCAAGAATAATGCTTTAAACGCTTCAGAATATGCATCTAAGTGGTGTTTTTGTTTGAAAGGAAAACCTGTTGCAAGAATAGAACCGGCAAGTTCAACCGTTTTAGATACACGTAAACGTTTGCTGTTTAACTGTGCGCCTTGACCGCGAGAAGCGGTGAAAAGCTCGCCACGAATTGGATCGTAAATCACGGCTTGGTCTAAACGACCTTTAACTTTAAGTGCAATAGATACTGCGAAATGAGGGATACCCTTTATGAAGTTAGTTGTGCCATCAAGTGGGTCAACAATCCATTGGTAATCAGCATCCTTACCTTTGTGTTCGCCTAACTCTTCACCAACGATGCAGTGATCAGGGTAAGAACGTAAAATAGTGTCACGAATTACGGCTTCGGCTTCTTTATCAATGTTCGTAACTAAATCATTAGTGCCTTTTTGTTGCACTTCAACTTTTGATAAGTCTTCACTTGCACGAAGAATAAGCTTGCCTGCGTTACGCGCAGCGCGAACCGCAATGTTTAACATTGGATGCATGGTATTACCTTTGGGTTGTAAAAGAACGTTTATATATTTAAGCCGGCGTATTTTAGCGGTTTTTGCCATAATGTAAACCATAAAGCCTAAATACTTGTGAGTGTTTTTTGTACAGGCATGATCTTTCAATATATTTATCGGAATAAAAACAGACAATAAATTTGTAAATTAGCGCTTTACCTAAAGTTAACTTGAGGTTTTATGATGTTCTATATTCAATTAACAGGAAGAAAGTTATGAAATTAGAACACGTAAATTTAGTTGTTAGTGACATAAACGCCATGCTTAAGTTTTACCAAGCAGCGTTTCCCTATTGGTCAATTAGAAGTGAGGGAGAAGGAACCTGGTATGGTAAAGCAAGGCGCTGGGTACATTTTGGTGATAACGAGCAATATATTGCTATAAGCGATCATGGGGAAGGGGAAAACCGCGACCTATCAGGACATCAAATTGGTTTGGCACACTTTGCCTATGTAACCAATAACTTAAATGCAGTAATAGCGCGCCTAAAACATGCGGGCTTTGCAATAAGTAAAGAAGGTGCTGTAAATCCATTTAGAAAAAACATTTATTATATTGACCCTGCAGGGTTTGAAGTTGAGTTTGTAGAGTACATGAGTGATGTACCTAGTGAGCGAAATAACGACTTATAATATGAATGAAGCCAACTATTATGGCTTCATTCAATGTTTAGCATATTTAATAATGTTTACCATTCATGCCAAGTTGAGTTTTTAGATCATTTGCAAAACTAATAAATTTTTCTTTAATAGTGCGCTTAACTTTAACTTCCACAGAGCCTAAAACAGTTTTTCCTTCAATGTGAATCGTTGGCCCTTGGCGCTTATTAAGTGAAACTGTTTTATTTTCAAAACTGCCTAAAATACAAAACATTTTAGAAACTACATTAACGTGTTCTGGTACGTATATTTCCTCGCTGCCAAAGTAACAGTTTACATAAATAGTGACATGTTGATGGGTAAAAATCGCATCTGTAAAATCAAGATTAATTGATCCCATGTAGTTTTCTATATAAATGTTTTGAGGAACCACCCATTGGCCGCTTCGTTCGCTTGAGCCAAGAATACTTCTTAGTTTAAGTGGCTCCGCATCACCTCCATGTTGTGCACCATAGTGAGGTGTAAACTGCGAGTGCTTTTGGGCTTTATATTGCTGATCAGTATCTAAGGTTAAATCTTCAACTAAGGCCATAAGTGCTTTATTGTCATTAGTTGCCATAGCATCGTCTAAGCGCCTTTCAAATGCTTCTACAGATATGACACCATGGCTGTAATTATAAATGAGCTGATCAATCACTTGCTCACGAACTTGCTCAATAGGGCGGTCTTCAATTTTAACAGACATTTAAATTATCCTTTTATGGTTGCTGGTTATTTCAAAGCAAGCCTCATACCAAATATTAAATTATTTAAAATCAGTAATTTATAATTTTTTGTTTTCTGCGCTTTAGTATATTAACGACAGATTAACCAAATATACAATTATTTAGTAAGTTTCGCTATTCGAGAAACTTTTACGCAATAGTCTGTAAATGTTTACTTAGTAGGTTTAAGCCAATATCTACTATTTTAAATTAACCTATTGAAATTAAAGGTTAAAAATGTTGGCCCGATGCTCGCATTAGCTTAAGTGTCTTTAATCAAAAGGAGAACGATTATGAAAACATTTAATAAGTCTATGATTGCAGCCCTAGTATTAGGAACAACCGCAATGGGCGCTCAGGCAAGCAGTTGGGAAAACGAAAGCAAAGATGCTTGGATTGATGGGAAAGCAGAAACCGTATTGCTTATGAACACTAATCTAAATAACTTTGATATCAACACGGACGTAAAAAACGGCAAGGTAATGCTAACAGGTAAAGTAAACAGCGAAGTAGATAAAGAGCTTGCTGAAGAACTCGTGCTAAGCCTAGATGGTGTAACTGACGTTGAAAACAGTCTAACTGTGGTAAAAAACACCGACATGAAGAAGCATGATTCTGAAATGATGGGTAACGACACTGAAAGTGATTTAACAGATGCTAAAATCACTACAGTGATCACAACACGTTACTTATTTGATTCTGAAGTAGGTGGTACAGACATTGATGTTGATACCGATAATGGTGTGGTAACTCTTAAAGGTACAGTTGAGTCTGATGCTGAAAAGCAATTAGCGATGGAAATTGCTAAAAACGCTGAAGATGTTCGCAAGGTAGTTGATGAATTAACTGTTATTGCAGAATAATACACTATACTAAAGCCCAGCCCTGCTGGGCTTTTTGCTTTGCTAACATTATAAGGATTAAATTATGGATATCATTAGAATTATTTTTTCTATTTTATTACCACCACTGGGTGTGTTTTTACAGGTAGGACTAGGGATGCATTTTTGGTTAAATATTTTGCTAACTTTGCTCGGCTATTTCCCTGGATTAATTCATGCGATTTACATTATTGCCAAAAAATAATGTAGCAGCATAGCAGGACATTTAATACTGAGTTGCTAAGTGCTCCCAAAGGTATGTGTATTAGTTACTCAGGCTGCTATTAATAAATGGATTTGTTTTACAAAACTCATCACTAACAAAACCTCAAAGCCTACTATTTGAGCAGTTAGCCCCTTGATTGTTAAAATAAAGCTTTTTGCTAGTGACAAGCCCCTAAAAACTTTTTATACTGCAACCCGCTTTAGTCGCTCTGTGGCTAAACGCTTCAAAAATTAACTGTTTACAGTTATACAAAGATGGCCCCTTAGCTCAGTTGGTTAGAGCACACGACTCATAATCGTTAGGTCCCCAGTTCGAGTCTGGGAGGGGCCACCACTTTTCAAAGCTTTCCAAGTAAATACCTTTAAAACTTTTTACCCTAATATGTACGAAATTGCTACGGATCGGAATTTGTGTGATTGTTAATATATACCTCACTTATTTGGTTTAGTTATTTTTTACTTTTCCCTAACTCTGATTTTGATTCACCTCTAGCAAGTCTAAATGTGCATTATTATAGGTTTAGTGTGATGTAGGGTTAGAAAAAGAATAAAAAGGACAGGCATATAAAAGTATAGAATAAAAAGGACAGGCATATAAAAGTATTAAACGTGGTCATCATAAAGCTATGCACCAACTACAGGTTAAAATTTATTGTATAATAAGCAGGGTGAATCAGCACACTATTACAGATTATTCAGGTGAATTGGGCGAGGTATTTTTTGAATATTATAGACAACTTTATCGCACCGGTTTGTCACGAGTTTGTGCAGATATTATATCAAGACCAAGATATCTTATTGATAAACAAGCCTTCAGGCTTGTTGAGTTTATCTGGTAAAAACCCACTGAACCGTGACTCAGTTCACCACAGATTAGTGCATGGCCAGCCAGGAGTGACTCCAGCGTTTTCGCAGGCGAAATTACCACATCGCTTAGATTTTGGCACCTCGGGTATTATGGTAGTGGCACTAACACCAACTGCCACAGTACATCTTAATAAACAATTTCAAGAAGGTACGATAAAAAAGCACTATAACGCCATATTAGAAGGCTGGGTTAGCGCCAACGAAGGGGTAATTACGGCACCTATTGCCAAAGATAAAAGCCAGTTTCCACTGGTGAAAATTTGCAGTATTACCGGCAAGTCTGCCACTAGTCATTTTAAGGTATTACATCGGTTTAACCAGCCTCGGCGCAGTCTGGTACAATTTACCCCTATTAGCGGGCGCACTCACCAGTTGCGAATTCATAGCCTTAGCATTGGACACCCAATCCTAGGATGCGATTTGTACCACAGTGAGAGTAGTCAACAGCTGTCAAGACGATTATTGCTGCATGCCCGTGACATTTATTTTGAACATCCACTCACCTGTGAACCTTGCCACGGACATTGTGCCAGTCCTTTTTAGGCGGTTAAAAACTAAATACACAGCTGCACTTTAACCTCTAAAAGCCATTGCATCCTAATATCCCCAGCGAACTTTGAAATGCTTGTTTTTGATGATTGGCTCAAAAGTAACTTATTTTTATACAGAGATTATATACATGTCCTATATATCCTTAAATAGCGGTTGTGTTACATTTTATTAAAAGAATCCAGGGAATTAGTATTATGTATCATTTTACTTTATTGACAGCTCTTATTGTAACGCCACCTGTATCAGTGCAATCAGAAAGTAATGCAGCAACCCAGTTTTGGCAGCATCTCAATCAGCATTGTGGGCAAGCATATAGAGGAAAACGTATTATTGCTCGAGATGATCGTCCTGATTTACTGCAAGGAAATGAGCACTTGATTGTACATTTTCGAGAGTGTGGTAAAGATTTGTTAGCTTTACCTTTTCATATAGGTTTGGCTGATGGTAGCTGGGATCGTTCCCGCACTTGGCGCTTCAGCCGAAAAGGTGAGCAGTTAGAGCTTCGCCACGATCATCGCTTGCACTCTGGTGAACCAGATGAAACCAATACTATGTATGGTGGCTTATCTATAGGTAAAGGGAGTGCAATGCAGCAACAGTTTTTATTTACTGAACGCACAGCTGATAATGGTGCTGAACTAGGTTGGCGTATTGAAATTGAGCCAGGAAAACGCTATACCTACGGTACATTTAGTGGAGATAGCTGGACTTGGCGCCTCGATTTTGACCTTACTCGACCGTTGGATAAATTGCCACCTGCGCCTTGGGGGCACAAGTGATGAATATACAACTAAGGAAGATAAAAAAGATAAAAAGGACAGGCATAAAAAATTTGTAAAACCCCCAAACCAAATAAAACAAATAAAAAATAAAATGGGACAGGCATAAAATAATAAGGTAAGACAGTCATAAAAAATTTGTAAAACACCCAAACTAAACTACTGTTATTATATCCAGTTAAAATAATGGTTATTAGCATGACAAGAGCGAGAAAATGCCTGATTGATTTGGCCTCAACATCTTACTATCACTTAATTGCTCGATGTGTAAGGCAAGCCTACTTATGTGGTGACGACCCTTATTCGGGTAAAAACTTTGACCACCGCAGAACATGGCTTATTGAGCGGATTAAGCATTTAAGTACCATATTTGCCATAGACATTGCCGCCTACGCTGTAATGAGTAACCACTACCACCTTGTTGTAAAAGTTAATCGTGCACATGCACTGAATTGGAGTGACGATGAGGTTATTACTCGCTGGTATAAGTTGTACCGCGGCCACTTACTTGTAGACCAACATACACAAGGCCAACAGTTAGATGCCATAAGCAGGCGTCATTTTGATGAAATCATTGCAACATGGCGAGCACGGCTGTACGACATTAGCTGGTACATGAAAAACCTAAATGAGCATATTGCGCGTGAAGCAAATAAAGAAGATAACTGCACAGGTAAATACTGGGAAGGGCGCTATCAATCGCAAGGACTTTTAGACCATGCATCAATTATACGCTGCATGGCGTACGTAGACCTAAACCCTATCAGAGCAAAAGCTGCCGATAGCCTTGAACACAGCGACTTCACCTCAATACAAGAGCGCATTCTTCATTTTCAAGCACTACAGAACAACAGCAATAACAACAGCAATAACAACACGTTTAACGTTAATAAAAAACAAGATGACTCCCAACACTTAGCTCAGCCTGCACAATTAAAGCCATTTGCAGGTAACCATGTTGAACACGCAATCCCCTTTGCCTTAAGTGATTATTTAGCATTAGTCGATTGGAGTGGCAGGCAAATAAACCCACAAAAAGCAGGGCATATTGATAACAGTACTCCCAAAATACTCACAACCTTAGGCGTGGACGAAGCGGTATGGATGGATTCAATAAAACATTTTAGACGCCAATATTCACATTTTGCCGGCGCCCCGCAGCGCTTAAAACTGCACGCTGCAAAAAACGACATGAAGTGGTACAAAGGCACCGGTTAAAAACAACGAGTCTGAGTCTGTTTATTATTTAAACGCGCATGCTGAGCGTTTAATTTCACCTGCCTGTAATTTCACTTTAGCGCAGTAATACCTCAATAACTTAGCGAATATTTAATAAATCATGTGATTTTTGACATGCAAACATGTTTATATTATCAATGAAATTAAAGATGGCTGATTTTGAGCAGTAAATTTATGCCTGTCCCATAATAAAATCCACGCCTGTCCCTTTTTTATTTTTTAGTTTTTACGGTAAATCTCGTGATCCATTTCGTAAATATTTACACTTAAGCTGTCAGAAGCTCTGCAATACGTTTTCAAGCACGTTAGTAACTGCTCACTCAGTAGTTGCTTTTGCTCAATAGATCGCCCAGCCATAATATGTACCGCAATATGAATAAACCCATCTTTGCCCAAACCTAATTGATAATGTTGATAAGCAATAGCGCGAGTTTTTATTGTTTCTAAATCAAATAAGCCACTTTCAAATGTTGTAGTATGAATTTTTTCCACAAGAACTTGAGGCAACAAAGGTAGATCTTCTGAGTGTTCAATAATAATGTGTGGCATTTAGCGTATCCTCTTCAAATTGGTTGACTTAATTATACCAAACGGGTTTGTACACGCTAACCCCATGGTTCTTAGTTTTTAAAATTATATTTATTACTTGTTTGCGCGCCCTAGTGCTAAAAAGTCTTTAATACATTGTAGTATGTAGTTGGTGGATAAAATTTGTTTTATCGCGGTGAAAGCGTTTAGTATAAAGCATAACGTAACATTTAATTTAAAGAGAAGGCTATGAAGTATCTCAAAATAGGTGGCTTAATTGTAATTTTAGCTGGGCTTACAGGGTGTTCTGATGATGTGGCTTCAGTAAGCCTAGGGCTATTTACTACTAAGGATGTGGTGGTTAATTCACAGCAAGATCCATTAGTGACCGGGGTAACTTGTCATATTAGCCATGTTGAGGCAGATTTAGATTTTTCAGACCCTTCAGATATGTCAATTGCGTGCCGTCAAACGGGGCCAATAACACCAGAACAATTGCAAGCAATCGACCGCAGTAAATCAGGGGAGGTGGTGTTTAAGTCCTCAAAGAGTATTTTGTTTAAGTCTTTAAAAGTGCGTCGTATTTATGATGCTAAAGCACATACGTTACTGTATTTATCGTATTCAACAAAAGAGTCCTCAGGTAGTCATCATCACGCGCTCTCCACGGTGCCTTTATATAATACACAAGCATGGCAATGGGCGCAGGGGCAAGAGTGATTTATGTTGACCTTATTTAAAGCAAAACCTCTACTCGCACAGCAAGAGCAGCAATGGCTGGTTGATACTTTTATATGGGCAGCAGAAAACTTTGATGTAGATTTTTTTACTAAGCACAGCCAAATTATTTTGCCAACGGTTGAGTTTTTTCCTGATTCGGTTTCAAGTGTTGAGGAAATGGCCAGTAAAGTGTTTGCGCGTGTTAAACAGTATGCTGGTATGAATGAATGGCCCCTAACCCTGGTTGCCCCACAACAATTGCAACCACAGGTGTTTCCACATTTTAAATTTAACGCGCATTTACGTGGTGAGCAGTGCCATTTAATCGTGCCGCCGAGCCATACTATTAATGTGTCGTTTAACCCCAATCAAATTAATCAACCGCAAGACTTAGTGGCGAGTTTTGCCGGTACCTTGGCTACGGTATTAATTCATCATGTGGGTGTATTACCCCCAGGTGGTAAAGAATACTTAGCGCAAGCGAGTGATGCCTTGGCGTGTTTTTTAGGTTTTGGCGTAATGATGAGCAATACCGTGTACCAGTTTAAAGGTGGCTGTGGCTCATGTTATAACCCGTATGCAAATCGCGAAGCCGCACTTAGTGAAACGCAGACCGTATTTATGCATGCATTGGTGAGCTACTTTAAGCAAGACAAGCACTCTAAAAAGCATTTAAAACCGCATTTACGAGGCCAATTTAAAAAAGCGCAAAAAGAAATAAAAACGTTGGTAAATCAATCCGCCAATCCATTATTGCTGGCTTTTTCGCCAGAGCAAGCCCGTTAATTATGAACTACTTAGATGAATTTTTATTAATAGCTGCGGCTCATTTTTTTGCCGTAGCAAGCCCCGGTCCTGATTTTGCAATTGTACTTAAACAAAGTGTACAGTTTGGCAGGCGCAATGCGTTATGGACAAGCGCCGGTGTTGGCGCGGCTATTTTGTTACATATAGCCTATTGTGTATTGGGTGTCGCGCTTATTTTAACTCAATCTCCTGCTCTATTCATGGCGCTTAAATATGTGGCCGGTGCGTACTTAGCGTATTTAGGTGTACAGGCGCTGCGCACTGCTAAACCTACAAATACCTCATTTGATGAAAAGCTAAAACCCAGTTTTGCATCTGAGTCATCATGGCGTGCGTTTCGTCGTGGCTTTTTTACCAATGCACTGAACCCTAAAGCAACACTGTTTTTTATGTCGCTGTTTACTTTGGTTATTAGCCCAACTACGCCGGTAATAGTACAAATGGGATACGGCGTTTATATGGCACTTGCCACCTGGGCTTGGTTTTCTATTTTGTCGTTATTATTATCCAAAGCCCGTGTACGCGATTTTTTTAAGCAAAGTGGTTATTGGTTTGATCGTGGTATAGGCATTATTTTAATCGCACTGGCTGTGCGCATTATTATTTAACTAAGGAATAGCATGGCGTTATATAATTTTTCTTTTGGTTCTAATATGTCATCTAATCGTTTGTTGGCGCGTTTACCTAACGCAAAACGCGTGGGTACCGCGCAGCTAAAAGGCTACACATTAACGTTTAATATGGCTTTTTCAGATGGTTCAGGTAAATGCACGATTGTACCTACTAATGAGCCTGATGCGGTTGTATACGGGGTGGTGTATCAGCTAAGTGAAGACGAAAAACGAATTTTAGATGCCATAGAAGGCCCTAATTACGATTGTGTTGATTTAACGGTGAGTCTTTTAGATGATGATGACATTACTGTGCATTGTTACATAGCAAACACACACGATGACACGCTGCTTCCTTACGATTGGTACGTACAGCACGTATACCGGGGCGCGATTGAGGCTGGCGTGCCTGAATATTATAGCGAACGCATTTTAGCTTACCCGAGCAAGCAAGATACAAATAAAGCGCGCGCCGAAATAGAATTTGCGGTTCATCAACACGCTGAGTGTGAGAAAAATATTAATAATAATATAAAGGAATAACTATGAAACTAACAAAATTAGCCACAGCCGCATTATTGGCAGGCTGGGCGTTCGCAAGCTCTGCAGCGGTTGATACCGATAAGATTTCAGAGGTGATCAATACCTCAATGGCGCGTTTTGATGTACCGGGAATGGCCGTTGCTGTCGTTGAAAATGATCAAGTTGTATTCGCTAAAGGGTTTGGTGTGGCAAACTTAAATACGAATAGTAAGGTTAATAAAGATACCTTATTTGGTATTGCTTCAAATACTAAAGCGTTTACTAGTGCGGCACTGGCAAAGCTGGTGGATGAAGGGAAACTAAGCTGGGATGACCGCGTAATTGACCATCTCCCCGAGTTTAGATTGTATGACCCTTACGTTACCCGTGAAATGCGAATACGCGATCTACTGAGTCATCGTAGCGGTTTAGGGCTAGGTCAAGGCGATTTAATGATTTGGCCAAGTACAGATAAATCGGTAGCCGATATTTTATCGGGGCTGAAATATTTAAAACCAGCTAGCAGCTTTCGCAGCCAATATGCTTATAACAACCTAATGTTTGTTACCGCCGGTGAAGTTGTTGCGCGTGTATCGGGGATGAGCTGGAGCGATTACATTGAAAAAAATATTCTCCAGCCACTAAATATGACCAATTCGCGCGCTGGCTTTTCACGTATTGCAAAAAACAACAAAAACTGGGCCATTGGGCACATTCCAATGAACGACAAACTGCATCCCTTTTTTGTTAATTACCTTGAAGACTTTAGAGGAGCAGGGGCGATTGCATCAAGTGTCAACGATATGAGTCAATGGTTACGTACTCAGTTGGCTGGCGGTAAAATGCCTAATGGTGAGCAGCTATTTAGTGAGAAACAACAAATACAAATGTGGCATCCACATATTACATCACTGGCATCAAAGAGTGCTTATGAGGCGTACCATCAGCAATTTAGAGGCTATGGATTAGGTTGGAGCATAGAAGATTATCATGGCGTTAAAAAGCTCTCCCATGGTGGAGGGATTTTAGGCATGGTATCGCAGGTAACGCTAGTGCCTGAAAAAAAACTAGGCATTGTTATTTTATCTAATCAGCAAGCATTTAGTGCACTTTCTGCAGTGACTCATGAAATACTAGAAGACGCACTCGAACTTGAAGATAAAGACTGGGTAGAAGAGTTAGCTAACAAGCACTTTACTAGCAAGAAAAAAGCTTATGAAAATGCAGCACCCAAAATCCTAAAAGATACGCAACCGCAGCTAGCCAATATTCACTATACTGGCACGTTACATGATAACTGGTATGGCGATGTCGTTGTTGAAGAGCTTGATGGTAAATTACGTATTGATTTTACCCATACAAAACGCCTTAAAGGTGAGCTGGCGCATTACACAGGGAATACCTTTATTGTTAAGTGGGATGAAAAGTTATTGGAGGCTGATGCATTTATTCATTTTTCAATGAATGCAGATAATCGCGTGGAATCGGCAAAAATGCATGCAGTTTCAACCCAAGTAACCGATTTTAGCTTTGACTTTAGAAACCTAGATTTAACAGCAAAATAGTTAGCTAAAGCTGAGTTTAGTATCAACCAAAGTCGCAAAGCCACCAAAAGGTGGCTTTGTTATACTTAACGGGCAACTTAATTTTGGAGTTAGCTATGCGCACTGCGATTATTTCTCATCCTCACTGTCGTAAACATAAAATGATTGACGATCATCCCGAATGCCCAGAGCGTTTAGATGCAATTAACGACCGCTTACTTGCCAGTGGATTAAATGTTGCTATTGAGCAAAAACAAGCGCCTAAGGCATTACGCGAGCATTATTTGCTTGCGCACAGTGAGCAACACATTAAACATGTAGAAAGTATGATCCCAACCGAAGGGCTCAGCGATTTAGATGGTGATACCTGGTTATGCCCCGATTCATTCAAAGCGATTGAACGCGCTGTAGGGGCTGGCTTACTCGCTGTTGATGATATTTTAGCGGGTAAGTTAGACGCTGCGTTTTGTTCGGTACGCCCGCCAGGGCATCACGCTAATCGAGATAGTTCCTCAGGGTTTTGTGTGTTCAACAATATAGCCATAGCCGTTAAATATGCACAAAGCAAAGGGATAAAACGCATTGCCATTATTGATTTCGACGTACATCACGGCAATGGCACACAAGACATTTTTATGGATGACGACAACGTATTATTGTGCTCGTTATTTCAGCATCCGTTTTACCCAAATACTGCGGTAAAAAATAATGCCACCTTAGTTAACTCGCCGCTCCCTATTGCGAGTGACGGCAACGATTTAAAAGCAGTATATGAGCAACAATGGCTACCAAAGCTCATAGAATTTAAGCCTGAACTACTTTTTATCAGTGCAGGTTTTGACGCGCATCTTGAAGATGACATGGCCAGTCTCAAATTTGTTGAAAGTGATTATATATGGCTTACCGAGCAGTTAGCGCAATTTAGCCAACAGCATCATTGTTTAGGCATTATTTCTTACCTAGAGGGAGGATACTCACTGTCGGCCCTCGGGCGCAGCGCGATTGCACACGTTAAAGCGTTAGTTGATTTCGGCGAGTAACGCAAACGCTTGGCTTGGTGTGAGTTGCTCTATTTTACTTAAGCAGCATTGCCCCTCTTTTGCTAAATATTCTTTTACTAGCTCTGCTAATTGGCTTGCACTAAGCGCCGTGAGCGAATGGCCGCTTAAGCTTTGATAGCCACTAATCTTATCTAAAATAATGACTTTTTGCTGTTCACTAGCTTCCATAGTGTAAATAAAGTCTTGTAAATCATTGGCGTGCTCCATTAGCTCAATTTCATCATTATAAATAATAATTTGTGGGTAACTGATGCTCATCTATTGTCCTAAATCAAATTGTTTTTTACTGAATAATTTATAATCATTAATTGGTTTAATTTTGGATGTAGAAGTAATGCCTCACACAAGCCGCTATCAAAAAGTATGCGATGTATTTACTAATAAAGTGATCGCTTGCGCTAAGGATACCCCTTTAATTGAAGCGGTGAAACTAATGAGTGCGCACAATGTTAGTGCTATTTTTATTAAACAACAGCAACAAATAGTAGGCGTATGGACTGAAACAGATTGTTTAAGACTTAATTTTTCTAATCGGGCACTTAGGCAAGTGGCAATTGAAAATGTCATGTCGAGCCCAGTATTAAGCGTGCCTAGCCAGCAATTATTAACCGAGACGGCCATGGTGTTTAATAATCATGGTGTAAGGCATTTATTAGTCACTGATACGAATGAAACTCCCTGCGGTGTGATCAGTATTACGGATATTGTAAACAATCAAGGGTTAGAACATTACTTACAATTTAGGCCAATAAATGATCAATATAATAAAAACATTAGAATAGTACCGAGTTCATTAACTATCCATGATGCGCTAAGCATGATGCGTGAACACGCTGAAAAAGTGATTTTGGTGTTTAATGAAGCTGAAAATACGCATGGTATTATTACTCACCGAGATTTACTAAAGCTTATCACTGAGCAACACAATCATTATATTTGTTGGGACCTAGCTAGTCGACCACTGCATAAAATAAGCCCTAAAGACAGCCTTTTTGATGCTTACAAGTTAATGTCACAAAGCAATATTCGGCATTTGGTGGTTAGCGAAAACGATCAAATTAATGGCGTGTTGTCGCTTGAAAACTTAATTAATGAAATTGAAACGGCTTATTGTTGTGAGCTTGAAAAAGTACTTCAGCAGCGTGATATTGCATTGCAGCATTCGCAGCGTAACTTATTTTTAGCCAATAAAATTATCGACTCCTCCTTAGATGGCATAATGATCACCGATTCAAATGGGGTCATTATGCAAGTAAATCCTGCATTTACCCACTTAACGGGCTACAAAGAATATGAAGTGATTGGTAAGCGACCCAATATGTTAAGTTCAGGGCGCCATGATAAAAACTTTTATACAAAAATGTGGAATTCATTGGCCAAAACCGGAGTATGGCAAGGGGAGATCCATAACCGCAAAAAGTGTGGCGATATTTATATTGAATGGCTCAGTATTATAGAAATAAAAGAGCCTGGTAATAGTGATGTGATTTATGCAGCTATTTTTAGTGATATAACAGAGCGAAAAAGCGCCGAAGAAAAAGTGGTGCAGTTAGCATATTTTGATGAGCTAACTGGTTTACCAAATCGGCGCTTATTTAACGATAGACTCTCTATGGCGCTTGCCTCAGCACACAGAGATAGACAGATGTTAGCAGTGATGTTTATTGATCTAGATCGCTTTAAAGAGGTTAATGATAGCTTAGGGCATAATGCAGGGGATACGCTATTAAAATTAGTGTCAAAGCGCATTATTAACACGTTAAATGAGGGCGATACACTAGCCCGCTTAGGCGGTGATGAGTTTGTTGTATTGTGTGAGATAAATAAAGTAGAAGCAGTTATTAATCTAGCAGAGAGTATTTTAAACCACTTAAATGCACCGTTTAAATTAGAAGGCTTTGAAGTCGGTGTTACTGCTTCAATAGGCGCGGCTGTTTATCCTGATGATGGCTTAGAGAGTGAAACATTATTAAAGCACGCCGATATTGCTATGTACCGCTCAAAAGATGTCGGTCGTAATTCATTTCAATTATTTCAACCTTCGATGAATGCGCGGTCGTTAGAGCGTTTAGCCATGATGAGCCGATTTCAACATGCACTCGAAAATAATGAGTTTGAGCTTTATTTTCAGCCTAAACAATGTTTAAAAACAGGTGTAATTATGGGGGCTGAAGCACTTTTGCGCTGGCGTGATCCCGACTTAGGAGTTATTTCGCCGGCGCAGTTTATTCCGCTTGCGGAAGAGTTAGGTTTGGTTGTACGTTTAGATTTATGGGTTATAAATCAAGCCGGTAAAGAGTTAACTCTTTGGCAAACGCACGGGATTAACGCCGGACGTTTAGCGATTAATGTCTCTGCCTGTCATTTAAGCCAAGGTAAATTGGCCGATAGTATTCAAACCATGTTAACGCGCTATCAACTACCCGGTAGCTTACTTGAAATTGAGCTCACTGAAAGCAGTTTTATTAGTTCGTTTTCACAGGCTAAAAAGCAGCTGCAACAGCTCAAAGCGTTGGGGGTTCATATAGCACTGGATGATTTTGGCACAGGCTATTCTGCATTAAGTTATTTAACTAAGCTTCCTTTTGATACTTTGAAAATAGACGCGAGTTTTATCGCTAAAATTCCGGATGAGTATGGTAATAGTCAAATTGTAGCAGCAATCATTGCCATGGCAGCAAGCTTAGGGCTGGTGGTGGTTGCAGAGGGGGTTGAGCATGCCTCGCAAGAGGTACACTTAGCTGAAATAGGCTGTAATATTATTCAAGGGTATTATTATTGCCGCCCGTTAACGCAGCTGCAATGGCTTGATTTTTATCATCAAGCCATTACAAAACACCCTGATCAGCCTACGGTTATTTCATAAGAGGTGAACTTACGAATATTAATTACGCCAGTATCGAATAGTAAATATTGGCCTTTAATACCTTGTAACACCCCACTAACAACGGGGTTTTTATCAAAGTTAAATGAGCTAATTTTACTTGGGTATTCGATGACAGGAAAATCAAGATTCACGACATCTTCGTCAAGCTGTTCAATGGCGGTTGCACCAAATAACTCACTGAGCTCTGTTAATTTTTCACTAATTTGTGGAATAAGCTCAGCGGCCGCGGCTTTTAAGTCAATAGTATCGTTTTGCCCTTTAAGCATATTCCGCCAATTAGTTTTATCAGCAATAAACTGTGCGAGCGCTACTTCAACGAGGCCAGATTGCAAACGCGTTTGCACTTTAAAAATAGGCAGCGCCTGAGTTGCTCCTTGATCAATCCAGCGGGTAGGAATTTGAGTGTGGCGAGTAATACCTACTTTTAACCCTGAAGTATTAGCTAAGTAAACATAATGCGGGATCATGCAGTTTTGTTCGCCCCACTGCGGCTCACGACACGTACCTTGATCGTAGTGGCAGGTTTCAGGTTTCATAATACACATATCGCAACTAGCAAGCTTGCGCATACATACAAAGCAATGCCCTTGAGAGTAACTTTTTTTAGTTTTTTTACCACAGTTAGCACACAAAATTGTGCCACTAAAAGTAAGCGTGAGTTGCTTACCCATCAAGGCATTTAAATCAACTAGCTTATCACCCACAGGTAGGTGATATTGAACGGGATTTGTTAAACTCGACTTTAATTTACGCAGTGTACCTTGCATCTTTACTTGGCCCCAAAGATGTTAAAAAGGGGAGTTTAACATTTTTAGACTGTATTGGCTGTTTAAGAAGTTTAAATATTTATCATATGGGAGCGCTTTTGCGTATAAATAACCTTGAGTACGATCGGCTTTCATTGTGCTGAGTAACTCATGAACCTCTTGAGTTTCTACGCCCTCAATAGTGATTGTTAGTCCTAGGTTATGTGCCATATCTATGGCTGTTTGCACAATGACCTGATGTGCTCGATTATTCGTTAAATCAAACACAAACGACTTATCTACTTTAAGTTCACTAAAGTGATAATCAACTAAATAGCTAAGTGATGAATAACCAGTACCAAAGTCGTCTAACACCACCTTAACGCCAAGTGTGGTAAGTTCAGCAACTAAGGTCACTAATGCATCTTGATTTTCAACAAAGGCAGATTCAGTTAGCTCAAATTTTAATAAATGCGCCGCAACGTGATGCTTAATTAAAAGGTTTTCTACTTTTTCGGTTAAATTGGCAATCGCTAAATTTTTTGCACTTAAATTAACGCTAATACTATGATCAGTTACGCCCTCGTTTGCGAGCTTTGCAATGTCTTTGCAGGCTTGCTCAATAACCCAAAGAGTTAACTCATTAATAATACCGGTGTGCTCGGCGAGTATAATGAGTTTTTCTATCGAAATATTTTTAAATTCAGCATTAGGCCAGCGAAGTAAGGCTTCAGCCCCATTTACACTGTTACTCTGTAAGCAGACTTGTGGCTGATAAAAAAGCGCAAGCTGATCATTTCTTATTGCTTGCTGTAGCTTAGCTGCAAGCGCAACGTCCATGGTTAAATTATTATGCACAGGCGATGAACTCACTTTAGTAAGACTATGCTTAGCGTCATGTAATGCTAAATAGCCTCGTTTTAACCAAAACTCAAAATCATCACGCTTACCGTAGGCGCTAATCCCCACACTGTAATTAAGTTGCAGGTCTAAACCTTTTATTTGATATATTTTTGGTAACTTACTGACTACTTTTTTTAACAACGTCTCAAGCGTATGTTGGCTCTGATTTTTAGTAGAAATACAGGCAAATACACCACTGCCCAAATCAGCAATTTTAGCAGGTTGATTAACCTCACTATTTAAATTAAAAAACTCTCGCTCAAAGCTCAATTGGCACTCGAGTTCGTGAGCAACATGTTTAATTAATTCATATCCTTGGGAGGGAGTAATAATTGTATTTAGCGAGTTAAAATGGCGTATCTTAACCAAACATAAAGTGGTGGAGCGTTGCTGAGTTTTTAGTGCTATAAAAGCATATTTTAGTTTTGCGCTATTGAGCAGTTTTGTTTGCTGAGTATGTGTTGCATGATACAAAGCGCGTTCTCGCTGATAGCGAACCCGATCAGCCAGTGCCATAGCCATTAGGACAATTTCACACAAAATAGCCATTAAAAAAGCGTGGCGTATAAAAAAGCTATAGGAGATAACGCCCGTGAGTTCTAAAGGTTGTATGGCCGCACCAATAATCAGGGGTATCCACGAAAATACGTAAAATTTAGCCCAACGAAACCCATATTTTAACTTGTTATAAATTAAAATAAAGCAGACGATATAAAGCAAGCCTAAAATGACAAAAAATAAAGGGGCCGCTATATTTTCAGGAATAAAAAAGCTTAGCATACCAAGAACTAGCATCAGCTTTAGCAACCCAATACTTAATTTATAACGCCAGCAGCAGTCTTTATGATAGCGTAAAAAAAGTGTGCAAAAGGCGAGCGTAAAAAACGCAATGGTGTAATTTACCACTACTATTTTTTCGTGAATAAATAACTGCCATTCTAGCGGCCATAAATAAAAACCAAACCCAAGCACGGTACCCATTAGTGCAATGGCGCTAATAATGTAGCCAATATAGACCAAATATACGCGGTCTTTAATGCCAAAATACAACAATAGGTTATACAGTGAGGCCATTAACAACACGCCAACAAAAATTCCCCAAATACCCGTTTGTGAGCGCACCAATTCAACAAATTCTTTATGCCGATACAAATGAACTGGGGTTTTACTGATCCCCACAGTATCTATTTTTATAATGAAGCGCTGTGAAGATTGTCCCTCAAGATTAAAACGAATATGAGGCACACTGTATTTAAACAAAGTAAGGCGTGGCTCTTTATCGCCAAGTTTATAAGTGTCGAGTAGTTGGTTGTTATTATTGAGCCGATATATAGTAAGATAATCCACCATGGGGTTATCAAAATGTACTACCACATCTTCTAATCGACTGCTTTTGTTTTCTAAATCAAGGCGTAACCAGTAATTTTGCTGTTTAAAACTCCAAGGGATAGTGTCAAACGCTTGCTGTATAAACTGGCCCTGTTTGTTCATTATGTCTTCAAAGCTCTGCGCTTTAGTTTCATCAATGTAGTAGGCATGATCGAGGTAAACAGGGGTTATTTTATCTATGGTATAGCGTGAGGGCATTACAAAGTTTGTAGACAATGTACTGATAATAAAAAAGATAAAAATAAGTATCACGACCGCTATGGCATGATAGCGCAAGGTTTTAAATTCCAATATTAATCTATGCTCTGATTGTTTTTTTATAGTGTAGCAGTAAAAAGCGCAGATAATCTGCGCTTTTATAAAATTTACTCGTTAGTTATCAATCGTTATGATTGCTCTCTAGCTATTGCGCGATAAGCAATGTCTGTACGGTATTCCATGCCATCCCAGCTGATTTCATCAACCAGTTTATAGGCACGCTGCTGCGCTTGTGTAACGGTATTACCCAGTGCAGTAGCACACAGTACACGACCACCGGCAGTTACTACGTTATCGCCGTCTTGCTTAGTCCCTGCATGAAAAACTTTTTCGCCTTCAGGGTAAGTTACTTTCAGGCCACAAATGGCATCGCCTTTCGGGTAGCTATCTGGGTAGCCTTTAGCGGCTAAAACAACACCTACAGCAGCGCGTGAATCAAACTCAATGGTGGTTTTATCAAGCTCTACACGGTTAGCAGCTTCAATCAGTTCAACTAAGTCTGATTGCAAGCGTAGCATCATAGGTTGTGTTTCAGGGTCGCCAAAACGACAGTTATATTCAATAACCTTGGGTGTACCTGTATCATCTATCATTAAGCCTGCATATAAAAAGCCAGTGTAAGGATGGCCTTCGCTAGCCATACCTTCTACCGTTGGGTAGATCACTTCGTTCATAATACGTTGATGAATTTCATCGGTTACTACAGGCGCTGGTGAGTATGCACCCATACCGCCAGTGTTAGGACCTTGATCGCCATTGTAAGCGCGTTTATGGTCTTGGCTGGTTGCAAACGGCAATACGTTTTTACCATCAACCATGACAATAAACGACGCTTCTTCACCCTCTAAAAACTCTTCAATTACTACACGACTACCAGCGTCACCAAAGGCATTACCCGCAAGCATATCGCGAATCGCATCTTCAGCATCGCGCTCGTCCATAGCAACAATCACGCCTTTACCAGCCGCTAAACCATCGGCTTTAATAACAATCGGTGCGCCTTTTTCTTTTAAATAAGCAAGCGCAGGGTCGATTTGTTCAAACGTTTGGTAATCAGCGGTCGGAATAGCATGACGTGCTAAAAAGTCCTTAGTAAACGATTTAGAACCTTCAAGCTGTGCCGCCCCAGCGGTTGGGCCGAAAATAGCTAAGCCGTGTTCACGGAACTTATCAACAACACCCAATACTAGTGGCACTTCAGGGCCAACAATGGTTAGCTCAACATTATTTTGTTGTGCAAAGCTAAGTAGCCCATCAAGGTCTTCAACGTTAATCGCAACGTTTTCAAGTTTTGACTCAAGAGCTGTGCCCGCATTACCTGGAGCAACATAAACAGTGTTTACTTTTGTATTTTGAGCGGCTTTGAACGCAAGTGCGTGTTCGCGGCCGCCGCTGCCAATGACTAATACATTCATGGCGAATATCCTATTTAAAGCGGTTTTTTAAATTTCAGCGTCATACGGTCGCTTTCACCTATGGCTTTATATTTCGCGGCATCTTGCTCGCCAAGTCTAAGGCTAGGTGGAAGAGTCCATACCCCTTTAGGGTGATCGGCTGTATCAAGAGGGTTTGCATTAATATCACTGCTTGCTTCAAGTTCAAAACCTGCTTGTTCAGCAAGTGCGATAACCACACTTTGCTTCATATAACCTGATGATTTTTGCATCTCATCATCTTGCTCTTCTGGTAGGCGGTGTTCAACCACACCTAAAGTGCCGCCTGGTTTAAGTGCTTTGTAAAAAGACTTAAACGCATTGCTTGCAGCTTCTTTATCTTTGCTCATGTACCAGTTATGGACATTACGAAAAGTCAGTACCATATCGGCGCTAGCCGCAGGCGCAATATCTAAATGTGTAGAAGGGGCAAACTCAGTGAGTTTAATGTGACTAAAGCGGGCATCTTCAGCGATTTTAGCTTTAAAGCCCGCAAGGGAACGTTGGTAATAACCAACCGATGAATCAGCAGGGAAGTGCGCAGCATAATAGGTGCCTTGCTCTTTCAGCGCTGGCGCTAAAATTTCACTGTACCAACCACCGCCTGGGGCAATTTCTACCACGGTCATGGTTGGTTTAAAGCCAAAAAATTCGAGTGTTTCTACAGGATTGCGGTATTGATCTCGCTCATTGCTGCGCTCGCTTGCTTTAACTGCATTAGTTAATGCTGAGTCGTGGCCATGATTGTGTGCCAATGCCATTGTTGAGCTTAATGACAGTGTGGCAACCAGTAGAGATTTTAGTGCAAATTTCATCGTCTAATCCTTCACATTATAATTGTTAGTCATGGTTATAGAATAAGCAGAATACGTGAATTTGGTGCAAACAAAAAGAGCTAACTGAACCCGTTAGCTCTTTATGCGATTAATGACGGAAGTGGCGCATACCGGTAAACACCATTGCCATTCCAGCTTCGTCAGCGGCAGCAATCACTTCTTCATCGCGCATTGAACCACCTGGTTGGATAACAGCAGTAATGCCAGCCTCTGCAGCTGCATCAATACCATCGCGGAATGGGAAGAATGCATCTGATGCCATCACTGAGCCTTTTACTTCAAGGTTTTCATCAGCGGCTTTAATACCGGCAATTTTAGCTGAGTAAACACGACTCATTTGGCCTGCACCTACACCTATAGTCATACCGTCGCGGGCATAAACAATGGCGTTTGATTTAACAAATTTAGCCACTTTCCAGCAGAATAATAAATCTTTAAGCTCTTGCTCAGAAGGTTGGCGCTTAGAGACAACCGTTAAGTCGCCTTGCGTTACCATGCCTAAATCACGGTCTTGAATAAGTACACCGCCATTTACACGCTTAATGTCGTGACCTGTGCCTTTAGCAGAGAATTCACCACACTCTAATAAGCGAACGTTTTGCTTAGCAGAGACTATTTGAGCCGCTTCAGGGCTTACGCTTGGTGCAATAATAACTTCAACAAATTGACGTTCAACAATCGCTTGTGCAGTCTTAGTATCAAGTTCTTGGTTAAAGGCAATAATGCCGCCAAATGCTGACGTTGGGTCAGTTTTAAAGGCGCGCTCGTACGCTTCTAGGATATTGTTGCCAATTGAAACACCACATGGGTTAGCGTGTTTAACAATTACACACGCAGGTACATCAAATTCTTTTACGCACTCAAGTGCAGCATCGGTGTCGGCAATATTGTTAAACGATAATGCTTTACCTTGCAGTTGAGTCGCTGTTGCCACAGACGCTTCAGTGATGTCGTTTTCAACATAAAACGCGGCATCTTGATGCGAATTTTCACCGTAGCGCATATCTTGCTTTTTAGTAAATTGCATATTGATAGTACGCGGGAACTTAGTATCTTCAGCGGCATCGACTGTGTAATCAGGCACCATTTTACCGAAGTAGTTAGCAATCATGCCATCGTACTGCGCAGTGTGCTCATACGCTGCAATAGCTAAATCAAAGCGAGTTTTGTAAGTTGTTGAGCCGTTGTTATTTTGCATTTCGCTAATAACGCGGTCGTAATCGCTTGCGTTAACAACAATCGTCACATCTTTGTGATTTTTAGCTGCCGCACGCACCATAGTTGGACCGCCAATATCAATATTTTCAATGGCATCTTCAAGACTGCAGTTTTCTTGAGCGACTGTATTCGCAAAGGGGTATAAGTTAACTACAACGATATCGATTGCAGAGATATTGTTATCTGCCATTACGTCTTCATCTTGGCCACGACGGGCTAAAATGCCGCCATGAATTTTTGGGTGAAGGGTTTTTACGCGACCATCCATGATCTCAGGGTGACCGGTGTGATCTGATACTTCAGTTACTTTAATTGCATTATCAGCAAGCAATTTACACGTGCCGCCAGTTGAAAGTATTTCAACACCTTGCGCTTCTAGTGCACGGGCAAATTCAACAATACCGGTTTTGTCTGACACACTTAAAAGTGCGCGACGTATAGGACGATGTGTATCCATTGTAGTTTGATTTCCTCAGTTAATGAGCTAGCTTAGAAGCGCGTATTTTAACTGATTACGACTCAAAAAACGACTTATAACGACCCATAAAGCGTGAGCATTTTGCAATTTCGTTAATAAATTTTACAGATAAAAAAAGCACCCTAAGGTGCTTTTTACTCAAAATACTTTATACCAGCTGTATTGGATTAGTAAGCAATTATAACGACAGAGAAATAAGTCAATAACAAGGCAAAAATTTTGCTGTGTAGTTATTCTACATAAAAAATTTTTAACGCAGTTAGGGGCTTATTTAGCTCGTTAGAATGATTACGGTTTCAATATAGCTGGTATCAGTTCATACCGTATTTTTTAAGCTTTTTACGTAAAGTACCACGGTTGATACCTAGTAAAATTGCCGCACGAGTTTGATTGCCACGTGTGTAAGTCATTACTTCTTCAAGCAATGGCGCTTCTAGCTCAGAAAGAACAAGGTCGTAAACGTCTTGCACATCTTGACCGTTAAGCTGCTTTAAGTAGTGGTGAACAGCTTTTTTCACTGCATCACGCAATGGCTGCGGTTTCTCGTGTGACTGAACATGAGGGTTAGTGATAAATGGAGAAGTCACGTTTTGTTCGAACATTATAAAGTCTCTTTCTTTCTTAGTTAGCTGCTAGTGTTTTAAAGTATTGCTCTAATGCGACGACCTGTGCCTCTGAATTGTCGAGCGCATTAAATACTCGCCTAAACTGACCGTCACTGTCATGGGTTTGCAAATACCAAGATACATGTTTGCGAGCGATTCGTGCTCCCATTGGCTCACCGTAAAACACATGGAGGTTGGTTAAATGCTCCATTAAAATACTGCGCACCTCTGCAATAGCAGGTGGCTGCATATGTTCACCAGTTCGCAAATAGTGGTCTATCTCCCTAAATATCCAAGGGCGACCTTGGGCGGCTCGACCAATCATAATGGCATCTGCACCCGTATAGTCCAAAACCTGTTTTGCTTTTTCAGGTGATGTAATATCACCATTAGCAACGACGGGTATCGACACTGAACGTTTTATATCCCTAATTGTGGCGTACTCAGCATCACCTTTATACATACATGCGCGCGTGCGCCCATGTACAGCCAGTGATGCAATGCCATAACGTTCAGCTATTCTTGCAATCTCTACACCATTACGGTTGTCCTGATCCCATCCGGTACGGATTTTAAGTGTCACAGGTATATCAACCGCATTTACTACGGCATCAATAATCTCTTCCACGAGTTCTGGAAACTGTAATAAGGCTGAGCCTGCAAGTTTCTTGTTCACTTTTTTTGCTGGGCACCCCATATTGATATCTATGATCTGTGCACCGTTTGCAACATTGAATTGTGCGGCCTGTGCCATAAGCTCAGGGTCTGCTCCTGCAATTTGCACCGCACGTATACCCGACTCACCAGAATGATCCATTCGGTTCATCGACTTTTCGGTTTTCCAAACCTTCGGATTAGACGACAGCATTTCAGACACAGCAAGGCCAGCGCCTAAACGACGACATAGCTGTCTAAATGGTCTGTCCGTTATGCCCGCCATAGGCGCGACAATGACATTATTCTCAAGTTGGTATGAACCGATACGCACGATATTCAATAGGCCTCTTTTCAAGGGGCGCTAAGTTTACGGCTTTTTACGCAAAAATCAAAGGCTATAAATTGAACAAAAGTGACTTTTTTTTGCTCTTTTCGTATTGACATTTGATAACCGTATGACGAAGCGGTTTATTTGTGTGAATTTTGAACGGCTGTTACTTTTATAATAAAAAATCTTTATTTTTTATTATGTAAAAAAATAGTAAAGCCTGTTAAATACAGGCTTTAGATACGACTTTTGAGTTAATACTCTAAATTTTTTAATAACGCACTATTACGCTTTTTTAATGCCACTTACTCGGGTCCAATCGCCTTCAATGGCAATTTCATCGAGCTCAATAAAGGGCACGTATATGTCAGCAACCGATTGTGCTTGTTCTTCTAAAATTCCCGACATCGCAATTTTACCGCCTGGCTTTAATAAGCCTAAAATAACACTATGAAGCTCACGCAGTGGTTGCGCTAAAATATTTGCCACTACAATGTCAGCAGTAAACTCAGGTTGATTTTCTGGCAGGTACACTTCAAGCTTGTCAGCAACACCATTGCGATTAGCGTTATCTAGGCTTGCTTCCAGCGCTTGTGGGTCAATGTCTATCCCTATCATGCGCTCAGCACCCAATTTTATTGCTGCAATGCCTAATATGCCTGAGCCACAGCCAAAATCGACCACGGTTTTACCAGTTAAGTCTTGGCTTTCTAACCATTTTAAACATAGTGCTGTGGTGGCGTGTGTGCCAGTACCAAAAGCAAGACCAGGATCAAGTAGTACATTGACTGCGTCTGGGTCTGGAATGTCGCGCCAGCTTGGACAAATCCAGAATTTTTCGCCAAATTGAATAGGGTGAAAGTTATCCATCCACTCACGTTCCCAGTCTTTATCTTCGAGTTGCTCAATTTTGTAAACTAAATTGTCTTTTAGCTCATCATGGCGTTTTAATAATGCAACCACTGCGTTCATATCGTGATTAGCTTCGAACAAGCCAATTACTGTGGTGTCAGCCCAAAATACAACAGTGCCAATTTTAGGCTCATAGATAGGCGTATCTTTAGCATCAATAAAAGTAACAGAAGCACTGCCTGCTTCCATTAATAGGTCACTGACTGCATCAGCAGTTGCAGCATTGGCATTGATACGGATTTGGATCCAAGCCATGTTTATTTCCTTGAAATAGAAAAAAGGCCGCTACAGCGGCCTTTTAAATTAACTTATAATGTGACGCAAGATTATTTAGCGTCTAAAAAGCTTTTCAGTAAATCAGAGCGAGAAGGGTGACGTAATTTACGCAGTGCCTTCGCCTCAATTTGACGAATACGTTCACGTGTTACGTCAAACTGTTTACCTACTTCTTCTAACGTGTGGTCGGTATTCATATCAATACCAAAACGCATACGTAGTACTTTCGCTTCACGGGCTGTTAAGCCAGCGAGCACGTCGTTAGTTGCGCCACGAAGAGACTCCATTGTTGCCGAATCGATTGGCGAATCAATAGTGGTATCTTCGATGAAGTCGCCTAAGTGCGAATCTTCATCATCACCAATGGGTGTCTCCATTGAAATTGGCTCTTTTGCAATCTTAAGTACCTTACGGATTTTATCCTCAGGCATCATCATGCGTTCAGCTAATTCTTCTGGATTTGGCTCACGACCCATTTCTTGTAACATTTGACGTGAAATACGGTTCAATTTATTGATCGTTTCAATCATATGTACTGGAATACGGATGGTTCTTGCTTGGTCAGCAATAGAGCGCGTAATTGCTTGACGGATCCACCACGTAGCATAAGTTGAAAACTTATAACCACGACGGTATTCAAACTTATCAACCGCTTTCATCAGACCAATGTTACCTTCTTGGATTAAATCTAAGAACTGTAAACCACGGTTGGTGTATTTTTTAGCGATTGAAATTACAAGACGTAAGTTTGCTTCTACCATCTCTTTTTTAGCACGGCGCGCTTTCGCTTCACCAATACTCATGCGACGGTTTATATCTTTAATCCGCTCAATGCTTAAGCCAGTGCTTTCTTCCATTGAAGTAAGTTTGCTAATACAACGAAGTATTTCAGGCTTCACTTCTTCAAGTTTAGCTGAATGCTTTTCGTTTGCTGCAATTTCAATGTCAAGCCATGCTGTGTCAGTTTCGTTGTTTGCAAAATGCTTAACAAAGGTTTTCTTTGGCAGCTTTGAAACTTGTACTGCATGCTTCATGATAAGACGTTCTTGAACGCGGACTCTGTCCATCATTTCACGCATGTTATTAACCATGCGATCAAACTGTTTAGGCACGAGTTTAAAGGTTCTGAACAGCTCACCAATTTCTAAAATAGCGGCTTGAGACTCTGGGTGAGAGCGACCTTTTTTATCGAATGTTTCACGTGCTTTAGTGTATAAATCACGTAAATTTTCGAAATGGATGCGCGCTTCTTCAGGATCTGGACCTGTATCTACTTCTTCTTCGTCTTCATCATCGCTGTCATCGTCATCATCGTCGCTGTCATCAAGCTGTTTTTCACTTAATTCAGAACCAATGTTGGTGGCAGCAATAGGTGGTGCTTCTTCTGCATCAGGATCGAAAAAGCCAGAGATAATATCGCTAAGACGCATCTCTTCTGCTTCAAACTTATCCCACTGTTCAAGTAGGTAAGTGATCGCTTCTGGGTATTCAGCAACCGAAATTTGAACTTGGTTAATGCCTTCTTCAATACGTTTAGCGATGACAATTTCGCCTTCACGAGTAAGAAGCTCAACAGTACCCATTTCACGCATATACATGCGAACAGGGTCAGTTGTACGGCCAATTTCTTTTTCTACAGTAGCAAGGGCTGCAGCGGCAGCTTCCGCTGCGTCTTCGTCTGTCGTGGTTTCTTGCATCATTAATTCATCGGCATCAGGCGCGTTTTCGCTAACCTTGATACCCATGTCATTAATCATGCTAATGATATCTTCTACTTGATCTGAGTCGATAATATCTTGTGGAAGGTGATCATTAACTTCTGCAAAAGTTAAGTAACCTTGCTCTTTACCTTTTTGAATCAGAAGTTTTAATTGTGACTGAGGAGTTGGATCCATAGAGATTGTTTCTTCCACTCTGATAAGTTGATACAACAGGCGCCATCATGGAGTTTGCTCAAAGGCTAACCAGAATAATGTGACGCAGTGAATAGCACAGTATAACAGCCTAAATCAAATCTGACTAGCTGTTCGTTGCTTTTAACGCTGTCATTAGTAAATGACATTCTAGTCGTTCGTCGCTATTTAGGCCCTGTGTCTTGTCTTTTATTAATAGGGTCTCTAGTCGATAATTTAAACACTGATCTTCAATAAATTTGAAAGTATTTTGAAAAACAGTCTCTAAACGCTCTTCATTTATTTGATGTTGCCATGTCGCTAACTTAGTTAATGGCTCGTAGTCATCGGTATCTCGAAATGATTCAAGAATTTGTGCGGTGGTAATGCCATCTTTTTGTAATGCTTGATGTTGTAGTCGCAATAATAAGCCAATACCCGCAATATTCATTTGTGCTAAATCGGGCAAATAGGGCACGCTTTTAGCCAAATTAGGGTGCTGAATTAAAATGCCTATCGCTTGGCGCATGGGAGTAATTTTAAATTTCCGTTCAATTGCCTGCTGCTGTTTTGGCGTTTTTAAGTGGTTATTGAGTTGTTCACGGGTGCGACCAATTAATCGCCCAAGTTGCTCTAGGATATTTTCTTGATAAAACTCACTTGGGATCTTTTCAATCAGGGGCAGTGCCGCACTGAGTAACTTAGCTTTACCGGAATCAAGTGTTAAATCAATCTCTTTACTTAGTTTATTAAACAGTACTTTAGTGAAGTCATCTGCGTTTTCAAGGCGTTGCTCAAAAGCTTCTTTACCTTCTTGTTGTACGAGTGAATCAGGGTCTTCACCATCAGGTAAAAATACAAAATGCAGTGCTTTGCCATCGTTTAAGTAAGGCAGCGCATTTTCTAGTGCGCGCCACGCAGCATCTTTACCTGCACGGTCACCATCGTAACAACAAATAACTTTATCTGTGGTTCTAAATAAAGTGTGCATATGCTCGTTAGTTGTCGCTGTACCAAGGGCTGCTACGGCATATTCAATACCTTGTTCTGCCAGCGCTACTACGTCCATGTAACCTTCTACAATCAGTACATGGTCAAGCTTTTTGTGTGCTTGTTTAGCTTCATAAAGGCCATAGAGTTCAAAGCCCTTATGAAATATGCGCGTCTCCGGAGAGTTTAAATATTTAGGCCCTTGATCGGCTTGCATTACTCGCCCACCAAAAGCAATAACGCGGCCGCGTTTATCACGAATTGGAAACATTAAGCGATCACGAAAAAAGTCGAACTGTTTGCCTGGGGTTTTCTCAGATGCGAGTTTAAGTTCAACTAATTGTTCTTTTTGTTCTTGGTTTCGCCCAAGTTGTTGGCACAGACCTTCCCATTCGCTGGGCGCATAACCTATCATAAACTTTTTAACGGTTGCACCGCTTAAGCCGCGACCTTTAACGTAATCGATTACCGCTTCAGAGTTACTGTGATGTTTTAGCTGATGCTGATAAAAGCGTGCTGCATGCAGCATTAGATCATAGTCTGAACGTTTTTGTGCCGCTGTGCGCTCTGGTCCACTACTGCCCCCTTGTTCGCGAGGAACATCAAGGTTAAGTAAACTGGCTAGCTCTTCAATTGCATCAACAAACTCGAGTTTGTCATACTCCATTACAAAAGAAATAGCATTACCGTTAGCGCCACAGCCAAAGCAATGATAAAACTGTTTATCTTGCGATACAGTAAATGAAGGCGACTTTTCATTATGAAAAGGACAGCAAGCTTGATAGTCTTTGCCCGCTTTTTTCAACCCTACCTTTGAGTCAATCAGGTCGACAATATCGGTTCGTGCCAATAAATCATCGATAAAGTTGCGTGGGATCTTTCCAGCCATTGTTTAAAGTACAGCCCTAAGATAAATAGAAAAGTGATGAAAACGAATTATAATACGCAAAGATTTGAACACAAATGCATAATTTTTTGAAGTACTAAATATCTAAACAAAGAAACCGAGCTCAAGGCTCGGTTTACTTCAATCATACTAAATGTATGTGGGGGTATTAGGCAGTTAATCGTTGCTTGATTAAACCTGAGATTTTGCCCATGTCGGCACGACCTTCAGCTTTGCTTTTGATTATACCCATTACTTTACCCATGTCTTGCATACCTGCTGCGTTAGTATCAGCAATAGCCGCGTCAATGAGAGCAATAATTTCTTCTTCACTCAATTGTTGAGGTAAAAAAGCTTCAAGTGCTGTAATTTCATTGGCTTCAATATCAGCTAAATCATCACGCCCAGCATCTTTGTACTGAGTGTAAGAGTCGCGACGTTGTTTAACAAGCTTCACTATAACGGAGGTAATACCTGCGTCGTCTAGTGTTATTTGCTCGTCAATTTCACGTTGCTTGATTGCAGCAAGCACCATACGAATAGGGTTAAGACGTTGTTTGTCTTTGGCTCTCATCGCATCTTTTTGCGCATCTTTTAGCGTTATTAAAAGGCTCATTTATACAAGACCTAATATATTAGTATAATTTAACGCGACGAGCGTTATCACGAGAAAGTTTTTTCATGTGACGCTTAACAGCAGCTGCTTTTTTACGCTTACGCTCAGCTGTTGGTTTTTCATAGTGCTCGCGACGACGAACTTCTGAAAGGATACCTGCTTTTTCACATGAACGCTTGAAGCGACGAAGTGCTACGTCAAACGGTTCGTTCTCTCTTACTTTAATTACTGGCATTAAAAATTCACCTACCTAAATTATGAGCGTTGCTCAAGTTGATCAAACATTGATCAAGTGGTTCAAAAATGGTGCGGTATTGTAATCCGAAGCAACACCACATGTAAAGGATAATATTAACAGAAACGCATCAGCTAAAACAGTGTTAATTTATATGGCGTTGGTACAGCCGACAAAAAACTTGTCCTGCCTTTTTTTCTTTAATTAACAACCAGTTGTTTGGTGCTTTAAACGAGGTTAGCTCAGTTTCTACTTCAACATATATCAATGCTTCGGGGTCGAGCCATTGATTATTTTCCAATAAATCACAGCATGATTGAGCTAAATTTTTGCGAAATGGCGGGTCAATAAAAACCAAATTAAATGTGTCACTGGTGTTTTTTCTCTCTAAGAACGTCAGTGTATTAGTATTAATAACGTGCGCGTTTTGTGCATTAAGCGTCGCAATGTTTTGCTCTAATTGTTTTGCTGCTTGTGAGTCAAGCTCTATAAATGTGGTGTGTTTTGCAAAACGTGACAATGCTTCAAATCCCAATCCACCGGAACCGGCAAAGCAATCGAGAGTGTGCGCATCGCGGGTATCGTGCATCAACCAATTAAACACCGTTTCTTTAATTCGGTCAGTTGTGGGACGCAGACCTTGAACATCTTTTACTGGCAGTTTTCGACCGCGAAATTGGCCGCTAATGATTCTAATAACCCCATCAGCTGATTTATGAGTGGTGTTATTTTGTGTGGTTTTTTTTCTCATTTAACTCACTAAAAATTGGTATCTATGATCTAGCTCAGATAATATTGCAATCATATCATGGCGTGTCATTTTTCAACTGCGCTAAAAGTGTTACTATTATGCACCCTCGAGGATAACGTGTTGCTAAAAGCAATTATTTAGGCTTAAAAGCACGCTATCATTATCGTTAGTTTATCAGATTTTTATAAGTGGTTATTAGCAAGTATGGCAAAAAAAAGTAAATTCATGTCGTGGCTCGGTTTTGGCAAGTCAGATAAAAAACAAGCAGAAGCTGATAAACAACAAGCATTAGCAAAAGAGCAGGCAGAAAAAGCCGAACAAGAACGTTTAGCTGCAGAGCAAGCTGAGGCAGAGCGCTTACAAGCTGAAGCAAAAGCCGAGCGTATAGAACAAGCCCGAATTGCTGCTGAACAAGATCGTTTAGCACAAGAGCAGGCAGAAAAAGCCGAGCAAGAACGTTTAGCTGCAGAGCAAGCTGAGACAGAGCGTTTACAAGCTGAAGCAGAGGCCGAGCGTTTAGAGCAAGAAAAACAGGCACAAGCACAGCGCGCAGCGGCAGAAGAAAAACAAGCGATTGAACACGCTAACGCAGAGCTATTAGCTAAAGAACAGGCCGATGCAGAGCAACAAAGACAAGAGCAAGCCAAACGTTTAGCAGAACAAGAAGCGCAAATGCAGTTAGAGCAAGAGCGCATTGCAGCAGAAAAAGCTGAGAATGAACGTTTAGAGCAACAGCGCATTGCAGCAGAACAAGCTGAGAACGAGCGTTTAGAACAACAGCGTATTGCAGAAGAACAAGCTGAGAATGAACGTTTAGAACAACAGCGTATTGCTGCAGAGCAAGCTGAAAATGCGCGTTTAGAACAACAGCGTATTGCAGCAGAACAAGCTGAGAACGAGCGTTTAGAGCAAGAGCGTATTGCAGCAGAGCAAGCTGAGAACGAGCGTTTAGAACAAGAGCGACTGACCGCAGAGCTTGCAAAGGAAGAAGCTATAAAAGCGGAAAAACCTAAAAAAGAAGGTTTTTTCTCTCGCCTCAAAAAGGGCTTACTGAAAACACGCGTTAATATTGGTTCTGGCTTTGCCTCAATCTTCAGCGGTAAAAAAATTGACGATGAATTATTTGAAGAATTAGAGACTCAGTTACTTACTGCCGATCTTGGTGTTGATACCACCATGAAGCTAATCGATAGCCTGACCGACGCCGCTGATCGCAAGCAGCTAAAAGATGGTGATGCGCTTTATGAATTAATGAAGCAAGAAATGGCAACTATGCTGAAAACAGCAGAGCAGCCTTTAGAAATACCAGCAGACAAAAAACCTTTCGTTATCCTTATGGTAGGTGTAAACGGCGTAGGTAAAACCACCACCATTGGTAAAATGGCGAAACAATTTCAAAACCAAGGTAAATCGGTAATGCTTGCTGCTGGTGATACATTTAGAGCCGCAGCAGTAGAGCAGCTTCAAGTTTGGGGTGAGCGTAATAGTATTCCTGTTATAGCTCAGCACACTGGTGCTGATAGCGCCTCAGTGGTATTTGATGCCTTTCAAGCCGCTAAAGCGCGTAATGTTGATGTGTTAATTGCTGATACAGCTGGGCGCTTGCAAAATAAAGATAACTTAATGCAAGAGCTTGAAAAAATAGCCCGTGTGATGAAAAAAGTAGACCCAGATGCACCGCATGAAGTGATGCTAACTATTGATGCTGGCACAGGCCAAAATGCTATTAGCCAAGTAAACTTATTTAACCAATGTGTAGGTTTAACGGGTATCACACTATCAAAGCTTGATGGCACCGCTAAAGGCGGGGTTATTTTTGCTGTTGCTGATAAGTTTAATATTCCTATTCGTTACATTGGTGTAGGTGAAAGTATTGATGATTTACGCACCTTCAAGAGCGATGACTTTATTGACGCACTATTTAGCCAAGATGAGGACGACGTTTAATTTACCAAAAGGGAGCCTGCTCCCTTTTTAATTGCAAGGAATACCAATTGCGTTAGGACGTTTAATGAGGTTGGCATAATAAAAAATGATAAATTTTCAGCAAGTAAGTAAAACCTATGCCGGTGGGCATCGCGCGCTTGAAAAAGTGAGTTTTCATATAAAACCAGGCGAACTGGCTTTTTTAACGGGCCACAGTGGTGCCGGTAAAAGTACACTTTTAAAGCTTATTAGCTTGATGGAACGTCCTTCTGCGGGCAACGTGTTTATCAATGGCGTGGATTTAAATAAGTTAAATTCGCGACAAATTCCGTATGCACGCCGCGACATTGGTATTATTTTTCAAAATCATCGTCTATTAGAACGATACACGGTATTCGATAACGTTGCTTTGCCCTTAATTATTGAAGGGACTCACCACAAGCAAATTGCCAAGCGTGTGCATGGTGCGCTCGATAAAGTGGGCTTGTTAGATAAAGTACGCTGTCATCCCTCCACACTCTCTGGCGGTGAGCAGCAACGTGTAGGGATTGCACGAGCCATTGTTAATTCTCCTCCTATACTATTAGCTGATGAACCTACCGGTAACCTTGATCCTGAGTTATCGATGGAAATATTACGCCTGTTCGAAGATTTTAATAAGCATGGCACCACGGTTTTAATTGCCACCCATGACTTAGGGTTAGTATCACGAATGAAGTATCGTAGCTTAACGCTTCATGATGGGCGGATGAGCCAAGATCCACTGGCTGAGGGTGTATTATGAGTTTACTGTTCAAAAGCCGTCAAAATAGTAATGATAAACAAAAAAAATCCGTATTCTCTGGCGGTTACTTTTTCATTATTAATATTTTTCGCCAAGGTGTGTACAGTCTTGGGGAAATGTGGCGCACGCCATTAGCCTCTATGATGACCATTGCTGTACTGGGTTTGAGTTTAACCTTGCCCGCAACGTTATACTTAGTGGTTAAAAATGTGCAGCAAGTGAGCAGTGGTTTTGAGCAAGCCAGCGAAATATCCTTGTTTGTAAAAGAGGATATGAGCGAGCAAGAAACACAAACTTTAGTTAAACGCTTAGCGCTATATCCTGAAATACAAAGTGTGACTTTTATTTCTCGCACTGAGGCTTTGGATGAATTCAAAGAAATGTCTGGGTTTGGTCAGGCTTTAGAATACCTAGATAGTAACCCATTACCGAATGTGGTTTTAGTTACACCAACCCAGCGACATAGCCAACCTAATGCGGCTAAGCTATTGCTTAAAAAACTTGAAGGTGAACGCGAAGTTGATTTTGGTAAGCTTGATATTGCTTGGCTTGAACGTTTAAATGCATTACTCAGTTTGCTAAAAGAAAGTGTAATTACGATTGCGCTATTATTACTTACCTCAGTGACGCTTATTATAGGCAACACAATTCGTTTATCTATTATGGATAAAAAAGAAGAAATACAGGTAATGAAGCTCGTAGGGGCAACTAATACCTTTATTCATGCCCCCTTTTTATGGACTGGCATTTGGTATGGCGTGATTGGCGGATTGTTTGCTTTTATTTGCGTAGCATTAATGATGTGGTGGCTATCTGCTGCGGTAAGCAGTGTTGCAGGGGTATATCAAACCAGCTTTACGCTAATAGGGCTTAGCCTTAATGAATTTGGCGCGTTGGTATTGTTGGCCACTAGCTTAGGCTTTATTGGTTCTTACTTATCGGTTAACCGTTACATCTCAGAAATAGAACCCGATAAGGTTTAGGGCCCTAATATAATTCTTAAAACTGTCATGTTTTAAGTTTAAAATTATAAAAAAGCCAAAGCAAAAAGATTAATCTTTGCTTTGGCTAAACCAATTCATAGGTTATTCAGTCGCCTAGTGTAGACTGACTTAACACTAAAAAAACCACTTGATTTATGATTCAAAAAAGTTTTAAATTCAAGTTAGCACTCTTACTAAAAGAGTGCTAAGATGGTTTCAAATGTTTATCACCGAGGTGAAAAATGAGTAAAGATTTATACGCAATGGCACTTACAGTTGGGCAACAAAGCGCAAGTATGGATGGCTATCTTCAAGCTGTTAGTACTATTCCTATGCTTAAAGTTGAGCAAGAGCAGGAACTTGCAAAAAAACTTCAGGAAGAAGGCGATCTTAGTGCTGCAAAGCAACTCATTATGTCGCATTTGCGCTTTGTAGCGCACATAGCTAAAAGCTACTCGGGTTACGGGTTACCACAAGCTGATTTGATTCAAGAGGGTAACATTGGACTGATGAAGGCAGTAAAACGTTTTGACCCATCAGTGGGTGTACGTTTGGTTTCATTTGCGGTTCATTGGATCAAAGCCGAAATTCATGAGTTTGTGCTTAAGAACTGGCGCATCGTTAAAGTTGCGACAACCAAAGCGCAACGTAAACTGTTTTTTAATCTTCGTAAAAACAAAAAACGTTTAGGCTGGTTTAACCAAGCGGAAGTGAGCACAGTAGCGAGCGAGCTAGGTGTGAGTGAAAAAGAAGTACGTGAAATGGAGTCGCGTATGAGCGGTCAAGACATGGGTTTTGACTTAACAGGCGACGATAACGACGATGCACCAACGAGTACTTACTCACCCGTACAATATTTAACAGATGGTTCTACTGACTTAGCTGACGACATTGAGCAGCAACAATGGCAAGAGCAGTCGCATACGCGATTATTTAGCGCTTTGAAAACACTTGATGAGCGTTCGCAAGATATTGTTAGCGCACGTTGGTTGTCAGATGATAAAGCAACACTGCAAGAATTGGCTGAAAAATACAGCGTATCTGCAGAGCGTGTTCGCCAGCTGGAAAAAACAGCGATGAAAAAATTACAAGCTGCGATGAGCTAATCGCACTTATTAGACAATAAAGCCCTGCATTAAAATGCGGGGCTTTTTTATGCTTTAAAAAAGTTAATAAAAAGCAGACTTTCAACTTTTTTGCTTACCTGTTGTTACATCTTAATATCTTTTAATTAAAAAGAGTCTCATTGAAATTAGTGAATAAGTTTGGTTTTTAACTAAATTAATGATTTATATTTGTTTTTTTTAGCATGTATGTGAAGATGCATCGCGTTTGAGCTTAAATAAGTTTCAACAATAGTCTAAATTCAGCCATTCAATCGCTGTATTTAAAATCACTTTCTAATTTTTATTAACACGAGTATTTGCACTCACTATGAACTCATATTCACTAAAGAAAAAGATCTTACTATCGGTGGTTCTTGCCCTAGCCGTTATTATTATTTTGCTATCGTGGTATAGCTACTCCTCTCAAAAAGCCCTGTTATTTAAGACCAGTATTGATAATGTAAGTCAATCGGGTAAACAGCAAGCAATGCGTATCGAAGAATGGTTAGCTGATCGACAGCGAATTATAGAATCAGTGGCTAGCAAAGTTGAGGACAATATGTTAAACGCATTGCAGCAAGCAAAGTTTTCTGGTGATTTTGAGTTGACATATTTTGGTGATAACCAAGGGAAAATGACTGACTCTGATCCAAGTATTGATCGAACCGGCTACGACCCGCGCACTCGTCCATGGTATAAACAAGCTCAGCTGAAAAATGGCACCGTAATTACCAAACCTTATTTAGATACATCATTTAACGTTCTGGTTGTCTCTGTTGCTAAAACTATACAAAACGGCGTGGTAGCGGGTGATTTATCGATTGAGTCTTTAGTTAATGATGTTAATACTATGTCTTTACCGGCAAATGGGTATGCCATCATGATGCATCAAGATGGCACTGTGATTGCCTATAAAGATACTAAAAAAGTAATGGCGGATATTACGCATATTGACTCGAAAATAAATCACCAATTCATTTTATCTAATAGTCAAAACGGTGAATTTACTCCCCTTTACTTTAAAGATGAAGGGCGCGAGAAGCTAATCTGGGGTGAAAATATAAATAATACCGATTGGCAGTTGCTATTTGTACTGGATAAAGAAACCTTAGAGGCACCGTTAATTAGTTTATTGATCACTCAATTAGTAATAGTCACAGTGGCACTTTTACTGAGCGTATTAGCTATTTCATGGTTATTAAGTGTGTTGCTTGCTCCGCTGAGTCGAGTATCACAAGCTTTATCAACAATTGCTGATGGTAACGGTGATTTAACCCAGCGTATTAGTGTTGATACGCAAGATGAAGTTGGGGTACTGGCTGATAGTTTTAATCGCTTTGTAAGCAGCCAGCATGAACTGATCAGCCATATTCGCCAATTAGCTACTGACTTAGATTTTGATGCAGAGAAAAGCTTGGTTACTAATCAAAACAGTGTAAGTGAGTTGCAGCGCCAGCAGCAGGAAGTGGCGATGGTTGCCACTGCGGTTACAGAAATGTCTAGTGCAACCCATGAAATTGCAGCCAATGCTGAAAATACCGCTGCCGCATCGCAGCAGTCTGCGCAAAGTAGCCGTGAAGGTAAAATGTTAGTTGATAAAACCAGAAGTACAATCAACTCACTGGCAGGTGAAATAGATGAAACAACAGCAGTTATTAGTGAGTTAAACTTACACGCTCAAGCTATTTCGAGTATTTTAACCACCATTCAAGAAATTGCTGAGCAAACAAACCTGTTAGCGCTCAATGCGGCAATAGAGGCGGCTCGAGCAGGTGAGCAAGGGCGTGGCTTTGCAGTAGTTGCCGATGAGGTGCGTGTGCTATCAAGACGAACGCAAAACTCTACAGCCGAAATTTATACAACCATTGAAACGTTACAAAATACCACTAAAAAAGCAGTGAGCTTAATGGACAGTAGTAAAGGTTATGCCAACAATAGTGTTGATGATGTCAATGCAGCTGCTAATGCACTTGAAGAAATCACTCTAGCGGTTAACGAAATTTCTGATATGGCAGGTCAAATAGCCGTTGCTGCAGAAGAGCAAACGCAAGTGACCAATGAAATTACTAAAAATACTGTAGCGATTAAGGATGTAACCGATGAAATTACAACCTCCGCAACAACACACCTAAGCCAAGCTAAAACACTTAAAGATCGCGCCACAGATCTAAATGAAAAAGTGGCCACTTTTATCCTATGATTTATTGCTAGTGGGGTTTTTATAGCCCTGCTAGCGACGGGCCTCGGGTTACGGGTAACGAGCTGCGGGCTGCGGGTTACGGGCCTCAGGCGACGAGCTGCGGGCCTCAAACCTAGAACCTCAAACATGCGCGCGGTAAACTCCCGCCTACGGTTAACCACAGTGTTTAATTTTTTTGTAGGCGGGGCTTTATGCCGCGTTTTTTAAAGGTTCTAGGCGCGAGGCGCTAAGCAGAGATTAAGCCAAGCACGGTGTTTGGGTTAAGCGTAGGCGGGGCTCGAGCTTCGGGCCTTGAGCTTCGAACCTAGAACCTGCGGGATTTTTACTCAGCCTGTGCTAGTTGCACATATTTACGCTTAACTAATTGTGAAACAGGCACTAGTTCAAACCCTTGCTCAGCTAATTGTGGCAAAGCTTGGCGCAAAAAATCGATGGTTTCGGGGTAGGGGTGGGCTATGGCAATGGCAAACTGATACTTAGTTGCTTTTAACTTTAGCTCTTCTAATCGTAATTGTAGCTGCTCTTTGGTGGTTATGTTATCTAAAAATATATGTCGGCTAATATTTTCCACTCCCAAAAAGTTGGCTGCATTTTGAGCTTGGCTTAAATCAGTTGTACGGCTATCAAGAAAATACAACTGACGTTTTTTGAGCACTTCCATGGTCCACTTCATTGCTTGACTTTGCTGTGTTAGCGCCGAGCCCATATGATTATTAACCCCTTTAACCTGCGGCAAACTGGCCAGCGCATTGCCGAGTGTTTGTTGTAGCTGTGCTTTATCCATATTTAACGTCAGTGCTCCAGGGCCAAGCTTTTTGCCATTTAAAGCCTGCATAGGAATATGCAATAGGAGCTCTTTATTTGACTGACTGGCAAGACTCGCAAATATTTGAGAGTAGGGAGTATGGGGCAGAATTGAATAAGACAACTGCCCAGGTAAACTCAGGAACTCTAAATCACGCTGATGATAACCTATGTCATCAATCACTATGGCTATTTGTTTGGCTTTAACACCAGTCGATGTCGCAAATAACGCTAAAAAAAGCCCTGCTAACATCATTAAGTTTATAGTTTTCACGTTTTATAATTTTTATTATCTTTGTCGTGGTTTAAAATAATTTACTGATTTTATTGCATGCTAAGTAGTTGTTTAGCTTTAGCCAATTGAATATCAGCTAATTCTTCAGTACTAAAAGCAGTGCTTTGTTCTAATTGTTCATTTTTTATTATAACGGCTTTATTTGTTTGTGGAAGCGTTGTTTGATTAATCGCCACATTTGGGGTCACACCAACCCCTTCGATTGACTCACCCAAAGGCGTAAAGTAACGAGCGGTGGTGAGTTTTAAGGCGGTATCACCATCACCTAATGGGATTAGCGATTGCACCGAACCTTTGCCAAAGGATTGGCTGCCGACTATTGTTGCGCGTAGATTTTCTTTCAAAGCGGCCGCTAATATTTCTGCCGCTGAGGCTGAATTTTCGTTAATAAGCACAACAATGGGGGCACCTTTTAAAATATCGCCGCGTTTAGCGTAGAACGTTTGATTAGAATCATAAAAGCGTCCTTTGGTTGTCACGATTAAACCATCTTGTAAAAACAGATCAGCCACAGCAACTGCGCTTGTTAATGTGCCGCCTGGGTTGTCTCGTAAATCAATAATCAGCCCTTGTAATGAATGGCCGTAAGAGCTTTGCATAGCCGTTATGTGTAACGTAACTTCATGCAAAGTCTGATTTGAAAAGTTATTTATAGCAATATAACCACTCCCAGCACCAAGTAATTGCTTAGTAACACTAGTCAATTTTATTTGTTTTCTACTGACGTTAAACGTGAGTGGCGTTTGCTTGTTATTACGGATAATACTGAGCTGTACTTTATTGTTAGGGCTGTTTTTAATTTGTTGCGCAACAAAGTCGATAGCGCTATTTTCAAGCTGCTGATTATTGACTGCTGTAATAATATCGCCAGCTCGCAAGCCGGCTTGTTTAGCTGGGGAGTTATTAATTACTCTTACAATAGTAATGTGTTGATCAATACTATCTACTTCAATACCTAGGCCTGTATAGCGGCCATTGGTGTTCTCAAATAACGCATTGAGCTCATTTTTATCTAAATATTTAGAATAGGGGTCGAGTTTAGAATATAAGCGCTCAAACTGAGAAACGTTGTACTCAATGTACTTACTATTTTGTAGTGCTAAATCGTCAACATAGTAGGTATGAATGTTAAACAGTATTTCATTTATTTTTTGACTTTCTAATTCTTTAACCGAGCTTGCTTGGGTATTGTTTATAAAACCAAAAAGCACAAATAAAACAAATAAAAAAAAGCGAACACTTTGCTTTGGTTGCAGTGTTTTTTGTTGGCAAATGTGTGTTTCTATCATAACTGCCTCCAATGAGGTGCAGCTATTTCGAGATTAAATTCGTCTGCACCATTTGATGGGATTAACAGCACGTCCTTTGTGGCGTATTTCAAAGTATAGACCAGAATCGGTTTGTCCACCGCTTTGTCCAACTAAAGCCACACTTTCACCTTCTCTGACCATGTCACCTACATCTTTAAGCAAAGTTTGTGCATGTCCGTATAAGCTCATGAAGCCTTCACCATGATCCACAACAATAACCCAGCCGTAACCTTTTAGCCAATCAGCAAATACCACCTGACCGTTATGAATGCTGTTTATTGACGTGCCTTCTGAGGCAGAGATTAATACGCCTTTCCAGTTAATTCCACCATGCTTTCGTTGGCCAAACCTGTGCGCTAGCTTACCTTTACTGGGCCAGTTTAGCTTGCCTTTACTTTTGTTTAGGCCTAACAGCTCAATTTTTGTGGTTTTTTCTTCTTCGAGCTCTTTAATTGTTGCAATTAAAGTTTGTTCATTTTCTTCTAAGTAACTAATTGAATTTTTTGTTTTATTTAACTGCTGTTTTAGATTTTTTAGGCTGGCTTGGCGCTCAGCTTTTGCGTTCACCAGTGCTGCTTGTCGTCTTTTTTGTTCATCAAATAAGGCAACAAGTTTGTCCTTTGTTTTAGCTAGTTCAACTTGGTTTTCGGCAATTTCAACTTGGAGCTCTTTGATTTCTTCGAGCTGTTTTATGCGAGCTTTATTTAGGTAGTTATAGTAACTAAGTGTACGTTCAAATTTAGCGGTGTCTTCTTGATTGAGTAGCATTTTTGAATAGTCGTCACCCCCCGCCATATAAGCACTTTTTAACTGTGCGGCTAAAATACGTTGAAATTGCGCTTGTTTTTTTTCAAGCTCAGCCGCGCGTTGCTGCTGCACCGCTTGCTGTTGTTGCGCTTTTTTAACTGATTGCTCAGCCATATTGAGTGCCTTTGCATTTTCGGCGATGGCAAGCTCATGAGCTTTTAGCTTTTGCTGTTGTGTTGCTATTTGTTTTTGTTGCTGTTTATATTCGGCATGGCTTTGCTCTAAGGCCACTTGAACTTGAGATAGATCTTTTTTGGTACGATCTTCATTAGCCACTGCAACGCCAGTGACTAATGAGTGCAGTACACATAAACACGTAATGACGCGGTATGCGCTTTTTTTCATAAGTTATTTCAACACCATGATAGGTGATCCTGTCATTTCTGTAGGTTGTTCTAACCCCATTAAATGCAGCATAGTGGGAGCAACATCACTTAAGGTTTTACCTGTATGAGCGTGTGCGTCGCGTCCTACATAAATAAACGGCACTGGCTCACTGGTATGTGCTGTGTGTGCTTGGCCCGTTTTAAGATTAGCCATCTGTTCTGCATTGCCATGATCAGCTGTAATAAGTGCTTCGCCACCATGCTCTTTTAAAGCGTCTATTACACGGCCAATACAGCTATCTACTGCTTCACAGGCTTTAACAGCCGCCTCAAATACTCCTGAGTGACCCACCATATCGCCATTTGGATAGTTACAAATAATGGCATCATATTTTCCACTTTTTATTGCCTCAACCAGCTTATCGGTGAGCATTTCTGAATTCATTTCAGGTTGTAAGTCGTAGGTGGCAACCTGTGGTGATGGGATCAGCTCACGGGTTTCACCGTTAAACTCGCCTTCTCGTCCGCCACTAAAGAAAAAGGTAACGTGGGCATATTTTTCAGTTTCTGAAATACGCAGCTGAGTTTTGCCTTGTTTTTCAAGCCATTCGCCAAGTACGTTATTAAGGGGAGTAGGGCCAAAAGCCACTGGCGCATCTATATCGGCGGCGTATTCAGTCATCATTACAAAGCCGCTAAGTGCTGGCGATTTTTTCTTGTCAAAACCGTTAAAATTGGGCTCAACAAAAGCACGGGTTATTTCGCGAGCGCGGTCTGCTCTAAAGTTAGCAAATATAATGGTGTCGCCATCATTTACTTTTACAGGCTCGCCGCCTTTAGGAGTGATGGTGCTGGCTGCTACAAATTCGTCGTTTTCATCGCGCTCATAGGCTGCATTGAGTGCGCTTACGCCTTCTTCATAATCAAAATCACCCTCACCAAGCGTCATTAAATTATATGCTTTTTCAACGCGGTTCCAGCGGTTGTCTCTGTCCATGGCGTAATAACGGCCTATTAATGAGGCTAAACGGCCACATTTTAGATCGCTAAACAAGGCTTCAATACGCTCAATAGATGCTTCAGCACTGCGTGGTGGGGTGTCACGGCCATCTAAAAAGGCATGAAAATAAACGTCTTTGGCACCGCGTTTTGCAGCCAGTTTAATGCAGGCGACAATATGATCTTCGTGGCTATGGACACCGCCTGGGCTTAATAATCCCATAATGTGTACAGCTTTGTTGGCATGAACAGCTTTATCAATATTTTCAACAAGGGCGGGGTTTGAATCAAACTCACCATCATCAATCGCTTTTGTAATGCGAGTAAAGTCTTGATAAACCACACGACCGGCACCTAAATTAACATGGCCAACTTCAGAGTTACCCATTTGGCCATTAGGAAGACCCACATCTAAACCCGAGGCTGAAATTAATGTATGAGGACGTGTAGCCCATAGCTCATCTAATACTGGAGTATTGGCAGCTAAAATGGCATTACTTTGCTCATCTTCTCTGTATCCCCAGCCATCTAAAATCATTAATACCAGCGGTTTTTTATGCTCTGTCATAATCACTCCTGAAAATTTAGCGTTGCTATAATACACGCTAACATTAATGCCAACATGCCAAGCCTTAGCATACCGCGTTTTATAGCAAGGATCAGCAATGAAAAGAAGATATTAAAAATTTTCAATCGGATTGACCTAATTTCAGAATTTTACAGGGTTAAGTTATTTTTCAATTATAAATAGCGGTATAATGTGGCTTTTAAGCTAGCTTATAACCTTACCTAAACTCGCATTTTTAGCTGATTTGGGTATACTTGCGCGGCTAATCCCTATTTTATTCAGGTATTGAATAGGCGTGTGGGTTTAGTTAAGCCTATATTTTAGGCGAAAATTCAGGGCCGCCTAACAGCGTTCTAAATTGACTTGTAATGAGTGATTGCTCATTGTGCAAGTGCAATTAGTATGAATTAAAATATCTAAAACACTTGTTTTAGCATGTAACTTTATAGTGGAAGTCGAATGGATCAATATATTGAATTTGTCTCAAACCATCCAATTTTAAGCCTAGCTTGGGTTGCGATTGCATTTCTTATTATTAGTGGCGCAATAAAAAGTAAATTTTCAGCAATTCGTCAAATCAATCCTCAGCAATTAACCTTACTTATTAACCGTGAAGACGGTCAGGTTGTTGATATGCGTGGGCAAAAAGAGTTCAAAACAGGCCACATTGCCGGTGCTGTGCACTTAAATCCCGAAAAAGCTAAAGAATCTGATTTTTCAACCCTTGAAAAGCACAAGAGCAAACCCATTATAGTGGTATGTGCTGCTGGTATGACTGCCTCAGGTGTTGCAACGGCAATGCATAAAGCAGGATTTGAACAGGTTTATGTTTTATCAGGCGGTATGGGTGCGTGGCAATCAGCAAGCTTGCCAACAACAAGCAGTCGCTAATACGCCTTAGCTAAACCGATTAATACCAATTGCATTAAATTAGTGATCTACTATAGCGACAAAGAAATAAGTCGATAACAAGGCGAAAATTATGATACATAGTTGTTCTATATAAATAATTTTTAACGCAGATAGCGGATTATTTAATACGCTAGAATGGTCATGTTTTTAATAAAATTGGTATAAGGATTAATTATGAGTAACGTTGTTTTATACACCAAAGGGTACTGCCCTTTTTGCCATCGCGCATTAGCGCTGTTAGACAGCAAAGGTGTAAAATACACAAATATTGATATTGGCGTACAGCCGGAGCTTCGCGACGAAATGATAGCCAAAGCAGGTGGCGCAAGCACGGTTCCACAAATTTTTATTAACGATGAACATATCGGTGGCTGTGACGACATGATGGCTCTTGAGGCACAAGGTCAGCTTGATACTAAGCTCAGTGCTTAATTTAATTAATTATAATAAATAACAGGTTAGGAATAATAATGAACGAACAAAATCAAAACGCAGCAGCAGAAGCCGATTCAGGTGCACAGTTTACTATTCAACGTATTTACACTAAAGATGTGTCATTTGAAACGCCAAACTCGCCAGCTATTTTCCAAAAAGAATGGGCGCCTGAAGTAAAATTAGATTTAGATACACGCTCTAATAAGTTAGACGAAGGTGTTTACGAAGTCGTTTTAGCGTTAACGGTAACAGCCTCTATTGGTGAAGAAACTGCGTTTTTATGTGAAATTCAACAAGCTGGTATTTTTACAATTGCTGACGTTGAAGAAATGCAATTAGCACATATGCTTGGTGCATTTTGCCCTAACGTGTTATTCCCATATGCACGTGAAGCGGTATCTAATTTAGTAAACCGTGGTACGTTCCCGCAGCTTAATCTTGCACCTGTTAATTTTGATGCATTATTTGCACAATACATGCAGCAACGCACAGCGCAAGCTGAGCAGGCTACAGCAGACGCTTAATTTATGAATACAGCCACTTCAGCTGTTACTGTTTTAGGGGCGGGGTCTTATGGCACCGCCCTTGCTATTTGTTTAGCCCGAAATGGTCACAAAGTGACTCTATGGGGACGCAATAGCCAAGACGTTGCAACGCTTACAGCTGAGCGAAAAAATCAACGTTACTTACCTGATGTTCCTTTTCCTGACACCCTAACACTTGAAGCTAATTTACAGCGAGCAACGCAAAGTAGCGATATAGTGTTGGTAGTTGTGCCAAGCCACGCTTTTGCTGATACGTTAAAGCAAATTAAACCTGCTTTACGACAAAATGCAAAAATAGCATGGGCCACCAAAGGACTTGAGCCAAATACAGGGCGTTTACTGCAAGAAGTTGCAGTGCAAGAGTTAGGTGAAGATGTGCCATTAGCGGTACTTTCAGGTCCCACCTTTGCCAAAGAAATGGCGATGGGCTCACCGACCGCCATTTCGGTATCATCAACCTCCTCAGCATTTGCCAAACAAATAGCCGATTTACTGCATTGTGGGCGCTCGTTTAGGGTGTATAACAATGATGACTTTATTGGTATTCAACTTGGCGGTGCGGTTAAAAATGTCATTGCCATTGGCGCAGGGATTTCTGATGGTGTAGGTTTTGGTGCCAATGCACGTACAGCACTAATTACACGTGGTTTGGCCGAGTTATCCCGTTTAGGATGTGCACTGGGTGCAAAGCCTGAAACCTTTATGGGCATGGCTGGTTTAGGCGATTTAATTTTAACCTGTACCGATAATCAATCGCGCAACCGTCGTTTTGGTTTGGCCTTAGGTAAAGGCGAAAGTGTTGATGACGCCATTGCATCAATTGGCCAAGTGGTTGAAGGTTTTAGAAATACCAAAGAAGTGTATTTACTAGCACAACGCGCGGGTGTAGAAATGCCTATCACTGAGCAAATATACAAAGTACTTTACGAAAATAAAGATATGAAAGCAGCGGCTATGGCGTTACTCGGCAGAGAGCAAAAATCTGAGTAATACTCGAATTATAAAACAACCTTAAGATCAAAACGAAGCTTCTTATCTTAAGGTTATTTCAATAGCAATTGCATTAAACGAGTGATTAATTATAACAATATGAGTGAGTTAACGCAGCATCAATGCCAAACAGGCGCTGTCCTTCGGGTTCTGCCTAGGAGCGATTTACTCTTTGTTGCCTACATAGATGGTGGTAGGGGGCGTGAGCAGGACGCACACGCTTTGCTCGGTTTTTTACCTATTCTTACATGGATGTAAGCCAGTAGAATAACGCAGGAGCAGTTATCGAGCCCACTCGATTACAAACCTCTTGGGGCGATTAAACCGCCCCTGGTTTGAACGAATTTTAATCCGCAAAGGTCAACAGGCTCTAGTTTTTGGGTTAGGTTTTAAAAACACTGGCAGAGTTTTTTAATTGTGCAGCTAGTTCTTTCATATCCCGAGAGTAAGTTTGAACCTGTTCAATTTTAGCCATACTATTTTGTCCGGCCGATACCACTTCATTAATATTTTTGCTTAAATCTTCTGCAACAGTACTTTGCTCTGTAACTGCGCTCGATATATGGCTCGACATTTGGGTAATAGATCCAATAGCGTCAGAAATATTTGCAATAAGCTCGCTCGCTGCACTTGCTGCATTCATACTGTCTTGACTCATATTTTTGCTAAGCTGCATTACATTCACTGCAGACTGAGAGCCTTCTTGTAGCTTTTCAATAGTGGCATGAATTTCAGCGGTGCTTTTTTGCGTTCGGCTTGCTAAAGAACGAACTTCATCAGCAACTACGGCAAATCCTCGGCCTTGCTCACCCGCACGAGCGGCTTCAATAGCGGCGTTTAATGCCAGCAAATTTGTTTGCTCTGCAATAGCTTGAATAACGTCAAGTACCGACACAATTCCCTGAACTGACTCTTCAAGTTTACTAATAACTCTGGATGATTCATCAAGTTGACCGACTAAACTTTCAATGGAGTTGATAGAGCTTAAAAACGCCTCATGTACTTTTTGTGCATCTATATTAGCGGTTTCTGCAGAGCTTAAGGTGTGCTTGGCGTTGTTTTTTATTTCGGTTGCTGAGGATGCCATTTGCGTTATAGCTGTGGCTATTTGATCTGTTTCTGCTTGTTGAGAGGTTAAATAGTGCACCCCTTCTGCACTTAAAGTTGAAATGTTGCCAGCAACACTCAGTGAATCATCTACCGATAATTTAAAACCGTTTATTAGCGCTGCTATTTTATGCTCAAACTTATTAAACGAGGCGGCAAGTTGACCTATTTCGTCATCGCGTCTGACTATAATTTCTTGTGTTAAATCGCCATCACCACTGGCTATTGTTGCCATTTTCTCTGCTACTTCAGATAGCGGCTGTGCAACCAGTTTTTTAAAAATATAAACTAAAACAGCCCCTAAAATACTGGCAAGTAATACAACCTCAATAGCTGAAAATATTGCCAATTCGCTGAGTACTTTATCAATATGGCTATATTCAACGTAAAGACTAACAGAGCCTACTTTATTGGGCGTACCTGAATCATCAAAAATAAGCTCACTTTTTATAACAGACGGCGTTTTTGCACCGTCTGTTTCTGCAAAAACTTGTTCATTTGTATCATAGATTGTTATTTTTGAAATGTTTTCAGAAGCTACCTCAGCATTTATTAGCTTATTAGCGAGCTCTTCTTGAAAATTCCACATGGCATTGGGTAACGATAAACCAATACGTTCCTTAGCTAAGCTAATTTCAGTATCAAGTTTTTGCTTCAGTTGTGTGCTTTGGGTGGTGTAATCGTAAACTCCAAAGCATAACAGCACCAGTACCATAGCACTCAACGTGGTAACAACAAGCCTGAATAAAATTGAACGAGTCAAAGGATACCCTTACTTTAAATAGTTAGACATAATTGCATCAACATCTATTTTCTTTAATCCTTTATTGTAAATTTGTTGCCATTTTTGTCCTTCGGCATCATTTCTAAATGCAATATGTAAAGTTTTGGTTTCTAGCAAATTTGCATTCATCGCAATTTTGTCTTTTACGCCAGCCAACGAACTATCGGTATTAAGTAAATAATTTAATACGTTAGCATCAATAACGGCTGCATCTATTCTGCCAGCGGCCACTTTTTTAATATTTAGCACATCTGAAGGCACAGCATCACCTTTAATAGCGCCAGAGGCAATCATATCGTCAAGCTCTTTGGTGTTTACATAATCTTGTACTACACCAATGCGTTTACCTGCTAAATCGCTCACAGCTGAAAAGCTAACAGGTTTTGAATTATTTTGTACTAATCCGAGAGGGCCTGTTCCGGTTGGATCTGAAAACACAAAGTCAGATGTGTCGTGCATGTATTCAGGAAAGTAACCTACGTATTTAGAACCCGCTTGTGAGGCTGAGTTAACCGCTCGCGACCAAGGGAAAAAATCAACAACCAGTTCATGGCCTTCAGCTTTAAAGGCGGCTTTTGCGACCGCAACCGATGCGCCTTGCTGATCCAATGATTTAGCAGAGTAAGGTGGCCAATCTAGCGACGTTAGGTAAACCGTGTCGGCGGTGACTAGGTTCGAAAAACTAAGCAGTATAAATAAAAGTAATGTTTTCATATTTCGCCTTTAAAAGTTGAATGTTCCAAAGTGATTTCATGCATGCTAGACGTTTAAGTTGGTATTGCCATAATTAAATTTAGCGTAAGCTTCAGTTTAGTTATAGCCTGAGCTAACATCTTCGCCATGGAAGGTAAAGTGAGCTACACCTAGATTTATAGAATCGGTTTGATTAGTGAAATAACCTACATAACCCTCTGCTGTTATATTTTTACCTTCGCTAAAATCGATATTAGCCTCCCAAACAACAGCATTAAAACCTGTACTGTCAGTCCAATCAAAACTTGCGTGTAGTGTAGGGGCCGTTTGTGTTTGGTTAACGCTGTTAAATAGGTGAGCAGGTAAGAGAGTTGCCGTTGCTGAGGCAAATGTTGAGATAGAACATAGTAATAGAAAGCTAGGTATAAATTTCGTCATAACGTTTCAATACCGTTATTGTAATTAAACTTAGCTTAGTACAATATTTTTACTTTTGAAAAGTTGTTAGATGTTTTTATTTATAAAGGGTTAAGTGTTAGCGGTTGATCGTAGGCGCGAGGGGAGAGGCGCGAGGTGCGAGGCGCGAGGTGCGGGGTGCGAGGCGCGAGGCGCGAGGCGCGAGGCGCGAGGTCTAGGCCCGAAGCCCGACGCTCGTAACCCGCAACCCGAAGCCCGTAACATAAAGTGCGCGGCATAAAGCCCCGCCTACGCTTAACCCAAACACCGTGCTTGGCTTAATCCCTGCCTAGAACCTAGAACCTAGAACCTAGAACCTAGAACCTAGAACCTCGATGCCCGCCGCCCGAACTCTATTGCGCGTTTGGAAAACCAAGTTGACGCCAAGACTCATACACAAACACGGCAACAGCGTTAGATAAATTCATACTGCGGCTGTCGGCTTGCATAGGAATGCGTACGCGTTGTTCGTTAGGTAATGCTTGAATCATGTCATCTGGTAGGCCGCGTGTTTCAGGGCCAAACACTAAGCAGTCACCGGCTTGATACTGTGCTTGATGATGAAATTGGCTGCCTTTAGTCGTACATGCATACACTTTTTTAGGCTGGCATTTTTCCAGGTAAGCTTCAAATGAGGCATGGCGTTGAACATGGCTAAATTCATGGTAATCAAGGCCGGCACGTTTTACACGTTTATCATCCCATTCAAATCCTAGCGGTTCAATTAAGTGCAGTGCATAGCCTGTATTAGCACATAAACGAATGATATTTCCGGTGTTAGGTGGAATTTCAGGTTGGTATAAAACAATATCCAGCACAATAAGCCCTATAAAATCTTTAATTTAACAAGCGCAGTATACACGAACAATAAATAAAAACTGATATACTAAAAATATTAAATACACCATACAGCGAACAAAAACGTGCACAATCGCAGTTATGAATTTTGGGTTAAAGCCTCTAGCATAGTCACCATGCTCATGGTGAGTTTAATGATAGCGACCAAAGCATGGGCATGGCTTGCGTCGGGATCGGCCTCAATGCTCGGCTCACTGACTGATTCATTAATGGATATTACTGCAACGCTTATGAGTTTTTTAGTTTTATCGTATGCACTGCGCCCCGCAGATGACGACCACCGATTTGGTCACGGTAAAGCAGAGGCACTTGCAGGGCTTGCTCAAGCGGCGTTTATTGCAGGTTCGGGGTGTTTATTGGCATTTCATGGCATTGAGCGATTAATTAATCCAGTAGCGCTTAGCCACTCACTATTAGGCGTGTGGGTAAGTATTTTTGCCATAGCTTGTACATTAGTTGTTGTATTTTTTCAAAATAAAGTTATTAAACACACAGAATCAATTGCCATAAAAGCCGACTCAGTACACTACAAGGGCGATTTAATTTTAAACGCAGCGGTACTGCTTGCTATTTTACTGGCCTATTATGGTGTGCTATATGCCGATCCATTATTTGCCATTGGGGTCGCGGGTTATTTATTGTATAACAGCTGGGATATTGCCACCGAGAGTGCTTCGCATTTAATGGATAAAGAGCTGCCAGATGAAGAAAAACAAAGCATTTTTAAAATAGCTCAAGCACACGAAGATGTCCATGGCGTGCATGGTGTACGTACTCGACAGGGTGGTAAAGTTAAGTTTATTCAACTGCATTTAGAGCTTGATGACAACTTACCACTGATTCGCGCCCACAAAGTAGCAGACGAAGTAGAGTTGATGATTACTCAGCAATTTGAATCACAAGTTGATATTTTGATTCACCTCGATCCACTATCGGCTGGTCGTTAGCGACTCGCAAAATTTATACAGGCTAGTTAGCACGGGTTGGCGAATAGCATCGCGCTCAAAAAACAGCTCGTGTTTAGCTCCTTTAAACTCTTTTATTAGTGTATTTTTATGTCGGCTTGCTAGCTTATGCTGGGCTTGGTTATCGACCACCTGATCGTTTTCTGCACTGGCTATAAATAATGGGGTGGTGACAGAGAGTGTATCGAGTGCTTTAATAAATTGAAAGCTTGCATGTAACCAACCATAAGTTACACCACCTAATTGCAACAGTGGGGTGTGCTGATAAGTTGACCTAAACTGCTCATAGCGTATTTGGCTACCTGTTAAGGTATTTAGGGCAAACTCCTCAGGTAAGTAATCGCTTTGTCCTAGCGCATAACACCCAGAGAACCCCAGTAATGAAGCACCTGCCGCAATAAAGCGTGCCACAGGTTTAGGTATTCCATTTGTGTAAATATCAAACATAGGGGCTGATAAAAACGCACCACTAAAACTATGTTCATAACGGGCTAGGTAATCAACGGCAATCGCGCCGCCCATTGAGTGGCTAAGTAGCACTTTTTTACCCTGCCAGTGCTTATTAACCACCTCACTATTAAATTGATTAAGATCGCAGCTATAATCTTCAAACTGTTTTACATAGCCTTTGTGTGGGTTTTTTAATAATCGGTAAGAGCGCCCTTGCCCTTGGTGATCAACAATAAAAACTGCAAAATTATTACAGTAAAGCTCCCAAAGCAGCTCTTTGTATTTGTCGAGCCCTTCAATGCGTCCAGAGCTAATAACAATAGCGGTGTGGGCTTGTTGAGGTTTTGCATAAGCATAAAATAATTTACCGGCAGCCGTGTTTAAGTAAGCTTTTTTTAGCGTATTAATATAAAAATCGTTAATGGCTGATAAATTATTTTCAAGCTCGCTTTCTGTACTATAAAACATGGTTTCTCTTTTGTATTGGCAAGCTGACCTCAACGCATAGTCCGCCCAAGTCTTTATTTGATAAAGCTAAATCTCCGCCATGGGCAATCACCGCATTTTTTGCAATGGCTAATCCCAATCCTGTGCCGCCACTAACACGATCGCGAGCATCTGATTGCCTAAAAAATGGCTCACACAGTTTATCTAGTTGCGCTGCGGGAACGCCAGGGCCGTCATCACAAATTTGTATAGTGATAGTATCACTGTGTTTTAGGGTGATACTAATAGTATGTTGTGCATATTTAATTGCATTACGTAAAATATTTTCAAGTGCGCTGGCAATCAACATCTCGTCGCACTCTATATTTACCTGTGCATCACCTTGTATAAGTAACATTTTATTATGTTGTTTTGCTTCAAACTGAGCATCATTAATCACATGGTCAACAATTACTTGTAGCGACTGTGTTTGCAGCGATAAAGGCTGACTGTTAGCCTCTAAACGCGATACCTGCAACACATCTGCTATCATTTTATCTAGCTGATTGGCTTCTTTTTCAATGCGCAGTAAATAAGATTGACTGGCCTCACTCGCTTGCATTTGCGCCAGCCCTGTCGCCATTTTTAAACGTGTTAAAGGCGAGCGTAACTCATGAGATATATCGGCCAATAAACGTTTTTGAGCGCTTAGTAATTGCTCTAATTGGTCAGCCATACGATTAAAGTCGCGCCCTAAAATACCTAGTTCATCTTTGCGCTGACTGCTTATTGCTGCTCGCGCACTTAAGTCGCCACTAGAGAGCCTAATAGCCGCTTGTTTTAGGCTATTAATAGGAGCAATCAGATTACGACTAAATAAAAAACTCAAAGCAAGCGAAGCGATAACCGCGATAGAAATTTTTAGCCATGCAGGCAGTAATTTTAAGCGAATAAAAAGTGGACGCTTATGATTTATATCGATTTCATATAACTCAAACTCCCCTTGGGGCACACTAACGCGTACGGGGCCAAAAGCTTGATAGTATTCAGTAAAAATAACTTGTGGTGGCATGCCTTTAGTAAAGTTAAGTAAGCTTAAATCAATTGTATTGTCGATAGATTTACTTATAAACGTCGTATCCGAATTTTGCGAATTTAGATAAAGCATCTTACGCTTAGATAAGCGCGGGTGAGTAATAATATCGTTAATAGAGAGAGCGTGTTTATGTGCGCTACGCTCGATAACGCGCGAAAGGTATTCTAGGTTTTTAGCCATAGGCCCTTGCAATGGCTCATGACTAATAGCATTGATAAGCGAAATATTACTTAAAAAAAACAGCGCCGTGAAAGTACCAATAATAGTTAACCAAAACCAAGCAAATACTTTAAAAAACAAATAATGCTTTGGGTGCCTTAGCCAGCTAAAACGAGGTAATTTACTCTCCTTGGATAAAGACATACCCTGCACCTCGAATCGTTTTAATTTTTTCTCCTGCGCTGTGCTCAGCTATTTTTTTACGGATATTGCTTACATGCATATCAATAGAGCGGTCAAAAGACGCTAAACGTCTGCCTAGTACGTCTTCGCTTATTTGTTCTTTGCTTATAACATCAGGGGCATGTTTTACCAATAAAGCCAATATTTCGTATTCTGTGCCGGTTAATGTCAACGTGGTGTCATTGACACTCGCTTCACGCGCCGAAAAGTTAATGGTAATACCATTTAAACAGCGCTTTTTATTGCTATTGCTTACACTGTTAATATGTTCAATGCGGCGGGTAATAGCCTTAACGCGGGCAAGAAGTTCACGGTGGTTAAACGGTTTTGCAATATAATCATCAGCGCCAAGCTCTAAACCAAAAATACGATCAAAGTCTTCGCCTTTAGCGGTAAGCATAATCACCGGCGTTAATTTACTTTGCCTAAGCTGTTTGAGTACCTCAAAACCGTCTATAGAGGGCAGCATAACGTCTAGCAGTATAAGCGCATAATCGTTTTGTAAGGCAAGCTCTAAACCTTGTTGGCCATCATGTGCGGTTTGTATACTAAAGCCTTGTGCGCTTAGGTACTCGCTTAATAACTCACATAAACCAGTGTCATCATCAATCATTAATAATTTCATACATAAAGCCTTACCCGCTGTTTTATAGCTTTATTTTACGCGTTAAATGCATCAAAAGTGAATCTTTACATAACCTTTACACTGCTTTGCGTTACTTTGCATTGAGCCAGTTATAGTGAACTTACTGGCTTAACAGCCACAACCAACCCAAAATTAAGGTAATCATTATGACTAAAATAAACACGCTATCAAAATTAGTACTTATTTGTGGCTTAACAGTAGCAACGCTCAGTGCGGGCAGCGCACTTGCAAAAGGTGATGGCCATAAACAAGGCTACTCTCAAGCACGCTTTTTACTCTCTGAGCGAGCTGCAGATAAACTGGCGCTTACGCAAGATCAACAAACACAATTAAAAGCGATTTTTACAGCGCAAAAAATGCAAGTTAAAGCGCTAAGAAGCCAAGACAAAGACGCGCGTAAGGCACAGCGCCAAGCTTATAAAGCGCAGATGGATACGTTATTGTCAGCGCCAAACTTTGACGAAAATGCAGCAAAAGAGTTATTAACCGCGCGCCAAGATAAGAAGCAGCAATTGGGGTTAATTAAATTGAAAACCCAGCATCAAGTAATGCAACTGCTTAACGCTGAGCAAAAAGAAAAGTTAGCTAAAATACAGCATCGCCGCAGGTAGAGGTTCGAGGTTCTAGGTTCGAGGTGCTAGGCTCGAGGTGCGAGGTCCGCAACCCGAAGCCCGCTGATCGAAGCTAGTCGCCCGAAGCCCCGCCTTGTATCTACAGAATATTTTGAACCACAGAGGGAGCAGAGGCGCTTTGCGCTCCACAGAGAGAAGAGCATTTATTGTCACTTTCTCTGTGTGCTCTGCGCCTCTGTGGTAGATAAATTACCTAAAACCTAATACTGACGCGGGGTAAACCCGCTGCTACAGGTATAAAAAACCTTGCTATGTTAACTGCAAGGTTTTTAAATTTCTCGAACCTCGAACCTCGAACCTCGAACCTCGAACCTCGAACCTCGAACCTCGAACCCTTAAAAATCACTTAAAAAAGTCATCTTCATTTTTTGCCAGCATGGCTTCAATGTCTTCAATCATATCTTGATTGAACTCATCGGCCGAGGTGAGTGGTGCTGAAATTTTATTATTTTCAAACGACCATTCACCTAAATCAATAAGTTGGCAACGCTTTGAACAAAAAGGGCGGTGCGGGCTTTGTGCTGACCATTCTACTTTTGCTTTGCAGGTTGGACAGTTTACAATTGTTGGCATATGCATCTCTTAAAAAATGGGGTAAATTAGATTAACTAAAAACTAGTAACACGATTAATTTCAGCAAGCGAGGTCACACCTTCTGCGGCTTTACGAATACCCGATAAGCGTAAATTGTTATACCCAGCTTTAAGTGCCACATCAGCAATTTCTAATGAGTTACCACCGCGCATTATAATTTGCGCAATGTCAGGCGTAATTTTCATTACTTCGTAAATACCAACCCGACCTTTGTAGCCATCGGTACAGTTTTCACAGCCTTTAGGTGCGTATAAAACCATGTCTTGAATTTGTTGTTCGTTAAAGCCTTGGCGTATCAGCTCTTCGCGAGGTAACTGCTCTGGCGTTTTGCATTTAGAGCATAATCTTCGGGCTAAACGCTGAGCTATAATTAAACTAATAGAACTGGCAACATTGTATGCGGGCACACCCATATTTAACAAACGGGTAATGGTTTCAGGGGCGGAGTTAGTATGCAGTGTCGATAACACCAAGTGACCCGTTTGCGCCGCTTTAATTGATATTTCTGCGGTTTCTAAATCACGTATTTCACCTACCATCACCACATCGGGGTCTTGACGTAAAAACGCCCGAAGTGCATTGGCAAAGGTCATGTCGGCTTTAGTATTTATTTGTACTTGGTTAATCCCTTCAAGGTTAATTTCTACCGGATCTTCAGCGGTACTAATATTACGCTCGGGCTGATTAAGTATATTTAAACCGGTATACAAAGAGACCGTTTTACCCGAGCCAGTTGGGCCGGTAACGAGTATCATGCCTTGAGGTTGCTCTAGCGCATCAAGGTAGAGTTTTTTCTGTTCGGGTTCATAACCTAAAACATCAATGCCCAACATCGCACTGGATGAATCCAGAATACGCATTACAATTTTTTCGCCCCACAGAGTCGGCATAGTACTTACACGAAAATCAATACTTTTACGCTCAGTCACCTTAAGCTTTATCCGGCCATCTTGTGGTTTACGTTTTTCTGCAATATCAAGGCGCGACATAACTTTTATTCGCGCCGATAGCTTAGTGGCCAATGTATTGGGTGGGCTAGCAACTTCGTGCAAAATACCGTCTATTCGAAACCGAATACGGTATTTGTGTTCATAGGGCTCAAAGTGCAAATCTGAAGCGCCTTTTTTTATTGCATCCATTAAAATTTTATTAATGTAGACAATAATAGGAGCGTCGTCTTTATCGTCGTCTTTGGGAGTGTGCTCTTTGTGTTGTTCAGAATCAAGCTCAGCAAATTCTTTAAATTCATCGTCGCTTAAATTTAAACTGCCTGCGGCATCAAGTAACTGCTCAATTTTATGGTCAAGCTGTAGGTAGTCAACCACCACCACTTCGCATGATAAACCGGTGCTAAATTCAAAGTTCTCAAAAGCACCAAAATCGGTAGGATCTGAGGCCGCAATATACACTTTTCTGCCTTTTTGTACTAATGGCAAAATATGGTGTTTGCGGATCAGTTTTTCTTTAACCAGCTCAGCGGGTATTTGTGCAACATTAAAATCTTTTAAATCAAAAAAAGGCACTCTAAACAGGTCAATACATTGCTGTGCTAAGTCTTTACTGTCTATTTTACCGCATTTAGCAATGAGCTCAGCGGTTGAGCTAAACTCTTGTTGCCTCGTTTTTATGGTGTCGGTATCAAGCCGGCCGAGGGTAATAAATTTTCTTAATAACGGTGAGTTAATATTCATTGCGCACCTGGTTCAGTCCTTTATTAGTCAGTAATTTATCAGAAAAAAGAAAGGAATACATTAATAGTCATAGTGAAGACTTTGCTAGCTGCAAATAATACTGGTGTAGCTTTAATAAGTCTTGCTTTACATCATTTAACTGGCGATTATTATTTAAAATATCATCCGCTTTTTGTTGCTTATTCTCACGCGCCATTTGTGCGCTAATAATCTGTTTTGCTTGTTCAATGCTAATATTGTCGCGCTTTATTGTTCGTGCTATTTGCACTTCTTTAGGAACGTCTATTAATAAAGTACGATGGCAATAGCCATCAAGCCCATTTTCAAATAATAAGGGCGCCACTAATACCACATAGTCGCTTTGCGCACGTTTTAAATCGTCAATAAGTTGTGTGCGTATTAAAGGGTGCAGCAGGGCATTAAGCCATGATTTTTGCTCAGTGTTACTAAAAATGCGTGCTCGCAACTCGCTGCGGTTTAAAGCGCCATGTTGATCGAGTATTTCACTGCCAAAATGCGCAATAATCGCCTTTAGGCCAACAGTGCCGGGCTCAACCACCTGGCGAGCAACAATGTCAGCGTCTACAATTGTAATACCCAGCTCAGCGAGCATATCACTTACTGCGGTTTTACCACAGCCAATGCCCCCTGTGAGCCCCAGTACCCAATTAGTTTTAGGGTGTTGTGTATTACTCATAATTAATAGCCAATAAAGTTAAAATAGCTGTTTTGCAACTGAGTGCCCCACAGCATAGTGATCCAACCGGCTATTGCTAAATAAGGGCCAAACGGAATCGGGGTGGCTTTATCTTTACCTTGAATGCTCAGCAGAGTAATGCCAATTACAGCGCCCACTACGCTTGAGAGTAAAATAATAGTTAATAGCGACTGCCAACCCAGCAAAGCACCAAATACGGCAAGTAATTTAAAGTCGCCATAACCCATGCCTTCTTTACCAGTGAGTAATTTAAACAGCCAATACACACTCCATAAGCTTAAATAACCACACGCCGCGCCAACAATGGCATCGCTAGGGGCAATAGTGTAACCCATTACCGAGGCAATAAGCGCTAACCACACAAGCGGTAAAGTGAGCTGATCGGGCAGTAGCATATGGTCAATATCAATAAAAGTGAGCGCCACTAATACCCAAGTAATAGCAACATATAATAAAGCCTGCTCTGTTGCGCCAAAGGTATAAGCAACCACTAAACTTAAAATAGCGGTAATGGCCTCAACAAGGGGGTAGCGCACTGATATTGGGTTATCGCAGGTTGCGCATTTACCTTTTAAAAACAGCCAACTAATAATAGGGATGTTTTGCCATGGTTTAATTGCCGCTTTGCACTTAGGGCAGCATGAGTTGGGTTTAACTAAGTTAAACGTATCTGTAGTGTGTGCCGGTGCGTGTTTGTTTTTTTCGCTGTTTAGTTCATCGGCTAATAATAAGCGGCATTCAGTTTGCCATTGTTGTTGCATCATCAGCGGCAAGCGGTATATCACTACATTTAAAAAACTTCCCACACAGAGGCTGACCAGCCCTATAGTTAATAAATAAAACCACGACTGGCTTTGCATTACATCTATTACAGTTTGCATTAAATGACCTAAAAATAATTATTCCACCTTGATAATACAGTGGTTTTAGACAAGAACCAAAAAATGAGCTGATAAATAGAGTAATGTTAAGTTGATTGATCGGTATAGGAAAAACCATTTTGCATAAAGAGAAGCGAATGAGAAGTAAATGAGCAGGCATTAAATAACATAATATTTTAGTAATTAAATATTACTCCTCTAAAGCGCAGCGTACTCTTAACCTCTTTGTGAATAACTTACTAGGTATTGTATTGACTAGTGTTTAATACTATTTTGCCGAAGCCCGAAGCCCGAAGCCCGAAGCCCGAAGCCCGAAGCCCGAAGCCCGAAGCTAAATAACCGAACCTAGTTGGAATATAGGTAAGTACATGGCTACAATTAATCCACCCACTAATACACCGAGTACCGCCATTATTAACGGCTCTAATAGGCTTGATAAGCCATCTACGGCGTCATCCACCTCTTGCTCGTAAATGGTGGCAACTTTTGCCAGCATGCCATCAAGGGATCCTGACTCTTCACCAATGGCAACCATTTGTATTACCATATCGGGGAATATTTTAGAGTTGCGCATTGCCCAGTTCATTTGGTTACCTGAACTTACCTCGGCTTTTATTTCTAAAATAGCGTAACGGTAAACCGCGTTACCAGAGGCACCGGCAGCAGAGTCTAGCGCATCCACCAATGGTACACCCGCAGCAAAAGTGGTGGATAAAGTACGGGCATAACGTGCCACCGCTGCTTTATTGAGTATCATGCCAATAACTGGGAGCTTGAGTATAGCGCGGTCAGTGGCATCACGAAGTTTTAAGCTTCTTAAATGGGCTTCTTTAAATAAATAACCAAACGCAACAATACCAATAAGTGCTATCCACCAGTTTGCTTGCATAAACTCAGAAATAGCAATAACAAACAAAGTAAAAGCAGGGAGCTCGGCGCCAAAGCCGGCAAAAATATCCTGAAATTGCGGAACTACAAAAATAAGTAAAATAGAGGTTACAATCAGCGCGACTACCAATACCGCAATCGGGTAAAACATGGCTTTTTTAATTTTAGACTTTAACGCTTCTGACTTTTCTTTATAAAGGGCTACGCGGTCAAATATTTTATCTAAAGCGCCTGATTGCTCGCCCGAGGCGACTAAGTCGCAATATAAATCATCAAAATAGCGGGGGTATTTTCTAAGAGCGGTTGATAGCGGCTGCCCGGCTTTTACTTCATCACCAATAGCGCCCATTAACTTACTCACGCTTTTATTGGTAGAGCCTGAACCTATCATCTCAATTGATTGAATTAGCGGCACACCCGCCATCAGCATAGTCGCAATTTGCCGAGTAACTAACGCAATATCTTTTGGGGTGATTTTTTGTGTACTTTGTATGCCAAACAAAGGCTTAGCTTTACGCTTTACTTTAGAGGGAGTAATACCTTGTTTACGTAATTGCGCTTTAACCAGCGAAATACTTGAGCCCGATAATTCGCCTTCAAGCTTTTTGCCGCGGGCACTCACACCAACCCATTGAAAGGTATCTAAGCTTTTATCTTGTTGTTTTTTAGCCATAGGTGCTCTCAAGCCAATTAAAAAGGTAGCAAAAAAGCTACCTTTTTTATTACGTGATATTAAACTTAACTGCCAGTTTCATTGTGACAAGAGCTAGGTACGTACTTATTTTTTGTCGCAGCATCAATAGAACATGTCCAATTGATTTCACCTGCAGGAATAGTTCCGCTTTCAAGTGCTGTAGTGCCTGTTTTAGGTGTCATTGTTAATGCTACTGAACCTGCTTTTGCAGTTGATGTCACTGTTATGACACCTGTATCACTAGCAACTTCAACGATACCACAGTTGTCTGTAGCTGCGTTTGCGTTAAAGCCAGAATTAAATGCAGCACCTTCAGAAGCATTCATTGCTACTGTAGTTTTAGCGGCACTTGCGAGATTCACACATTCTGATACTCGAGCTTTAACGGTATAATCCTGATAAGCAGGTAGTGCTACTGCTGCTAAAATACCGATGATTGCTACTACAATCATTAATTCGATTAGGGTAAAACCCTTTTGACTTTGTTGTGTCATTTTTTCCATGTTCCTCTCCTAAAGGATAATGTTGTGGTAAGCCAAACGGGTATAAGTTTTTAAATTATAACTTATGTGTTCACTTAACCGGTTACTACAAAAAATTATGTTGCCACAATGTGCGTTAACACTATGGGTAGCCGTTACTTTAAAACTTTAAAGCTATGACCCAAAAAAAGTTATGACCCAAAAATAACGCACTGCATGGCGGTTATTCGTTAATTTATCACTTAATAAGTATAAACCTAACTATTACACATTAGTTATAACTCATGTAAGTGACAAACTGATTATAAAAATAAACTTAATTGCTTATTTAAATTCTGTATTATTTTAAGCAAACTGGTTATATCTCGCTATCTGAAATTAGTCTGCTTAAATAAGTTTACCACCGTTTATAGCACTTTTGTATGTTAAAACCAGATAAACTTTGGATTAATTTAATAATTTGTTGCAAATACTTACACTGAATTATTTAATGCTGTTTTTTAAAGTCTGTCAACTAATTAGCGCAAAGAATAGCTAAAGAATACATATGTTATTTACTCAAATCGCATTGATAAATCGATTGATTGTAAATTTTTTGTAAGCGCGCCGCTTGATATAAAATCAACCCCTGCTTGCGAATAGGCTTTAAGTGTTTCTAAGGTCATATTGCCCGACACCTCAAGCTTTGCGCGTTTATTAGTTAAAACCACGGCTTGGCGTATTTGTTCAACACTAAAGTTGTCGAGCATTATAATGTCGGCACCGGCACTAATAGCTTGATCTAGCTCAATAAGTGATTCAACTTCAACTTCTATGGGTTTATCGGCATGATTAAGTTTAGCTTGCGCTACCGCGTTATTAATTCCACCACAGGCGGCTATGTGGTTTTCTTTAATTAAGAATGCGTCAAACAAACCAATACGGTGGTTAGCACCGCCGCCACATTTAACCGCGTATTTTTGCAGCGCCCTAAGCCCAGGAATGGTTTTACGGGTATCGAGTAGTTGCGTGGTGGTGCCGCTAAGCTCTTTTACATAATGGGCGGTGGTAGTGGCTGTGCCAGAAAGTGTTTGCACAAAGTTAAGTGCAGTACGCTCGGCGGTTAAAATAGCACGAGCAGAGCCCGAGGCAGTAAATAAGGTGCTATTGGCGCTAACATGGTCGCCATCGTTTACGCATACAGTAACCACTACATTGGGGTCAACTTGTTTAAACACTTCAATAATAAGATCTTTACCACAAAAAACGCAGTCTTCACGGGTGATCACCTTAGCGTTAGCTTGCTCTGTTTCAGGAATAAGCTGTGCGGTGATATCGCCCTGCGCAGCACTTTGATAATTTAGGTCTTCATCGAGGGCAAGTTTAACCAGTTGGCTTAAAAGGCTGTGTGGGATAGACATTATAAAAGCTCATTATAATTAGGAAATTGCACAAATTTTACATGGTTTGAAAGTGAAAGAGAAGGCTGAAGCTATAAGTTTGATTAGGTTCTAGAGCGTGAGGTTCGGGCGACGGGCTTCGGGGGCGGGTTACGAGCTGCGGGCTTCGAGCAACGGGCTTCGAGCTACGAGCGAGCGACGGGCCTAGAGACTCGAATTAATCACTCGGGCTCATGGTTATTGTTTTCTCATTTACTCCTCATTCACTTCTCTTTGTGCGAAAAGATCTTGAAGAGATTTTATTTACCACAGAGGGGGCAGAGCACACAGAGAAAATGATTAAAGACATGTTTTATTTGCTTTGTCTTCTCTGTGTAGCGCGAAGCGCCTCGGTGTACTCTGTGGTTCAAAATTATTTTGTAGGCGGGGCTTTATGCCGCGTTTTTTTAAAGGTGCGAGGTTTTAGGTGCGAGGCAGAGATTAAGCCAAGCGCGGTGTTTGGGTTAAGTCAATTCTGCGCGAGGTAAACTCCCGCCTACGGTTAACCACGGTGTTTAATTATTTTGTAGGCGGGGCTTTATGCCGCGCACTTTTGTTTTGGGTTACGGGCGACGAACCCCGAACCTAAAGCCTAGAACCTCGCCCCTACCATTTTACACAAAGATCAATTAGCATCGGGTTATGTGACTTTTAAATGATACAGTATGAACATAGATTCTTCTGGGGTTATAAGTACTATGGTGCAGCGCGCATGTAACCATTTTGACGAGCGACCCGCTCACAGTGATATTTCGCTGTTGGTTATTCATAATATTTCGTTACCGGCAGGGCAGTTTAATACCCCGTATGTTGATGATTTATTTATGGGAAATATTGATTGTAATGCGCACCCTAGCTTTACTGATTTAGCGGGGCTTAGGGTGTCGGCGCATTGCTTTATTAAACGCTGCGGTGAGATTATTCAATATGTGCCTTTTGAAAAACGCGCATGGCATGCGGGGCGTTCTAGCTTTGCTGGGCAACAAAATTGTAATGATTTTAGTATAGGTATAGAGCTTGAGGGTACAGATACAACCCATTACACCGATGCGCAATATCAAAGTTTGGCGACACTGGCGCATGCTATTATGCAGCGCTATCCAAAAATAACAGCCAGTAATATAGTCGGGCATTGCGATATAGCCCCTGGGCGAAAAACCGACCCTGGCGCAAGTTTTAACTGGCAAGCGTTTTTTAAATTCATTGAGCAACTAAGTTAAGCGAGTAACAACATGATTTTGGTTTCAATAATAATTGCATTAATACTTGAGCGTTTAGGTGCTCGCTCTGCCCATTGGCAAATTAGCTATTACGCGAACGGCTATTTAACGCGCTCTGTTAATTTATTAACTAATAAAGGTTTATTTGGCACCGCAACAGGGTTTTTAATTTGGTTATTACTACCGGTTGTTGCTGTTGGGGGGATATATTTTTTATCTGACTTTGCACTGTGGCAGCTTATTTTTAATGTGGCGGTGTTACTGGCCTGTTTTGGGTGTGCTAAACAACGTGCTTTGTATAAGTCGTACTTAAACGCTGTAACCCGAGGGGATCAAACCGCGGCCTCTTTATATGCGCTGCAATTAGGGCAAAAACGCACCGAGGAACAACAAGGCGGCGAAACCTTTGGACAAACGTTGGCTTGGGTTAACTTTAGATTTTATTGTGCGGTTATATTTTGGTTTGTGGTAATGGGCGTTGCTGGAGCTGTTTTTTATGCATTGGTGCGCACTTTTGCTGACTTAGTAAGTGATAATCGTGACGAAGTAATAGCCAAACACTTTAAGCTTATTCACCGTTTATTGTTTTGGCTTGATTGGCTCCCAGCGCGTATAACCAGCTTTGGCTATTTAGTTATTGGTAACTTTAATAAAGGTACGAGTTGTTGGCTGCAATATGTATTTGATTTTAAAAGTCCTAATCGAAAGGTGGTTACTTACACAGCTCTAGCCGCTGAACAAGTTGAAGAGCGCTACTATGGTTGCACCTTTGAAGCCACCTGTATGATAAAACTGGTTAAGCGAAATGTACTTTTTTACTTAGTATTAATTGCCTTGATGACTTTATTTGGTGGATTAAGTTAAAGGGCTGGGGTTAGGTTTTAGGTTCTAGGCACTAGGGTTTACTTTTGCTTCTCATTTACTCTCATTGTCTCCTCTTTGTGTAAAAAGATCTAAGTGATTTATTCACAAAGAGGTTAAGAGGCGCTCCGCTTTAGAGGTAAAGACAGGTATTAGGAAATAAAGATTCTAGAATTAGGGCTTACTTCATTTTGGCTTCTCATTTACCCTCATTATTTTCTCTTTGTGTAATAGTTTTTAAGTAATTTATTTACCACAGAGAATGCAGAGCACACAGAGTAAGTGACAATCAATGGTTGTTCCCTCTGTGTAGCGCGAAGCGCCTCTGTGCCCTCTGTGGTTCAAAAAATAAATATTAGATCTCTGGCTTTAGGTTCTAGGTTCAGGGATCACTTCATTTTGGCTTCTCATTTACCCCCATTATTTTCTCTTTGTGTAATAGTTTTTAAGTAATTTATTTACCACAGAGAATGCTGAGTACACAGAGGAAGTGACAATCAATGGTTGTTCCCTCTTTGGTTCAGAAATAAATATATTTGGTGTTTGGTTTTAGGTTCTAGGCAAAGATTAAACTAAGCATAGTGTTGGGTTAATCGTAGGCGGGCTTTATGCCGCGCACTTTACGCTTTTTGTGACGGGCTAAGAGCTGCGGGCTTAAAACCTTTAACCTTTAACCTTTAACCTAAACATGCGCGAGGTAAACTCCCGCCTACAATGTAAAAACATGTTTGCAAAAGGCACTACGTTTTATCCTATTGCCGAACCCCGAACCCCGAACCCCGAACCCCGAACCCCGAACCCCGAACCCCGAACCCCGAACCCCGAACATGACTGGTCTGACCATTTATTTTTAATATTATTCTCCTTTCATTCTTTGTCACTATCTGTGTATTATTTGAACTTTGTTTAAATTACGTTACGCTGGCTTTAGGGCTTTAAAACTGCTGTAAATTGACAGCAATTACGGTTTTTGATAACGTATGGCAAAATTTGGTATGACCAATTTACCTTTTGGTCAGGTCATTCAGTTAAAAGCCTTATTTAATGGGCTGCTAGCACTTATACAACGCGGACGTTGATTGATGTCTTTAAAAATTAAAGCGGCAAAATTATCTGATGTTATTTTACAACAACTTGAGAACATGATTCTTGAGGGGTCGTTAGCACCAGGAGAAAAGTTACCACCGGAGCGTGAACTCGCTAAGCAATTTGAAGTGTCGCGTCCGTCGTTGCGTGAAGCCATTCAAAAGCTAGAGGCAAAAGGGCTCGTAACCCGTCGTCAAGGTGGTGGAACGTATGTAAAAAATCAACTCGAAGAAGGGCTCACTGATCCGTTGTTTGATTTGATCAGTAAACACCCCGAATCGCAATTTGATTTATTAGAATTTCGTCATGCGCTAGAGGGAATTGCGGCTTATTACGCAGCACTTCGCGGAACAAGCAATGATTTTGCAAAAGTAAAACAAAGCTTTGATCAGATTGCATTAGCTAAAGATGAATTAAAGCAAAAAGCCAAAGCGATTAATGACTTTCACTTTTGCATCGCTGAGGCGTCTCACAACGTAGTGTTACTGCATTTAGTAAGAGGGATGCAAAGCTTACTTGAGCAGAATGTTTTACAAAATTTAACGGTGTTACTTAAAAAGTCAGATATAAGCAGCCAATTAGCCGAGCACAGGCGTTTATTAATGGATGCGGTTATTGACGGTAATCCTGAACAAGCTCGCTTAGCGAGTAATGCGCATTTAGCCTATATTGAAGAAGCATTGCTTGAAGCGGGTAAAGAGCATTCGCGAATTGAACGTAGTTTAAGGCGCACCAAACAAAATTAAGCAAGTACATTCACTGTTAACTTTATTTAACAGTGAAGTATTCAATACATAAAATTAGTATTTTAAACATAAGGAAACCTCCATATGTCTGAAGTCAATAAAATTGACGTAGACGCGCTAGAAACACAAGAGTGGTTACAAGCTCTTGAATCGGTTGTGCGCGAAGAAGGTGTTGAACGAGCTCAGTTTTTACTTGAGCAAGTGTTAGAGCAAGCCCGCTTAGACGGTGTTGATATGCCAACAGGCATTAACACAAACTACGTTAATACGATCCCGGTTGATCAAGAGCCTGCTTACCCAGGTGATGTAAATCTTGAGCGCCGTATTCGTTCAATTATTCGTTGGAACGCGATTATGATTGTATTGCGTGCATCGAAAAAAGATCTCGACTTAGGCGGCCATATGGCGTCTTACCAATCGTCTGCTGCATTTTATGAAGTGTGTTTTAACCATTTCTTTAAAGCGCCAAATGACGTTGATGGTGGCGATTTAGTTTATTACCAAGGTCATATTTCTCCGGGGATTTATGCCCGCGCATTTGTTGAGGGGCGTTTAAGCGCTGAGCAACTTGATAATTTCCGTCAGGAAGTAGATGGTAAAGGCTTACCTTCTTACCCTCACCCTAAATTAATGCCTGAGTTTTGGCAGTTCCCAACGGTATCTATGGGCTTAGGTCCAATTTCTTCAATTTACCAAGCACGATTCTTAAAATACTTAGATGGCCGTGGCTTAAAAGACACTAAAAACCAACGTGTATACGCGTTTTTAGGTGACGGTGAAATGGATGAGCCAGAATCACGTGGTGCTATCTCTTTCGCTGCCCGTGAAAAGCTAGACAACCTATGCTACCTAATTAACTGTAACTTACAGCGCCTAGACGGCCCAGTAATGGGTAACGGTAAAATCATTCAAGAGCTAGAGGGCTTATTTAAAGGTGCTGGCTGGAATGTTATTAAACTTGTTTGGGGTAGCGGTTGGGATATTCTGCTTGCTAAAGACACCACAGGTAAATTACTACAGTTAATGAACGAAACTGTTGATGGCGATTACCAAACATATAAAGCGAAAGATGGCGCGTACGTACGTGAGCATTTCTTTGGTCGTTACCCAGAAACAGCGGCACTTGTTGCTGATATGACCGATGAAGAAATTTTTGCGCTCAAACGCGGCGGTCATGAGCCTTCAAAACTGTTTGCTGCATTTAAAAAGGCAGAAGAGACGAAAGGTCGTCCAACGGTGATCTTAGCTAAAACAGTAAAAGGTTACGGCATGGGTGAAGCGGCTGAAGGTAAAAACATTGCGCACCAAGTTAAGAAAATGGATATGTCGCATGTGGCTCACTTACGCTCACGCTTGGGCTTAGATGATTTAGTATCAGAAGAGCAATTAAAAGAGCTACCTTACTTAGAGCTTGAAAAAGACTCACCTGAGTACAAGTACCTGCATGCTCGTCGTGAGGCGCTACAAGGTTACACGCCAACACGTATTGCTAAGTTCTCTGAAAAATTACAGTTACCAGAAGTCGATGCATTTAAGCCATTACTTGAAGAGCAAAAGCGTGATATTTCTACCACTATGGGCTTTGTACGTGCGCTTAATATCTTATTAAAAGATAAAGGCATTGGTAAAAACATTGTGCCAATTATTGCCGATGAAGCACGTACCTTTGGTATGGAAGGTTTATTCCGTCAAATCGGTATTTACAACCCACATGGCCAAAACTACACCCCTCAAGACCGTGATATTGTTTCTTACTACAAAGAAGCAACCTCAGGACAAGTACTACAAGAAGGGATTAACGAGCTAGGTGCAATGTCGTCATGGGTTGCTGCTGCAACATCTTACAGCACCAACGACTTACCGATGATCCCATTCTACATTTACTACTCTATGTTTGGTTTCCAACGTGTTGGTGACATGGCGTGGATGGCAGGGGATCAACAAGCACGTGGCTTCTTATTAGGTGCTACGGCGGGTCGTACAACGCTAAATGGCGAAGGCTTACAGCACGAAGATGGCCATAGCCACATTCTTGCAAACACGGTACCTAACTGTATTTCTTACGATCCTACTTATGCATTTGAAGTAGCGGTTATTGTGCAAGACGGTATTCGTCGTATGTACGGTGAAGATCAAGAAAACATTTACTACTACCTAACGTTAATGAACGAAAACTACCATCAGCCAGCAATGCCTGAAGGTGCTGAAGAAGGTATTCGTAAAGGTATCTATAAGCTAGAAAGCTACGAAGGTAAAAAAGCCAACGTACAGCTATTAAGCTCAGGTACTATCATGACTGAAGTGCGTAAAGCGGCGACAATTTTAAGTGAAGAGTTTGGTATTGCGTCTGATGTTTACTCAGTAACATCATTCAATGAACTTACCCGTGATGGACAAGATGTTGAACGTTTCAACATGCTTAATCCACAAAGCGAGCAAAAAACGCCGTACATTACTAGCGTATTAAACGACTCAGTAACCGTTGCTGCAACGGATTACATGAAAAACTACGCAGAACAAGCGCGTTCATTTATCCCAAGCAGTAACTACAAAGTATTGGGTACAGATGGTTACGGTCGTTCTGACAGCCGTGAAAACCTTCGTCGTCACTTTGAAGTTAACGCAAGTTACGTGGTAGTTGCGACATTATCTGAACTTGCTAAACGTGGTGAAGTTGAAAAGTCAGTGGTTGTTGAAGCAATTAAAAAGTTCAACATCGACACAAACAAACTAAATCCACTGTACGCATAAGAGGTTTGCAATGAGTATTGAAATTAAAGTCCCCGATATTGGCGGTGATGACGTTGAAGTAACCGAAATTTTAGTAAGTGTTGGCGACAAAGTTGAAGTTGATCAATCATTACTAACGGTCGAAGGCGATAAAGCATCAATGGAAGTACCTGCTGAGCAAGCGGGTACGGTAAAAGAAATTAAAGTAAATGTGGGTGATACAGTGACCACAGGTACTTTAGTATTCCTATTTGAAGGTGAAGCACAAGACGCGGGCGCTGATTCTAAAAAAGCGCAAAAAACCGAAGAAGCAGCACCTGCTGCATCATCGGGCTCGTCAACGAAAGAAGTGACTGTGCCAGATATTGGCGATGACGAAGTTGAAGTGACTGAAGTGATGGTTGCGGTTGGCGATAGCGTAGAAGAAGAGCAATCTATCTTAAACGTTGAAGGCGATAAAGCCGCCATGGAAGTACCAGCACCCTTTGCTGGCACCGTAAAAGAAATTAAAGTAAATACTGGTGACAAAGTGAAAACGGGCTCATTAGTGTTTGTTTTTGAAGTCGCTGGTGGTGATACAGCCAGTGCACCTGCAAGTGATTCAAAAACGCAAGAAAAGCCTGCTGAAAAAGCTGCTTCATCTAAAGCGTCAGAATCAAGCACAAAAGAAGTTAGCGTACCGGATATTGGTGATGACGAAGTTGAAGTAACCGAAGTCATGGTTGCGGTTGGCGATAGCGTAGAAGAAGAGCAATCTATCTTAAACGTTGAAGGCGATAAAGCTGCTATGGAAGTACCAGCACCGTTTGCAGGTACTGTAAAAGAAATTAAAGTGGCAACAGGCGATAAAGTTAAAACGGGTTCCCTGATTTTTGTATTTGAAGTGGCGGGTAGCACGCCAAGTGACGCGCCTGCAAAACAAGACGAGTCAAAAGCTGAGTCTAAAGCAGAATCTAAGCCAGCAGCTCAAGCAGAGTCAAAACCAACTGCTGCGCCTGAAAAAGCAAGTGCTGAGAGCTTTGAAAACAATAGCGCTTATGCGCATGCATCGCCAGTTGTTCGTCGTTTAGCACGTGAGTTTGGTATTAATCTTGCGAACGTAAAAGGCACGGGCCGTAAAAACCGTGTTGTTAAAGAAGACGTGCAAAACTATGTTAAGCAACTGGTTAAGCAAGTTGAGTCTGGTCAAGTACCAGCAGCTAAAGGCAATGCGGGTGGCGGTGAGCTTGGTTTAATTCCATGGCCAAAAGTTGATTTTGCTAAGTTTGGTGAAATAGAAGAGAAAAAACTCTCTCGTATTCAAAAGCTATCAGGTAAAAACTTACACCGTAACTGGGTACAAATCCCACATGTTACGCAGTTTGATGAAGCGGATATCACGAGCCTTGAGCAGTTCCGTAAAGAGCAAAACGCGCTTAACGAGAAGAAAAAGCTCGGTGTTAAAATTACGCCATTGGTGTTTGTAATGAAAGCAGCAGCTAAAGCGCTTGCTGAGTTTCCTACATTTAACTCGTCGCTTTCTGAGGATGGCGAAAGCTTAATTCTTAAAAAGTACATCAACATTGGTGTAGCGGTTGATACCCCGAATGGTTTAGTTGTGCCAGTGTTCAAAGATGTTGATAAAAAAGGCATTATTGAACTCTCTCGTGAACTAATGGAAGTATCTGTTAAAGCGCGTGATGGCAAGTTAAGTTCATCAGATATGCAAGGTGGTTGTTTTACTATTTCAAGCCTAGGTGGTATTGGCGGTACGGCATTTACGCCGATTGTTAATGCGCCTGAGGTGGCTATTTTAGGTGTGTCTAAATCTGAAATGAAGCCTAAGTGGAATGGTAAAGAGTTTGAGCCTAAGCTAATGGTTCCACTTTCAATGTCTTACGACCATAGAGTGATTGACGGTGCACTTGCTGCACGCTTTACTGTTACTCTTGCAAGTTACATGAGTGATATACGTCAGTTAGTGATGTGATCACTTCAGAGTGAATAAAATCAAATCCCAGCCAGTTGTTTTTTGCTGGGATTTTTATCATTTGCAATGATACACTATTTGCACAAATGCCCTTTTCTGCCTTGCAGAAACATGGCAGTAATATTTTGGGGCTGTGTCCCGTTCAAACAATAAAGGTATTAGCATGAGCAACGAATTAAAAACTCAAGTTGTTGTACTAGGCGGTGGTCCTGGTGGTTACTCTGCGGCTTTTCGCGCTGCTGACTTGGGCTTAGAAGTTACATTAGTAGAATCTCGCGAGACATTAGGCGGTGTATGTCTTAATGTTGGTTGTATTCCTTCTAAAGCACTTTTACACGTAGCTAAAGTAATTGATGATGCTGCAGAAATGTCATCTCACGGTGTTACTTTTGGTGCCCCAAAAATCGACTTAGATGAAGTTCGCTCTTGGAAAGAGTCTGTTGTTGGCCAACTTACGAGTGGCTTAGACGGCATGGCTAAAATGCGTAAAGTAAAAGTTGTATCTGGTTACGGTAAATTTACTGGTAGCAACACCTTAGACGTTGAAGGTGCTGATGGCAAAACAACCATTACCTTTGATAACGCAATTATTGCTGCAGGTTCTAAGCCTGTAAACTTACCTTTCATCCCAGAAGATGACCGCGTAATTGATTCAACCGGTGCGCTAGAGCTTAAAGATGTGCCTGAAAAACTACTTGTTTTAGGTGGTGGTATCATCGGTTTAGAAATGGGTACAGTTTACCGCGCACTAGGTTCTGCAATTGACGTTGTAGAATTTGCTGACCAGTTAGTACCTGCTGCTGATAAAGACATCATGAAAGTTTACCAAAAGCATGTTAAAGACAAATTTAACGTGATGCTTTCAACTAAAGTAACAGGCGTTGAAGCAAAAGACGACGGTTTATACGTGACGTTTGAAGGCAAAAATGCGCCAGCAGAGCCAGTACGTTACGACAAAGTACTTGTTGCAGTAGGTCGTACGCCTAACGGTAACTTGTTAGACGCTGACAAAGCCGGTGTTAATGTTGATGAGCGTGGCTTTATTAACGTTGATAAGCAACTTAAAACAAACGTAGATCACATTTATGCAATTGGTGATTTAATTGGCCAGCCTATGCTTGCGCATAAAGCGGTTCATGAAGGCCATGTTGCTGCTGAAGTTATTTCTGGTAAAAAGCATTACTTTGATCCTAAGTGTATTCCTTCGGTCGCTTACACTGACCCAGAAATTGCTTGGGCAGGTGTAACTGAGAAAGAAGCCAAAGAGCAAGGTTTAAGCATTGAGACAGCGGTATTCCCTTGGGCTGCGTCTGGTCGTGCAATTGCCTCTTCACGTACTGAAGGTTCTACTAAGCTTATTTTTGATAAAGAAAGCGGCCGTATCATCGGTGGCGCTATGATTGGTATTAACGCCGGTGAAATGCTGGGCGAAATTGGTTTAGGTATTGAAATGGGTGCAGATGGTGAAGACCTAGCATTAACTATTCATGCTCACCCAACACTGAACGAATCAATCGGCCTTGCAGCTGAAATTTTTGAAGGTTCAATCACTGATTTACCAAACAAAAAAGCAGTTAAAAAGAAGAAGTAATCGCTTTTAATTAACCGCAATAAAAAACCCAAGTCTCGGCTTGGGTTTTTTGTTTTTATAGCTATCAGGTTTTAGATGTTAGATATCAGAAATCAGATATTAGAAATTAGATATTAGATATTAGATATTAGAAATTAGAAATTAGATATTAGAAATCAGATATTAGATATTAGAAATCAGAAATTAGAAATCAGATATTAGAAATCAGATATTAGAAATCAGATATTAGAAATCAGATATTAGAAATCAGATATTAGAAATTAGATATTAGATATTAGATATTAGAAATCAGATATTAGGAATTAGATATTAGATATTAGAAATTAGGTATTAGAAATTAGGTATTAGAAATTAGAAATCAGCGCGCAGCGCCTCGGTGTTCTGTGTGGGTTAAAATACTTGTAGACGAAGAGCTTGCTCACGTTAGCCGCGCAGCGGCTCATGGTTTTGTGGCTCAAGGCCAAACCTGCGCGAGGTAAACTCCCGCCTACAAATATAAAAAACATCTAACGTCTGTTGTCTGATATCTAACACTCAACCCTTAACCCTTAACTCTTAACTCTTAACCATCCATACCTGGGCGCTGATATCTATTCCTTTTGATTTTAGCTACAATATGCGCAGTTCAGTTTATAGGTAATAACTCATAGTGACTCAAGGTTTCAAAAATTCAGTTTTAGCATTACGTGCCCAGCAAATAAGTGAGTCTCGACGAGAGTTTAATGCTCGGGGCGGCAAAATGAACCGCTGTGAGCAATGCTTAATAGCCAAGCATTACTGTATTTGTGAAGGCGCTCAGTACGCAAGCTGTGACGCTGCGGTTTGTTTACTAATGTATCATAATGAAAGTTTTAAACCGTCTAATACAGGGCGTTTAATTGCACAAATAGTCCCTGACAATTATGCGTTTCGCTGGGATAGAACCTCCCCAGATCCTGCTTTATTAGCACTGTTGAGTAATGAAGAGTATCAACCTTTTGTGATTTTTCCTGCAGAAGATGTTGAAACAGATAGAGTAGTAACGCAAGTGGAGCCTGTTGCAGGTAAAACGCCTTTATTTATATTTTTAGATGGTACATGGCGTGAAGCTAAAAAAATGATCCGTAAGAGTCCATATTTAGACAACTTGCCCGTGCTTTCTATTAGTGCACAAAAGCTCTCAGATTACCGATTACGTGTAGCACCCCATGCTCACCAGTTAGGTACGGCAGAAGTGGCTATTATGGTATTGGCATTAGCGAATGAGGTTGATGCAAGCACTAAATTAGAACAGCATTTTATTAAGTTTCGCGACGCCTATTTACTCGGTAAGCGTAACAAAGGCAGACCCGAATAAAAAGCAGGGCACGAACATTCAAAAAACTGAGTTTAATGCTTGTTCATAGTTTGAATGTATATAATCTTGGCTGACCGCTGACCGCTGACCGCTGACCGCTGACCGCTGACCGCTGACCGCTGACCGCTGACCGCTGATTTTCAGGCAAAAGAAAAGCGCGAACCATCTCTAGTCGCGCTTGCGGAATCTTCTAACTTTGCTGCATCCTGCAATTGAACCTAATCAACTCCAATTTTTACGTTCCGTGTTATTACAATATTACTTTCTAGTTCTATGTAATATAGGCTATCCGGGCCTGTCTCCCTAAATCCTTGAAACATCCTGTACGGTAAAATCTATTACCTATCCTTATTGCACATCCGAGTACATTCCGTTTTTACAATTCCGTTGTGCTGCCTTAAAGGCCTGTCCGTTTTATTCCCTACCCTTTAGCAACAACTTTTCCGTGTTGTTATCCATTACGCATCATCCTGATGCTATCCTTTGTGCAACAATCCATTGCGATACTCATCCTGAGTCTGTCCTTAAATCCTTGTTATCCTAAAAACCAAACCTTGGTACTAGAGTAGTTAATCCGTTTCCATTTACTCGGTAAGCGTCGTTGCTTATTTATAGGCTAATTATAGAGAGTGATTTGCAGTAAATGTAGGATAAAACCGTTTATGGTTTATATTCTTACAAATGAAATATTTTAAAATTCCATAAAATACAAAAGCTTATTGTGTTTTTGGGGTGTTGTGCAGGGTGTTTTTACTCATTAGCTGTCATAAGCGTAAGAGATATCTTACAAGGGTTTTCTTTTTTGGGCGTATTTATCACGAAGTTATTATATAAAGTGTGCACTTTTTGGTTCATCACGGTAAAATTAATGATAATAATTATTAATCAGGTAAGAAAATATGAAAAAAACGCTCGCGCTAGTTGTTGGGTTAATTGCTTCAGCACCGGCTGTTGCAACAGATGTTGTGAATATTTACTCATTTAGACAACCTTTTTTAATTAAACCTATTTTAGATGATTTTACACAGCAAACAGGCATCAAAACTAACGTGGTGTTTGCTAAGAACGGTTTAATAGAGCGTGTTAAGCGTGAAGGCAAACACAGCAGAGCTGATTTAGTGCTGACTTCTAATTTTAGCGCGTTAATTGAGTTAGAAGAACTAAACCTTACGCAAACCATAAAAAGTGAACAAGTTAATAATAATGTACCGGCTGCATTTCGTGATGGCGATGGTCAGTGGGTGGCGCTTACTAAGCGCGTACGTAATGTTTACTCTTCAAAAGAGCGTTTAGGCGCATTGCCTAATTTAACCTACGAAGATTTAGCAAAGCCGCAATACAAAGGGCAAATTTGTACCCGCTCTGGTAAACATCCTTATAACCTGGGGCTTGTCGCTTCTATGATTGCTCATCATGGCGAAGCACAGACAAAAACATGGCTTGAGGGCGTTAAAGCAAATTTAGCGCGTAAACCGCAAGGCAACGACCGCGCACAAGTTAAAGCTGTTAAAGAAGGTTTATGTAATTTGGCCTTAGGTAACAGTTATTACTTGGGCAAAATGCTGCAAGATGAAGCACAAAAGGCATGGGCTGAAGCCGTACATATTAATTTTCCAAATCAAACTGATCGTGGTTCACACATAAACGTATCGGGTGCGATTATTACAAAGTATGCTAAAAATCCCGAAAATGCCTTGAAACTTATAGAGTATATGACAGACAATAAGGCGCAAAATATGTATGCCTCGCTCAATATGGAGTATCCGGTTAAGCCAGGTGTGAAACTTTCTAGTTTGGTTTCATCGTGGGGGAGCTTTAAGGAAGACAGCTTACCGCTTGATGAAATTAGCAAATATCGTCCGTTAGCACTTAAGCTAATTGATGAGGTGAAGTTCGATCTTTAATGACTTATAAATTTCAGTTGTCTAAATGGCAGCTAATTGCATGGTCGACAGGGTTATTACTGTCGACCCCGTTGTTTTTCCTACTATTAGAATCTTTACAAGGCGACTCAGAGGTATTTACCCACCTGTGGAATACTGTATTGTGGGATTATATAAGTAATACCGTATTGCTTATTTTAGGTGTGGGATTACTTAGTTGTGCCATTGCACTGCCGCTTGGTTGGTTAACCGCTTATTGTCGCTTTCCAGGTAAAAAACAATTTGAATGGGCACTGATGTTGCCCCTTGCCATGCCAACCTACATTATTGCCTATGTTTACACTGACTTACTTGACTACGCAGGGCCGGTGCAAATAACCCTAAGAGAGTGGTTTGGTTGGCAATCCCCAAGTGATTATTGGTTTTTTGATATACGTACTTTGCCAGGAGCTATTGTTATGATTGCGCTGGTACTTTACCCCTATTTATATTTAATTTTTAAAACCGCTCTGCGTGAACAATCATTTAAATTAGTTCAAGCTAGCCAATTAATGGGATTAAATGCGTGGCAAAGCTTTTTTAAAGTTAGCCTTGTGTTATCGCGTGGCGCCATTGTTGCGGCACTTGCGTTAATAAGTATGGAAACCATGGCTGATTTTGCTACCGTCAGCTATTTTGCTGTGAGTACTTTAACCACCGCCGTATACGATACTTGGTTTGGCTATTATTCATTAACTGCGGCGGCAAAAATCTCTGGAGTCATGTTATTACTGTTATTTTTAGCCTTGATCACTGAGCGTTTTAGTCGTCGAAACCAAGCGGTGTTTGAGCGTCAATCGAGTGTTAATAGTGAGGCGCTCTATATTCTCAAAGGCAAATCAGCGTGGTTAGCAACGGGGTTTTGCAGTTTTATTTTAATTATTTCATTTATTATTCCCATGGTTGTATTGCTCAACTATGCGGTTATGTACTTTGATCAGGCGTGGAATAGTGAATTCTTTAGCTATGCGTGGCAAAGTTTAAAAGTGGCGGCTGTAGTGAGTGTGGTTACTATTATACTGAGTGTTTTAGTGGTGTTTTATCAGCGCATTGCTAAACAAGCTAATCCACTCATACCTGGGCGTTTGGCCAGTACAGGCTATGCGTTACCGGGCACAGTATTAGCGATTGCGGTATTGTTGCCGCTAACCTTATTAGAAAATACCATTAACCGTATTTTGACGCCTTATGACTTAGATATTGGTTTATTACTGACCGGCAGCCTACTCACTATTATTTTTGCTTATATAGTGCGGTTTTACGCTGTTGCACACGGCGCTATAGAATCGAGTTTCTCACGTATTAGCCCCTCGCTCGATATGGCAAGTCAATCGATGGGAAAAAGCCCAGGTAACACGCTTAGGTTAGTGCATTTGCCTTTACTACGCCGTGGCTTGTTAACTGCTGGTTTATTGGTTTTTATTGAGTGTATGAAAGAGCTCCCCGCCGCTTTACTGTTAAGGCCTTTTAACTTTGAAAGCTTAGCAACTCATGTGTTTCAATATGTAAGCGATGAACAATTAGAGCTGGCTTCTATATCGGCTTTGTTTATTGTGGTGGTTGGATTTATTCCGTTATATTTTATTAATCGTTCTATGGAGCAACGTAGTTAAATGAGTAGTTTGATTTTACAAGGCGTGAGCTATGCATATAACGGGACTAAGGTGATAGACGGTTTAGATTTAACCTTAGGTAAAGACGAAATAGTGTGTTTACTCGGTGCCAGTGGTTGCGGTAAAACGACCACACTAAAAGCGATTGCAGGTTTAATTGAAGCTAAACAAGGGCAGGTATTTATTGATGGTAAGCTCGTCAGTGATACGCATACTTTTGTTGCGCCAGAGCATCGTAATATTGGCATGATGTTTCAAGATTATGCGTTATTTCCACACTTAACGGTGGCTAATAATATTGCGTTTGGCTTAAGCAATATGAGTAAAGCAGACAAACAATCACGTGTAGATGAAATGCTAAAGTTGGTACATTTAGTTGGTTGTGCCAATAGGTACCCCCATCAGCTCTCTGGTGGGCAACAGCAACGAGTGGCTATTGCACGCGCATTAGCATATAAACCAAGCTTACTGTTACTCGACGAGCCTTTTTCTAATATTGATACTCAAGTCCGATTTGAGTTAATTGCCGATATAAGGCGTATTATTAAAGCCCAGCAAGTATCTGCTGTGTTTGTTACTCACTCAAAAGAAGAGGCGTTTGCATTTTCAGATACGCTTGCGGTTATGCATCAAGGTAAAATTGCGCAGCAAGGGACACCAGAGCAGCTTTTTGCACAGCCAAGCTCAAAGGAGGTTGCAGAATTTCTGGGTCAGGGCATATACTTAGGCGCAACGGTATTAACCGACACTGAATATCAAACGCAGTTTGGGGTGGTTGAATCAATACTGCCACAACAACACGCGGTGGCTGAAAAGGGTGTTATTTATGTGCGTCCACATCAGCTTGAGCTTGTTAGTAATAACGATGCTCAGCAGCAATGTGAGCCGGTTAGTATACTAAGTAGCCGTTTTATTGGTTCGGCTTACGTATACACTGTGGTTATTGCTGATCAAGAAATAGAAGTTGCAGCTCAGTATGGCCAGTCATTTAAAATTAATGAACCGGTTATAATAAAAATAAAACCGCACACGGTGAATTTTTTCAAGCAATAGCTAATTGTTCTTCGCTGTGTTTTGCTCTAAAAGTAAGGAATAACAATGGCGCAAGCGCAATCAGGGATTTGTGCTGAAGCAAACTTACACGGTTTGCACTTATTTTTTAATGTACTTGATGGCCACGACGAGTCACTTCGCGCTAAGCTTAAAAAAGTGAGCGATATTGAAGATGAGTTTAGTGATCAGTTCTCTGAATCTATGCTTTCTTGCATGGTGGCTATTGGCGCGCAATACTGGCCGCATATTTTACCTGACTTTATACCCAGCGAACTACAGAGCTTTCCTAATATTACCCATAGTGATTTTGTTATGAGTGCGAGGCCATGTGATTTGTTTGTACAAGTTCGTTCCGATAGAGAAGATGTGAACCACTTATTTGCATTGCAAATATTAAAACTTTTTACTCCTGATGTTGAGCTAGTGGAGCAAATTCGTAATTTTCGCTTTTTAGATGGTCGTGATTTTAATGGCTTTATTTATGCCGGAGATACTCCGCATGGTCGTCAAAAGCGGGTAACGGCACTTGTTAATAAACCTGAGAGTTTTGAAGATCAAGGCAGCTATATTCATGTACAGCGTTATAAGCATGACTTAACGTTATGGCAGCACTTGTCGTTACAAGAACAAGAGCAAATAATGGGGCGCACCCGTCTCGACAATATCCTGATCAGCCCGCCACTTGAAAACAGCCATGCAACCCGAAGTGAATTAAAAGATGAGCAGGGGCAAGCATTGTTACTAAATCAAAGTATGCCGTATGGCGACGTTTATGAGCAGGGAATGTTAATGATTACGTGTTCGGCTAAAGGGGATGCATTCGAGAAAGTGCTTAACAGCCGTTTAGGGCAGGGAGAGATTTACGACCATTGGCTTGATTTTACTCAAGCAGATATGGGCTCTGCGTTTTTTGCACCCTCAGTGCGATTTTTAAAGCAGTTATAAAACAAACCAGTAACGGCTACGTATTAGTATAGCCGTAACAATGATAGCCAAACGTGTTTAAACCGTATCAAATAAAATACGCACACGCTCTAATGTTAAGTCTATTTCTGATACTTTTGCTGGCGCGATAAAAATAGTGTCATCACCGGCAATGGTTCCTAGTACGCCATCCGCCTTGCCTAATGAGTCGAGCAAGCGGGCTATTAACTGCGCAGCGCCTGGGCTGGTGCGAATAATGATCATCATTTCGTTATGCATAATATCAATAACCAGCTGGCGTAACGGGCTTTTAGCTGTAGGTACACCCATTTCAGCGGGTAAACAGTACACCATTTCTTGTTTTGCATTACGAGTACGCACTGCGCCAAATTTACTTAACATTCGCGACACTTTACTCTGGCTAATATTATCAAAGCCTTGCTCTTTTAGTGCATCAACTATTTCGCCTTGTGAACCAAAATTTTCTTCTTTTAAAAGTGCTTTAAAGGCTTTTACCAATGCTTCTTGTTTGTCTTGTGGTTGCATAGTGTCTAATTAGTTATGTAATCAATACTGCAAATTCTACACAAAAATGCATAATTATGCAGCAGTTGTTTAGCTAAGTTGCCATTTTGCTGCGTTTAAACAACAAAGTTTACAACTATGGTCGAAAATATAGCTAAAATAGGCAGGATAAATTTGTTTTTAGCCGTTAATTTCTTTATCTTATAAACCACAAATATTTCCTTCCTCAAATTACGGAGAATTCCAATGAAAGTTGCTGTATTAGGTGCTGCAGGCGGTATCGGTCAAGCGTTGTCTTTATTATTAAAAACAGGCTTACCAGCTGGTTCTGAATTATCACTATATGATGTTGCGCCAGTAGTTCCTGGTGTTGCTGTTGACCTTTCTCATATCCCAACAGATGTAAAAGTTGAAGGTTTTGGTGCTGATGCACTAGATAAAGCATTAACAGGTTGTGATATCGTTTTAATCCCTGCAGGTATGCCACGTAAGCCGGGTATGGATCGTGCTGATTTATTTAATGTTAACGCTGGTATTATCAAAACATTAGCAGAAGGCATTGTTGCTAACTGTCCAAAAGCACTGGTAGGTATTATCACTAACCCAGTAAACGGCACTGTACCTATTGTTGCTGAAGTATTTAAAAAAGCGGGTACATATGACGCTAAGCGTGTATTTGGTATTACAACGTTAGATGTGATCCGTTCTGAAGCGTTTATTGCTGAACTTAAAGGTGTTGATGTAGCAAGCGTTAAAGTACCAGTCATTGGTGGTCACTCAGGTACAACCATTTTACCGTTACTTTCTCAAGTTGAAGGCGTTACTTTCACTGATGAAGAAGTGGCTACACTGACTCCACGTATTCAAAACGCAGGGACTGAAGTAGTTAATGCTAAAGCAGGCGGTGGTTCTGCAACATTATCTATGGGTGCTGCTGCGGCACGTTTTTGTATGTCTTTAGTTAAAGGTCTACAAGGTGAAGAGGTTGTAGACTACGCATACGTTGCTGTTGAAAATGGCGATGCAGAGTACTTTGCACACCCAGTACGTTTAGGTAAAAATGGTGTGGAAGAAATTCTTTCTTACGGCACCCTAAGCGCATTTGAAGAGCAAGCTAAAAATGACATGCTTGAAACGCTAAGAAAAGATATTAAAGAAGGTGTTGATTTTATGGCGTAATAGCCAAAATTAACTAATAAAAAAGCCTGCATTTGCAGGCTTTTTTATTGCTCGAAATTTTACGTTCACTAATAGGCTCACTAATATTAATGGTCGCGGTCAACCGCTATGCGGGCTAAGCTGATTAATGCCTGCTTGTAACTCGACTCAGCTAAGCATTCTAAACAAGCGATTGCTTTTTCTGCCTCTTGCTCGGCTTTTTGCATAGTGAACTCAAGAGCATTGGTATATTTGAGTGCAGCAAGGATCTCATCAAGGTGTTCCATGCCATTACAGTGCTCGATAGCGTCTCTTATTAACTGTGTTTGCTGCTCATTGCCGTGTTGCATGGCATAAATTAACGGCAGTGTTGGTTTACCTTCCGCTAAGTCGTCGCCAATATTTTTACCTAGTTGGTCGGCATCAGCGTTGTAATCTAAAACATCATCCACTAACTGAAAAGCGGTGCCTAAATGCATACCATACAAATTAAGTGCTTCTAATACATTATCATTTTGTTCAGTAATAATAGCTGCCAGTCCGGTTGCCGCTTCAAATAACTTAGCGGTTTTAGAATAAATAACCTGCATATAACTGGCTTCAGTGGTATCGGGGTCATTGCAGTTCATTAATTGCAGTACTTCACCTTCAGCAATAATGTTAGTTGCATCAGCCAGTATTTGCATTATTTGCATTTTGCCAAGACCCACCATTAACTGAAACGAGCGGGTGTAAATAAAATCACCCACCAGTACGCTAGCAGCATTACCAAACTCGGCATTTGCTGTCGGTGTGCCACGGCGCAAGTTAGATTCATCGACCACATCATCATGTAAAAGCGTTGCGGTGTGGATAAATTCAATGATAGTTGCTAGCGTAATGTGATCTTTGCCTTGGTAACCTAGCGCTTTTGCCGCCAAAATAGCCAACATAGGGCGAACACGTTTGCCACCGCTGTTAACTATGTACAAACCAAGTTGATTAACTAACGCCACATCTGAGCGCATTTGCGCATGTATTAGTTGATTGACGTCATTCATATCGCTTTCGATTAACGCCTGGATAGATTTTATATCCATTGATCTCCGAGCCAATTTAAATATGTGAACGGCGCAGATTGTACAACAAAAAATGCCTTAGCTCGATATTTTGTGACGATTCCTTAAAAAAACACCCTTAAGTAGGTTAAATGAACGCTTAACTTTGTGAATGATAGCTTAACCCGCGTGGTTTAATTTTAAGTAATACTTGATGGTTAATTGAACTGTATAGGCTGGCTTTGTTATTGCTAATTTATTTTCTGTATCCGTTAAAAAGCGCTTGGCAAAGGGGGATTTTAATATAAAATAGGGGAAATATTGAATTGCTCTCAATGCAGCTACTTTTTATTCATTTAATTACAAAAAGAGGCTTGCTAGTTTTTGCGCATTAGCGTAAACTTCGCGCCCTATTGAAGAATATTTTAGTTGCGTCGATTTGAGGGCGCACAGACGGAGTTAATTATGTACGCGGTTTTCCAAAGTGGTGGTAAACAGCACCGTGTGACTGAAGGTCAAACAATTCGTCTTGAGAAATTAGACGTTGAAACTGGTGCAGCAGTTGAATTTGATTCAGTACTTTTAGTTGCTGATGGTGAGAAGATCGAGATTGGTGTACCGTTCGTAAACGGTGGTAAAGTAACAGCTGAGGTTGTTTCACACGGTCGCGGTGAGAAGATTAAGGTTGTTAAATTTAGACGCCGTAAGCATTCTCGTAAGCAAATGGGCCATCGTCAATGGTTCACAGAAGTTAAAATCACTGGCATTAGCGCTTAATTAGAGGTACTTAGAAATGGCACATAAAAAAGCAGCTGGTAGTACTCGTAACGGACGCGATTCAGAAAGCAAACGCCTAGGTGTTAAGCGTTTTGGTGGCGAATCAGTTCTAGCGGGTAGCATCATTGTTCGTCAGCGTGGAACTCGTTTTCACCCAGGCGCAAACGTAGGTATCGGTAAAGACCACACTATCTTCGCAAAAGCAGATGGTAAAGTTCAGTTTGAACAAAAAGGTCCTTTAAACCGTAAATACGTAACTATCGTAGCTGAGTAATCAGTAAGGTAGTTAAAAAACCCCGCCTTTGCGGGGTTTTTTGTTTTAAGCATGTTTAAATATATACCCAAGTGTTTTTATGCTCAGTGTGCTCTATGGGCCACTTAGGTATATAATAGAGTTATTAACAAGCCAATCCCTAAAGTGAGTAATCATGAAGTTTGTAGATGAAGTAGAAATTCGCGCAGAAGCTGGTGACGGTGGCAGCGGCATCGTGTCTTTTCGTCGTGAGAAATATGTTCCAGATGGTGGACCTGATGGCGGTGACGGTGGAGACGGTGGTAGTGTTTATCTACAAGCTGATGAAAACTTAAATACCCTAATTGACTATCAATTTGAGCGCTTCCACAGAGCAGAGCGCGGTACAAACGGTCAAAGCCGTAATTGTACGGGTAAGAAAGGTGAAGACCTGATCGTTAAAGTGCCTGTTGGTACACGTATTATTGATGTTGATACACAAGAATCATTAGGGGATTTAACCCAAGATGGTCAACGAATTGTGGTTGCAAAAGGCGGTTTCCATGGCTTGGGGAATGCGCGTTTTAAATCAAGTACTAATCGTGCCCCTCGTCAAAAAACGCTCGGCACACCGGGTGAGGTACGTAACCTTAAATTAGAGCTAATGCTATTGGCTGATGTAGGCTTGCTAGGGTTGCCAAATGCAGGTAAGTCTACGTTTATTCGTAGCGTGTCTGCGGCTAAGCCAAAAGTAGCCGATTATCCGTTTACTACGCTTATTCCAAATTTAGGTGTAGTACGTCCTGAGGCAAACAAGTCATTTGTTATTGCTGATATTCCGGGTTTGATTGAAGGGGCATCAGACGGTGCTGGCCTCGGTATTCGCTTCTTAAAGCATTTAGAGCGTTGTCGTGTGTTATTACATATTATTGATGTGATGCCAGTTGATGGGTCTAACCCTGTTGATAATGCGTTTGCAATCATTAATGAGCTTCATCAGTACAGCCCTAAGCTTGCTGAAAAGCCACGTTGGTTAGTATTTAACAAAATAGATTTATTGCCTGAAGATGAAGTTAAAGCATTGTGTGATCAAATTGCACAGGAGTTAGGCGAGTCTGAGAATGTTTATAGCATTGCAGCTATTAACAAATTAAATACGCAGTCGTTAATTCATGACATCATGACCCTGCTTGACAGTATGCCTAAAGAAACATTTGTTGAAGTTGCGGACGAAGAAGTTGAATTTAAGTGGGATACCTACCATCAAAAAGCGACTAAAGGCGATGATGATGACTGGGATGATTGGGATGAAGATGATTACGACGTAGAAGTTATCTACGAGCGTTAATGATCATTATGTGTATTTAAAAGGAGCTAATGCTCCTTTTTATTTGATTAATAATAAAGTTTTGGGTGTTTAGTGTGATAATTTCAATGATTGCAGCAATGGCAAATAACCGTGTCATTGGCCTAGATAATAAAATGCCATGGCATTTGCCTGGTGATCTTCAGCACTTTAAAAAAGTAACCTCTGGTAAGCCTGTTATCATGGGACGCAAAACATTTGAATCGATAGGGCGGCCTTTACCTGGGCGTCGTAATATTATTATTACTCGCAATACTGAATATCAAGCACCTGGAATTGAAACTGTGGCAACACCAGCAGCGGCACTTGAGCTTGTTAATGATGTTGCAGAGGTGATGATTATTGGTGGCGGAAACATCTATCAGCAGTTTTTAGCGCAGGCACAGCGCCTGTATTTAACCTTTATTGACCTAGATGTTGAGGGGGATACACAATTTCCTGATTACCTAAGTGTCGCAAATTGGCAAGTTGACAATGAAATGTTGATGATGCCTGATGAAAAAAATAAATATAGTTATAAATTCGTAACTTTGAATAAAGTTTATTAACATTATTGCGAAAATCTGAGCATGTTGGTAGAATATTAAACATTGAATTACGAAAAAAGTACCAATACAGGGTGTCCAATCAATGATTAAATTACCGAAGCTAGTTGTAATTGCTGCTATTGCAGCGGGTTCGTTTGCTTATACTGCGCCTGCAAACGCTAATGAGCAGTTAGCTATTTCTATCTGTGAATATACTGCTGCAGACGATAAAAGTCGTTTACGAAATACCTTAAAAAGTTCACGTGTGAAATTACGTAATATTTACGATGCAATTCTTTGTAATGGTAACAACTTATTACGTCATGCTGTTGCAAGTAATGCGGTTGATACTGGTGAGTTCATTGTTAAAAACTTATCAAAAAGCTCACTTGAAGATGGCGCAGATATCGCATGGGCTGAGGCAAATCATGCCGGTTCTGCTTTAATCCCTATTATTAAAGATCGCGCAGGCCTGTAAATAAAAGCCTAATTAAAAAACCGCGTTTAAACGCGGTTTTTTGCTATATAAAACGGCCTTTTATCTGGCTCTTAACCACTTCTAAATACACCTGAGTATTTCCTCTAATTAAATCTTTCACATAAAAATGTCATAAAAATTCAATATTATATAAGCAATGTTATTTTTTGAGATATGTTTATGCGTGTATCATTCTTTACCCGTCTTTTAGCAATTTTATTAACCTTAGCCAGTGTGCTGTTAGCCGCTACTTTATTATGGGCAAGCCATACATTGCTAAAAATTCAACAACAAGACATTGCTTATAGCCAATTAAAAAATACTATCATGGTTGATCTTGCAGGGCTATTAGAGGACTATTTAGCGCAGGGCGATAGCCAATACTTAACACAATCGTCAACCTTGATTGAGAAACTTAAAACGCAACAGTTAAATGTGCTTCCTTCTGAATTAGAAACTCAACTTTCAACACAGTTACTTTTATTAAATAAAGACATCAACGGTAAATACCGAGCACTAGGCAAACTCGCAGGTAACGAAACTGCGCTATTAGATAATGCGCTTAGGCAAATGGCGGGCTCAGCGTCATCGCTTATCAATTATGTACAAAAAGCATCAACTCAAGGTAGCCATGCTCTAAGCTACAACAAGTTGGCGAGTGACTATTACAGTGAAGTGGTTAATTTATCTTTATCGACCTATCAACTGCTAAATGATTACCAGCCTGAAGTTGAAAAAAATTTACAACAAAGCGTAAAAAATCTTAATTTACTTGCAACAAAAATTGAACAGCTGCCTAATTTAGGAGTTATGACAGAAGTTGATGAATTTGCGTTATTTGCAGATGAGGAGCCAGAAGATCTTGCAACTGATATAAAGGCGGAGTTAATTAGTTGGCCTAACCGTTATTTACGTGATTTAAGCAGTACGTTATCGCAAGCTAAGCAGCGTCGCTCAGGAACGAATGATTTACGTGAACAAATTAGTCTTTTATCTAAAACAGTGATTAAGGCGGAGCAAACATTAAAAGCGCAACAAGATACGGTAAAGCAACAAGTATTTTGGTTATTTGGAATTGCAATAGGTGGTTTAGTAATATTAGCTTTTGGTGTTTATTGGGCTCAACGTAAACAGGTTTTACAGCCTTTACGGGGTCTGCGAGACGGGTTTGCATTTTTAATCGAAAGTAATGAGTTAAAAAATATTACAGTAAACAACCCTAAAACAGAGGTTGGTGAAATAGCGCAGTATTTTAACCAGTTAATTGAGCGTCAACGTTTAGAGGCGCAAGAAAGAGCAAATATGCTTAGTGTTGTTAGTGATTTTATGCAGCAAATGAGTGGGCACTTAGAAGAAATAGGTGCAAAGAGCACAACTAGCTACGAGCAAGTTGTTAAAAACGAAAGCTTACTAGTAAACATTCAACAAATAGGTGAGCAAGTTAATCATGTTAACTCTCAAGCTGCTAATAATGCTCAAAATACCTATGAAGCAATGCAGCAAAGTGTGGGTTTTGCTAAAAGTATGCTTAATGCGAGTTCTGATACGCAACAACGTATTGAACAAGGGATGCACAGTGTTCAAGAATTGCTCAGCGGCGTACAAGGGGTGAGCAATATAATAACGGTTATTCGCACTATTGCCGAGCAAACTAATTTATTAGCACTCAATGCCGCAATTGAATCTGCAAGAGCTGGTGAGCAAGGACGAGGTTTTGCTGTGGTTGCGGATGAAGTACGACAATTAGCTATGCAAACTCAAGGGTCATTAAAAGAGATAAACGAACAGTTGGCTCTATTAAGTGAAAATTCTCAAGTTGTGTACTCACAAATTAACGCGCTGACTGAAGACGCTCAGTTACAAACCGACAATGCTCAAGAACTTCAAGCAAACTCTGAAGGGGTGGCTAGTAATGCTCAGCAGGCAAATAAAGTGGCTGTTGAAGCGATGGAGCTTGCAAAGCAGCAAAGCGACTTACTGAATAACTTTACTCAATCAATGCATAATATGAAAAACCAAGTAAATGAATCGAGCGAGCTGGTTTCAGATATACGTTCGCAATTAGCACTGCAGATGATATCAATTAAAGAAGGTTTAGGTTTAAATAACAATAATGATTAAGACGAATGAAATATTTATCTGTATGCTAAAAGGCAACCTAATTACCTAAGGAATTAATATGATAGAACAAGGTCATACATTACCCGCTATTAGTTTGACTCAGCTGACTGATGACGGCATGAAAACACTAAAAAATGATGTGCTATTTGCGAATAAAAAAATTGTTTTATTTGCAGTCCCAGGGGCATTTACACCCACGTGCTCTAACGCTCATTTACCTGGGTATATTAGCTTGGCTGATAAAATTAAAGCCAAGGGGGTTGACGCTATTTACTGTGTTTCGGTCAATGATGCATTTGTTATGAAAGCATGGGGTGAGTCACAAAATGCAGAGCATATAGACATGCTTGCAGATGGCGATGCTAGTTTTACCTGTGCTTTAGGGCTTGAAAAAGATACTGCAGGCTTTGGGGGAGTACGCTCGAAACGTTACGCTATGGTTGTTGATAATGGTGTTGTTACAGATCTGTTTATAGAACAAGATAAAGAATTTGTTATAAGTAGTGCTGAGGCTGTATTAGCAAAGCTTTAACAGTATGCTTTTTAATTAAGAAGAATAAAAAAGCCGATACAAATGTATCGGCTTTATATAAAGAGAGATCGTATTATGGCTGGTATTGAGCGCTTAGAGTTAAACCAGAAAAGGTCTGATACGCATTAACACTTAAGTGCCATATTCCTGCTTGAGGATTGCTAAACGTACAGGTTTCGGCATTACCATTTTTGTATGGACGGCAGTCATAGCTTGAGCTTGTTGGCTGACTACCAAATTTCACAAATAAGTCTGCATCCCCAGAACCACCTGAAGTCGTTACAGTAAAGCTTGCCATACCTGCAGGTACATCTAATGTGAAATGTTTCCACTGGCCAGCACTTGCTGAAATATCAGACACAGTACCACCACCTGCTTGCGGTGTGCCATCACCTGCTCCACCTCCTGTGATGTTACCGACTAAACTAACCCCACTATAGGCTGAATAACCGCGTAGCATGACATGATAAGTACCTGCCGCTGGGTTATCGATAGAACACTCTTCACTGTTACCGCCTTTATATGGACGACAATCATATGTGTTTGTGGTTGGTTTACTGCCTGCACGTACATACAAGTCAGCATCACCTGTGCCCCCACTCATTGTGAAAGTAACATTTGTTGCACCACTGGGTACTGTCATAGTGTAAAAATCTTGTGCACTTGCCGCACCGCTTAATCCTGTTTTAGCTTGTCCATCAACAAGCTCATTATCACCGGTTGTGGGTGGTGTACCACCAGATGCTGCAGCAACAGCAGCTGCGGCATCAACAATGCCTGTTCCACAATTATTACACGTTGCTGGAAATGAGCGAGTGGTTGTTTTTAAAATACTTTCTATTTCATCAGGGGTTGCATTTGGTTTTGCTTGCTTGATCAGTGCTGCTACACCTGCAACGTGAGGAGCCGCCATTGAAGTGCCTTGTGAAAAGCCATAGCTATCACTTGATGGCGTTGTTGAACCTGCATTATAAGTTGATAAAACACCCTCAGAATCATTGGCAAAACTTTGTGCACCCCCGGGTGCAGCTACATCAATATTATTACCATAGTTTGAGTAATAAGCACGGCCACCGTCACGGCCTACGGAGGCAACATTTATCACGCCATTACAATTACCAGGGTTATAATTTGCAGAGTTATCATTACTATTGCCTGCTGCAATCACAATAGCAGCCCCATTATTACGTGCTTGATTTATAGCGTTTTGTGTCGTTGAGCTGCATGATCCGCTCCCCCCTAAACTCATATTAATCACATCAGCAGGATTTGGGTTGCTCGGTACACCTGATACATTACCACCTGCAGCCCAAATAATACCGTCAGCAATATCTGAGGTTAAACCGCCACATTTACCCAATACACGTACAGGTACTACTTTGGCGTCATAAGCAACACCAGCAACGCCTTCGCCATTGTTTGTTACGGCAGCGATAGTGCCCGCAACGTGAGTGCCATGCCAACTAGAGCCTTGTGCAGGGTTATTACCACATTCACCGGCTGCAACCGCATCGCCAGGATCGCGAGCATCGCTGTCGCGTCCATCGCCGTCATTAGCAACGGATAGATTAGAGATCATATCGTAGCCTGGTAAAATATTAGCATTTAAATCAACGTGCGGGCGGTAGCCTGTATCAAGCACCGCAACAACGACACCGTTGCCTGTTGCCGTATCCCACGCAGTGGGTAAATTAAGTCCACCCGCTTGCTCATAGTAATGCCACTGGTCGCCATAACGCGGATCATTTGGTGTGGCAAATGGCTTTAACATTTGATCGACTTCAATATATTCAACATTGCCTGAATTAACTATATCTTGCATAAACTGTTGAGCTTCTTCAGCGCTAAGTTTTTTGTCGGCACGCATTACGTGGTGATTATTTAATGCCATAGCACGCACATATTTTGCTTTCACTTTTCCTTTTTTTGAGGTGAAGTTTTTTACGAAGTTTTGTGCTTTTTTATTCATCACTGCCGGTGACACATCAGCAGTAGAAGTGCTCATGGTCGCGTTATTATTTTTATATTTGATAATAAATTGAGTTTCAAAGCCACCTTGATTTTGTAACTTAGCTGAGGTTTCTGCCATTGAAGGAGCAATTGCTTGCACTGGGTTTGCCATGCTTGAGCTGGCAGCAAATAGTGTACTTATTGTTAGCGCAACAGCGCCTTTTTTAAATAAATTATTAGAAGTCATAATTACCCTTAGTTTTATTATTATTTGTGAAAACTCACAAAGCGGGTACAAAGGTAAATGATCTGTTAACTATTTTGAAATATTAAATATATATGTACCTCTTTCATTTAGTTATAACCGCGTATTTAGTGTGTTTACAGTGATATTTTAATTGTTTTGTATTTACTTTTTTGTTTTTAACCACCTTAATGGGTTGTTTTTTTTGGGTTGTTGTTTTTCTATTATTTAATCTTTATTGAAAAATTAAAAACAATTAAGTAGCTATCTTGTTGTTATTGAAACTTTGTTATAATTGGCAAAAGTTTTAAAGAGATAACTAAATGACTCACGTTGATGTGATAGTGATCGGTGCCGGGGCGGCTGGTTTAATGTGTGCAGCGCAAGCAGGGTATCGTGGCCGAAGCGTAACAGTTCTTGATATGGGGAAAAAACCAGGGCGCAAGATTTTAATTAGTGGTGGCGGACGTTGTAATTTTACCAACGAAAACGCAAGCCCTAGTAATTATTTATGTTCGAACCCTCATTTTGTAAAATCGTGCTTAAGTCGTTATACGCAGCATGACTTTGTAGAGCTTGTAGAACGACATGGTTTGGCGTATCACCATAAAACATTGGGGCAATTATTTTGTGATAATAGCGCACAAGACATTGTAGATATTTTACTAACTGAGTGTGAGTGGGCAGGCGTTACTATTAAACTGCGCAATGAAGTGTTAAATGTCGCTAAAACAGCCACCGGCTATAGTGTCACAACAGAACAAGAAACATTTACTTGTGAGTCGCTTGTGGTTGCATCGGGTGGGTTAACCATGCCTAAACTTGGCGCTACGCCAATAGGTTATAAAATTGCAGAGCAATTTGGTTTAAAAGTATTGCCGACGATGGCTGCTTTGGTTCCCTTTACCTTACATCAGCACGATAAAGACCGTTTTGAAGGGCTTTCGGGTATTAGTATTCCTTGTGAAGTGACCAGCGAAGATGGCACTGTATTTAAAGAAAATATTTTATTTACCCATCGAGGGCTATCTGGGCCTGCTATATTGCAAATAAGCTCATTTTGGCGAGCAGGTCAGGTAGTCACAATCAATTTATTGCCTGAACTAGATTTAAAGCAACAGCTGGCTGATTGGCGAGAAACGCAAGCGCAAAAATCGTTGAAAAATAGCCTCGCGACTATTCTTCCTAAGCGCTTTGTAGAAATACTTCACGCCAGTAACGCCATTCCCGATTGTAATATTAATCAACTTACGCATGGTCAAATAGATGCACTGGCTGATTATATTCATGCGTGGCAAATTAAACCCAATGGTACTGAAGGTTATAGAACCGCAGAGGTTACTCTAGGCGGAGTCGATACCGACGAGTTAAGCTCAAAAACATTTGAGGCTAAAAAAGCCAAAGGCCTCTATTTTATTGGCGAAGTAACCGATGTAACAGGTTGGTTAGGAGGCTATAATTTTCAATACGCGTGGAGCTGTGGATTTGCCGCAGGGCAGTATGTTTAATGTTGTGTATTAACACCAATTCGCAGTGATACTTAATCATTTTAAGGGGATAAATCAGCCGCTGGCTGCGTTAAAAATTGCTCATTTAGAACAACTAAATAACGACATTTTTACTTTGCTATTGGCACAATTTTCCTTCCTTAAAATAGCTCACTTAATTGAGCGAATTGCTATAAATAAAAATTATTGAGCTATTTATCCACAATGAAAAATGATCACTCCTTAGCTATATAGAAGCTAGGGAGGTATTACTAATGCAATTATTATCATTAACAAAAACGGCATTTCGACCGCTATTTTTAGCTCTGTATAGCGCCTGATCGACTCTCTCTAAGTTGTTTGTAACTGAGTCGCTTGGGTTGATAACTGTTACCCCTATACTTATGCTTAATTTAATATTTGTGACAGGGTGGGTAAAAATATACTCTCTTAATTTATTTGCTTGCGTTATTGCCTCCGTTAACGAGGTATTTGGTAAAATAACCGTAAACTCTTCTCCCCCCCAACGTGCAATTAATGAGTGGTTGGGCATGCTACTTTTAATCAGTTTAGCAAACTCAGCTAACACTTTATCACCGACTAAATGACCATAGGCGTCGTTTATTTTCTTAAAGTGATCAATATCACAAATAAATAAGCAGTTTGTGGTTTTTGTTTCTTTGCTGCTGGTAATGACTTGCGACAATGCATAATCAAATTTTTGCCTATTATAAAGCCCTGTGAGTTTATCTGTTTCAGCGAGATGTTGAATCTCTATATTACGGGTTGTTAAATGCGCATATGCAGAAAAACGTGTTTTTTCATAAAATCTGAAAATTAAGATATGGGCAATGCTGACCTCAATGATGTTAAATAAAGAGCCCAGCCCTATAGTGACGGTTAGCTGTTGTTGCTTATAAGTTAGGTAAGCACAAATACAAAAAGCAATGGCGCTAAAAATGCTCCCCCAATTTCTACCCACTAAAAAAAACGCAAAAGGGGGAATAAGTGTTGCCCAAAATAAAGAGTGAGCAAGGCCACCTACAGAGATAACAAATGTCATTATTAAACTAACGACCATAAATGTAACTGCCCATGCCGCAGCACTGACATTTGCAGTTTTACTAAACCAGCCATAAATAGCTAATGATATAACTAAGCCTAATGCATCAATGGCGGCAATATCGTAACTGTGAAAGTAGAACAGGTTGAGCAGGGTTAAAACTAAAAAGTAGCAGGTTGCCGTTAATAATGAATGAGCAATTAAGCGTGTGCGCCAAAAGTCTTTATGATCTTTTGGATACTGTGGTAGTCCTTTGTACCAAAAATCTAGCATGCTCTACTTCTCTTAGACTGTGTCTTTTTTATTGACTGATTATTACTCATAACCCGCTCATATAAAAGTACCGAGTAAATAACTACAAAAATAAAGGGTTATCTAGCTTGCGCTATTTTTGTGTTCAAACGGCAGCTCAATGTTTGCTATGAAGATTTTGGTTTAAGTTGTGGTTGGTAAATTATTTGATGTTAAAAGCTAAAAACCCCATAGCCTATCAGTGTATAGGGTTTTTAGCTTCAAGAGAGGAGTTATTCTTCTACAAACGCTTCGCCCTCAGTGATCCACTTAGCGGCCGGTTTGCCTTTTAGATGATGATCAAAGTACTGCATCATGCGCACGGAGAAGTCCACTTGATTTGGGAATTGCTTTAAGTGATGCGGTTCACCTTCATATTGTAAAAAGGTGGCATCTTTACCTGCACGGCGCAATGCTAAATAGTACTGAACGCCTTCGTGCCATGGCACCGCATCATCTTTGTCGCCAAACATAATTAAGATAGGCGTGTTTACTTTATCTGCAAAAAATACTGGCGAGTTTTCAATATACAGCTCAGGGGCTTCAAATAAATTTTTACCAATACGGCTTTGCCCTGTTTCATACTGAAATTGGCGTGCAAGCCCAGATTTTAAGCGAATGCCACTGTAAGCACTGGTCATGTTAGACACTGGCGCGCCCGATACCACTGCTTTAAACATATCAGTTTGGGTGATCATAAATGCACTTTGATAACCCGCCCAAGAGTGGCCTTGTAAGCCTATTTTATTAGCATCGGCAATGCCTAAATCAATTAGCTTTTGGGTGGCGTTGATCATGGTTTGAGTTGAAGACTTACCAGGGTGACCTATTTCAAAGCGAATGTCAGGTAAAAAAATGGCGTAGCCATTTGAGGTAAACATCGGGAAATTAGGGCGATGATTTAATTCCATTTTTGGAAAGTCATACATGCGCTGGCTCATGTAGCGGTAAAAGTACACTACAACAGGCACTTTATCGCCTTTTTTATAACCGGCAGGCTTGATTAATACCCCTTGTAAATCTTCACCATCAAAGCCTTTATAGCTAATGAGTTCAGGTGCTTGTCCCCAAGCAAAGTTGCTTATCTGAGGGTTAAGGTTAGTTACGCGTTGTGGTTGTTTAAAGCTAAAGTCTGTTTGGTAAATATCTGGAAATTGCTGATAGGTTTGCTCAGTAAATAAGTATTTATCGGCATTTTTGGCCTTTTTAACTACATCAAAGCGCTTATTACCTGTAAGTAATTTAGTGACTTCAAGGGTTGCTAAATTAAGTTTAGCCACTTCACTTTGCTTGCTTTGTAAATTAATCGCAGAAAGCAGGAGCGTATCATTGTTGTTAAAGCCTACTTGGTTTTTATCAAGTTTGATCACCCTGTACTGCGTGTTATTTTGCTTGCCATTCGTTAAACGCTTGGCTTGCTTGGTATTGACGTTAAATGACCAAATATCGTATTTGCTATAAACCAGTATTTCGCTGCTATCGCTTAGCCAGCCTGCAAAACCATAGCCAGGCTGCTTGGATGGATAGTCGTGTTTGTCATCGGCAAATGTGGCGTTAATCGCTTTGCTGAGTACGCTCACTTTGTTATTACCTAAGTTTTTAAGCTGTACTTGGTTATTATCAAAGTAAGCAGCAAACTGCCCATTAGGCGCAAGGCTCGGCCTAAATGGATAGTCGTTAATAATAGGAGTTTGTTTACCCGTGTTTATATCAACAGCAAAGTAGTCAGCAAAAAAACCGCCATACATTACTTTTTCAAGATGCGCTAAATTTGAGTAGCCTAACAATGAAGTGGCACGCTCAGTATTAAGCGACAGCTCAGGCATATTTGGCGTGCTTAACTGAACGACTTGCTGTGAGTTTACATGGTATACCGCAGTGTAATGACGGTTTTTATTATTTTCATTCCATTGCTGCTCTTCGCGCGGTTTAATTTGCGCGTCATTGTTGTGCCATACATTTAACCCTTTATGGTCGCGAATTACTTCAAAGTCATACAGTGATGACTCATCTGTGTATTCTTTTTGTTTAATTTTTGCTGCGAGTTTTGGGCGGTTTTCAAAGTATAAACGTGTACCATCTTCGGCCCAAGTTAATGTCGCGGTTTTGCCCATTAACCATTCTGGGTTAGGTGATTGCAAAGTGGTTAGCGTGTCGTTTTGCCACAGCGTTAATTCGTACTGGCGACGACGTTCATCTTGGTTTACATAGTTTCCTAAGGTAAACGCAACGGTTTTTTCGATTGGGTGCCATGCTATTTTGCTAGCAACCACACCAGGCTCATCAATTAATACGGTGCTGGTAAAATTATCGAGTGAAAATAAGGTAATTTGATTATTGCCGCCATCAACATAGCTTTGACTCACCAATAGCTGATCGCTGGTGGCACTAATGCCATAGGTAAACACGTTTTTAAGAGTATGAGTGCGTTTGTCACTTAAGTTAACGATAACCAGCGGATAGCTTTTATCTTTTTTGTCGGCAGTGATAGCGCTATCGTTGTCGAGCTTTTTATCGTCTTCTTCAGCGTTTTCATTTTTGCGATAGGCCAGCCACTGGCCGTTATTAGCTAGCACGTAATCTTTTACATCATTAAAGCTTTGCTGCTCACCGGTTTGGGTATTCACTAATACTAAGTTATTTTTTAAGTCGCTTTTTTTCTTCGTGGTTTCTTTTTCAAGCAGGGTAGGCACCTGCGTAAATGCGACCCAGTTTGCCATTTTATTGATGCTAGGGTGTGTACCACGCTCTACTTCTGCAATAAGTTTGTTGTTATTGAGTGAGTAGACTTGTCCAGTGGCATTACCACGATATGGCGTTGCACTAAACGATAAAACTTGGCCATCTTCCGAGAGCTGCATGCCTTTTACCGACTTAAAATCAAATACATCTTTAAATTCTAGAGGCTTATTAGCCAAAGCACTGGTACTTGCTAAGCTTGCGATAAGTGCAGAGCCTACAAGAGTGAGTTGTGTTTTCATTGTTGATTCTCGTTTTTTAATATTATTTTATTGTAACGAGTTTTAACAACAATTCGAGTAGATACGATAAGTGGTAGCAGGGCAGAGATGAGAGGTTAAAATTAAGGGTGAAAGGTGAAAGGTGAAAGGTGAAAGGTTAAATTTTCGAGCATCGGGCGATAGGAGGGAGGTGTTAGGGGGCGGTCTAAAAACACTGTAAACCCTGAACTTTAATTTTGTACTAAAGCGGCTAGGCGTTGGTAATCCGTCTTGAGTCGTTAGTTAGTCACCCTTGCTCGACTCTAATGCTAACGTTTGTACACACGCAAACTTAGGGGCTACTCATGGACACTAGAATTCAATTTCGTGTTGATGACGAAATTAAACGTTTAGCCCAACAAATGGCTGAGAGCCAAGGTCGCACACACAGGGATGCTTGCCGTGAACTTACTGAACAAATGGCTGAGCAACAAAGAAAAACATTATCTCATGACACTTGGTTAACTGAACAAATAAACCTAGCATTTGAGAAGTTTGACTCAGGAAAATCTTCATTTTTTGAACATAATTCAGCTAAAGCACGAATGGCTGAACGAAAGGCTAAAATTCGTAATCGAGGCCAGCAAAGATTAAAGGGTTTAATTTAATAATCTTGTTAACCTAACTAACAAAATTATTAAATTATCCAAAACCTAAAACCTAAAACCTAAAACCTTATAGCCAAATTTTTTGTAATTCTGGCCATTGTTTTTCAAATTGTTCACTTGGTCGTGCACTAAAATTACTGCGCACAAATTGGTTCATTTTACCCTCAACGTAGGCAAGTAAAAAGTTAGCGAGCGTAAGTTCATCGCTTTGAAAGTTTTTACCTTCACGCAATTTTCGCTCTCTTAGAATTTGTTTAAATTGGGTTTCTAGTTTTTCAAATAAGCCTTGTACACGTTCTCGAAGTCGCTCTTGTTCACCCTGAAGGGCATCGCCTGTTAAAATGCGTGTAATGCCTGGGTTTTTTTCAGCAAATGTTAGTAGCAGTAATAGGGTGTTGTATACGCGTGCTTTACTTTCTTTCTCGTTATCTAAAATAAGATTAATACGTGATAGCAGCGTGTCTTCAATAAATTCAATTAACCCTTCAAACATCCGTGCTTTACTAGGAAAGTGGCGATAAAGAGCGGCTTCAGATACGCCAACTTCTGCGGCAAGTTTGGCTGTTGTAATGCGCTGGCCTGGGCTGGTTTCTAACATTTGTGCGAGTGCTTGCAGTATTTGCTCTTTGCGATTGCTTTTTTTTGTCGCAGGCATGAACATTCCTTTTTAATAGTTATTTTTCTACATAAATGTGTGATAACACAGCTATTTGCCAAGTACTAAAGCGCGCAATATGCAGTGAAATAGTGTTTTCACATAATAAGGTAAAGTACCCGTACTGCGCAGGTGTTAAAACAGTTTAGTGCAGCAAGGTTACACTAAAAGGTCACAAGGCATTATCATGTTAATGTTTTATTCAGTTTGTTTCCAGCCTTTTTATAATCGCTTGGCAAGCTGTTCGATCACTTTAATCGCTATTTCTATTTTACTTGTTTCAGGTAAGTCGAGTTGTTCATTTTGCCAATAAAGGGTGAGTGCATTGCGCTCTGAATTAAAGCCTACATTATTCTGCGACACATCATTGGCGCAAATCATATCGAGGTTTTTATTAGTTAGTTTACCTTTTGCGTAATTAGCAACGTTCTGTGTTTCTGCGGCGAAGCCGACGGTGTAAGGGCGGTTTTGTGTGAGATTTGCGACCGCTGCTATCACATCTGGGTTTTTAACTAAGCTTAGGGTGAGTTCATCACCTTGTTTTTTCATTTTTTGCGTGGCGATATTTGCTGCGCGATAATCAGCTACCGCAGCACAGCCAATAAATGCATCACTTAAAGGGGCACACTTTAGGGATTCATGGAGTAATTGTTCAGCACTTTCTATATTAATTAAATTAACGCCTTGCGGTGCTGCAATCGTTACAGGGCCTGAAATTAAGTTAACGTGTGCGCCAAATGATAACGCAGCTTGCGCCAGTGCATAGCCCATTTTTCCTGAGCTGTGGTTTGATATAAAACGAACAGGATCGAGAGGTTCACGAGTTGGGCCAGCGGTAATGGTAATAGTTTTACCTGCCAATAGCTGCGGTTGAGTGGGTTCGGTGCATAAGCTTACTAATTCATGAGGTTCTAACATTCGCCCTGCACCTACATCACCACAGGCTTGCTCGCCTTTGCCTGGCCCCCACACAGCAATATTGCGTGCCTTTAAGGTCGCAATATTAGCTTGCGTTGCAGGATGAGCATACATTTGCTGATTCATCGCTGGGGCAATAGCTACTTTTGCGGGGGTTGCCAGTAATAATGTAGTGAGCAAGTCATCAGCAATTCCCGCGGCCATTTTAGCAATAATATTGCAAGTGGCAGGGGCAACTAAAATTAAATCAGCCCATTTTGCAAATTCTATGTGTCCCATGGCAGCTTCTGCTGAAGGGTCTAGCAATGAGTCCGACACCATTTCTCCACTCACTGCTTGCATTGTTAGTGGGGTGATAAAATGTTTTGCCGACTCTGTCATTACTACTTTAACGTCACAACCATGCTCTTTTAAGCGTCTTACGAGTTCGGCACATTTATATGCTGCAATTCCACCGCTTATGCCTAACACTATTTTTTTATTGGTTAAATTAATCATGGTTGTTCATCAACTTTATAAAATATGGTGGCTAAAATAACAAATCTTGGCCGTCACAGCTAAGATAAAATGCGTTTTATCGCGCGAAATTTTAAATTTGCATTACAGTTAATAGTAGATTTAATTTATCAAGGATGAATCATGCAATTAACATCACTTCCAACTTCTGTTCGGCCAAGAGAAAAACTGTTAGAAAAAGGTGCAAAGGCGCTGACTGATGCTGAGCTATTGGCTATTTTTTTACGTACGGGCTTACCCGGTATGAATGTGGTAGAGCTGGCACAACATTTAATAAACGAAAATAAAACCCTGCATAATTTGTTTAATGCCAGTATGGATGAGTTTTGTGCGCAAAAAGGGTTGGGAATGGCTAAATATGTACAACTACAAGCGGTACTCGAGCTTAGTCAGCGTTATATGCAGGAAGGTTTTCAACGCAACGCCGTTTTTAACTCTCCTCAAGCTGTTTATGACTATTTAACACTGCAAATGCGAGGCTTACAGCAAGAAGTATTTATGGTGCTGTATCTTGATAGTCAAAATCGATTATTAAAAGATGAAATTTTATTTTACGGCACGATTAACGCGGCCAGTGTTTACCCGCGTGAAGTGGTAAAAGCAGCCTTGAAAAACAACGCAGCAGCGGTGATTTTTTCACATAATCACCCCAGTGGTATTGCAGAACCGAGTCAGGCAGATAAGTTAATTACCAATAAATTATGCCAAGCACTACAACTGGTTGATATAAATGTGTTGGATCACATTATCATTGGTGGGGAAAAATGTGTTTCGTTTGCTGAACGAGGGCTTATTTGAATTTATTGTTCATAGATATGTGCTAAAAATGAGCGGTTTAGTGTGTTTTGGCAAATTAGTTTAATTTAAATGCAGTTTTTACTTTCCCTAAGGGCATTCGATCTTTATAATTAGCCGCTATCAAATTTACAAATGAGCTGGTTGGATAAGATCGGTATTTGATCTTTGCCTGTAAAAGCTGTATAAAGAGCGCCCTTTCGATTTATCTCTGGGGCACAAATACATGGCCTTAGGGGAAATTAAGCTCGAGCGAAGTTATTGGAGATATATAGACATGTCTAAAGTATGTCAAGTTACAGGTAAGCGTCCAGCGGTTGGTAACCACCGTTCACACGCGAGAAACGCGACTAAACGTCGTTTCCTACCTAACCTACAAACACACCGTTTTTGGGTTGAAAGTGAAAAACGTTTTGTAACATTACGCACTACTACTAAAGGTATGCGTATTATCGATAAAAAAGGCATTGACACGGTTCTTACAGAAATCCGTGCTCGTGGCGAAAAAGTTTAAGGAACTGAATTATGCGCGATAAGATCCGTTTAGTTTCAACTGCTGGTACTGGTTTTTTCTACACTACCGACAAGAACAAGCGTAACATGCCTGAAAAAATGGAAATCAAAAAATTCGATCCTAAGGCTCGTAAACACGTGATTTTCAAAGAAGCTAAAATCAAGTAATTTAGCTTTCTTTCAGAAATGTAAAAACCCAGCTTTTGCTGGGTTTTTTGTTTTTAAAATCTGAAATTATATCACTGTAATTATACCCATCGAATTAAACTGCAATTGACTTTGAATCGCTACGAGCTAAGCCGTTGGGTACTGTGTATTTAAGAGGTTATGCGCTGTTTAAGCGTGCCTGAGGCGTTTTATTGTAACTGTGCTAGGTAGAGCTGTAAGTAGCTCTAAGGCTACTTACAGCGCGATATTTATACTTTAAAGTTCTCTACTGATATTCTTAGTTCTTCGGCTAATTTAGCCACTTCTGAACTTGAAATATTAGTTTGTACAGCCCCCTCAGCTGTTTGTTCGGCAATAGCAACAATAGACTCTAAGCGCTCACTGATTTCTTGTGAAACATGTTGTTGCTCTAGTGCTGCTGTTGATATTTCTTCACTCACATTATGCGCTTGTGATACCGCCAAGGTGATAGAGTCGAGCGCACTATTGGCTAAGTCGCTTTGCTCAACACAAGATTCGGCGCGTTCTTTGCCTTTTTCCATGGCTTTAACCGCTTCTTCTGCACCAGACTGAAGGGATTCGATCATAGATTGAATTTCTTGGGTCGACTCTTGTGTTTTACTTGCAAGGGATCTTACTTCATCAGCAACAACAGCAAACCCTCGGCCTTGCTCGCCTGCACGAGCTGCTTCAATAGCTGCATTCAAGGCTAATAAATTTGTTTGCTCTGCTATGCCGCGAATAACATCTAAAATACTGCCTATTGATGCACTGTCTTTGTGTAGCTTATTAATAACACTTGATGCTTCGTCTACTTCGTGGGCTAGTTGCTCAATGGTTGCTTTATTTTGGTTAGAAATCCCTTTAACACGCTCTGCTTCTTTGTCGGCATTTTTAATTTCACTCAGTGCTTGTTGTGCACTATTACTTACTGTTTGCGACGTGCTGCTCATTTCAGTGGTAGCGGTTGCAGCTTGTTCTACTTGCGCTTGCTGGTTACTAATTGCTTTGCTTGACTCACCGGTAATTGTTGATGTTTGTTCTGAGGCTGCAGCAAGTTGCGTTGAACGTGAAATAATACCAGTAATTAAACTACGTAAGCTATCAATTAGGGTATTACAGCTTTTCGATAGCTCACCAAACTCATCTTTAGCGCTATCGTCTAAGCGTTGAGTCATATCGCCACTGGCTACAATATCTAAAATGCGGTTTACTTCCGCTAATGGTTTAGTAATACGATTAACCGTAACAATAGCAACTAGCACAGCAATAATCGTGGCGATAATCATGCCTATCCAAGTCCATAAATTAGCTGAATTTACGTCACTACGTACGCCTTTTTGCAAGCTAAATGCAACGCCACTGGCTTGTGCCACTAATTCATCAATTTGACTAAGCGCTGTTTTTGTCGCTTTTTCAGACTCTTCTAATTCTCGCTCGGTTGTGCTGATGGCATCAATAAGGCGTTTTTTATTTGCTGAGAGGCTGTCGTTACCTAGAATATTACTTTCAAGCGTATCTACATAACTTTTTAAGTCGTTAAACAAGCCGCTGTGAGTTTGCTCTATTGCAGGTTGTATAAGTGCAACGGTACGAACAACTTCTTCAAAATAATAGACTTGTTCATTTTTAATGATATCAAGGGTGTTAAGCGTTTTAACCGTTAGCATATCTGTGCTACTGGTAACGACAGACAAAAAGTTGTTTTCAAGGCTATTTGCAGCCTTATATGCGCGAGGATAGTTATCTTCTAAACCTTCAATGTCAATAATATCAAGTACGATAGAATTTGCATCTTCTGCTGCTAAATCTACAGTTTCTAACTGAGCTTTAAGCTGTTTGTTAAGGACTAACTGTGTATTTTTATCTTTAAGTAGGCTCTCTACAATACTTAAAAAGTTTTGGTAGGTTTGTTCAACTGCAAGGCTGCTTTTATTTAATTGCGGATCATCTTTAACAACCTGTTGTAATTCACGGTGTAAGTTATCAAAAGACTGCTTTTGTTCTTCTATTTGTGCTTTTATTGGCGCAAGCTCTTGAGCTGATGAAGTATGAAAGCTCGCTTGAGCGCCCTTACTCATCAAAATAAATTCAGCTTGTAATTGGGCGCTCTTGTTAAGTGCAGGAAGCGATAGTTGATTAACTTTTTGAGTTGAACGGTCTATATTTGCTATTTTTATTAAAGAGTTACCGCCAATAATTAAAAGTAATAGAGTGATAAATATAAAACCACCCCAAATGCGTTGACTCACTGTTAAATTCATATGATTTTCCATTCAAAAAATACGTCTATTAAAACTTATCGGCGTTTTCAATAATAAGTTAAGTAAATAAAAATAATTAATTTTTACTGTTAATAGTTAGTTATGCTAAAGCGCAATAATGCTTAATTACAAACCAAGCGAACTTAATATCACCTTCCAATTATGGGTTAAAATCATGGAAGTTGCCATTAGGTGTATATTATACCAATGCACAAAAACACTTAATCATCTTGAGAGGGCAAATTAGGCGCGAACTGCGTTAAAAATTTATCATTTAGAATAACTAAATGGTAAATTTTTGCCTTGCTATCGACACGATTTTTCTCTCTCAAAATAGCTAACTTAATTAAGCGAATTGGTATCATTCGATTATTAGAGTATTGCTTTTTTATATACAGCTGTGGCTTATTTGTAACCACTTGGTTTGGTGTACACTCTTAAACTTAACAGATGTATTAACTTTTTTCAGTTTATTTAGACAAAAGTTGTGATTTTTCTGAAAATGCTTGTTTAGTTTGTAGTTCTACTAAGGTCATCGAGCCACCCCATACGCACCCAGTGTCTAGTGCATATAGATGTTTATAGGGGGTTTTTCCTTTAAGTGCTGCCCAGTGGCCAAAAATTAGGTCGTGTTGAGCGTTAATAATTTTAGGATGAGCAAACCAAGGAATTAATGCTTGGCTATTTATTGTTGCTTCTTTTGCATTAAAGTCGAGCAGGTTGTCAGGGGTAATGAAGCGCATACGGGTGAAGTAATTAACGATGTAGCGAAATTTAGCCGCGTCATCAAGTTGCTCACTCCATTTTAACGGATGAGGTTGGTACATATTTTTAAAATAGAACCGGGCATTACTTTGGCTATAACAATGTTGCGCAAATTGTGCTTGTTGAATGGCGTGTGCGCACGACCAATCAGGGTTAAGCCCTGCGTGAGAAATAAAACAGCTATATTGATCCAAATAAAGAGCTAAAGGCTGAGTTCGTAAAAATGCGATGTAGCGGGAGAGTTTGCTGCTATTAAATAGCTCAGTGAGCTTATCTTTGGGGTTAGGTGCAACGTTATTTAAATAACAGGCAATCAGGTGTAAGTCATGATTGCCTAATGTGACACTTACACTGTCTTGATATTGATAAATATAATCAAGGCACGCCTTAGAGTCTGGGCCGCGAGCGACAATATCGCCCACTAAATATAAGTGATCTTTGCTAGGGTTAAAGTTGACTTGCTTTAACAATAAGCTAAATTCGTTAAAGCAGCCTTGTAAATCACCTATTGCGTAGTCGGCCATTGTTAGCTAGTTTATCAGTGTAAAATATTAGGGCAGGCTAAGCGAAATACGTTTATAGGCGCTTCAAATTCAGCACCAAACTCGTTACGTAACCTGTAATGTCCTTGCATGGTACCTACTGGAGTATCTATTATTGCTCCACTGGTATATTTGTAGCTTTCACCTGGTGCTATGTCAGGGGTTTCACCCACCACACCTTCGCCTTGCACTTCTATTTCTTTGCCGTTGGCATCAGTAATTAGCCAATAACGGCTTAGTAACTTTGCACTGCATAAGCTGTGGTTTTTAATAGTAACGGAATAAGCAAACACAAATTTATCGAGTTCAGGTTGTGATTGCTCTTCTACATAAAATGTTTCTACAGATACCTTTACAGGTGATCCAATATTACTGCTTGTTGTCATAAATCCAGTTAGCTATATCAATAAATTGTTGTAACGAAAGGCTCTCGGCACGCAAGGTAATGTCAATGCCTATGCTGGTTAATTCGTCAGCGGTTAGAAGGTTACCAAGGCTGTTACGCAAGGTCTTACGACGTTGATTAAACGCTTCTAAACACACTGTGTTTAATATTTTAACGCTTTTAGCTGTGCGCTGCTGTGCCTTTTTAGGAATTAAGCGAATAACCGCAGAATCGACTTTAGGCGCTGGTTTAAAGCATTCTGGCGGTACTTCTACCACCGGCATAGCATGGCAATAGTATTGAGTCATTACACTTAAGCGACCAAAGGTTTTACTACCTGGGCCTGCTACCATGCGCTTTACCACTTCTTTTTGCAGCATAAAGTGCATGTGCTCAATATGATCGGCAAATTCAAAAAGATGAAACAATAAAGGCGTTGAAATGTTGTACGGTAGGTTGCCGAATACTTTTAGTTTTTTGTCATCTTTAACTAGGCTTGCAAAATCAAATTTCATTGCATCGCCTTGATTTACGGTTAATTTTGGCCCTAAAAATGGGTGTTCAATTAAACGCTGGGCTAAATCTTTATCTAGCTCAACGACCGTTAAATGGCCACTTAAATCGGCAACAGGCTCGGTAATAGCGCCAAGGCCAGGGCCAATCTCTACTAAATTATCTTGCGGCTGGGGATCGATAGCGGTGACGATTTTGTCGATGATTGACTCATCGAATAAAAAGTTTTGGCCAAAACGTTTACGGGCGCGGTGTCCTAAGTGTACTTTATCGGTCATTGATTTTGTGCTTTTTCATGGGCGAGCTTAATTGCTTCGCGGATCGCTAATTCAAAACTGCCAACATCAGCATCGCCTGTACCTGCTAAATCAAGCGCAGTACCGTGATCGACTGAAGTGCGAATAAATGGAAGGCCGAGAGTTATATTCACTGACTTACCAAATCCTTTGTATTTTAGCACAGGTAATCCCTGATCGTGATACATAGCCAGCACTGCATCGGCTTCATTTAGGTATTTATCTTGAAATAGGGTATCGGCTGGTAAAGGCCCGATTAAGTTCATCCCTTGGGCTCTTAGTAGGTCGAGCGTAGGCGTAATCGTGTCGATTTCTTCGCGGCCTAAATGGCCATCTTCACCGGCATGTGGGTTTAAGCCACAGACTAAAATACGCGGTTGCTCAATGCCAAATTTAGTTTTTAAGTCATGATTAAGAATATTAGCGACTTTAACCAGTCGCTCTTGCGTAATCGCACGAGATACATAAGCAAGCGGAATATGGGTTGTTACTAATGCAACACGTAACCCTTCGGTGGCTAATAACATAACCACATCGGCAGTACCTGATTGCTGAGCAAAGTACTCAGTATGGCCACTAAAAGAAATGCCGGCTTGGTTAATAATACCCTTGTGAACAGGTCCCGTAACAACGGCATCAAATGTTCCATCCATATTCTTTTCACTGGCAATACGTAATGTATCTAGCACGTATTGGCCATTGGCATCATTCAGCACGCCCAATTCAACTGGTTCGGCTAAATCAATTTGCTTAATGTATAAGCTACCTGCAGCAGTAGGCATTGCTTTGGCTTGTTCATTAAACTCAATTAATTGAATATTTAAACCTAAGTGCTTAGCACGTTGCTTTAATAGCGATGCGTCTGCAATCGCGACGAGTTGTGCATCCCAGCTGTGCTGTGCCAGTTTTAATAGTAAATCTGGGCCAATGCCTGCAGGCTCGCCGGGGGTTATTGCAATTCTTAAGGTCATAATTATTCGTCTATTGGGAAAATTTCAACATGGGCTTGTTCACGCATTTCTTGCTGCCAGTTAAAGCTTTCTTCTTTAAATTTACGATTAAACAACATGCCATGTGCACGATTGCGTTTTGCTTGCTCGGTTTTATCGGCAACGCGTGTATCTAATAATTGTACAATGTGCCAGCCAAATTGTGTTCTAAATGGTTCGCTGATCTCGTTTTGATCAAGTGATAGTAACGTATCTCTAAACGCAGGCACATAGGTGGTTGGATCAGTCCAATCGTATTGTCCGCCTTTTAGTGCTGAGCCAGGATCTTGTGAGTGCTCTTTAGCAAGTTCCGCAAAGTCAGCATCGCCGGAGCGTAAATCTTTAACAAATCCTGCGAGCATAGTGCGGGCTTTTTCTTCACTTAAAATGATTGAAGGCTTAATGAGGATATGACGTGATTTTACTTCCGTGGTTTCTACTACTTGGCGGCCACGTACATCTTGCACTTTAATGATATGAAAGCCTGCACCAGAACGAAGTGGACCAATAATCGCATCTTTCTTTTTACCTTTTACAGCTTCTGCAAATAATGATGGCATTTCGTTAATGCCCATCCAGCCTAATTGGCCGCCCTCAAGCGCTTTTGAGCCGCTTGATGATGAAATAGCAATGCGCTTAAATTCTTGACCGTCTTGTAGTAGTTCAATTACTTTGTCTGCGCGTGTTTTTGCTGAGCTTACATCTTCTGCTGAGGCGCCACTTGGAATATCGATAAGGATGTGGCCAATATCGTACTCTTCGGCATTTTGGCCTTGGCTATCCATAATTTTTAGTAAGTTATCAATTTCTTGGTCACTTACATATATACGACGATCTACGTTTGCACGCGTGACTTGTTGCGTGGTTATTTCTTTACGAATTTCTTCGCGGTAAGCTTGAAAACTTTCACCTGAGGCTTCAATGGTGCGGCGCAAATCAGCAATGGTACCGCCTTGCTCTTTAGCCATATTTGCAAGTGTTTGGTCAAGCTGGCTATCTGAAATTTCTAAACCCATGCGCTCAGCCATTTGTATCATCAAAGCTTGGTTAACTAAGCGCTCAATGGCTTGAACACGAAGAGTTTCGTCTTTTGGTAGCTGTTGATTTTGTTCTTCTGCTTGTTTTTTTACACGCTCAACAATGGTGTCTACTTCACTTTTTAAAATAACGCCCTGGTTGACAATACCAATCACTTTATCTATTTCGACAGGAGCGGCAAATGCATTTTGGCATAAGCTAAACGTTAAAACTGCTGATGTTAATAATTTTTTTAAATTCATATTCTTTTTACTACTCTTACTAATAGTACTGTTGTAATGCTAGATGCAGCTATATAGTTATTTGTAAACGTTTACTATAAATAAAGCTACTTAGTCATTAAGAAAATACGGCCTACGATAACCAAAAATACCTTGTTGTAATAACTTTTGAGCATCGTAACGGCTTTTACTACCAAGCCCTTTTAATACAAAATTCAAACGAATGCTCGAATCAAAAGTGGCTTGGGGTTGCCCGATTGACTGATTTAAATCAGTTTCAATTTGGCGATGGCCAGTAATTTGGAACGCCCAACAGCACGATTCGTACTGTAATCCACTAAATACTTCAATACTGCGGTTATTATCAAGATCGCGATGGTAACTTGCAATAAACTGCCATTCGTCACTGATAGGGATGCTTGTAAATAAGCCCGCTTGCTCGATTGTATTTCCTGAGACATCATTTGCATAGCGATGGTTCAATTGAACCAGCTGATTATCGTCACCTTTATAGTCTAAGGTTACATTTGACTGGATAACTTGCTTGCCATCCGTGTCGTACTGAATACCACCGGATAAATACCAGCGACGGTGCCAATGTAACATGGTTTGTGCCGCAAACAAGGCATTGTAGTTACTGTCGCTGTTAAGTCCTTGCTCTGTAGGCTTGGCTGAATCGCTTAAATAAAAAATTTGCCCTGCGCTGAAATTAAACACTTCTTCATTTTTATTATCAAATAAACGAGTGGTTGCCCCAAGTGTAAACTGATTCGCTGCAGCAATTCGGTCAACACCTGAAAAACGTGCATCCCTAAATAGACCAAAAAAGTCATCTTGTAACTTAGTCGTATCGTATAAACCAATATCAGACTGGTCTTTATTAGGTGTATATAAATACTGAATTTGTGGCTCTAGGGTTTGAATACCATCGTCAATAAAAATTGAAGTATCACGTTCAAAGTTAAGCTGAGAATATAAGCGCACTTTTGGCAATGTACGCGAAACACGATCGCTATACTGAGTGCCTTGTAAATTGCCATCTTGTTTATAGTTAGTTTGCAGTAAGCTGACTTCAGACAAAAACGACCATGCATACTCTTTGTAATCAAAGCGCGCTTTAGGCTCTATGTGTACACGCGTTGCTTGGTCAATAATCGCTGAGCTGTTAGTAAAGTGGCTTAGCTCACCTGAAACACTAAAATTAAAATAATCAATTTCCCACGGTGTGGTTTGTGTAAAGCTAATTTGTGGTAACGCCGTATATGATTCTAAGTGGTCACCGAGTACTTCAAAGTTTTGTATTTTAATGTCAGTACGCCACATTTCGCCCATATGGGTTAGCAAGCCAGTACGATAAAGTTGCGTATCGGTTTTGCTTGCATAGCTAGAGTTTAAATCGGTGAGGTAGTTGTCATCACTCACGTTAGTAATATCTAGACTGGCCCGCCAGTTTTGTCCTATATAACTTTTTTGTTGCCAATGAAACAAAAAGCGTTCGTCAAGCTCAGGCTCTGAGTCATCTTTATTTAAGTACTCTACAGCCACTAAGCCTTGATGCTCTGGGGTTAAATATCTAAATTCAGTTTGTAGCTGTAACCCTTTACGCGACATATAACGCGGAGTAATGGTGGCATCGTAATTAGGAGCAATATTCCAATAGTAAGGGGTAATCGTTTCTAATCCATAGCGATCTGAACTTGAAAAGCTAGGTGTTAATAAACCAGATTTGCGACGCTCATCAAGTGGAAACGTAAAATAAGGTAAATAGAGCACTGGCGTATCTAAAATACGCAGTACGGCATTGTAGGTTTCACCCCAGCCCTCTTCACGAGATAGGTTTATTTCATCGGCTTCAATAGCCCACACTGGCGTATTGCCTGGACAGGCAGTAAAGCTTGCATTCATCAGCACTAAGCCAGACTTATCGATGGTGAGCTTTTCTGCTCCGCCTTTGCCTTGTTGTTGTGTTAGGCTATATTGTGCGCCTAATAAGCTAAATGCTGAGTTATTTAAATCGGCATTTAAGCCTGTGCTTTGAACTTTGCTTACATAATCGCGATAGGTAATTGGGCCTGTGGCATTGAGTAAGCCACGCTGTTTATCTATCAGTGCTGATTGTGCGGACAAACTCATGTTAACGGTGTTAATATCAACATTGCCAGTAAATTCTGCGCTTTGTGTGCCTAAAAGTTCAACATCATCAGCGCTGATGTCAACCGTCCCAAGCTTAAGGCCAGCAAGCGGTTGCCAAGCTCTGGTTTGCATTGAAGTGCCACAAAGTGTGTGTGTCAGTTCAGTTTCGGCAAGCGATGGTGCGCTTAGTACGCTTAGCATCAAAATGCCCCAGGTTTTGCTCATTTATCGACCTTTATGCTCTGTAATTAGTTATAAGCTATACATAATAAAGGAAAACAAAGGCAAAGTAATTAGTGAAAAAAAGATAGCTTATAAAATGACACGCTTCGAAAGTTTACAACAGTTTATTAAGGCTCACTTTAGTGAGCAATCCTTTGCACTTAATGCAATCACCGCAGACGCCAGTTTTCGCCGTTATTATCGATTAAACGCTGAAAATAATCACTTTATTGTTATGGACTCTGATCCAAAAAAAGTTAAAAACGCACCTTATGTTGCATTAAATAAAGTATTTTCTGAGCAGGGATTTTTATTGCCAAGCATTATTCACAGTGACGAGCAGCAGGGTTTTTTTATTTTAAGTGATTTAGGTAGTACGCATTTAGCTGACTTACTTGATGATACGAATCGCACCGAGTATTACCAGCAACTTATTAGTTTAAGTGCGCAATGGGCAAAAACGCCTGCAGCACCATCAATGAACCCGTATGATCGTGATTTTATTGCATTAGAACTGGATATTTTTAAAAATTGGTTGGTTAATGATTTTATTAACGCAGAGCTCAGCGCTGAGCAGCAACAGACTTGGGAAACAACCACAGCGCTGCTTATAAATACCTTGCTAGAACAACCGACAGTTACAATGCACCGCGATTATCACAGTCGTAATATTATGCGCTGTGCTCAGCAGTGGGCGATTATTGATTATCAAGACTCAGTTCAAGGCCCATTATGTTACGATTTAGTCTCACTTTTAAGAGACTGTTACTTTAAATTGCCTGAAGAGGAGCTCGCTCAGTTACTTAAGTGTGGTTACAGTGAATTTAAACGCCAAGGTTTAATAACAAACGAGTCCTTTACACAATTTAAATATTGGTTTGATTTAACTGGTTTGCAGCGTCACTTAAAAGCTGCAGGTATTTTTTGTCGTTTGTATTTACGTGATGGTAAAAAAGGGTACTTAGTAAATATACTCCCTACATTGGAGTACGTTATTGAAGTTGCGGCAGAGTATCCAGAGCTTAGCGATTTATCTGGTTGGGTAAAAAATAACGTGGTGCCAAAAGTACAGCAGCGGTTAAAAGAGGAGCAATCATGAAGGCGATGATTTTAGCCGCTGGACGTGGTAAGCGTATGATGCCGTTAACTGAGCAAATGCCAAAACCCATGTTATGCGTGGCGGGAAAACCGCTAATTGAACATCATATTATGCGCCTAAAGGCTGCAGGAATAACCCAAATTATAATTAATCTTGCTTGGCAAGGGGATAAAATAAAGACCTATTTTGCTGATGGCAGCGAATGGGGGGTGTCGATAACCTATAGCCAAGAAGTGACGGGCGGGCTTGAAACTGCAGGGGGGATTATTCAAGCCCTTCCTTTATTAGGTGAGTCATTTATTGTGATCAATGGTGATGTTTACAGCGACTATGATGTCAGTGCATTAATGCAGCTACATTTACAGCCCAAAGAGGCGCACATTGTATTGGTTGAAAACCCTGCGCATAATCCTGATGGCGATTTTGCACTGAGCCACTTACCGACAAATAGCCAGCGATATACCTTTTCAGGGATAGGGCGTTATCAAGCTGACTTTTTTGAGGGACTAGCCCCAGGCATTCGGCCATTAGGTCCTTTGCTACGTGAAAAATTAAATGAACATTTAGTCTCCACTGAACTCTATATTGGCCAATGGGACGATATAGGCACACCAGAGCGTTTATCGGCTCTTAACCAACAATTAGCACCATAAGCTAACTATAAAACACTAGAGGTAAGTTTTAAAATGTGGGGAAAAATTCTCGGTTTCTGTTTTGGTTTTATGTTTGGCAAAATAGTGGGTGCTATTTTAGGCTTATACCTAGGCCATATGTTTGATAAAAGCTTAAAAAAAGACTTTGATAAAGCTGGCGGCTTTTCTAACCTTTTTAAAGGCGATGATGTTAACGAACGCCAAGCGTTGTTTTTTTCGAGTTGCTTTGCGGTAATGGGACATATTGCCAAGTCGAATGGCCGTGTTAGCGAAACCCACATTAAAGCAGCGACGCTGTTTATGGATGAAATGGGCTTAAAAGGCGAAGAGCGCCGTGAAGCGCAGCAGGCGTTTCAATCGGGTAAAGACAGCGACTTTTCACTTAAAGACACGGTTTATGATTTTAAAGAACGTTTTGCTAAACGTTACGATTTACTGCAGTTATTTTTAGAAATTCAAATTCAAATGGCGTTTTCTGATGGCGTGCTTGCCGCACAAGAAAAGCAACTACTGCAAGAAGTAAGCAAGCAGCTAGGTGTGTCTAAAGCGCACTTTGCCTTTGTATTAAAACGTTATCAAGCAGAGTTTAACTTTAGGCAGCAACAACAGCGTTTTAAACAGCAGCAAAGTCAAAGTAGCAGCTACCGCGAAGGCTCAGGACATCATGTACCGCCAAGTAATGATATGAACCGCTCGCAAGCATTAGCTTTATTAGGGTTAAATAAGGACGCATCGCAACGCGATATTAAATTAGCTTACCGTAAGCTCATGGCTCAGCATCACCCTGATAAACTCGTATCGCAGGGATTACCTAAGCATATGATGGAAGTGGCAGTAAAAAAAAGCCAAGACATTCAAGCGGCATACGAGTATTTAAAAAAGGCGGCGTAAAAAGCCGTCTATTTCTTTACTTAGCCGAGCATGTTGCTGTGGCGCATCGCGTAAACCAAATAGTTGACGTTGGCGATAATCAAACTTTGCATTACGGTTAACCCAACGCTGACGGTTTTTAAGGTTCATTAAAATATCATTGCTGTCTGTAGCAAAATAAATATCTAACAAAGCAGGGGTAACCAAAGATGTTATTTGGCTTAATTTTGCATTGCGCTTTGTATTCGGAAGGTAGCTACTCAAACTAATGAAAGCGTTTATTGTTGAGTCTGAAAATTCAGCATAATGCTCCAATAACACCCCAGCACTAGTGCCTTGTGCAATAATGACGATATTGTCAGACTCCATCGCAGCCTGTTGATATAAAGCTTCGTAGCGCGCGATTAGTTTTAATTTATAGGTGTCCACTACCTCAGTGCTTACCTGCTCAATATAGTCAGCATGGTGAGGCTGGGTTTGTGCAGTAGAGCCAGACTGAGTGTTTTCGTCGGTAGCTTCTTCATTTGAGTCAGCGGTGCCATTATTTGTTTTTTCTTTCTCATCTTGGGTTGTTTGCCAATCAATATCAGGAACTGTCATCGCATAAGAGGTATACCCGTGGTTATTTAGTTCTTTTCGTAAAAAATTCATGCCTGCATTGTTTGTTGGCGTTGATTGCCAGTCAGGAATAAGGATCACTACACCTCTAAAGTCCGCACTCATATATTCACTGTATAAAGTTAAAAACTCAGTATCACCCGCTAAAATAGGCTTTACTTCATCACTTTGGGCTAGGCGAGAGATATCCGCATCAATATTTTTTGAAAAAGGAGGGGGAGCGATATACTCAGCACTCAGCGCTTGAAAACTGATTAACGTACAGCCAAGCACAAGAGTAGTAATAATGACTTTAAACATCTGCGTAATAAACATAATAAGCTTTTAATTTAAATCTTATTTATGTATCGGCGTTGTGCTCTTAAAGTTTAGCTATTTACTGTAAATAGCTAAAAGATTAAACCGTGTTAAAACTCGCTCTCAGCTTCAAAAGTAAGTACTTGCTCCGTTACAGGGTGTTTGAGTTGTAGCATTTGTGCATGTAGCTGTAACCGAGGAGCAGCAGCAAGTGCGTCTTTATGGGCGTATAGGCGATCGCCTAAAATAGGATGGCCTAAGCTTAGCATGTGCACGCGCAGCTGATGTGAGCGCCCTGTAATGGGAGTCAGCTCTACACGGGTTGCCTGTGCTTCACGTTCAAGGACTTTAAAATGAGTGAGCGAAGGTTTGCCATTGTCATGATCAACCATTTGCTTAGGACGATTCGGCCAGTCGCAAATAAGCGGTAAATCAACAGAGCCTGTTTCAGTTTCAAGTTGTCCGTATACTCGTGCAATGTAACGTTTTGCTGTTTCGCGCTCTTGAAATTGCATACTTAAATGACGGTGAGCGGCTTTGTTCATTGCTAAGCAAAGTATGCCTGAGGTAGCCATATCTAAACGGTGAACAATTTTAGCACTAGGAAAAACACGATTGACGCGATTGATTAAACTATCGGCATGTTTTGGGTCTTTACCTGGGACGGTGAGTAACTCGCTAGGCTTATTTATAATAAGTAAATCATCATCTTGAAACAGTATAGTTAAATACGGGCTCATAGGGGGATTGTAGTTAACTAACACGGCAGACCTCAGTGATTTTTGAAGTGCGTTATTTTAGTGGAGCGAGCGCAAAGGCTCAAGGGAAAAGGTAAAAGTTTAATTGCGTATTTTTTAATCTGGTGTAAAATTGCACCAGATTAACGTTTTGGAAATTCATTATGGCAAGACAAAGTATTTCACTTACTGAACAAAATGATTTATGGCTACGTAATCACGTTGAGAACATCGGTGATTACGCAAATAAAAGTGAATTGGTTAATGATTTAATTCGCCGTGCAAGAAGGGCTGAAGCTATAAATAGTAAGCTCGCTAACGCAGAAAAAAGCGGTTTTAGTGCTCAATCTGCCGATGAAATGTTAGCAGAATTTAAAGCAAGCACTAAATAGTGCGCACATTTAAACTTTCAAACGATGCCAAAGAAGACTTACGTCGTATTTATCAATACGGTTGCGAAGCATTTTCACAACAGCAAGCAGATATTTACTTTTATAGTTTCTTTTCTATGTTTGAAAAGCTAGCTGCAAATCCTTATTCCTATCAATCAGTTGATCATATTCGTACGGGCTATCGGCGTGCAGTTTGTGGCTCAGACAGTATTTATTACAGAATTTCAGCAACGGATGTTGAAATAATGGCTATTTTAGGCGGTCAAGATACTGATGAGTGGCTGTAATTAAATAAGTACTAATGAGTAATTGATAAAATTAAATACTGTAAGCTTAGTTTATGTAATTCAGGTGTATCTCATTGATATAAAATGAAAAAGCGCGATATAAATATCGCGCTTTTTTCAATGCACACGCTAGTTGATCTTTAACTAACGACTGACAGCTAGGTTCTCTAGTGCGAAACCACAATCAAACGAATCGCATCGAGTTTTAACTGCGCTTTTTCAATATGTGTGGTTAGCTCATTGCGTTGTTTATCGTAAAAAGTAATTTCTTCTTGGCGAATGTTTGGATTAATTTGCTTCAGTGCAACTAATCGTTGTTGCTCTTCGCTTAACGATGTTTGCATTTTTGCTAATGACTCAGCACGAATAACATCCAACTTTTGTTGCGCCATGTCTTTTGCGGTATTGATCATTGGATGAACCGCACTTTGCAATGCACCTGCTAATTTACTCGCCGTTTGACGACCTACCGCAGACAGTTGCTGATTAAAGCCGTCAAAGCCAACGTTTTCACCCAAGTTATTACAGCTTTTATCGAGCAAAATACGAATAGGTGTTGGCGGTAAAAAGCGACCCACTTGCAATGCTTTTGGTGCCATGGCTTCGGCGACAAATATTAGCTCAACAAAAAAGGTGCCTGGTGGTAACTTTTTATTTTTAAGTAACGCCACCGATGAACTACCAAAATCATCCTCACAAATCATATCCATGGTGCCTTGCACCATAGGGTGATCCCAACTAATAAAGTGCACATCTTCTTGTGAAAGCGCGGTATCGCGGTCAAAGGTTACTGTCATACCATCGTCTTTTAGCGATGGGAACGAAGCGTTAAGCATATGCTCGGTGGGCTTTAAAATAATGGTGTTTTCACCTTTATCTTCTTGGCTTACGCCAAAGGTGTCGAACACGTTGATCATATAGCTTGGCAGTTCAAACTGGTTATCGAGTTTTTCAATGTCAGCTACGAGAGAATCAGCAGCACCTTGCCCTGATGAATGCAGCTCTAATAAACGATCTCGGCCACTTTCCATTTGCTTTCGCAGTATGGCATTTTTTTGTGCCACTTGCTCAAGGAGTGGATCTAGCTCATCTTCATCGCAATTGTGAGCTGCAATATATTCAAGCAAGTCTTCGCTAAATTCTTTATATAACAACTGCCCAGTGGTTGATGTGCTTTCAAATGCATCTAAGCCTTCGTTATACCAACGCAGTAGTACTTCTTGGGCGGTGTTTTCAAAATAAGGCACGTGAATGTTCACATCTTGTGTTTGCCCAATGCGGTCTAAGCGACCAATTCGTTGCTCAAGTAAATCTGGATTCAGCGGTAAATCAAATAATACTAAGTGATGTGAGAACTGGAAGTTACGACCTTCTGAACCAATTTCTGAACACAGGAGTATTTGTGCGTTATCGTATTCATCGGCAAAGAATGCCGCAGCGCGGTCACGTTCAATAATCGACATTCCTTCGTGGAACACCGAGGCTTTAATTGCTTCACGTTCACGTAATATTTGCTCAAGGCTAATCGCTGTTTCTGCTTTAGCACAAATAAGAAGAACTTTTTCACGCTTGAGTGTTTTTAGCGTGTCAATTAACCAATCTACACGAGGATCAAACAATCCCCAACTGGCACTTTCACCTTCAAATTCTTGAAATATTTTTTCCGGGAAAAGTGCGCGTTGTGCACTGAGTTCGGCATTTTGAATGCCACTCATATTACCCAGTACGGTCATGGCTGTTTTGTATTGCTTAGGCAATGCCATTGGGTAGGCATGTAATTTACGGCTAGGGTAGCCATCAATACCACTGCGGCTATTTCTAAATAAGATGCGCCCAGTGCCATGGCGATCCAGTAGCATATTAAGTATTTCTTTACGTGCAGCAAGGTCGCCTTGTTGGGCTTGTTCAAGAATGTCGGTGATATCAGTTTCTTTTAATAGCTCAATTAATGTGGCTTTTGCGCTTTCATCGAGCGCTTGTTCTTGCAACAATTGGTTGGCCGCTTCAGCCACATCTTTGTAGTTTGCTTCTTCTTCTTTAAACACGTCATAGTCGTAAAAACGATCTGGGTCGAGTAACTGTAAACGTGCAAAGTGGCTGCGATGACCTAATTGATCAGGGGTTGCCGTTAATAAAATTAGCCCCGGAATATCTTGGCTTAGTTCTGCCATGCGCTGGTATTCTGCACTGGGTTTATTGTTGTTGATGCTTAAGTGGTGTGCTTCATCAATGACTAATAAATCCCAGTCAGCTAGCGTTGCTTGTTCAAACCAGCGTTTTTTCTTGGTTAAAAACTCAAGACTGGTAAGTACCAGTTGCTCGGTATCAAATACGTTGGGTGAATCAGCAAAGGCTTCGTCGCAGCGCTCTTCATCAAAAATAGAAAAACGTAAATTAAAACGGCGTAGCATTTCGACTAGCCATTGGTGTTGCAGGTTCTCAGGCACAACAATAAGTACACGGCTGGCACGACCGGTGATAATTTGTTGATGTAAAATCATGCCGGCTTCAATGGTTTTACCTAAGCCTACTTCATCAGACAGTAATACCCGTGGTGCAAAACGTTTACCGACTTCTTGAGCAATATAAAGCTGATGCGGAATAAGGTTAGCGCGTTGACCTATTAAGCCTTTAATAGGCGATTGCTGACGCTCAAACTGATGCAACCAGGTTTGGTAGCGCAAAGTATAGCGATCAAAACGGTCTACTTGGCCTGCGAATAGGCGATCTTGTGGCTTATTAAATTTTATAAAATGGTCTAAGAAGGTTTCTTTTAATTGTACTTTTTCGCCGTTATCAATGCGTTCGCCGTGGTAGCATAATAATTCACCCTGCACTTCTACAGACTCGACTTGTAATTCCCATTCTTCAACGCTTCGGATCACATCACCAGGATTAAATGCTACGCGGGTTACCGGCGCTTCTGCAGAAGAATAAACACGGTTTTCACCACTGGCAGGAAATAAAATGCTGACCTGTCGGCCATCAATGGCCACAACGGTGCCCAATCCTAAATCTGACTCTGTATCACTGATCCAACGCTGACCTAAGGAAAAATTCATGTATGTCTCGTCTATGAAGAAAAAGGCGGCTATGTTACCTGTTAGATAACACCACTGCAAGGCGCTATTTGCCTGACTTTTAATTAATTTTATAAGTGTGAATTATTCCCATCGTTAAGTGCTCATTCGTGCATCTATTTGGTGGAAAATTCAAACTAAATGATATTTGTCATAAAACAGACTTTTATGACAAATAGACTAAACTTAAATCATACCTAAGTAATTAATATTGATTACAAGTAATTATTAATTAGTTTATTGGGTATAGCATAAAAATCATAAAACGTAAGGAAAGTACTATGGGAAAAGCTTCAAATTTTGATAGTAAAATGTATGTGCTAGATACCAATGTATTACTTCACGAACCCCTCGCGTATTTGTCATTTCAAGAGCATCAAGTGGTTATTCCAATGACAGTACTGGAAGAGCTCGACCATATAAAAGATAGGAAACACGATGTGAGCCGCGATGCGCGAGTAGCTATTCGTGGCCTTGATGGGGTATTGAGTCAGGCAACTCCCGAACAAATGCTACAAGGTGTGGCGCTGCCAAGGAATAAACAAGGCGGATTAACAGGCAGCTTAATTATTGTAAACGATCATTTATTTGCCGATTCTATTTCTGGTTTGCCGGGCAATGAAAACGACCACCGTATTATTAATTGTGCGGTGCATTTACAAAACCAGCACAGTGATAAAAAAGTCATACTGGTGACCAAAGATATTAATATGCGTTTAAAAGCCAAAGGAGCAGGGCTTAAATATGTTGAAGACTATCGTACTGATCAATTAATTGACGATATTGCTTTACTTACCAGTGGTTATAAAAAAATTAAGGGTGACTTTTGGCAGCATGTTGGTCAGTGCAACACTGAACAGCACGGACGTGAAACAGTTCATCACATCCCTAAAGATTTAATCCCCGATGTGTTTTGCAATGAATATTTACTGGATGATGGTGATCAATTTGCCGCGCGGGTTAAATCATACGATGGTGAGCACATTACTATTAAAGATATTGGTGCAGAGCGATTAATGCATCAAAGTGCATGGGGAATAAAGCCAAAAAATATTTACCAAGCAATGGCCCTTGATGCCTTACTCGACACGTCTATTGAGCTTGTTATTTTAACCGGCCCAGCGGGATGTGGTAAAACTTTACTGGCACTTGCGTGTGCGCTGGAGATGGTGATTGAAAAAGGGATTTATGATAAAGTCATTGTAACCCGAAATACCCCTGAAATTGCTGAATCAATTGGCTTTTTGCCTGGTACCGAGGAAGAAAAAATGGCGCCTTGGTTGGCTGCCATAACCGATACCTTAGAAGTGCTGCATAAAGGTGATGAGAACCCCGTCTCTAGTCGTAATTACATTATGGAAAAAGCCAATATTCAGTTTAAGTCGGTGAACTTTATGCGCGGCCGCAGCATTCAAAATGCGGTGGTGATTTTAGATGAAAGCCAAAACTTAACCGCTTCTCAGCTAAAAACCATAATTACCCGCTGCGGAGAAGGAACAAAACTAATCTGTACAGGTAATTTAGCGCAAATAGACAGTAACTACTTAACGGCGGTTACCTCAGGGCTCACCTATATTGTTGAGCGATTTAAGCATTTTGAAGGCGGCGCTACCGTTAATCTTAATGGCGTGGTACGCAGTCGACTTGCTTCATTCGCAGAGGAAAATTTATAGCGTACGCTTACTCATATTGGCTCATTACTCCCATTGAGTTTTGAGCCAATAATTATTGGATGCTCAATGTGACTTTAACGTGTTGTCGTTTATCTACTTTTTGCCAGTATAACGCCAAAAAATTGTTGTCTAAAAAACCTATACCCATTTTATCACGCACTAACGCATAATAAACAACAAGCGGCATTAGTATTTAACTTCACCGCGGCTGTCGCTATTTTAACTGGTTGTAATTGAGCTTTGTTTATCTCCCCCCCCTAAATTTATAGCTAATGCGTTTGTTTTGACACAATGCAAAGATGATGAGAACCTACGATAAAACAGCATGCTTAACAAGCTGGTGATATTATGGGAGCTGTATTATATGGCATGTGACAGGTAATACCACATATTGAGATGGTACGCTTAGTGCATAGTTTTAAGGGTATTAAGAAACTCAAGGTTTAACTGGTTATTATGCTGTGCTCAGTACGCTGAGTAACTATTAAAAGCTGACGATAAAGTACGTAAGCTGCCATTAAGAGTTAATAATAGAGTTAAAACAAATCCATATTTATAGAAAAGTTTAAATGTAAGTCATGATAAATAAAGCAAAAATATTAATTGTAGATGACGATGCGCTTAACCGAATCATTTTAGAAAAAACCTTAAGCGATGAGCATGAGGTTTACCTAGTGGCAAGCGGCGAAGACGCGCTGGCGTTTGTTAAACACACACAAGTAGACTTAATCATTTTAGACATCATGATGCCTGACATGAATGGTTATGAAGTACTCATACAGCTAAAAGAGAGCATTATAAGTCAGGCTATCCCTGTTATTTTTATCTCCGCAAACAACCGTCATGAAGATGAAGCAAAGGGGCTAGAGCTCGGCGCAATGGATTATATTGGAAAGCCATTTAGTGCCGCTATTGTGAAAGTTAGAGTGCGGAACCAGTTATTAATTAAGCAAAAAAATGATTTGCTAGAAATGCTTGCTTCTATTGATGGCTTAACAGAAATACCCAATAGGCGTTATTTAGATGAGAACTTAGAAAGAGAGTGGCGTAGAAGTAAGCGTAACTATTCTCCTTTGTGTGTATTGCTTATCGATATTGACCACTTTAAGCGCTATAACGACTGTTACGGTCATCGTGCTGGCGATGAGTGTTTAAAAACAGTGGCGCAAACGTTAGCTGCGCAATGTGAGCGCGGCAGTGATTTTGTTGCGCGTTACGGCGGTGAAGAGTTTGTTGCGGTATTACCAAATACCAATAAGCAAGGTGCTATCGCTTTTGCCAACAAGTTACGTAACGCCGTTAATGATTTGAATATAGAACATAATGCGTCTTTAAACGCTAAACACATCACCATTAGCATCGGTATTGCTTCTAGTGAGAGCAGCCAAGCTTACACTGAAAAAGCATTGTTAGAAGAGGCTGACTCAGGCTTATATAATGCTAAGAAATTAGGGCGCAATCAAATTAGCGCCCAATAGTATTTGCGATGGCTTAATTTGTCAGCATTTGCAGTGCTGAGGCACCAATACCTACTAATTTATCATTTTTAAATACCAAGGGTGTACATTCATCTTTAGTCATTTTACCATCTGAATGGATACTGTGCGTTGCATAAAATAAGACTTGGTAAACATCCTCTTCTTTTTTGAGTAGTTCGGTGAAGTCAGGTGTTTTTAGGGCTCTTAATACCGACTGATAAGAGCTATCCATTGCCAAGCCTGAAATAATTTCACGATTATTCTTATGTGTTACCTGCCAGCTAGAAGAACTATTACCAGTCCAATGACCTTCCGCTTCGCCATCGGATACCGCAATAACACAGCCGGTTAAAAAAGGAGCGGTGAGGGCGGCGATTAAAAGTGTTTTTTTCATTTTTTATTATCCTAGATGATTAATTACAAAGTGTAACGCAAAGACTAGGCCAGTTTTTTAATCTTTAAAAATCAATACCTTGTTTTTAAAGTGATTTTTAAGTTAGTGGCTTTTTTAAGAAATAAAATTAAAAAGCCACTTTTTGGTTATTTTGACTAACTTAACTTAACGGCATTAAACCAAGCGATTACGCGACGTTTGTTGACTAAATGCGCTTATATTTAGACTCACTTCTTTTACTAAGCGCACAATAGATTCGGTACTGGCCCAGGCTATGTGCGGGGTCAGTAGTAAGTTATCACCTGTGTAATTGGCTAATGGATTATTATCCTCAGCAGGCTCTTTGGTAAGTACATCAACACCTGCACCTGCAATGATATTTGTTTTTAAGGCTTGTGCTAAGTCGGCTTCGTTGATGATCCCCCCGCGCGCGGTGTTAATAATGAGCGCAGTTGGCTTCATCATTTTTAATTCATTAAGCGTAATTAAGTTACGCGTTTCATCATTAAGTGGGCAATGTACGCTGATTATATCCGCTGTTTTTATTGCTGTTTCAAAAGGCGTACGTCCTTGGCGACACGCAGCGCCTTTGCGCTCTGCAATAATGACGTGGGCACCAAAGGCTTCAGCCACTTTAGATACGGCATTGCCCAGAGTACCACCGCCAATAATGGCTAATGTTTTGCCCTGAATGTCATTAAAGCTGTAATCAAGGCGACAAAACATTTCACTTTTTTGCCATGCGCCTTGTTGGCAGTCCGCTTGGTAGCGATGGGTATTGCCTAATAAGTTAGTAATTAACGAAAAGGTGTGCTGTACGACCGAAGGGGTTGAATAACCAGCAACATTAGTCACTGCAATACCTAAGTCTTTTGCTGCAATTAAATCAATATTATTAGTACCCGTTGCAGCAACGCAAATGAGTTTTAGTGATGTTAATTGCGTCATGGTGTCACGGTTGAGCACTACTTTATTAGTGATCAATACCTCTGCATTTTTGCTATGTGCTATCACTTGTTCTGGGCTAGTTAGCTCATGTACAGTAAGCTCCCCAAGGGCTGAAATGCAATCAAGAGAAGTATTTGCTAGTGTCGCGTTATCTAAAATGGTTATGTTCACGATATTTCCTAAAAGTGTATGTGTTAAAGAGGGGGTAAACCCTGTACGCTATTGAATTTATTTCGACTTTTTTATTATATCCAGCTTAGCAGCTGTCAAGTCGTATTTAAACGTGGTCTGCCCACTGAAGATTAATTTACATGTTATTATATTTAGCTGCCTTGCTAATAAACCAACTTGAACAAAGTGTGATTGGTAAGGTCTATCCATTTGTATTAATAATCAATAGCCATGGTTTATGCGTATGAGATGTTAGTCGTGCAACTATGCGCGGTACTAAACTATAACGCTATGAAAACATAGTAAATCGAACTTTCGTATTGCTAGTTTCGTACTTTTGATTGAGTTATAATCAAAATCAGACATAACGGAGCGTTTTAGCGCGTCGTTTTCAACTTTGTAGATGCAGTAAATGAGTGAATTAGAAGATAAGTACGCAGATATAAGACCTTACAATGACGATGAAGTTGCCGCCTCATTATCGCGATTAATTAACGATAATGCGTTTATTGATGTAATTGCAAAATATAATTTACCACGCTTTATATCTGCAGTTGGGTTTTTAGCACGCGCTATAATAAAGCATCAGTTGCGCAAAAAGTGGGGCAAAGTTAAAACGGTTGAAGATGTACAAAATGAAGTGGCACATTACTTAAATAAATTAATAAAACGTACCACCTCAAAAGTCACTTTTTCTGGCTTAGAAGACTTAGACCCTAATCAAGCCTATCTTTTTGTTTCAAACCACAGAGATATTGTACTTGACCCTGCACTGGTTAATTGGGGCTTATTCCAGCATAAAATGAAAACAGTGAGAATTGCGATTGGCGATAACTTACTGCAAATTCCTTACATTACTGAGCTTATGCGCTTAAATAAAAGTTTTATTGTGAAACGCTCAGCGAAAGCCCCAAAAGAAATGTTAAAAGCGCTGACTCAGTTATCGGCGTATATTTATGATTCGCTCAGTGGTGGGCACTCAATTTGGATTGCACAAAAAGAAGGGCGCGCTAAAGATGGTGTTGATCAAACCGATCCTGCGCTTTTAAAAATGTTGCAACTTAATGGCCGTAAACAAAAGAAAGAATTTGGCGAATACATTAAAGAGCTCAAAGTGGTGCCTGTTGCAATCTCTTACCAATACGAACCATGTGCGATTGCCAAGGCAAAAGAGCTATATCATAAACAACATCATGGCAAGTATGTTAAATCGGCGGGTGAAGATATTGCCAGTATTGTTGAAGGGTTTAGTTCAGCCAAAGGCCATGTGCATTTGTCGTTTGGTCAACCCATTGAATCAGGTTGTGACAGTGCCGATGAACTAGCAAAAACCATTGATAAGCAAATTATTGATTCGTTTTACTTACACCCAGGCAACTTTATTGCTGGTGGTTGCACTGAAGCGGTGATAAATAAAAATGATGTGGCACAGTTTGAAGCGCATTTGAACAAAGTGCCTGAAGAATTAAGGTCTTTGGTATTAGCAATGTACGCCAAGCCATATCAACGAAAAATACAAATAGATGAACAAAGCTGTGAGCATTAAGCTTAAGTGACTACGATAAAAGCAGTATTTAATCCGCTGCTTTTGTTGTACAAAAATAGCGCTATACTCAATCTAAGCGTTTAATACTTGGAGGGTGCGATGCAACAAATTGAAATATTTGATATCCCCAGCCCTTGTAAAGGTATTTGTTTGGTCAATAATCGAGGTTATTGCAAAGGGTGTTATCGCAGCCGTGATGAGCGTTTTTCTTGGAATTCGTTAACGAATACACAAAAAAAGAAAGTTTTAAGCTTATGCCAGCAGCGCTATAAACGTTATTTGCAGCAAAAAAATAAAGTAGCAAAACCATCATCGCAATCTGATCAACAAGGTTTTGACTTTTAAAAGTGTAGCTTATACTTTGATCTGAGTTTAGCAACCGTTCCATTACTGTGTAACTTATCCAGTGTTGCTTCTAGCTGTGGAACAATATCTGCGTGGTTTTCATGTAAATAATGGTAAAGCGGGTAGGTAGCAACCACTTGTTTTTCGTAGCAGCCTAAAGAGGGAGGAATGGTTTTATTTGCCATCGCAAAATCAATAAGTAACGCCCCTTGTACTTTTTGTTGGATCAGTAAGTTAAGCTGCGTATTATTATTTTTAACTTCAATTATTTGACCTTTAAAACCAATGCTATTCAAGTATCGCTGTTGAACAGGGTAACTAGTAATAATAGCAACGCTATCTATTGTTTTGCTAGAACTGGGCTCACAGCGCTTATAAAGCTCAAGGTTAAATTTAAACAATGGGTAATTAACCCGAATTAAATTTTTATAGGCACTTTCAATACTGATATCGCGAGCAAGCTGCCCATCCAACATGCCGTTATCTGCTGCGAATAATGCATTTTTACGGTTAAAGTCAATAATATTTAATTTAAAGCCCATATCTGCATAGGCTAATTGTAATAGCTCAATAGTATAGTGTGCTTGTTGGGTGTTTTGCGGGCGGTTAAATGTGTAGCTATAACTGTGCGCAAAAGACGTATTACTAAAAACTAAGCACAGTAATATCAGTAATCCGTTAAGGCGTTTGAGCACGTTAGTATTTCCAATTAATTGCGGCAAGATAATAAGCAGGTATAGTAACAAATTGCTTGTCTTTTGCACAGTTTGCATGAGTAGTTACCACTAACAATTATTGATTATGGTGGGTTATTTACAGCCGCTTATTTTTATTAGTTATAGAGTTAGTTTTTTATAATTTTAAACGTATAATCTATGCTTTATTTAGCTAAGGGCTGTTGGCCTTTGCGGATTAAAATTTGTTTAAACTAGGTGTTTAACCTAGTGGGTAGGTTAGTAAAAGCCGAGTAAAGCTTGCTCACGCCCCCACCTGTATCCGTGCAGGCAACAATGAGTTTATAGCCCCTAAAAATTGGAGTGAGTATGAGTTTTAACCTGTGTAATTTGCCGCGAGAACAAAAGTATCAAATTCAGTTAGATTACGAAGCCTCATTTTGGGCTTATCAAATTAAGCGCGGTAAGAAAACGCGTGAGCAAGTGTACGAAACCCTACATAGCCGCCCAGTGGCAGAGCAAGGTATTTTAAAGCAAAAATTTGAGCAGTATCTAGCAATTATGCTTAGCTAATATGATTGTTATTAAGCAGTTAGAATCAGTTAAAATTCCACTAGCGAATAAGTTTTATACGTTAAATAAAGCCCGCGGCCGTGCTAATAAACAAGATAAAGTATGGGTTGCTTACGATAATAATACAATTATTGCTGCGTGTCGGTTACAAAATAAGTCTACATTTTTATTTTTATCAACAGTATTAGTGGCTCCCTCTTATCGTTCGAAGGGAGTAGCTACAAGGTTATTAACTGCACTGTTAAATGAGCAAACCCAACCTATTTACACCTTTGCTTATCAACGCCTTACTGATTTTTATCAAGCACTTGGTTTTAACCAGGTGTTAACATATACTCCTGCATTATTAATACTGTTTGATGCTTATAAACACCGAAATATCATCGCATTAAAATATCAGTAGCATATAAATGAGTAATAGGACAAGTATGGGCATGAGGATCAATGAGTTTATCACAGCCATATTTGTGCTGTTTGTACTCATAAGCGTTGATGCAACAGCGCAAGTAAAGCGGCTATCTCCAAGTGAAGGCTTATCGCAAAGCTATGTTAATACCATGCTTATCGATAATAATGGCTATTTATGGCTTTCTACTGAAGGTGGGCTCAATCGTTACGATGGCTATCAGGTTGTTCCAATTAATGGCCCTAATGGAGAGTTAGAAGAGGCGGTTATCGATCGCATATATCAAGACCCTCAAGGACATATTTGGATTGCCTCTCTATTAGCTGGGCTATTTAGATACGATCCGCAAACAGACACCTACCAGCAGTTTTTAGAAAAGCCGCTTACAGAAGAGCAAATTATTCAGCAATCCGTTTTTACCATGTTAGCCACAGATGATGAAACCTTATGGATTGGGCAGGGACAAGAGTTTGCAAAACTTGATATAGACAGTGGCACCATTACGTCTTTGTTTAAGCTTCCTGAGCAATTTGACAATGCGTTTGTACGCACTTTGTTTCATCATGACGGTTATATTTTTATTGGGAGTACAGACGGTGCCTATGTTTTTAATATCGCAACGCAGCAAGTGCGCTCACTAGAGCATTTAAACGAAACTAACGTACATATTTATCAAAACAATGTAAAGTCATTTGCACTAGGTGAAAATCATCAGTTGCTTGTTGGAACGGTTAAAGGCTTATACGCTGTCGATATTAGTAATTTAGCCGCTATGTTTAACAACCGTGAGGATGTATTTAAAAATAAAAAATTACTGGCCGATTTGAATGTTTGGGATATTGATAATCAGCAAGGAGTGCTTGATTTAGCAACAGATAAAGGCTTACTAAGTTACAACTTAACCACTTCTAAAGTCGTTAAAAATACACGTATTCAGCAGAGCAAATATACTCTGGCAGATAACAGTATTATTGATATGGTGAAAGATAAATCGGGCGGAGTGTGGCTAGCAACTAAAACTGATGGTGCGTTTTATTTATCTGGTGATGAGTATAAGTTTCATAACATAGAGGGGAGTACACTAGTTGGCGATGGTTTGTCCCATCACTCGGTATGGGCAATTAAGGAATATCAAGATAAGCTATGGTTAGGTACGCACAATGGCCTAACTGCAATTGATTTAAAAATTAATAGCTCAAAGGTGTATTTAAAAGACTATAAAGCCGACTTACTGACCACAGAGTTTACAATTTTTAAAATTTTGCCTTACAAAAATAAGCTCTGGTTGCACTCAAACCGAGGGTTGTTTATTTTTGACCCGCAAACTGAGCAACTCACGCAACCAAAAACAGCAAACCCCAACAACCAAGTTTTTTTAAATGATTGGATGCATGGCATCACATTATTACCGAACGGGGATTTATATTTTGTTCACCCTGATCACGGTATGTTTAAATATAATATCGATCGTCGGCGATTAGTTCACTTAAAAGGCGAGTTAGCTCAATTTGATCCTTTTTTAGTGTATGGCTTTTTGCCACCACTATCAGATAAACCCCAATGGCCATTATTTTTTAGTGGTGGTGTTTTGTATCAATTTAATCCTAACGATTTAAGTTTAAACACTATTTATAAAGTGCCTAAGCACCATGATAATGTGGCTGTTAACATCCTTTCGTATATTGAAGATAAACAAGGCATATTGTGGCTATCTTTATCTAATTTTGGGCTGATTGGTATTGATGCGACTACCTATGAGTTAGTGCATACCATTGATTTAGATAAAAATAATTTAGGTACTTTATTATACGATATGGTACTCGATGAAGAGGGCATGATCTGGATGAGTAGCCATAAAGGTATATGGCGATTAAATCCTAAAACAATTCATTTTCAGCAGTTTACAACATCAGATGGGGTGCTCTCAGCTGAGTTTAACAATGGCGCTATGGCTAAATTGGCTGATGGCAAGATTGCTTATGGTAGCCTCAAAGGTATTACCTATTTCGACCCTAAAGACAATAAAAATAGTCATGGTTTGTTAGATCACGTTAATATCACACGCATTAATTTAATGTCTCGAAACTTGTCGATTAATTTACAGCAGCCATTAGAAAATATAACTTTAAATCATGATGATATAGGACTTGAAATTGCCTTTTCAGCCATGTCATTTAGCTTTCAAGAGCGCATTATTTATGAATATCAGCTCGATAAAGGCAAAAAAAGTTATACCCGAAATAATCGGGTGGTATTTCCTAAATTAAACCCAGGCAGCTACCAGTTAAAGGTGTGGGCAAAAGACCCTCTAAATGGTAAACATACTCCTCCAGCAACATTACATATTAAAGTGAAATACCCCTTATGGCGTGCTCCTTATTTTTTAGCGCTTTATGCTATTTTATTGTTCTTGATAGTGGCTGCATGGGTGATGAGGCGCAATAAAATACAGCGTATGCTATTAGCAGCTCATAAAGAAAGCCAAGATAGCGAGGCGCGTTTAAAGCTTGCGCTAGAAGGAAGTGAGTCGGGTGTATGGGATTGGCAGGCGAATCAATTAACTATATATCAGCCTAGGTTGGTCAACGAATTAGGCTTTGAAGATGACTCGGTAAGTTTAGATGACTACTTAGAAAAAATTCATCCACATGAGCGCGCTATTTTTAGATTAGAGTGGTTAGAATTTTTATCAACAGATAAGGGGTATTTTAACTGTACCTATCGATTACGCCATGCCGAAGGTCATTGGCGCTGGTACAAAGATTTTGGCAAGGTGGTTGAGTGGAATAAAAAAATACCGCAAAAAGTGGCGGGTACATATACCAACATGACACGCGAAATGGTATTAGAAGAACATGCTCGGTTATTTACTGCCGCGTTTGAACAAACCCGAGACTGGGTGTTTATCTTAGATAAAAACTTTAATATACGCGCCTCAAATAAATCGCTACAAAGTGCTTTTGGTTTGTCTGAAAACCCAAAGTCAACCCGCTCGCTTAATTTAGGAATAACGCGTAGCAGCTGTTTTGATTATTTACGCATTATGCAAAAGCTTGAAGTGGGTGAGCATTTCTCATGCGAAGACACTGTTGTGTTAGCTAATAAAGAACAGCGTCACGTACTGGTTGAAATAAGTGTTGTGGCTGATGAAAGCCAAAGGCTGAGTAGTTATGTCATTATTTTAACAGATATTCATGCGCAAAAGTCGGCCGAAAACCAGTTGCATATCTTGGCTAATTTCGACTCTCTCACTGGGCTACCAAATAGAACTTTGTTTAAAGACCGAGCTATGCACGCTATAGACCAAGCGCGTCGTCATCATTGTAAAGTCGCTTTGTTACACGTTAACATAAAACGGTTTAAGTATTTTAATGATTCGTTTGGTACGTTAAGCGCTGATGAAATAATTAAGTGGGTTGCAAATCGTTTAAAAACAGTATTGCGCCCCTGTGACAGTGTTGCGCGTTTAGGTGGTGATGAGTTTGCTATTTTAGTTGAAGATATTCAGCAAATAGAAGAAGTATTACTCATATGCAACAAGTTAATAGAGTGCGTTAGTGAAGGTATTGTCATAAATAAGCAGAGCGTTACTGTTCACTTAAGTGCTGGCGTGGCAATTTTCCCTGATGACGCAGTGCACTTTAAAGCGCTACAAAAAGCGTCAAATGTTGCACTTTATTACGCTAAAGAAAGCTTAGAGGGCAGCTATAAGTTTTACAAACAAGAAATGAATCAGCGAGTTGAAAGGGCGCTGCATTTAGAATCGCAATTGTTTAAAGCGTATCACGAGCATGAGTTTTGTAACTACTATCAACCCATTATAAATGCGACTACGCAAAAAACAGTGGGGTTTGAAGTGTTACTGCGTTGGCCTGATAATCCTTTAGCAAATACGCAAGCATTCTCTAGTATGGCTGAAAATATTGGCTTGATCACTAAAATAATGTTGCAAACCTTGAAGCGAGCATTAGACCAATTAGGTAGCTGGCGTGTCGTTTGCCCTGATTTATACCTATCAATTAACCTTTCCGCACTGGATTTTGAGTTTTCAGGGCTAGTGCCTGAAATTCGTCAAGCGTTGAGTAATGCTGCACTGCCACCAGAGGCAATTGTGTTTGAAATAACGGAGTCTATTCTAATGCAAGACTCAGCACATGCACTTAAAAATATGAACTTATTAAAGCAACTGGGCTGTAAGTTGTATATGGATGATTTTGGAACGGGCTATGCTTCATTAACCTATTTAAAGCGCTTTCCGATTGATGTATTAAAAATAGATCGCAGCTTTGTGCAAGGGATTGGTATTGATTCGGATAACGAGGCGATTATTCAATCTACACTGACTTTAGCGAGCCGCCTAGGTAAAGAGTGTATAGCAGAGGGTGTTGAAAGTGCACATCAGCTGGCCTTTTTAAAAGCCCAAGGCTGTAACTACTTTCAAGGCTATTTATTCAGTAAAGCGGTGCCAAAAGAGCAGGTACTCAAACTTATTGAGCTCGATTGGCAGCCGGTGTTTTCTCACTCTTAGTCATACAGCTATTGGCATAGTTAGTTAAGGGCGATTTCCACAATGGCGACAATATAAGTGTGAGCTGCGTTTATTAAGCTCATCTTTTATCGCTTTATTGGCTTCAAGTTTGCTTAGCCCTAGCTTATAGCGTAGTAGCTCAAGATGATGAAGTTGTTCATCAGTGAGCTTACCGTCTGTTATTTTCTCGTGGGTGGCATCTTCAAATAGCTGGCGACGTTTACGAACTTGCTCTGAGAAACTTGACGCTAATAAACCGGTTGGTATTGCAACCATCCCCATACTCACTAATGTTATTACTCCGCCAAATAGTTTACCCATGGGGGTTATAGGCACAACATCACCATAACCTACAGTAGTAAGAGTGGCCATTGCCCACCACATGGCAGCAGGAATAGAGCCAAACTTGTCTGGTTGAATGTCATGCTCTAATAAATAAATACCGCAAGAAGCTAAAATAAGCACCACAAACATAATAAAAAAAGCGGCTAGGAGTGAACTTGACTCATTAATAAATGCTTGTAATAACAACTGCATAGCTCGCGAGTAACGAGTGAGTTTAAAGACGCGTAATAATCGCAACACGCGTAAAAAGCGTAAATCAATGGTAAAGAAAAACATCAATAAGCTTGGTAAAATAGCAATTAAATCAACAATTGCTAGCGGTGATAAAATATAGCGAATCCGTTTTTGTGTATTTGAGCAGTTCATTGCGGCATACTTTGTTCTGTCTACACAAGTCCAGGCACGTATTAGATACTCAACGCTAAATATGGCAACGGATGTCAGTTCCAGCATTAAAAACTCACTACGGTACTCAATGGCAATACTACGCACTGACTCAAGTACTATTGCCACCACATTCACTATAATAATACTGATGAGTATCACATCCAAAATACGCCCCGCTCGTTGATATTTACCTGAGGCTTCAAATACTTGGTTTATGGTTTTTCTTAGTTTTCGCATAATATTTATTACAATGTGAGCAGCATGTTGATACTGCCTTCTTCAAAATCACGACTAATTTTAAACCCGAGTTTACGAGCTAGCTCAATCATACCTGTGTTTTCAGGTAGGGTGATCCCCTCAACGGTTTTTACTCCTTGGCGCCTGCAGTGAGAAATCGCCGCGTTCATTAAAATACGCCCTAATCCTAGCCCTTGGCAGTCAGAACGTACCACAATAGCAAACTCTGCCTGTAAGTTATCGGGATCCATAATTACCCGTGATACTCCTAGAGTACGCTGTTGCTCGTCTTGTGGTTGGGTAACAATAAACGCCATTTCGCGGTCGTAATCAATTTGCGTCATTTTAGCGAGTTGATCATGGTTAAATTGTGGTAACTCACCAAAAAAGCGTTTATATCTATCTTCTTTTGTTAATGAACGATCAAACGCTTGGTGTGCTTGCTCATCCTCAGGTTTGATAGGTCTGAGCGTTGCTAAAGAATTATTTTTAAGGGTCACTGTTTCAACCAGCTCTATAGGGTAAGGTCGTATAGATAAACGTTTTCGGTGCGGCTGAACCTGATACTGATTTAAATTCATAGTGGCATCAAGCACCAAAAATTGCCCATTGCTCGCTAAAATAGGGTTAAGCTCTAATGAGGTGATATCGGGTTGATCGACAACCAATTGGGAAATTCGGGTCAGTAGGGCGCACAAACGATATTTATCAACTTTTTCTGGCAGAACGCGATCTTTAAGCACACCTTTATCGTGGGCTGCGGCAATTAAATATTTAGCTAGGTTCATATTCAGTGGTGGCAATGCCACCGCGGCTTGAGCGTATTCAAGTCCTGTTCCTGCCTCACCTAATAAAATAACCGGGCCAAAGTTAGGCTCTGTTTTAATCGCTATGCGCAGCTCATTTGCGCCTGCCCTAGGTGCCATTTTTTGTAATGAAAAGCCATCAATAATGGCATCAGGGTAGGTGTTTTTTATTCTAAGTAACATGGCAAATGCGGTTTGCTCTACCTCTTGTGCATCATTAAGGTTGAGTACTACACCTCCGACTTCAGACTTAGAAGGAATGCTCGGGCTCATTAGCTTTAATGCTACCGGAAACCCCAGCTCTATTGCTTGCTCTTTTGCTTCGGTTGGCGTGTAGGCAACTTCTGTTTGGATGCAGTCTATGCCGTAGTGACTTAAAATTTGACTTGCTTGATGGGTTGATAGGTAGCGTTGCTCATCATCTAAAAACTCTTTAATCGCTACTTTTGCTGCTGCTTTATTAATTGTCGCATCATCGGTGTTTGATTCTGGCGTTTGGGTTAAATGTTTTTGGTTACGACGATAGCTCACTAAATGCATAAAGGCGCCTACGGCACCTTCTGGTGTTCGGTAGGTGGGGATAGCGTTATTGGCACAGATTCGTCTGGCTGCAAAGGCGGCATCTTCTCCCATGAAATTAGTCATCACATAAGGGCGAGCCATTTTTGGTAATTTATTTAGGGCTTCAACTATCACTTGAGCATAACTTTCACTCGCAGCCAAAGCTGATGGAGTATGGATGATCAGTAAGTTTTTAACTTCTTTAGCGTTTAGTAATATCTCAAGTGCATACTTGTAACGAACGGGGGCTGAGTCACCAAATATATCAATCGGGTTGCTTACTGTGTCTGAATGTGGGATCACTTTATTGAGTGCGTCGCGCGTTTCATCACTAAGCTGAGTAAGTTTACCTGAACTTTGAATGAGTTCATCAACGGCCATTACTCCAGGGCCGCCACCGTTGGTTAATATGGTTAGTTGTTCTACTTGCAGGAGTTTAGGGTGCATTGCTAAGGTTTGAGTGGCGGCAAAAAGTTCGCGTAAATCATTTACTCTTAACATCCCTGCGCGTTGAAACATAGCATCATATACCGCATCTGAGCTTTGTTTTCCGCCAGTGTGTATTTCTGCAGCGAGCGCACCAGCGCTGGTTCTTCCGGTTTTAATGGCAATGACAGGCTTAGAAAATGCCGCTGCACGCGCGGCAGAAATAAAGCTGCGAATATCATTAATATTATCAATATAAAGGAGAATGGCTTTGGTTTTGGCATCGCGTCCTAAAAAGTCGAGTATTTCGTCAAACTCAATATCTAAGCAATCCCCCATAGATATAAAGTATGAAAAGCCAATTTCTTTATTTTTCGCCCAATCAAGAATCGTTGAGCAAACAGCCGCTGATTGCGACACAAAAGCCAGTTTCCCTGAAGTGGCAACGGTGTGAGAAAAACTCGCGTTTAAACCTATATGCGGAATAAGTAACCCTAAACAATTTGATCCAAGCAGAGTGACTTTATGTTTGCCAGCGCTTTCTTTAAGTGCCTGTTTTTGTATACTTGTTAGGCCATCAGCAATAATAATAGCGCTATGACATCCCAGCGTACCGAGTTGCTCAATAATGTTCATTAAGGTGTTTTTATTGGTACAGATAACGGCTAGATCAGGAACTTTTGGTAGGGCTTCAATGCTAGGGTAAGCCAAAACGCCATGCACCGCGCTATGATTAGGCGTAACAGGCATGATAGGCCCTTTAAACCCGCCTTGTAATAGATTGCGCATCACTACATTACCAGCTCGAGTGGGGGTGTTTGATGCCCCAATAACAGCGACTGAGCTTGGGTTAAAAAACTGGCTAATACGTTTTAGACTCATTGCGTTTCCTTGGCTGATTAAGTTTTGCTATCTGCATCTTCTCAATGTAACCTGTTTATTGTGTTTTTTCGAGCGTGAACATGTTAATTGTTGATATTGGTCAAGGAGAAAAAGGTGAATAAAATATCGAATCTAGCCGTTGTTATGGCAGCGGTGTGTTTAAGTATTGGCTTAATTACTTTGGGGTTTATTTTAAAAGGAGCTGCGCTTGATATTAAAGGAATGGAGCGTACAGTTCAGGTAAAAGGGTTGGCTGAGCGTGAAGTTGTGGCTGATACCGTTATCTGGCCTTTACAGTTTAATGATGCCGACAATGATCTTGAAAAGTTGGTTGAGCGAGTTGAACAAAAAAATGATGCGGTGATTGCCTTTTTAAAGTTACATGGCTTTGATGATGAAGAGATATCGACAGGCACGCAATCTATTATTGATAAGCAAGCGCGTGAATACGCCAATGATAATCAAAAATTTAGGTATGTTATTAGCTCAAATATTATTGTTTATTCCAACGCCCCAGATAAAGTCAAAAACGCACTCAGTAAAGTGAGTCAGTTGGCTAAACAAAATATTGCCATTGTCCAAGATAACTACCAGACCCGTATTGAGTATATGTTTACAGGACTTAACGATATAAAACCTGCGATGGTTCAACAAGCTACAGAAAAAGCCCGTGAAGTGGCAGATAAATTTGCTAAAGATTCAAATTCACGTTTAGGTAAAATTAAAACGGCTCGCCAAGGGCAGTTTAGCATTAGCGATCGTGATTCAAATACGCCACAAATCAAAAATGTCCGTGTTGTTACCAGCGTAGAATATTACTTATCAGATTAATACTGCCACTTGCTCAGTAGAGCGCTGTAAATAAGCAGCGCTTAATAATAAGGTTATTTCGCTTGGAGGATTATTTTTTAATACCTCAAGCAATTTTAGCTTTGCTGCTGAGTTTTGCTTTTGCTCTATTTCCATTAATGCCAGTAGGGCAGAAAACTCATGTTTTACTGGTATATTTGGCTTATGTGCGTACGCAATATAACAGGCAACGGGAGTGAGCCCTTGCTGATTAGTTTGCGCTAATGCATGCAGTAACGCCTCGTTAGATTCAAATAACATCAGCGAGCGAATATAGTTAAAAGGCAATTGGGTTGGCGATGCATGTTTAAAAGCATTATGTAATACGTTATTGCCGCCGTTATCTATGCTTATAAATCCTTTATTTAATTTAAGCGCAGGGGTAAAAAAGCTCAGTGCGTCTAAGCTGGTTAGTTGCTCAATAAATTGTGCAGGTGGGGTATTAGTCGTTAAAATACGCACGGCAATGTTTTGCATAAAATCGTACTTAATACTCATGCGTAACGCGCTTTCAAATAAGTAATTAAGCTGCATCACTTGTTGCGCCTCAGTGAGCTTTTTAAAGTCGTTATTTAGCTCATCAAACTGTTGTTGTTTAATGCGCGCATTGAGTAACTGTATGCTTAGATCCATTTTGTTCTCCTTGAATAGCCACTTTATCCTAGCTTAATTTTTTGCTTTATAAAACAAAAGGCCGCAATTGCGACCTTTTATATGTTGAAGCAATGACTTAAAAATTAAGCTTGTTTACTTGCAACCCATTCGTTTACAAAACCCTCTAGTACATTTAATGGTACAGGGCCATTTTTAAGAACTACATCGTGGAACTGACGAATATCAAACTTATCGCCAAGTTGCTTTTTAGCATCTTCGCGTAGTTCTAAAATTTTCAGCATACCTACTTTATAAGCCGTTGCTTGAGATGGCATTACAATGTGACGCTCAACCATTTTTACGGCGTCAGAAGTGGCGTTAGGGGTGTTGTTAACGTAGTAATCAATACCTTGTTGGCGAGTCCACTTCATGTCGTGAATGCCGGTATCAACAACTAAACGACACGCACGCCATAATTCCATAGCTAAGCGACCAAAATCTGAATAGGGGTCTTCGTAAAGGCCCATTTCTTTAGGTAGTAATTCTGAGTATAACCCCCATCCTTCGATGTAAGCCGTGGAACGGCCAAATTTACGGAACTTAGGTACACCTTCTAGCTCTTGTGAAATAGCAATTTGCATGTGATGCCCAGGGAGCCCCTCATGATAAGCCAAGGCTTCCATTTGGTATGTTGGCATTGCCTCCATGTCGTAAAGGTTCGCATAGTATACACCTGGGCGTGAACCATCTGGTGCAGGTTGTTGATAAAATGCTTTACCTGCGGCTTTTTCACGGAATGCTTCAACACGTTTTACAATCATGTCAGCCTTTGGCTTTACAATAAACAGCTCATCTAAGCGTGTTTTCATGTTATCAATTAAACCTTTGGCTTCGCTGAGGTACTGCGCCTTACCAGCTTCAGTATTAGGTAGATAAAATTGCTTGTCTGTTTTCATAAACTGCATAAAGGCGTTTAAATCGCCTTTAAAACCGACTTTCTCTTTAATGGCACGCATTTCATCATGAATACGTGACACTTCAGCAAGGCCAATGGCATGAATTTCTTTTGCTGTAAGGTCTGTCGTGGTGGTACGTTTCAGTGCGTTATTGTAAAACGCTTCGCCATCAGGGAATTTCCAAGCACCGTCACGCTCATCAGCACGTTTTTCTAACTGTGCAATGTAGTTAATAAGCTTAGAGTAGGCAGGTTTCACTGCTGTTTTTAATGCGTCAGTCGCTTTACTAATAAGTGCATCTTTTTCAGCTTGATCTATTTCTAAGGCATTAACTTTGCGTTTAAAGTCAGCTAAAAGCGTTGAATCGTCACCTTGTTCAAACGGTGCACCTTTAATGATGTTTTTGCTTGAATCAATCACGTGTGGAAATACAAATTTAGGCGCGATGATGTTTTTATCGGCGCGAATTTCTAAGCCAGTAATAAGCTGATCAAATACACCGGGCACCCCATTTAAACGAGCAATGTAATCGTTGGCTTCTTTTACGTTGCTAATTTGATGCTGGTTAATTAAAAAAGCTGGCACCATAGAGTGAGTACCATACATTTGGTTTACTGGGTAGGTATGATAGCGCCATTTAAAATCAGCAATGCTGGCTTCTAAAGCTTGTTTTTTTAAATCATAACTAACTTGAGTTGCCGTATCTAACTGAGCACGCTTAATACTGTTTAACCTAGCAAGGTCATCTTTCGCCTGTGCTAGATCTTTACGTGCTTTTTCTTCGCTGTTGTCATCCCATTTATCGTAATCTTTTTTGATACCCATGTAGGTTTGATAAACTGGGCTACTCATTACATCACGATTAAAAGTGTCTTCAAAAAACGCATTCGCTTTATCAATTTCACTTTGTACAGGTTGTGCTTGAACCGCAGGTGCAGGCATTGATTGTTGTGTTGCTTGTTGGCAACCTGCAAGCAGTGCCACGCTTACCGTGGCAGCAATTAGAGTAAGTTTACGCATTCGTTTCCCTTTTGTTGTTAGAAACCCATTAGGGTATTTTAATTTTTCATGTATTTACTTTACATGCGCATAACGGCAAAAGCGTTATACGAACAATTCTAGCAGGTCATTTAAAAAGCGATGGCCTTTAAGGCTTACTTGCCAATGGCCGTCCTTTTCTATTAATAAACCTGTGTTAATAGCTTTATTTAAAGCCGCTTGTTGGCTTTGTAATGGCTGATTAGTCAGTGCACTGTAGTCTTCAATCGGGCATGGCTCTGTTAAACGAAAGCGATTCATAAAAAACTCAAACGCTAAGTCGTCTTGTTCTACTTGCCAGCTTTTGTACAAGTAGGGCTTAATAATGTCCATGTAGCCCCGAGGGTGTTTTACCTTTTCAGTGCGTGTTATCACCCCCGTTTTCGCATCAGTGACCTTACCATGAGCGCCGCAGCCAATGCCAAGATAATCGCCAAACCGCCAATAATTCAAGTTATGTTGGCATTGATAGCCAGGTTTTGCATACCCTGATATTTCATATTGCTGATAGCCTGCTTGTGCTAACAATGTTTGACCTTGCTCTTGAATATCCCACAAGGTTTCGTCTTGTGGCAAAGTCGGCGGTTTTGAAGCAAATTGCGTATTTGGTTCAATCGTGAGCTGATACCACGAAATATGTGGTGGATTAAGCGCAATAATTTGCTTTAAATCACTGAGCGCGTCATCAAGAGACTGCCCTGGTAAGCCATGCATTAAATCAAGATTAAAGCTATTTAATCCTGCTTCACTGGCTTGTTGTGCTGCATAGTTGGCTTCATCGGCACCATGAATTCGGCCTAAGGCTTTTAATTTGTCGTTTTGCATGCTTTGCACGCCAATAGAGATACGGTTAATGCCTGCTTTTACATAGTCTTTAAAACGACCAGTTTCGACTGTGCCAGGATTTGCTTCGAGCGTTATTTCACAGTTATCGCTTAAGCCGATTAGGCTATCTACTTCTTTGAGCAAGCGTGTGTATGCCGCACCAGTTAGTAAGCTTGGTGTGCCGCCGCCAATAAAAATACTGTGAATCTTACGCCCTTGTACTAAGTGTAAATCAGCTTTTAAATCGTCGATTAAATGCTGCACATATTCAGCTTCAGGGATGTCACCTTTTTGCCCGTGGCTATTAAAATCGCAATAAGGGCATTTTTGCACGCACCATGGCACGTGCACATATAAACTCAGTGGAGGAAGGTTCACAGGCCGCCTTTATGCTGTAGCGCTTGCAGTAACATTTTAAGTGCTTGCCCACGATGACTTAGGGCATTTTTTTGCGCTTTTGTCAGCTCTGCACTGGTGCAATTTTCTGATGGCACAAAAAAGATAGGATCGTAACCAAAGCCACCTTCACCGTGTTGGGTTAGGGTAATTTCGCCCTCCCAGCTAGCACTGCAAATAAGTGGGGTAGGGTCGTCGGCGTGACGCATCAGTACCAATACACACCAAAAACGAGCACGGCGATTAGGGTTATCGCCTAAATCAGCGAGTAATTTATCGATATTATCTTGATCACTTGCGCCTTTACCTGCAAAGCGAGCAGAGTAAACACCGGGTGCGCCATTTAAGCTATCAACTTCTAATCCCGAATCATCAGCAATAGCCGGTAATCCGGTTATTTTAGCTGCATGACGCGCTTTAATTATCGCGTTTTCTACAAACGTTGTGCCCGTTTCGGCCACGTCGCCCACATTAAAGTCGCTTTGTGGTACTACGTTAATGTTAAGCGAGCTGAGCATGTTAGCCAGCTCATTTACTTTGCCGGGGTTGCCGGTTGCAAGTACTAAGGTATTGGTCATAGTTAATCTACATAAAATTTTTGCTGAAACTTTAACGTTTGAAACTTGTTACCTTGCTCAATTGCAATGTCAAAACGTAAAATTTCTTCGTTGGTGTAATCTACTTGGGCTAGGTAATAAATAGAGTCTCCCTCAATCACTTCTTTAAAGTTAAGAGTTTGTTTATTGCCTAGTAAATTTTTAGCTGTGCCTTGTAATACTGCTTTTTGCGCAGTTTTATCGGCATTATTTTTTAAGATAGAAATATTTACGATGCCTTTATAACCACTACGCTCAAGGCCGTAGGTTTTGGCTATTTGTGGCTGAATAAACGTGGATGGAAAGGCGATATAGTGAACTTGCCAAGGGCCTAGTTCTTTATATTGGGCACCTTGCTCTTGTGCGCTATGGGCATTAAACGCCAAAGCGAAAAAAGCAATAATACAAAACTTTATTAAACCTTGCATGGTTAACTCCTAATTAGGTATGAAAGAGGCGCTAGGCCTCTTTTATATTACGAACTGCTTAAGCTAAAAGGTCCATCAGCAGCATTTGTAAAAACTGAATACCGATGATCAGTACCAATACCGATAAATCTAATCCCCCTAATGGCGGTAAAATTTTACGGATGGGCTTTAACATTGGCTCAGTAAGCTGATGGAATACCGCTTCAATTGGGTTATAGCCTTGGCTTACCCAGCTTAAAATAGCGCGGATGATTAACACCCAAAAGACTAAATTTAAACCTTCTTTTAAAACAGTTATTAGCGCCTGTATAAGCACAGGCTGAATAGCCCAAGAGCTGTAAATAAGCCACATTAGGGTACTTATTTTTGCCACAGCCACTATAAATGCCAGCAACAAAGAGGCTAAGTCAAGCCCGCCTAATCCCGGAATTATTTTTCTAAGCGGGTTAACTGCAAACGAAGTGGCTTTGACCACAAATTGGCTCATTGGGTTGTAAAAGTCGGCTTTTGCCCACTGTAGCCAAAAACGCAGTAGTACCACCATTAAAAATAGATCAAACAAGGTGCTAATTAAAAATTGCATGGCATTCATAGTATAACCTTCAATAAAAAATGGTTTTAAAGTTCTTGTTCCATTTGCACTGCACGCGCAATACACGCATCCATTGCATCACCCACAGTTTGGGTTAAACCTTGCGCTTTTAAATGCTCAACGGCTGCATGCGTGGTACCACCTTTTGACGTTACATTTGCACGTAGTTGTGAAATAGTAATGTCTGGCTGGCTAAGTGCCATTTCAGCTGCGCCAAGGGCGGTTTGCTGCACTAAGCGGCGTGCATCTTCATCACTAAATCCAAGCGCTTTGGCTTTTTCTTCAATCGCTTCCATAAACAAGAAAAAGTAAGCCGGTGAAGAGCCGGTAACAGCAATAATATCGTTTATTTGTGACTCTTGTTCAACCCATACTACAATTCCTGTACATTCAAATACTCGTTGTACAAATTCATGCTCGCTTTGGGTTTCGCCAGCACCATATAAGCCAGATACACCACGGCCAAGTAATGATGGCGTATTTGGCATACAACGCACCATTTTCACATCTTGGCCAAGCATTTCACGTAAGCGTTTTACGGTTAAACCCGCAGCAACTGAGATAAATAATTTATCACTAAAGTCGATGCCTGAATCTTGAAATGATTGGCATAAATCGCCCATCATTTGTGGTTTAACAGACAAAACAATGACATCGGCATCGCGCATAGCTTCGTTATTGTCACTGGTGGTTTGCACCTTAAAGTCGGCAGCTACCTTAGCTAGTTTTTCTTGGTTGCGGTTAGTCGCAATAATGTTGTTTGCGTTAAAGCCGTTTTTTACCATGCCACCAATGATGGCGTAGCTCATATTACCTGTGCCTATAAATGCGATTTTTTTATCTGACATATGTCTGTTATCACCTTTTAAGTTCGTGTTCCAAAAATATCTGTGCCAATCCTCACCATGGTTGAACCTGCCGCTATGGCAGCTTCTACATCGTTACTCATCCCCATCGACAACGTGTCTATATAAGGATATTGGATCTGTAGTTTATCAAAGCAAGTTTGTAATTGCTCAAAATATTGAACTTGCGTGTTTTCATCGTCACTTTTTGCGGGAATAGTCATCAGTCCACGCAGCCTTAAATGCGTGCATTGGTCTATATATTGTGCCAGCTCAGCGATTTCATCTGGGTGACAACCAGACTTTGCTTCTTCTTCGCTAATATTGACTTGAATAAGTACATTCAGTGGCGGCATTGTCTCAGGGCGTTGGCTGTTTAATCGCTTGGCTATTTTAAGCCTGTCTACACTTTGCACCCAAGCAAAATTGGCAGCCACTAAGGCACTTTTATTTGACTGAATAGGGCCAATGAAATGCCAAACAATATCGCTAAATGTGTCTAGTTGCGCTATTTTATCTACAGCCTCTTGAACATAAGATTCACCAAATTGGCGTTGCCCTTGCTCATAAGCTGCCATAATATCAGAGACAGGTTTGGTTTTAGATACTGCAAGTAACGTAACATCGTTACTATTACGCTGCGCATTTTGCGTTGCCTCTGCAATTCTAGCGTAGGCGGATGTGAGTCGTTCTGCTATTGTAACCATATATTTATCAGTTAGTTGTGGAGTCATAAATGGATATCACCGAATTATTGGCATTTAGTGTGCAACATAAAGCATCAGATTTGCACTTATCATCAGGGGTATCACCTATGATACGTGTTGATGGCGATGTGCGACGTATTAATATACCAGCACTTGGAGATAAAGAAGTCAGCAGTCTGGTTTATGACATTATGAACGATAACCAGCGTAAGGACTATGAACAAAATCTCGAAGTAGATTTTTCTTTTGAAGTTCCTAATTTAGCACGTTTTCGTGTAAATGCCTTTAACTCTAACCGTGGCCCTGCGGCTGTATTTCGTACCATCCCGAGTGACGTACTCACTCTCGAGGATTTAGGCGCACCTGAAATATTTAAACAAATTTCAGATAATCCACGCGGCTTAGTACTTGTTACAGGCCCTACAGGTTCTGGTAAGTCGACTACACTTGCAGCCATGGTCGATTATATAAACCAAAACAAACATCACCATGTGCTGACTATAGAAGATCCTATTGAATTTGTTCACGACAATAAACTCAGCTTAATTAACCAGCGTGAGGTTCATCGTGATACTCATAGTTTTTCTAACGCCTTACGAAGTGCATTGCGTGAAGACCCTGATGTTATTTTGGTCGGTGAATTACGAGATTTAGAAACTATTCGCCTTGCTATGACTGCTGCTGAAACTGGTCACTTGGTGTTTGGCACTTTGCATACCACGTCGGCCCCTAAAACCATTGACCGTATCATTGATGTATTCCCTGGTGAAGAAAAAGACATGATCCGCTCTATGCTTTCTGAGTCATTACGTGCGGTAATCTCACAAACATTGATAAAAAAAGTAGGGGGTGGGCGAGTGGCTGCACACGAAATTATGTTGGCGACACCGGCTATTCGTAACTTAATTCGTGAAGATAAAATTGCTCAAATGTACTCATCAATTCAAACCGGTGCGTCGCAGGGCATGCAAACTATGGATCAATGTTTAACAAATCTTGTTAACCGTGGCATCATCACTCATATTGCGGCGCATGCAAAAGCACAAGATAAGACGCAGTTTAGCGCTTAAGGAATTATTATGACTTTATCTTTAAATCACTTTTTACAAATAATGATCGACAAAAAAGGCTCTGATTTATTTGTATCGAGCCAGCTCCCTATCAGCGCTAAAATTAACGGCGAGCTAACTCCTCTTAATGACGATAAATTAACCGATGAGCAAGCGCTAGAGCTGGTGGAATCAGCAATGAGTGAAAAGCAAAAAACAGAGTTTCATAACACTAAAGAGTGTAATTTTGCAATTGCAACCAGCGAAGGGCGTTTTCGTATTTCGGCTTTTTGGCAACGCGACAGAGCGGGCATGGTTATTCGCCGAATCGTCACTAAAATTCCCGATGTTAATGAACTTGGTTTACCCTCTGCACTGACTGATGTGATTATGTCAAAGCGGGGCTTAGTGCTATTTGTAGGTGGTACAGGAACCGGTAAATCAACATCTTTGGCGGCACTTATTGGTTACAGAAATCGCAATCAACGCGGGCATATTTTAACCATAGAAGATCCGATTGAATTTGTGCATGAACATAAAAAAAGTATCATTACCCAACGTGAAGTAGGCCTAGACACTGAAAGCTTTGAATCCGCACTTAAAAGCTCTTTGCGCCAAGCGCCTGATGTTATTTTAATTGGTGAAATTCGCTCACAAGAAACCATGGAATATGCGTTGAGCTTTGCAGAAACTGGGCACTTATGTGTTGCTACTTTGCATGCCAACAATGCTAACCAAGCCATTGACCGCATTATGCACTTAGTACCAAAAGAAAAGCACGATAAGCTTAAATATGACTTAGCATTAAATTTACGCGCTATCATTGCTCAGCAACTTATTCCGACCTCTGATGGGGAAGGGCGTGTTGCTGCCATTGAGGTATTACTTAATACGCCAATGGTCAGTGAGCTAATTAAAAACGGTAATATTGGTGGCATTAAAGAAACCATGGCTAAATCAACAGAGATGGGCATGCAAACCTTTGACCAAGCGCTGTTTGAGCTTTACAGACAGCAACGTATTAATTATGCCGATGCGCTGCATCATGCGGATTCGCCAAATGACTTACGCTTGATGATTAAACTACGTAATAACGAGCAACAAGGCGCAGGCTTCTTACAAGGTGTGACCATTGATGGCCTTGATGACAAAGGCAATATGACCTAGATACACACAAAAAAAGCGCCTTAGGCGCTTTTTTTATGTGTGTTTAAGTACTTTATTCACCATAACTGGCTTCAAAAAAACTCTCTAGAATGATCACCGCAGACATATTATCTACGTTACCTTTACCTAAATTTTTATAGCCACCACGTTCAAACAGCCGTGCCTTTGCATCTGCAGTCGTTAAGCGTTCATCTTGAGTATGAACTGCAATGCCGTAATGGTTGTGCAAACGATTAGCAAATTTTTTAGCTTTAAAGGTCACCTCTTGCGAGGTGCCATCCATATTTAGCGGTAAACCGACCACCATTAAATCGGGTTGCCATTCTTTTACTTGCACAGCAATGTCGTCCCAATTAGGGATGCCATCTTGGGCTTTCACCGCCTTTAAGCTGGTCGCACTGCCAGTGAGCTCTTGACCAATAGCAATACCAATACTCTTAGTACCAAAGTCAAATCCCATAACGGTGCGCTCACCCTGCGGTTTTAGTGTTTTTTTAGTCATATGTGTCTTTTTAAGCATGCCCAGCTTCGGGGCTTAGTTGACTAACATCAAAACCAAGCATAGAAACGGCCATTTCCCAGCGTTTTTCTACTGGAGTATCAAATATTATTTTAGGATCGGCTTTAATGATCAGCCAGCTATTGTCTAATAGCTCTTGCTCTAATTGGCCTTGTTCCCAACCGGAGTAGCCTAAAGTAATAATAAATTGCTCGGGTGCTTGGGCTGTGGTTAACGTGGCTAACACATCTTTTGAGGTGGTGATCATAATATCACTGCTCAACTTTTGGCTTGCCGAGTACCCAGGTTTAGGTGAATGTAGCACAAAGCCACGGTCTGTTTTTACCGGCCCGCCAGCAAACACGGTCACTTGAGCGGCATGTTGAGATTTATCGTTATCAATATCAATTTTGTCGAGTAACTCACCTACGGTGACATCAATCGGCTGATTGATCACCAATCCCATAGCGCCTTCTTCGTTGTGTTCACAAATATAAGTGACGGCACGTTTAAAAAAAGGGTCTTGCATTGATGGCATTGCGATTAAAAAGTGATTTTCTAATGACTGCATAAGTTTTACCCTTTTAGTTATTGAATCTTGAGTATGGCATAGTCCCATGTTTTAACACTAAAGATTTATTCGAGTTTTCAGCGATGACACGATAAGCGTCATCGCTTTATATCTTAGAACTGGTTCAGTGATAATTTATTTATTAAGCTTTTTCTCTATTGCATCAAATAAAATGCCGGTAATTGAAATATCGTAAGCGGCTTCAATTTCTTTTACGCAGGTTGGCGCCGTTACGTTAATCTCAGTTAACTTATCACCAATAATATCTAAACCTACAAATATTAAGCCTTTTTCTTTCAAAGTAGGGGCGACCGCCTTTGCAATCTTAAGATCTGATTCGCTAATTGGGCGGGCTTCACCACGACCGCCTGCGGCTAAATTACCGCGTGTTTCGCCATTTTGTGGAATACGCGCTAAGCAATAAGGAATCACTTCACCATCAACAACCAATACGCGCTTATCGCCTTGGGTGATCTCTGGGATATAATTTTGCGCCATGGCAAAGCGGCTACCATGCTCGGTTAAGGTTTCGCATATTACGCCTATATTAGCATCATCAGCTTTTACTCTAAAAATAGAGGCGCCACCCATGCCATCAAGCGGTTTTAAAATAATATCTTTATGCTGGGCTAAAAACTCACGAATTTGCTTTTGACTGCGCGTAACTAGCGTATCAGGTGTGTGCTCACTAAACCAAGCGGTAAAGAGTTTTTCATTGGCGTCGCGCAAGCTTTGTGGTTTATTAATCACTAATGTGCCCGCTTGTTCTGCACGTTCTAAAATATAGGTTGCGTAAATATATTCAGTATCAAAAGGCGGATCTTTACGCATTAAAATAACGTCTAAATCAGCCAGCGCAATGGTGGTTTTTTCTTCAAGCTCATACCATTTTTCTGTGTTATCAAAAACCTTCGCTTTGGCTGCAGTGGCGTAGGCATTACCTTGACGCAGCGATAAATCATCCATTTCCATATAGTAAATTTCGTAGCCACGGGTTTGCGCTTGCATCATCATTGCAAAACCGGTGTCTTTTTTAATGTTAAATCCACTAATAGGATCTGAAATAATACCTAACTTAATTGCCATGCGCTGTGCCTTAATTTATGTGTTTTTTACAACTGTAATCTTGATATGTGGGTGCTTTTAGTTATTTCAATTAGCTAAATCGCCAAATTGTAATTGCAGTGCACTTAAAACAGTTAAAGCTGCTGTTTCTGTGCGAAGTACTCGCGGGCCTAAGCGAATACCTACAAATTCTTGTTGTTTAGTTTGCGCTATTTCATCATCGGTAAATCCCCCTTCAGGGCCAACTAAAAAGCGCACGCCACCATCAGGAACGGTAATGGTTTTAATACTGTGCTCGGCGCGTGGGTGTAACGTTAATTTAATTGCATCGGTTTGCTGTTCAAGCCAGTGTTTTAAATCTACGGGAGGATTAATGGTTGGTACAAAGTTGCGTCCGGATTGCTCTGCAGCAGCAATGGCTATTTTTTGCCATTGCTGGTGTTTTTTTTCTAGGCGATCACCGCTGAGCTTGACGCCGCAGCGCTGACTAAAAATAGGCGTTATTTCAGTGATCCCTAATTCAACCGACTTTTGAATAGTAAAATCCATTTTATCACCACGGGATACACACTGGCCTAAATGAATCTTTAATGGCGATTCAACGTCATGAGGATTAAATTCAAGGGGCATAACAACAACGTTTTTTTTACTCACGTCAATAATTTCACTGAGAAATTCACCCCCTTCACCATTAAAAATAGAAACCTGTTCGCCCACTTTCATACGTAACACACGACCGACATGGCCTGCAGCGTCATCGTCTAGGTTTAAAGGGGTATTAAGGGTAATTGGTGATGATTGATAAATATGAGGCACTCGCATGACGAATCACTTTTTACATAGAAGTTATATCCCTCTATGGTAAGTAAGCTAAGGCTTGGGTGCAATTATTTATTTTTCATCTTCGCAAGTTAAACGGGCTGTTAACTCCTGTGCGGTTTGGGCTATATCGCTATCACAGGATAAATGGTTTGAATGGCATTCATCTTTTATGGGCTTAATGTCATACCCCTGGTCTGTTTGAATAATCGTATAGCGCTTTTCATGTAGTGAGTTATAAATAAAGCGCTGTGTATCATCAGCGAGTAAGTAATCTGTTTGGTTAAACAGTACACCTTGAATATTGTGATGTTGGTGAAGGTAGCTGGCAAGCTCTGAGACGCTTATTTCGTTTCCAATATCGCAATAGCAATAATCTTTAACAAGCCCATCAAACATCATTTTAACCAGTTTTTGGGTATTCTCTCCGGCTACTATTATGTCTAATTTAGCACAGGCCTTGGTATTTAAATAATGTATGGCAAACGCACGACTAAACTCGTTGTCTATATCAATTAATAGATAACTTGCTGTTTTAATTCTCATATGCCCAAATACCCATTAGTTTTACCAGACTGTTAAATAAGGGGATTTGTTAACGACTCAGATTAACAAGCCCAGTACTAAATTGAAAACATACTTATCAATAAATATCCCGAAGCACAAAATACAGTAAACTCAATACATGCAATACCAATATTATCTTGATGATCGACTTCAAGGGCAGTGTCAATATTAGGCATTGAGATAATCTTTATAATATATGTTAAGCAGTATAGTAACAGCCACATCACACCGCAATGCATTACCAAGGTAAATAAGTTTTCTACCATTTTACCACTTTGAAATGCTGCGCTAGATAAACCAGCATAAGCCGCAAGTGCTAATCCAATTGACTTACCCGCATAGCGAATACCAATAGAGGTATTTTCTAAGCCAAAATTACTTTGTAATGATGCACCTTGATTCGCTTTGGCAAAGCGGTATTCTCGTATTTTACTGTCTATGGCAAACATACCTTGTAATAAAAAAAAGCTCACCGAGGCAATTAATAAGCTACTAAAGCCCTTAGCGTGAGTCCATTTATACAAACCAAGGACTAAAATCAGGTTGGCAATCAGCATTCCAGAATCAACCAGCGCGGCACAGACGTTTTGTTTTAATATTGCTGCTTCTTCATTAAAGCGATGTAATATCCATTTACGGTGAATTAAATGCCCTATTTTAATAAATGAAAATAACAGCACAATTAATAATATGACCTTTAATGGGTTTGATTGTGCGGTGCTAATGCTTATTTCATCAAACAAAAATGCGATCGTGGCGATCACTACTAATATTTCAGAGGCAAAACTAATCCCCATTGCAAAATTATCATGTTGCGCTAATTCTTCCTTAAGTGCTTGTTTTGCTTTTATTTGAGTTACAATTCTCAAACAAATAATGGTAATGCAAATAACAACAAAACTAATGGTAATCGCAACTAAACTAGTGTTAGATAATGACAAATATGACATGGTGTTCCTAAATAGATTTACCTTGATAGGTTTTTAATCATTCTAGTATGGTTATTGGTGAGATAAAAGAGGGTATTGATGAGTAATGACACGCAGCTTCCTATTCAATTACAAAAACTTGGCGAAACACGCTTTGCAGCGCTGTATCCAGCGCAACAAACGCAGCAACAGATAGTGCGGCTATTAGCGTTAAGTGATTTTGCTTGGCGCAGTTTAAGTTCTCAACCTACGCTGCTGTCTTGGTTGTTATGTGAGCAAGAAATTAAAAATAGAAAAATTTCTGATCCTTTTGCGCAGCTTGATATTAGTGAAATAGAGGAAAGTGAGTGTCATAAGTTACTGCGCCAATATCGAGAAAAATATTGGTTAAAGGTGGCTTTTTTAGATTTATGCTGTAAAAACCCGATTGAAAATAGTATTCACTACATTAGTGAACTTGCCAACAAACTGATCGACAGTGCTAATCAATGGGCTTATAAAAATGTCGCTAAAACCAATGGTGAGCCAGTCGATGAGCACAACAATCCACTACCGTTAATGGTATTAGGAATGGGAAAACTAGGTGGGCAAGAACTTAACTACTCATCAGATATCGATCTTATTTTTGCATACCCGCGCAATGTTAAAACCCAAGGTGGGCGTCGTTCACTCGAGGCATCTGTTTTCTACACTAAAGTGGCGCAAAAGCTGATTGCAGCGCTTAATCAATGTACGGTCGATGGTCAGGTTTTTCGTGTCGATATGCGTTTGCGTCCATTTGGTGAAAGTGGTCCATTGGTGATGAGTTTTACTGCCATTGAAGATTATTACCAAGAGCAAGGGCGTGATTGGGAGCGCTACGCGATGTTAAAAGGGCGTATAATTGGGTCACCTAATGTTTATTGGGATGAATTTAATACGTTATTAAAGCCATTTGTGTATCGCCGCTATATCGATTTTTCGGTTATTGAGTCGCTAAGAAAGATGAAGCTTATGATTGCCCAAGAGGTGCGCCGTAAGCGCTTAACTAATAATATTAAATTAGGCGGCGGTGGAATTCGCGAAGTGGAGTTTATTGTTCAGGCTTTGCAAATGGTGCGAGGCGGCAGAGAGGCAAACTTACAAACGCAATCTTTACTAATTGCATTAAAAGAGCTGACTCTTAGCCAAGTTATTGATGAACTTGAGGCTAAAGATTTAAAAAACAATTACTTATACTTACGCAAAGTAGAGCAATACCTACAAATATTTGATGATCAACAAACACAAACACTGCCCGAAGATGAGCTAAATCAACAGCGACTATATGTATTGCTAAATAAGGCTGATTTTAAAGCAACACTTGTGAAAATTGACCATGTTATGAGCCAAATACATAACGAATTTACCCAAGTTATTGGTGAAGAGATTGAACCATTAGATACCTGTGAAGGGGCGTTTATTAGTGCTTGGGATCATGGCGATGTGAGCTTTTTAAATGAGCCCAGAGATGAATGGCAAACACCACTTCATGATTTTAAACAACGGCTTTGTAAAGCTAAAGTGGGCAATCGTGGACGTGATATCCTTGATAAATTAATGCCTGCATTACTTAAGCAATTAAACGACTTTAATGCCAGTGCGAACGCCTTTGCAACGGTATGCCAAATTTTAAATAAAATTATTTCGCGCACTGCTTATTTAGAATTGTTGTATGAAAATCCTGGCACATTAAAACAATTGGTTTTGCTCTGTTGTCATAGCAAATGGATTGGCGAGCATATTTCATTGTATCCCATTTTACTTGATGAACTTATCGACCCCGCTGTACTTTACAAACCAACCCCATTAACGGCCTACAAAGATGAAATAAGGCAGTATTTTTTACGCATCGAACATGATGATTTAGAGCAGCAAATGGAGGCCTTGCGTCAATTTAAGCAAACCCATCAATTACGCATTGCCGCCGCTGATGCCACAGGTGTTCTTGATGTGATGAAAGTAAGCGATCACTTAACAGCACTGGCTGAGTCGATAGTTGATCAGGCTGTCAATATTGCTTGGTATCATTGTGTAAAACGCTTTGGTATGCCGCCTAACACTAATGATGAGAATAAGGGGTTTGCGGTTATTGCTTATGGTAAAACGGGGGGCTTTGAGGTGGGTTATGACTCTGACTTAGATCTAGTTTTTGTGCATAACCATGATGGTACAAGCTACACCAGTGGTGATAAAACAATTGATTCAAGGCAGTTTTATTTAAAACTAGCGCAACGATTAATGCATTTATTTAATACTCGTACTGCCTCTGGCATTTTATATGAGTTAGATACTCGTCTGCGCCCAGAAGGGGCTTCTGGATTATTAGCGATAAACCTAGAAAGCTTCCATCATTATCAGCAAACACAGGCATGGACGTGGGAGCACCAAGCATTGGTTAGAGCTCGGTTGATTTTAGGCCAAGCTGAACTAGGGGCACGGTTTGCGCAAATTCGAGCCGAAATATTATGCCAAAAACGTGATGAAAATATTTTAAAACAAGATGTTATAAAAATGCGTGAAAAAATGCGCGGTCATTTAGCTAAAGGCAATGCGCAGCAGTTTGATTTAAAACAAGATGTCGGTGCTATGACGGATATTGAGTTTATAACGCAATACTTGGTATTAAAACATGCCCATGAGTTTACTCATTTATGTGACAATTCTGACAATGTCAGAATTTTAACTGACGCGGCTAAAATTGGGTGTATCAGTGATATTCAAAAACAGCAGCTTATTCAAGCGTATATAGCTTATCGCTCTCGCTATCATGTGTTGAGCTTAGATCAGCTAGGTCGTTGCGTAAAACGAGAAGAATTTAGCGAAGATATTAATAATGTAAGTGCTGTTTGGATGGCTATATTTGCGTTAGATAAAGAGGTTTAATGCCTCTGCGCTCAATATATTTGAGCGCATACATATCAATAAAGTAAACCAAAGGTAGTTAATTACTTATTTTTAAACAGTTTGAACGCACAAACTCAGATGGTAACTCGGTAATAACGGCAGCACGTTGTTTTGGACAAAAGAACGCGTACACTTCATTTTCAAAGTCATCATTGATAGATCGGCTAACGCGGTATAAAGCTGAATTAAAGCTACCGTCTATACGAAAATGATCTTTTACTACGTAATCTTTGTCTAAGTACCATAATAATTTAACACCTTCATTATCAGCATATTGAGTGAGTACTGTACGTAAGGTTTCGTCGCGTTGGAAGCGACGCGGTCCTGTTTTTCCACTCCAATTTAAAGGCATAGGTTTTACTACAAAAGAGCGTTGATTAAGTGCTCTATCGAGGCTGAGATCGGGTTTGTCCAATTGAATGACAAATTTATTATTATTTTTATCAGTGTTGATTCTGTTGCGAATTGATGCATAAAACCGAGAAAACCCTTCAGCCGCAGCATTAGTGGTTTGTTTATAATTTAGCGACGAAGCACTATTGAGCAAAAAGTAAATGGCTGCGCCAATTAACAATAAAGCTAAAAGTAAATATCTAATCCAAAACCACATAGGCGTTACTCATCATTATTATTTAATAATCCACTTTTAATAAAAAGATGGAGCGTCTTTATCTGGTCGTGTTTTAAAGCGCCTATGTAGCCACATATATTGCTCAGGAGCGGCATTTATTGATTGCTCCATACGCTGATTTACACGCCTTACATCTGCTTTATCGTCGCCACTTGGGAAGTTTTCAAGCTCAGGGACGATTTCTAAATGATATTTTCCGTCGTTATCTCGATGCGTAATTAGGCTCATTGTTTCGCAACTTTTACTGCCTGCAAACATCAGTGTTCCGGTGGTTGTTGCAGTGTCGGGCACGGCATAAAATGGCACAAACTCACAGCGGTTACGACCATAATCTTGATCAGGTAAGTAATAGCACACTTTTTTATTTTTTAACGCTTTTAATAGCCCTTTTACGTCTTTTTTACCAACCATGTATTCGTTAGAGCGAAGACGCCCGTTGGTAGTGAAATACTCCATTAATGCGTTATTATGTGGGCGATAAAAACCAATACCCTGGCACTTTAATCCCATTACGCGACTGGCCATTTCAAGATGAAGTACATGTGGAACAAGTAATAAAACACCTTTTCCAGATTGTTGGACGCGTTCAAAATGTTCAAGTCCTTTTAGTGAACCCAGCACTTTTTCGACGCGCCATTTCGGCCACCACCAAGCCATACCGGTTTCAACCATGGCAATGCCGGTATTTTCCATGTTTTTTAGTACTAAGTGTTGCTGCTCGGCTTCGCTCATCGTCGGAAAACAGCGTTTAATGTTAACCTCAGCGATGTGTCTTCTGCGTTTCATATATTTGTAAACTAAATGCCCAAGTTGTTTACCCATGGTTAATTGTAGTTTTTGTGGTAACCACGAAATAAGATATAAAAACAAGACACCAATCCACGTTAGCCAATAACGAGGACCTAAAAAAGAGGCTTTAAAAGGGGATGAGTTAACCACAAAAATTTCTCTAAAAAATAAAAGGCTAGGGTCTGGTGACCTTTACGGATTAATATTTGTTCAAACTAGGGACAATTTAATCGCGGCGCGAGGTTTGTAACCTAGTGGGCTAAGTAAAAACCGAGCAACAAAGAGTTAATTGTCCCTAGGCAGAACCCTTCGGGCAGCGCCTGTTTGGCATTGATGCTACGTTATCGCCTATTTATGAGGAATAACTACACCACATAAGCTCTGCCTTGCCTAAATACCAAACAGGCTGCTGCAAATTTAACCTTGAAAGGTCAACAGACCCTAGTTTAACGTTATGCGCTTAAAAATACAAAAAGCCAGAAAGAATCTGGCTTTTATAATTTTACACTAATAATGTGGTTGCTTAGTTTACGGTGTTTAACCCTTGATTTATAGCCACTAAATCGTCGCGGCTTAATGTGCCTGTTGCTTGTTTTAGGCGAAGCGTTGACAAAACATAACGGTAGCGCACATCAGCTAGATTACGCTTTGCATTGTATAAGTTTTGCGTACTTACGAGCACATCAACAATGGTACGTGTACCCACTTCAAAACCTGCTTCTGTGGCTTTGAGCGCACTTTGAGCTGAAACAACCGCTTGTTCGAGCGCTTTAAAGGTGGCAATGTCAGAGACCACTTGATTATAAGAAGTAATAACTGAGCGAGTTACTGCGCGATAATTAGTTTCAAAGTCTTGGCTTGCAGCAACATAAAATGCACGTGCTTGATCCGTTGCAGCTACAGTCGCTCCACCTGAGTAAAGTGGTACGCTAAAGTTAAGCCCAACAGAGCTTGAGTCTGAACGAGGTTGGCTGTCAAAACTCACACCATTTGTTTTACGGTCTGTTAATGAATCCCCATAGCTAGCATTTAAGGTTAGTTTTGGATAATGCCCCGCTTTGGCAAGCTCAATTTGCTCTTTAGCTATATCAACGGTGATTTTAGACACTTGCAGATTTAAGTTTTTGTCTTTCGCTATTTTAACTAAATCAGTTGCAGGCGTACTTGGCTTAACAGTAGAAAATGTTTCGGTGTTTAACATATCTAGCTTTGCATGGTATTTACCGGTGATCTCACGTAGTTGCTCACGGGCTGTTTCTACCGCATTATTAGCAATGATTTCTTGTGCTACTGAATTATCAAATTGCGCTTGTGCTTCGTGCACATCAGTGATAGCGGTTAAGCCAACGGCGTAGCGTTGTTTCGTTTGTTCAAGTTGACGCTCAATGGCACGTTTTTCTGCGTTTACAAACTCTAGGTTATCAATGGCACTTAATACGTTAAAATAGCCTTCGGCTACACGGACTATTAAATCTTGTTTAGCAAAGTCATATTGGCCGCTAGCTTGAAGTGCTTGTTTGTCGGCTATACCTAATGAATTCCATGCGCCTAAATCAAATAAGGTTTGGCTTAAGCTAACACCACGTGTGAATTGATCTGTGTCGCTTTCTACTTGAACTTGGTTTGATAAATCGCCAACACTTTGAAAAGAGGTTGAGTCGCTTTTTTCATAACCCATGCTCAAGCCAATTTGTGGTAATAGTGCGCTCATGGCACGATCACTTTGGTAAGATTGTGCATCAGCTTGGGCTTTTGCTTTTAATACTGTCGGGTCGTTAGCGGTTGCGATTTCAAAAACTTGAAGTAAATCTTCTGCATTGGCTACGGTTGAGCCCAATGCGCATGATAAACTAACCAGTGCTGCAAGGATGTTCTTTTTCATGTGATGTTCGGTCCTTAGACAATTTTTGTACTACAGGCATGTTAACCTGTTTTACTTAATAACTAAAAAAAAAATTAGTAAAACAACTTTTTCAAGTGTAACAGAATATATATCTATAATGGCGTTGATGTATTTGCGCATTTAAAAAAGGAAAATAGATGATTAACAAAAGTCGTATTAAATTTACTCATGACGATGTGAGCTTAAAGCCGATTGAAAACTTGTATGATGGTTTTTTTAAAATAAACCTTTATCAATTTAAGCATGCGCTGTTTGCGGGTGGAGAATCTGAGGTTATTCGTCGTGAAATTCTTGAGCGCGGTGATGCGGTCGCAGTATTGCCTTATGATCCGGTGACGGAGCAAGTTCTGCTAATCGAACAAATTCGAATTGGCGCAATTAAAAGCAAACATTCGCCTTGGCTGTTAGAATGTATAGCGGGTATGACTGATAGCAGTGATGATTATGAATCGGTTGTTAAAAAAGAAGCGTTTGAAGAAGCGGGACTTAATTTAACAGAACTTGAATTTATGTTGTCTTACCTTTCAAGCCCAGGAGGCACGACAGAGCGCTTATATCTATATTTAGCCCGGGCAGATCTAAGCCAAATAGCCACCGGTATTTATGGGCTTGAAACCGAAGGTGAAGATATTAAAACCCATATTATGGATTTAGATGAAGCATTTGAACGACTTAATAATGGTGAAATAGATAATGCTGCTACGGTAATTTGCTTGCAATGGTTAGCACTAAATCGCGATAAAATACGTAATAAGTGGGCATAGTTTTTAATTTTTAATAGTAACGGCGGTATTTTGACAGCACTTTTAACCACAAATCGATACATTCAAAGCCTTCCAAAGTATTTAACACTTTGTGAGCATAATTACGTACGCCTTTTAAAATTACTACCTCATGAACGAGCGATTGGTAGTGTTAGAGAAATCAAATTAGGCCACAGTGAATTTGCCATCAGCATTGATAACAGTGCTAAGTACACCCTTGATGTATCTATTAAACAGTTATCAGCAATGCTAAGTGGTATTGCGCCTTTGTATTTAACTGTGCGCTTATATAATGATGCTAAGGTAGCCGAAATTGTTCATCATGATTACCACCAACGTATCAAACCTTCTTATGGTTATCCTAATCCTAAAATGCATCAAAAAGATGAAAAATATCAATTAAATGCTTTTTTATATGACTGGTTAGTCGCTTGTATAGAGCGAGGCCAATCAACAGTTAATTGGGATATAAATAATGGCTTGGTTTGATGACACGTATTATTTTGAGCAAACTCAGCTGCGTATAGCCCATGTAACGGATTGTCATCTTTTTAGTGATAAACAGGGCGAATATTTTGGGGTTAACACCGCTGAATATTTTGCAAAGGCGCTCACCGATATAGCAAAAAAAAAACCTGATGCCTTGATATTTGGTGGTGATTTAACCCAAGATCACAGTTTTAATTCCTATTTGTTATTTGCTGAATTGATCCATAATAGTGAACTCAGTTGCCCAGTGTTTTGGGTGCCTGGTAATCATGATGAAATTGAGCAGCTCAATTTAATTAGTGGTGGGCAAATACAACGCGCTAAACATATTGTGGCGCAAGGAATTGAGCTTTTATTACTTAACTCTAAAGGAAATACGCCTGCTGGGTGGGTAATGCCCTCGCATTTAGATGAAATTATGGCGTGTTTAGTCGATTCAGATAATCGTCATATTGTATTTTGCCATCATAACCCATTGCCTATTAATGGCTACCTAGATAAACACATGCTAGAAAATGGGCCGCAGCTATTAAATTTATTAGTTAATAATGGTCGCGTTGATGCGCTGTTTCATGGTCATGTTCATAACGATTATCAACAGCAATTTAGAGAGCTTGATATTTACGCGACACCGGCCAGCTGCGTACAATTTACAAAGCACACTGCTAGCTGGCAGCAAGAGGACAAGGGGGCAGCTTATCGTATGCTGTATTTAAACGCTAAACAACAACAGGTGCATATACGTACGGACGTGGTATGGTTAAACGAGTAATTTATATTCATGGTTTTAATAGCTCTGAAAAATCATATAAAGCTGTGCGCTTTGGTGAGCTTATGGCACACTATGATGTTGATTATTGTGTGCCGCGCTTAAATCATGAACCGATAGAGGCAATTTTAGCGCTTGAACAACTAATAACGCCGAATACGGTGTTACTGGGCAGCTCGTTAGGTGGTTTTTTTGCCACGTATTTATCGCAGCGTTATCAAATTCCTGCGGTGGTAATTAATCCTGCCGTTGCCCCATATACATTATTAGAGCCTATACTTGGGCCTAATTATAATCCGTATCAAGATTATAATTACCAATTACAATCTCGTCATATAGATGCGTTAAAAGCATTAACGGTGACAGAGTTAAAACACCCTGAGCTGTTGTATTTATTACAGCAAACAGGGGATGAAGTGTTAAATTTTCAGCACGCAATAAAGTATTACTCACAATGTAAACAGTTAATTGAATTTGGCGGCGATCATAGCTTTAATGGCTTTGAGCGAGCTTTTTCAAGCATTGTCGATTTTCTTAAAATCAGATATTAGCGTATATAAAGATAAAAACTATGACTCAACAAAATTATAACGCCGAAGCCATTGAAGTACTTAATGGATTAGAGCCGGTAAAACGCCGCCCAGGCATGTATACAGACACATCGCGCCCCAATCATTTAGGCCAAGAGGTTATTGATAACAGTGTTGATGAAGCAATGGCCGGGCATGCGACGCGTATTGATGTCATTTTACATGAAGATAACTCATTTGAAGTGAGCGATGATGGTCGGGGGATGCCGATAGATATTCACCCTGAAGAAGGTATTCCTGGGGTTGAACTCATATTTACCAAATTACACGCAGGTGGTAAGTTTTCAAATAAAAATTACCAGTTTTCTGGCGGTTTGCATGGCGTAGGTATCTCGGTTGTTAATGCGCTATCTACCCGCGTGGAAGTAACGGTTCGCCGTGATGCACAGCAATTTAGAATGGCTTTTGAGCATGGCGATAAGGTTGAAGATTTAAATGTGATTGGCTCAGTGGGTAAACGCAACACCGGTACGACTGTGCGTTTTTGGCCAGATACCCGCTATTTTGACTCAGCTAACTTCTCATTGACTAAGCTTAACCATTTATTAAAAGCCAAAGCGGTTTTATGCCCAGGGCTGCGTATTAAGTTTGTAAATAAACAAACTAAAGAAACCCAAGAGTGGTTTTATGAAACCGGCTTAAAAGATTACTTAGTAGAGGCAGTTAAAGGCTACGAAATACTACCTAAAGACCCATTTGTTGGAGAGTTTTCTAGTTCTATTGAAGGCGCTGATTGGGCGGTAGTATGGATGCCAGAAGGTGGTGAGTCGATAGCCGAAAGTTATGTAAACTTAATTCCTACCGCGCAAGGGGGCACCCATGTAAATGGCCTACGCCAAGGGCTTTTAGAGGCTATGCGTGAATTTTGTGAGTTTAGAAATTTATTACCACGTGGCGTAAAGCTTACCCCAGATGATATTTGGGAACGTTGTAGTTATGTGTTGTCGGTAAAAATGCAAGACCCACAATTTGCAGGCCAAACCAAAGAAAAACTCTCATCACGTTCATGTGCTGCGTTTGTATCGGGTGTCGTAAAAGATGCCTTTAGTTTGTGGCTAAATGAGCACACTGACACCGCAGAGCTACTTTCTGAATTATGTATTTCAAATGCGCAGCGACGCTTACGTGCGGCTAAAAAAGTAGTTCGTAAACGTGTTACTTCAGGCCCTGCATTACCAGGCAAACTGACCGATTGTAGTGCTGCTGATAATGACCGCACGGAATTGTTTTTAGTAGAGGGTGATTCAGCAGGCGGCTCGGCAAAGCAAGCGCGAGATCGTGAGTTCCAAGCTATCATGCCACTAAGAGGTAAAATTTTAAATACTTGGGAAGTAGAATCAGGACAAATTTTAGCCTCTCAAGAAGTGCATGATATTTCAGTGGCATTGGGTATTGATCCCGACTCAACAGATTTATCAGGACTACGTTACAATAAAATATGTATATTAGCGGATGCTGACTCGGATGGATTGCATATTGCCACTTTATTGTGTGCCTTATTTGTGCGCCACTTCCCACAGTTGGTAAAAACGGGGCATGTATATGTTGCTATGCCACCATTGTTTAGAATTGATATTGGTAAAGATGTTTACTACGCGCTTGATGAAGACGAAAAAACCGGCATATTAGCGCGTATAGAAGCAGAGAAAAAACGCGGTAAGGTCAATGTGCAACGCTTTAAAGGCTTGGGTGAAATGAACCCGCTACAATTGCGTGAAACAACTATGGATCCGAATACCCGTCGTTTAGTGCAGCTTACACTTGATGAAGAAGAGCAAACAATGGAAATGATGGATATGTTACTTGCTAAAAAACGTTCATCAGATCGTCGTCAATGGTTAGAAGATCACGGTAACAAAGCACAAGTTTAATGCAAAACGAAACTACATTTGGACGCCCCGTTGTACTTACACAATTGAATGATGGCAGTCTATTGGTAAGCGATGATTACGCTAACGTAATTTACCGCGTAAGCTATAAGAAAAACTAGGTAAGCTTTAATGAGTGATACAGATACCTTGCTAATGCAAGGAATTGAACAACAAACAATGGGGCGTTTTACTGAAGACGCCTATTTAAATTATTCAATGTACGTGATCATGGATCGTGCTTTACCGCATGTTGGTGACGGCCTAAAACCAGTGCAACGTCGTATTATTTATGCGATGAGTGAATTGGGGTTATCGGCAAATGCCAAATATAAAAAGTCAGCTCGTACCGTGGGTGACGTATTAGGTAAATACCACCCTCATGGTGATAGTGCCTGTTATGAAGCCATGGTATTAATGGCGCAGCCGTTCTCTTATCGCTATCCTTTGGTAGATGGTCAAGGTAACTGGGGGGCAGCTGATGATCCTAAATCGTTTGCGGCAATGCGTTATACTGAAGCGCGTTTATCTAAATTCTCTGAGGTATTACTTAAAGAATTAGGGCAAGGGACTGTTGATTGGACGCCAAATTTTGATGGCACCATGGATGAACCTTTAGTTCTCCCCTCGCGCTTGCCACATATATTACTCAATGGTGTAACAGGGATTGCGGTCGGTATGGCCACCGATATTCCGCCGCATAACGTGCGTGAAGTCGCCAGTGCGTGTTGTTTATTACTTGATAAACCAAAAACAGAACTCGAAGAGTTACTTGAGCTCGTTCATGCGCCAGATTACCCAACCGATGCTGAAATAATTACGCCTAAAGCTGATATTCACAAAATTTATAAAACCGGTCGTGGCTCAATTAAAATGCGCGCAGTGTATTGTGAAGAGCAGGGCGATATTGTTATTACAGCCTTGCCGCATCAATGTTCGGGTGCAAAAGTACTTGAGCAAATAGCAGCGCAAATGAACGCTAAAAAGTTGCCAATGGTGGCTGATTTACGTGATGAGTCTGATCATGAAAATCCAACCCGTATTGTGATTGTGCCGCGTTCAAATCGAATTAAAGCTGAGCCATTAATGGCGCACTTATTTGCAACCACTGACCTTGAAAAAAATTATCGCGTAAACCTAAATATGTTGGGCTTAGATGGTCGCCCGCAGGTTAAAGACCTACGTGGCATTTTAACTGAATGGCTGACTTTTAGACGTGAAACAGTGCGTCGTCGTTTGCAATACCGGCTTGATAAGGTACTCGCACGGTTACATATTTTAGAGGGCTTACTTGCTGCCTTTTTAAATATTGACGAAGTCATAGAAATTATCCGCTCTGAAGACAAGCCTAAACCATTATTAATGGAACGCTTTGAGTTAACTGATATTCAAGCAGAAGCTATTTTAGAATTAAAACTTCGTCATTTAGCAAAACTTGAAGAGTTTAAAATTCGTGGTGAGCAAGATGAATTAGCCAAAGAGCGTGACAAACTAGAGCAAACATTAAGCTCAGACCGTCGCATGTCGACGTTGCTTAAAAAAGAAATTCAAGAAGCCGCAGAAATGTATGGTGACGATCGTCGCTCGCCTGTAATTGAACGCGTAGAAGCCAAAGCACTGAGCGAAAAAGACTTAATTCCTTCAGAGTCGGTGACTGTTGTTCTATCTGATAAAGGTTGGGCTCGTGTAGGTAAGGGTCATGACTTAGATGTAGAAGGGTTAAATTACCGCGCCGGTGATGGTTATAGAGCATCCGCGCGAGGTAAAAGCAATCAACCTGCGGTATTTTTAGACTCAGCAGGGCGCGCATTTGCGACCGATGCCCACAGCTTACCTTCAGCGCGAAGCCAAGGCGAGCCGATGACAGGACGCTTTAACTTAACCTCAGGCGCAAGCTTTGAGCATGTAGTTATGGGTGAAGACGCTCAAGTACTGCTAATGGCCTCCGACGCCGGTTATGGCTTTATTACTGATTTTAAAGACTTAGTAAGTAAAAATAAAAACGGTAAAGCTTTGGTGAGTGTACCAAAAGGTGGGGTGTTGTTATCACCAATTCGCGTTAATGACGTAGCCAGTGATTACTGTATGGCGATTTCTAACGAAGGGCGGATGTTGTTATTCCCACTACGTGATTTACCTAAGTTAGGTAAGGGTAAGGGCAATAAAATAATTTCTATTCCGGGCGCTAAGATACAAGCGCGCGAAGAGTTTGTAAAAGTATTAGCTGTAGTGCCCCAAGGCAGTAGTGTTACGCTGCATGCTGGTAAGCGTAAGCTAACTCTCAAGCCAAGTGACCTTGAACATTATTACGGTGAGCGAGGCCGCAGAGGGAATAAGTTACCTCGTGGTTTACAACGCGTTGATGAAGCTGTGGTAGAGTTAACGCCGCAGCAAGTGGATGAGCCAAGCTCAGACGCAGAGCCAAGTTAACCTTTGGACTAAACTAGACAACGGCTTACTTAGGTAAGCCGTTTTTTTATGACTGTTTTATTTCAGCGCACGCTTGTTCGCTATTTTCTCGTCTGCGCCATCAAATAACGTTATAATAACGCAATACATAATTGTGGTTACATTGGAGAGGCGCACTTGCTAGCTGTTATACGTATTTTAATAATGCTGTTGTTTATATTATTAAGTTGTTTTTTTGGTTTATTGTTATCAATTTTTAGACCCTTTCACCCCAATAATGTACACGTTATTGCAAGTTGGTTTGGCTCAATGGCTAAAATGCTTGGGGTTAAATTAGAACTAAAATATCATCCTGACGCGCTTCATGTTGGCCCTGCGGTGTATGTAGCGAATCATCAAAATAGCTATGATTTATTTACTATTCCAGCCATGGTGCCAAAAAATTGTGTGAGTGTGGGTAAAAAAAGTCTTAAATGGATCCCATTTTTTGGGCAATTATATTGGTTGTCGGGTAATATTTTAATTGATAGATCAAATCGTTCAAAAGCCGCCGGGACAATCTCTAAAGCTGCTGCTAAAATCAAACAAAAAGGTTTGTCGGTGTGGATGTTTCCTGAAGGAACGCGTAGTTATGGCCGTGGTTTACTCCCTTTTAAAACCGGTGCCTTTCATACGGCAATGAGTGCAGAGGTGCCTATTGTACCGGTATGTATGAACACAACCGACAAAACCATTAAACTAAACCGTTGGGATAATGGTACAATTTACATTGAAATGTTAGCGCCCATCGCACTTGATAAAAATATCAGTGCCCGTGAACATGCTAAAGATGTTCATTGTGTTATGGCTGCTAAAATAACCGAATTAGATGCTCAAGTGAGAGAGAAATAATGGAAAACTGGCGTGAAATAAGTGAAGACATCGTAACTTCATTACTTGAAGATGGGTCTGATCCGGAAATACTTTATGAAGTAGAACACCATTTTGTATGTGAAGATTTTGCCAAGTTAGAGCAGGCAGCATTAGCTGCGTTTAAGCTAGGCTACGATGTGGAAGAGCCAGCAGAACTTGAACTTGAAGACGGTGAAAAAATTTGGGGTTTTGACATTGTTGTTGAAGCTGAGTTAGACGTTGACGTGATAATGGAAGACGTTGATAAACTCGCGCAACTGGCTGTTGAATGTGATGTAGAATACGACGGGTGGGGCACTTACTTTCAAGAGTAAGGTGTAAACCAAAGGAAAAGGCGAACGTTCAATGTTCGCCTTTTTTGTGCCTTGTTGGATCTATGCAGTAATTACAGCCACTTTTTATTTTTAAAGTAAATACCAATCCCACCAGTCAAAATAATTAAAAACACCACAAATGCAGTGAATGCATAGGGGCTTTCTGTTCCAGGTATACCGCCAACATTGACTCCTAATAATCCAGTTAAAAAGCCCAGCGGTAAAAACAAAGCAGCCACTACCGACATTACATACATACGCTGATTTAATTGCTCAGAGACCTGATTTGTAATGGTTTGTTGAATAACTTGTGCGCGCTCAATTGAACTATCGAGCTCTTCTAAATAACGAATAAGTAAATTGGTGGTTTCGTTTAGTTTGGCTTTATCGTCGTTAAATAGCCACGGGTAATAGTTATTAACCATGTTGCTTAGTGCTTCTTTTTGTGGTTTTAAGTAGCGCTTTAATGCGATTGTTTGCCTGCGAAGTTGCGACAAACCTTGGTTATCAAACTTTTTACTGGGCTCATCAATTTCTTCTTCAAAGTTATCTAAACTTTCATCTAATTCATCGATGACTGTTTGCATACGCGAGGTTAGCTTATGCGCTAATGAACATATAAGTTCAGAAATACTGCACGGCCCCTCATTATTATTTAACGAGGTCAAAATATCTTGTACAGATAATAATTGGCGTTTGCGAGTGGTGATAACCACATCATTATTTATAAATAGCCGAATGGACACCATGTCTTCAGGGCTTTGTGCTGGGTTTAAATTAATTCCGCGTAAAAATAACATATGGCCATTAGTTGTAGGCGTTATTCGTGGGCGTGTTTCATCAGCAGTGAGTGATTCTAGCTCGTAGTCGTTTAACAGCCCACAATTTTTTAACCAATCAACTGCCTCTGCTTGGCTGTAGTCCATATGTACCCAAAGCTTCCCTTGTGCTGGTTGCCATTGATGTAATTGTTGGCTATTTTCTATTGGGCGTGCACCGCCTTGTTCATCAAGAATAAGCGCATGAAGTAAGCCGTTAATCATAATAATTTCTCATCGAAGGTATATTTTTAATATAGTTGACTGTAATGTATTTAATTAAGTAAATAAAATTTAGCTTTACTTTCGTATGTTAAATTGAGTTAAGTAACAAAAAATTGTTTTTTAGCCCATGGTTAAGTGCATCCGTTAAGGGGGCATTGTTAAACGACTTAACTCAAAAGGTCAATCAAATCGGCTTATCGAGTGGATAAATTTATTTTGTTGGTGTTTTAATCGCGGTAGCGTATAAAACACTTTTTTTACTAAGGGCACATTTATGACGACAAAAATAACAGTTGGTTGGCGTGAGTGGTTGAGTTTACCCGAGCTGGGCATCGAGCAAATTAAAGCAAAAATAGATACTGGTGCGCGTACTTCCTGTATTCATGCAATTAATATAGAAGAGTACGAAGTAGATGGCGAAAAATGGGTTAAATTTACAGCCCAACCATTGCAAGAAGACGAGCAAACGCAAATTACCTGCAATGCCAAAGTTAAAAAGATGAAGTACGTCACCAGCTCAAGTGGCCAGAAACAATTACGTTATTTTATTGAGACCACACTACATGCAGGCGAATTTAGTTGGCCAATAGAAATTACATTAACAAGTCGTGCGTCTATGAAGTTTAGAATGTTATTAGGACGCACAGCTATGGAAAATCGTATCGTCGTTGATCCGGCTTTATCACATTTATTATAAGAATTCGTTGAGTAGCAAACATTATTATATCTGCTTGCTCAACATTATTTAGTTAAGGTTTTAACTATGAAAATTGGTATTTTATCTCGCAACAAAAACTTATATTCAACGCGTCGTTTAATTGAAGCGGCTGAGCAACGAGGTCATGAAGTAAAAGTGATTAACGCGTTACGTTGTTATATGAACATAAATTCAGAACAACCTGAAATTCATTATCGTGGTGAAAATTTAAAAGATTTCGATGCTATTGTGCCACGTATTGGTGCATCGGTAACATTTTACGGTTGTGCAGTATTGCGTCAATTTGAAATGATGGGTGTGTACCCAGTGAATGAATCTGTGGCTATTTCTCGTTCGCGCGATAAGTTACGGTCATTACAGCTATTATCACGCAAAGGCGTAGGCATGCCAGTAACCGGCTTTGCTAGCAAGCCAGATGACGTTAAAGACTTACTCGAAATGGTCGGTGGTGCACCGGTCGTTATTAAGTTACTTGAGGGCACTCAAGGTATTGGTGTGGTACTTGCAGAAACGCGAAAAGCAGCTGAAAGTGTTATTGAAGCGTTTATGGGTTTAAAAGCCAACATTATGGTACAAGAATACATTAAAGAAGCCGGTGGTGCTGATATTCGTTGTTTCGTTCTCGGTGATAAAGTTATTGCCGCTATGAAGCGCCAAGCGCAAGAAGGGGAGTTTCGTTCTAACCTTCACCGTGGTGGTAGCGCTACACTGGTTCGTATCACGCCTGAAGAGCGTAAAACCGCCGTTGCTGCAGCAAAGGCTATGGGCTTAAACGTTGCTGGTGTTGATTTACTTCGCTCATCTCGTGGTCCATTGGTGATGGAGGTAAACTCATCACCAGGCCTTGAGGGGATTGAAGTGGCAACAGGCAAAGATATAGCTGGCATGGTGATTGATTTCATCGAGAAAAATGCTGCAAGTAAAGGAACCGCAACTCGTGGCAAAGGTTAAAATTAACCGACCTTTCACCCTATTAGGTGAAAGTATTGGTGTAGGTGAACGTAAAACACTCGCGCTAGAAGCTGCAAAGCTTTACACCCATTCACCGCTTAATATTCCTATTGAAGTGGTTAACGGTGTAATGGAAGGCCCTGTATTGATGGTGTGTGCGGCTATACACGGCGACGAACTAAATGGGGTTGAGGTTGTGCGCCAGTTACTGGCTAAAATCGACCCTAATCAGCTGCGTGGTACATTAATTGCGGTTCCGATTGTGAATGTATTTGGTTTTATTCATAAATCGCGTTATTTGCCCGATCGCCGTGATATGAACCGGAGTTTTCCGGGGTCTGAGCGTGGTTCATTAGCAGGTCGCATGGCGTATATGTTTTTTAACCAAGTAGCTGTGCATTGTACGCATATTATTGATTTGCATACGGGGGCGATTCACCGTACTAACTTACCGCAAATTCGTGCTAATTTAGCCGATGAAGCAACAGCGCAAATGGCTAAAGCCTTTGGTACGCCTGCGGTTATAGATGCGTCATTACGTAATGGGTCATTACGCAGTGAAGCCGCTAATTTAGGTATACCTGTTATTACTTATGAGGCGGGTGAAGCACTGCGCTTTGACCCAATTGCGATTGCTGCAGGCGTGCAAGGTGTTGATTATGTGATGCGCCATTTAAAAATGATTCGTGGCAAGCGCCCTAAAAAGCTACCAGATCCTGTGATTGCAAGCTCCACTAGCTGGGTGCGTGCTGAGGTTGATGGCATCGTAAGAGCGCAAGTTTCGTTGGGTGAACGTGTCACTAAAGGGCAAATATTAGCGTATATTAGTAGCCCACTAGGTGACTCTGAGCTTGAGCTACTTGCGCCTCGTAGTGGTATTATTATTGGCCAACAAACCATGCCATTAGTAAATGAAGGCGATGCCGTATTCCACATTGCTTATTTTGCACATGCAAATAGCTTGGTAGAGCAGCAGCTAGAAACCTTTATTGATGAGATTAATGATTTAGATGATGAGCTGAAAACGGCTGAACTAAATAATTAATACCAATTCGCTCAATTAAGAGAATTGGTATGACTGCATCTGTAAATATAAAAAACCGCCTTAGTTTTAAACTAACGCGGTTTTTTAATGCATGTTGTTTAGCTGCGTGGTTTTGGGCCAATAATGCGTTTAATTTTAGGCGCTTTTGTTGGTTTAGGCTCCGTATTTAGCACTAACACGGGGCGGGTAACAAATAAGTTATTAGGGTAAATCACTCTGTGTCCATCAACGTGCTCGAGTAACACATTCATCAATCCCATTTCAATAATACGCCCTTCAATGGCATTGGCCCCATCGACAATTCTAACCCAATAGCCTACGCGGCAGTCGTTTTGAATAAACATCAGTAAAAAAGCAGTTAAGTTACTCAATAATGACCAAGCGGCAAATAATGCAACTCCTAACATAGCAAATAAAGAGGAGCCTAATACTAATAAACCGCGCAACTCTATTCCCCAAAAAACCAACACTAAGCATAACATCACAAAAGCGAGTATTATTTTTAGGAGCAGCTCAGCGCGATATTTACGATGTAAATCGATTTTACCTTTAATGGCTTTTTCGAGTAATTGTTTAGTCAATCTTAGTAGTAACGGAAAACTCAAAAGAGCAACGACGGTGACGATAAGTTTATATTGTGTGCCTAAAAGCTTTAAAAGAGTGATTAATTCCAAAATGTATTCTCACAATAATAATTGGCGCAAAGTGTAACGCTTTAGTTCACTGCGCAGTAGTGATTTTAAAAAGAATTTTTAACACTGAGCAACCACTGTACTGAGTCAACATCATCATATTTATTTAACGGTGCAGCTATATCAAGATGGATCATAGTACCTGCATTGGCGCGGCTTGGCGCAAGGCGTAAACCTAAGCCGACATTTTTGAGTACCGGTGTGTTTTCAATTTTATACTGAGTATTCGAGTCGTTGTTATACCATGCGCGGCCTACATCTAAAAAAGCAGCACCGCCTACTTTGAACAGCTGTAGTAAGTCATATTCCCAATAATAGCGCTTTTCTAAACTGACTAAAAAGCTCCGATCGCCATGTTGAAACTCCATGGGGTAGCCGCGCAAGCCCGTTTCGCCACCTAGAGTAAGCTGCTTATCGCTTGTGAGGTTTTTCGCGTATTGCAACCTTGCTTTTATATACCAAGACTGATCAATACTGGTATTTAAATAATATTGAACCTGACCAGTTGTAAATAAGTTTTCGAGCTGTTTTTGCGTTGTATTCCAATATCCTTGAATATCAGCATGAAAACGCCACAGCGTGTTTTCACCACTAAAATGAGCTTTGTTGAAGTTAAATGAATATATGGCGCGGCTATCGTCATTACTGATTGATTCATCGGAGTAGCCTAGTGTTGCTTTTATATTCCAACCTAAGTTTAAATCCTCGGTCCGATGAATGCTGTCAAAGTTACGCACTTTTATAAAATTATCTTCAAACCAATGGCCACTTACATAAGGGTAACTAAGCTGCCTATTTTGAGGTAGAGGCACTGTGGTTTTATCTATGCTTTTAAATGTTTGCTGCTCGTCTATGTAACCAAGGGTTAGGCGCTGTGTCCAGTTATGGCTAAGCGTCTTAGAGTGACCAAAAAAGACTTGATTTAGATCGGTTGTCTGTTCAAATTCACTAAACTTTTCGCCTCTAATATACAAGGCTTCTTCTCGTTGAGTTGAGTAACTTAAAGCACCATAACTATAAGGTGTATTTATGGCATAAAATGGATAGGTTAGTTCAACTAAATGGCTTTTACCGTCACTGTTGTCAGCATACTCTAGGCGACCTCTGTAGCGCGTCGATAAAATATTAGGATCATCGTAAACAAATAAATAGCCATTGCGGTCACTGTCGGTTTTGCGTGAAAACGATAGCCGTTTACCCCAGCCAAATAAGTTAGACTCACGAAAGCCTATACTTGATTTATTTTCGCCTCCGCTGCGACTAAAGCTAAGTTCGGGTAATAAAGTCCATAAATCACGTGTAATAACAACTACATCTACATTGCCGTCGCAGTTTTCTGTGGCCGTTATTTGTGCGTCATATAAATAGTTTTGTTTGCGAAGTAGTCGTTCTGATTCAGCCAAGGCTTTTGGATTAAAGGTGTCACCTGTCTCGAACAACAAAATGCGCTTAATTACTTCAGGTTCAGTTTGAATGTGTGCTCGGTTAGCAAACCGAAACAATGCATTATTCTGGGCCTCTTCAGTATTAAATACATTAAGCTGCTGCAAAGTTATAGAGGCAACTTTGGCGTTACCTTGTGTTGTGAGCGCTGGTGTTTGAGACGTAATTTGGCGACGTAGGTTACTTTCATGAGTTTGTGATGAGTTGTCATTAGTGCAGCTTTGGGCTAGTGGCGCTTCTTGCGCGCAAACGCTGAGCATAAACATACTCGAAATAGAAAGGCTAAAACAACTACGTGCAATCCATTTTCTATTTAACATTGACCCTCTTTAGCGCTATTTTGCAAAATAAAACACTTACTCTAAGCTTACATCATTGTTATTGATATGTAAGTAAAAGACAGATTTAGTTTTGTTTTTATAGCGATTATAAGGTATTAGCTATGCATTTAAGTTAAATAAAAAGTTAACGCTGCCAATAGGTTGTCGGCATCTTGTCCTTCACCATTAATCCACACACTTTGGCTATAATGCTCAAAATTTAAATTAAATGTGTGGTTTGCATAGTTAAAACGTAGTTGATGACGATCTGCCCCAGCGGCATACTCATTAATGCTAATTTCATCGCTGTGCAAAAATAACGTTCCCCACAATTCAAAATCTTCATCGTGCGGCAGCTCTGCCGGTTTAACAATAATACATTGATGTGTGTGGTCGTATTCAAGTTCGGTCATAGGAGCTTATTGTTTTGCTAAATAATGTCGAATTGCGGTTAAAAACTCACCGCCATATTTGTTTAATTTGGTAAAACCAACCCCTGAGACTTTTAAAAACTCACTGTCGTTGGTGGGCATTAGCTGCGCCATTTCGGCCAAGGTTTTATCGTTAAAGACCACATAAGGAGGCACATCGTCGGCATCGGCTAACTCTTTACGTAGGGCACGTAGACGAGCGAATAGTTTTTTATCGTAATTAAACTGCGCTAGTTTATCTTGATAAACATGTTTAGCTTGTAAACGAGGCTCAGCCAATTGCAGCGCATATTCACCTTTTAAAACAGCCCGTGCGGCCTCAGTTAAACGTAGCGAAGCGCCTTGGGTTATATCTTGGCTTAGTAGTCCTTGGTGAATAAGTTGGCGTAAAATACTGAGCCAAAACTCACTACTTTTATCTTTACCTATGCCGTAGGTACTAAGCTCATGATGATTATTATCACGGATGCGACTTGTATTCGCACCGCGTAATAACTCCACAATGTAACCTAATCCAAAACGCTGCTGCGCGCGATATACGCACGAAAGTGCTTGCTGTGCGACTAAGGTGCCATCAAAACTTTTAGGTGGATTTAAGCAAATGTCACAGTTACCACACGGTTCGCGTTGGTATTCACTAAAGTAATTTAATAATATTTGACGGCGACACGTTTGCGCTTCAGCAAAGCTGGCCATGGCACTAAAGCGCTGCTCTTCTACGCGGCGACGCTGTTCATCGTCAATATCTTCAAAAAAGCGCCTAACTCGGCCTATATCGGCAGGATCAAAATACATAATGGCTTCTGCAGCCAGTCCATCTCGCCCAGCGCGGCCTGTTTCTTGATAATAAGCTTCAATACTTTTTGGAATGTCGTAATGCAGAACAAAGCGTACGTTAGGCTTGTTAATTCCCATACCAAAGGCAACGGTTGCCACCACAATTTGAATGTCGTCACGGGCAAACCCTGTTTGCACAAACTGACGATGTTCGTTACTCATTCCCGCATGGTAAGCGGCAGCATTAAAGCCTGCATCGGCGAGTTTTTCAGCGATATCATCAACGCGCTTACGGCTGGTACAATAAATAATGCCACTTTGGTTTTTTTGTTCTTTTAAGTAACGCAGCAACTGCACCATAGGTTTAAATTTTTCTTCTATGGTGTAACGAATATTAGGGCGGTCAAAGCTGCCAGTATGAATATAAGGCTGTTGTAGTTTTAATTGTTCAACAATATCAAAGCGAGTTGCTTTATCGGCGGTGGCCGTCAGTGCCATCATAGGCACGTGTGCAAAGCGCTGCTTAAGCTCATTTAATCTAAAGTAATGCGGTCTAAAATCGTGACCCCAATGAGAAACACAATGAGCTTCATCAATAGCAAACAAGCTCACATTTAAATGAGAAAGTCGTTCTAAAAAATCGTGCTGTAACACTTTTTCGGGAGCGACATAAAGTAGCTTTATCAGCCCTTGATGTAGCTGTTGATATACTAATTGTTGTTCTTCACGGGCTAAACTGTTATTGATATAGGCCGCTTTTACGTCAAGTGCTTGTAATTGGGCAACTTGATCTTGCATTAAAGAGATCAGCGGCGAAATAACAATCGTTACTCCCTCTAATACTAACGCCGGTATTTGGTAACACACTGATTTACCGCCACCGGTAGGCAGTAATACTAACGAGTCTTGGCCATTGATTGCGGCATCAATGACTGCACGTTGACCATCGCGAAACTCACTATAACCAAACACTTGTTTGAGTACAGTTTCAGGTTGACGCACTAGCGTATTAGGAGAAGGAGTGTGTGTATTCATCGGCGCTATTTTAGTGGTTTTTTATCAAGATGTCTTTAGCTTTCATCGCTTGATGTCAATATGGCTAATGATAAACTAAAATTTACGGGGGGTTACAATGGCTTCTAGCTGTGCTTTACTCATCGTACCACCTCAATACACAGAGAATAAAAATGAATAAAGAAATGTTGATTGACCAAGTAGGGGCGTTGTTTGTAAACAATATGCCTTTTAACCAGTTTTTAAAACTAGAAGTAGAGTCACTCAGTACTGAGCACGCTAAAATATCCTTTCCATGGCAAGATGTATTAATAGGCAATCCGGCGCAAAAAATTCTTCATGGCGGTGTTATTTCTGCGGTACTCGACAACGTAGGCGGAATGCTAGCTGCGGCAAGTATAATTAGTAAGCTCGACGACGCTGACTTGCCCAGTGTACACACAAAGTTAGCGACACTCGGCACCATAGATTTACGTACCGATTACTTACGTCCAGGTAAAGGGGATGTGTTTATTGCCAGTGCCACACTTATTCGTTCAGGTAATAAAGTGTGCGTATGCAGAATGGAGTTACATAACGAACAGTCAGTACAAATTGCTTTTGGAACGGGGACGTATTTAGTTGGCTAAAAAGTGAGAGGGAGTTAAACTGACGGCCTTTTAAATCACCAAGTGTTTACTATGCCGATTGATACTGAGCAGCGAAAGGGCGCTATTTTTGCCTGCCTTGCTTTTTTTATGTGGGGACTTGCACCCATTTATTTTAAGATGATCCAACATGTGTCAGCATTTGAAATTTTAATGCATCGTGTTATTTGGTCTGTTGTATTTCTTATTGTGGTAGTGAGTGTGTTCAACTACTGGGATAAAATAAAACGTATTTTAATCCAGCCTAAGCTTATTTTAATGTTAGTTATTACCTCTGCTTTACTAGGGTTTAACTGGGGGCTGTTTATATGGGCTATTAATAACAACCATATGCTAGATGCCAGCTTAGGCTACTATATTAATCCTTTGTTAAACGTTTTGCTGGGCATGGTGTTCTTAAATGAGCGGTTACGTAAATTACAAGGGGCTGCCGTTGCCTTAGCCTTTACAGGTGTTTTATTACAGTTAATTAGTTTTGGTTCATTCCCGGTTGTCGCATTTTCATTAGCGACGTCTTTCGCGTTATATGGTTTGTTACGTAAAAAACTACAGGTTGATGCATTGCCGGGGATTTTAATTGAGGCATTAATATTATTACCTGTGGCACTCACTTATTGGTGGTTAATGGCGCCAACAGGAACGTCTAGCTTACCTGCAAATGATTGGTCAACTAATGTATTATTAGTGAGTGCGGGCATAGTGACTACGCTACCATTGCTATGTTTTACTGGCGCGGCTAAGCGTTTACAATATACAACACTAGGGTTTTTTCAGTATATAGGACCTAGTTTAATGTTTATTTTAGCTGTGGTCTTTTATGGTGAGGTGTTTGATGCTGAACGGGTAATTACTTTTGCGTGTATTTGGAGTGCCTTGGCTATTTTTAGTTGGGATTCACTTCATCAATCGCGTAAACGCAAAAAAGCAGCTATTGTTGCCTCAGGTGTGGTTTAAAAACTAAACCACTCTGTTACGACCCGATTCTTTGGCCTTGTAAAGCTTTAAATCGGATTGTTTTAATAGATCGTCAATTTGATAGGTCGTACTGCAGCTGAAACCTATCGACAGTGTAAACTTAATCTTTGCGTGGCTAAATTCATGGCTATTGAGCTCAATAAAAAGCCTAAAACTTTCGAGTCGTTTTAACGCTTCTTGTTCGGTCTGCTCAGTAAAAAATACCGCAAATTCTTCTCCCCCTAAACGAGCGATTAACTGATTTTCAAAGTATTTATTAAAGCATACCGCAAGCCCTTTGAGGACTTCATCGCCGGTATCATGACCATAGGTATCGTTAATCGCTTTAAAATGATCAATATCAAGCATAGCTAACATGGCCGGTATTTGTGCCTTTTTGAAATTGTTTAAAAATTTGTTCGCCTCTTCGAAAAAGTAACGACGATTAGGGAGTTTAGTTAAATAATCGGTATTCGCTTGTCGCTTTATAGTGGCTATATGTTCCAGCATATCTACGTTTTGACTTAACCGGCAGTAAAACTCTTCACTATTAAAAGGTTTATACAAATAGTCGTTTGCCCCATTTTTTAGAAATAAAGCGGACAAATTAGACGCGGTAACTGCAGAAATACCTATAATAGCCTTTTCACCATTACCATATAGACGCCTAACTTCACTGCACAGTTCAATGCCTCCCATATTAGGCATTTCTTTATCGGTAATGATCACAGAGATATCTGGGGTTTTTTCAAGCTCTTTAAGTGCCTCTATGCCATCAGCTGCTTGTAATATTTGGTATTTATGGCGTGTTAATAAACTACAAATATATTGGCGTGTTGACGCAGAGTCATCAACAACCAGTACTTTTACCTGCTTATTGCGAGGAAGGCGATAAAGCTGCTTTTCTAAATACTCATAAGCTTGTTTATTGCCTTTGATAATATAATCGATAATAGGGTATTTTTCGACGGTATCGCGGGTTTGTTTATCGATATTACCTGTCATCACTATGGTAGGAATATCTGCTGCAATGGTACAGGGCACCGCTTCACCTTGTGGCGCGTCAGGTAATATGAAGTCGACCACCGCGCAAAAGTAATGATGCTTACTGATAAGCTCTTTAGTCTCAGCCAATGATTGAGCAATATCAACCTCGTAGCCGGCTTTTTGCGCTATATGCTTCTGAACTCTCGCAATAGTGGGAGTGTCTTCAACAATAAGTATCTTGTTCGTCACTTAACAACCCTGTTTAATATTTTACAAATATATTTGCTAATACAAGTTGTAACTGTTAAAACGCCAAAAAGCAACTACTGTAATGATTTATAAATTATCAGCTTCTGAATAATACTCTTGGCTTATTGTTGTTGGCCCTGATATTTTTGAGCGTCCAAATAATGTATGGAATTTTGTTTTACAGGTTGTTAACTTTAAATATTTAACCCATGCTCGCTCAATTGGATTGCTTGGCTCTACTATGCCACTGACAGCATTTACAAACTGTTGCTGGTGCTCGTTTTGAGGTTCAACGGTTTTGTTGTACAAGCTTTTTAAAATAACACCGTGCTGTTCTAAGATACTTGCCTCTAACAGGGTAAAGTGTCCGCTGCGACTAAATCCGCGTGGAAAGTTTTGGTCATCATAAAATTGACGTTGACTAACAAATGCTTGACGAAGTAGTGAAATATCATTGCTCATAGCTATACCCTCATACCAATTATTAGCTGGAGTATGGGACATAATCGCTATTTTTTTAAACAAAAAATTTTTATCGTGAGGATAAAAAATTGGATATAGATTTATTAAAAACATTTGTGGAAGTGGTGCGTACTCGCCATTTTGGTAAAGCGGCAGAGAACCTATACATAACCCAGTCTGCGGTGAGCTTTAGAATTCGCCAATTAGAGCAAGGTTTAGGGGTCAATTTATTTATTCGCCAGCGAAATAACATTCAACTTACCGCTCCCGGTGAGCGCTTGTTACCTCATGCGCAAATGATTATTACCGGTATGCAAAGAGCTAAAGTTGATGTAGCACTTGCTGATAATATGCATAAACAAATCAGTTTAGCAGGCACCCCCAATATTTGGGATGCATTTTTACAATTTGGTATTACAAATATTGTATCGGCTATGCCCGGTGTATCGCTGGTGGCAGAAGTGAAAGCGCAGCAAGAAAGTACTCGCTTACTATTGGAACGTACGCTTGATTTAGCTATTTTATTTGATCCACCAAAAGTTGATGAACTTGTTGTAGGACGTATTTGTGAACTGCCCATTATTCCGGTGAGTGGTTATGATACGGCAACCTGCGATAATTTTTTTGATAATCAATACGTTTATGTTGATTGGGGAACAGCGTTTTCTCTTTGGCATGCGCGTCAGTTTACCGGTAAAACACCGCCTTATTTTAGAACCAGTACTGGGCGTATTGCGCTTGATTTAATCCTGCAATGTGGTGGCAGTGCATTTATTCCACACGTATTAGTCAAAGATCATTTAGAAAAAGGCGAACTTTTTCATGTTAAAGGGGTAGAGAATACGTCAAGAGAGGTATTTATTGCCTATCATAGAGATAACGAGCAAAAAGAGTTAATAGAAACTTTAGTTAATTTGCTGTCACAAATGACACCGAGTTTATTAAATAAAAACAAGTCGTTGTCGAGTTAAATTTCATTTATATGTTATTTTGATTTCAGATTTAATGCATTTTTATTAACTTAAAAAGACAAAAATATGTCCGTTGTAATATTTTTGTCATTTAGCGATGGCACACTGCTGCTGCTTTAAAAGTTGGTCTATTGCGATTATCGAGGAAATAACATGAAATTTTTAAAATCGAGCTTATGCTTAGCTTTACTAAGTGGTTTATCTTTTAATGCGTTTGCACAAGTAAACATTTATGGTAAAGCAAACGTAACAGTCCAATCATCGGATGATGGCGAAGGGTCGTTTACTGAGATTAAAAGTAATGCATCTCGTTTTGGACTGAAAGGCTCTGAAAAAATTTCAGATAGCTTGGAAGCTGTTTATAAGTTTGAATTTCAGGTTGATGTTTCTGACGCTGATTCTAAAGGTGATGACGACAATATTTCTTCGCGAAATCAATATGTGGGTTTAAAAGGTGGATTTGGTCAGGTAGTAATAGGCCGCAACGATACCGCATTAAAGCAGGCACAAGGCAAGCTGGACTTATTTAATGACCTTGAGGGCGATTTAAAAAATACTTTTAAAGGTGAAAATCGTTTAGGTGATTCAGTGTCTTATACTTCAAACTCATATCAAGGCTTTAAAGTATTAGCGTCATTTATTGCACAAGACGACCTAGATGCCAAAAATGGCTACTCAGTGGCGTTAACTTATGGTGATGCAGGCCTTAAAAAGAGCGCAGTATATGCTGCCATTGCTGCTGATAGCGAAGTAAACGGGTATGATGTAGTACGTGCAACAGTTCAAGGTAAAATTGAAGATTTTAGACTTGGTGCTATGTACCAAACCCAAGAAAAAGTAGATGGCAGCGCAGAAGCTGACGGTTACTTAGTAAATGCAGCTTATCTAATGGGTAGCAACACTTTTAAAGTGCAATACCAAACAATGGATTTTGATGACGGTGATGATAAAAGCGCGGTATCGGTAGGTGTTGATCATAAGCTAAACAAAAATCTTAAAGTATTTGGTTTTTACTCAAGCTTTGATATGGATAACAATGTTGACCAAGATTACCTAGGTTTAGGTTTGGAATATAAGTTTTAACTTACGCTTAACTTCCCTTTTTTAACCGCACTCAGTTGAGTGCGGTTTTTTTTGCTTTAAATTATTTACTTATCTGCGCATAATAGCAAAGCATTTGGAATGAGGTGAAACTCCTCAACTATTCCCGTAACTGTGATCAGTTTTACTGTAAGTCAGATACAAATGCCTTAAAAATTCATATAACGAGCGGGTTAACTCATTTTCTTGTTGGTACGTATCAGTACTGAGTATGCCCCTGCCTAGGATAATTTTTTGCACACTCAAACCTCTAAAAAATCACCGCTTTTAACCGTTAATAACGTCTCTTGGCGGGTGGGAAATACATTAATTCTTAAGCACATTAATGTGAACATTGAGCATGGCAAATTTATTGGTTTAATAGGACCTAATGGCGCAGGGAAGTCGAGTTTACTGCGTTGTTTATATCGATTTAATCAACCATCAGCAGGCGATGTTAAATTTAACAATACCGATATTTGGCAGCTAAAAAGTGCAGATTACGCGAAGCAAGTAGCGGTAGTGCTACAAGAAACACCCTCGCAATTTAATCTCTCGTTATTCGATGTTGTGGCTCTAGGGCTTACCCCGCATAAAACACTCTTCAGTTCGACCACTCATGCCGATAGACAAAAAATAGTGCAGGCTATTAGCCGTGTTGGGCTTGAATTTCATAGTAATCAGTCGTTTGACTCACTATCTGGCGGTGAAAAGCAACGAGCGCTTATTGCCAGAGCCATTGTGCAGCAACCGCAACTTCTTATTATGGATGAACCGACCAGTCACCTTGATGTTAAATACCAAATTCAGCTTATGGAGCTTGCTAAATCTTTGGGTATTACCGTGTTTGCGTCATTTCATGATTTAAATTTAGCGGCAGCTATGTGCGATGAGTTAGTGGTTATTAAAAACGGAGAAATCGTTAGTGCGGGGAAGCCTAACAAGGTGCTCACTGAGCAAATACTCAACGACGTTTTTGGCGTTTGTGTGCAAGTGAGTAACCATCCTCAAACAACCTCTAGTGGTGAGTCTATCCCTCATATTACTTATTATTATGGATACCAATAGCATGGCTGTTATACCCAACCACAGTGTCGCGTTAATTAGTGCGCTATTATGCGCTGTATTAAGTTTATTTGTCGCATTGAGCTTTGGTGCGGCCCCCACCTCACTTGTAGATGTATACCAGAGTTTAACCTTTTCAAACGAGGCCTCATTTACCAGTCGCATTATTTTTGAATTAAGGATGCCACGCACGTTGTTGGCCTTTTTAGCTGGCAGCGGTTTAGCGATTGCAGGCTTAATACTGCAAACGGTCACTCGTAACCCATTGGCCGATCCTTACTTGTTTGGAATTTCGTCGGGTGCATCCTTAGGGGTTGTTATTTTGATGATTTTTATAGGAGTTGGCGCAGGCATTGCGCTATCAGTAGCGGCATTAATAGGTAGCTTAGTGGCGATGGGGCTATTAATTTTAATTGCTGGCAGCCAACGCAACGCCCAAGTGGAGTCGATGTTATTAGCTGGGGTGGCGTTATCATTTTTATTTAGCGCCTTTACCAGTTTGTTGCTTTATTGGAGCGATCCGCAGGCCGTCGCGGCTATTTTATTTTGGACTTTAGGAAGTTTTGCTAGGGCGCAATGGCAGTCACTGCTATTACCTGCCTTGGTCATCATTACATGTACAGTCATTATGTTAGGTTTTAGACGCCAACTTAATGCCATGTTGTTAGGTGATGAAAGTGCCACAACGCTTGGTGTACGGGTGCATCGCTTTCGAATTTTAATGCTTATTTTAAGCTCACTGATCACAGCTGTATTGGTTGCTATGTGTGGCGGAATTGGCTTTGTTGGCTTGATGGTGCCGCACATAGTGCGTTTTTTTATCTCTCAAGGCAGCAGCGTTGGGTTGTTAATGACTGCCTTAGTAGGGGGTATATTTATGGTATGGGTCGATGTACTAGCACGTTCATTACTCGCTAACCAAGAGCTGCCAATAGGGGTGATCACGGCGGCTATGGGGAGTATTTTCTTTTTAAGTATCTTGTATTTTCGTAAGCGCCAGCTGGTGGGTAAATAATGAAAACATTAATGGTACAGGGGACGACCTCCGATGCGGGTAAAAGTACCTTAGTCGCTGCACTTTGCAGAGTGTTTGCTAACCAAGGGGTGAATGTTGCACCGTTTAAACCACAAAATATGGCGCTTAATAGCGCCGTAACGCATGAGGGTGGCGAAATTGGCAGAGCCCAAGCATTACAAGCCATAGCCGCAAAAGTTAAACCTGAAATTGACTTTAACCCTATATTACTCAAACCCAATAGTGATACCGGCGCACAAGTTATAATTCATGGTAGAGCTATCAGCAATATGGAAGCAGATGCTTACCATGACTACAAAAAAGTGGCTATGGATGCGGTATTAACCTCGCATAATCGTTTAGCTAAACGCTTTGATTTATTACTGGTAGAAGGGGCTGGCAGCCCAGCCGAAATTAATTTACGCGCAAACGATATTGCAAATATGGGTTACGCCGAGCAAGTTGATTGCCCTGTTATTATTATTGCCGATATTGATAAAGGAGGAGTATTTGCGCACTTAGTTGGGACTTTAGCGCTATTAAGCGAGTCTGAGCAAGCACGAGTAAAAGGCTTTGTGATTAACCGTTTTCGTGGTGATATTAGTTTATTACAAGGTGGGCTAGATTGGCTCGAGGAGTACACCGGTAAACCTGTATTAGGGGTATTACCTTACTTGCACGATTTAGCACTTGATGCCGAAGATGCTATTGTAATAGATAATAATGTGACCGATGCCAGTATAAATATTGCTGTACTGTTATTGCCACATATTAGTAACCATACCGATTTTGATGCTCTGCGATTACACCCGAATATAAATATAACCTATGTGCGCCATACACAAGCAATTCCTGCTGTTGATTTAATTATCGTACCTGGCAGTAAAAATGTACTCAGCGATCTCGCGTTTTTAAAAAATGAAGGCTGGGATCAGCAAATTAAGCGCCATCTACGTTATGGTGGCAAAGTATTGGGTATTTGCGGTGGTATGCAAATGCTGGGTAACAGTATAAGTGATCCAAATGGGGTGGAGTCATCGTTGGGGCAAGTGACGGGTTTAGCGCTTAGCGATTTTGATACGCTATTGGGTGAGCAAAAAGTGTTAAGCCGAGTGAGCGCAGTGCTTAATTTAAATGAGCAACAGGTTGCATGTGATGGCTACGAAATACATGCAGGTATTAGTCAAGGAAAGGCGCTCTACAAGCCACTCATTCGCTTTAATAAACACCCCAATGACTTTAAAACCGATGGTTTTGTGAGTGATGATAATGCCATTGCTGGTACCTATTTACATGGCTTGTTTGATAGTCCTGCAGCCACAGAGCAGCTGTTAAAGTGGGTGAAACCAGAAAGTGCAATTAGTGCGATTAGTATAAATGAGCATCGTGAACGCCAGTTAGAACGCTTAGCTGATATGTGTAAAGCGCATTTAAATATTGAACAAATTATTAAAATTTATCAAGGATATAACAATGACTGAATCAACTAACGACAAGCACCAACAGCGTCAACAAAAAGTAAAAGAACAGGTTGACGCGCGAGTAGCCGCAGCGCAACGAGAAAAAGGCATTTTTCAGGTTATTACTGGTAACGGTAAAGGCAAATCGACTTCTGGTTTTGGTGTGGTTACACGCTGTGTCGGGCACGGTAAAAAAGCTGCGGTATGTCAGTTTATTAAAGGCACATGGGAGTGTGGTGAGCGTAATTTACTGCAAGGTGCTGGGGTTGAATTTGCTGTTATGAACACCGGGTTTACGTGGGATACGCAAAATAAAGAGGCCGATACCGCGGCAGCGCAAGCAACATGGCAAGAGTCAAAACGGATGCTAAGCGACAGCAGTATCGATGTGGTATTACTCGATGAACTCACCTATATGGTGACCTATGGTTATATCGACCTAGAGGAAGTGGTTGTTGCTGTAAATAATAGACCGCCTATGCAATCGGTCATTATTACTGGTCGTGCTGCGCATCGCACCTTAATAGAGCTTGCCGATACGGTAAGTGAAGTACGTAATGTAAAACATGCGTTTGAGTCGGGCGTAAAAGCATTGAAAGGCTTTGATTACTAATGTTAAAGCGTATTGTTTTTGGGCTGTTATTGTTAGCTGTCAGTGCATCCCAGGCTTTAGCCGACAAGCCGCTTCGTATAGTGGCTTTAGCACCACACATAGTTGAAAATTTATATGCTATTGGGGCGGGTGATTTAATAGTGGGTACGCTGGATTACGCAGATTATCCGCAAGAGGCGACTAAAATTGAGCGTATTGGTGGCTACAATGGTATTTCTATTGAAAAGTTACTCATGCTAAAACCTGACATGGTAATTGCGTGGAAAAATGGTAATCAGGCCGAAGATTTAGCACAAATAAAGCGTTTAGGAATTGAATTATATTTAAGTGATCCACGCTCTATTGAAGGGGTTGCTTCGGAAATACTAAAACTAGGTCAATTAACCGGTCACACTGAGCAAAGTAAAAAGGTGGCTGAGGCATTTACAGCGAGGTTCAACGCGATTAAAGCCACGCAGCAAGATAAAACTATCCTTAAAGGGTTTTATCAGCTCTGGCCTGAGCCAATGATGACAGTATCAAAAAATACATGGATCAATCAGTTAATTGAAACCTGCCAAGTCACGAATGTATTTGCCAATAGCGACACAGATTATCCACAAATTAGCATCGAAAACGTAATAGTCACTAAGCCACAAATTATTATTATTCCCGATGAAAAGTCAAAGCGAACAATACCCACGGTTAATTGGCAGCAGTGGCCTGAAATTCCTGCGGTAAAGTATGAGCAGTTTATTAGCGTCAATGCTGATTTATTACATCGGTTTACACCTAGAATGCTCGATGGGCTTGCGCAGATGTGTGACAAAGTAGATATATCTAGAGAATTTATTAAGAGTCAATTATGAGCAACTGGTCATCTTTTTTAAACCATGAACTTAGTCAAACATATATGCAGCAAACCCTTAAGTATGTTGCTAATAAACGCGCACAAGGGATTGCTATATACCCGCCAGAATCGCAGGTGTTTAGTGCATTTGATGCAACTCCACTTAGCGACATTAAAGTGGTTATATTAGGTCAAGACCCTTACCATGGAGAAGGGCAAGCGCATGGTTTGTGTTTTTCAGTATTGCCTGAGGTTAAAAAGCTCCCGCCTTCGCTCAAAAACATTTATAAAGAGTTAGTAACTGATATTAATGGCTTTACCACGCCAGAACACGGCTATTTACAAGGCTGGGCAAAGCAAGGTGTGTTTTTGCTCAATACAGTATTAACTGTAGAGCAAGGACACGCTCATTCTCATAAGCATTTAGGTTGGGAACAATTTACCGATAATGTGATTGCGCATATTAATGAGCACTGCCAAGGTGTGGTATTTATGTTGTGGGGAGCACATGCACAAAAAAAAGGTCAAAGTATTGATCGCCAGCGCCATCATGTATTAACAGGACCGCATCCTTCACCGCTTTCGGCACATCGAGGCTTTTTTGGTTGTCAGCACTTTTCAAAAACCAATGAATTGTTAAGCGCGCAAGGGGCGCAGCCGATTAATTGGCAAGTGTAACAGGCATTAAAAAAGGCTTTAAAAATGAAAGCCTTTTTAGTTGCTGCTATTGATTAAAACTCCAACTCATCAATAGCAATACTATCTGCAAAATAGTCGAGTTCCTGTAGTTCTTTGCGCAAACGTTGCTTATCTTTAATTGCTTCTATTTCGCGCCATTTTCTTTTTTTATTTTTTTGAGAGGTTTTTTTCGATGTATCAGACCCTTCTAATATTTCTATTATTTCGTTTAGGCTATCCATTGATTATCTCCTATTGACCACTTTTTGAACCTCGGTAGTATCTATACCACAGCTATTAATAAAATAGAATACAAATGTGACAAAACTGTTACCAATGAGTGATATTTTGATGAAGATCAATACAAAAAGCACTTAAATGAAGACAAGGTGATTATTTATAATATAGTGGCGGGTATAAAAAAACGCCGCTAAAAAGCGACGTTTATAAACTTGTTAAACAACTTGTGGTTACATTGCTTTAAAGCGTGCTTCTAATTGCTCTTGCGCATCTGCAAATGAGCGAATGCCTTCAGCGAGTTTTTCAGTCGCCATAGCATCTTGGTTATGTAACCAACGAAATTGTGCTTCGCTAAGCGGATCAGGTTTAGGCTCTTTAGTAATGTCGCTCTCTAGTAAGTATTCTTGTGCGTCTTTTAAATTATCTAATTCTTCTAAAAGATTTGGACTAATAGTGAGCTTATCACACCCTGTAAGGGCAATAATTTCACCTGTGTTACGAAAGCTTGCGCCCATAACCACAGTTTTGTAATCGTGACGTTTGTAAAACTCAAAAATACTACGTACAGATTGAACACCTGGATCTTGAAGCGGATCGGTTGGTTTTTCCATACCGTTTGCCACGTGCCAATCTAAAATACGGCCAACAAATGGCGAGATTAAAAATACGTTTGCATCAGCACAAGCGCGCGCTTGGGCATCGCTGAATAATAAAGTAAGGTTGCACTTAGTGCCTTCTTTTTCTAATTGTTCAGCCGCCTTAATGCCTTCCCATGTTGACGCTATTTTAATTAAAATTTTGTCTTTGCTTACGCCTTCTTTTTCGTAGAGGCTTAGTAAAGTATGTGCTTTATTAATGGTTGCTTGGGTATCAAATGATAAACGTGCATCAACTTCAGTAGAAATATAACCCGGTACAATTTCACTAATTTCTTTACCAATTAATACTGCAAAATAATCGCAAGCCAGTTCTAGCTGTTTTGCAGGCTGCTGTTCGGTTTCTTTAGCGTATTGCCATGCTTTATCTAGATAAGGTTTGTAAGCTTCAATCTCGCTTGCTTTTAAAAGTAGCGATGGATTGGTAGTCGCATCTTCAGGTTGATGTTTTTTTATGGCTTCTATATCGCCCGTGTCGGCCACGATAGAAGAATGTTGTTTAAGCCTTTGTAGAGCGCTAGTCATTTGCTTTTCCTCATTCCAAGCAAGTTAAAAGAAAATCTAAACTACCTTAATATAGCTATACTGCAACAGTGTGACAATGCTTGATAGGTCTTATGTCCTTATCAATAAAAAAACGGTAACGGTTGAGTTTTAGGTAGGATAATTTTAAACAAAACGTGCTTTTCGTTTCATTTAATGTTGAAATTGACATTAAATAATTTACAAGTCAATAGCTAACTATGATCACTGTTATTTCACCAGCAAAGAATCTTGATTACGACACGCCACCCGCAACAGATAAGTTCACTCAACCTGAATTACTTGAGCACAGCGAAGCGCTCATGAAAGTATGCCGTGAACTAACTCCTGCGCAAATTGGCAGTTTAATGAAAATTAGCGATAAACTCGCAGGCCTCAACGCAGCGCGTTTTAGTGAGTGGGCACAACCATTCACTACCGATAATGCTAAACAGGCCGTGCTTGCCTTTAACGGCGATGTATACGGCGGGTTAGATGCTAATACCCTCACTACTAAGCAGCTTGATTACGCTCAAGACCATTTACGTATACTTTCGGGATTATACGGCGTGTTAAAGCCGCTTGATTTAATGCAGGCTTATCGCTTAGAAATGGGTACAAAACTTGAAAATAGCCGGGGTAAAAACTTATATGAGTTTTGGGGCAGTGTTATTGCTAATAAACTTAACGACGTATTAGCGGCACAAGATGCACAATACTTAGTAAACCTAGCCTCTAACGAATACTTTAAAGCGGTAGATAAAAAAGCGCTTAACGCACACATTATTACCCCACACTTTAAAGACTGTAAAAACGGTCAATACAAAGTGATTAGCTTTTACGCTAAAAAAGCGCGCGGCATGATGGCGCGCTACATCATCGAAAATCAGGTGACTCAATTAAGCCAACTCAAAAAGTTTACTGTGGCCGGCTATTACTTTAGCCCAGAGGCAACCACCAAAGAACTTGAACCGGTATTTTTACGCGAAGAGCAAAACTAACACGCCTTTTAACGTATTTAATAAGCCATGCATTGCATGGCTTACTTATGTAGGTGCTTTTTTTACGCCTTAGATTTAGCTAAGCTAAATGATAATATTATTTTTAATACGTTTTACCCCATCCATATTTTCTAAAAACTTTTGTGCAAGAGCACGTTCAAAACCGTTATTGGCTTCGCCTTTAAGTTCAACGTCACCGTCATTAACGTGTACGTTTAGCTTTTCTAACTTTAAATTTGGGTTAGTGCGTAACTCATGAGTAATAGATTGTTGTAAATTAGGTTGTGTAGCCACACTGCTAACTACAGCTAAATGCGTTGCTGCATTGACTTTAAAAGCAGAGGCTAATAAAAATAAACAACAAAACGAAATAAAACCGATAGTAAATTTAATGCGATTCATAACTATATCCTTAGTGTGTTACTAAAAAGCAACGCCATTACTCGGCGTTTTAAAACTCATATGCTAGGTAGGGTTACAAGTTTCATTCCAAAATTAACTATTTGAAATAACTTACTATTTTATTAATCGGTTATTCAGCTAAGTATTTTTTACATGTTACTTTGAATAGCTTACTCACTGTTTTTAAGCCACAAAAAAGCCGACAAACGTCGGCTTAATTAAATGTGTTAAAGCTATTTTTTCTTTTTAGCTTTTTTCTTTGCTTTCATTTTTACTGGATCTTTACGCTTTTTAACCGGTGGCTTGGCTTCTTTATGCTTTGGCTCTAATCCTTTAAATACACGGCGTTTTAGCTTTTGCTCTATGTAACGTTCTACTTTGTAAAGTATACCAATGTCATGCGCTTCAATTAATGAAATCGCAATCCCTTTTTTACCAGCACGACCGGTACGGCCAATACGGTGTACGTATACATCTGCAGTACGTGGCATATCAAAGTTGATTACATGGCTAATATCAGCAACATCAATACCACGGGCGGCGACATCAGTTGCTACCAAAATACGGGTTTTGCCACTGTGGAAGTTTTCCATGGCTTTCATGCGTTTGTCTTGCGGCATTTCACCACGTAACCACGCAGCTTTTACGCCATTATTAGTAAGCTCACCAACGAGGGTTTCAAGGCGCTCACGCGTTTTTACAAACACAATCGCTTTACTGACATCAGGGCCATTTAAGGTGTTAACTAATAGCTCTAGTTTATGGCGGTAGTCGTCTGCTAAATGAACCCATTGATGAATTTTAGCTTTTTCTTTGCGTGTTGATTCGGCTTCAAGTAGTGCAGGGTCATTTAAAATACGCTCAGCAAATAATTCTACGCTATCGCCCTCAAGGGTTGCTGAGAATAAAAAGCACTGACGACGGTTTTTAGCTTCATCACAAATACGCAGCATTTCTTTACGAAAACCCATGTCGAGCATGCGGTCGGCTTCATCAAGAATGAGCATTTCTACGTTTTCAGCGTGGAAGTTTTCGGTTTCTAGATATTCCATTAATCGCCCAGGTGTGGCGATTAAAATGTCGTTATTATTTTCAAAAATTTCTTTGTGTGTACCGTAGTTAATACCGCCGGTAACAACCCCAATTTTTAACTGGGTTTGCTTTGCAAGTAACTCACATTGTTCATGAATTTGATAAGCAAGCTCACGGGTTGGGGTCATAATTAATACCCGTGCAAAGCCCGGATCACGACGCGGGAAATCCATTAAATATTGAATTGCCGGAATTAAAAATGCCGCCGTTTTACCTGTACCTGTTGGTGCTGACGCTAGAATATCGCGCCCTTGCAACGCCTCAGGAATGGCCTGTTGTTGAATGCTAGTAGGGGTTTCGTAACCCATTTTATTAATAGCATTGAGTAGCTTATCATCAAGATCAAATTCAGAAAATTGCATAGAGTGTCAAAAATAGGGGACAATTGCCGTTAATTATACGCACTTAAACCTGCTTGGTGAATGAAAAGGTGAAAAAATGTCTGGTTTTGCATTTAAACAATTTAAGGTTGAGCACGAACAGTGCGCCATGAAGGTCTCTACCGATGGCATTTTACTAGGCGCATGGGCTGATTTAAATGGAGCAAAGACGTTACTTGATATAGGAACAGGTACAGGGTTACTGGCTCTAATGTGTAAGCAACGAGCGCCACATTTAAAGGTAAGCGCGGTTGAAGTTGATGAAGCCGCCTACCAGCAAGCTGTACAAAACTGCCAGCAAAGTCCTTGGCCAGATATTAGTATTTACCATCAGCCTATTCAGCAGTTTGAGGCTGCGGGTTTATTTGATTGTGTTATAGCTAATCCGCCTTATTTCAATCAAAGTTTAAAAGGTGATAATGCAGCGCGTAATGCTGCTCGCCATACCGATGGTTTAAGCTTTGCAGAACTGCTTGGTGCGTTTAGGCAACTAAGTCATCAACATTCGCGTTTTAATCTTATTTTACCCACCACTGAGGCGCAGTTATTTATAACATTAGCACAGCAGCAAGGGCTGTATTTAAATCGTCACTGCCAAGTACAAGCTATGCCAAATAAGCCTTTTAGCCGCAGTTTGATGACTTTTAGTTATGAGCAGAGTGAGATAAGTACAACTAAGTTATGTATAAGAGCCGATGATAATAGCTATACCCCGCAATATCAGGCGTTATGCCGCGAATTTTATTTAAAAATGTAGCATGTTCTAGTTATTTAATCAGTTTTGCATCTGGGTATTTATTGTTAGTATGGATTCATTAATCACAAATATAGTAACGCAATGAATTTATTAAATAAAAAAAGAGTTAATACGCTATTGATGGGTTTTTTAGTTGGCAGTATTTTTGCTTCATTTAAGTTATTGGCTAACCCCACACCGGTTGGGCTTTGGAAAACCATTAACGAAGAGACCAACGAGGCTAAGTCGTACGTTCGCATTACTGAGAAAAATGGCGTGCTGACTGGTAAAATTGAAAAAATACTTAATAAAGCCAAGCAAGATACACTTTGCAGCGAGTGCAGCGGTGATAAAAAAGATCAGCCTATGTTGGGGATGACCATTATTGAAAATGTGACCTATGCGGGTGACGGTAGTTGGGAAGACGGTGAAATACTCGACCCAAATAACGGTAAAACCTACAGCGTGCGTTTAACACCGCAGCAAAACGGCGAAAAGCTTGAAGTGCGCGGTTATGTGGGCTTTTTTTACCGTAATCAATATTGGTTAAAAGTAGAGTAATTTAGGATTAAAAAGCGCTGCATGGCAGCGCTCTTTGCAATAGTGAGTTATAGAGTTTCAGCGTACTCTGTCATCACTTGTTCTACCCACGTGGCAATACGCTCGTCGCTTAGCTCGTACTGACTGTCTTCGTCTAATGCTAAACCTACAAACTGTTTACCGTCTTCGGTAAGTGCTTTTGATGCTTCAAATTCGTAATTGCTGTCGTTCGGCCAAAAGCCAAGTTGAGTAATGGCTTGAGCATTTATTTCGTCGTGAAGCATGCCGAGTGCATCTTGAAACCACTGGCCATATCCTTGCTGATCGCCCATACCAAATAGCGCAATGGTTTTACCATTTAAGTCAACATCTTTTATGTCGTCCCACTTTGATTCCCAATCTTCTTGAATTTCGCCAAAGTCCCACGTTGAGATACCAAAAATGATAAAGTCATATTGCTCAGCGTTTTTAAGCGGTTCGTCTTTAATATTGTGTAAACTGACGATATCGGCGCCAATAATGTCGCGTATTTTTTCTGCCGCCATTTCGGTATAGCAGGTAGTAGAACCAAAAAATAAACCAATCTGCATCGTATTTATCACTGTGTAATTGCCTGTTATGATAGGCCCAAGTTTACCGTAAGGTATTTTTAATTGATACCTTCTACCGTGGTATTACCAATATGAGATCACAACGTGACAACGCTATCTGACGATTTACCTGAACAAAATACTGAGCTAAGCAGCAATAGCGACTTTTTAGAAACCTTTTTAGATAGCCTCTATTTAGAGCAAGGCGTAAGTGAAAACACACTGAGCGCTTATCGCAGTGACTTAGATAAGTTTTGCCAATTTTTAAAAGGCGAAAACTTAATGATGGTGACAGGCTCTGACATTGAAAGTTATTTAGCACACCGGGTTGATTTAGGGCTAAAACCACGCAGCACTGCGCGCAGCATTAGCGCATTAAAACGTTTTTATCAGTACTTTGTGCGTGAAAAAATAATTACCGACTCACCTATGGTCAATATTGCTCAGCCTAAAGCGGGGCAGTCGTTACCAAAAACGCTTTCTGAGGCCGAGGTAGAAGCGCTTTTAAGTGCGCCTAATATTGAAGAACCAATGGGACTGCGTGATAAAGCCATGTTAGAGTTACTGTACGCGACAGGCTTGCGAGTAACTGAGTTAGTGGGGCTGAGAATGGAGCAAATAAATTTGCGCCAAGCTGTGGTGTTTGTAAAAGGTAAGGGAAACAAAGAGCGATTAGTGCCTTTAGGTGAAGAAGCTATGTATTGGCTCGAGCAGTTTTTAAAGCTCGGGCGAGCACAAATGATAAAACATGCCACCGATTTTGTATTTCCTTCTAAACGAGGGGTAGGCATGACACGACAAACTTTTTGGCATCGGATTAAACACTATGCTATTTTGGCATCCGTTGAGTCGCCGTTATCACCTCACACTTTGCGACATGCATTTGCAACGCATTTATTAAATCATGGGGCTGACTTGCGTGTGGTGCAGATGATGCTTGGCCACAGCGACCTATCAACTACCCAAATTTATACGCATGTAGCGAATGAGCGATTAAAATCGGTGCATGCTGAGCATCATCCTCGTGCTTAAGCGAATTTTTTTGTCACTAAGCCGGTCATATAGGCACGATAAGATAAGTATTTTTTAGGATAGAGAACCCGTTATGAAAAAATTAATGTTAGCAGGTGCCATGTTGTGCACTAGTTTGAGCGCTTTTGCTAATGGCGTTGCAGTAACACCCGATGCCAATGATCCTATCGTGACAAAATTTGCCGCGCTAGGAGTAACTGTTAAACAAATAAACCCAAGCCCCGTTGCAGGCTTAAAAGAATTGATCACCAATAAAGGCGTGTTATATGCAAGCCCAGATGGCCAGTTTTTAATGCAAGGTACGCTTATTGACTTAAACAACCGCAGTAATTTAACTGAGCAAGCACTTAATGGTGTGCGCCAATCAGGGTTAAAAGAATACGAAAATTCAATGATTGTGTACAAGGCGCCTGAAGAAAAACACAGCATTACCGTATTTACTGATATTAGTTGTGGTTATTGTCGCAAATTACACCGTGAGCTTGATGATTTACTTGAGCTAGGCATTACCGTTAAATACCTAGCGTTTCCACGCGGAGGGCTGCAAGGATCTGGTTATACTGATTTAATGAACGTATGGTGTGCTAACGATCAGCAAGAAGCATTAACAGAAGCTAAAGCGGGCGCTGACACAAAAGTTGTAAAAGACTGTAACGCACCCGTTGCAGAGCATTACCAGTTAGGCCAGAGCTTTGGTATTAGTGGTACACCGGCTATTATTTTGGAAGACGGCACTATGATCCCAGGCTATCAGCCTGCTGCGGCATTAAACGCTGCGCTTGAGGCGAACAAAGCGGGCTAAGTGATATCGCGAGTATGTATTTAAAAAGGCCTTAACGGCCTTTTTTTGTCTTATTATTAACACCATAAGTTAAAAAACCAGCATGAAAAAAATGATCATTGCGCGAGAACCCGTTGACGACTCTCATCTGCCGAGCCATCTTCATCCTGTTATTAAGCAAATTTATGCCACGCGAAATGTTTCCCATGCCGATGAGCTAAACAATAGCGCAGCTACATTGCACGACTTCACACTTTTTAAAGATATAGACAAAGCCAGCCAACTGTTAATTGAAGCCCTACACGCACAAAGCAAAATACTTATTGTTGGCGACTTTGACGCCGATGGCGCAACCAGCACCGCCACCTTAATGCAAGGGTTGGCCATGTTTGGCTTTACCCACTTAGATTACTTAGTACCAGACCGCTTTAGTTTAGGATACGGCTTAAGCCCAGCATTGGCAGAGCAAATAGTGACAATGCAGCCCGGTTTAGTGATCACCGTCGATAACGGCATATCGTGTATCGCAGGCATTGATATTGTTAAAGCCGCAGGCATAAAAGTGCTGGTAACAGATCACCACTTGCAGGGTGAACAACTGCCAAATGCCGATGCGATTGTTAACCCTAACCGCCACGATTGTGATTTTCCCTCTAAGTCAATAGCCGGTGTTGGGGTGGCATTTTATTTACTCATTGCCCTGAGAAGCGCACTGCGTGAACAAGGTTATTTTGAGCAGCATCCTATGCCAAATATTGCTGATTTGCTTGATATTGTAGCACTAGGTACGGTGGCCGATGTGGTAGCACTTGATGCGAATAACCGCACCTTAGTGCACCAAGGCTTGGCACGTATTCGCAGCGGTAAAACTCGCCCAGGGATCACCGCACTTATTGAAGTGGCTAACCGCAATGCAGCGCGTTTAAGCGCCAGTGACTTTGGTTTTTCGCTTGCACCACGCTTAAATGCAGCAGGGCGCTTAGACGACATGAGTCTAGGCATAGCGTGTTTACTTAGCAACGACATAAATCAAGCAAGGCGCATAGCCGGTGAGCTTGATAGCTTAAACTTTGCCAGACGTGAAATAGAGCAAGGCATGCAAGCAGAAGCGCAAGCGGTGCTCGATAGGCTCGCCTTTAAAGAAGACAGTGTGCCCGATGCTATTTGTTTGTACCAAGACGATTGGCACCAAGGGGTCATTGGTATTTTAGCCGGGCGCTTAAAAGAAAAGTACCACCGCCCAACGGTGATATTTGCCGGTGGTGAAAACGGTGAAATAAAAGGCTCATGTCGCTCAATTGAAGGCTTGCATATGCGCGACCTACTTGAGGGATTAAACACCGCGCAGCCTGGTTTGATTAATAAATTTGGTGGCCACGCAATGGCGGCAGGGTTAAGTATTAACGAGCAGCAATTTACTGAATTTAAACGTGCGTTTGATAGTGCGGTCAGCGCGCAACTCAGTGAAGAAAGTAAACGCTGCATTGTATTTACTGATGGCGAGCTACCTAATGACTGCTTTAGCATGGATTTTGCGCAATTATTAAAGCAATCAGGCCCGTGGGGGCAGCAATTTCCTGAGCCGATATTTGAACACACCTTTGAAGTGATACAGCAGCGCATTGTGGGTGAAAAACACCTAAAGTTAGTCCTTAAACACCAATCTGCACGTTTAGTTGACGCCATAGCTTTTGGCATTGATGTAAAAGCGTGGCCAGATACCGAGGCGCAGTTTGTTAAAGTAGCGTACCAGCTCGATATAAATGAGTTTAGAGGTAAATTTAGCTTACAACTTATAGTTAGAGAGCTTGAAAAAGTGGGCTAAAAAAGTTCTTCAAACCATGCATAAAAGGCTAATAAAACGTGCGGTTTTTTGTTAAAATCGGGCGTTTTTATTATTTGATGATTTTTAATTGCGCTCAGTCCCTTTTTTAAGTGCGCAATAACCTAGCCATTTTGGAGTAATGACCATGTTTGAAGTGAATCCTGTGATTAATCAAATCAAGGAAATTCGCGAGCGTACTGAACTGCTTCGGGGGTACCTTTGACTATGCTCTTAAACAAGAGCGTTTAGAAGAAGTTAACGCCGAACTTGAAGATTCAGCCGTATGGAATGAGCCTGAGCGCGCACAAGCCCTTGGTCGTGAAAAGTCAGCACTAGAAGCGGTTGTTGAAACCATTGACACCTTAGTGGCGGGTACTGACGACGTTGAAGGGTTACTTGAATTGGCAGTTGAAGCCGAAGATCAAGACACCTTTGATGAAGCACAAAGCGAACTGGCTGATTTAAATCAGCAGCTTGAAGGACTTGAGTTTCGTCGTATGTTTTCAGGTACTCATGATTCAAACGATGCCTACCTTGATTTACAGTCAGGCTCTGGCGGTACGGAAGCGCAAGACTGGTGTAATATTTTACTTCGTATGTACTTACGCTGGGGTGAAGCAAAAGGCTTTAAAGTAGAGCTAGTTGAAGCGACTGATGGTGATGTTGCCGGTATTAAAGGCGCAACGGTGCGTTTTTCTGGCGAATACGCTTATGGTTGGTTACGCACCGAAACAGGTGTACATCGCCTTGTACGAAAAAGCCCATTTGATTCAAGTGGTCGTCGTCACACCTCGTTTGCGTCTGCGTTTGTGTACCCTGAGGTTGATGATAATATTGAAATTGATATTAATCCGGCTGACTTACGTATAGACGTTTACCGTGCATCGGGTGCCGGTGGCCAGCACGTAAATACTACAGAATCAGCGGTACGTATTACGCACGTACCCACCAATACTGTGGTGCAGTGTCAAAACGAGCGCTCGCAGCATAAAAATAAAGCCCAAGCAATGAAGCAGTTAAAAGCGAAATTATTTGAGCTTGAGCTACAACAGCAAAATGCAGAAAAGCAAAGCCAAGAAGACAACAAGTCTGATATTGGCTGGGGAAGTCAAATTCGTTCTTACGTACTTGATGACTCGCGTATTAAAGATTTACGTACCGGCGTTGAAAACCGTAATACTCAAGCGGTACTCGATGGCGACTTAGACAAATTTATTGAAGCCAGCTTAAAATCTGGTTTATAACCACCAAGCTAAAAAAGAGCTAAAAAATGACTGATCAAATCCAAGACGAAAATAAGTTAATCGCTGAGCGTCGCGGCAAATTAGACGCTATTCGCGCAAATTGCCCAGCCAACGGTCATCCAAACCAATTCCGTCGTGAGCATTACACGGCAGATTTGCAGGCTGAGTTTGGTGATAAGAGTAAAGAAGAATTAATCGAATTACAGCACCTAGTATCGATTGCAGGTCGTATTCTTGCTAAGCGTGGTCCGTTTATGTCTATTCAAGATATGAAAGGCCGTGTACAAGTTTATGCATCAAAAGACGTACAAAAAGATTTAAAAGCAAAATATGGCCAACTCGATATTGGCGATATTATTGGTGTTAAAGGGCCGCTTAATAAATCGGGTAAAGGCGATTTATACGTAGACATGGCTGAGTACGAACTACTGACTAAGTCACTTCGTCCACTTCCTGAAAAATTCCATGGCCTATCGGATCAAGAAACGAAATACCGTCAGCGTTATGTTGATTTAATTACTAACGAAGCAACGCGTGAAACATTCCGTATTCGCTCACAAGTGGTTGAAGGTATTCGTCGCTTTTTAGCAGACCGCGACTTTATGGAAGTTGAAACGCCAATGCTACAGGTTATCCCTGGTGGCGCATCTGCGCGTCCATTCGTAACTCATCATAATGCGCTTGATATCGACATGTACTTACGTATTGCGCCTGAGCTTTACTTAAAGCGTTTAGTAGTCGGTGGTTTTGACCGTGTATTCGAAATTAACCGTAACTTCCGTAACGAAGGGTTATCGACGCGTCACAACCCAGAATTCACTATGATTGAGTTCTACCAAGCGTACGCTGACTACATTGATTTAATGAACATCACCGAAGACATGTTACGTACAGTTGCAACTAACGTACTGGGCAGCCCAATTGTGGTTAACACCACTAAAGATGAAAACGGTGAAGTGATTGATTCAGTAGAGTATGACTTTGGTCAACCGTTCACACGTTTAAGCATGAGCGACGCAATCTTAAAATACAACCCAGAGTTTGATGCTGCGGTATTTAACGACCCAGAAAACCACTTTGAAGAATTAAAAGCGTACGCTAAACAAGTGCATGTTAAAATTCCAGAAAACTGCGTATGGGGCCCGGGTAAGTTTTTATGTGAAATATTTGAAGAGACGGCTGAGCATATGCTTATCCAACCTACATTTATTACAGGGTATCCGTGGGAAGTATCTCCACTTGCACGTCGTAACGACGAAAACCCATTTGTAACTGACCGCTTTGAATTCTTTGTTGGTGGCCGTGAGCTTGCAAATGGTTTCTCTGAGCTTAATGATGCACAAGATCAAGCTGAGCGTTTTTCTCGCCAAGTTGAAGAAAAAGACGCAGGTGATGATGAAGCAATGCACTACGACGAAGACTACATTCGCGCGCTAGAGTATGGTTTACCACCAACAGCGGGTGAAGGGATTGGTATTGACCGTTTAGTCATGTTGTTTACTGACTCACCAACAATTAAAGATGTTATTTTATTCCCGCATATGCGCCCACAAGCAGACTAAGCTTAAAGGAATAAACTAAAAAATTATCAACGCCGCTAACTAGCGGCGTTTTTTGCCCTATTGTTTGTGAGACATTGCCTAAACTGCTCATTAAGCCTTTTAATTAATTGTTTTCACATTAATGATGAAGTCTAGTTATAAAGAGGTGTTAACCTTTAATTCAGTTTTACTTGTATTTGGTTACTCCATTACTTAGCAATATTACAGCTGTGACATAACTTTTTGTTATGATTGTTTTTTAAACATTATGTTGTATTTATGTGAATTTTTTAGTTAAAATATGGCCGAAATTTATACGCTGTCATTCTTAGTCGTAAAAAATAAAAATTTCTAAAGGACTTAGAAAAATAATATGAAAGTTAAACAAGTAGAACCTTTACCGGATGAAAACACCACTGAACAAGAGCGACAAGCATATTATCGTGCGTGCATTGTTGAGTTTCAGAAGTTGGGTTATCAAGAGCAATACCTTGCTGAGCTTACGGACGAACTAGTGCCAGTGATGGGTGTAAACTCCAATATTCCAAATGCAAAATCCGATTAAATTTCAAGCTAATTTCACTGTAAAACTAAACATATGTGCAATCTATAGCCATATAGTCACTTTTGTCAGAAAAGTGTTTGACATATTTTCTGAAATCTTTATTATACGCCCCACAAGACGGAGAGGTGTCCGAGTGGCCGAAGGAGCTCCCCTGCTAAGGGAGTATAGAGTTTGTAGCTCTATCGAGGGTTCGAATCCCTCCCTCTCCACCATTTTTATAATGGCGCATCTTGTAAAATAAAGTATGGGCGCATAGCTCAGCTGGATAGAGTACCTGGCTACGAACCAGGCGGTCGGAGGTTCGAATCCTCCTGCGCCCACCATACTTTACTCTTTTTTAGAGAACGCTCTGCTTAGAGTTAAAACAAGCAAAATGAAAGTGGGCGCATAGCTCAGCTGGATAGAGTACCTGGCTACGAACCAGGCGGTCGGAGGTTCGAATCCTCCTGCGCCCACCACCTTCATACAAACTCAAACTAAGAGTATAAAGTAAAGTGTTGGCTAAAGCCAAGCGGTCGGAGGTTCATTCTTACAAGATACGTCCTACGCCCACCACTTTCAGCTCTCACTTGAGTTTATAATGGCGCATCTTGTAAAATAAAGTATGGGCGCATAGCTCAGCTGGATAGAGTACCTGGCTACGAACCAGGCGGTCGGAGGTTCGAATCCTCCTGCGCCCACCATACTTTACTCTTTTTTAGAGAACGCTCTGCTTAGAGTTAAAACAAGCAAAATGAAAGTGGGCGCATAGCTCAGCTGGATAGAGTACCTGGCTACGAACCAGGCGGTCGGAGGTTCGAATCCTCCTGCGCCCACCACCTTCATACAAACTCAAACTAAGAGTATAAAAAAGTAAAGTGTTGGCTAAAGCCAAGCGGTCGGAGGTTCATTCTTACAAGATACGTCCTACGCCCACCACTTTCAGCTCTCACTTAGAGTTTAAATAAGTAAATATGAAAGTGGGCGCATAGCTCAGCTGGATAGAGTACCTGGCTACGAACCAGGCGGTCGGAGGTTCGAATCCTCCTGCGCCCACCACTTTCATACATAAGCCGACACTAAGTCGGTTTTTTTGTGCCTGAAATAAAGTGAATATGGGAAAGTAGCAAGCTACAAACCAGACGGTCGGAGGTTCACTCTTAGAAGATACATCCTGCGCCCATCACTTTCATACATAAGCCGACACTAAGTCGGTTTTTTTGTGCCTGAAATAAAGTGAAAACGAGATAAGCTACCCTGCTAAAGCTCTCTGTGGTTCAAAGCGAAAGTTAACGAGCAACGACAATAGGTTGCAGGCTAAAACTGCGAGCCTTTACACTACAAATATTCAAATACTTTAATTACGCGCTCTACGCCTGAGATATTACGGGCGATATTAACGGCTTGGCTCGCTTCATCGTCAGATACTAAGCCCATTAAAAAAACTTCAGCGTTTTCTGTCACTACTTTTATATTATTACTGCTGATATTTTTAGCGGCTAAAAGCTGGGCTTTAACTTTTGAGGTTAACCAAGTGTCGTGTGTTTGTGTGGTTATGCTGATGTTTGAGCCTATCCGTAGTTGGTTATGAATTTTACGAATACCTGAGATGTGTTCAATGGTTTTTAACGCTTGGTTTTTCATTTCTTGATTAGGGACTTGGCCTACCATTAATACCACCCCATTTACGCTGACAACGCTGATATGCGCAAATTTATTGAGGCGTTCTACTTCACTAATGGCAAAACTGGCTTTTATTTCAATATTGTTATCGTCTATTTGTGAGCCAATAGTGCGCCTATCATTTGCTGCAGTAACGGCGCCAGCGGTACCTGCAACAACTGCTGCGGCACACCCTTGTAATAATAAAACCGTGCTTAAAATAACTAGGGAGCGTTTAAACATAATTATCATCCTGTGGGAAGAGGGTTAAATCTACCAATTCACTTAAACAGTGAAGGTTTACTAAATGCGATTCAATGATGCGGCTAGGACGTTTTGATGGGGTACGTATTTCTACATCGTTATGCCCAAGTAGACCAACGAGTTCGCCGCCATCATCGCCTACCATCACTATGACCTTCATATCCTTGGTTAGTGCCGCTTCTACTGCTGAAATTATGTGTTTTTCATTGCCATTAATGGCTAATACCAGTAATAAGTCGCCTTGCTGAGCAAATGCACGTATTTGGCGTGCAAAGGTGTCGTGGTCATCAATTTGATAACTTTGACCTAAATTAATATTCGCTTGTGAGAGGGCGATTGCAGGTAAGCATGGCCGCTCTGTTTCGTAAAAGTTAACTAAAACGCCTGCTATATGTTGCGCTAGCATGTGGCAATTTGCTGTGCCGCAGCAAATAAGTTTATTTCCGTTGATTAAACTCTGTGCAATGGTAAAGGCGGCAGATTCGAGTGCACTTGGTAGCACTTCTCCAGCTGCTATTTGTACTTGAATGCTTTCTGTAAAAATTTCTTTTATTGTATCTTGCATGGGTTACCAACAATTAATATCTAATTCTATGTGAGCTCACACCCGCTTAATTTAAGTTATAAAAAGCGTTCGCTGATTTTTATCTATTGACTATTAAAATACGTTTTTTAGCCAGTTTATATGCAATGACGGCTCGCCTGTAATAGCAACATAGTCAATTCGTAATGGCTGATTTTTTAAATTTTTAGCCGCTAAATAATGATAGATAGCGCGCTTTAACTTTGCCTGCTTTTGCGGGCTAAGTGCATAATTAGCGCCGCCTTTACTATTATTTTTACGAAATTTAACTTCGACAAAGACTAAAGTGTCACCATCTTTCATGATCACATCCAGCTCACCATAGGGGCAGTAGTAATTGCGCTCAATGGCTTTTAAACCTTGCGCTTCTAAATACTTCTGCGCTTGGCGCTCATAATACTGGCCTTTTTCACGAGTATTTTGCCACAGCTGTTTAAACCACGACATATTCGCCCTTAGTTAATTGTTGAAATGCCATCGTTTGCAGGTTGCATAAATAATGGTAAGGGGCGTTGTGTTTTTAATTCTAACGGTTGTATGCGGTTATTTTTATATTGTGCCCACTGCAGCGTGCGTTCAATATTACCCGCACTATTAATCGACAATTTCCCACTTAAACCTGAGAAGTATTTATCAGGTTTAACAGTTAATTGCCTAATATCTTCAAGCATGCTTACGGAATCATAAGCCATAGCAAATAAACGTTGGCTAATATCGGCTTGTTCAGGCCATAATTCATTGTGTTGCTGACGCAGATTATGTTGCGTAATATATGAGTCTAACATCCAAGGTAGTTCAGTAAAGTACAGTCCGTCTAAATCGCCTTTGTCGGTTGTATCTATTTGCTTACTATGACTTTTAGAGCTGGCATAAATGGGAATTCTATCGGCAAAGGTACTTACGTTAACATCAAGGTAAGGCTTAATTAATCGAGTTTCAATGGCGTCACCCAGTATATAAATAGCGTCTATATCTCTACGTGAGCGTGTTTCGCTTTCAACTTCTTTATTAAACAGTGTTTTAATTGTTTTAATGCGCTCTTTTGATTTGTCAACTTCTAGCAAGCTAGTGATGGTATTTGGCATATCTTTGTTATTATTATAAAAACCAACTTGTGTGGTTGTTTCGCTATAGCGTTGCCACTGCAGATTAAAGTAGTCAATTAAACGCTGACCATTGCTATTATTTGGCGCTAGCAACATAGGTTTTTGATAACCTTGCGCTAAAAAATGATCTAGTGTTTGTTTTACTTCGTGCTCAGGATTTAAGGCAAAAAAGTAATGTTGTAATGAAACTCTTTCACCATCAAAGGTGTTTAAATGAAGTGTAGGTATATCGAGTAGTGTATTTGTGTTAGCGAGTTTATCTATATTTACTTTTAAGAGCGGGCCAATCACAAAGTCTGGCTGTAACTGTGCAATTTTTGCGCTCAACGCCTCAGTTTCAGTGTTTTCATCTATGAACAATGTTTCGTTAATCGCTTTTTTATCAAGTGCTGCCAGCACACCAGCCTTTAATGCATCCCCAAGGCGTTTATTGGCGCCTGACTGAGGTAGTAAAACAATTAAACGCTTAACATTAATGGGTGTAAATTCATTGGCGTAAGTTTCTTGTTTTTTGAGTACGTTACTCCCAGGATGACCAATATAACGACGGCGCCAATTATTAATGGCTTGGTCTAAATCAACTGAGTTACTGGCATAAACCTGATGATACAAGGCTAAGTTAACCCAGCCTTGTTGGATCACAGAGCCACGATTAAATCGTTCCAATGCATACGAAGAAAGTTGCGTTAAATTTCCCCAAAGCGCTTCACTAAGTTGAGGAATTGAAATGCTATTTTTAGTTGCAGATTCAGATGCGGCGAAAAAGTAAGGTATTGCGCGTTTTGGCAAATTTTGAGAAGCGAAAATACTGCCGGTTAAAAATTGGTGCCAAGCAAAATGCTCAGGTTGCTTGAGTTGTCCTTCAAGTGAGTTTAATACTTCGAGCGCTTGCTGGTTTTTATTTTGCTCTTTTTGTGCAAAAGCAATGTATAAACGGTTTTGGATTTGATCGACACTTGGCGTGAGTTCCAGCTCAGTGCATATTTTTTCGAGTAAAGCCCAATTTTGCTCGGTAATAGCACTATCTCGGGCAGTATAAAGTAATTGAATTTTATCGGCGCCATAGCGGTTTTGCGCCAATTGGTAAATAGATTGCGCATTCAGTGCTTCATTTTTCAGCGTATCGGCACTGCTATATAAGTTATCGCTGGTTTTAGTTGGTTTTTCGGTTGTGCTACACGCCGATAACCCTGACAATATAATTAATAGACTAACTAGTTTAAGTCGCACAATGATTTCCCATACGTTAACGCGATTTGCTTATATTACTGACTGACGCAGGAGACCTCAATGTTAAATGAGGAGAATTCACATAAAATTGGCACTCTTTACGTTGTTGCCACCCCAATTGGCAATTTTGATGACTTAAGTCAGCGTGCAATCGCGACATTATCGCAGGTTGACTTAATCGCGGCTGAAGATACCCGTCATACAGGTAAGCTACTTAGCCACTTTGGTATTAAGGCTAAAACTTTTGCGTTACATGACCATAATGAAAAGCAAAAAGCGCAGCAAATTATCGATCAACTTAATCAAGGGTTAAATATTGCATTAGTATCCGATGCCGGCACGCCGCTTATAAGCGACCCAGGTTATGCCGTTGTTAATTTATGTCGTGAGCAGGGCGCAAATGTAACACCCGTGCCTGGTGCGTGCGCTGCAATTACTGCGGTATGTTGCTCAGGCTTACCCACCGATCGTTTTCAATTTATTGGTTTTACGCCAGTTAAAAGTAAAGCACGGCAAGACTTTTTTATTGATGCGGTTAACTCAAGCATCACCAGTATTATGTATGAAAGTACCCATCGTATTATGGCAAGCTTAGACGATTTAGAAGCAGCGCTAGGTGGTGAGCAGCAAGTGGTATTTGCCAAAGAGCTCACTAAAACATTTGAAACCTTCTTTAATGGCACCGTGAGTGAGTTAAAACAGTTTTTAACTGACGATCCAACTAAACAACGCGGCGAAATAGTACTCATGCTACCGGGTAAACCTAAGGTAGTTGACGATATTCCGCCAGAAGCCCGTAAAATGTTAGCCTTACTTGAAAACGAAATGCCAATGAAAAAAGCCTGTGGTGTGGTAGCCGATTACTTTGGTATGAAGAAAAACGCGCTATATAAAACAATTATTGAAGAAAAACAGTAAATGTTTACTGCGTAGTGGAGTGCTCTGATGTATACTGCGCGCCGAGTTAGCCAAGATAATCGCTGCCTGCAACGAAAATGCGCAGGGGGAGGAAAGTCCGGGCTCCACAGGGCAGAGTGCCAGTTAACGGCTGGGGGGCGTGAGCCCACGACAAGTGCAGCAGAGAGAAGACCGCCAATCTTCGGATTGGTAAGGGTGAAAGGGTGCGGTAAGAGCGCACCGGGCCGCTAGTAATAGTCGGTTGCAAGGTAAACTCCACTCGGAGCAAGACCAAATAGGGTTCTATCATTTTAAATAATGAACGCGTGGCCCACGTGAGAACCGGGTAGGTTGCTTGAGCCATAGAGCGATTTATGGCCTAGACGAATGATTATCACTTTCTTCGGAAAGGACAGAACCCGGCTTAATGGCTGACTCACTCATTCAATAAAAAAGCCTGCAGTTAACGCTGCGGGCTTTTTTGTAGCCGGACGACGGGTAAGAGCTTCGGGCAATGGGCGGCGAGCTTCGGGCCTAGAACCTCGAGCCTAGAATCTAAAACATGCGCGAGGTAAACTCCCGCCTACGGTTAATCACCGCGTTTTAATTGTTTTTGGCGGGGCTTTATGCCGCGCACTTTAGTTACGGGTTAAGGGCGTCGGGTTATGAGATTCGGGTCTCGAGCCTAGAACCTCTCTATATAATATTTTTACTTTGCTCTGGGTCGCGTGATTCATCGGCTTGCTCGCGAATATCATTATCGTAGCCAATACCGATTGAGAAATGGCCGCGCATTTTTGGATTAGCGGTTAAGTTTTTAATGGTATTCTTATACACAGTCGCATTGGGTATTTGAATATGTTTGCCATCGTAGTCAACTAAAGTGGTTGCCCGTGCAGTTACTTTTTTAACAATACCAACTCTGCCATCAACTTCTATTACATCATCTATTTTAAATGGGCGCTGTACACTCAAAAGTAAACTGGCAATAAAGTTCTCAGCAATATCCCGAAAGGCAAAGCCCAAAATAAGTCCAATTAATCCGGTGCCACTCATAATTGCCATGGCAAACTGGGTTAATCCGGCTAAGCGTAAGAACAGATAGACTCCCAGTAAAATGATCAAGGTGCTAATACTGCGTCTAATCACTAAATGCACTAAGGTGCTGTCGGTCATATAACTAACAGGTTTTATCAATAAGCGCGATAATGGCGCAGCGATTAAGTAGCTAATCACCAAAATAACAATCCCTAAAAATAAAGTAGGCAGTAATTGCATGAATGTGTGTAGTAATTGCGTACTTTGATCTTTTAAAAAACTCTAGGAAATAGAGTTTGGCTTAACGGTGTCGATTACTGGAATTGATGTGTTATTAGCGAGTGTTGCAGTTAAAGCACTGAGCATAGAGGTCATCCCTGTTAGGTCGAAGTGATTAGGGCCTGTGTTAAACAATAGCAGCAAGTCTAATACCAAGCAGTATTTGTTTGGCAAGCATTTTGCTGCTTAATTAGGAAAAGGGAGTTAACTATGAGTGACTTTAAGCGAGGCCAAAGAGCCAAGCAGCCTAACCATATCCCTCTGCGTGGCTGGTGGGATATTACAAGGCGAATAGTAAAACAAATGAGCCGTGATAATTTATCTTTAGTGGCGGCTGGCGTGGCATTTTATGCGTTACTGGCTATTTTTCCCGCCATTGCAGCATTGGTGTCTGTGTATGCTTATTTGGCATCACCGAATGATATTGGTGTGTATTTAAGTCAATTTATGGCGTTATTACCACAAAGCACTCAAGAAATTATTTTATCTCAAGTTTTAAGTCTTGCGCAAAAGTCACAAACTAGTTTAAGCCTTAGTGCGCTGGGTACTTTATTGCTCACCATTTGGAGTAGCTCTAAGGGCAGTCAAGCATTGATCACAGCATGTAATATTAGTTATCACGAATACGAAAAACGCTCATTTTTAAAAGCGCAACTTGTACGTTTGTTATTTTCAGTGGGTGCAATTGTGGTGGCAGTAATAGCACTGGTAATTATAGGTATATTACCGCTTGCTCTTAATTTACTCGGAATTAAAGAGAGTATTGATTTTTTAATCATGCTTATATCATGGCCATTGCTGGCACTGACCTTTAATTTTGCATTATTAATTTTATACCGTTATGCGCCTCACAGAAAAGCAGCTAAATGGCGCTGGGTTACCGTGGGATCATTCACAGCCACCGTATTATGGATTGTGGCATCTATTGGCTTTTCATTTTATGTATCTCATTTTGCTAGTTACAACGAAACATATGGCTCTTTAGGTGGAGTGGTTATTATGCTTATGTGGCTATTTATTAGCGCTTATATCATTATTTTAGGAGCTACAATTAATGCAGCGTTAGAGCAGCAAACGGCACAAGATAGCACGAGAGGCCCAGATAAAAAAAGAGGGCAGCGAGGTGCTTATGTTGCAGATCACCTCGACACAAAATAACCAGTATTAGGGCTAAATGACTTTTATTTTAAACTAATCACTTGGTTTGTTGTTATCAGCTGCATAAACGAGGCTTTGTGCAGCGGCTTTGAAAACAAATACCCTTGGCCGTAATCACAACCGGCCTCAAGCAATAAGTCCATTTGTAATTTTGTTTCTATGCCTTCGGCAATCACTTTTAAACCGAGCTGATGTGCCATCATGATGATGGCTTCACACAGGGCAAGTTCTTGGCTGCCTTTTTGAATATTATCAACGAATCGCTTGTCTATTTTAAGGTAGTCGGTATCCATTTCTTGTAAGTAGGCAAGCGATGAATAACCGGTGCCAAAATCATCAAGGGCTAATTGCATCCCTGACTTAACTAAGGCTTTTAAGCGACTTTGGGTAAGCTCTTCAGGGTTAACCATTAAACCCTCAGTAATTTCAGCCACAATTGCTGAAGCTGGTATGTTGGCGCTTGCTAACATTCTACTCCATTCGTCTATGCCGCTATCGACGGTTGCCAATTGCACTGGTGAAACGTTAATGCTTATCTGAAATTCATCTTGAATGTGTTTTTTAATATCATTAAGTGTTTGTAGTGCCTCAGCAAATACAAATTGACCCAGCGCATTTATTTGTCTGGTTTCTTCAGCAAGAGGAATAAAGTCAGCAGGGCTGATCAGGCCTTTTTCTGGGTGTTGCCAACGTATAAGTCCCTCGGCTTTATGAATATGCAAACTATCAAGCGAGACAATAGGCTGGTAATACAGTTCAAACTGCGCAAGCTCTATTGCTGAGCGCAGCTCTTTAAGTAATTGCATTCTTGCGTTTGCATCTTCTCGCATATCTTGAGAGAAAAATTCAAAGCCATTGCGGCCGCTATTTTTTGCTTTATACATGGCTTGGTCAGCGGCTTTAAGTAACTGCTCTGGACTTTGGCCATCGTCAGGGGCGCAGGCAATACCAATACTGGCACTAATATATACTTTTTCTTCTTCGATAAAAATAGTAGAGGCAAGGCTGAATAAAAGTGAGTTTGCCATTTGTTTGATGTTTTCGCTACCGTGTAAATTACTAAAAACGACAACAAATTCATCCCCGCCAATTCGGGCTACAAAGTCGGCCTCTTTGGCAGTGAATACAATACGTTCAGAGACTAATTTAAGTAATCTATCGCCGTAGTGGTGGCCTAATGTATCGTTAATATCTTTAAAATGATCAATATCTAACAACATAATAACCAGCGTTTGATCGTCACTGGTTAGATTTGTGAATCGCTGATTTAAGCGCTCTTTTAGCTCTAATCGATTAGGTAAATCGGTTAAGTGATCAAAATGGGCTTGTCGCCAAATTAGTTCATCAGCTTGTTTTTTCTCGGTTAAATCGGTAAAAATAGCAATTCGGCTAGTTGGAACTTTGTTTTTATCGTAAATCGTGTCTATGGTTAGCCATTCAACATATAACTCACCATTTTTACGCCGATTAGTTATTTCACCTTGCCAGCGACCTGTTGTATTCAGTGATTGCCACATGTAGTCATAAAACTGCTTGTCGTGTTTACCTGAAGATAAAATCCCCACAGTTTGGTTTATCACTTCGTTTTTTGAATAAAAGGTGGTTTTGCAAAAGGCTGGATTTACATCATAAATAATACCGTCTTTATCGGTAATAGCCATACCTTCGCTACTGTTGTTGTAAACTAAGGATGCCAAGTGCAAGGATTCTTGGTTTTGCTTTCGTTGCGTTATGTTACTAATTACAACTACAAACTCGTTATTCTTTTTCATCGGGCTAATTTTAGCCTCAAAAAACTGGTTATTCTGCTTACTTTCAAGTTCAATAACAATAGGCTCAGCTATTGGCTTTAAATATGATTTTATTTGTTTTAAGTTGGTTGTGTCTAATAAGCAAGACAACTTTTGAGGTGGGGTTAAATTATTAGAATTTAATGCTCCAATATACCCTCCACAGTCTAGAATAGTGCCACTAGTATCAACACGCAAAAAAGCATCAGGTAGCGCATTAAGCAAGCTGTTGAGTTCGTCATGTTTATGCTGCAGTTGTGCTTCAGCATTTAAGCGAGTTTTAGCCATGTATTTAAAACAATGATAAAGCTCATTTAGTTCAGGACTATTTGGTTGTTCGTCGTGATGTGGCATATTACCGGCCGCGAGACGATTAATGGCTGAGGTTAGATTTTCAATAGGAGATAAAATACTTTTGTTGACTAACCTTTTTGTCAATGTTGCCAATACTATAATTGATAACAAAAATACTAAAACCATTCTTAAAAATTGAATATCAATTTGCTCAAGAGATTGAGTAACTGGCTGGGTGATAAATATAGAGAGTTGATTGGTATTGTCGTCACGATAGAGTGTTGCACGGTGGAAAATACGGCTAATACCATCTTTGCTTTTGTATATCTGCGTTTGTTTCTGGTTATGAGCTAAATCATGTTCTTTTAGCTGCTGACCTAATCGATCGGTTGAGACTGGGTGGTTTGCTACAATTCGTCCGTCAGAATCAGTAATTACTGCACGTACCCCTTTAGGTAACTTTATCGTGTTGAGCGCTGAGCTCCACCAATCTAATGCAATTACAGTAACAACTACACCTTCAATATTGTTGTTTTTATTTAAGATAGGATAAGCAAAGTTAATACTTTGTGCGCTGAGGCTTCGATCGTGTTGAAAGTGACCAATACTAAAGCCTTTATTAGTTAACGTACTTTGAAAATAAGGGCGATCGCTGATATTAATATGGGTAGTATTATTTTTGGTAGTGCACAATACATTACCGTTTTTATCTACAATTCCAATATTAGCGATGTTGCCGTTTAGCGTTTTTATATCAAAAATATGAGAGGGGCAAGAAGAGGTTATAGTCTCAATACTGCTTTGTTTTTTTGCTAAAAAAATAGTAGCTCGGCGTACATCATCTAGCATACTTTGTTGCTTAAAAATTAAATGCTTAGTAAGGTCCTGAACTTTTTTTTCGTGTTCTTTGATCGCAGCGTCACGGCTAAACCATAAAGTTACTAAAATAACAGCAACCACAGGTATGCAAACAAGCATTAGAAGGCGATAGAGTTGATGTTTTAGTGATGAAGTAAAAATAATCGAATCCAAATTATGTATAGTACCAATGTTATTAAAACCATGGCCATGCTAACGAGTAAAATAACTTGCTAATATAATTAAAAATTATTGAGCTGTTTTTATCGCTATACTTGACCACTAATTTAATGAAATTGGTATAAATTAGAGTTTCACAGACAATATTACTATAAATAATATTATAAGTACTATTGCTATATCTCAAATATCAAATGTATATAATTGAAATATATTAAAAACATGATGAGTAATAGATTAGTCCCTTATATTTATTTAATAAATTTTAGGCAATAAAAATGAAAATTACTAAAGTGCTTACAGCTTATGCTACCCAAGATGGCGATGGTGTTAATATTCGTCGTATACCTGGGTTTGATGGTAAATATTTAGATCCATTTTTAATGATAGATGAACTTAAATCTGACAATAAAAGTGACTATATTGGTGGCTTTCCTCCTCACCCGCATCGAGGTATCGAAACCTTTACCTATATTTTAAAAGGCGGATTTGAACATCAAGACCAAATGGGTAACAAAAAAGCGATTCGCGTGGGTGACGTACAATGGATGAGTACCGGTAGCGGTGTTATGCACAGTGAAATGCCACTTGCAGATGCTGAACAAGGTTTACATGGCTTTCAAATTTGGCTCAATATGCTAAGTGCTGATAAAATGCGTGAGCCTCAATACCAAGATACCACAGATCATCCTGCACCGAGTTTTACTAATCAGCAAGGTGTTTCACTTAAAGCCTTAGCAGGGACATGGCAATTTGAATCACACCAATTGGCTGCAAGCTTACAAAACTTAGCTGCTAATGGCGCTATAGCCGATGTAGCTTTACCTGCGGGTGAAGGTCTTCATTTACCGGCTTTAAAACAGCAAAAAGTAATGATTTATATTCATACAGGCTCATTAATTTCACAGACAGGTGACATGCTTGATGCGGGTAAGTTACTTATATTAGAACCATTGAGTGACATTGTATTACAGGCAAAGAAAACAGCGGGAGTTCTTATTTTAGCAGGCGATCCACTTAACCAGCCAATTGTGCACATGGGGCCGTTTGTAATGACTAGTGAAGCTGAAATTCGCCAAGCTATAAGTGATTACCAAGATGGTTTTTTTGGCTCGCTTTAGGAAGAATTTAAGCAAGCAGCTTTAGTAGCCAAGTGTATTTTTTGATTGTGTTGGCATCACCTTTTGCAGATTCCACAGCCACACCAGCTGCAAACGCACTGGCGAGCCCTATTTTTGTTGCAGCAAAACGCTTGGCTCTATATTTTATAGCCGCTAGGTGCTGAGACTTTAGTTCCGCTCGTATAGCGACATCTTTATTTAATTGTTTTACTTGGGAATTAGGTGAGTTGATCAAAAAATTGATTAACATAATTGCCAGTGCCTCATAGTTTGAGTAATTGCTTTAGGCTATTTAACGTTTTGGAAAAGCCAATTTTGTTGCTTAGGTAAATGGCGTTTCGCCATAACCAAATTAAGCATAAAGTTTGTAGGCATATCACTACACCAATGCTTAACCATATCGAGTTAAATAGATCAAACGTGGCATAGCCTACAATGCCTAAAAACCCCACCCACAGTAACACCAAGCCACTGGCAAAACATCCTAGTAGGATGGTGATCAGTGCTAAGGATCTTAACGACAGTTTCCACTCAGCTATGGCTAGCTGATGCGTTAACTTTCCTTGTTGGTGATAATCATCCTTGAGCTGCGCTGCATAATCAGCAAGCTTAGCAACATGATCTTGCCAGTCATCGGCTTGTGTAGCGGCCGATGACTGCGAGTCTGTTGCTTGTGATTCACTTGGTGTTGAATGTTGGTTTTGCATCAGTAATTACTTACGACGAAACAGTGCTGTAACTAACATACCAGCAGCAAATGCAATCCCCGCAGTTGCTAGTGGATTTTCTGATGCGAGTTGACGCGTTTTAGACGTACACTCTTCTATTTTCTCACGTGCAGCTAACTGCTTTTCATTAAGTGTTTCAGCTGAACTGGTTGCGCCTTTACGAACGCCACTTTCTGCCGCTGCCGCTTTGCTTGATAGTGCATCTACTGCGTCATGCGCGGCTGATGTTGCTTTGTCTGTTAGTGGGGCTTCATTGTCTTGTTTTGAATCAAGTGGTGTTTTGCTCTTAGTTGCCGTAGCCATAATCAATCCTTATTTTTTAAAAGTAATTAATGTGGTGCAATGATCGAACCAGTTTTATTTTTTGTTTAAGTTGTTGTTTTTTATGGGTTTGCATTTTTTTGTTTGTTTCTTATGTCGTTAAGGCTGTAACTATTGCGACACTAGGTTGTAATTTTTACATATTAAAAAATTGTAATTATTTACTGTTTATTTATTAAAAAAATAAGGTCAACAAGCGGATAAAAAAATCAGAAAAAAATTTTTTATTAGTTGAGTCGATTTTTTATTAAACAATTCAACCGCTTTAATCTGAGCCTTATTTTTTCAGGCTTAGCGGGGTGTTAAAGCTGGGTGACTTACTTGACAAAAAGGCTTGTCAAGCCCTAAACTGGAGCACTGTGGTAAAAAGTGGTGTTTAGTGGATCAAACTGGATCGGGTTAATCAAAACGTTGATTAAAAAATTTTGCAATGGGCTTTTTATGTTTCGTGGTGCAAGTTCGCTGAGTTTGGACGATAAAGGACGTTTTGCGGTACCGACTAAGTACCGAGATACGCTGTTGTCTGAAGATCAGGGAACGGTTATTTGTACTGTTGCACTTAATGAACCTTGCCTTTGGTTATACCCGTTTGCTGAGTGGTTAGAAATAGAGAGCCGTTTAGCAAAAATATCTAATATGAATCCCAGAGCACGACGGATGCAACGTATGTTGTTAGGCAATGCGACAGAGTATCAGCTTGATAAAAATGGTCGAATTTTGCTGGCGCCTTCATTGCGTTCACATGCAGAACTTGGCAAAAAAATTATGCTGGTGGGCTTAATGAATAAATTTGAAATTTGGGATGAAGCACGTTGGCACGAACAAATGCGCCAAGACACTGAGCTTGAAAGGCTCGGTGATTTTGAACCCAATGACGATTTAGATAACTTTACCCTCTAGCAGCACAATAAAAAGGCAGCTAATAGCTAATGACAGCGCAATTTGAACACGTATCCGTATTAATGGATGAAACCATAGATGCACTTGCAATTAAGCCAGACGGCATCTACATGGATGGCACCTTTGGACGTGGCGGACATTCAGGGCAGATATTAGCTCGCTTGGGTGATAATGGTCGCCTTCAGGCTATTGACCAAGATCCACAAGCTATTAAATCAGCAGAGAAATTTGCAGACGACCCGCGTTTTTCGATTGCCCATTCTCGATTTTCAAAACTATACGAAGTTGCTGAGCAAAACGATCTTATTGGTCAGGTTGATGGCATTTTACTTGATATTGGTGTGTCGTCGCCGCAGCTAGATGATGCAGCACGCGGTTTTAGCTTTATGAAAGATGGCCCGCTCGATATGCGAATGGATCCTAGTACTGGTCGTAGTGCAGCGCAGTGGTTAGCCGAAGCCGAATTAGATGACATTACCCATGTGATTAAAAAGCTAGGCGAAGAAAAATTTGGTAAACGTATTGCGCACAAAATTTTAGAAGTGCGTGAACACACGCCTATTACCACGACCAAGCAACTTGCTGATTTAGTTGATGAGGCTGTACCGGTTAAAGATAAGTTTAAACACCCTGCAACGCGTACATTTCAGGCTATTCGTATTTATATCAATAGCGAATTAGAGGAAATTCAAACGGCATTACAGGCGGCGATTAAAGTGCTTAAGCCGGGGGGACGTTTAGTCGTTATCTCTTTTCATTCGCTAGAAGATCGCATAGTAAAACAATTTATAAAAAAACAGAGTAAGGGAGAAGCGATACCCAGAGGTCTGCCTTTAACCGATGCACAAATAAATAAAAACCTGACGTTAAAGGCAGTGGGTAAAGCTATTAAACCAAGTGCTGATGAAGTGGCGCGTAATCCACGCTCTCGCAGCTCAGTGCTAAGGATCGCACAGAGGTTGGGATGAGTAAAAAAGCGAGCTATCGCCAGCCCAATTTATTTATCGAAATAATTAAAGGTCTAGGTGCAAACAAAATCACCTTGGCTTTATTGGTTGTGATATTTGTATCAAGCTTGAGCGCGGTGCAAATAACTCACTTATCACGATCGCAGTTAATTAAGCAAGACTCCTTACTTCAAGAGCGTGATGAGTTGGATTTAGAGTGGCGTTATTTTTTAGTGGAAGAAGAGTTTTATTCACAACATGCGCGCATTGAAGAAGTAGCAACGTCACAACTTGAAATGAAGCGGCCAACCAGCCAAGATGAGCAGGTAATCATATTAAGATGAGAACGCGAGGCAAAAAAACAGTCAATAAACTAATCGCATGGCGCTTTATTTTAGTGTGTACGGTGATTTTTTTAGTGTTTGTGACTTTGGTGTCACGTGCTGCTTACTTGCAAGTAATTGAACCCGATAAAGCACGTTCTGAAAGCGATAAGCGCACGGTACGTATAGAAAGACTACATGTACAACGTGGAATGATCTTTGATCGTAATGGTAAAGAGCTTGCCGTGAGTGTGCCTGTAGTGAGTGTGTATGCAGATCCTAAAGCTTTGCATAAATCATTGGTTAGCAAAGTCCTCAGGCAAGCTCGTAAAAATGGTGAAGATCAGCAAACACTGCGTGAAAATGTCGCTGAGCTAAATAAGCGTACTGCCCTGTATTATGAAAACGACTTACGCTGGCGTGAATTAGCCGATGTACTGCGCATTGAACCTAGCAAAATTAATTCGCGATTACTTGATGATCCAAGTCGTCGATTTGTTTACTTAAAACGCCAAGTCACCCCTGCTGTGGCTAATTACATTGGTGATTTACGCCTACCTGGTATTCATTTATTGGATGAATCAAAACGTTATTACCCCGCCGGTGAAGTAAGTGCACATATTATTGGGTTTACCAATATTGACGGAAAAGGTATTGAAGGCATTGAAAAGCTTTACGAAAACGCATTAACCGGTGAAGAGGGCCGCCGCACTATTCGAAAAGATGCGCAAGGGCGTGAAGTTGAAGTACTCGATGAGCGCGAGCGTGTAGAGCCCGAAAACATTCAGCTAAGTATTGATCAACGTATTCAAGCCATTGCCTATAAAGCGGTAAAATCAGCGGTATTAACTTACAAGGCGACATCGGGTTCTGCCATGGTAGTTGATGTAAGAACTGGTGAAGTATTGGCCATGGTCAATAGTCCGTCATTTAATCCTAACAACTTAAGCGGGGCAGCTCCGCATAAACGTCGTAATCGTGCAATTACTGATTTGTTTGAACCTGGCTCAACTGTTAAGCCCCTAGCCATCTTAGCTGGATTAGACTACGGCACAATCCAACCGGATGACGAAGTTGATACCTACCCAGGCTGGATGCGTTTAGGGGGCAGCTTAGTACAAGATACCCGTAATCACGGTGAAATGACGCTGCGCGATATTTTAAAATATTCCAGCAATATGGGCGTAACTAAAATAAGTCAAACCGTTCCAAAAGACTACTTTGTGGGTTTGTATCAAAAAGTGGGGTTTGGTAGTGATAGCGGTACTGGTATGGTAGGGGAAAGCAGTGGTTTATTTTACCCTAACCGCCGTTGGTCAGATCACGAAATTGCAGCGCTCTCGTTTGGTTATAATATTGCCGTGAGTACCGCGCAAATGGCACGTTTTTACGCCATGTTGGGCTCAGGTGGTGTTAACCGCCCGCTTACTGTACTAAAGCAAGATTCTATTCCTGAAGGAGAGCGTATTTTTCAACAAAAAGACGTTGAAGCCCTTGTGCATATGATGGAAAGCGTGTTTGAAAAAGGCGGTACCGCAAGACGCATTAAAGTGGATGGTTATCGCGCTGCTGGTAAAACGGGCACCTCTAAAAAAGCCGCTGCTGGTGGCTATGGTGACGAATATGTAGGTTACTTTGCCGGTATTGCCCCTGCAAGTAACCCGCGGTTAGCCGTTGTGGTATTGATCAACGAGCCCGGTGGAGATGTTTATTATGGCGGTGCGACGGCAGGTCCAGCATTTGCAGAAATAATCTCTAATTCATTAAGAATTTTAAACGTTGCCCCAGATAAAGATTCGGTGGCATTCGTGAAAGGCAAAGATGATGGTGCGTGATTTACACACAATTTTAAAACATTTAGAAATAGATGCAGCACGTTTAATAGTAAACGAGCTACGTTTAGATAGCCGCGATGTCAAACCAGGTGATGTGTTTGTGGCGATAAAAGGGCATCAGCTTGATGGCGGACACTTTATTGATAAAGCGATTGAAAATGGTGCCAGTGCCATTATTGCCGACAGACTTTGCGAGTTTGAAAGTGATTTTGAACCGCTATATTTAGTCTCTGAACTCAACAAAAAGCTGCCAGAATTAGCGTGTCAATTTTACCAGCAGCCTAGCCAACAATTAGACTTAATTGGCGTAACAGGCACTAATGGTAAATCAACAACAACCGCAATGATTGCTCATTTAGCACAATTTTGTGATATCCAAGCCGCTATTATTGGCACCTTAGGTTATGGCCATCCTGATAACTTAACAGCGCTACAAAATACCACGCCTTCGGCAGTTGATTTACAACGTATTTTAAGCAATTTAAGCGATCAGCAATATCGCTTAGTCGCTATGGAAGTATCATCCCACGGTTTGGTGCAGCATCGCGTTGAGCAGTGTCATTTTAAAGCAGCTGTATTTACTAACTTATCTCGCGATCACTTAGATTATCATGGCAATATGAATAGCTATGGCGATGCAAAGTTGATGCTGTTTCGTGATTTTGATGCCACTAATGTCATTCTTAATCAAGACGACGGACAAGCACAGCAATGGATTGAAAAATACAGCTTTAATAATTTAGTGTGTTATGGGCGTAAAAACTTAGCGCCTAAAAATACACAATGTGTTTATTTTAGTGACGTTAGCTATTCAGCTACCGGTATTTCGGCGCAGTTAGCCACAAGTTGGGGGGATGTTGCTATAAAATCCCCACTGTTTGGTGAATTTAATCTTTATAATTTAACCGCCGCTTTAGCAACGCTATTATCGCTAGGTTATCCATTGGCGCAGTTAGCGGCAGGGTGTGAGTATTTACAGCCGGTTGCAGGCAGAATGCAAGCATTTTCAACTCCTAATATGCCTACTTGTGTGGTTGATTATGCACACACGCCTGATGCACTCGCTTTAGCATTACAAGCGCTGCAACAACATGTACCAGGTGGTGTAAGTTGTGTATTTGGCTGTGGTGGCGACAGAGATAAAGGTAAACGTATATTAATGGCGCAAGCCGCTGAACAATTTGCAGACAAGGTGATCATCACCAGTGATAACCCGCGCTCTGAAGATCCTAATGCAATTATTAATGACGTAGCTGCAGGTTTAGCGCACCCAGAGCGTGCCCATTTAGAGGCAGACCGCGCTACAGCAATACAATTTGCTATTAGTAACGCCAAAGCAGGCGAGGTTATTTTAATCGCCGGTAAAGGGCACGAAGACTATCAAATTATAGGTGATAAACGCATCAATTTTTGCGACCGCCAATTTGTACAACAACAATTAAAAAATGCAGTAAGAGGGTCTCAAGCATGATCCCAATGGATTTTGATTGGCTAGCTAACGTGCTAGCAACGGATTATCAGGGTGATAATCGCAAGGTGATAAATATAAACACTGATACGCGTACTTTATGTGATGGTGAAGTATTTTTGGCACTAAAAGGCCCTAATTTTGATGGCCATAAGTTTATTGCCCAGGCTAAACAAAAAGGCGCTATTGGTGTGATTGTTGATCACGCTGTTAATACCGATATTGCTCAATTTGTAGTGCCTGATACACGCATTGCGTTGGGTGAGTTAGGTGCGGCGGTTATGGCAAGTGTGGCACCTAAAACCATTGCTATTACAGGCAGTGTAGGTAAAACCACAGTCAAAGAAATGTGTGCCGCTATTTTATCAAGCAAAGGGGATGTATTAGCGACCAAAGGGAATTTTAATAACGATATTGGCGTACCGTTAACGTTATTGAGATTAGAGCCACAACATCGTTATGCGGTTATTGAGCTCGGTGCTAATCATATTGGTGAAATTGCGTACACCACCGCGATGACCAAACCTGATGTAGCAGTGGTATGTAATGTTGCTGCGGCGCATTTAGAAGGCTTTGGTAGCCTGCAAGGTGTGGCACAAGCGAAAGGCGAAATTTACGACGGGTTAAAAAAAGATGGCATTGCCATCGTCAATTGCGACAGTGACTTCAGCCAATATTGGCTTGATAAGTTAGCAACACGCAATATTAAGTGTATTTCTAGTACTGAAAAGCGCGATATATGGGCTGAGGAGATTCGTTTAGACGATAGTGCACGTGCCAGCTTTACCTTATGCACGGCCGAACAACGAGTACCTGTTACCTTAGCTTTACCAGGTAAACATAATGTTAATAATGCGCTAATTGCTGCCGCTTTGACGCGTGAATTTGATGTGTCGCTTGAGGAGATAGCGCACGCATTAGCCAATATGGGAGAGGTTAAAGGACGGGTTAATCTAATTAAAGCGGGTGACTCTTTAACCATTATTGATGATACCTATAATGCTAACGTTAAGTCGGTAAAAGCAGCGATTGATTTACTCAGTGATATACAAGGTCATCGTATTTTGGCACTCGGAGATATGGGGGAATTAGGTGAAGATGCCCGTAAATATCATCAGGAAGTGGGTGAGTACGCATTAGCGCAAGGGATTGATGAGTTATTTACACTGGGTGTATTAAGTAAGTATGCAAGCGATGTATTTGCGCTGCCAAATCGTCATTTCTCAAACCGTGAGCAAATGCTGCAGCAAATTCAAAATAGCATTAGCAAAGTAGATAAAAAAATTACCCTTGTCGTGAAAGGATCACGCAGTTCTCGCATGGAGCTTTTAGTAACCGATTTAGTTAATGGCCAGCAACAAGCCATCAATGGAGCATCATCATGTTAGTTTGGCTGGCTGAGTATTTAACTCAATATTATAGTGGCTTTAATGTTTTTTCGTATTTAACTCTGCGTGCTATTTTAGGTATTTTAACCGCATTAATGATGTCGCTGTATTTTGGACCTAAGTTAATTCGTGGTTTACAGCGCATGCAAATAGGCCAAACAGTGCGCGACGATGGTCCGCAATCGCATTTATCTAAATCGGGTACGCCTACTATGGGTGGCTTACTTATTTTAGCGGCAATTTTTACCAGCACTTTATTATGGGCAGATCTTTCAAACAAATACGTGTGGGCCACTTTATTTGTAATTGGTTCGCTAGGTATTGTGGGCTTTATTGATGATTACCGTAAAGTGATCCGCAAAGATCCCAAAGGACTTATTGCCAAGTGGAAGTACTTTTGGCAATCGGTAATTGCATTGGTTGTGGCAACAGCACTTTATATGACCAGTACCCAGGCGACAGAGACATCGCTTGTAGTGCCATTCTTTAAAGATGTGCTACCACAGTTAGGGTTGTTTTATATTGTGATTACGTACTTTGCGTTAGTGGGCACGTCAAACGCAGTTAATTTAACCGACGGCCTAGATGGTTTGGCCATTGTACCTACTATTTTGGTGGCTGCGGCACTGGCTATTATTGCTTATTTAACTGGGAATATTAATTTTTCGGCTTATTTACATATTCCGCATTTACCACTGGCGAGTGAGTTGGTTGTGGTGTGTACCGCTATTGTGGGGGCTGGGTTAGGTTTTTTATGGTTTAACACTTATCCAGCGCAAGTATTTATGGGGGATGTGGGTTCATTAGCACTCGGTGGTGCGCTGGGTATAATTGCGGTACTTGTTCGTCAAGAGCTGTTGCTGATAATTATGGGGGGCGTTTTTGTAATGGAAGCGCTGTCGGTAATTTTACAAGTTGGATCTTATAAGTTACGCGGGCAACGTATTTTTAGAATGGCGCCGATTCATCATCATTACGAACTTAAAGGTTGGCCTGAGCCACGGGTTATTGTGCGCTTTTGGATAATTTCTATTGTGCTGGTACTTGCTGGCCTTGCGACATTAAAGATTCGATAAATGCAGTATTTAAACGAGATAAAAAATAAACATATAGCAGTGCTCGGACTCGGTGTAACCGGTCTGGGCATTGTGCGTTTTTTAGTATCTCAATCAATACAGCCTTATGTGGTCGACAGCCGTGAAAACCCTCCCGGTGTTGATTGGCTTTATGAGCACGCAGCACGTTTAAATTCGCACTTTGGTGACTTAGATAACGCAGCGCTTAGTGACTGCGATATGATAATTATTAGCCCTGGGCTGAGTTTAAAAACACCGGCAGTGGCGCAGGCAATTAACGCAGGCGTAGAAGTGATTGGCGATGTTGAGTTGTTTGCGCGCATTAATAAAAAGCCAGTCGTTGCGGTAACGGGCTCTAATGGTAAATCAACGGTGGTGACGCTTGCCTATCAAGTGTTAAAAGCCGCGGGTTATAAAGTGGCACTTGGTGGTAACATCGGGACCGCTGTATTGGATTTGCTCGACGGTGACTTTGATGTATTTGTACTGGAACTGTCGAGTTTTCAGCTTGACACTACCCACAGCTTAAAAGCGATGAGTGCAACTGTACTTAATATCTCAGAAGATCACCTTGATCGTTATGATAGCTATCAAGCTTACATAGATTCAAAACTAAGTATTTATAATGGTGCTGCACACTTAATTGTTAACGCTGATGATATACAAACGCGTCCAGTTGATCGTACGCTAGCGCCAATAATGAGTTTTGGTGAAACACAAGGCGATTACCACTTAGCACAGCACAATAACGAAGCGCACTTTATGGTCAAAGGCGAAGCTTATTTACCTGTAAGTGCTTTAGCCGTGGTGGGTAAGCATAATTATTTAAATACACTAGCGGTAATGGCGTTACTCAGCCCATTTATAATTACTAAGGCGCACTACAAAACCGCATTAGCGCAGTTTAACGGCTTAGCACACCGTTGTCAGTTTGTGGGTGAATTTAATGGCGTTAAATACTTTAACGACTCTAAAGCCACTAACGTAGGCGCAACAGTGGCGGCAATAGATAGTTTAGCGGGTAAGCACGAAAATCTTGTAGTTATTGCTGGTGGTGATGCTAAAGGGGCTGATTTAGAAGTATTAAAGCCTTATATACAACAGCATGTAAAAGCGCTTATATGTTTTGGTAAAGATGGCAAAGAGTTAGCCGCACTGACAACCAAAGGGCAGTTAACTACTAATATGCGAGCAGCTGTTGCCCTTGCTAAACAATTAAGTGCGTCAGGCGATATTGTTTTATTAGCCCCCGCTTGTGCCAGCATTGATATGTATAACAATTATATGCAGCGCGGTGATGATTTTGTGCAGTGCGTGCAGGCGGTGCATTCATGATTGCTTTTGCTGACATAAAAGAGGCACTTACGCCTAAGCCATCAGCACAGCTTTATGATGTGCCCCTACTGTATTGCATGATTATGCTCATTGGCGTGGGTTTTGTGATGGTAACCAGTGCTTCTATGTCAGTAGCCGATAGAATGTTTGACAATGCTTATCACTTTACATTGCGTCACGGTATCTTTTTGGCTTTGTCGTTTTGTTTATTTTGGATCACGACGTTAGTGCCTATGAGTTGGTGGAAAAAAGCAAACCCGTATTTGTTAATGCTGGGGTTAGTGTTGTTAGTTGTGGTGCTTATTGTGGGTCGGGAGGTAAATGGGTCTACACGCTGGATACCTGTTGGACCATTTAATATTCAAGCATCTGAACTGGCTAAGTTATTCTTTTTTAGTTATATAGCCGGCTATTTAGTCCGTAAGCGCAACGAAGTTCAAGAAAACATAAAGGGGTTTGCAAAGCCAATTGCTGTATTTACCGTATACGCTGCGCTTATTTTAATACAGCCCGATCTAGGGACTGTTGTGGTGATGTTTGTGACCACGGTTGGCTTATTGTTTTTAGCCGGTGCAAAACTGTGGCAGTTTCTTGCTTTAATTTTAACCGGTGCTGCACTTGTAACTGGTTTAATTATATTTGAGCCTTATCGTATGGCCCGTGTTTTGGGTTTTTTAGATCCATGGGAAGATCCCTTTGGTCGAGGGTATCAGTTGGTGCAATCGTTAATGGCTTACAGTCAAGGTGATTGGTTTGGTCAAGGACTAGGTAATAGTGTGCAAAAGTTACAATATTTACCTGAAGCACACACCGATTTTATTTTTGCTGTTATTGCTGAAGAATTAGGTTTTTTTGGTGTGTTTAGTATTTTAATCGTGTTAGGTACTTTGGTGTTTAGAGCATTGTTAATTGGCCAACATGCCTTAAAAAATGACAAAGAATATGAAGGGTATTTAGCGTTGAGTATAGGTATTTGGTTTGCGTTTCAAACCATGGTAAATGTGGGTGCAAGTGCTGGAATATTGCCAACCAAAGGGCTCACATTGCCGTTTATTTCTTATGGTGGTTCTAGTTTATTAATGATGACGATCGCTGTAGGGATTTTATTACGTGTTGATTTTGAAACTAAAATGGCAACCAAGCAGGCGACGTCGGGCGGTGCGAGACGATGAGTAAAAAAATAGTCATTGTAGCTGGGGGAACTGGTGGGCATATTTTTCCTGGCATTGCTGTAGCTGATCATCTCAAACAGCAAGGGTGGCAAGTTAGCTGGATAGGCACCGCAGATAGAATGGAAGCTAATGTTGTGCCTAAACACAACATAAATATAGATTTTATTAATGTAAAAGGCGTACGAGGCAATGGTATAAAACGCCTTATTAAAGCGCCATTCATGGTTATTAATGCAATATTGCAAGCGCGTAAAGTATTAAAACAACAACGTCCGGACGTCGTTTTAGCAATGGGGGGGTATGTAACTGGCCCAACAGGTATTGCGGCAAAAAGCCTGGGTATTCCTTTGGTTATTCATGAACAAAATGCCGTAGCAGGCATGAGTAATAGGTGGTTGGCTAAATGTGCTAATCGTGTTTTAGCTGCTTTTCCCAGTGCGTTTGCCAATGGCAAAGCTGAACTAGTGGGTAACCCTGTGCGTCAAAGTGTGGTTGATATTACTAAGCGTGAAGTAACCAGCCCTATAAATATTTTAGTAGTGGGTGGTTCGTTAGGTGCGCAAGTGCTAAACCAAACACTACCTGAAGCATTTAAGCGCTTAAATGATACTTGTGCCATTAATATTTGGCATCAAACCGGTAAAGGGCACCTTGGCAGTGTAAGTGAAAGTTACCAGCAGCAACAAATGGGTAATGAGCAAGTAACCGTTGCTGAATTTATTGATGATATGGATACCGCTTATAGCTGGGCAGATATTGTAATTTGCCGCGCGGGTGCGCTTACGGTCAGTGAAATTGCTGCTGCGGGTAAAATGGCCGTATTTGTACCGTTTCCGCACGCAGTTGATGATCATCAAACCGCGAATGCACAGTATTTAGTGATGGCAGAAGGGGCGTTATTAATGCCGCAAGCGCAATTTAATCAACGCAGTATTGTTGAACTTTTGAGCCCCTATTTAGCCGAACCTTTATTAATCACTAAAATGGCTACCAAAGCAAAACAGCAGGCCATATTAGATGCCACAGCCAGCGTAGCGATGCACTGTGAGCAAGTAACAAATAAGAGAACATAAGTGAAAGAAACATTAATAAAAGAAAAATATACACGCCCAGCGATGCGCCGCATTGAAACTATTCACTTTGTGGGAATAGGCGGTGCAGGTATGGGGGGTATTGCCGAAGTACTTGCTTTTGAAGGTTACCGTATTACCGGTTCAGATATAGCCCACAGCGCGATGACTGAGCGTTTAATTAAAGCCGGCGCTGAAGTGTTTATTGGTCATCATGAGAATAACGTAAAAGACGCCAATGTGGTGGTGGTTTCAAGTGCGATTGATAAGACGAATCCTGAGATTCAAGCCGCACAAGCGGCACGTATACCGGTTGTGCGCCGTGCCGAAATGCTCGCAGAACTGATGCGTTTTCGCCATGGTATCGCTATTGCGGGTACTCATGGTAAAACAACGACAACCAGCTTAATTGCCAGTATTTATGCACAAGCAGGGCTAGATCCAACCTTTATAATTGGTGGTTTGCTTAATAGTGCGGGCAGCAATGCTAAGGTAGGTAAAAGCGACTTTTTAATTGCCGAAGCAGATGAAAGCGATGCTTCTTTTTTGCATTTACAACCTATGGTGTCGGTGATCACTAATATTGAAGAAGATCACATGGAAACCTATGGCGGCAGTTTAGAAAAAATGAAAGATACTTATGTTGAATTCATTCATAACCTGCCGTTTTATGGGTTAGCTGTGGTGTGTATTGATTCAGACGTTGTTGCTGAATTGATCCCACGTTTTGGTCGCCCGGTGATCACTTACGGTGAGTCACACGACGCAGATTATAGAATGAGTGACTTTAGCCAAACAGCGAATACATGCCAATTTACGGTAACTAATAAACAAGGTGAGAGTTTAACCGCCAAGCTGAATATGCCGGGTAAACACAATGCCCTAAATGCAACAGCTGCGATTGCGGTGGCTAAAGATCAAAACATTGCGAATCATGCCATTTTAGCAGCACTTGATACCTTTGAAGGCATTGGTCGGCGTTTTCAGCACTACGGTGAATTTGAAAATGAACGCGGTAGCGTAATGCTAGTAGATGACTATGGTCATCACCCGTCAGAAGTGGCCGCTACTATCACCGCAGCGCGAGAAGGCTGGCCTGACAAGCGTTTAGTGATGGTATATCAGCCACACCGTTATACCCGTACTCGCGATTTATACGAAGATTTTGTAAAGGTATTGGCTGAGGTTGATCAGCTTTTATTACTCGATGTTTACAGCGCTGGCGAAGAGCCGATTGTGGGCGCTGATAGTAAGAGCTTATGCCGCAGCTTGCGTCAACGAGGTAAAGAGCCATTGCATGTAGCCTCAAGTTCAGAGCTTGCGGGGGTGCTTGCTAACTGCCTACAAAATGACGATCTCGTGCTTACACAAGGTGCGGGCAACATAGGTCAGCTGGTTAAAAACTTAGCGGCTACAAATATGTCGATAGAAAAATTACAGCAAGGTGAAGTATGACACAGATAAATTCCCAATTTGGTAAAGTAGCGGTGCTGCTAGGTGGAAACTCAGCAGAGCGCGATGTGTCATTAAAATCTGGCCAAGCAGTACTTAATGCCCTGTTAGCAAGCGGCATTGATGCAATTGCGTTTGATCCACAAAGTCGTTCGTTGTGGGAATTAAACGCATTAAAAGTTGATCGTGTTTTTATTGCTTTGCATGGGCGTGGTGGTGAAGATGGCACAGTACAAGGGGCATTAGAGTTTATGAACCTGCCTTACACTGGCAGTAATGTACTGGGTTCGGCACTGGCCATGGATAAAATTCGTTGTAAGCATTTGTTTAAATCAGCAGGTTTAAGCACCGCACCTTATACTGTGGTTGACGCTAAAAAAGGCTTTGATGCCAATGCTATTATGGCGCAATTTAAAAAGGTGATGGTTAAGCCATCACATGAAGGTTCTAGTATCGGTATGGCACAGGCAAGCTCTGTAAAAGAGCTTGAAGAGGCGCTTACTAATGCATTTAAGTTCGACACCCAGGTGTTGGTAGAACAGTGGATCATGGGTCGCGAATTTACGATTGCTGTGCTTGGCGATGAAGTACAGCCTGTCATTGAAATGAGTACCCCAAATGGGTTTTATGACTATCAAGCTAAATATCAATCAAATACTACGCAATACCATTGCCCTGCTGATTTATCACAGTTGGATAGCGAAAAATTACAAACAATGGCACTTGATGCGTTTGATTTGGTAGGTGCAAGTGGTTGGGGACGAGTGGATGCGATGCAAGATCAACAAGGGCATTTTTACTTGTTAGAAGTAAATACTGTACCTGGCATGACAGAAAAATCATTGGTGCCAATGGCAGCAAAAGCCAATGGGGCAAGTTTTGAGCAATTAGTTGTTCGCATTTTGGAGCAAACCCTTTAATATGCATCCCTTTTTAGAGAAGGCAAAGCAACTAAAACAGCAGCTTAACTGGTCGCTGATTTTTGGTGTGAGTTTTTTTCTAGCGGTGGTGATTGGGCTAATTGAAATAACCAGTGGCGTTTCGCACTGGTTAGTTGAAAATAAAGATGCACAAATTAAGCATTTAACGGTGTTAGGGAGCCCCAAATACACTGATGAAAAAGCAATAATAAAGGCTATAAAAAAAGCAGATTTAACGAGTTTTTTTAAATTAAATGTAAAGCAAGTACAGCGTTTAGTGCAGGAACTACCTTGGGTTGCTACGGTGTCGGTGAGAAAACAATGGCCTGATACCATTCAAGTTTATGTAGTAGAACATCAAGCGGTTGCCCATTGGAATAGTGACTTGTTAATTAATCAAAGCGGTGACGTATTTGAAGCAAAAAGTGATAAATTAAGTGCCACTTTGCCCCAGCTTTATGGCCCTGAGGGCAGTGAAAAAGAAGCATGGTTGGCGTTTAAGCAGCTGGATGAAATGCTTAAAGTAAATGCATTAACGCTCACTAGTCTCGCGCTATCTGAGCGGTTCTCGTGGCAACTTTGGTTAGATAATGGCGTGCGTTTAAATTTAGGACGCAAAGATAAAGCCAAACGCGTTCAACGTTTTATAGACGTTTATTCGCGCCTAGAACAACGTGCTGATGCACAAATAGATGTAATTGATTTACGCTACGATACCGGCCTTGCAGTGAGCTATAAGCCAGTGCAAGAACAGCAATTATAATAAAGAGTAAGGCATGACTAAGTCAGCAGAAAGAAACCTAGTGATTGGATTAGACGTTGGCACTTCGAAAGTAGTGGCTACGGTAGGTGAAATCACCACAGATAACAAGCTCAGCATTGTTGGCGTGGGGAGCCAAATATCTCATGGAATGGATAAAGGCGGCGTTAACGATTTAAATTTAGTGTCTGAGTCTATTCGCCGTGCGATTGATGAAGCAGAGCTGATGGCTGATTGTCGTATTAGCTCGGTTTATTTGGGGATTTCGGGCAAACACATACAATGCCAAAACGAAAGCGGTGTTGTGGCTATTAACAACACCGAGGTCACCGATGAAGACATAGAAAATGTTATTCATATTGCCCGTTCAGTGCCTATTTCAGCTGAGCGCAAAATGTTACATGCTTTGCCACAAGAGTACAGTATTGATATGCAAGAGGGGATTAAAAATCCACTCGGTATGAGCGGTGTGCGCATGGAAGCTCGAGCGCACATTATTACGTGTTCAAGTGATATGGCTAAAAATATAGAAAAGTGTGTAGAGCGTTGTGGGCTTGAGGTAGATCAACTTATTTTTACTGCATTGGCATCATGCTACTCAGTATTAACCGATGATGAAAAAGAACTGGGCGTTGCGGTGCTTGATATTGGTGGTGGCACTATGGATATTACGATTTATATCAATGGGGCATTGCGTCATTCGGCAGTTATACCGGTGGCAGGTAACCAAGTAACCGGCGATATTGCAAAAATATTTCGTACACCTATATCACATGCAGAGGCTCTCAAAGTACAATATGCCTGTGCAAGTAGCCAAATGGCCAGCAATGAAGATACCATTGAGGTGCCAAGTGTGGGCGGGCGACCAGCAAGGCTGATGTCTAGGCACACACTATCAGAAGTGGTTGAACCACGTTTTAGAGAATTATTTGAATTGGCGATGGAAGAAATTCGTCGTTCAGGATTAGAAGACCAAATTGCAGCAGGTCTGGTCATTACCGGCGGGACAGCTAAAATGACGGGTGCCATGGAAGTGGCTGAAGATATTTTTCAAATGCCAGTAAGAATAGGTAAACCAATTGGTGTCGTAGGTTTAACTGATTATGTTGATGATCCTTCGTACGCAACCGCTGTAGGTTTGTTACAATACGGGCGTACTATGCAGTCGATGAATGCACAAAAGTCGAAAGCGGATGATAATAATAATTGGTGGAACCGCATCACAAAATGGTTTCAAGGCGAGTTTTAATACTCAAGTCGGAGAGTAAATATGTTTGATATAATGGAACAACACAGCGAAGAAGCTGTAATAAAAGTAATAGGTGTTGGTGGCGGCGGCGGTAACGCAGTTGAGCACATGGTAAAACAACAAATAGAGGGTGTACGTTTTATTGCAGCGAATACGGATGCACAAGCATTACGTAATTCAGCCGCTGATGTAACGGTACAGCTAGGCACGCAAATAACTTCGGGGTTAGGTGCAGGTGCAAACCCTGAAGTAGGTCGTCAATCGGCTGAAGAGGACGCAGAAACCATTCGTGCCAGCCTTGAAGGTGCCGACATGGTATTTATAGCGGCAGGTATGGGCGGCGGTACAGGTACTGGTGCTGCGCCAGTTGTGGCTAAAATTGCTAAAGAACTGGGTATTTTAACTGTTGCTGTGGTAACACGTCCGTTTGATTTTGAAGGTAAGAAGCGCGCCGCTGCTGCAGAGCAAGGGATTAGCGAACTATCTGAAATCGTGGACTCGTTAATTACTATTCCAAATAATAAGTTACTGAAAGTACTGGGTAAAGGTACAACATTGCTGGATGCATTTGCTAAAGCAAATGACGTGTTATTTGGTGCGGTGCAAGGTATTGCTGAACTGATCACGCGCTCGGGTCTAATTAACGTGGATTTCGCCGATGTACGTACGGTTATGTCTGCAATGGGTACTGCGATGATGGGAACTGCATCAGCATCAGGCCCTGATCGTGCGCAAGAAGCAGCCGAAGCGGCTATTTCAAGTCCGTTACTTGAAGATGTTGATTTAACCGGTGCTAAAGGTATTTTGGTTAACATTACTGCTGGTATGGATATTGCGATTGAAGAATTTGAAATTGTGGGTAACCATGTTAAGGCGTTGGCCTCTGAAAACGCTACGGTTGTTGTGGGTGCGGTAATCGATCCTGAAATGACAGATGAGTTGCGTGTCACCGTTGTTGCAACAGGCTTAGGTGGCGATCGTCGTCCACAGTTTGGTATTGTAGATAACGGCTTTAAAAAAGCATCGGGTTCTGATGTATCAAGTGCTAGCACGCAAACCAGTAGCAGTATGTATGTGCCTAGTTTTGCCAGCCAAGGCTCAAGTGCTGAAGAAGGTACAGGCAATACGCAAGCGCAAACGAAAGAGCAGACAACATCGACTAGCTCAACGAGTTCTGCTAGCAATGCAACGTCGACAAGTAATAAAAAGTCAGATAAGTCTGAAGGTGGTGATTACTTTGACATTCCTGCTTTTTTACGCAAACAAGCGGATTAACATAAAATAGTACTTTTGTGCGAAATGTGAACAAATATTGTAGTGATGCCGTATTTATGTTACAATCCGCCGTCTAACTGTAATATTTACTAAAGTGAGCGAACCTATGATTAAACAGCGTACGATTGCACAAGTAGTCAAAGCCATAGGAATTGGACTTCATAAAGGTGAGAAGGTCACAATAACTCTCCGACCTGCGAGCGCAAATACTGGTATTGTATTTCGTCGTGTCGACCTTGATCCGGTTGTTGATTTTGAAACAACACCTGAAGCCGTTGGTGATACGCAATTGTGTACCTGTTTAATTAACAAAGATGGTGTTCGCTTATCGACCACAGAGCACTTAATTGCGGCAGTTGCAGCAATGGGTATCGACAATTTAATTGTTGAACTTGATAGCTCAGAAGTACCAATAATGGATGGTAGTGCATTGCCATTCATTTATTTATTACAAAAAGGCGGTATAGAAGAGCAAAATGTTGCTAAACGCTTTATTCGTATTAAAGAAAAAGTACGCATTGAAGAAGGTGATAAATGGGCCGAAGTAGAACCTTACGACGGATTCCATATTGATTTTGAAATTGCTTTTGATCACCCTGCAATTAATGAAAGCCGCCAACGCATTGGTTTAGATATTACGGCACAAAGCTTTACTGAAGAGATCAGCCGTGCACGTACTTTTGGCTTTATGAAAGACATTGAATATATGCACGCTAACAACTTAGCACTAGGCGGTAGTATGGATAGTGCAGTGGTACTTGATGAATTTAAAGTTTTAAATCCAAACGGTTTGCGTTACCCAGACGAGTTCGTCAAGCATAAGATATTAGACTGTGTAGGTGACATGTTTATGACAGGTCATAATCTTTTAGGCAAAGTAACTGCATTTAAATCAGGCCATGATTTAAATAATAAGTTGCTACGCAAAATTATGGCAACAGAGTCAGCATGGGAGTGGGCAACCTTTGAAACGCCTGTGACTATGCCTGCACCCGGCCTTGAATTAGCTCATACCTAATTAATATAAGGTTATGCCCCATACAATTATAAAAAATGACGCTAATTAGCGTCATTTTTTTTGTTTGTCAGCACAATACTTATTATCAAAGACCTAATATCGTTTGTAACTGTTTTAACTCAGTTACCTGGTAGGTTGGTTTAATGCCTTCAGGTAAGTTTACTCCAGGGTGCTGTAACCAGCAGGTGTCTATGCCCACATTTTGCCCGCCAAGAATATCACTACTGGCGGTATCACCGACCATTAAAATTTGCTCTTTCGGCGGGTTACCCATTAAGTTAAACGTGTGCTCGAATATTTCTTTTGCAGGCTTAGCAATACCGACTTGCTCAGAAATAACGAGCCAATCAAACATATCTTGCAGCCCAGTATGTGCTAAGCGGCGCTCTTGCAGCTGAGAGAAGCCATTGGTAATAATGCCTAATTTGGCATGGGGTTTAAGCGCATTTAATAACTCAACCGCACCGGGTAAAGGCATACAAATTTCGGCCATTGCTGATAAAAAATCATCATTGAGCTGCTGGGCAGGTACATTAAGCTTATTTGCCAGCTCGCTAAAGCGCGTTACTTGTAAGTGACTGGCGGTGATCTCGTTGTTTTGATATGCAACCCATAATGGTTTATTGGTATTTTGGTAATGGGCATAATCGGCCTCGGTAAAATCCATCTTATAGTTTGCCAGCATTGTTTTAAGCCCAGCAAAGGCATTGAAGCTAAATAAGGTTTCGTCGGCGTCAAATAATACGTAGTGATACTTCATTAAAACATCCATTATTGATTATATAAAGTGGGATTAAGGAAAGGCGCCATGGCAAGTGTTAGCGCTTGAGTATAGGTGCTTTCACGTGTTGCATGATGATTAGTTAATAAGCCAATAGCCCCTCCTTGCTGCTTAATATTGGTGGTATTAAATGCTTTATCTAACACATCTCCAAGCTCTTCACCTTGCAGTAATGCTTTATAGAAAATCCCAGGTAGAGGTAGGTTACTGCTTCGTCCTGTTACTTGCTTTGAGCCATTATCAATAACTACATAGGCAAAGGTTGCTGCACCATAGCTAAATTGTGCTGCGCCGCCCTCCATTGCCACATAGTAGTCTGCTTGATGCTGTGCTTTACAGTAGTTAACGCGATTTTGTGCACCTAAATGAGTTTGCTCTTCACCTAAGGGTTGATCGGGTACATTTGAAGGTGCGTGAACGCCACTACACTCGATTACATGCTCAGGGAAATACATGGTAAAAATGTGTTTAGCGGCATTTATTTTTACTGGGTTTTTAGACCCAACAATAATTTTAATTGGTTGCGACATACTACACTCACACAAGTTAAAACCAGCAGTGTACGTGAGTTAGGATTAACAAAAAAGAGCCTAAATAGGAATTTCAGGCGGGGCTAACTTTGCTAAGGCGCGTTTTTTTAAAATAATGTCTTTTATTAGCGGGGTAAGTACTAATTCCATGGCCAGTGCCATTTTGCCACCAGGGACCACCAAGGTGTTTATACGCGACATAAAACTCCCTTCAATCATCCGTAAATAATACGGAAAATCAACATCATCAATGCCTCTAAAGCGAATAACCACAAAGCTTTCATCAAGGGATGGAATATCTTTAGCGCTAAATGGGTTTGAAGTGTCGACGGTGGGAACTCGCTGAAAGTTTATATGGGTACGTGAAAATTGCGGCGTTATGTGATTGATGTAGTCATCCATACTGCGCACAATTGAGTCCATGACTTTTTCACGAGAATGGCCGCGTTCTGAGGTGTCGCGAATGAGCTTTTGGATCCATTCAAGATTGATAATTGGTACCATGCCGATGAGCAAATCAACATGTTTGGCAACATCATGATCTTCATCTACTACACCGCCATGTAGGCCCTCGTAAAACATCAGATCAGTATTTTTTTCAAGTTCTTGCCAAGGAGTAAATGTGCCTGGTAATTGATTATAAGGGACAGCTTCGTCAAAGGTATGTAAGTAACGGCGTAGTTTTCCTTCACCTGTTTCACCGTATTTAGTGAATAAATCTTCTAATGCGCCAAAGTCGTTGGCTTCTCGGCCAAAATAGCTGATGTGTTTACTTTCTTGTTGTGCTTCACGGATTTTTTTGTCCATTTCAGGACGTGTATAACGATGAAAACTATCACCTTCGACAAATGCAGCATTAATATCAAGACTACGAAAAATATGCTTCACGGCGCTGGTGGTTGTTGTAGTGCCTGCTCCAGATGAGCCGGTAATTGCAATAATGGGGTGTTTAGCTGACATGTTTATTCTCTTTTTTATGACCCGTTAGTTATAAAGACCTTACTAAGCTAGGTCAAGTGACGTCATCAGTAAATAACGTTATCATGAGGTGCTTAAAATTAAAACGAGAGAAAGCATGAAACTGATCAAACCATTGTTAGGGCTAATAACAATTAATGCTTTGACATTAGGCGTTGCCCAAGCAAATATGCCTAAAAGTCAAATACTACTTGCCGATTTAAATACACCTCATGGTATACGCGTAAGCTTAGTTACGGATAAGACTCGTTATAATAATCAGCCTCATTTAACCGATACGGGTCTATATTATACGCGTGAGGTAATCAGTAATAATCAAAGTCAAACCGATATTGCGTTTTATAATTTATCATCAAAAAAAACGGTTATGATTACTAATACGCCACAAAGTGAATACTCGCCCACGTTAACACCGGATGGGCTGCATTTGTCGGCTATTGTGGTTGAAGACGATGGCAAACAAAAACTATGGCAATACCCGTTGGCATCTGAGTTGGCTGCAAGTCGTATTTTTGATTGGATTGAACCTGTAGGTTATCATGCTTGGGGAAGTAAAAATGATTTAGTGATGTTTATTTTAGGTGAACCGCACACGCTACAATATACTACGGTTGCTGCGGCAAAAGGTGAGGTGGTAGCAAGTGATATTGGTCGCACGCTTATTTATAATAAAGCGCAGGCTGAGTTTTTGTTTAGTTATAGTCAGCACGGTCAGCATCATCTAGCACGTTTTGATCCGCAAACAAAGCAGGTCAGCAATATACTCAGGCTACCAAATCAAGTGCAAGACTTTATCCTCAAAGATGAAAATACGATTGCTTACGCGATTAAAAACCGTGTTTATCAACGACACTTAAAAGGTGGCTCTGATATATCGCAATGGCTTGATTTAACAACATATTGCGATAACGAAATAAGCCGTATGAGTTATAAAAATCAGCAGCTGGCTTTTGTATGCAGTGAATAAATTCGGACTTTCACTCATGCATGAGTTAGTCTAGGGTCTGTTGACCTTTGCGGATTAAAATTTGTTCAAACTAGGGGCAGTTTAATCGCGGCGCTTGGTTTGTAACCTAGTGGGCTAAGTAAAAACCGAGCAACAAAGAGTAAATTGCTCCTAGGCAGAACCCGAAGGGCAGCGCCTGTTTGGCATTGATGCTGCGTTATCACCTATTTATGGGGAATAACCACACCACATAGGCTTTGCCTTGCCTAAATACCAAACAGACTGCTGCAAATTTAACCTTGAAAGGTCAACAAACCCTAACCTCTATTAAATAAAAAGGAAAGTCACGTGGCATTTAGTGCAGACGAGTTAACCGAGCAGCTGATCAAACTAGAGTGTAGAAGTAACTTTAAAATTAAAAACATAGCTGAGTATATGCTAGTAAACTCTAAAGAAGCGTTTTATACCCATGCTGAAACGGGTAAGGGGAAAATTGTGATCCGCCCTGCATTTGAAGTCTTTAGTGACGATTTTACCGATATTGACGGAGTTGTGCGTACTCAAGGGTATTTTCATAGTAGTGAAATGACCCGATTTCCTACCCGTATTTATAAAAGTGCGCAGCCGATTCATTATGGTGTTGCTTTTAAAATTAACTCTGAGCAAGCAGCGAAAGAATTTATAGCCAAGCTCACAATGATTATTGGTAATTAATACTAGTTTTATTAAAACATAATCATTCTAGCGTATTAAGTAACTCGCTATCTGCGTTGAAAATTATTTATATAGAACAAGTATATGGCATAAATTTCGCCTTGTGAACGACTTACTTCCTTGTTGCTACGATAGATCACTAATGTAATTGGTACAAATAAAGGCTAGAATCGGATAATTAAAAACCGCTAAGTTCTCACTTGGCGGTTTTTTGTTACTTAATAAAAAATTTAGGCTTATCAGTTGAAAACATCACCATAAATAACTTACTAAAATTAGTAGCTGTCTCGAGCTATAAACCGTTGCCAATGAATATGAGAATTGATCACGCGGATCTGTTGAAGCACTGTATTTAACAAGGGTATGTCGGTAAAGTGATCTTGTGGGTAATCATTAAAGCCCATTAAGTAATTAAAGCAATCTTTAGAGCCAGCTTGCAGGGCATAAATACGAATTTGCTGTTCAAAGTTAAGCCGTAAACTACTAATTGCGGTTTTCATACCGAGCTGATCTACCGAAGGAATGGCACATTTTTGCAAATATCCCGCGCGTTCACCCTCTCCTGAAAACCATATGCGCACTTTTTCGCTATAGCGCCCTGTTTTAGCGGGAAGATCAAACATTAAACGGGAGTGATTTTGTGCTTCTACATAAGCTAAATAGTCATTAAATCCGGCACTAATAAGGGCATGATGAACAGGCACCAAACGTGGCTTAATTTTACCGTGTGTATGAAAGCTAAAGCACAGAATATTATTTTTAAGTATTAGGTCATCAAGGGTTAAGCAGCCAATTTCATCACTGTAAGCGCCACTATAATAAGTAATTAAGGGCAGCCAAAAGTGCCAGTGTTTGGGCTGTTCACGGGCAAGCCTTATATCACTATAAATATAACCGTTATAGAGCGTATGCAGCTCCATGGCTGAAAATGGACGACGACCAAGATGGGTTTTCAACGTATTACCTTGACAGTTTTTATTATTTTTATATCCCAACTAACCGTTGCTGTTAGTTGGGATAATGTCAGCGAACTAACGCCTAAAACTTATTCGCTTAGCGCGCGAGCTAAACCAACTGGCTCAATTTCTACACACACCTGATCGTCATTCCAATTTAAACCTACGAGTGCATCATCAGATTTAAGGTCTTCAACCCAATCATCTAAAAACTCATCAAGGTTAATTTCTACAGGGCTGTAGTCTTGCCACTCTTCTTTACACTGTGCTTGTGCTGCGTCTTGTGATTCCCACAGTAAAAGTACATCGGTGTCGTCAAACTGATTTGACTCACATACAACAAAGCCACCATCATCGGCACCCAGTGCCCAGATCTGCTCACTAACACGTACTTTTTCTACAAAGCTAACTAGTTGTGATTCAATTTCGATATCGCTCATGTATCCACCTTTTAAAATTTAAGTCGAGGGTTGGTATTTTTAGTCGCTTGACGCTGACTAAACGCCTCATGAAACTTAACTAATTGCGTCTGCGCGCTAAAATCGGCTAGTTCACGAAAGCGTATCCGATCAAGTAAGCAGTATAAACTGATGTGGAGGCATTCACAGCTTTTAAATTCATCATCGCATAAATGATCATTTAAATAGTGTGATATTTGCGCAACTCGCTCATTTTGCAGATTAAAAAAATAGCTTATCGGCTTGCATATCAAATCCAGAAAGTTGGCATAGCAATAGTTCAACAAATGAATCATTGTAGGTCCTAATTAAAAATGCTCTTGAGGTCATATAAGTGGAGGTTGTTGGTTTTTTTAAGTAATACCAACCTGCATAAATATTTGAACAATTTAGGGCTGGCATGCCAGCGACTAAGTATAGGAATTTTAGCCGTTGGATTTTTTGTGATTACCAAGGGCCTTAATAAATTCAAGCGCATAATTGTTTTTTTCTGCCCAGATTCTAACGCGCTGAACATAAGGGGAGGGAATAGAGCCAAATAATTGCATAATGGGGCTTTTGCCAATTCCACATAAATAAAAAGCCGCTGCTGCGGCTTTATAAAAAAATCAATTTGCTTACTCTGAACGGCTGGTTACTTCTAATAAGTGGTAGCCAAACTGTGTTTGTACAGGGCCTTGTACTTGATTTAGTGGTGCTGAGAAAACCACTGTGTCAAACTCAGGAACCATCATGCCAGGTCCAAATTCTCCTAGTGCACCTCCATCTTGACCCGATGGACAATTAGAGTGCAATTTAGCCAGTTCTGCAAAGTCTTCACCTTGCTCAATTTTTTCTTTAAGGTCTAAACATTGTGATTCACTGTCTACGAGTATGTGCCTTGCACTTGCAACTGCCATAAGTTCTCCTACCTGTAAGTTTAGTTTTTAAATCTGATAACCACATCTTAGTAAGGTTAAACTGAAAACACAAAATTAAAATGCACTTTTGATTGCGCTTTCCAGTTTTGCTGAATCTGGTGCTACGCGACTATTAAAACGTTTGATAGTTTTGCGATCCGCTGAAACCACGTATTTATAAAAATTCCAATTAGGTGAACTCGTTTGTGCGTTTAAATGCTTAAAAATAGGATTGGCATCACTGCCGCGCACTGCGCTGGTGGCCAGCATAGGGAAGGTAACACCGTAGTTTATGTAGCACACTTTGGCAGTGTCTTTTTCATCGTTTTCTTCTTGAAAAAAGTCATCTGATGGAAAACCTAACACCACTAAACCTTGTTCTTTATATTTTTTGTAGAGTGCTTCTAATCCTTCAAATTGCGAAGTAAAACCGCAGTTACTTGCGGTGTTAACAATTAAAAGAGGTTTGTTTTTAAATTCACATAAATTAAGGGTGTCGGTTGAGCGAAGCTTTCTAAGAGAAACATTAGTGAAGTCATTGCAGGTGTTAGCTTTAACTGAAGGTGTATTGGCGTCTGTGGCATTAATGTTTAGCGAAACACCACTTAGTGTTAAAGTTAAACCGAATATTATTTTTTTTATCATGCTATTACCTTGAGTGCGCAATGTGGGTATTTATGTGACTTATCATACGCTACTATAAGATAAATTGATCAATTAAACTTATTTTTCTATGACTATACGATTAGCAAAACCTGATGATTTAACTGCCATTGTTGCCATTTACAATGAAGCTATTCCTAGTCGAATGGTTACCGCAGATACCGAAGAGGTCACCGTTGCTGATAAACAATCATGGTTCGATAGCCATACCGCTAAAAGACCTATTTTTGTTTACTGCGAAAATGACCAAGTATTAGCGTGGGTTAGTTATAAATCATTTTATGGTCGTCCAGCTTACAACGGTACTGTTGAACTAAGCATTTATATAACTGCAGCAGCACAAGGTAAGGGGCTAGGTAAAAAACTCATGCAATTTGCGCAACAACAGGCAAAACAATTGGATATAGAGGTGTTGCTTGGATTTATTTTTAGCCATAACACGCCAAGTATTAAATTGTTTAAGCATTTTGATTTTACTGTTTGGGGAGAGCTACCTAATGTAGCTAAAATGGATAGCCAACTTTATAGCCTAACTATTTTTGGTAAACATTTATAATACGAGGTAAAAACGGTGTTTGCTCCAAAACATTAACGCTAAAGGCTTATGCGTCTCTGGGTAAGCCTTTTTCAACTATACGTATTAATCGAGCTGTTTTTCGACGTTGCTGCTTTTGTTTATCATGTTGCTGGGTGAGCGCCCAATTGATGTGCTCGCAAACTAATTCGCTCGCATCGTGGCGTTTATCTTCGAGAGCGTGAATAATTGCTGGGCTAAAATCTGCGTTGCCTAAGCCAACCGCTATATTTCGTAACCAACGCTCATGGCCAATGCGCCGAATAGGGCTGCCCTCGGTATTTGTTAAAAAGGTAGTTTCATCCCAGGCAAATAACGCGAGTAAATCTTTATTTTTTAACTGTGTACGGGGGTGGAAGTCTTGTTCGTCGGTAATTTGTCCATAGCGATTCCATGGGCACACTAACTGGCAATCATCGCAACCATAAATGCGGTTACCCATTAAGGTTCGGTATTGCTCTGGAATAGCTCCTTGATGCTCTATGGTTAAATACGATATGCATTTACGTGCATCTACCACATAAGGTTCTACAATAGCGCCGGTGGGGCAAAGGGTTATACAGGCAACACATTTACCACAACCTTCGAACGTGTTTTCATCATCAATAGGCAGTGGTAAATCTACAAATAACTCACCTAAAAAGAACCAAGAACCCGCCTCTTTATTTATTAATAAAGAATGTTTACCTCGCCAGCCAAGCCCTGCTTTTTCAGCTAATTGACGCTCAAGCACTGGCGCTGAATCAACAAAAGGCCTAAAGCCATAGTCACCTACCTGCTGTTCAATTTTTTTACCTAATTGCTTGAGCCGATTGCGCATTAATTTGTGGTAGTCACGGCCAAGCGCATAGCGGCTGATATAGGCTTTTTCGGTATTTTTAAGGTTTTTGGCAAAGCCTGAATCTGGCGGCAGGTAATTCATTTTTACTGAAATAACCCGTTGCGTGCCAGGGACTAGCTCGCTAGGGCGGGCGCGTTTCATTCCATGTGCAGCCATGTAATCCATTGAGCCATGAAACCCTGCATCAAGCCAACGCTGAAGCTGTGCTTCATGCTTAGTTAAATCAATGTCAGTAATGCCCACTTCACTAAAGCCAAGTTGTTGGCCCCATAATTTTATTTGCTGGGCTAGCTGTTCATAGTTTGGTTTTACGTCGCTCACATACTTCACACAGTTAAATGACAAGCCGCTTAATTTAGCATAATCGCGGCTTGGGTGAAATTGTTATTGCCTAATCTACAAAGCGTTTTAACTGTTGTTGGGTTTGTTGGCTTAGCTTTTGTGATTGCTCAGAATCATGCAGTGCTGTATCTATTTGTTGCTTAGCTTGTTCGCCTAGCGCCACAATTTGCTCAACCGATTCATGCGTTTGGTTTTGGGTATCTTCGAGCAAATGCACGGCATTGGCTATTTGCTGTAATTGTTGTTGATTAAGTTCAAACTCATTGAGCATTTTACCAAACCCATCAGAGGTGGTGTTAATTGATGTTTGCGCATTATTTGAGTGGTTTATTAATTGCTCTGACTCTTTATTCGTTTCATTAACGAGCTCATTCATTTGGGTAATAAAATCACTAATTTGGCGTGTTGCGTCGCTTACTTTAACCGATAGGGTACGAACTTCATCGGCAACCACGGCAAAACCTCGCCCGGCTTCACCAGCGCGTGCCGCTTCTATGGCTGCATTAAGTGCTAATAAGTTAGTTTGATCCGAAAACTCTTCAACCATTTTTAAAATACTGCGAATGTTTTCGCTGTTCTCTTTCAAGCCCGCAATCGTTTTAGAAAAACTACCCAGCATTTCATTAATAAGTCTTACCTGTTCAACTAGTTTTGACAGCTCACCAGCAGAGAGCTTTACAAAATTAAGGTGTTCATTATTGACCTGATGTACGCTATCAGTGTTACTTACTATATCTTGCAGGCTTTGGGTAATTTGGTTACTGGCATTAATTATGGTGTGGCTTAAATTAATTTGCTGCTCACTCAATTGTTCAGTGTGTTGCATTGATTGCGTTACTTGGCTGTTACTCTGCACACTCTCTTGGGCGCTGGTGTAGGTAGTACTTAATAAACTATTTAAATGGGTAGTAAATTGATTGTATTGCTCACTTAAATCTCTAAATTCATCAAACGTGAAATGGGGTAATTTGGCTGCTAAATTCGCATCTTGTTGATTAATATTAATCAACGTATCGCGCATTGCTTTTACCGGGCGCACAATTAAAAAGCGCATATAAAAAATAGTAAAAATAAAGCCTGCAATAATAAGTAGCGCAAGTGCCCAAAATAAGCCAGTGCTTTGCTGGTTTTCGGTTAAACTACTGTGTAACCAAAACAAAGTAATGGCTTGAAATAAAAAAACAAAACTTAAATTCCCAACTATTTTTCGGGTCAAAGTATAAAACAGTGTTTGTTCTAAAAAATTATAAATACGCATGTAGCTACTCATTAAATAGTGACCTACTAAATTATTGTTTTTATAGCATAAATGGCAATTAAATAATTAGTTATAGTTCATTTAATTGCGCTAAATAATGCTTAGTTCGTTCAGGGTCGTTAGTAAAAATACCATCAACACCACAGGCAAGCATCAGTTTAATATCTTCGACTTCATCTACGGTGTAAGCAAATACTTGTAAACCGCGCATTTTGGCATCGTCTACAAACGGTTTGTTCATAAAGTTTTTGTCAATATGAATGCTGTAGGCGTGTAAGTCTTGTGCAAACTTTGCATACTGCAATGGAATTGATGCAGTAAGTGCGCCAATTTTAAGCCACGATAAACGGCTCTTTAGCCAGTGTAGTTGATGATGATTAAATGATGAAACTAAAATATTGTCAGCGGTTATTTTTTTGTTCGCAATGTTACTTTCAAGCACGGTTGCAAACTTTTCAAGTTCAAAGGTATGCTTTAGCTCTAAATTGAGTAAGGTTTGGTTATTATTCCAGTCTATTAATTGCTGCAAAGTAGGGACTTGTTCGCCATTTCCTGCATCAAACAGTTTAATTTGCTGGGCACTAAAGTCGCACACTTTGCCTTTGCCATTAGTGGTTCTATCGAGGTAGGTATCGTGAATAATAACGTAATCATCAAGCGCGCTTTGTACATCAACCTCAATGCCATCTACATTCGCTTTTAACGCCGCTATAATGGCGCTTTGCGTATTTTCGGGGAAGTGTGTGCTTGCGCCTCTATGTGCAAATATTTTCATGGCTGCTTTTTCCGTGAAATTGACCAAGTTTCAAAGCACGCAGCACTAACAATCAGTGCGCCACCAATCAGGGTCATCACTGAGGGGCGTTCGTGCAGAATAATTATAGCCAGTATTGTGCCATAAAGGGGCTGTAAGCAAGAAATCAATCCAGCGGTTGCTGCTGATAAATGTTTTAAACTCGCTGCAAATAACGAATGCGGCATCGCAGTAAACACCACACCGGCAATAAGCAGCAATATTAAATCAGTATCATTAATTTCTGTTATGGGCACTTCAATAAAAGCACACAGCATCAGGCTTGCCACTAAGGTTTGGTAAAACATGGTTTGCGGTCCACCATACTCGCTAAAGTAGCGTTTATGAGTAATATTACGAAGAGCAAAAAATAATGCTGATACCACGCCCGTCACAACACCTAAAGTGATGTCATCGCCTAAATTAACGTTAGGGATCAATAAATAAATGCCAAAAATCACCACCACAGCACTTATTATATCTTTTGTTTTGGGCTTACTTTTATTAAATAGGGGTTCTAAAAATACCGTGATCACGGGATAGGTAAAAAAGGCTAACATGCCCACGGTAATTCCCGCCAATTGCATGCCTGCAAAATAGGTTACCCAGTGAATACCTACGGCAACGCCTAATAAAATGGCAATCACATAATCTTTAGCGCGATGCAGCTTAATTGGTTTTTTTTGCAAAGTTAGTAGCACACAAATTGCCAGCCCAGCGATAGCCGCGCGATAAGCGGTAATATCTAATGCATTCAAACCAATTAGCTTTGCGAATAAGGCGGTACCGCCAAATAAAAGGACAGCAATGTGTAAGTAAATTAAGCTTTGTTGTTGGGACTGCATTAAATTTCCTGGTCACTTTTTTTGGCTATATTAGCATTGCTTTTATACTCAGAAGATGAATTTTTCTATTTCATGACAAATGTCAGCCAAGTTAATGACACTTCACACTCTTATCTATTTTACCCACTGGCATAGTTACCTTACTTATATTGGAGGGTGTTATGAATTCTTTAATTTTAACAAGCTTAAGCATTAGCGATTTTTTAGAAACACTAAGTTTTACTATCACTTATGTCGATTGTTTTATGTTCGTATGCATTTTTATGTTATTTGTATTTATTAATAAAAAGAGTGCTATAAATAAAAATAATAGGCCAGAGGTATTGGTATGAGCTCGGTTAACAGGTTTTCTCAGCAAAGCGATAAAGATTTTTGGAAATATGGTCATTTAGTTTTTACCGGTTTTTATTTACTCCCGATGATCATCAATTTTGCCAACTTTACGGCTAACCAAATCACTTTGTCTTTAGCCTTTTATATTGCGTTTATACTTTTATATGTAAAAGCAATAAATTGCAAAAATAGGGGAGTAACTAAGTTATTTATCGCTATGTTACTGGTGTGTTTTAGTGCCACTTTTTATAGCGCTGGTACACCAACCTTATTTGGCTTTATAGCTTATGTAGCGGGTTATGCATATAGCAATTATCAAAGAATTTATGCCGCATTAGCGATAATTTTAACTGTTTTGCTAAGTTCGTATGTGGGTGATATAGCCAAGCTTGAGTACTTTTTAGCGGTGGCTTTAATTTTATGTGCTGCTCTATTTAGCTATGGTATAGCGGCAAAAAGAGAGCATTTACATAAAATTCGCGAACAAGAAAGCGCAAAGCAATTAGAGCAACTAGCAGCCATTGCTGAGCGTGAGCGCATAGCCCGAGATTTACACGATATTTTAGGTCATTCATTGTCATCAATAGCTTTAAAAGCTGAGCTTGCCAATAAACTCAATCAAGGTGAGCGCTACGATCAGGCCAATAACGAAATTGCCCAAGTAGCAAACCTTGCAAGGCAATTGCTTAGTGATGTGAGAAACGCGGTAAGTGATTTAAAGCAACTCGACCTAGTGAGCCAAATCGCACAGCTAAAACAAACGCTTATAGCGCAAGGCTTTAACATAAAATTTAACGTTAATTTAGCAACCTTACCCGTTAAAGTAGAGGGCATTGCGAGCCTTATTATTAAAGAGTCGGTTACTAATTTATTACGTCATAGCAGCACTAAAAACGGCTCTATCAATATAGAACAAACAAAGCAGCAATTAATTATCAGCGTTATTGATAATGCGCCATGCGCTACATTAAAGGCGGGTAATGGTTTAAATGGCATTAAAGAGCGAGCTGAGCAATTAAATGGCAGTGCAACATTTACCTGTGGCGATACATTTACTTTAAATGTTGTGTTACCACTGAGTGCTGAGGATTTAAAATGATCAAAGTATATTTAGTTGAAGACCAAGCGCTGGTGCGCGATGCCGTTGCAGCCTTATTAAGCCTTGATTTTAATATTGAGGTGATTGGTCAAGCAAGCAATGGCCAAGATGCGTTAAATGAAATCAACGCGCTTAGTAAAGACTTGCATCCAGATATTGTTTTAACAGACATAGAGATGCCAAGCATGAATGGCATTGAGCTTAGTGAACAAATAGCCGCTAAGCATCCTGCAATTAACATGGTAATTATGACCACCTTTTCGCGTGCCGGTTATATTAGGCGTTCTTTAAGTGCGGGTGTTAAAGGTTTTATTTTAAAAGAAGCGCCAAGCGAAGAGCTAATCAATGCGCTTAAAAAAGTAATGCAAGGGCAAAAGGTTATTGACCCAGAGCTGGCAATTAACGCATTAGACGATACCGATCCACTCACAGATAAAGAACGCAAAGCATTAAAACTTGCAAGTGATGGTTTAAAAACCAGCGAAATAGCAAAACAGCTTTATATAAGTGAAGGCACAACTCGTAATTATTTATCCGATGCAATTGCTAAACTCAATGCCACAAACCGAATTGATGCAGCACGTATAGCCCGCCAAAAAGGATGGTTATAACTGTGCGAATACTTAAACGCCACGTCTTAAGCTCTCGCTCCTTTGATGGTGACAAAAAATAGACGCTTTATAAATTTCATACAGTGTATTACTATTCAGTTTATAATTATAAAAGTAACGAAAAGTGCTAAAAGCGCGGCTAAATGCACTCAAAGAGGCTCTAATGACAGCATTGATAGAAATTACCACGCAAGGAAGCACGGCTATCCTTACTATGAATACAGCAGAAAACCGCCATAATCCAACCTTTATAAACGAGTTTAATCAACACCTAGATACGATTGAGGCTAACGAGCATATTAAAGCGGTGGTGCTAACCTCAAGTAGCGATAAAAGCTGGTCGTTAGGCATTGATTTACAGTGGATGGCAAACCCTGACAACACACCACAAATAATTGCCGATTTTATGAACTCGATAGGTGCCTTGTTTAAACGTATTGTTACTTTTCCTATGCCTATTATTGCCGCGCTAAACGGCCACACTTATGGTAATGGTTCGATACTGGCGTGTGCCTGTGATTTTCGTTTTATGAAATCTGACAAAGGCTTCTTTTGTTTCCCCGAAGTCGATGTATTAGTGCCGTTTGTACCGTCTATGTTTCCGATTATTAATAAAGCGATTAATCCGCAATTTTTTAACCGCTTAGCCATGACCGGCGAGCGTGTTGATGCGCAAAAATTATTACAACATAACGTTGTAGAGGCCACCTTTGCTGATGAGCAAGCCTTGCAAACGGGTGTGTTAGAGTTTGCGCAAAGCTTTAATAAAAATCGCTGGATATACTCTCAAAACAAAACCCAAATGAACAAACCAATACTCGATACTATGGTAAAACAAGACCCGAGTTTTATCGATAATATAAGTAATTTGCTGTGGAAAAACTTACAGCAAAAATAAGTGATTTTTAAAAAGTGAGTAAAACTACTACCGGCAGTTTACTCACTTTTAAGCTCTTAAATTAAGTACATGTTAAGTGTTATTTAGTTACATTGCTACAAAATGCAAAAGGTAATAACGCTTTATTAAAAGTTTAATGGCTTTTACCTGTCTCATTACGAATATATGAGTTAAAATACTTACATAACCAACTAACAAGATAGTGAATGTCAAACCAAGATCCAAATCTCAGTCGAGAACAAGAAAAGTACGAAAACCCAGTCCCTAGTCGTGAGTTTATACTTACTCACCTGCAAGAGCGTTCCAAACCTGCTAACTACGCACAATTATGTGAAGAACTAGCTGTAAACGATGACGAACGCCAAATAGCATTTAAGCGCCGACTTCGCGCCATGGAGCGTGATGGGCAGCTGTATTTTAATAAATTTAAATGTTATGCCCTGATTGACGAAGCCGGTTTAACCAAAGGCAAAGTAGTCGGTCACAGAGACGGTTTTGGCTTTTTAGAAGTTGAAGGCGAGAGCAAAGATTGGTTTATTGCCAAACATCAAATGAACATGGTGTTGCATGGTGATATAGTCCTTGCGAAAGGCACTAAGCGTGGCTCAGGCTCAAAATGCGATGCGCGTATTATAAAAGTACTCACCAATGAGCGCGCACCTATTGTCGGCCGCTATTTTGTTGAGCATGGTATTGCTGTTGTTGTGGCTGAAGATCCGCGCATTACCCAAGATATCATTATTTTACCGGGTAACGAAAAAGGCGCGCGCCATAACCAAATGGTGCAAGTGCAAATAACCCAAAATCCAAGCCGTAATATGAATGCGGTAGGTAAAGTTATCGACGTACTGGGCGAGCATTTAGCGCCGGGTATGGAAATTGAAGTTGCGCTGCGTAATCACGATATTCCACACGTATGGCCAGAAGAGGTTGAACAACAAGTTGCTCACCTTGGTGAGTTTGTTGAAGAAGCCGATAAACAAGGTCGAGTTGATTTACGCGACTTACCGCTTGTAACCATAGATGGCGAAGACGCTCGCGATTTTGATGATGCCGTATACTGTGAACCTAAAAAGTCAGGTGGCTGGCGCTTATGGGTAGCCATTGCCGATGTATCACATTATGTAGGTATGAACACCCCACTTAATGCCGAGGCAATCGAGCGCGGTAACTCTGTGTACTTCCCAGAGCAAGTTATTCCTATGCTGCCTAAAGTATTGTCTAACGGCTTGTGTTCGCTTAATCCTGAGGTTGATCGCTTGTGTATGGTTGCCGAAATAACCGTATCGCAACAGGGTAAGCTTTCGGGGTATAAGTTTTACGAAGCGGTAATGAATTCACATGCACGTTTAACTTACACCAAAGTAAATGCCATCTTGCAAAACGATGAAAAGCTACGTAAAGAATACGCAGCTGTAGTGCCGCATTTAACTGATTTGCAGCAAATGTACATGGCATTAAAAGCAGCGCGACAAGAGCGTGGTGCCATTGAGTTTGAAACACTCGAAACTCGTTTTGTATTTAATGCACAGCGTAAAATAGAATCAATTGTGCCAGTTATTCGTAACGATGCGCATAAGCTCATTGAAGAATGTATGATTTTAGCCAATGTTTCGGCGGCTAAATTACTGGAAAAACATGAAGCCAGCGCACTGTATCGAGTACACGATGAACCCGATAGCGAAAAGCTCAGTAACTTTACGCAGTTTTTAACTGAGCTGGGGATTGAAAGCACGCTAAGTGATGAACCAACCCCAAAAGAAATTACTCATGTGTTGGCTCGTTTAGGTGACCGCCCAGAGGCTGAACTTATTCAAACCATGTTGCTACGCTCGATGAAGCAAGCGGTTTATCAGCCAGATAACATAGGCCACTTTGGCTTAGCATTATCTGCTTACGCGCACTTTACCTCGCCAATTCGCCGTTACCCAGATTTAGTGGTGCATCGTGCAATTAAAGCGGTATTAAAAGCACAAGGGCAGCAAACCTCTGGTGAATACGCTTATAGCGATGATGAAGTCGATCAACTTGGTGAGCAGTGTTCTACCACTGAGCGCCGCGCAGACGATGCCACCCGTGAAGTAGCCGATTGGTTAAAATGTGAATACATGCAAGATCATGTAGGCATGGAGTTTAACGGGGTTATTTCATCGGTTACTAACTTTGGTTTATTTATTCGTTTAGATGACTTACAAATTGATGGATTAATTCATGTTACCAATTTAGGTGATGAATATTTCCAGCATGATGCAGCTAAACATTGCTTGGTGGGTGAACACACACATACGGTTTATCGTTTAGGCGACAAAGTGACTGTGCAGGTTGCCTCGGTAAGTTTAGATGATCGCCGTATAAACTTAACGCTTAAAGGCGATGTTGCCCAAGATCGTTACGCGCGTCGTCGTGCACCTAAAAAAAATGCTCCAGCCAGTGTTCGCTCGCAACTTAAAGCCGGTAAGATCCCGGGTAAAAAGTCAGCAAGTGATGACAAAAAGCCAAAGGCGGGTAAAAAGCCTGCTGCAAAAGGCAAATCAGCGAGCAAATCAAAAGTAAAAGCGGATGACACCACCGCCAAGAAAAAAACCAGAAAGAAAGCGGTCAAAAAGCCCAAAAGACCAGGCAAAAATGCCCGTAAAAGTAATAGCCCAGGAGCAAGCAATTCGTGAGTAATGAATTAATTTTTGGCTTTCACTCTGTTGAAGCAATTTTAGCAAAAGAGCCAGAGCGTTTTTTAGAAATATACGCCCTTAAAGGACGTGACGATAAGCGCTTATCGCCGGTTATTGAGCAAGCGCGCCAATTTGGTATTTCAGTACAATTTATGCAACGTAAAGCGCTTGATAACAAAGCGAAAGATGAGCAGCATCAAGGCATTATTGCTAACGTTAAAGCGGCACGTGTGTTTAACGAAAAAGATCTTGATGAGATCATTGAACGCGAAGACACCCCGTTTTTATTAGTACTTGACGGCATTACCGATCCGCATAATTTAGGTGCTTGTTTGCGTAGCGCCGACGCTGCCGGCGTTCATGCGGTGATAGTCCCTAAAGACAAATCAGCAAAGCTTAATGGCACGGCACGTAAAGTGGCCTGTGGCGCAGCTGAAACAGTACCGCTTATTCAGGTAACTAACCTTGCACGTACACTGCGCGAAATAAAAGACGCAGGTGTATGGGTTGTAGGCACAGCCGGTGAAACCGACACGCACGTATTTGATGCCAGCTTAACAGGCCCAATGGCGATTGTGATGGGTGCTGAAGGTGAAGGCATGCGCCGCTTAACCCGTGAGCATTGTGATGTACTTGTTAAAATTCCAATGGCGGGTACGGTTTCAAGTTTAAATGTATCGGTTGCAACCGGTATTTGTTTATTTGAAGTATTACGCCAGCGCGCAGAAACAAATTAAGCCTATTAATTACATAGGCATTAAAAAGCCGAGATTGATTTAATCAACCTCGGCTTTTTCAATGCCTTTATAATTTCATACCCATTTTTAGTAAGTAGGTACTCTGCTATAACGCTAGGAAAATAACTCAATAGCAATTACGCTTATATGAGTTATTTTCAACGCAGCTAAAGGGTTATTTAGAATGAGTAGCTGTAGCCCATTTGTACTGAACGTGGTTTACCAGGTTGAATACCGCCATTTGCACGGTTAGCAATGTAGGTTTTATCAAACAGGTTATCTACGCTTAGGTATACCTTTTGGTTTTCGTCGATTAAGTACTTAGCAGCTAAATCCCATACAACGCGACTATCAATCGCATTTAAGCCTGAGTTAGTTAAATCAGCATGTGCATCTGACACGTAACGTATTTGGCTATTTACCACAAAGTTATTCACTTCTGCGCCAAACGATAAAGCAACCTGGTTCTCTGGTACGTAAGGCATCGCATCGCCTTTTTCTACTGAGCCCCAGATACCAGAGTTAAATGAGTTTTTAAACTCTGAGTCTGTGTAGGTGTAAGTTAATTTTACTGGGAATGCAGCTGAGGCTGTATTAAACGTACGACCAGCGCTAAATTCAAAGCCTGATACCTCTACCTCACCGTAGTTATATTGGTCGCCAATATTTTCATCGCTACAACCAACTGATGCGGTACAGTTACCATGCATGTTGTCGTAATCAGAGTAAAACGCAATTACTTCACCGTTAAAGCCGCCAGCATTAAATCGAGAACCAAACTCGATGTTTACACTTTCTTCTTCCTCTTGCTCTGCATTACCTGGTGCTGCAGGGGCATAGCCTTTTTGAATGCCGGCAAGTAAAGTCAGGTTGTCGTTAAGTGTGTAAGTGGCGCCTAAAGAAGGTATTAAAATTTCAGTGTCATTAGAGATATTTTTAGTCAAGCCTTGGCTACGTGTTGGATCTGTTTTAGCCCACTCTTCACGTTTTATTGTAATGTCTTCATAGCGCAGGCCCGCATTAACAACTAATGCATCTAATGTCCATGTATCATGCACAAATAACGTGCTGGCTTTTGCGCTATCAAAACGGTTACTGTTAGAACCCGGTAGGCCTTGCGAGGTTAAAGTCATGCTTAAATCTTGATTAAGCGTGTACATATCTTCCCACTGAAAACGATCCATTTCATCTTCGTGGTAACGTACGCCAACCGTAATGTAGTGAGCGCCCGCTGGGATATGCAATTCAGACTGAATACCTTTTGCTTGGTAGTCACGGTTATTGGCTTTAACACCTATATTTTCAATACCCTCAGCTGTTGGGTTTGCTTCAAACTCGCTGTATTGCTCAAGTGTGCTTGAACCAACACTGCTTGCTTTGTACCAGTTACGGTGGAAGTCGTTTAAGTACGCTGTTGCTAAAAATTCATAACCGTCAGCAAAACGAAACGCGTAGTTTACTTGGTAAGCATTATGGCGAGTGTTCATTTCATCATTTTGCGATGCCGCATAACGACGGTACGGGTTTTGTTGGTAATCGGCATCAGTTAAGCCCATGTAGGTTTCGTCTGATGTTTCTTCAGAATACTTTACTTTGAACTCAATATTGTGTGCATCCTTTTCACCAAAGGTATGGCCAAACTTTACTAGTACATCGTTTTTTTCAAACCCTGTGTTGTCATCACCTACTGGTAATTCTTTAAAGCCATCAGCACCGTAGGTAAATACTTCTATTAACCCTGCGGTGTTATTTTTTTCTTTTGCGAAGTAAGCATGACCTTTGTAGTAACCGTCGCTACCAAGTGCTGCGTCAACCATGCCCATAGCGCTATTAGGTTCAGTGGGCAAGCTGCGAGAAAGTAAGTTTAAAACCCCGCCGGTTGTACGCGGGCCGTATTTAACAGAGGCTGCGCCTTTTAATACTTCAATTGATTCCATACGACCCATAGTAGGGAAGTAGTAAGCTGATGGTGCAGCGTAAGGAGCAGGAGCAGCTAATACACCGTCTTCCATTACTGAAATTTTATCGTTACGGCCAGTACCTGTGCCACGCATACCAATATTAGGGCGTAGGCCGTAGCCATCTTCTTCTTGAACGTATACGCCAGGTACAGATGCTAAAACGCGAGAAATATCAGTAAATTCGAATTTTTGCAATTCTGCATCCGAAATAAACGTCGCTGATCCAGGGATGTCATTAATTGCTTCTTGTGAGCCAATAACAGTAATTTGTTCAAATCCGCGTTCAAATTTATCAGCATCTTTCGCTATTGCAACAGTGCTCAAAGACAATGAAATAGCTGCGGTTAATGCAGAGACTAAAAATTTTTGTGACATGATTACCCTAAAAATAGTTTAACGAGTTAAATTGACGTAATTTAAACATGTTAACGAATGATAATCAATATTGTTAAGCTTTGCCTTTGTTTACAATTGCCGTAAAGTTACGCGCTTTTTATAACATTTTTTACTAAGTGTTTAGCTTTGCTTTATAAAAACAACATAATGTACTGGCTGGTGGTGGTTAATTTAACCTGAACGCTGCTTGAGATAGATTTATTATCCAGAGTTCAGGTTATTTAAGGAGTGGGGTAGCCTAGGCGCAGCTTAATAAACTCAGCGAGTTTAAACACGGCGTTTTCAGGCTCGCTGGCGGTTTTGACTAAACTAATGCCAATGCTACCAAGCGCAGGTAAATTTTTAGTGTGTAATTGATAGGTTAAATCGTTCGGCACCGTACTTCTTGCCAGTACAGTAATACCTAAACCTTCTTTTAATGCCGCAATTAAACCGGTTAAATCGGCGTTGCTGTAAACAATACGGTATTTAATACCTGCTTTTTCAAGCGCTTGGGTTGCTCTGCGTCGGTAAATACAGCCCTCAGGCGCTGTTACTAAGGTAACGGTTTCATTTTGCGCCAGTGAAAGATCGCCAACCCACACTAATTGGTCTTGAATAAAAATAGGGAATTTTTCTGAATCAAGCTGCTCATTTAGCGCCAGTACTAAATCAAATTGATCTTGGCGCTCATCCGAAAGTAAATGTTTACTCAAACGTGATTTTACTTCTAACGATACATCAGGGTAGAGCGCCACAAAGTCGCCAATAATAGAGGGTAAAATACGTGCTGCAAATTCGCTAGGGATCCCTAAGCGCACTTTACCAGTCACACTTTCGGAGGTGAACAACTGCAAAATGGCATCGTTATGTTGCACCATTTGTTTTGCCATAGGCAGTAACAGTTCACCATATTGATTAAGTACTTGGCGTTGCCCCTGCTTTTTAAATAATTTATAGCCTAATAAGTCTTCTAAACGTTTTACTTGTAAGCTTACCGCCGGTTGCGAAAGGCCAAGTAAATCGCCTGCTTTGGCAAATCCACCTACCTCAACCACCATAACAAATGTGCGTAAACTGTCGGTTGAAATGTTTTTCATATTTAAAATTACTATTTATATGGCTATATATATAAGTATTATTTATCAATTGATAAGTAATTACAATTTGTTGTTGTAAGCCTTGCGCAATATACTTTTGCTATTAAAGATAGATAGGTATTTGTTATGACTTTTAACCCGATAATGTTTGCCCGCCATAGCAACGCTAACAGCGCGGTTATTAATGCCTTACAAGCTAATAACAGCCACGTTGTTATTGATTTTAGCGGCAGTGAAGCATCGGTATTTTTAAGTGCTATTTTAGGTCATGACCTCACCAAACTAACCGCCAGTGGCTTTGGTTTTAAAGGCACATTGGATGGCGATTTAAATTCTGATTTTAGCTACGCCGTTTACTACTTCAGCGAAACCGCATTTAGATTTGTACTCCCAGTAAATGCCAGCCTGCAATTACAATCGCTTATTAACGAGCAACAGCTTAGGTACGATATCGACTTTGTGGTACGCACTGATTTAGCAACCTTTACCTTAACCGGTAGCAACGCCTTTGATACCTTAGTTGAAGCGTTTAAATTAACCCCAGGCTTGCGCCTTGCTGATGCGCAGCTTTGTTATGGCGCGCAAAGTGGCGAAGTGTTTGTTACCGCGGTAGATGAAAACAACGAGCAGCAGTTTATAGTGATTGCTAAAACGCCTACGCTTGATAAGTGGCAACAGTATATGCAGCAACAAGGCTTTAGTGTTACTAACGCCTAAGCCATTTAATTCGTTAAACATATTTTTGTTAAAGATTACAATTTGGTAGGCGTATTAATGGCTACCATGTTATTCCCCCTCATTTAATTGAGGCCACGCCCACACACATGGGTTAATTTAAAAGTGAAGGAATATTATGACTTCTAAAACAGTATTACATGCAAAGCACCTTGAAGCCGGCGCAAAAATGGTTGATTTTCATGGCTGGGAAATGCCAATTAACTACGGTTCACAAATAGAAGAACACAACGCCGTACGTAACGATGCGGGCATGTTCGACGTATCGCACATGACCATTGTTGATATACAAGGTGAGCAAGCACAAGCATTTTTACGCAAGCTTGTGGCTAACGACGTTGCTAAATTAACAGTACCTGGCAAAGCACTTTACACTGGTATGCTTAACGAGCAAGGTGGCGTAATTGACGACTTAATTATTTACTACTTTAGCGAAACATTTTATCGCTTAGTGGTTAACTCAGCGACCCGTGAAAAAGATCTAGCACATTTAGCTAAGGTATCGAGCGACTTTGCAGTAACGGTTACTGAGCGCCCTGAATACGCCATGATTGCAGTACAAGGTCCTAATGCTCGCGCTAAAACTGCCAAGGTTTTAAACGCAGACCAGCAAGCTGCAGTAGAAGGCATGAAGCCATTTTTTGGTGTTCAAGCCGGTGATTTATTTATTGCTACAACAGGTTATACTGGCGAAGACGGTTACGAAATTGTAGTACCAAACGAGCAAGCAGCCGATTTATGGCAGCAACTGCTTGATGCCGGTGTAGCGCCTGCGGGCCTAGGCGCGCGCGACACACTACGTTTAGAAGCAGGTATGAACCTTTACGGCCTAGATATGGACGAAAGCGTATCACCACTGGCGGCTAACATGGCATGGACGATTGCATGGGAACCAGAAGATCGTGACTTTATTGGTCGTGATGTTTTGGTAAAACAACGTGCAGAAAAAAGTACTCATAAGCAAGTAGGCCTTATTCTTGAAGAAAAAGGCGTACTGCGTAGTGGTTCTAAAGTAATTGTTGATGGTGGCGAAGGTGTTATTACATCGGGCACATTCTCACCAACATTGGGCTATAGTGTTGCATTAGCACGTGTACCACGTTCAACGGGCGACACGGCTCAAGTAGAAATGCGTAAAAAATTAGTTAACGTAAAAGTGGTTAAATCGGGCTTTGTACGTAACGGTAAATCAATAATTTAAATAATTTGGTTATACCAACAAAGAAGCGAATAACGCTAAGTTGGTATGTTCCCAATCTAAACCAAAGGATGAAAAAAATGAGCAATATCCCTAGCGAGTTAAAATACGCACCTTCACACGAATGGGTTCGTAACGACGGCAACGGCACTTACACTGTTGGTATTTCTGAGCACGCCCAAGAACTGCTTGGCGACATGGTGTTTGTTGAATTACCAGAAGTTGGCGATGTAGTCGATGCAGGCGAAGACTGTGCAGTAGCAGAGTCAGTAAAAGCGGCGTCAGACATTTACGCACCAATTAGCGGTGAAATTGTTGCTATTAACGAAGAGCTAGAAGATTCTCCAGAAACAGTAAACAACGACGCTTACGGCGACGGTTGGTTATTCCGCATTAAAGCATCTGACGAATCTGAAGTTGATAACTTGCTCGACGCAGAAGGCTACGCACACACTATTGACGAAGAGTAATCGTTAATTAGTTAAAAGCCCCTCTATTTAAAACATTGGGGCTTTTATGATTAAAGCGCTTATTTTTCCATACAAGGTGAGCAGCTAAGTCATAAATATTTTTTATTATTACTAGTTACCCATTGGTAATAATTACACTTTTTTGGATCATAGGAATCTGGACACATGTCAAACGCCAAATCTCTTGAACAATTAGAGCAAAAGCAAGATTTTATTCGCCGTCATATCGGGCCAAGCCCAGCGCAAGTAAACGAAATGCTAAGCGCTCTTGAAGTATCGAGCGTTGAAGAGCTGATCGGTCAAACAGTACCTGCTGGTATTCGTCTTGAGCAAGGTCTTAATATCGGCGAAAGCCGCACCGAAGTTGAAACACTAAGCTACTTAAAATCGGTAGCAAGCAAAAATAAAGTTTTCAAATCGTATATTGGCCAAGGCTACCACCCAACTCACGTGCCGCACGTAATTTTACGTAACGTACTTGAAAACCCGGGTTGGTACACAGCGTACACACCGTATCAGCCAGAGATTGCACAAGGGCGTTTAGAGTCACTATTAAATTTCCAGACTATGACCTTAGACATTACCGGCCTAGACTTAGCAAGTGCTTCACTGCTTGACGAATCAACTGCTGCAGCCGAGGCAATGGGCCTTGCAAAACGTGTATCAAAAGCTAAAAAAGCCAATGCGTTCTTTATTGCCGACGACGTACACACGCAAACCATTGACGTAGTGAGCACCCGTGCAGAGCAATTTGGTTTTGAAATTATTGTAGGTAAAGCCGCTGATGCCGTGAACCACGACATTTTTGGTGCGTTATTTCAATACCCGTCAACATCAGGCGAAATTGTTGATATAACTGACCTAATTGCTGGCGTACAAAGCAAAAAAGCGATTGCCTGTGTGGCAGCCGATATCATGAGCTTATTACTATTAAAAGCACCAGGTAAATTAGGCGCCGACGTAGTACTTGGCTCTGCACAGCGTTTTGGTGTGCCAATGGGTTACGGTGGTCCACATGCTGCATTTTTTGCAACACGTGATGCATACAAACGTTCATTACCAGGGCGTATTATTGGTGTATCAAAAGACCGTTTAGGTAACGATGCACTGCGTATGGCAATGCAAACCCGTGAGCAACATATTCGCCGCGACAAAGCCAATTCAAACATTTGTACTGCGCAAGTATTACTAGCCAACATGGCGGCGTTTTACGCGGTATACCATGGCCCGCAAGGCTTAAAAACCATTGCACAACGCATTCACCGTTTTGCTGATATTTTAGCAACAGGCTTAAAAGCAAAAGGTGTGGCACTTAAGCACACTACTTGGTTTGATACATTAACTGTTGTTGATGAAAACAAAGCCGACGTGATTGCGCGTGCTGTGGCTAAAGGCGTTAACTTTGCTGCTAACCATGCGGGCGAGTACTCAATTTCAGTATCAGAAACCACAACACGTGCAGACATTGCCGAGTTATTTGATATTATTTTAGGCGAAGGCCACGGCCTAAGCGTAGATGCAATTGCTGCGGACGTTGAAGCAAATGGCAGTGACTCTATTCCTGCAAGCCTAGTGCGTGATGATGAAATCCTTACGCATCCAAACTTTAACAGCTACCACAGCGAAACAGACATGCTTCGCTATATTAAGCGCCTTGAAAACAAAGATTTAGCGCTTAATCACTCAATGATCTCGTTAGGTTCATGTACCATGAAACTAAACGCGACCGCTGAAATGATCCCAATTACCTGGCCTGAATTTGCAAACCTTCACCCATTCTGCCCGCTAGACCAAGCAGAAGGTTACCAAATAATGATTAACGAGCTACACGATTGGCTAGTTAACATTACCGGTTACGACGCGGTTTCATTGCAACCAAATTCAGGTGCACAAGGTGAATACGCAGGCCTAATCGCCATTCGTAAATACCACGAGTCACGAGGGGACGCACACCGTAATGTGTGTTTAATTCCAAGTTCTGCGCACGGTACTAACCCAGCGTCGGCACAAATGGCGAGCATGAAAATTGTAGTTGTTAACTGTGATAAACACGGCAACATCGACATGGAAGACTTAAAAACCAAAGCTGCTGAGGTGTCTGAAAACCTATCATGTGCCATGGTAACGTACCCATCTACCCACGGTGTATACGAAGAAACGATTCGTGAGCTATGTGAAATTGTTCACCAGCACGGTGGCCAAGTTTACATGGATGGCGCAAACATGAACGCGCAAGTAGGTGTTACTAGCCCAGGCTTTATTGGCTCAGACGTATCGCACTTAAACCTACACAAAACATTCTGTATTCCACACGGTGGCGGTGGCCCAGGTGTTGGCCCAATTGGTGTTAAATCGCACCTTGCGCCATTTATGCCAAACCACAGTGTAATTAACCTACCAGGTACTAATGCTGGTAACGGCGCAGTATCGGCAGCCCCTTATGGCTCTGCAGCTATTCTACCTATTTCATGGGCTTACATTGCCATGATGGGCTCTGAGGGCTTAAAACAAGCCACAGAAATGGCGATTGTAAATGCTAACTACCTAAGCAATGAGCTTAGCAAGCACTTCCCAATTTTATACCGTGGCCGTAACAATCGCGTTGCCCACGAATGTATTATTGACCTACGCCCATTAAAAGAAGCCTCAGGCATTACTGAAATGGACGTGGCTAAGCGCTTACAAGATTACGGTTTCCACTCACCCACTATGTCGTTCCCAGTAGCGGGCACATTAATGATTGAGCCAACTGAATCTGAGTCTAAGGGCGAGATTGACCGCTTTATCGAAGCCATGGTATCGATTAAAGGTGAAATTGATAAAATCATTTCAGGTGAATGGTCAATCGAAAACAACCCACTGGTATTTGCACCACACACACAAGCTGATGTGTTAGGTAATGAATGGGATCGAGCGTATGACCGTTTTTACGCTGCATTCCCAGTACCAGCAGTTGCTAAAGACAAGTTCTGGCCAACCGTTACACGTATCGATGACGTATACGGCGACCGTAATTTAGTGTGTGCATGTCCTCCGATTGAGACATACCGCGATTAATTTTTGAACTTTAATTGGTAGTAAGTTCCACTGTAGAGTGGGGGGTTATCGAAATTATAAAAGCCGTTGCAGCAATGCAGCGGCTTTTTTGTGTTTGGTGAAAAACCATTTCAAATGCTTATGTAGGTTGGGTTGAGCGAAACGAAACCCAACGATTCTCCAATATCATTACCATCTTCCAAGCATGTAAATATGCATTGTTTGTAGGTCGCTCTTTAGGGCGAAAAAAAGCGAGAAAAAGAATTTCACCACAGAGATCATAGAGGCGCTTTGCGCTACACCGAGGTAAAAGGTATTACTGTAGGCGCTAAGCTTGCTGGCGCGTTGGTTGATAGGCTGGGCTTTAGCCCAAAAGTTGTATTAGCTTGGCTGATGGTTTTTATTGCTAACTTTCCAAGCCCAAACTCCAACCTAACGTTTAACACCCTCCCCCCCGTCATTACGCCCTGAAAATAAGCAATTGATGAGTAATGTCGCGCATGGATGCGCGATAAGGCGAAACTAGGCCATGGATGGCCTATCTTCGCTGTTTACGTTCACATCAATTAATTATTTGAAGGATTAAGCGTAATGCTCGGGTGCGCTGGGAGAGTCCAAGGAGGGGTCAGCGGCAGCCCCTATTTGGCTGCCGTCGCCAGCGCGATGGAAAAATACACGGCCTGACTTCATGCTTTAGTAGGTGGCCAAATTAACTATGCCACTACACTGCGTTAAAGGTGCAAAATACAGCAATGGGAAGAAGAAAGGCGCTACTAATCAAAAGAATGGTAATCGTTACTTAGCGTGGGCGTTTACTGAGGCCGCTAACTTTGCCATTCGGTATAACCCAACAATTAAAAAATATTATCAACGAAAACTGGCTAAAACGAACCACGTTATCGCAATTAAAACGGTTACGCATAAGCTCGCAAGAGCCTGTTATCACGTGCTTAAAGATAATGTCCCATTTGATGAACACAAGGCGTTTACTTAGCGACTATAAAAAATTAGGTTAACGTGTTGAGCTAATAATGGGGTTGGTAAAACCATTAGATTTGATTGAGCCTGCACGTTAACCGCTCATATTTTAAATACTGGATATGCCCAATGTTTGAGCCAAAAAGGGGTGGTTATGTTCAAACATAAACCACAGAATTGTTACAGCGCAGTGTGTAAACACAGCCAGAAACTGGACTGACATTGGTACTAAACGATGACTGAGGCGAAAGCCAAGGGCCTTAATTAATCATCCATGATGCTTAATTAAACTGCCTAAATTCACATGGGTGACTGGTGCATATTCACACCAATCGACGTCATTACTGGGTGCGTAGTCATATTTAAAGTGAGTTTAAAAAGTAACAACACTTGGTTTTTTGAATAAAAAGATCAAGAAAACACAGCTGCCTGCTTGACCGGAACTTTCTAATGGGTGACCCCATTTGGCTTTCTTATGGCCGTTCTGAGCCTGGCGGTACTATTAACATCATCACTAAATGAAGAACAAGGCTCTTTGAAAGTATCTGCAGGGAGCTGGCAAAGTTATCGCGCTGAAGGCGACTACACTAATGCAATTAATGATCAAGTTGCTTTTAGAATAAACGGTGCAATTGAAGACGGTGAGGGTTTTAGAGACTACCACGAAAATAAAAAAACAGTGATCACACCTTCAGTTCTTTGGTTAATATCCGACACAACAAAATTAAATTATGAACTAGAATATGTTGATCAGAGTGTGACGTTTGACCGTGGTATTGTTGCTCTAGATGGGAAGATAGACGCATTACCTATTGAAACATTTTTAGGTGAGCCAAGCGATGAACAAACAGAGGTTGATGCGATTTCTCATCAACTGACTTTTGAGCATCAGATAGGGCAATGGTCACTTTTAAATGGGCTTAGCTATAGCGATTCTAAATTTATAAGCGAATCGAGTGATGCTGAACTCGCCCCTAGCAGGCAGCTTTATTTTACTGATGGCGAAACCTTAAGTCGGCAACATAACGAACGTGATTTTCAAACTAAAAACATCTCAGCGCGCACTGAGCTAAGTGGTAGCGTTACTGCTGCTGGGTTTACCCATCACTTATTAATTGGCGCAGATGCCAGCAAGTTTGATTTTGACAAACTCTGGTACAGATACCGCCCTACGCTTGAAGATACGCGCTATGCAATCAATATGTATAACCCCATGTATGGGCAAACAGCACCCGAAGGCTCACTTTTATTTGACAGCACTGAAGTACAGCACAGTTACGGGGTTTATATTCAAGATCAAATCGACATCACTGAGCAGTGGAAAGTACAAGTAGGCGGTCGTTATGATTGGTTTGATCAGCAAATAGATAATCACATTAATCAAAGTCAGTCTAAAAGCAATCAGAGTACATTTAGCCCACGAGTAGGCTTAGTGTATGCTTACTCAGACGACATACAGTATTACAGCAGTTACTCGGAAGGTTTTAGGCCAAACAGTGGTTACGATATAAACGGTGATGCATTTAAGCCAGAATCGACAACCTCTATTGAGGCGGGTGTTAAATTTAGCACCGATACCCTAAATGGTAGCTTTACAGTATTTAGCGCCGAAAAAAGCAATATGTTGACCACAGATTTGCAAGCAGGCGTGTCGACGGCGTTAGGCGAGGTAACTAGCGAAGGCGTTGAGTTTGATTTACACGGTTATATTACAGAGCGCACGTCATTTGATTTTGCCTATACCTACACCGATGCAAAAACAGCAAACGACACGGTTAATACAGATTGGTGGGTAAAATTACCAAAAGGTAGCCCTTTACTTAATATTCCTAAACACAGTGCAAATGCGCGTATTAAAAGAGAATTAAATGATTTAATCGATTTAAATACGACCGTTGGTATAGCTGTTCAGTATGAGGGGGAACGCTTAGGTGAAACCATAGACCCTACGTATTACTTACCTTCGTATACGCTGGTGAATTTGTTCGCAAATTACAACGTTAATGAAGATGTGATGGTACAACTGAACATTAATAACGTGCTTGATAAAGAATATTACTCAAATTCTTACTCTGCAATTTGGACTCAACCCGGTGAGCCAGTTAATTATAAGCTGAGCTTAAAATATAGCTTTTAATTTATCCTTGGGGCAGGCTTAACGATGCTTGCCCCATCACTCTATTCAGGCTGTGCATCTGTTCCAAGTAAAGTGTCAATATAGGCGAGTTCTTCGCTAAAAATACCACTAAAAAATGCAGATTGTTCAATTATTACAGCGTCATTAGGCTGGGCTTTGTAGCTTTGCTGGCATCTGATAAGTTCACGGGTTAACCACGAGCACTCATTACTTGCAGTGTTTATAGCTGCTTTTAAAAAAGAGGGCCATTTGATTTTTTGTAAATTAAAGCGATAGAGCATTACAGCGATACAGCCATAGGCTTGTTGCTCAAGTGATGGTGGGTTATCACTCGTTACTACGTCGCTGTTTAACAGTTTACTGTTGATAAGTGCTTGTTGCAGTGCGACCTGTTGTGATTGACTTAAAAAGCTTGTTGTCATAATGCGTGAGTAGCCCTGGTTACAATAGAAAATAGCATTTTGTATTAAAGGCTAAGCAAGGCGTTTTATGACTCATGCAGCACCGAAAAAAATGCAACAACAGTGATAACAAAATTGGCCTGACTCTTTACTGAATTATTAAAATACAATTGTAATTGATTGGATAGTTTTTAAGAATAAAGCTAAATGAAACTGTACTTCCCTAAAATGAATTTTATCCAAAACTGCGTTATTATCTAAATACTTTGGACAACTGCTGAGATTACCTTGAATTACTTAGCCCACCTTTATTTAGCAAAGCCTACGGCTGATTCTCATTTTGGCAATTTGCTGGGAGATTTTGGTGGCCAACGACAGGTAACGCATTTATCTACAACTGTAAAAAGCGCACTAGATAATCATTATTTAGTGGATAAATTTACTGACACACATCCTTTAGTAAAAGAAGCTAAGCAGCTTTTTTCAGCCAAGCGCAGGCGCTTTGCAGGTGTGGCAGTTGATGTGGTGTTTGATCATTTTCTTATTGCGCATTGGCAGCAGTTTAATAACCAATCACTAATTGATTTTAAGCACACCAGTTATGATCTTTTGGACAGGCGTATACCTGTAATGTCACAGAAAATGCAGCGTGTAGTAACCCACATGACCCAAAACGATTGGTTTAAAGAGTACGAAAGCATTGATGGGGTAGGGCGGGCGCTTGATAATATTGCTTCGCGTATTCGATTTACTAATAACTTTGCAGGTGCTAACGAAGATATAATCCGTCATTACGGTGAGCTAGATGAGTTGTTTTTGGCGTTTTTCCCTGTGCTGATTAAGCACGTTAATGAGTTTAATTTGGAAAGCGCACATAGTTAGTGTGCGCTTTCCAAATTAAACCTATATAAGTTAGTATTTACATTTACCGTAGTCCGCATAAACCCCTAAGCGTTAAAATATAAGCAAACCTTTTGTCCGTTAACATTAATTATATCAAATGGGATCTCATAGATAGACTCCATCGTTTTTCTCTCTACAACCTCGCTGACTTTACCAGACGCAAATACTTCACCATTTTTCATTGCAACAATATTATCGGAATACACTGAGGCAAAGTTAATGTCGTGGATCACGATAACAACTGCTTTATTAAGATTATGTGCTAAGTTTCTTAACGTGCGCATAATTTCTACTGAATGTTTAATATCAAGATTATTAAGTGGCTCATCCAAAAACACATAATCGGTATCTTGAGCTACGACCATTGCAATAAATGCCATTTGACGTTGACCACCACTTAGTTCATCAAGATATTTCCCCTCGATATCCGTAATTCCTAGGCGAGCAATTGAGTCAGTAATAATACATTTATCCTCAGCCGTTAGTTTGCCTTGTGAATGTGGGAACCTACCAAAAGATACTAACTCTCTGACAGTGAAACGCATATTGATATTATTTGATTGTCTTAGAACAGCTAACTTCTTTGCTAATGCTTTACTATCCCATTGCGCTAATAACTTATCTTCAATTAAGACTTCACCTGCATCGCTTTTAGTTAATCTACTCGCCATTGATAACAAAGTGCTTTTGCCGGCGCCATTCGGACCTATGATCGACGTCACTTCACTACATGGAAATAATGCGTCAGCATTCTTAACAACGAACGTTTTACCATATTGTTTACTTAGTCCAGATAGTTTAATCATATTACGCCTTTTAATTTATTTTATTTTTCAGTAGTAACCATAAGAAGTAGCTACCACCGGCAAAGTTAATAATGACACTAATCGTCGTTTGAAAAGTTAGTACTTTTTCTACCAACCACTGACCAGTTACTAAAAGAAAAACGGCTAGTAAACTGCTGGCAATAATAAGAAAACGATGCTGAAATTTGTTGAACAACTCTCGCGTTAAACTCACGGTAATTAGGCCAAAGAATAGCACCGGACCGACTAACGCTGTTGATATAGCAATCATTACAGTAATCACTATCATTATCTGCTGAGTGAGTTTTTTGGTATCAATACCTAAGCTTCTCGCATTATCTTCACCGAGCCATAGTACATCGAGTTGCTTGGAAAAATGCATTAATATGAATAAACATATCGTTAATGGAATAGTGCTCCAATAAACTAAATCAGCATTTATATTATTAAAGCTTGCAAACATTTTACGTTGAATTACAGTAAATTCATTAGGGTCTACGAGCATGGTTAAAAAGCCAGTTACACTATTGAATAAACTCCCACAAACAATTCCAATTAATAATAGTGTGAAAATATTACTATGTTGACGATTGAAGTAAAAACGAAACAAAAATAGGGAAAACCCAATCATAATAAGAATACAAAGCAAAAAGTTGTTTGTAACATTAACAACCCAAAAACTTGTGCTGCCAAAGATAACCACTAGCAGCACTTGTACCATTAAATACAAACTATCAAAACCCAAGATAGAGGGCGTTAGAATGCGGTTATTAGTCACTGTTTGAAAAACCAAAGAAGATGCTGATATTGCTACTGCGGCAAAAATAATCGCTAATACTTTAGGTAAACGTAATGATAAGAAAAACTCATAGTTTTCATGTGTCAATCCTTGCCCAACAAACCAAACAATGATCATAACGGTTACTATAAAAAGCGTGCCTAACTTTAGATTTTCAGCCATTAACTTTGTCTCTTAGTATTAGATAGATAAACAAAATACCGCCAAATACACTGATAATCATCGCAATAGGCATTTCGTGAGGAAAGATGATTAAGCGACTTAAAATGTCGCAAGCTAATACTAAAACAATGCCCCAATAGGCTGTCCACGGTAAGATTTTTTTCATATTATCACCCATAAATAAGGCAACAATATTAGGGATAATTAGACCTAGAAATGGAATAACACCAACAATCATAACCACGGTAGATGTTGCTAGAGCAATGAGGATAACGCCTATTAGTACTATTTTTTGGTAATCTAGGCCAATATTTTTAGCAAAACTCTCTCCAACACTTGCTGCACTAAAGTGGCTTGCGTAATAGTAAGCAAGCACGCATGCTGGGATTGCCAGATATAGAATTTCGTAGTTTCCTTGCAGAACACTAGCAAAATTAGCAATTGTCCAAGATGACATAGTCTGAACCAGATCATACTTATAAGCTACAAACGTGGTTAAAGCGGATATGACATTGCCATACATAATGCCAACTAAAGGCACCAGCATAGTATTTTTGAATTGTATACGCTGGAGTATACGGACAAATATTAAAGTGCCTACCACTGCGAAGGTAAAGATAAACCCCAAATGTTCCCATTGTGTTGCATGCTGCAACCAAATAAGACTCAGTATGTAGCCCAATAATGCACACTCAATCGTGCCGGTTGTAGAAGGAGATGCAAAGCGGTTTTGCATAATTTGCTGCATAACTAGACCAGCAATACTTAACCCCGCGCCAGCCAGGATAATAGCAATTAAGCGCGGAATTCGACTGACAATATAAATTGAAGAAGCGTGTTCATTACCTTTAACAACGTCAAAAACACTTATGTCTGCAGCACCCACTAATAGCGATATAGACGCTAAGCTCAATATGCCTAAACAGGCACACATTCTTTTTATATTTTCCATTAACTTCATCAATAATGCGTTGAATTTTAATACACAACCGTAAATAAATTTGGCATTTAATTACAAGGTGAACTAAATACCTTTTTAACATCTTCAATCATCATCTGGGTGGCGGTGATACCACCGGCGGTAATGTACCAAGCATTAGAATTAATAAAAATTAGCTTGCAGTTTTGTGATGCTGGTGTCGAATATACTAGTGGGTTATCGAATAGAATTTTTGCTTTGCCTGAACTTTTACCGATAGCTTGCTGGCGATCCATTACAAACATTACTTGTGGTTTTGCATCTGCTATATACTCAAACGAAACTAAATTACCATGATGCCCTTTAATTGGTGCAATATTGTTACTACTCGCTTCAGCAAAGCCAAACTCATCGAAAATAAGTGAAAAACGGCTACCTTTATTAAACATGGCGACACTATTACCGTTATTCATTAACGCAAGTGCTTTTAGCGGTATATTTTTATTGTGGTGGGCGACAGAGTCAATTTTAACTTGTGTCTGAGTGATAAAAGCTTCAATTTCGTTTTGCTTACTAAATAAGCTACCTAGCATACGCCAGTTCTTCTTTGTATCAGACCAATATTGAGCACTGTCTACATAAAACATTACCGTAGGTGCAATCTGGTTTAACTTATCATGTAAAGTTAACATCCGGTTTTCAGCAATAATTACATCTGGCTTTAATGTAAAAATAGTTTCGAAGTTTGGTTCAGCAACTGTTCCTGTATTTTCAGTACTTAAACGATACTTTTGTAAATGCTCTGGCAACAAAGAGTGAGGCGTCCCTACAGGGGTAATACCTAAGTTGTCGAGGACATCTAAACTCCCATTACCTAAAACTACAACGCGTTTAGGAACGCTTTTAAATATATTCGTCCCTTTCAAATGTTTTACAATAATATCTTGTGCAGATAGTGGAAATGTAAACAGTAAACTAAACACTATGAGGAACTTACATAATTGCATATTTTTCTCTATCGATTTATTTGCTGAGTAATTCTGAGTACTTGTGCCTGCGTGCAATCTCTCAGCATATCAAACGCTTTAACTGCTGTTTCTGTACCTAATACAAACGGGTGTGGTTGACCGAGTTTACGAGTTTTTATTAGAGATAATTTTTTAACTGAACCGTCAGTCCTTGGATGATTTGACATAAAAATATCAACCTCTTGTGTTTTAGCAATTTTACCAAATCTAGCTGCTGCATCACTGTAAGCTTGAATCCGCTGTTTATCTGGTCCGTAATTTAGTCCTGTACCGCCCCACAAAGCGACCATATGTTTTTTACCGTTGTCATATACAGGAAAAATCAATGAAATAGTACCAGGCGTATGACCCGGTGTTTCATAAATTTGTACTTTGGTATCGCCTAGGGTCACTATGTCACCGTCTTTTACGGTAATATCACGTTTTGGCATTGCTCCCCAGCGAGGACTAAACACAGTTAACTGATTGTTTTCCATACGAGTCCATGCAGTATCACTCATCACAACTTGTGTTAAATATTTATCAACGAAATATCCTTGGCCACCATAATGATCCCCATGCTCATGACCAATAATTAAAAACTTTGTATCTGCAGGGGTCAAACCCAGTTCCAGCATGCCCTTTTCAATAAACGTTTTAGCTTGCTCGTTGGTATTAAGTGCATCGATTAAAATAAGTCCTTTACTCGTTTCAAGAACCCAACTTGACACGCCACTTGTCCCAACAAAATAAAGATTATCAAAAACTTTCACTGGCCCTATAGGCTGTCGTTGTATGTTTCTGTTAGGTTTACTTCGCTGTTCGGAGTTATCCGACACTGAACGTTTGCGGTTAGACAAATCACGAATTGGAGAGTCAATATCACACAGTTTTGTGAGCCCTGGAAACAATTCTGCATGTTGCATCCCTTTTTGCGACAAACCTTTAGCCGTTAAATCAGTTGCACTTGTATTGAAACTAGCGCCAGACATGACAACTAATAGAGTCGTTACTATTGGTATTATAATTTTCATGTTTCACACTCTTCGTTAAAAATTGGTTTCAACCGATAACCATAAGCGACGGCCGTCTTCTTTATAACCGTATTCTTCAGTGGTAATTTCTTTATCAAATAAATTGTATATGCCACTAGAGAACGTGAACATATTGTTTACTTTCCAGTTAACACCGAAATCTATGTAGGTTAACGATTTTGCTATGGTAGAACGCGAACCAAGGGTAATTGGTTGGCTATCTTTACCGCGGTAGGTTACTTTTGCCCATGTATTTATAACATTACTTAATTGCCAATTAATACCAGCATTAGCTAAATGCATTGGCACTTGCGTTAGTGGTTGACCTTTATTTTCACCAGACTTTTGTTCTGAATCGTTATAAGTGTATGCAGCATTAACAGATAATAACTCGGTTATGTCTGTCGAAATTGACGCTTCGACTCCTGAAACAATAGCTTTATCAAGATTTTCATATTGACGAGCTCCTTCTTGCGCACACCTTTCAATAGGGCAACTGGCTAAGTTGTTCTTATCGTCAAAGTCATTGTAAAATAATGTAATTTGTGCGACTAAGTTATCTTCACCAGTGTAGTAAACACCCACTTCATTATTTAGAGAAGTTTCTGGGGTTAATTCTGGATTCCCATAAATATCACCGCCACGGCTTTCTTGAATCCACTCTGGTGTCATTGCTCTGATTTTAGGAGCGCTGTACCCAGTTGATATACCACCCTTTAACGTCCAGTTATTGCTCAATGACCAAACGCCATATACACGATAACTAGCGTATGAATCAAAAATTTCATTATTATCTAAACGAAGGCCCAAGGTAATCGATAAATCATCATTAGTTTGCCACTCGTTATCTGCAAATAAAGCCCATTGATAGTTAGAAATCTCAGTTGTGTCATTTACATTACTTGCATCTTTTAATTTCTCAGATTCATAGGATAAGCCAGCAATCACATTATTTTGTTCAAATACCGTTGACCACTGTGAGTTAAATACTAAATTATCCAGCGTAATAACACGACCTACATTCTCAACGGTTTCTTTTTGGATAAAACTAGTACCTGCACCCCAGTCATAACTCCCAATATGAGATAATGAAAAGGATTCTCGATTATTATTTGTTTCAGAAGCTGCAAGAGCTGAATCAGCTGATTTACCCTCAGATGTGATACGTTTCTGATCTTGCTTGGCATAGTCTAGGGTAATACGGTCTGACTTTGTTGGTGTAAAGTGAAGTTCTGCGCGGTAGTTTTCCATTTCTTTAGCGCCATAACCATTAATTATTTCGTCTTCTTTACGCTCCTGTATAAGTCCTGTGAACGATGCAGATAGCATATCCTGTATCACTGGCATTGCCATGTAAACTTGTGCTTGTGAATGATTACCAGCATCACTATCCTCTTGAATCGTTGACTCTAAACGAATACTTCCTTGGAATTTATCAAAATCTTTTCGAGTTATAATGTTAATTACGCCACCAATTGCACCTGAACCGTACAGCGTCGCCATAGGGCCTCTTATCACTTCAATTCGTTCAATAGCATCTAATGGCGGTAACCAATCTTGTTCCCAGCCCGCACCACTTCCACTTGGCTGTGTTTCACGTCCTGATTGTTTTTTCCCATCAATTAAAATTGCCGTATATTGACCATTCATCCCTCTCAATGAGACATCCTCACTAGCGCCACCGCGAGTAAGAGTAACACCGGGAATGTCTCGTAATGCATCAGTAAGATCTTTATAAAAACCTTTTTCAATATCAGCACGATCAAGTACGCTAATAGACGCTGCAGCTCGTGACAGAAGTTGCTCTCTACCAGCGGCTGTGACCACAATAACTTCAGTGTCGTTTTCATTAATTTTCGTGACAGACGTTTGTTCGGCAAATGCCGGCGCAGATGAAAAAGCTGAAAGGGTAAATACAGCGTAAGAAATAAAGCTTAGAGAAAAAGAGTTATACTGCATTGAATAATGAAAACCTGATAAAAATGATAATGGTTCGTATTTAAGAGGTTATTTAGGAAATATGCAAGTGTTAAACTATTCACAATTGACATGGTCATTATGCACAAACTGCAAACAGTCTAGAGTCTGTACCTTTGTGCAACTAAGAATAGCCTTGAGAGCACTCCCTAGGGGCGATTTACTTTTTGTTGCCACCATGGATGATGGTAAGGGGCGTGAACAGGACGCACAAGCTTTGCTCGGTTTTGACTTAGCCCACTAGGTTACAAACCTCTTGGGGCGATTAAATCGCGCCAAGTTTGAACAAATTATCATCCGCAAAGGTCAACAGACCCCAGTATTAAAATTATTTCTTAGAATAAAATAAATTAGATTTAAGCAAATACTACTTTGTTTTCGTAGAGAGTTTTAAAAATATCACGTACCCATTCGCACATAGGATCGTCATGAAAGCGCTTATGCCAATATAAATAAACATTGGTAAAATCGAGCTGAATTTTTTCTGGTACTTCTCTCATAACTAATCGCGTATCTTTACAGGCTGATTCAGCAAACGGTGTAGGCAGATGAAAAATAATATCAGTTTCTGCAGCAATGTTTGGTGCACTGTTAAAGTTTGATAATTGAAGTGGTACTTTTAACTTATTTTTGCTATTTGCTAGCCCAAGGGCCTTGAACTTGTTTTCAAATGAGATTGATTTTTCACCCTGTAATGAAATTTGCCCAAAATGGCACTTGGCTAACTGTTCGGCAGTAAACTCTTCTTTGGCAAGCGGGTGAGATTTATTCATCAATAATCGAAAATCGCGCTTTGCGACTATCATTTGATAAATATTTTGTTCCGCTTTAGGAGGTAGATGTGAAGATAATACAAAATGTACATCACCACTTACAAGTGCTTCAAAGTGTCTCTTTGGGGTCGTATCTATACTAACCACAAGATTTGGGGCTTGTCGCCGTGTTTGTGCAATAACCTTTGGCATTAAAGCATCAATTTGAGGCTGCAAACCATAGAATTTAACAGTACTATCAACCGTTTTAGGATCAAATACTTGTTTATGCACTAGACGTTCTAGGCTCTCAATAACATAATTTAGATCCTGCTTAATTGATTCTGCTTTTGGCGTGAGCTCATAACCAAAGTTGGAGCGAACTAAAAGCTCATCCTCAAAAAATACTCGCATTTTTTGCAATGCTCGACTTATTGTCGATTGGCTTATATTAAGAGACAGCGCTGTATTTGAAATATGTTTTTCAATTAATAATTGTTTGAGAATAATTAAGGCGTTTAAATCGATATTCGTTAAGTTCATATTCACCATACACTAAAAGGTTCAAAGGTCGCCGCTCACTTAAAGTAGATTGTAATCGTTAGCTATAAAGTATGTAGACGATAGCGTTAATTATGAAGCCAATCAAAACAAAAAGTAACAGGAGCACTCCTTATAAAAAATCTTTCATATATTAAAGTTAATTTTTCGCAAATCTACGTAAAAAGTTTAATCCTCTGGCCCTGTTAAGGTAAACACTAAATGCTTGCGCATATCTTTTAAAATCACGCCTTTTTTAAGCATGGCGCCGCTTAAGCGTTTTTGCCACTTTAATAAGTCTGGCTCTGCCTCTGCAAGCGCTTGTTGATTTTCAAATTGAAAACACATCAGTAAAGAACCTGGAAATAAATGATATTCCACATCAAACCAGCATTGCAGCATACCAGGGAGCTCAGCACGGCCTTGTTCTTCTATTTTATCAGCAACACTGAGGACGAGTGCTTGTTGTTTTACTTGCACAGCAGATAGTTTTTTCATGTGGGAATCCAATTTAGAGGCTAAAAATACAGCCGGAATAATGCATTATACTCAAGCTTTTAGGTAGGCAACAACGTTAACTACGCTTTAAGTTTAATAGCACACTACGAGGGCTGAATCTGGTTTAATTTAATTAAATGATACAGTTAGTTTGAATACACTATTTATCAAGGGAAATCATGAACCATATAGTTATTATTTTTATATTGTCAGGATGCTCTGAAGAGCAAGTTTCTGAGAAAAAATTAAAACCTGTTTCTGTCATAGAGTTAAATAAAGCTAAATCGTTTGATAGTCGTATTTTGTCTGGTGTTATCCAACCTGCTAACACAGCAACTTTAATGTTTGCGGTTAGCGGAAAGGTCGAAGACGTTTTTTTGAAGTTGGCGAGGCTTTTGAAAAAGGTAAGCCGTTAGCCAAGCTGGAACAAACAAAGTATTTATTGGCAGTGCAAGAGGGCGAAGGGCAGGTATCTAATGCGAAGGCTATGCTGCTAAATGTTAAGCAAAATTTTGAACGCAAAGCATCTCTTTAAGACGTTTACGACCTATATTAATGTCTACTTGTACAACAATAATAGGCTTAATGCCGCTCATTTTATCTAAAAATGTTTTGTTTTATGGTCAAGCAAGTACTATTGCGTTTGGTCTTGCAATGGGAACAATTTTAACATTAGGGTTTGTTCCGGTTGTGTATACTTTTTTCTTTAAAATAAAGCCGGTTAAAGCAGATAAGCAACAAACCCAGCGTGAGTCAGAGCAGGCTTAATACGAAGGGCTGATAATAGTTTTAGCCACTAAATAGGCCTGTTTTACTCATGCTTTAATTGTTTAGATAAAAACAAGTTAGTAACGTCTGCGACTTTGATTAACGACTCTTTATCAGCATGACTCCAAGTTACCTTTGAGCCCACACTTTCACAACAAATAACACCTAACGGTTTGTTATCAATTATATAAATGTAATCAAGTAAAGAATAAATATCGAAAGGCTTAAAATAAGAGCTAGTAAATTGTTTAGTTGCTTCGTTATTTCTGGCATCAGAAGCGTCGAGTACTTGGTTAGCTAAAATATAGTCGAAATAAGCAGGGGAGTTTTCTGTGTATAGAGCAGTTCCACTTAACACGTCATTATTTTCATCAAGACAAATTAAGCAATTTAATGCACTGTATTCTTTATTAAATAACCAAAGGCTCACTCGATTAGCATTGGGGATAAGCGCTTTTAACTCTTTGCATATTTGCTTTAGCTTCCGGTCGCTAGAAACATTAGGATCGCTAATTTTTACTGCTAAGTTTTTTAGGTTGAGGTTCTTAGGATTATAAACATTGAGTAAGCTATTGATCTTAGCTTTATCAAACGGTTTAGTTAAGTAGCCATCCATACCAATATCTAAATAATGCTCAATGTCTTGTTTTAGGGTATTTGCTGTCATAGCTATAATCGGAACGGTTTTACCTGTAGGAAGCGCTCTAATAGCTTGCGTAGCTTTTATGCCATCCATTTCAGGCATTTGTATATCCATGAAAATTAAGTCTACCGAGTGCTCTTTGAAGTACTTAATGCATTCTTTACCGTCCTCTGCGATAATTAAATTAGCATTATGTGCTTTGAGCATTTTAACAATAATAAGCTGATTTATTTTATTATCTTCGGCAATTAAAACAGTACTACCATGAAGGTTTGTTATATCAGTGCACTGCTTCGAGGTTGGTGGCAATAAAGCAATCTCAAAGCTTTGCTCATAGGTAAACGTGGAGCCCTTATCTATTTTGCTGGTAAAGCTAAGGTGCCCCTGCATTAACTCACTTAAACGAGCGCAAATTGATAAGCCTAAACCTGTGCCTCCATATTTCCTTGAGGTTGATGAGTCGGCCTGATGAAATTCTTTAAATAAATGCTCTTGAACAGTCTCATTAATACCAAGGCCTGTATCAATAACTTCAAAGGTGAGTACTTGTGTTTGCAATGTACTATTTTTAACACTTATCTTCAGCTCTACTTGGCCAAAGTTGGTAAATTTAATCGCATTTGAGCACAGGTTATTTAAAATTTGCGAAACCCGAAGTGGATCGCCTTTTAAATTGGCTGCTATTTCAGAATCTACAGATGTAGTTAGTTTTATGCCTTTAGCATCTGCTTGTTTTAATAGGGGGTTGACTACGTTGTTGATGACTTCGGTGAGATTGAAGTTGATATGCTCAATCTCTAATTTACCAGCTTCAATTTTAGAAAAATCTAAAATATCATTTACAATATTTGATAAGTAATATGTTGATTTTAAAATGCTTTTTAAGGCATTGTTTTTTTCTTTTATAGTGGTTTCTGATATTCCAAACTCAGCTAAATTTAAAATTCCATGTAATGGGGTTCTCAGTTCGTGAGTCATATTTGCTAAAAATTTACTTTTTGAGTTATTGGCAATATCAGCTTTATTTTTGAACCTCTCTAGTTCTTTATTGTGTTTTTCTTGTTTTTCTAACGCCGTAACTAGCTTTTTATTATTAAGCCGAAGCTCTAATTGCGTAATAACCTCTTTGCTCAAAACCGTGAGTGCATTTATTTGTTTGCTTGAAAGCTTTTTTGGTTTATCACTAATAACACATAGCGTACCTATGGCATTGCCTCTTGGTGTTATAAGCGGTGCCCCTGCATAAAAGCAAATATTTGGGTCGTTTGTAACCAAGGGATTATCGTGAAAGCGGGTGTCAGTAAGTGCATTTTGAACTTCGAATACTTTGTTTTCTAAAATTGCGTGAGAACAAAACGAGATATCTCGTGCGGTTTCGGCTACATCAATACCATGCTTTGACTTAAACCATTGCCTGTTCGGATCAACAAGGCTTATCAGTGAAATGGGCGTTTCGCAAATATCAGATGCAAGCTGGGTTAAATCGTCAAAAGATTTTTCAGCTTCAGTGTCTAAAATGTCATACTCATATAAGTCTTTTAGCCGTGATAGTTCATCTGCAGGTGTTGACGCTTTTATCATTATTTAACCTTGTTTTTGTTATGCTTAACAATGAGTAATCAAATAAAAATAATAACGCATTGGCTAGTATAAAATGAAAAAATACGCGTTTAATGTCAATTTGCTTAAAGTGTATTTTTACTTACGAATTCATCTGCTGTTGAAAATTTAAGCTAAATTATTGTGCTTAAGTATTTAGCTTATATGACCTTTTAAATTTTTACGAATTGATTTAAAACAATCCGTCTTATAGCGGGTCAATCAACAATTTTATTTCGACCACTATTTTTTGCCTCGTATAAATAGTCATCAACGTATTTTAAGCTGCTTTGTAGGCTAATTGTGCCATTGTGGGTAAGCAGTCCAATACTGACAGTAAAGCTAATATTTTTATTACGATAGTAAACTTTATGTTCATTCACTGCGTTTTTAATACGCTCAGCGGCTTGCTTAGCTTCGGCTTTGTTTGTGTTAGGCATAATAATTAAAAACTCTTCACCGCCAAGGCGAAATACGGCGTCATTTTTTCTGATGAGGCCATGTAAAATATTAGCGAGTTCTTTTAAACCCTTATCTCCAGCTTCGTGGCCGTAGTTATCATTTATGGCTTTAAAGTGATCTATATCGAGCATTAATAATGAAATATAGGTATTTTCATCTTGTGTTTTTAATAGCTCATCGGTAAGAAACCTGTATAAGGTTCGCCTATTTAAACAGCCTGTAAGTGGGTCTACATTAGCTTGTTTTTCTAACTCTTTGTTAAGTGTAAATAGCTCTTGAGTGCGCGCCTGTATTCGTTGCTCTAAACTAGTATTAAGGGCTATGAGTTTGTGTTCTATGTTTATTTCTTTGCTTACATCGTTTTGCACCGCGAAGTAATAAGCGATTTTTCCATCTCTATAAATCGGCGATATTGCCAACTCATTCCAATAGGGTTCCCTACTTTTGGTGTAGTTTAAAATTCGGGTGCTTATAGGCAGCCCTTTTTTAAGGTGAGTTTTAAGTTTAGCTATCGTTTTTAAATCAGTATTTTCACCTTGTAAAATAGAGCCGAGCTTTTTGCCTTCGACCTCAAAAAGGCTATACCCCGTCATTTTTTCGAATGACCCATTAACCCAAATAACATGCTTATTTTTATCGGCAATGACCATTCCTACCGTAGTTTCTTTGAGTGCGGTAACTAAAAAGTCTCGTTCAAGGGCTATTGTTTCACTTCCTGTTATATCCTGAAAAATGCCGTATAGCTTAGTAATTTCACCATTTTTATTTCTTGATACATTACCGCTTGATATCACCGTGCGTTCTTGTTGGTCGTCATCTACAACACGTAATTTTATACAACGCCATTCTTGCCCCGTTAAAAGCGCATTTTCGACAGCGCTAGCTATTTTGGGCTTATCATCTACATGATAAAAGTTTATTGCAGTATCTAACTGTGGTGTGTAGCGACTAGGGGAAACACCATGGATAGTGTAAATTTCATCGGTCCAAAATAATTGGTTGTTATTACAGTCGAGCTGCCAATAACCTACTTTTAAAACTTCGCCTGCGTTTTCTATGATGGTTTGTAATTCGTTATTACTAATAACAGAGGACACTTGGGCAAAATGCTGGTTAAAAACTAAAACCATATATTGGTGTTGGTTTTGATCCACATTATGTAAGCAGCAATTTAGTTTAATAGAGCAATCGATTGCGAATGTGAGCTCAATATTAAATTGGTCTAACTCATTATGTTGCGATTTTAGTGCGAGAATTTGTTGTAATAGTGTTTTGCTTTCAGTTGTACAACAGGCATACAGGCTTTCAATGGTTGGCATGTTTTTGGTTGTAATATTTAGCTCTGACCACCCATCTGAGAGATAACTGAGCTGATGATGGTTATCAAATACCATTAAAAGAAAGTTGCATTTTTCTAGCAGTGCAATATTTATGTCTTTAATATCCATAAGCTCCCTACATACTGAAAAGTAGTACAACGATAAGCTGAGTATAGACCCACTCATAAAGTTTAACAGTATGGAAATGGTTAATTTATCGACAGATTTAATTCAAAATGACTAAAGACTTTACAGTGCGCGCATTGTTATTAGCGAGGGATATGTGTTTATAGCCTATGGTTGCTTTTAGAGCAGATTATTTTGTTTTTTGAGTTGTTTGCGTTTTTTTCAATAAAAAGCAGTTCTTTTGTATTGTTTTTAGTTTATTTTATAAGAAACAAGTCCAGTCTCTGTTAACATTCGTATATTACCCTATTATTTTAATTGAGCTTATTTATGCTGAACTTCTTTTCTTCTTTGTCTATTAGGGCAAGGTTATCTATTGGTTTTGGAGTTGCATTAGCTTTGCTAGTGCTGTTGACTGCGCAAGGTATTAATCGCGTTAACTACATTGACAGAACCTTAGCAAAAATCACTGATGTAAACTCAGTTAAGCAACGCTACGCTATTAATTTTAGAGGCAGCGTACACGACCGCGCTATTGCTATTAGAGATATTGCTATAGCCGATAGCGATGCAAGAATTAGTGAATATGAAAAGGAAATTAAAAGATTAGAAGGGTTTTATACTGAGTCAGAATCTCAGATGACGCAAATGCTCAATAGCGGCACTCTTTTTACGCCCAAAGAGCGTGAAATTTTACGTCGTATTGAAGCCATTCAAGCTCAGACCTTACCCATTGTGAAAACTATTATTACAATGAAAAAGGCGGGCCAGAAAGTAGATGCTAAAGTACTTAACGAAGCGCGTCCTGCTTTTATTAATTGGCTTAACACTATAAACCAGTTTATTGATTATCAAGAAAACCAAAACCAAATAGCGACACCTCAGGCACGTAATGTGGCCGGATCATTTCAAAATTTTATGTTGATATTATGCGCCATTGCGATTGCTTTTTCTGTTGCGGTCGGTTTTTTGATAGAGCGCAGCTTAAGAGCTACATTAGGCGGTGAACCTAATGAAGCGCAAGAAGTTATTGCCGTACTGGCTGATGGTGATTTAACAAAGAGCTTAAAAACACCTTACACGGGCAGTATTCTTGATTCGTTAGATACAATGAGCGAAAAACTGACCAGTATTGCTAAAAACATTATTTGTGCCTCTAATAAATTGCAAGACAAAGTAGAAGAGGTATCTAATGGTTCTACCTTGGTGCTAAATGGCGCGCAGCAACAAGCCCAATTAACCACTCAAACGGCCTCACAATTGAGCAGCATGAGCGCTAGTATTGATAAAGTAGCCGACATTGCCGCTAAAACAGAAGTGAACTCAGAGCAAACAGCCGATTACGCAATGGAAGGGCGTAAAGTGGTCAATGCCGCCGCTAAAGAAATGGAGCGGATTGCCACTACGGTTGATGAAACGGTAGAGCAAATAAGATTACTTGCTGAAAATACAAAGCAAATAGGCGGTATTGCGAGTGTGATCAGCGGTATTTCTGAACAAACTAACTTGTTGGCGCTAAATGCTGCAATAGAAGCAGCAAGAGCCGGTGAGTCGGGTCGTGGTTTTGCGGTCGTGGCAGATGAAGTACGCCAGTTAGCGCAGCGCACCGGTGAAGCGACTTCTCAAATAGAGATTATGATTAACGATGTGCAAACTCAAACTGCAGCGTCAGTAAGTGCAATGGAAACGACTCAACCACAGGTTGAAAACGGAAAAGCCAAAATTATGCAGGCAACCGATTTACTCAAACATATCGAGGAACAAGCAATGGATTCGTTAAGCTTGGTTAAGCAGGTGTCTAGTGCTGCTTCTGAGCAAGTTCAAGTTGTTACTGAGTTTAGTGCTGCGATGGAGCAAGTAGCGGTAATGTCTGAAGAAACCATAGAATCGATGAATAAAAATGACACCGCAACTAAGGTACTTACTGATTTATCGGGTTCGCTAAAAAAAGAAATTGCCTTCTTTAAAGTGTAAAACAGTTTTTAAGTTTACCAAGCGATAAATAGCATCGTTGAGATGTTTACTCGCCTTGTTTAAAAAGCAGCAATAACCGATTTGGTATGCTGCTTTTTTTATTCTTATGCATTATTTATCGAATTGTTTTTACAATAAAGTGTATTCACGCTTTGTTTTTGTGACTTTCCTGATAAGGTATTGGTTGTATAACAATATTTTAACGTTGTTTCGTTGTTGTTAACGAAAAACGAATCATTGGAGATTTTCATGAGCAAATTTCGATTGAGTGTTATTACCTCGATTTTTTTAGCCGCAAATTTTTGCGCCAGTAGTGCACAAGCCAATACTAAAGTGATTCATGCGGGAGAGCTATTAAGCGTCCCTGGCGAAAAATCACAGCAAAAACAAACTGTAGTAATAGAAAATGGCAAAATAGTGTCTGTATCTGCTGGTTTTTTACCGGCCTCTCGATTTGGTGATGATGCCCAATTAATCGATTTATCGACCAGCTTTGTTATGCCAGGGCTTATGGATATGCATGTGCATTTACAAGGTGAGCTTGGGCCAGATAATAAAAAAGAACTGGTTGAAATGTCTGATGCAGATATAGCAATGCGCAGCGTTCATTTTGCTAATAAAACCCTAATGGCGGGATTTACCACCGTGCGTGATGTAGGTAGCCAAAGCGAGCAAATGTACGCTTTACGTAAAGGGGTGGCGAATGGTTGGGTTAATGGTCCGCGTATTATTGCCGGTGCCGGAGTAACTATTACTGGTGGTCATTTAGATGTTGATGGTATGAGTCCTGATTTACTCACCATAAAAACACCACCAACAGTGTGTGATGGCGCAGTTGAGTGCCGTAAAAAAACACGTTATGCAATTAAGTATGGAGCCGATTTAATTAAAGTGGCCTCTACCGGTGGTGTGCTTTCTGATACCACCACGGGGACAGGTCAACAAATGGAAGACGATGAGCTCAAAGCCATTGTAAAAACTGCACATGGGTTAGGACGAAAAGTAGCAAGCCATGCCCATGCTGCACAAGGTATTAATGCCGCACTTCGTGCAGGGGTTGATAGCATTGAACACGGCAGTTACACCGATGAAGAAGGCATCAAGCTCTTTAAAGAAACCGGCGCTTACCTTGTACCAACGTTATTAGCTGGCGATACTGTGGTTAATATGGCAAAAAATTCAGATTTTATGTCTGCACCTATTAAGGCTAAAGCAACGAGAGTAGGGGGCGATATGCTCAACAACTTTACTAAGGCTTACAAAGCCGGCGTTAAAATTGCTTTTGGTACTGACAGTGGCGTATCAAAGCACGGTATTAACGCAAAAGAAGCTGTATTGATGTATGAAGCTGGTATGAGTACCTCCGATATTTTAAAGTCGGCAACCGTCAATGCTGCTGATTTAATTGATATGAGCCAGAGCTTAGGCACTATAGAGCCTGGTAAGTTTGCTGATATTATTGCCTTAGATTCCAGCCCTCTTAGCGATATTAGCGCTTTAATGGATGTTGATTTTGTGATGAAAGAAGGCGTAATTTTCAAACAACAATAAACATTATATTTATTTTATTATGAATGGCGTTATAGCGCTGGTAGGTCGTACTACAGAATGTTTGTAGACGATTGACCAGCATTATTTTGTTATACCGTTTTTAGGGTTTGTTGATCTTTGCAAATTTAACCTTAAAGTTCACCTAGTCTTAGGTAAAAGGAAGTAGTTTATTTTGAAGAGCTTAGTGGTTTTATTTTTTAGTGTATGGCCTTTGTTAGCAAATAGTGCTTCGCAGCGACCAGTTGAATTTCCTGATGTTGAAAATAATGTAGCTTATGCAAAAGTGGCTTCATTGGGATTTAACTTAGCCGATGAAAAAATAGCTTACGGCAGTGATGAGTCACAGTACGCATTACTTTGGCGTGCAAAGCAAACACTGGTGCAAACGCCGTTAGTTATTTTACTCCATGGTGGCTGTTGGCTGAGCGAGTACGATATTAAACACACGTATGCGTTAAGTACGGGGCTTGCACAAGCTGGCTTTAACGTGTGGTCTTTAGAGTATCGAAGAAGTGGTATAAGCGGTGGTGGCTGGCCTGTCACATTTAATGATATAAAAGCCGGTATTTTAGCGGCAAGTACTTACAATAATGGCGAGTTTAAATTAGCTGACTCGGTTGCTGTAGGGCACTCTGCTGGTGGGCATTTAGCACTGCTTGCGGGTGGTGAAATAAGCCAGCTTAAAGGTGTTATTGGCTTAGCCCCTATCACTGATATAAAAGCATATTCACGTGGTGATAATAGCTGTCAAAAAGTGACAAAAGATTTTATGCAAGGTATGCCAACTGATAAACCTAAGGCTTACACGCAAGCTAATCCGAGTGAGCAGCCACTTCATCCCCAGAGCATTATTTTACAAGGTGACAAAGACGCCATTGTCCCCGCTTTTAATTTAGCGCAGCTTAAACGCCCGGTGGTGATGCTCGAAGGCGTGGGGCATTTTGATTGGATCCACCCAGGATCTGAGGCATTTAGTACACTAATAAAAAATTTAAATGAGATATAAAAATGAATTTTAATGAGATTGTAGCGCTTGATAAAGCCGACCCGCTGGCTAATAAACGCGATGAATTTGATTTACCCGCAGACACTATTTATCTCGATGGTAATTCACTAGGAGCTTTGCCTAAAGCCGTTAAGTCGCGCGTGGCAGAGGTGGTAAACCAACAATGGGGTAGTCACCTAATTAGAAGTTGGAATGATCACCAATGGATTGATTTACCTACTCAGGTAGGGGATAAAATAGCGCCGATTATTGGTGCTGCAAAAGGCCAAGTGATTTGTTGTGACTCTATTTCAGTTAACTTGTTCAAGCTGTTAAGTAGTGCGTTATCGTTAAACCCTGGCCGAAATGTGGTGTTATCCACGCAAGATAACTTTCCAACCGACTTATATATGGTACAAGGGCTAAGTGATTTATTAGGCCCTGACTTATGTCAGCTTAAATTAGTAGCAGAGCAACACATTGAGCAAAGCCTTAATGATTCAGTGGCGGTGCTGCTATTAACGCAGGTGAACTTTAGAACCGGGCAGCTATTAGATATGCAAAAGCTGACCAAGCTTGCCCACGAAAAAGGCATTTTAGTGATATGGGATTTAGCCCACAGCGCGGGTGCTTTACCGGTTGAACTCGATAACTGTAATGCAGATTTTGCCGTTGGCTGTGGCTATAAATATTTAAATGGTGGTCCGGGCTCGCCTGCATTTTTATATGTGGCCAAACGTCATCAGGCTAGTGTAAAGCAGCCTCTATCAGGCTGGATGGGTCATGCTAAACCGTTTGCTTTTAATGCTGAATATCAGGGCGCTGATAATATAAATCAGTATTTATGTGGCACACCCAGTGTAATTGCTATGAGTGCGTTAGATGCCGCCCTTGATGTATGGCAAAACGTAGACATTTTACAAATAAGAGAAAAGTCGATTGCACTTGCCGACGTATTTATTAAATTGCTAAAAACACATTCATGCTTAAGTGATTTGCGTTTATGCTCTACTGAAAACGCGTGCCAAAGAGGTAGCCAATTGGCGTTTTCACATACAGACGCGTTCGCTATATGCCAAGCGTTAATTGAAAAAGGGGTTGTTGCTGATTTTCGTGCGCCCAATATATTACGCTTTGGTTTTACACCTCTTTATACCTCATTTGAAGATATATGGAATGCGGTCACGATTTTGGCTGAGGTGGTTAAAACCCAGCTATATACTCAGCCACGTTTTAATTTAGCAGGTAAAGTGACGTAATGTTAAAAAGTTATTATTGATCATATTACAAACCAATAATGACTTTTTAGAGCTATTGTTAGAGGGTGTTTATAGCGCAATTAGACTGTGTTCTAACATGGTTTGAATTTGTTTTACTATTTTAGCTTCGGTTTCGGGTTCAAACTGGGCAATGCGCGGGGTGTGAATATGCCCTGTCGGAATATCTGAATTGAGTTGATCGCGAAGGCGAATACTGCGATACGAAATTTCGTTAGACAGATAACCCCCACCACCGCCTTGCACTGCAACTGCGTTTTTTAATTCTTTAATTGTGCTGGCTTTAAAATCTTTTTCTAGAGTCATAACGTGGTGGTTATCATTAATAGAATATGGCCCTTTAGCAGATAGCATGGCCGCAACAGGTAAACTAAATTCAACAAATTCGTTCCCTGGTAATGGACGGTCATGCAAACTAGGAATAAGTGGTGCTGTTTGGGTGCCGCCATATACTATATTGGCGTTGTCGGGTGCTGTTACACTGCGGCGTTTACCAGGAAAGCGCTCAAGGTCAAAATCTTTGCGCCCCATGCTAACGGTCACTATCATATCCACATTGTTTAGTGCGTAATATGGGGCAAGTAATGATTCTATGATGCCTTGATCAAAATCTTCATAACGTACAGGGATCATCACTGTATTTATTTCAGCGGTTATGCCTTTATAGCGAATGACTTGGCCGTCAAGTAACAATGCGGCTACACCCGATGGATTGCTTTGATTTATATTTATATCCAGTAAAAACGGGTCAAACCCCGTTAGTAATATTTTTTTAGTGGTGTTTTGTGAGTAGCTAAGATCGGTGCGACCCCGGCTGCCATTCTCTAGAAGTGTTAATAACACTGTTTGCTGAGCGGTGCTCAGCGAAAATGCAGGCTTTGTGGTGCGAATAATTTTGCTTGATTGTAAGCGAGCCCAGTAAAGTGCGCGATCATCTAAGTTTTGCGTTGTAGCGATGCGTTTTTTTGCACTAAACCATAATCGTTTTGAGTAGTCATTAACGGCATCTACGGCTTGTGCATAGCTTGAGAGTGACTTGAATTGCTGCTCAAATTGATTAACTTCGCTGGCAAAAGCGCTTAGCACGCTAGGCATCGCTTGGCTGGCTTTTTCAATTCGCAATTCTTCTGGAGTTAGCGGTGTGTTTAAATTAGCTAACGCATTAAAAGAAGAAAAAATTAAGCTAGAGGCAATGAGTGTTTTTATCATGGAAATCCGGTGCTGTATCACATTTTATTGCCTACTATCCTACGCTTAATAAGTGGGTGCAAATAAAATCGTTAGTTGGCTTTGTATTTTGAGAAATAGCAAACTAGGCGTTAAATCAAAAACTACTGACATTTTATTAAAAAGAGTCGAAACTCTGTGGCGGGTTTAGCTACAATGGGGGCTGTGAATTTTTTAGTTTTAACTTTTAGGCAACTATGCAACTTATTCAAATAGATAAAGCTCGTTATCGTAAACATTTAAACCGCGTTATAGTCGGTTGTGCAGCAGGCTTAGCGATTGGAAGTTTAGCTATTTCGCAAACTTTGATCGCATTATTTCCCAATGAAAGTGGTAGCCATTTTCATTGGAATTTATTAGGCGTTATTGTAACTAGTCTTGGTATAGCTTGGTTATTAAATAAATATCGCGCACATCCGTTTATGACAGAGGTGGTGTATGTGTGGGAGCTTAAAAAAGCGCTCAATAAAATTACCCGAAAAATGGCCAAGTTAAAAGCGGCAGGGCGTGAAGGTAACCCCGATGCACTATTAGCCATTCAGTATAGTTATGCGGGATCACGGTTGTTATGGCAGCTTGATGATAACACCATCACCATGGATGAATTGGCAATTAAACAAGCAGAGCTTGATAGCGTCGCGGCCAAGTTCAACTTAACCTTGAATGCGGACGATTACGATGATGCAATTTTAAAGCAGTTTTAAACTTTGGCTAAGGAGTCCTGATGCAAAAAATACTGATTGTTTGTTTAGGCAATATTTGTCGCTCACCAACAGCTGAGGCGGTATTAAAGGCTCGGGCCAAAAAGCTAGGTGTTGATGTTGAGGTGGATTCTGCTGGAACGATAGGCCATCACCAAGGTAATCCACCGGATAGTCGTTCAATGCAGGCTGGTGAAAAGCGAGGTTATAGTTTTAAAGGTATTTTTTCGCGTAAGATACGCAGTCGTGATTTTGACGAGTTTGATTTAATTTTAGCGGCTGATACACAAAACTTAACGGATTTAAAGGCTCGTTGCCCCGAGCATTTGCAGTACAAACTTGCGCTGTTTTTAGAATATGGCGAGCAAACACAGAGTGAGATCCCCGATCCTTACTATGGCGGTGAGGATGGCTTTGAAAAGGTGCTTGATTTAATAGAAGCCGCCAGCGATAACATTTTAGCTAAGTTAAAACAGCCATGATAATAAACTAAAAAGGCGCTTAAAACGCCTTTGGTAGGTTATTAACGGTTTACTTTAAAGTCGAGTTGTACTTTGGAAATTGCAGCAACGGCTTTTCCATGTGCAAACTTTGGTGCATAGCGCCATTGCGATAATGCTTCTACTGCTGATTTTTCAAATGCCACGCCACCTTCAGAACTAAGTACCCGCGGGTTTTTTACAAAGCCAGACTCATCTACTTCAAACTCCATAACGACTTTTCCATCTTTACGAAAGCGTGCTTTGTTTGTAGGGTATTTAGGATTTACGCGGTATAGCGGCGTTTGCTCTTGGCTTTCTTTCCACGGCACCATTTTAGCAATCGCTATACAATGTTTAGTGGCTTCATCGCTTTTGCCTTGTTTTTCATACAAGCCAATCAGCCTTGAGTGTGCGCTAAGCTCGGCGCTGTGATCGTAACTTAAGTTTTCATCAAACACCTTTACTACACGATTAAGTCGTTCTATTGCTTGGTCGTATCTTTTTCGGCCTTCCGCAAACGACGCCATTAAAAAATCAGCTTTTATTTGTTCAACTGAGTTTTTAGGTAAGTTAGCTTGATAATATTCATCGGCTTTTTCTAGATAGTTTTTAGCTTCATGGTATTTTTTATGGCTGAATTTATTCGCTAATATGGTTGCCGCTTCTAATTGCATGTCGGCCAAAAATTTAGGTTTGTTTTGTATGTTTGCTATTGCAATCACTTGATCTAAATAATAATCCGCTTTTTGGGCAGAAGGAGAAAAACTAGCCATACCGACTAAAGCATCAATGGTTTCAGGCGATTGCTTACCATGGTTATTAACTAAAATAGTATAGGCTTGTTGATATAGCGAAAAACGTTTTTCAATCCACTGTTTACCATAGCCATTAATTGATTTTGCATAGTTAATCGCTAAGTTTGCGGTGTTATCTGAATTTTCACCGTAAACAATTTTACCTAATGTGTAAGCCTGCTCTGCGGCTTGCCGCACATTTTTTCCGATGTTAACCGCATTTAGGTAATTTTGATACGCGTCGTTGAAAACGGCTTGAGAGTTATTTTTTTGTTCTGCAAATGACGTTGTGCTCAATACAGATAAACACAAGCTTAGTAATACACGTTTGTTTAGTTTCATAATATTCCCCTATTATTTGTCGATAGCAAATTCGTGTATATATGTCACTATTTTAGGTAAACCAAAGTAAATGCTCGCTGGTAATATATTTGTGATAAAAGATTGAAAATAGTCGCTACCGTCGCCATATATTTGCCATTACCTAGGATGTACTACGATCCAATTTTAAACTTTTGTGATATTATCACTTTATCGTGTCGTAGTTTTTTAATATTTGGATTGGTCGTGGCGCAAGTAAGAGCAAGAGTCCAGCTTAATGTTGGCAAAAATAGTGATATTCCTGCAGAAATTATTTCCTTTAGTGGCTTAAAAGATGGCCAAGAGCATGTTGCGTTAGTGTTTAAAAACGCCGACACCCATCAAGACGTGCCGCTTATTCGTATGCATTCCGAATGCTTAACCGGTGATGTGTTTCACTCGTCGCGCTGTGATTGTGGTGAGCAGCTAAATGAGTGTATTGAAATGATGCACGAGCAAGGTGGTATTTTATTGTATTTACGTCAAGAAGGGCGTGGCATTGGTTTGTACAATAAAATTGATGCGTATGTATTGCAATCGCAGGGTATGAATACCTATGAAGCTAATAATCATTTAGGTTTTGCTGATGATTTGCGAGATTTTTCGGATGCTGTATTAATGCTTAACGCGCTAAATTTAAAGCACGTTAAGTTAATGACTAACAACCCTAAAAAGCTTAATGCATTAAAAGATGCAGGTATAGAGGTTGACTCGGTTGTGGGTACTCATGCCCACATAAAGGCAGGACTTTCAGGTAATAAGGCTTATTTAGAGACTAAAATTAAGCATGGCTCTCATATGCTTGATATTAAGAAAATTAAAAAACCTTAATATTACGTAATTGCCCCCTGTAATACCAACCAGCGCCGAGTTATACTCGGCGTGTTTTGTTTTAATTAAGAGCAAGTATGTCTACACAATTACGAATTTTTAAAGCGGATGCGGCGTTAAAATGGTTTAAAGCCGGTTGGCTAATTTTTAAAACTCAGCCATTAACTTTTATTTTTATGCACTTATTTATTGGCATTGTTGGTTTATTGTCTTTGTTTTTACCGTTTCTGCAAATAATTGCCGCGCTGGCTACGCCATTTTTAACAGCAGGTTTTTATCAGGCTGTTATTACTAAGCAGCAAGGCGGAAAAATTATGTTAGCCGATATTTTAAAACCATTTTCTGCAAAAGGAAATCGATTGGGGTTGTTTCGTTTAGCGCTTTATCAAATGGGTGCTGGTATTTTAATTGCGTTGCTTGCCAATGGTTTATTTGCTGATGCAGTGGCTGTTATGTCGCAGCCCGATTTAGATCCTAATACAGCGCTTGGGCAAATGCTTGAGAGCATTTCTTTTGCTAATGTTGCGTTGTTTTTAATTGCGCTGTCGGTCTACTTTACTTCGTTTGCCTATGCGGTACCGCTTGTTTACTTTAATAAAGAACAACGTATTTTAAATGCCTTAAAAAGTTCGTTTATGGTGTTTTATTACAATATTATACCACTGAGTGTTTATGGTATTATTTGCGCATTATTAATTGTGGTGTCGATGTTCTTATCGCTACTACCGCTGTTGATTTTAATGCCAATTTGCTACATTAGTTTTTTTGTTTCTTATCAGGCTATTTTTATGCCCGTTGTGCCACCAAGTGATGACAGTAATATTAAGCCTTTAAGTAGCGAGCAAAGTGGGCGCTTTGACGCTTAATGGACGATACGTTAAAACAAAAATTAAAAAACTATGTGCTTTGGTTACTAGGCAGACAAGAGTATTCTCGCCGAGAGTTAACCCAAAAGTTACAGCAAAAAGAAGCAACTGACGAATTCATAGAAAACCTGCTTGATTGGTGTGAAAAGCACAACTTTATTAATGAGCAGCGTTACTGTGAAGGGTTTGTAAGAAAGCACATATTTAAATGCCATGGCTTAAAGCGTATTCAAAGTGAGGCCATGAGTAAAGGGATTGATAGAGCACTGCTTGAAACAGTAATTGAAGAGCTGGAAATAGATTGGTTTGAGCTCGCGCAGGAAGCGTACAATAAAAAATATTCAACGACACCGGCAAACCTTGAGTACAAAGAAAAAGCTAAGCGCGTGCGCTACTTGATGTATCGAGGTTTTAGCTATGATGAAATAAATTTTGCAATGCAAGCACAGTAAATACAGGTGAGACTTTCACATGCAGCACATGACTACCGCACAAATTAGGCAACAGTTTTTAGACTTTTTTGCCAGTAAGCAACACCAAGTTGTTCCTTCTAGTTCATTAATACCAGGCAATGATGCCACGTTGTTATTTAATAATGCGGGTATGGTGCAATTTAAAGATGTATTTTTAGGCGCTGAAAGCCGTCCTTATACACGCGCAACGAGTTCGCAGCGTTGTGTGCGTGCCGGTGGTAAACACAACGATTTAGAAAACGTAGGTTATACAGCACGTCACCATACCTTTTTTGAAATGCTCGGTAATTTCAGCTTTGGTGATTACTTTAAGCAAGATGCTATTAAGTTTGCGTGGGAATTTTTAACTGATGTTTTAAAATTACCAAAGGAAAAGCTGTTAGTTACTATTTACCATGATGACGAAGAGGCCTTTGGCTACTGGGCTAACGATATCGGTTTACCTGAAGATCGCATTATTCGTATTGCAACAAGCGATAACTTTTGGTCTATGGGTGATACGGGTCCTTGTGGTCCATGTTCTGAAATATTTTATGATCACGGTGAGCATATTTGGGGGGGACCTCCGGGCACACCTGAAGAAGATGGCGATCGTTTCATTGAAATTTGGAACTTAGTATTTATGCAATACAACCGTCAAAGCGACGGGACTATGGAGCCACTTCCTAAGCAATCTGTTGATACGGGAATGGGCCTTGAGCGTATTTCAGCTATTTTACAAGGTGTGCATTCAAACTACGAAATCGATTTATTCCAAGGCTTAATTGCCGCAGCAGCAAGCGTTACTAATGCTCAAGACATGGATGATAAATCGTTACGCGTGGTAGCGGATCATATTCGTTCATGTGCGTTTTTAATTTCAGATGGGGTTATGCCATCAAACGAAGGTCGCGGTTATGTACTGCGTCGTATTATTCGTCGTGCAGTTCGCCATGGTAATAAACTAGGCGCTAAAGGCGCGTTTTTCTATAAATTAGTGACTGCACTGATTGACCAAATGGGTCAAGCGTATCCAGAGCTTGCTAAACAGCAAGAAATTATCGAAAAAGTACTGCGCATTGAAGAAGAGCAGTTTGGTAAAACGCTGGAGCGTGGTTTAGCTATTTTAGAAGAAAGTTTAAGCGATTTAACCGGGGATGTGATCCCGGGTGATTTAGTGTTTAAACTTTACGATACCTATGGTTTCCCTGCCGATTTAACAGCCGATGTAGCGCGTGAACGCCAGATGACAATTGATCATCAAGGTTTTGAAGCATGCATGGCAGTACAACGTAAAACAGCGCAACAAGCGGGTAAATTTGGCGCTGACTATAATGAGCAATTAAAATCAGACAAACATACCGACTTTAAAGGCTACGATAGCACCCATTATCGTGCCACTGTGGTAGAAATTTTTGCAGGTGGCGAAACAGTCTCGTTACTTGAAGATGGTCAACAAGGTATTATCGTTTTAGATCGTACCCCGTTTTATGCAGAATCAGGTGGTCAAATTGGTGATAGCGGGTTAATTACTGTTCCCGGTGGTGAGTTTAGTGTGACTAACACCACAAAACTAGGCAATGCATTTGCTCACCATGGAACCGTTCAAGGGCGTATTGGTGTTAATGATAAAGTAGATGCAACCATTGATGCTGCGCGTCGCGATAGCATTAAGAAAAATCATACTGCCACGCATATTTTACATGAAGCATTACGTCAGTTGTTAGGTGAGCATGTGTCGCAAAAAGGCTCACTTGTACAGCCAGATCGCCTGCGTTTTGACTTCTCACATTTTGAAGCGGTGACCAAAGATGAATTACGTGAAATTGAGCGTGCAGTGAATAATGAAATTCGTCGTAACTTTGCCCTTAACACTGAGCTAATGGCAATTGATGATGCTAAAGCAAAAGGTGCAATGGCGTTGTTTGGCGAAAAATACGATGACGAAGTACGCGTTGTGACCATTGGTGACTACTCAATCGAGCTTTGTGGTGGTACACACGTTGAGCGCGCGGGTGACATTGGCTTGTTCAAAATTGTATCTGAAAGCGGTATTGCTGCGGGTGTTCGTCGAATTGAAGCGGTAACAGGTGCAGAGGCAATTGCTTATGTAAGCGAGCAAGAGCAGCAATTAGCTGATGTTGCAGCGCTTGTAAAAGGTGACAATGCGTCAGTGCTTGAAAAAGTAACTGCCTTGCTTGAAAAGTCGAAAGGGCTTGAAAAGCAAGTTGCTCAGCTTAACGATAAACTAGCCAGTGCAGCAGGCGCATCGTTACTAGATTCAGTTATAGAGATTAATGGGATTAAATTACTGGTAGCCAATGTTGAGGGGACTGAATCAAAAGCGCTTCGCGGTATGGTTGATGATCTTAAAAACAAAATTGGCTCAGGTGTTATTGCGCTTGGTGTTGCCAGTGGTGACAAAGTAAGCCTTATTGCCGGTGTAACTAAAGATTTAACAGCCAAAGTAAAAGCGGGTGAGTTAGTTAATCACATGGCAGGTCAAGTAGGTGGTAAAGGTGGCGGTCGTCCAGATATGGCGCAAGCGGGTGGCTCTGAACCACAGAACTTAACGGCGGCACTTGATAGCGTAACAGCTTGGTTAACTGAGCGTACCTAAGCTTAAGTGGCACTTATAGTTCAAAAATTTGGCGGCACTTCGGTAGGCTCAATAGAGCGTATTGAAGCGGTCGCCGACCTTGTTGTTAAAACCAAGCAACAAGGGCACCAAGTGGTGGTCGTGCTTTCGGCAATGTCGGGAGAAACCAATCGCTTAATTAATCTTGCCAAACAAATCGATCTTCGCCCGAGTAGTCGTGAACTCGATGTATTACTGAGTACCGGTGAGCAAGTTTCTATTGCTTTGTTAGCGATGGCTATTATTAAACGCGGCCATTCTGCGGTAAGTTTATTGGCCGATCAGGTTAATATTTTAACCGATAATATGTTCGGTAAAGCGCGGGTGGAAGAGGTCGCGGCTACGCGTTTAAAACATGAGCTTGAACACAACCGCATTGCTATTATTGCCGGATTTCAGGGGCGCGATATTGAGGGCAACGTGACTACGCTTGGCCGTGGTGGCACCGACACTTCAGCCGTTGAAATTGCGGGTGCGATAAAAGCTGATGAATGTCAGATCTATACCGATGTTGATGGCGTATATACTACAGATCCTCGTGTTGAGCCCAATGCACGACGTTTGAGTCATGTAACATTCGACGAAATGCTTGAGCTGGCAAGTTTAGGTGCTAAGGTGTTGCACATTCGTTCAGTAGAATCTGCCGGTAAACACAATGTACCTTTAAGGGTTTTATCTAGTTTTAAACCCGATGAAGGCACATTAATTAGTTTTGAGGAGAGCGACGTGGCAAGCAATGTCGTATCGGGTATTGCATTTAATCGAGATGAGTGCTTAATTAAGGTACATGGAATGCCACAAGGCACCAAACATCTTGCAAAAGTTTTGAAACTTTTTGCTGATAATGGCATCGAAATAGATATGATTAATCAAATTAATCATAAAGTTGAAAAAGTTGACTATGCTTTTACTGTGCATTTAAATGATTACTTAAACGCACTTGATTTATTAACGGTTGAGCAACAACAATTTGACGCACAGGCAATTGACGGATTGACCAATGTGGCGAAAATTTCAGCGGTGGGTATGGGGATGAAATCTCATTCTGGGGTAGCGAGTTTATTTTTTGATTCGTTAGCAGAAGAAAATATTGATGTGATGTTTGTTGCCACCTCAGAGATAAAAATATCAGTTTTAATAGATGAAAAATACCTAGAGCTGGCTGTTCGTGCATTACATAAAACATTTTTAACAGAAAATGAATAGATTGAGAGTTTTTACTTACTTTTTAGTCTAATTTTAATTAAAATGCTTGTGCGGAATCTTATAATTTTATTGGAACATGGGAGCAAGAGAATGCTAATACTAACTCGTAGAGTAGGCGAGACCCTTATGATTGGTGACGAAGTAACCGTTACTGTTCTAGGTGTTAAAGGAAATCAAGTTCGTATCGGTGTTAACGCACCAAAAGACGTATCAGTTCATCGTGAAGAAATTTACATGCGCATACAAGCTGAAAAGTCTAACCCTAATCCGGGCAATGCTTAATCAACAAAAAATGTATTAGGAAATAACAAATACATTTTAAAAGCCACTCATTGAGTGGCTTTTTTGTTTATAAAATCAATAGTTTCATCTGTTAGTATAGCTTTTGAAATGTATTGCATACCGCTTTTTGTTTTTAAGATGAGTCCACGTTCAGTAGAAATTATTTCATTAATATCTTGCCATGTAAGTTGGTAATTTTTGTAATGATTAGCTGACCTTATACCTTCTTCGTCAAAAGTCAGAGTAACTTGCGAACCTGATGCCCTGCTGAGCATTTGTCTGGTTACCCACCATGGGCGGCGATAGTAAAAGGCGATGCATTCAAGTAAGGCTAGCATGAGTAAAAATGTACCTAAGTAATGATCGCCTAGGCCATAAATACCAAATAATCCTAACGCTACAAGCAATACCAATAAAAAGTATTTAGGTCGCGCCCGTTTACTATAAGGCAGCGATTGATCGAAGCATTCATAAAAGTAAGGTTTATCGAGTTTATAGGTTGTTGTGAATATCATGTATTTATACTTAAAGGCTATTTTTTACCATTTTAGCAAGCTATAGGATGAATGCGCAGCTTAAATAGATTAATGAGCTCTAAAGTTTATTCACTGTGTTCACGGGATACAAAAAAAGCGATCGAAAGATCGCTTTTGTAAAAAAAGAAGCCAATTTAGCAATTTGTCTCTTCGGCATTAACGCCTTCTTTTACTTCTTCACAGGTATCTTCTACCTTGTTTTGAACATCTGTCACGGCTTCGTCGATACGTTCACCGGCTTCTTCTGCGTTATTGTCTTCACAACCCATAATGAATGCACTTGCGAATAGGCCAATAGCTGCTGCTTTAAGTGTTGATGATTTCATAATGTAATTCCTTGTATATAAATTTAAAAAAGTTCGTTGTTGCTTATCTACCTGGGGCTTTTACCACGTAAAGCGCTTGAAACCAGTGAAATAACGAGTAAAACTAAAAAGATAAAAAATATGATCTTAGCAATGCCTGTTGCGGCTCCTGCAATACCACCAAATCCTAAAACGGCTGCGATTAGTGCGATCACCAAAAATGTAATTGTCCAGCGTAACATTGTCATCTCCTTGATTTATCTAAGTGTTAAAGTGTTGTTTATAAATAAGCGAGTAATGTGCCAGTATTTTATTTTGTTTTAAATCAATGGTTTATTTTGTTTTTTGAGTTTGGATTTATATTAGATTGGTAATTTTTACGATTTTATCTGTAACTTATTCATAGTGGTGTCTGATGAGATAATAAATAGTTTTTACAATTTTTATTTTGGTAAGACCAATTAACATTTGCTTTAGCGGTTTTTAGTGGATTAGCTCATTAGGTATATTTTTATGTGTTTTCAAAGAATATTAGGGTTTTATATATTCTTTATTTATAACGAACATTTTTATTATCTATATATCAGGGTTAAATAAGCCATTTTAGGTGGTGTTAACCTTATTGGTGATATGTTAGTTTTGGATTAATTGGTTTTACCAATTTACAAGCTGTAGACAAAAGTGTGATTTTTGTTATTATTGGTGAATAATTATTTAAACAAACCGACTTTTTATTTATTGGTGCGGTTTTGAAAGGGGGAGAACTATGGATATTGGGGCTTTGCTCACAACTGCAGGCAATTTAATGCTAACCGGTATGGTGAGCGTGTTTGTATTTCTTTCTTTATTAATAGGCGCTGTAACAGCTATGTCTAGGCTGGTTAGTAAATTTGCTCAACCAGATCTTGAAGCACCACAAAGAACACCATCTTTTAAATCTCAAGGTGTGCCAAATGAGCACATCGCTGCAATTAGTGCTGCCATTGCTCAGTACAAAAAAAATAATAATTAGAGGAGCATACCAATGGCTAAATTAAAAATAACAGAACTTGTACTTCGTGACGCACATCAGTCGCTTTTAGCTACCCGCATGCGATTAGACGACATGTTACCTATTGCAAAAAAAATAGATGATGCCGGTTATTGGTCTATCGAATCCTGGGGGGGGGCTACCTTTGACTCATGTATTCGTTATTTAGGCGAAGATCCGTGGGAGCGTATTCGTGCGCTTAAAAAGGCCATGCCAAATACGCCACAGCAAATGTTACTCCGCGGACAAAACTTATTAGGGTACCGTCATTATGCTGATGATGTTGTTGAAAAGTTTGTAGAGCGCGCATACAAAAATGGTGTGGATGTTTTTCGTATTTTTGATGCCATGAATGATGTGCGTAATTTAGAAACTGCGATTAAAGCGGCGGTTAAAGTAGGCGCGCATGCCCAAGGCACTATTTCTTACACGGTAAGCCCAGTACACACATTGGATATGTGGCTAACACTCGCTAAGCAGCTTGAAGAGTTAGGTTGTCATTCAATTTGTATTAAAGATATGGCGGGATTGCTTAAGCCTTACGATGCAGAAAAACTGATTAAAGGCTTAAAAGAAACGGTTTCAATTCCTATTGCTATGCAATGTCATGCAACAACGGGTTTAAGTACCGCAACGTATCAAAAAGCAATTGATGCCGGTATTGATATGCTCGATACGGCTGTGTCATCTATGAGTATGACCTATGGTCATTCAGCAACAGAAACAATTGCTGCAATTGTAGAGGGCACAGAGCGTGATACCGGCCTAGATTTAAACCACTTAGAAGAAATTGCAGCTTACTTTAGAGACGTACGTAAAAAGTACGCTGCGTTTGAAGGCAGTTTAAAAGGTGTGGATGGCCGTATTTTATTAGCGCAAGTGCCTGGTGGCATGTTAACTAACATGGAAAACCAACTTAAAGAGCTAGGCGCCGCTGATAAACTAAACGAAGTATTACTTGAGATCCCACGTGTACGTGAGGATTTGGGCTTTATTCCACTAGTTACCCCGACTTCGCAAATTGTTGGTACTCAGGCGGTATTAAATGTACTCACTGGTGAGCGTTATAAAACCATTACTAAAGAAACCGCAGGCGTATTAAAAGGTGAATATGGTTCAACACCTGCACCGATGAACAAAGCGCTACAAGAGCGTGTACTTGATGGCAGCGAAGCAATTACTTGTCGCCCAGCAGATGTGATCAAACCTGAACTTGAAACGCTTGAGGCTGAATTAAGTAAGCTTGCGCAAGAGCAAGGCTTAACGCTTGCTGATGAGCAAATTGATGATGTGCTTACTTATGCTTTATTCCCACAAATTGGTTTGAAATTTATTAAAAACCGCAATAACCCTGACGCATTTGAACCTGTTCCTAGTGCTGATGATAGTTCTGATAAGGCACCCGAAAAATCAGCGGCAAACAATAAAGGCGTCAAGGCTGAGCAATACAGCGTTAAAGTCGATGGTAAAGTATACGATGTCGTGGTTGCTCAAGGCGGTGAGCTTAAAGAGGTTACGTTAAAAGACTCCGAGCATATTCCACAGTCGGCATCGGTTGCTTCGGGTGAAACCCTTAATGCGCCACTTGCCGGTAATATCTTTAAAATTAAAGTAAAGCCTGGTCAGGTCGTAAATGAAGGGGATGTGGTGATTATTATGGAAGCCATGAAAATGGAAACCGAAGTACGCGCCATGCATACGGGTACAATTGCAGACGTGCTTGTCAGTGAAGGTGATTCAGTGTCAACCGGCGATGCTATGATTGCACTAGCTTAAGGAGTAAATAGAGGATGGATAGTATTTTAAACCTCTGGCATGCCACTGGCATTGCTAACTTTACGTTTCCTGGGTTGATAATGATTGCTGTTGGTTGTTTGCTGTTATTTTTAGCGATAGCCAAGAACTTTGAGCCATTATTGCTGCTGCCTATTGGTTTTGGGGCAATTTTAACTAATATTCCAGTAGCGGGTTTATCAGACCCTGGCGGCTTACTTTATCATGTTTACTATGTAGGTATTGATACTGGGATTTTTCCGTTATTAATATTTATGGGAGTAGGCGCACTCACTGACTTTAGTGCCTTAATTGCCAACCCGCGTATGTTGTTATTAGGTGCTGCGGCGCAGTTTGGTATTTTTGCGACTTTATTTGGGGCTATTTTACTTAACTTTATCCCTGGGTTTGAGTTTAGCTTACAAGATGCGTCAGCAATCGCCATTATTGGTGGGGCTGATGGGCCAACCGCTATCTTTTTAGCGTCAAAGCTGGCACCTGATTTATTAGGCGCCATAGCTGTGGCTGCTTACTCATACATGGCACTGGTTCCGATTATTCAGCCACCCATAATGCGTGCGTTCACAACGTCTGAAGAACGTAAAATTCAAATGCCAGAGCTGCGTAAAGTATCTAAAAAGGAAAAAATTATTTTTCCATTGATGGTACTTACTTTAACCGCCATTTTTCTGCCCGCTGCCATTCCACTGGTTGGTATGTTTTGTTTAGGTAATTTAATGCGTGAGTCAGGTGTGGTAGATAGGCTTAGTAACAGTGCACAAAACGAAATTATTAATATTACTACTATATTTTTGGGGCTGGCTGTAGGGTCTAAACTTGCCGCAGATCAGTTCTTAACAGTAGAAACCCTTGGTATTTTAGTATTAGGCGCACTGGCGTTTGCTATTGGTACAGCCTCAGGCGTATTTATGGCAAAAGGCTTAAATAAAATATCAAAAACCCCAATTAATCCATTAATTGGTGCAGCCGGTGTATCGGCTGTGCCTATGGCTGCACGTGTTGTTAATAAAGTTGGGCTTGAAAATAACCCGCACAACTTTTTATTGATGCATGCTATGGGGCCTAATGTAGCTGGCGTACTGGGAAGTGCTGTTGCTGCAGGTATTTTATTAGCACTTGTTGGCTAGTAATACATAATCCAACCATTAGCGCAGTTTACTGCGCTTTTTTTTGTCTAAAATTTGATGTTTTAGATTAAGCGGTTTCTTGTATAGGGGTTTTTGTTTAAAGTAATCACTCTTCCTATTTTTTAAAGGCTGTCAAAATGTTACACACTCCGCTGGCAAAATATTTACCCAAAGTAAGTAAACTTGTATTTGGTTGTATGGGCTTGGGAGGTGCTTGGAATAAAGAGGCGATTACCAGTGCGCACTTAAAGCAAGCTCATTCATGTATAGATACAGCAATTGAGAGCGGGATTAACTTTTTTGATCATGCTGATATTTATACTTTTGGCAAAGCTGAGCAGGTATTTGGTCAAGTATTGGCTGAGCGTCCTGAGCTCAGAGAGCAAATGTATATTCAATCTAAGTGTGGTATTCGCTTTACTGATGAGAAAACCCCGCAACGTTATGACTTTTCAGCTGATTGGATTGAACACGCCGTTGAGGGGTCTTTGAAACGATTAAATACCGGCTTCTTAGACGTGCTTATGTTGCATCGCCCAGACCCTTTAATGGAGGTAGAAGACGTTGCCAAAATATTTAGTTGTTTAAAAGAAAGTGGCAAAGTGCGTCATTTCGCGGTGTCCAATATGTCCCAGCATCAAATAAGGTTTTTGCAGCGCGCTTTAGATATGCCGATTGTGGCAAATCAAATAGAGGCGAGTTTACAAAAACATCAATGGGTCGATGAGGGGGTTTATGTCGGTAATGTCGATGGCAAAGATATTAACTTTACTGCGGGCAATATTGAATATTGTCGGGAGCATGACATTCAAATTCAGAGCTGGGGCAGTTTGTGCCAAGGTTTATACTCAGGTGGAGACTTATCAAAGGCGTCACAAGCGGATGTAAACACGAGTATTTTAGTTAGTAAGCTTGCCGTTTTATATGGCACAAGTGCTGAAGCTATTGTGTTGGCATGGCTACTGCGTCATCCTGCATCGATTCAGCCAATCATAGGGACAACTAATGTAGAGCGTATTAAAGCATCGAGTGATGCAATTAATATTCACTTAAGCCGTGAGCATTGGTATGAGTTATATATCAGCGCGAAAGGCTGCGCTTTACCGTAATCTAATAGTAGTCCGCAATAATACTTCAGAGAATTGGTATAACACGAGGGCGTTGATATGAATATATTTGTTATTTTAATTAGTTTAGTGATAGCGTTGGTGATCATTATTCCTTTGCTAGAAAAATACCAAAGTAAATTGGGATTAGAGGGCGCTACTAAATACAGTAAGTATATTTGGCCACTGGTCATGATATCCTTGATTATCCAGCTCATTTACGTACTTGTAAATTAAGCTTGAAAGTTAAATACCATATACAAAAAAGCCTTTGCGAGTCAGTCCAGCAAAGGCTTTTTTGTTTGATCAGCGAAGCGGTTTATTTAAGTGCTAGTTGTAATTCACGATTACGCTCAAGTTGTGCGATAAAGTTATCAGCAATCGGCTTAAATTTAGCAAGCTCTGAACGTGGTAATGGCTCTGACTTAGGTAACTTTACGGTTTTAGGATTACGATGCACGCCATTAACTAAAAATTCGTAATGTAAATGTGCACCGGTCACGCGACCCGTTGCACCAACGGTACCAATTTTTTCACCTTGTTTGACTTTTTGTCCTGTTTTAACTAGACGTTTATTAAGGTGTAAGTACTTAGTCACGTATTGAGTGCCATGACTAATAAAAACATAATTACCGTTATATTTGCTATAGCCAGACTTAATAACTTTACCATTACCTGAAGATACAACAGGTGTGCCAGTGCGGGCTGCGTAATCAATACCTCGGTGTGCTTTCACTTGCCCTGTAACTGGGTGTAGGCGGCGAGGGTTAAAGCTTGAGCTAATATATTTAAAGTTAACAGGCGCACGCAAAAAGGCTTTTTTCATGCTGCGGCCTTCTGGGGTATAAAAATTACCGTCAGTGTGACGAATAGCAGTGTAGCGCTCACCTTGGTTTATAAATTCAGCCGCAATAATTTTACCGGTACCAATAAATTCACCGTCAACAAAGTGAGATTCGTAAATTAAGCCAAACTCATCACCTTTACGAATATCATTCGCAAAATCCACATCCCAGCCAAATATATCAGCAAAATTCATAATTTGGCGCTCACTTAAGCCCGCTGCAATTGCTGAGGTCCAAAAGCTGTTTGAGATTTCACCACCGGCCGTTTTGCTCAGTGTTTCTATTTCTTTGCTGTCAATTGAGGTGTCGTATTGACCTTCCTCATTAAGGGTAACGTAAAGCGTATCTGTTTTAGAAATAACATAGCGTAATTGAGCCAGTGAGCCGTCTTCTGCGGTGGCAAAGCTTAACGTTTCACCAGGGTGAATTTTAGTCAACTTACGGGTTTCAGCGTTGGTGTTTACGAGTTTATAAAGCGTTTGCGCAGAAAAGCCCGCGCGTTTAAAAATAATAGCTAAGTTGTCACCATTTTTAACAAGGTGATCGACAAATTCGTATTCTGGAAGTTTTTGCGCTGCCTGCTCTGAGTTTAAGTCTGTGAGTTTTTCGTCTTCACCTACTTTGATTTGTAATTCGTAGCGCTTACCAATTTCTAGTGTGTTTTCACTATTGTCTTTGGATGCAGTAGCTTTTTCAGAAGGGAGGAAGGCTAAGGCAACAATAGCAGAAACCAAACCTAGAATAAGCATTTTGTGTTTTTTTGGGAGCGTGCTAACCACGTGAACCATAACGTGCCTTTTTCTGCTGTCAAGATAATAAATAGATTATATTGCAGGATATAACGAATATTCTGTGAATACTAGTATTTTGTTGATTTAAACTCGAGTTAAATTAAGCTAAAATCTCAGGGTATTCAGGCTGTTTGTGTTTAAAGTTGAACTACTACACTATTTTATATTCTTGGATACTTTGCTTTTTCACCATAAGGTTAAATTAGCTTATAAAACGATTTAATTCCAAAAAGTGGTTAATTTACAAACCTTTTTGAGTTTGTGGTAAACACTTTTAGCGCATTATTAATCACACGTTTATATCCTTTTTTAGGACGTACGCCCTACATTTTAGTTGGTGCTGCGATTAGTTAAAAAAGTTGTTCTAATTAGGTGGAAATTTGTTATGTTAGCTAAATAGTTTTATTTGCTTTGTGATAACGCGCTAGCAATAAATCGTAAGCATATTTCACCCCCCTTCGTTGTCAGAATTTTTTGGAGTAACACACAGTGGATTTACAAACCGCTCTAGCAGAGATAAAACGCGGTGCAGAAGAAATATTAATTGAAGATGAGTTGGTTGAAAAATTAAAGTCGGGGAAAAAGCTAAAAATTAAAGCTGGTTTTGATCCTACGGCTCCAGATTTACACCTAGGTCATACTGTACTAATTAATAAAATGAAAACCTTTCAAGATTTAGGTCATGAGGTTATTTTCTTAGTTGGTGATTTTACTGGTATGATTGGCGATCCAACTGGCAAAAATGTAACCCGTAAACCACTTACACGTGATGACGTGCTTGCCAACGCTGAAACTTACAAAGAGCAAGTGTTTAAAATTTTAGATCCGGCTAAAACAACCGTCGCTTTTAACTCTACTTGGATGGAAAAGCTTGGCGCTGCGGGAATGATTAAATTAGCCGCTCGTCAAACTGTGGCACGTATGCTTGAGCGTGATGATTTTAAAAAGCGCTATGCTGGCGGTCAATCTATTGCAATTCATGAGTTTTTGTACCCACTGGTGCAGGGCTGGGATTCAGTCGCATTAGAATCAGATGTTGAACTAGGCGGAACTGATCAACGTTTTAACCTACTAATGGGTCGTGAGCTGCAAAAAGATGAAGGTCAAAAACCACAAACCGTATTAATGATGCCTTTACTTGAGGGGACTGATGGCGTTCAGAAAATGTCGAAATCACTCGGTAATTATATTGGTATTACAGATACACCTTCTGACATGTTCGGTAAAATTATGTCAATTAGTGACGTACTCATGTGGCGTTACTACGATTTGCTAAGTAGTCTTTCTATTGAGCAAATTGCAGCGCAAAAGCAGCGTGTAGAGCAAGGTACAAACCCGCGGGATATTAAAATTGAATTAGCTAAAGAGCTCATTGCACGTTTCCACAGTGAAGCTGACGCGCAAGCTGCGCATGATGACTTTATTCAGCGCTTTCAGAAAAAAGCACTGCCAGATGAAATTCCTGAGCTGACAGTTAATATTGATGAAGAGTCAATTTTAATCGCTAACTTACTTAAAGAGGCGGGCCTAGTGGCGAGTACCTCAGAAGCAATGCGTATGATCAAACAAGGTGCTGTAAAGCTAAACGGCGAAGACAAAATTACAGATACGAAATTGGAAGTAGCAAAAGGCACAACGGCTATTTACCAGGTAGGTAAACGTAAATTTGCAAACATTACTATTGCCTAATATTTTAGTTTACGAAAAAACCAGCTATGGCTGGTTTTTTTATGCGCGCTTAAAAAGCGAGAACAGCCTTAATAATTTCAAGAATAACAATAACCAGTAACCAAAAAAAGCGGGTTTGATCAAGTATATAGAGCAGTTTTGGTACGTCATCGGCGTTAGGAAGTCGCTCTACACCCACCCGCATTTTATTAAAGCGTTGTGAATTGTATATTGCCGGTCCACCGAGTTGAATCCCCAAAGAGGCGGAGCATGTACTGAGTAACCAGCCTGTATTGGTTTGATAAAAATGTCGGCCATAATGCTTAATATAATGCATGCTTTTTTTACTGGCTTTTAGTGACGCAATTGTCAGCGCGAATAAACGTATGGGAATATACTCAATAATAAAAATAATCAGTTTAAGCGGCATTAAAAAAGAGCTATTGGGGGCAATATTACTTCGCCATGCTTGTTGAATTAAGGTGATCAAACGATAGGCCAGAGCAGCAATGGGGCCCAAGAGTAAAAATATGAAAATAACCACAAAGTAATGACGTGCCGTTCTAAGTATAACACTTTCCATAACGGCTTTAATGATCCCAAGGCTTGAAAGCGCTTTGACCTCACGTGCTACCAAAGGCTTTAATAATTCGCGGGCTGTGGATTTTTGATTTTTTTTGACCAGCCTAGCTATGCGTATCGCTTTTTTATTTAGGCTAGTGTTTTCTAAGCACACATATAAAATAAGTCCTGATAACAGTTCAGGATAAAAAGCAAATTCGAGTAGTAATACGATAATAATTATAATAACACTGAGTATAAGCGTACTTGCTAGTGAGGCTGCTAGATAATGATACTGCTTGGTGTCTGTTTTATTATAAATGCGCTGGCCTATAGCGCTAAAAATAGCGCAGAGTATGTGGTTAGGATGATACCAGCTTACTAAAGGTAGAAAGCGCTCTACTAGGAGCGCACAAATAAATACAATAAAGTCCAAATGATTTTGAACAATATTATTGAGCATTTACAGCGTAACCGCCGTTAACTTCTCAAGTAAAGCTACGACCATTTTTGATGAATTAACAGAAGCTGTTTCTAAGTATTCTTCAAATGATTGCGGAGATTCTTTGCCAGCTATGTCAGACATTGAGCGAATAACAACAAAGGGTGTATTTAATGCAAAACAGGTTTGCGCAATTGACGCGCCTTCCATTTCTACCGCTAGCATTGTCGGGAAGTCACTACGGGCTTTTTCAATACGAACAGGGTCACACATAAACGAGTCACCGGTGCAAATTAAACCAATGAGTGTTTTTACTTCGCTAATTTGTGCAATTGTTTGCTCGGCTGCTTCTACAAGTTTAGGGTGAGCAGTAAAGCCTGCTGGCATTTGTGGTACTTGACCAATTTCGTAACCAAACGCCGTAACATCAACATCGTGATGACGTACTTCAGATGAAATCACAACATCGCCAACGTTAAGTGATGGGTCGAATCCACCGGCAGAGCCTGTGTTAATAACACAATCTGGATTGAAGTTATCAATAAGTAAGGTGGTTGCAATTGTTGATGCGACTTTACCAATACCTGATTGCACTAAAGTCACTGTATTGCCTGCAAGCTCGCCTGTGTAAAAAGTAAAACCTGCTTTGGTTAAAACGTGTGAATTTTGCATCGCCTCGCGCAAAATTTTAACTTCTGGCTCCATTGCGCCAATAATACCAACATTCATAGTGTTAAATTCCTGAGTTTGAATACGGTGATTATACTGCAAAAAATAACATGGGGTAAAACAAACAAAAATGCGAGCTTAAAAAGCTCGCATTATATAAAAATTACTTATCATACTTCAGCAAGAGCAGTTGATTGTGCCTTTGCTTGAGAGGGCGACAGTACTGCAGGTTTGTGAACTCTAGCACGAGCGGGTCGTGAAGGTTTTGATGCCACAGGCTTACCTAATTTAAACATAATTGCATCGCGGACTTCGCTTGGGCGATAACCCGATTTTACTTTCATACGAATATGTGGAATGCCAGCGGCTTCTAATGCGCCATTAACAAACCAGTCGCGCTGTGCTTTATGACCATCTTTGTTGGCATTATTAACTAAGTCAACGGCAGCTACTATAGTCATTTTTTCTTTGTCTACTAAAACAAAGTCGAGCTGTTTATTTTTTGCTTTAGCTAATGCTGCACGTTTTGATTTAGCCGACAGGCCCTGTTTACAGTCAATCACATCAATTAACTTAACGCGGCTAACAATTTTATATTGATCGCCAACAGCGCGCTCTAATAAATTTAGAAACGCCCCTTCTACTTGGGTAAATACACTTTGCTTACGAGTAAAAGGATAAGGGTTTCCGCCGTCATCATTAAATTTTGACGCAACCACAGATGCCCCAACAACTAGCACTAATATTAATAATAAAGCGAATTCCATACGGTAACTCCATAACAACAAATTGACACTGCTTTTCTAAAGCAAGTTATGTGCCCAAATAGTTGTTATGGTTATTTTATTAACGAATGGGATGAGCGCTATTATGCTTTATAACCGCCTTCAATACCTTTTACGGCAATAGCGACGGCATCATGGGCATGTAAAGATTCATAATGGTTAATTTGCAGGAAATAATCGCTAAATTGCTTAGACTCTAACGTTGTTTTAATTTTTCGTGCTGCGTCTTCACAAAACATCAAATTTTGACCGTTTAAGCGAGCAAACTCTTGTTCATCTTCACGCTTGACCGCAGCTTGTACTGGTGTTTTAAGCTCATCTTCGAGTAAATTAATTAAGTTAACTACATCAAACTCTTGAATGTTTTGATCAAGCTTTACTTTAACATTAGCAATTGAGCGCTGTGAGTGCGGGGTGGCAACAATTCCTTGAGTTGTTCCAAGCCACTCTAAAACTTCTGATTGAGTGAGTGTTTCTTGAGAAAACTTTTCGCTGAATGCGTTTTGAATTAATTGGCGAGCCAGTGCAGCAGAGCAGGGGCAGGTTGATGAATAAGTCACATCAACACTGAGCTCAAAGCTAATGACACCTTGATTGATAGTGCTGGTAAGTACAATAGGGTAGCTTTTCCAACCTGCTTTGCCACTAAGTAATGACTTACGGCGTAGCGGCAATTCAAATTTAAATTCAATGTGTGCTTTATCACTTAAGCCTTCATGACTGGTGATAAAGGTATCTAACGCTTGTGCTAAGGTTTGTGGGTTGACCTGTTGCTCAGTTGAGAGGTGATCCAGCGCTAAAAATAGTCGCGACATATGAATGCCTTTAGCATCTTCTTTGTGTAAATTAACAAAGGCGCGGGCTTTTGCATTAACGGTAACAGGAGCTAAATCAAGAGATTCAAAAATAAAAGGCAGCTCTATATCGCCCATACCTACCCAGTCTAATTTACCTGTTTGTAAAGCGGCAGCCGTGATAGCAATATCTGGCATAGTTGTTTGCATGATACGTTACTCGTTATTTGCAATATTAAAAACGCAATATATTACACTAAATTAAGGGTTGCTGAAATGCAGCAAATAATACCAGCATGAAATTTTATTGTTTTTGTCGCACAACATGAAATTAGTGACTAGAAAATGCTAAAATTAGCCTTTAACCATACTTAACTAAGCATTTAGCTAAGAGAAACACTGATATATGACTGACTCTTCTTTGAATCCGTGGGTTCGGGTTCTTTCCAGTTCAATAACTCGTTTTGGTGAGTTTAAAACTGCCGCTATTTGCTATGCACTATTGCTGACGGTGTCGCTGGTTTTATCAAGTATGTTTTATTACGTTGCCATAGGTGAAGTGAACTTAGTTGATATACTTGCGGTGGTATTTTTTACCTCAGTTGTTTCTCCATTGGTAATTAGCGTTTTATTAAACTCTATTCGGCAACTTGATGCCTCTTATGCCTATTTAGACAGTGCCACAAAACAAGAAAAACTTTTAAATCAAACCCTCAAAGATAATATCAATCGCTTAAATATTGAAATTGACGAACGAAAAATGGCCTTTCATGCCAAGCACCGTGCAATAGAAGAGCTCAGGCGTGAAATTGCAGAGCGTAAAAAAACCCAGCAAGAGCTGGCGCAGCAAGGTATGTTACTGCGCTCAATTGTGGATTCCTCACCAGATTTATTTTATTACCGCGATAATAACGGGGTATTTGCTGGTTGTAATAAAATGTTTGAAGAGGTAATGGGTAAAACGAGTAAAGAGTTGATTGGTAAAACAGCAGAGGAAATATTTCCAAGTCACTTTTTATCTGAAGTACTCAGAACCGATGAAAAAGTTGAGCGTACTCATCAAGGATTAACCATAGATGTAGAGTATTCAGTAAACGGCGAAATCAGGTGGTTTGAATTGCGTAAACTTCCTTTTATTAATGAACAAGGGGATTATATTGGTTTACTTGCATTTGGTCGCGATATTACTAGCCGTAAAGAAGCAGCACAGGCACTGGAAACAGCTTATAAAGATAAAGGGAAATTTATTGCCACACTAAGCCATGAGTTACGCACACCGCTAAATGGTATTGTGGGCTTAACACGTATGCTATTGGATACTGAATTAAATAAACAGCAACGCAGTTGGTGTAATACCGTGTTCTCAAGCGCCGAAACGTTGGGGAATATATTTAACGATATTATTGATTTAGATAAAATAGATCGTGAGCAATTAGATATTGCCGCCAACGAAGTAAATGTTTCTGATTTTATTAATGATGTGGTTAACTTTGCAGGCTTAATTGCGGAGCAAAAAGAGCTGTCGTTTGAAGTTAAGCGTTCAGGGATGCTCGATATACACGCTTTGCTTGATCCAACTCGTTTACGGCAAGTGGTATGGAACTTAATTAATAATGCAGTTAAATTTACCCAGCAGGGAAGTGTTACTTTAGATTTTGCCAGAGAAAATCGAGAAAGTGGTCCATGGCTTATTATTAAAATACTTGATACAGGTGAAGGTATTCCACAAGGGCAGCTCCCACGTATTTTTGATATGTATTATAAAGCCCCCGATCTCAAAGGCACCAATGCGATTGGTTCAGGTATTGGTTTGGCAGTGACCAAAGCGCTAGTGAGTGCAATGAAGGGCACAATAACAGTTAATAGTATCCCTGGAGAGGGGAGTTGCTTTACTGTACAAATTCCACTGAGCTTATGCAATGCGCCTACTGAGCATAGTTATGTTGGCCGAGGCTTATATATTTTATTGGTAGAAGATGTGCCGCTTAACGCTGAAATTGCAACTAATCTATTGGAGCAACGTGGACATGAAGTATTGTGGGCTGAAACAGGTGAAGATGCTTTATCATTTGTAGAAACCGAAGATGACTTAGATTTAGTGTTACTCGATATGCAGTTACCTGATATTAATGGTGATGAAGTAGCAAGACAAATTCGTTCACAAAGTCATTTTGATCAGCTGCCAATCGTGGCATTAACGGCTAATGTACGCAGTGCTGAAGAAGAGCTTGAGGGTATTTCTATTCAAGGTGCGCTCGCTAAACCAATAAACACCAGCAAGTTAGATAATATGCTCGCTGAACTCTTTGGTATTAAGCAATCGCAAACCGAGCTACCTCAACCAGTGGTAAATCAAGCGTTATTAAATCAAACTAATACTGACTTGTTGGATGTTGAAACCATTGAAGACTTTGTAAATTCGATGGGTGTTGAAGTATTTAAACGCAGTAGCCAGTTGTTTGCAAAGCTAAATCCGCAGTACCAACAAGAGCTATTAGCTTCGTTAAACGCTGCTGATAGAGAAGAGTACAAATCGGTTGCGCACAAATTAAAAGGTGCGGCAGGTTCGGTCGGTCTTAATGATGTTCAGTTGCATGCAAAGCAAATGGAGCATGGGGCGCTGGAGCAAAGTAACGAAGTGTTAGCTGTGTGGCTTGAGGAGTTAACGGATAAAATAAATGAAGGACAACAGGCCCTTCATTTATTTTTACAGCAATTAGAGTAATACCTAATTAGCTGTCGATTTTACCAATGAAACGGTAACCTTCACCATGGATGGTGCTGATTAACTCAGACGTTGAGTTGTCGCTTTCAAAGTGTTTGCGGATACGACGAATTGTTACGTCAACCGTACGGTCGTTAGCGCGAAGCTCTCGGCCAGTCATGTGCTTAATTAGTTGCTCACGGCTAAATATACGACCCGGAGAGTCAAGCATTAAACGCAGTGCTCTATACTCGCCTTTAGGTAGACGTTTTGCGTCTCCGTTTGGAGAAGTAAGGCAGCGACTGTTTTCGTCAAGTTCCCAACCGTTAAAGGTGATCACGCCATTTGTTTCAATAGCAGACTCTTCACCACCTAATGCAGTACGCGTAATTAAGTTACGAGCACGAATAGTTAATTCACGCGGGTTGAAAGGCTTAGTAATATAGTCATCAGCACCAATTTCAAGACCTAAAATACGGTCTACATCGTTGTCACGGCCTGTTAAGAAAATAAGACCAACTTTGCGTTTTTGGCGTAATTCGCGAGCTAAAATAAGCCCGTTTTTACCTGGCAGGTTGATGTCCATAACTACAAGATTGACGTCATCGTTATTTGTAAGCTTATCATGCATATCATCGCCATCAATGGCTTCAATAACTTTGTAACCTTCGGCTTCAAATAAACTAACGAGGTTTAGTCTAGTTACGTCTTCATCCTCTACGATCAGAATGACTGGCGTTTGCATTTTTAATTAACCTTTTTGGAGTGTGTTTTATTTATAAATCGGCGTATTTATCAGTACCGACAACTAGAATTATAGGATTATATCAAAATGTTAACAAGTAATACCAATCCGCAATAATGCTAAATCATTCTGAGGGGGCTAATCAGGCGCTAGCTGCGTTAAAAATTCTTCACTTAGAACAACTAAATAATAAAATTTTCTTTGCTATCGACGTGATTCCCCACTCTTAAAATAGCTCACTTAATTAAGTGAATTGGTACAAAACAAATTAGATAAAAACAGCTGCGCGCCCAAACCTACTTTGACGTATTATTAAAAACCGCGGCTTAATTGATACTTAACGTTGGATGTATAATTTGAATTATAAAGTCGAAGCCATTTCCCTTTAATAATTGATACATCCATCAACCACCTAAAGATACTTAAAATAATCAGACTAATTCAAAACGAAATTATATCACTTTACAACTTTTCCTCAATCTATGAGATATGTTAAAGGTAATAAAGTTCATTAATAGTGTGAAAATTAAGCATTAATAGTACAACAATTTAGTTAGTGGTATTTAATTATGGCCATAAAGTTGTAATTCAAGCGCATATAAAAATTTTATTTCATATTTTTAAAATAATGTAATAATAAATCGTGCGCCTGATTGGTACTCAGTATCTAGCATAATTTCTCCAGCTAACGCTTGCGTTACTAAGTTATAGACTAAATGCATGCCTAAACCACTGGCTCCTTGGCCGCGTTTTGAAGTAACAAAGGGGTCAAAAATTTTCGCTCTTATATTGCTCTCAACGCCTAGGCCGTTATCGGTGTAGGTAATTTGTGTTTTTGTTTTTGTTGCCACAATATCAATTTGCACTATATTGTCACCGCCAGCTACAAATCCGTGTAGTAGGGAGTTTAAAATTAGTTGATGGAAAACTTGCTGCAGTGGCTCTTTTTTACTTTCAACGGTTAAATCTGCTGGACAATTTATAAGAACTTTAGGGTTTTTTATTCTCAACTCTTGCCCCATAGACAATAATGTATCGTTTATGAGCTGCTGTAAGTGAACGGTGCTAGTGATTTCATCATCTTTGATCACGGCTACTTTTTTAAAGTTAGAAATGAGATCTGCCACACGGTTTAAACTACTGTAGATGAGGTCTAAGTTTTCAATACCATCGTTAGTAAATTGCTCAAATTGACTTGCAGTCAATGACTTATTTTGAAAGTTAATTTGTAGCTCCGCGAGTTTATCCCTTAGTAAAGTAGAACCGGTGATCCCAAGCCCTATAGGGGTATTTACCTCATGAGCTACACCTGCCACCATTTGCCCTAATGAAGCCATTTTTTTGTTTTCGACAATTTGAGTTTGGTATTGATGCATTTTTTCAAGTGTAGATAACAGCTCTTTATTTGCTTCTCTGAGCGCTATGGTTCGTTGGCTTACTTTTTCTTCAAGATTTGAGTTTAGTAGCTTAATTTCTTTTTTATCTTCTTCGTGGCGCTCTATTTGTTTTTGTGTTCGCGCTAGCATTACATTTAAGCTATTGGATAGTCGAGTTATTTCAGTTAAGTTTGTTAAAGGCGCGCGAGCGAAGTAGTTATGGTTTTTAGCTATATTTTGCAGTAACAAGCTTAAGTTTTCTATGGGGCTGGCGATCTTTTTTTGTAGTCTTAAAATAATCAAAGATATAAAAATGAGTATTAAAGCCATAATAGCAATATCGATGATAATTTTTTTAGTAATAAGCTCATTTAAATCATCCAAGCTGCCTCTTATGTATACATAACCTAGTAACTGTTCATTATTGAGAACTGGCGTAATGTATTCAATATATTCATCGCTAACTTGCGGTTCAGTAAAGTCATTAATGCTGTCTGTTTTAATGGGGACAGGTGGCGATTTTCGGGCATTAAAACTGGTAAAAAATACCGGTTTATTGGTTTGCTCATCTAGCGCATAAATATGTAAGTTTGTAACCGATGATACTTGTTGAAGAAGCTTTAACCGCCTTTCTTCTGCAGGTCTATTTTTATTAAGTAATGACGGCATTGCATCAAAGGCAATGATCTCTGAAACCAAAACAAGTTTACTAATGAGCTGCTTTTTTTGCTCTTGGGCACTTAGATAGGTAGAAATCGAAAGAGACAATAGCAAGCAGACGGCTGTTATAAGCATGATAGTTTTAAATAATATGCTACGAATGCTATTTTGCTCTTCAGTTTTAGGCATTACGAGAGGGTCATCCGTGTCAATTGTGAATGTAATAAATACTAGTTTAGCAAAAACAGGAAAAAGTGAAGCAAAAAGATTAGCTTAATTACACAATTTATTCTTAGTTAATCTACGTCATAAAGTAAATATGCGGCTAATATACCGCATATTTATGTTTTGATAGGGGATTAATAATTAGTTTTAGCTACTGTATACAGCAAACTTATTATTCTTAAACACCGTTTGATAGCTATCAAATTGGGCTTCTAAAATAGGAGGGTATTTTAAAAAGCTATTAGCAACAATAGTTAACTTACCTGTTTTAGTTAGGTGCTGTTTAGCATTATTTAAAAACGATTCGGCCACTGTGTAGTCAGTTGCAATACCAGTATGAAATGGTGGGTTACTAATAATTAAATCAAACTTACCTGCAATGCTGTTTAAACCATCGCTCAGTATGGCTTCACCCTTAACGTTATTAAGTTTAAGCGTTTGTGTTGTTGCATAGGCAGCAAGTGCGCTTACATCACTACATGTAAATGTGAGAGCCGGATTTTTTAGCCCTAAAAACGTAGCAATAAGCCCCGCGCCACAACCAAAATCAAGAACGTTACCGTGTTTTAAATTTGGCGCATTTTCTAGTAGCATTTTAGTGCCGGCATCAAGGGCGCCATGGTTAAACACGCCAGGAATACTGATTGCTGTAAACTCAATATCACTTACGTTTACCACAAACTCTTTGTGGTAAGTACTAATATCAAATGTTGAATTAAGGGTTATTTCTGAAAATGAATATAAAACGCAGTGTTTTGCAGAGTCAATTTTATTACTAAACGCCGTTTTACCGGCGAGTTGCTTTTCAATTGATTTTACACCGCTTTTGTTTTCGCCAACGACTAGCAGCTCAGCTTCTTTGCTTATCACTGCACGTATGTTGTCTAATGCCATTAATAGCTCGGGCTTAGATTTGGGGTAATAAAGAATCACTAAATCATATTCACCGGCGTTAATCGTGTGATTAACTTCGACATTAATACCCGATATGTTTTTAGCAAATTCACCATTTGCATGGTTATAGCTAAAAGCCGTTATTTTACTTTGTGGGTTGAGCGTTATTAGCTCATTTAAAAAGCCATCTTGAACAAAGTTGACCACCAATATTGATTTACCTTTTAGCTCCTCGCTGTTGCGAAGTAATAATAGGCTCGGATTGGTTAATACGCTCATAAATGGCTTTACCTTACTTGATTATTTAATTAACGGTTATTTAGTACGTTCGAACATTAAATCCCATACGCCATGGCCTAAACGATGGCCACGTTGTTCAAACTTAGTCAGCGGACGTAAATCAGGACGAGGTACATAGTCGTTAGTCTCTGATTGGTTTTTGTAGCCAGGTGCTGCTTGCATTACTTCAAGCATATGCTCTGCATAGTTTTCCCAATCGGTTGCCATATGAAAAACGCCGCCAATTTTTAATTTAGAACGTAGTTTTTCTGCAAATTCAGTTTGTACAATACGGCGCTTATGGTGACGCTTTTTGTGCCATGGATCAGGGAAGAACAACTGTAAGGTCGATAAGCTTTCATCACTTATACAATCAGCAAGGACTTCAACGGCATCGTGTTCAAATACACGAAGATTAGTAACGCCTGCTTCGTCGGCATCCATTAAACACGCGCCAACGCCTGGGCGATGTACTTCTATACCGATAAAGTTAAGATGTGGTGCGTTTTTTGCCATTTCAACCAATGACTTGCCCATACCAAAGCCAATTTCTAACACTACATCATTGTCATTGCCAAATACTGCGTTTAAATCAAGCAGGCCGTTTTTATGCTCAAGCCCCATTGTTGGCCAGCATTTTTCGATTGCAGCGGCTTGGCCTTTGGTTAATCGGCCTTCGCGTTTTACAAAACTACGAATAGTGCGGATATACTTACCTTCTTGCTTAGCTTGCTCAAGGTTGTTGTTACTTGATTCACTCATATTATTGGCCTGACAAAACAATGTGTTTAAAAATGGTTGCGTATTATCCCTGACCCGCGAGGGGTTGACAAGCTCTAGGGCGTTATAGCTTGATCTTTTCAACAACTACAATAGACTGAGCCGCCATTAAGCATTAGTAAAAAAGTAAATATGTTGGATTTAAAAAAGCAGCAGTCTGATTGGTTTTCTAACCAAGTAGTTGATTGGTATCATCTCCATGGCCGCAAAACATTGCCATGGCAATTAGCTAAAACACCTTATAAAGTATGGGTGTCTGAGGTGATGCTGCAGCAAACCCAAGTTGTGACTGTTATTCCTTATTTCGAAAAGTTTATGCAAAGCTTTCCCGATATTATTGCTTTAGCAAATGCTGATGAAGATCAGGTTCTGCATCACTGGACTGGTCTAGGTTACTATGCACGCGCGCGCAACTTACATAAAACGGCCAAGATAGTGCGAGATACATATCAAGGCCAGTTTCCCAGCACACTTGAAGAGGTGATGGATTTACCCGGAATAGGGCGCTCTACTGCCGGTGCTGTTTTATCTTTATCTTTGGGGCAGCATCATCCTATTCTTGATGGTAATGTAAAAAGAGTGCTTGCGCGATTTTTCATGGTTGAAGGTTGGTATGGCGTCAAAAAGGTAGAAAATCAGCTGTGGCATTTAAGTGAACAACTCACCCCTAAAAATAATGTGACTGAGTTTAATCAAGCTATGATGGATTTAGGGGCAAGCCTTTGTTCACGAAGTCGTTTTGACTGTGAAGCATGCCCGTTAAAAACACAATGTGGTGCTTTTAATGCGGGTAAGGTTAAAGAGTTCCCACATTCTAAACCTAAAAAAGCAGTGCCTAAAAAAAGTTGTCATCAGTTAATTATTAAACATAACGACAAAGTACTTATGGAAAAACGCCCAAGTAGTGGCATTTGGGGGGGATTATTTGGTTTTTTTGAATTTAATGAGCACAGTGAGCTCGATACTTTTTTAGCACAGCAAGGGCTAAAAAGTGAGCTTGAGATATTAGCGCCTTTTAGCCATGTGTTCTCACATTTTGAGCTAACCATAAACCCACATGTGCTCAATGTTCAGCAAATCCCTGATGTGGTGAACGACAAGCAATTAATATGGTATCCACTTGATCAATCAATAGAGGTGGGTTTAGCTGCACCGACTAAAAAGTTGGTTAAACAAATGAGCCCAATAGGTTAAACTAGCAGCATTTAGCGTTAGAGAGAATAAATCATGGCACGTACTGTATTTTGTCAAAAGTTACAAAAAGAAGCTGAAGGCCTTGGATTTCAACTTTATCCTGGGGAAATTGGCGAAAAGATTTTTAATAATATATCTAAAGAAGCATGGGGACAGTGGCAGCATAAACAAACGATGCTGATCAACGAAAAGCATTTAAATATGATGGACCCAGAACATCGTACCTTTTTAGAAGAGCAAATGGTTGGCTTTTTATTTGAAGGAAAAGAGGTTGAGATTGAAGGCTATAAGCCAGTAGAAAAATAATCGTTAAAAAAGGGCTATAAAAGCCCTTTTTTGTTGTGTATATCTATAAACAGTTTAGTTAAATCTAGTCATCTTGTTGAGCGTGGTTTGTAATTTGTTCTTTTAAAAATTGTGCTGCTCTTGAGTATTCAATTTCGAGCTCATCTCTCATCTCAATTAACTCATCGGCATTAATTTCATCAGCCTTACACTTATCCTCAAATGACTGCGCTAAATCAGCAACAATATTAGCCCCGACAGTTTTCGATATAGATTTCAATTGATGGCAGGCAGCTAAAATCTCACTTTGACTCTTTTGTAGTACCGCAAAGTTAATTGATTTGATTTGCTCTTGGCTTTGCTCTAAATACATTTTAAAGAAGCGAATTTTTTTATCATCATCGCCATTTATATATTTGTTGGCAGACTCCATGTTAATAGGCATGACTGGCTTTTCAGCTGAGCTAATTTGTTTTGGCTGTTTACTGTCTAAATTACTCCATTGATTTAATATGTCTTCAAGTGCATTTAACTCAATCGGTTTAGTAATAAAGTCATTAATTCCAACAGCTAAACAGCGCTCTCGTTCACCTTTTAAAGCATTGGCAGTCACTGCAATAATATAGGGCTGAGCGTCGATTGATTCGAGTAATGAGGCTTCTTCTCGAATCTTTTCAACCATATCGTAGCCAGACATTTTCGGCATATGTAAATCGGTTAGAATAAGTGAGTAACTATTTTTACGCCACATCTCTATGCCTTCTTCACCGTTATTCGCCACTTCTACACTATACCCTAGTATGTGTAATTGCTCGGTAAGTACTTCTTGATTTAATAAATTATCTTCTACAAGTAATACAAGCCTATTTGCGGCGAGTGCTTCTTCTGAATTTAGGAAATGATTTATACTTTTAGTTTTTTTAATTTGCTTAGGTTTATGCAGTCCCGCCGCAACCAAAATTGAAAGCATAAAGTTAGATTTACACAGTGGTGAAGCATTAATATAAAAAATATTTTCATGATTAATAACGGCTTCATCTAGCTTACTTAATACCACCATTTGCTGATTATTATCTTCTAGTGAGTAAAGTAAACTTCTTAGCAAGGTGCTAATACTGCTCATGTCGTCAATACCATCAACAACCCAAATAATATCCTTTGTGTCTTGATGAGCTTCTATATCATTTGGCTCATAGGCATAGGTTATTTTAGCCCCCATAAATGACAAGTAACGATAAATTACCTTGCCGCGTTCAGCATTGTCACTAACAACAACAACATGTTTGCCATTGAGTGTATTTTTATGAGCAAATTCAGTTTTACCTGCCGTTGAAAAAGGCAGTTCAACGGTAAACTCACTACCAATCCCCTCATGGCTTGTAACATTTATATTACCAAGCATTAGCTCGGTTAAGCTTTTACAAATTGAAAGCCCAAGCCCTGTACCACCAAATTCTCGAGTGATTGAGCTTTCAGCTTGAGTAAAGGGGTTAAATATTTTTCTTAATTGAGACTGGCTCATTCCTTTACCATTATCACTTACACAAAAGCGTAAAGTAAAATGATCGGCTGTATTATGTGCTACTTCAACCGATATTTTCACTCTTCCTTGGGTAGAAGTATTGGTACTAGTAAATTTAATGGCATTGCTGCATAAGTTATATAATACCTGGCGAACTCTGACTGAGTCACCCATAAGGTTATTAGGAATATCAGGGGCGATTGACAAATCTAGCTCTAGGTGTCGGTTTTTTGCAACCGACGATAATACCTTTACTACTTCTTCTAATGTATCTGAGACAGAAAATGGAACAGGGTCTATGTTTAACTTTCCTGCTTCGATTTTAGAAAAGTCTAAGATATCGTCTAGAATACTTAGTAGCGAAAATGCGGATTCACGAATAATTGTACTTAAACGTTGCTGTGCACCATCAAGCTCTGTTTGGCGAAGTAAATCAATGGTGCCAATTACGCCATTCATCGGTGTTCTTATTTCATGACTCATGATAGCTAAAAAGGTAGTTTTAGCATCACTTGCTTTTAACGCTTTTTGGGTTTGTTTTTCTAATTCAAATGTACGGTTTTGTACTTCGGTTTCTAGGCTTGTTTGTAATTTTTTTAATTCTTTTTTTGCTGCTTGATCATTGTCTATCATCACATTAATGCTTTTTAGTAATGCATTAACTTGTTCAGCTACAGGCTTTAAACCACACCCTAGATGCTCATCGATGGTACTTTGAAAATCATTATTTTCGGTGATCGTTTTAAGATCTTGTATTAATAGATCTGTATTGTTACGTAATCGCTTTTTTATGTATTTATTAAACATAAATGCAAGGACAATAAGTGTAACAAGACTAATAACAGCCATGATGTAAGCATCTGAAATTGAACTATGTTTGGATAAAGCTATGGTTGGTTGCTTCCGTTTAATTATTAATTCAGCAATTACTTGACCATTTAGTGTAATAACCCGATGAAGTGTATTTCGTTCTTTTATATGTTTATTCATTGCTAAAGGGGCTATGGCATTATTGTTATTGTTATAGACTAGGGACGCTTTACTATTTTCGTCAAAACGATGAAGTGTGAATGCATAATCGTCATTTAATAAGGTAGCAATATCGAAAAGTTTCTTAACTTTGTGCTGTCCATATATTGTTAAAGCATCAATAATTGGTTGTTCAAGTTGAAATGCCAGTTCTTTAATTAAAGTTGCTGAAGTTAGTTCATTTTTTTGGGTGGTACTTTTAAAATAAAATGAGAAACTTGTCACAAATAATGTTGCAATTATTATATTGCTAATTAAAAACAAAGGAAGCAAACCTTTAATTATTGAGGAAAATTTATTCTGCATGAATTTCACTGTCGTCCTATTATTAAAACGGTAAGCCTTTACCAAAAGTTATAAACTAATCGTAACAGCTAAAAAAAATAATTCACTACGTTTTTTTAGCTTTATTGCTTGATAAATAAACTGCATTGGTGAAAATAACTTTGAGTTGTTTGAAAACCGCTCAAACGGTTATAAAGAATAAAAAAAAAGTTGACTTGTAAGGTCAAAACTCGTTTAATACGCCGCACGCCCAGATAGCCAGACAGTAGAGCTAAGTGGGAGCTTCATTGGAAATCTGTTAAGATTTTTAATTAGCACTGTTTAAGTGCCTCGATAGCTCAGTTGGTAGAGCAGAGGATTGAAAATCCTCGTGTCCCTGGTTCGATTCCGGGTCGAGGCACCATTATTAAAGTAATGGTGTTTTAAATCATAAGATTAAACATTGTTACACGTGCCATAGCACACAGTTTAGTGTGCCGACTTAGCTCAGCTGGTAGAGCAACTGACTTGTAATCAGTAGGTCAACCGTTCGACTCGGTTAGTCGGCACCATTTATAATGTAACTAGATAAAGAAACTGTAATCAGTAGTCTGTTTAAGTTACCCGTCGACTCGGTTAGTCGGCACCATTTATAATGTAACTAGAAAAAGAAACTATAATCAGTAGTCTATATTCAAGTTACCCGTCGACTCGGTTAGTCGGCACCATTTATTTAAATAGTTAATTTAACTATTGCACTGTTTAGTGCCTCGATAGCTCAGTTGGTAGAGCAGAGGATTGAAAATCCTCGTGTCCCTGGTTCGATTCCGGGTCGAGGCACCATTTATACAAAGCCTCGCTCGTGCGGGGCTTTTTTGTTTTTGAATTTGGCTGGACTGTTGTTCGGCATCAAACTTCGTTCGATTATAAAATACATCCTTGTATTTTCCCCTTCGGGCCATCTTTTAGATGTTAAAAATTGTTCCTGACAATTTTTTGCCGGGTCGAGGCACCATTTATACAAAGCCTCGCTTGTGCGGGGCTTTTTTGTTTATGCTTACGCTATAACTGTATTGCTTTTACGACCTGCCAAGGTAATACCAACTTTATTAAAAACACGATCATTCTAGCGTATTAAATAATCCGCTATCAGCGTAAAAATTATTTATATAGAACAACACCGTGTCATAATTTCGCCTTGCTATCGACTTATTTCTTTGTCGCTATAATAGAACCCTAATTTAATGCAGTCGGTATAACTTTTAGCTTTTATTAAATTTTGTGCCACACTTAGCAACAAAAATTGGCTTTTTACCATGTTGCTATTAAGACTATTACTACTGTTTTTATTAATTTTCACATGCAAAAATGCAATTGCGAAAGAGACTAAAATATTACTCGCAAGCAGTGATTATTATCCTCATTATGCTCACGATCTGGTAAAGCAAGGCCCAGTGAGTGAAATTGTTCGTCAAGCTTTTTTAGCGCGGGGAATAAGCATAACTATTGATTTTCTGCCTTTTGCTCGTGCGTATCGAGAAAGCCTTAATGCTCATTATGTGGCGCTTGTGGGGGGGTGGTATTCTCAAGAGCGAGCCGAGTCTTTTTATTATTCACAGCCATTGTATTCAAATGAAATTGTATTTTTTAAACGTCAGAATAACGAAATACAGACCACAGACTATCAAGAGCTTATTAATAAACAACTTACACTTGGTTTAGTGCAAGGTTACATACAGCCTAAAGGGCTTCAAGAAAGTGAATTTACCTATATAAATGTAGCTCATGATGAACAGGCATTTAAAATGTTGGCGCTCGGGCGTGTGGATTTAGTTCCTGCAGATAGGCTCAATGGCCTTTATTTAATTGAGCAACGCCTACCTGAGTATATAAATGAGATTGACTACTTAATGCCTGCGCTAGAATTAAGGCCAATGTATTTATTGTTCTCAAAAAAAGATCCTACCTCTAAATTACTGATGAAAGAGTTTAATAATGGATTGGCTGAGTTAAAACGCTCTGGAGAATATACAAAAATACTACAAGCCCATTTTCCTATTGATGTTGCACAGTCTGAATATCAATTGAATTAATACCATAATATGTAATTAATGTGAGGGGCAAACCTGACGCTAGTTGTGTTAAAAATTTCTCATTTACGACTGCAAGGGCACAGATTGATTTTGCACACTTGGAAAATCAACATATGTAATGTTATGTAAAGTCAATTGAGCAAAACTGACTAAAGTGCTTGAATAACATTCATAAATAGCATTAATCAGGTTTAAATATGATTTGGCAATATAAGCCATCTTTGTTGGCATTAAGTATTTTGCTGCTAAGTGGTTGTGCGAGTAACTTAAACTCGCAGCAGCGTGAGCAAGCACTAAGCACGCTTCCTGCTCAGTGGCAACAAGCGACTGTTGAATCAGTGGTTGCCGTGAATGATACTTGGTTTAACCAATTAGCTTCACCGACCGTACAACAGTTAGTTACCCAAGCGCTTAAAAATAATCAACAGCTACTACAAAGCCGTTTTGATGTAGAAATACAAAAACAACAATTAATTGTTGCTGGGTCTGCTTTATGGCCCAGTTTAGATATTTCATCGCGAGTAGGGCGTACTAAAAATAATCGCCCCGTTAGCTATAATAACGCAAGCTCTGCATCGTTAGAGCTAGGTTATGAAATTGATTTATGGGGTAAACTCTCAGATGCAAAACGCAGAGATAACCTTAACTACCTTGCTCAGCAGGCACGTTATGAGCAAACAAAACAGCAACTTATTGCTGATGTGGTTACAAATTGGTTTAACCTAATTAGTGCAGAGCAATTACTTGATTTATTTAAGCGCAGAGAAGCTAATGCCAAACAAAATCTCGATATTATTGAATCGGGTTATCGTCAAGGCTTAAATGAAGCGTTAGATGTTTATTTAGCGCGCAATGAGTTAAATAACGAACGCTCTCGTATCGCAACCCAAAGAGCAAACTTAACTCAAGCAGCACGCAGCCTTGAGCGCTTATTGGGCGAATATCCAAAAGGGGTATTTAAGGCGAATAATGACTTACCTGTTATTGATGACGATATTCCTCTTGGTTTACCTTCAGAGCTTATTACTCGTAAACCTGCGTTACGTGCTAGTTGGTATCAATTATTAGCCAGCGACGCTTCACTTGCGTATGCCCATAAACAACGTTTTCCAAGTTTAAATTTAGCCGCAGGTTTAAGCGACAGCACTAACAGAGTGAGCGACTTATTTTCTGCATCCAGCTTAGCATGGTCGTTAATCGGTAGTATTTCAGCGCCTATTTTTGACGGTGGGCGACTTGCTGCTAACGAGGAAATTGCCAGTTTACAAACGCAAAAGCAAGAGCAAGCGTACCTGCAATCTCTATACGATGCATTTGGTGATGTTGAAAATGCCATTACCCAGCAACAGTCTTTAAAAGCACGTTATCACAGTACATTGCAGGCAAAAGATAACGCCTTAGCGGCAGAGCAACTATCGTTTGAGCAATATCAAAGTGGTTTAGTGAGCTACACCACGGTATTAGATGCACAAGCGAGGTCATTTGATGCACAAAGTTCATTGATTGAAATAAAAAATCAATTACTCACAAATCGAATCAATTTACATGTTGCCCTTGGTGGCGATTTTGCAAAATCACTATCCGCACAGGATGAATAAGCAATATGAAACTCAATAAACAAAAAATCATTGTTCCCGCTGTTATCATAATAGTTACATTGTTTTTAGTGGTGTTTATCAAGGAAAATCCACCAAAAGCGACACGTTTTGCCTCACCGCCAAAAGCGAAAATTAATGTAGCGGTAAAACCTCTTCAGTTAATCGATTACCCTGTTGAAATTGACAGTTTTGGTACGGTTAAACCACGTACTCAGAGTATGTTAGTGGCCCAAGTTTCGGGGCAAATTATTGATATAAATGAGCAGTTTCGCGAAGGTGGCTTTTTTGACAAAGGCGATGTGCTACTTCAACTTGATGACCGTGATTTAAAAGCAGAAGTTAAATCAGCACAAGCTAGTTTACTCAATGCCGAGCAAAATCTATTAGAAGAGCAAGCGCGAGGACGCCAAGCGCTTACTGATTGGCAGCGATTAGGCAATGAGTCTAAACCGAGTATTTTAGTGCTGAGAAAACCGCAGCTAGCAGCGGCACAAGCACAAGTACTATCCGCTAAGGCACAGCTAGAGAAGGCGCAATTAAATCTTGAGCGAACCAAAATTAAAGCCCCTTATGCTGGGCGAGTACTCAATCGAAGTGTTGATCTTGGGCAAGTGGTATCTAACAACATGCAGTTGGCAACAATTTATGCCACCGACAGTGTAGAAATACGTTTACCCATTAAAAATAAAGACCTGCCTTTTATTAATTTACCAGAGCAATACCGTGATGGAGCTAAGAACCTGAGCGGCTCAGTGGTTAACTTTACTTCTGATTTAATTGGTGAGCAACAATGGCAAGGCCAACTAATTCGTACCGAAGGTGCAATAGATGAAAGCGCTCAGCAATTATACGTTGTGGCTAAAATCAATGATCCTTATAAATCGACCAAAGATAATCAATACCCAGTAAAAATAGGGCAATACGTTAAAGCTAAAATTAATGGCAAAGTCGCTCCTCAGGTACTTGTTATTCCTAATAACGCGATATATCAAGGTAGTTATGTTTATGTGGTTGAAAACGGCACACTACAGCGCAAAAATATTGCCTTAGCATGGCAAAATGCACAGCAAAGCATAGTAAGTGAGGGCCTCGAAGCTGGCAGTCAGTTAGTGCTTACACCACTGGGTCAAGTGAGTTCAGGTACGCCAGTGCAGATAATGGGAGCTACTGCTAAAGCACAAAAACGAGGAGAGCAGCCATGATCGCTTGGTTTACTCGTAACCACGTGGCAGCTAACTTACTGCTTATCAGTATTGTGTTGGGTGGATTATTTAGCCTATCTTCAAAGCTACCTTTAGAAGTGTTTCCTTCGTTTGTTTCGGATCGTATTAATATTAGTGTGAGTTTACGTGGCTCAACCCCTGAAGATGTTGAAAAAGGGGTCACCATACGAATTGAAGAAGCATTACAAGATCTTGAAGGTATTAAGCAAATATCAAGTCGCTCATCTGAGGGCTCATCGCAAGTGAGCGTTGAAGTTGATAGCGGTTACGATGAACGTGAATTGCTAGCTGATATTAAAAGTCGGGTTGATGCCATTAACACTTTTCCAGCCGATGCAGAAAAACCAGTAATAGGCTTAATTCAGCGTAAACGCGAAGTAATAGCCGTTACTGTTGCAAGTGACTACAACGAAAAAGAAACCTTAGAATATGCTGAGCAAGTACGCGATGAATTATTGCGTATTCCCGCAATCACTCAAGTCGAGCTCAGTGGCGTGCGTAACTATGAGTTGGCCATTGAAGTCAGCCAAGATACTTTGCGCCAATACGATTTAACCTTGGCGCAAATATCTAACGCTATCGCTAATTCAAGCGCTGATATTTCTGCAGGGAATCTTAAAACAGAGGGGGGCGATGTACTTATCCGCTCAAAAGGGCAAGCTTATCGTAAAGATGAATTTGCTAACATTGTGATAAAAAACCAAGCCGATGGCACCATTATTCGCCTACGTGATATTGCTAGCATTAATGATGATTTTGAAGAAACACCAGTACGTACCCGCTTTAATGGCAAACAGGCGGCATTTATTGACGTTTACCGCATTGGCCCACAAAGTGCGATAGAAGTGGCTGACGCAGTAAAAAGTTATATAAAAACGCAACAGGCAAACTTGCCGCAAGGATTTTATTTAAGCTACTGGGACGATGACTCAGAAGTGGTGAAAAGTCGTATTGCAACTTTAACCAGCAATGCTTTACAAGGCGGTATATTAGTACTTGGCTTACTCACTTTATTTTTAAGACCCGCTATCGCATTTTGGGTATTTATTGGTATTCCAGTTTCATTTATGGGCGCATTTATGGCAATGGCTGCCTTTGGTGTCACCATTAATGTGATCAGCTTATTTGGCTTTATATTGGTACTTGGGATTGTAGTTGATGATGCTATTGTTACCGGAGAGAACGTCTACACCCATTTAAAAACCGCTAAATCGGGGGAAGAAGCGGCTATAAAAGGAACCCAAGAAGTTGCCACGCCAGTTACATTTGGGGTGTTAACCACAGTGGCGGCATTTTTGCCGTTAGCCTTTATAGAAGGCGCTCGAGGTGCTATTTTTGCGCAAATACCGGTCGTGGTTATTCCGGTACTGTTGTTTTCGTTGATTGAGTCTAAATTTGTGCTGCCTGCGCATTTAAAATATATCAAACTGCGCCAGCAAAAAGGCGAAGGGTCTAAATTAGAGCAACTTCAACAACGTTTTGCTGATGGTTTTGAACATGCCATTTTAAAATATTATCAACCCGTACTCGGCTTAGCACTGCGTAATAAACTAGCCACAGTTAGTTTATTTATGGGCGTGTTTTTAATTATTTTAACCATGATCACCAGCGGTTGGACTAAATTTATTTTCTTCCCTCGTATCCCCAGCGAAACTGTACGGGCTAGTTTAACTTTTCCGGCGGGAACACCGTTTGAGGTGACTAATAAATATATTATTGATATGTCAGATAAGGCCAGAGAGCTGCAGCGTAAGTATCAAGATGAAGAAACTGGCGAAAGTATTATTTTAAATATTTTAGCCAGCACTGGCGGGCGAGGCGGTGCAGCTAATTCCGGTAGTGTGCGTTTTGAAATTACTCCAGCAGAACAGCGAGAGTCAGATATTGGTTCGCGTGAGTTGGTAAAAGAGTGGCGGCAGTTAATTGGGGTGATCCCTGGTGCTGAAAGCGTCACATTTAGAGCTGAAATAGGCAGAAGTTCAAACCCAATTGATGTTCAGTTATCGGGCAATTCCATTACCACACTACAAACCGTAGCTGAGCAAGTTAAACAACGATTAGCTACTTACCCAAGCGTGTTTGATATTGCCGATAGTATGTCTGATGGCAAAGAAGAATTACAAATAGAGATAACGGAGCAAGGGCTTGCACTAGGGTTAAATAGAGTGGATGTATCTAGACAAGTACGCAACTCGTTTTTTGGTGTGCAAGTGCAACGTATTCAGCGTGGCCGTGATGATGTGCGCGTTATGGTGCGTTTACCTATAGATGAAAGGCGCTCAGTGGCTGATTTAAAAGATATATTAATACAAACGCCTAATGGTGGGCGAGTGCCATTATCACACGTAGCCACTTTAGTGCCGGGGCAAAGCCCATCAACCATTACCCGTATTGATCGATACCGTACACTTAATGTGTCTGCGGACGTAGAAAAAACCGATACCAATATGACGGTGTTGCAAGCCGATTTAAAAGCGTATTTAGATGAGCTGGTACAACAATACCCAGGTGTTAGTCATTCACTCGAAGGCGAAGCCAAAGAGCAGCGCGAATCATTTGGTTCGTTATTGTGGGGCATGGTATTTGTATTTTTTGTCATTTATGGGTTGCTCGCAATTCCCTTTAAATCGTACTTACAGCCACTGGTGGTGATGAGCATTATTCCTTTTGGCATGATTGGCGCAGTAATTGGCCATTGGATCATGGCTATGGAGCTCACCATTATGAGTTTGCTGGGAATGCTCGCGCTAATTGGGGTCGTGGTGAACGACTCGTTAGTATTAGTTGATTTTATTAATAAAAAGCGCAGTGAAGGGTTCGATTTAATGGAAGCTGTTAAAACCGCTGGCGTGGCGCGTTTTCGCCCCGTTATGCTCACCAGCTTAACTACGTTTATAGGCTTAATGCCGCTGTTATTTGAAAAAGCGACGCAAGCGCAGTTTTTAATTCCTATGGCCGTTAGTTTAGGCTTTGGAATTATATTTGCTACTTTTATAACTCTGTTATTGGTCCCTGTTAATTATATGCTGATGGCTCGTTTTCAAGGCTGGTTTAAATTAGAAGGGCAAAGGATTAAAAGCGATTAGGCGTTAGAAATAAAATTAAATATCGGGCTGTGGAGACGCAGTTCGGTATATTTAAAGAGAAAAAGTAAGGATAAATTTAATGATAAATAAATGCTTGAGAACCTAGAACCTAGAACCTAGAACCTAGAACCTAGAACCTAGAACCTAGGCTATAAAAGAAGGTGTTCCCCGAGAATGCGGTGCCCGGTGTCAGTCCTGAAACCTTAAGGTTTCAGGGCGGAAATCTGCGGTCTACCGTAGGCTTCTCGGTACATGCCGAGCTTGCACAATAGTAAACGAACAAAAATCCTGGTATAAAATTTATCGGCTCAGGGACTTAACCAAGCTCCTGCACCCCAGGGAACAAATTTAGTATATAAGACATATTCCAATCCTTAAACCCCAAACGTAAAAAATTAAACCGTTCGCTCAGTTTTCCTGCAAATTTAATCTTATATTTACTTTTAAGATTGCTTTTTGAACTTAATCAGCTTTTCAATCGCTTGCTTTTGACCTCAGTCATAGAATTCATTGGAGTTGCTTTTTATCGAGTGGTAGCATTGCTTTAATTAGCAAAGCGAAGACGTCATTATGAATAACTTACCAGATTACGAAAAAGCCCAACTTCTTTTAGAGAAAAACGAAATATTTGTATCACCTGCTGAAGCGCATGGCGTTATTAGCGGTTTACTTGCTTGTGGGCTAAGCATTGACGATAAAGAATACTTGGGCTTACTGAGCGACGTATTTAATGATGGCGAGTCGTTTAGCAACGATTTAAAACAGTTTTTTGGTAAAGTTTATCAACAAGTTGTTGAAAGCTTTAACAATGAAGAGTTTCAATTTGATTTGTTTTTACCGAGTGATGACGAAACACTCATCGATCAAGCCAATGGGCTCGTATCATGGGTAGCTGGGTTTATGCTGGGCTTTGGCTTAAAGCAAAAAGACTACGGCAAGCTGTCGGCAGATGTAAAAGAAGTGATCAGTGACTTTAGCGAAATTACGCGCCTTGATACAACCTTTGAAGAAACCGAAGAGGATAGCCAAGCACTCCATGAAGTGATTGAGTATGTTCGTGTATCAGCTTTATTGTGTTTTGCAGAGCTAGGCAAAGAGCAAAATCCGCAAAGTGCAAAAAAAACACTTCATTAATTGGCAACACAATCAAAGTAATGGGTTAGTTATTAATGGTTGAAATACAAAAGTCAGAGTTTAAAGCGCGCCGCGAGCGTTTATTGGCGGCAATGGATAGCAACAGTATTGCGATAATTCCTGCTACAACCGAGCTCACACGTAGCCGAGATACTCACTACCCGTTTAGACAAGACAGTGACTTTTTTTACTTAACTGGTTTTAACGAACCTGATGCGGTATTGGTGTTATGCAAAGACAGTGATACGCCTTCTATATTGTTTTGTTTAGATAAAGATAAACTTGCAGAGGTATGGCACGGCAGGCGCATTGGTTTTGAAAAAGCGCAAAGCGAATACTTATTCGACAAAACTTATGCATTAAGTGAAGTAAACGAACAATTATTGAATTTGGTGAACGGCCAACAGATTTTATTTTATGCACAAGGGACGTATCCTACCTTTGACGGCAAAGTATTTTCAATGCTCAATACTTTGCGCAGTGCCCCCAAAAAAGGCGATACAGCACCGAGTACAATTAAAGATATTCGCCCGTTATTACATGAAATGCGCCTATTTAAATCGCCAAGCGAAATTAACATTATGCGTGAAGGCTGTGAAATAAGTGCCCGAGCGCACATGCGTGCCATGCGTTTTTCCCACGTTGGCGCAACCGAGTTTCAATTAGAGGCAGAGCTTCATCATCACTATGCAATGAACGGTGCGCCATATCCAGCTTATGGCACCATTGTCGGTAGTGGCGATAACGCTAATATTTTGCACTACACCCAAAACAGCGATGTATTAAACAATGGCGACCTAGTGCTGATTGATTCAGGTTGTGAGCTACAAGGTTACGCAGCCGACATTACCCGTACTTTCCCCGTTAATGGTAAATTTAGCACCGAGCAAGCTGCGCTTTATAATATTGTGCTTAAAGCGCAAGAAGTGGCATTTAACGAAGTAAAGCCCGGTGGCTACTTATCGCAGGCTAATAAATTAGCTATGCAAGTGCTAACCCAAGGTTTACTCGATTTAGGTATTTTAACCGGCGACTTTGATGAGCTAATGGCGCAAGGAGCCTGTAAAGAATACTACATGCATGGTCTTGGCCATTGGTTAGGACTCGATGTTCACGATGTAGGCGATTACCGAGTAAATAATGAAGAGCGTGCATTTGAGCCTGGTATGGTACTGACCATTGAACCTGGGCTTTATATTAGTAAAGACTCAAACGCACCCAAAAAATACCAAGGCATAGGTATTCGTATTGAAGATAACTTATTAGTAACTGAGTCAGGTCACGAAAACTTAACGATTACCGTGCCTAAAAAAATTAGCGAAATAGAAGCGTTAATGCAAAGCGCTAAAAACGTATAAGCTTGGAGATAAAAGTGGCTAAGCAGTTTGATGTTGTAGTTATTGGCGGTGGTTTAGTGGGCGCAAGTTGCGCACTGAGCATAAGTAAAAAAAATCCCAGCCTACATATTGCCGTGGTTGAAGCAAACCAAGTAACCACAGATTATCACCCAAGTTTTGATGACAGAAGCATAGCGCTTGCACAGCAGTCGGTGGAGTATTTACAAAGCCTCAATTTATTTGAAATAAACGCTCCCTATGCGGCAGCCATAAAAAAAGTAAGTGTGTCAGACAAAGGGCACTTTGGTAAAACCCATATACACAGTGATGAGTTTTCTAAACCCTCATTAGGTTATGTGGTTGAGGTAAACCCATTTGGCAGAGCGCTGCATCAGCGTTTAACGCAATCAAATATATCGCTTTTTTGCCCTGATAGCGTAACGGCGATAAAACAAAACGCCGAAAGTAATGAACTTACATTACAAAGTAGTGAAAAACTAAGCGCTAAGCTGTTAGTGATTGCCGACGGTGCACAATCGCCAACACGTCACTTGCTAGGCCTAGGTTTTAATACCCAGCCTTATGAACAAGGCGCGATTATTGCCAATATAGAAGTGGTTGGTGGACATAACCATCATGCGTTTGAGCGTTTTACCCAAAACGGCCCAATGGCCTTATTACCCATGAGTAATAACCGTTATTCGTTAGTATGGTGTATGCGTCAAGAGCATATTGAGCAGCATATGACATTAAGTGAGTCAGACTTTTTAAGTGTTCTGCAAACCACCTTTGGTTATCGCGCAGGGCAATTTATAAAAGTCGGTATGCGCGCCAGTTATCCGCTGGTTTATGGGCAAGTCGAATCGTTGACGGCGCACCGTACTGTGGTAATAGGTAACGCGGCACACGCCATTCATCCAATTGCAGGGCAAGGCTTTAATTTAGGGCTGCGCGACGTACAAGTGCTTAGTGACTTAATAGCAAACAGTGAACATGATTTAGGTAGTTATGCCTTTACTCGTCAATATTCAATTAAGCGCAGTGATGATATAAAAACGGTAATGACATTGACCGATGCATTGGTTCGGCTTTTTTCAAACTCATCACGGGTGTTAGCGCTTGGTCGCAGTATTGGGCTGTTTTCGATGGATTTATTCCCCGTATTCAAAGCCCCATTAGCAAAACAATTAATGGGGCAAGTTAAACAAGGTACACGTTTATGAAACAAGTACAGGTTTGTATAGTGGGTGGTGGCTGCGTTGGGTTAACCTTGGCGCTGGGGCTTGCTAAAGCGAATATCAGCGTGGTTGTGTTAGATGCAGCGCCTACTCAAGCTCCACCGAGTGACGATTATGGTTTACGCGTTAGTGCGCTTAGTATTGCCAGCCAAACCTTGCTCGAGCAATTAAATGTATGGCCATATATAATGGCCGAGCGGGCATGTGCGTATACGCATATGGATGTACGCGATGCCGATAGCTTTGGAAAAATAGCCTTTAATAACGAGCAACTTGAGCTTGACCATTTAGGCCACATAGTTGAAAACGACATTATTCGCTTTGCACTAATAAAAGAGCTTGAGCAGCAAAGCAATGCTACACTCATGTTTAATACCGAGTATCAGCAAATACACCAAAGCGAGTCTGATGTATTTATTAATTTAAAAACTGGCGAACCTATTATTGCTAAGTTGCTGGTGGCGGCTGATGGGGCAAATTCAGCGATTCGTACACAGTTTAATATGGCGCTGAGTTTTAAAGATTACGATCACCATGCGTTAGTCGCCACAGTTAAAACCAAAGAGCCGCACGGTAATACCGCGCGTCAAATATTTTTACCTACTGGGCCTTTAGCATTTTTACCACTGAGTGATGAGCATACTCATTCAATTGTGTGGTCTACCAGCCCTAATCATTGCGATGATTTGCTTGCGATGGACGATAGCAGCTTTAATAAAGCAGTTATGGCTGCAATAGATAGCCAATGTGGTTTGTGCGAAGTGCAAAGTAAGCGTGTCGCGTTGCCACTTAAAATGCGTTATGCGCAGCAGTGGGTAACTGGCAAAGTAGTGCTAATAGGCGATGCAGCACATACCATTCACCCTTTGGCAGGGCTTGGTATGAACCTTGGCCTAAAAGATGCGGCTTATTTAATTGAGCTATTAACAACCGATAGTGAGGAGTTTGCAAGTACTCGCACACTGCGTGATTACGAGCGCACCCGCAAGCTCGACGCACAAAAACACATCGCCATGATGCAAGGGCTAAAAGAGTTGTTTGAAGGCGCAAACCCAGTTAAAAAGCTGATCCGCGGAGTAGGGCTTTCACTCGTTGATAACCTAGGCCCAATAAAACACTTATTCGCCAAAGAAGCGATAGGGAAATGATAAAGACAAGCGGTCAGTTTTTAGCTGTCAGCTATCAGTTAAAGAAAAACCGATGTTTAGTTTAAGCATCGGTTTTTTTATAGGCTAATGCTTTCTTTAGTGTATGCGTACAGCTTGCTGACGCGACGAGCGAAGCTCGTAATGCTTTTAAATTAATGAGCTACAAGTTTTCTTGTGCTTCATTCACCATATCTTGCAGTGCATCGATTAATAGCGGGTCACGCGAGTTCTGTTTAGCAAGTTCTAGTGCGTGTTTCATACTAGTGAATGCCTCTTTGAACTGCTTATTAGCAGTGTAGCCTTGCGATAATCGCATGTGAGAGTAAGCAGCATTAGGGTAATTGTTAGTAAAGTGTTTAAGTGTTGAAATAGCTTTTTTAGTGTTACCAAACTCTTGCTGGCTGTGGGCAAATTCTACGTACACATCTTGTGGAATTTTAAGCTCAAATCCGTACTTATTACTAAGTGCTTGGTAGTAACCGGTAATCAATGATACATCCGAAAATTTTCCGTGCTCGTCAGTAACTTTAAATATCAGGTCGCTAAATAAGTGAATTAGGCTATCGCTAAGTGCTGGAAGTATGGTTCCCATATGAGTAAAAGTGGGATAATGCTTATATTTCCATTTTAGCTGCGTGGGCATTTGTTGCTCTAAATTTACTAAAGTATTTAATACGCCGGTATAAAAGCGTGCGCCTTCACTTGCAACACTAATAAATAACGCTTGACCGCCTTTGGGGTTTTTAGTGTATTTAATAATATTACTTTTTAACTCTTCATCACTCCACCAACTATTTGGGCTTATAGCGATGTAGTTGTTAAATAATGCCGGTTGATTAACTAAAGTATAAAGCGCTAATGTACCAGCATTAGAATGACCAATTAAGGTGTTGTAACCATTAGTTGGGTAGTTGCTATTTATATAGGGCATGAGTTCGTCAGACACAAACTTTAAAAAATTATCGGTTTGCCCTGCGTCAGGCCATTTATTTGTAACAAAGGTTTGAAACTCCGTTTTAGGCTCACCTTGTACTTTAGGTAAGTAATCACGAACACGGTTGGTTGTATCAATAGCAACAAGCATTGCATTAGGTATCTGCTCGTAATCAACAAGGGATTTTATAACGCCAGACGCCGTATGAAACTGCTCAACACCATCAAGTAAATAAATAACATAGAGCGGCTGATCGTCTTTTACATTGTCAGGTATGAATATTCTGATAGGTCTGTCTTCGTTAAGTATTTTTGATTGTAGAATGACCTTTTTACCCACGGTTATGTCGGTTGTAGCGGTGTCTGCATAGCTTAAAACAGGTGTACTAAAAGTAAGTATTAACACAAGCGATAGTAAAAGCTTCATAAATATCCTTATTAAATAATGTGTTGCTCAATAATTGCACGACTTTAGATTTGAGTAAATGTTTATATTTTAGGGGTAAATGTAGGGCTTAAGTAACTAAAGGCTTCGCTTTTCACGCGAGCAAGCTCAGCGCCTACCACAAAAAATTGAAACACTTATCTTTATTTGTTGATATCAAGAAAGTATCTAGTAATGTCTTCCCGAACCCCGAACCCCGAACCCCGAACCCCTATACCTTCAACACTTATCTATTAAAGCTTAAAAAACCTGCTTGCTTAATTATCCTACTAAGCGTAAAATGCGCGCTCATTTCGGCTTTTAAACTATTAATTCCTTGCCTTAAACCGACCGGCCGAAACGGTAGAAGGCTCTATTAACCGTAAGGAATATCCATGCGTCATTACGAAATCGTATTCATGGTTCACCCTGATCAGAGTGAGCAAGTATCTGGTATGATCGAACGTTATACTGGTTCTATCACTGAAGCAGGTGGTACTATCCACCGTCTTGAAGACTGGGGCCGTCGTCAACTGGCTTACCCAATCAACAAGCTTCATAAAGCTCATTATGTTCTTATGAACGTTGAAGCACCAACTGAAGTAATCAGCGAGCTAGAAACTACTTTCCGCTACAACGATGCAGTGCTTCGTAACTTAGTTATGCGTACTAAAAACGCTGTAACTGAAGCGTCTCCTCTTGTAAGAGAAGAGAAGAAAGAAGCACCAGCTGCTTAATTGTTTTGAGTCCTAGCATGGCACGTAGTCAGCAGTTACTATAATGGTTAGCCCATATACGAATCAGCTGGTTATATCGGGGGTCGTTTGTAAAACACCCAAGTTTAGCCAAAGCCCCGCGGGCATACCGCATTGTATTTTTGTTGTAGAACATAAATCAATGCAAGTTGAAGCAGATCTTAACCGTAATAGTTATGTGAGGCTTCAGGTGGTTGCCAGTGGTAAGCAAATGCAACAACAGACTCAACATTTGCACGTTGGGCAGGCATTGCAAGTGAGTGGTTTTTTAAATCGCCACGAAGGTCGTAACGGCCTTAGCCAATTGGTTTTGCATGCTCAGCATATAGAAAGAATTATTTGAGGAATTAATCTCATGGCACGTTATTTCAGACGTCGTAAGTTCTGCCGCTTTAAAGCGGAAGGCGTACAACAAATCGATTACAAAGATCTAGCTACTCTTAGAAACTATGTTACAGAAAGTGGCAAAATCGTACCTAGCCGTATCACAGGTACTAGCGCTAAATACCAGCGCCAGCTAGCAACTGCTATTAAGCGTGCTCGCTACTTAGCCCTTCTTCCATACACTGACTTACATAAGTAAGCAGCGGATTAACACGTTTTTAAAAGGTGTAGAAACATGCAAGTTATTCTACTAGATAAGATCGCTAACCTAGGTGGCCTAGGTGACCAGGTTGTTGTTAAATCTGGCTTCGCACGTAACTTCCTTTTCCCACAAGGTAAGGCAGTTCCTGCAACTAAAGCAAACATTGAAACGTTTGACGCACGTCGCGCAGAACTAGAAGCAAAAATCGCTGAACAGTTAACTGCAGCACAAGCACGCGCTGACAAACTTGAAGCATTAGCAGAAGTTACATTAGTATCTAAAGCTGGTGACGAAGGTAAATTATTCGGTTCAATCGGTACTCGTGACATCGCTGACGCTATCTCAGCTGTTGGTGTTGAAGTTGCTAAATCAGAAGTTCGTTTACCTCTAGGTACTATCCGTGAGACTGGCGAATTTGACGTTGCAATCGCAGTACACTCAGACGTAACAGCTACTATTAAAGTAATCGTTATTGCTGAAGCTTAATTTTTAAAATTAAGTTAAAAAAAACCGTGCTTTGCACGGTTTTTTTGTATCTAAAATTTGTAATTTAAAACAATAAATTGTTTGCTGTGGATTAAATCAAACACTTTTCTAAAATAAAGCTTCATTTTCTACAAATATTTTCTATTTCATTTAAACCTTTCTATTTCTCCTCGCGTCTAATAAGTTAAATTGCAATTACATAATTATAAACAGGAAAAATTTGCGATGTTAATGGACGCTAATCAGCCAATAACTGATCAAGTGCAGCAAATGCTTATTGATCAAGTTAAAAACGGCGACCAGTTAGCCTATAAAGCGCTCTATGACATGCATAAAGCAAAAGTTTATGGCTTATGCCTGAGGCTAATTGCCGATGAGGGGCATGCGCAAGATGCAACTCAAGAAGTATTTGTACAGGTATGGCACAAAATAGCGCAATTTGATGGGCGTTCGCAGTTTTCTACCTGGCTTCACAGTGTCGCCAGTAATATTGCCATTAGTTATGTGCGTAAGCAAAAACATTGGCTAAATACAGTTATTAGCTTTGAACAAAGCGGTATGGATGAGCAATCTGCAAATGACTGCAATGGCTTAAATGGCTTAGATAAATTAATCGTTAGGCTGCCTGAGCGCGCAAGAATGGTATTTGTACTGTATGCCGTTGAAGGTTATAGGCATGAAGAAATAGCAACCTTGCTAGGCATGGCTGTAGGCTCTAGTAAGGCGCAATATCATCGTGCAAGGCAATTATTAAAACAGTGGTACGAAAATGAGTAAAACAAATTTTGATGACTACTTAAATGAGTCGCTAACACAATTAAATAAAAATATAACACCCGATAAAGAGCTCTGGGATGGGATTGAGCGCGCCATAATGACTAATAAGCAGGCAAGTACAGTTAAGAGTGTAGTTTGGCCGAAGCTAACTGCTATTACGGCATGTTGTGTGGCTGCTTTGGTTAGCACTATGGTGTTTTTTACATCTCCAGAGACAAATACCGCTGTGGCGATGAGTGATTTTTTTACTAAGCAAAAACAAAGTTTACTTGTTCAATACCAAAGCCAAGCGGCACTAACAGATAACTGGCAAGTGCAGCTACAAGAACTTGAAGATGCTGAGCAGGCTATAAAGCAAACACTTGAAAATGAACCACAAAATAAGGCGCTACTGTCTATGTTAGCGCAAGTATATCAACAACAACTCGACTTAATTAACAAGGTGCATGCACCGCGTTGGCAACAAATCTAGGAGAAATAAATGAAAGCAATAATACTTGGAATCGCTTTATTACCAATGGCTGTATTTGCCGGTGAAAAAATAGAACAACAAATTGAAGTACCAAACGGTGGCGTTATTCATATAGAAAATCAGCGCGGCAATGTAAATATTATGGGCTGGGAGAAAAATCAATTTAAAGTGAGCGGCGAGCTTGATGATAAAGCACAAGGCTACACTCTTAAAACACAAGGTAATAAAACTCAGTTTATTGTAAAAATGCCTGATCTTTCAAATTGGGATAATAACAATAATGGCTCAACGCTAACTATTTTCATGCCTCAAAGCAGTGCGCTGGAGTATGTTGGGGTTAACGCTTCGGTAACTGCAAAAGAGTTAAAAAGAGGCACTGAAATTGATGTAGTCAATGGCGCCATTACAGTAAATGATCTTAACGGCGACATTAAGCTTACTAGTGTTAACGGTGACATCAACGCAAAAAACCTCAGTGGTAAAGTGCAATTTGAAACTGTAAATGGCGCAATTGATGATCAGCAATCTAACGGAGAAGTTCGTTTTAATGCGGTTAATGGGAATATAAAATCAAACTCGACTGCCAATGATATTCGCTTAGAAAACGTAAACGGTGATATCAATCTTACCTTCGATGCAATCAAAGAGTTACAAATAAGCACTGTAAATGGCGAAGTTGAAGTGCGTATTAATCGCCTTTTAAGTGATGCTGATTTAAGTTTTGAATCTGTAAGTGGCAATGCTGAGTTTTACTTTCCAGCTGATTTATCGGCACAATTTGAAGTGCAAGCCCATGCCGGCGGTAAAATTGACAACCAGCTAACCAAGGATAAAGTACAAAAAGCCAAATATGGCCCAGCAAGTGGAATTAAGTTTAATACTAATGGCACCGATGCCAGTGTAGAAATGAATACCATAAGTGGGGCGATTGGACTTAAGCGCCAATAATCATCCATTTTATTTTAAGTTACAAAAAGCAGGAAAGATTTCCTGCTTTGCTATTTGCACAGCCCCGCCAAGTCGATAGAATAGAGCCATTCAATTTTAGTACTGTGAAGTTATGGCCAAACCAGATAAGCAAGTCGACACTCTTAAAGTTCCTCCCCATTCAATAGAAGCTGAACAATCTGTTTTAGGTGGTTTAATGCTTGATAATCAAGCATTTGATCGCGTAGCTGAACTTGTTGTGTCACAGGACTTTTACACCCGTACCCATAAGCTTATTTTTGAGGCAATGACAGCACTGGCTGAAATTGGCGATCCGATTGATTTAATTACTATTTCTGAAAGTTTAGAAAAAAATAATCAGCTTTCAGGGATTGGTGGCTTTGCGTATTTAGCCGAAATAGCTAAAAACACCCCAAGTGCTGCTAATATTGATGCTTACGCTAGCATTGTACGCGAACGTGCAGTTGTGCGTGAAATGATTGGTGTTGCCAATGAAATTGCTGAGGCAGGCTTTAACCCAGAAGGGCGCACAAGCCACGATCTGCTTGATTTTGCTGAGAGCAAAGTATTTAAAATTGCTGAGCAACGTACAAAAAGTAGTGATGGCCCGCAAAGCATTCACAACATACTTGAAAAAACCGTTGATAAAATAGAAGAGCTTTATCAATCACCACAAGATGGTGTTACCGGTGTAAGCACAGGTTATGCTGATTTAGATAAAATGACGACTGGCCTGCAGCCCTCAGATTTAATTATTGTGGCAGCACGTCCATCGATGGGTAAAACCACCTTTGCGATGAACCTTGCTGAGCATGCAGCAATGACCCAAGACAAGCCTGTACTTATCTACTCACTAGAGATGCCCTCTGAACAAATTATGATGAGGATGCTGGCGTCCCTTGGTCGTATTAATCAAACTAAGGTACGTACTGGTCAGCTAGATGACGACGACTGGGCGCGTCTTTCATCAACCATGGGGTTACTCATGGAAAAAGGCAAAATGTATGTTGATGACGCCTCAGGCTTAACACCCACTGATGTACGTTCACGTGCACGTCGTATTGCCCGCGATCATGGTGGTATTAGTATGATCATGGTCGATTACCTACAATTAATGCGCGTACCTAGCTTGTCAGATAATCGTACCTTAGAAATTGCCGAAATTTCACGTTCACTTAAAGCATTAGCAAAAGAATTACAGTGTCCGGTTGTTGCACTATCGCAGCTTAACCGTACCCTAGAGCAACGTGCTGATAAACGCCCAATTAACTCAGATTTACGTGAATCGGGCTCTATTGAGCAAGATGCCGATTTAATCATGTTTATTTATCGTGACGAAGTATATAACGAAGACAGTACAGATAAAGGGGTCGCAGAAATTATCATCGGTAAGCAGCGTAACGGCCCGATTGGTAAAGTGCGTTTAACCTTCCAAGGTCAATTTTCTCGCTTTGATAATTACGCGGGGCCTGCTGTAGATGATGATTACTAATGCGCTTAGCTATTGCCGAAATTAACCTACAAGCACTTGCTCATAATTTAGCGCAAGTGCGACAGTTTGCGCCTAACAGTAAAGTTATGGCGGTATTAAAAGCCAATGCTTATGGCCATGGTTTAGTAAAAATAGCGCAACACCTTAATGATGCCGACGCATTTGCAGTGGCACGAATAGATGAAGCGCTCGCACTGCGAGCAGGCGGGCTGACCAAACCTATTGTGTTGCTAGAAGGTTTTTTCCATCAAAATGATTTACCGATTTTATTAGCCAATAACTTTCAAACCATTATCCATGATGAAAACCAGCTCAGAGCACTTGAAAATGCAAAGCTCGATGCACCAATTAGTTGCTGGTTAAAAATCAATACGGGCATGCATCGCTTAGGGGTTGCACCAACGCAGTTGAATGATTTTTATCAGCGCTTGCAAGCGACCAATAACGCTAAAGATACAATTAATTTAATGACGCACTTTTCCAGTGCCGATGATGTTAATGATCCCAAAACAACTGAGCAAATTGCTTTGTTTGATTCATTAGTGCAAGGCAAACAACAAGCACATTGTTTAGCAAATTCGGCTGGTATTATTGCGTGGCCTGCCGGTCATGGCGAATGGGTGCGTCCAGGCTTGATGATGTATGGTGTATCACCAATGCTTAATACTTCTGGCAAAGACTATCAGCTTAAGCCGGTGATGCGCTTAACCACTAAGGTCATTGCAATTCGCGATGTTGATGCTGCGCAAGGTGTTGGGTATGGTGGCAGTTGGCAAAGTACTAAGCCGACTAAGCTTGCAGTGGTTGCCATGGGCTATGGTGATGGCTATCCGCGCCATGCTAAACATGGAACACCTGTGGTGATTGCTGGCAAACGTTATGGTATTGCTGGCAACATCTCTATGGATATGATCAGTGTTGATATTGGTGAAAATGCTGATGGTATCAAAGTAGGCGATGAGGTGGTGATGTGGGGGCCCGAGTTACCGGTAGAAGAGATTGCGCAATGTGCTGATACTATATCTTACGAATTATTGTGTAATATTACACCGCGCGTAAGTTATGAGTACCAGCGCTAATATTTATTTTAAAAATACCTATTAAGTTTATGTAGCTAGAATGATCGTGATGCTAACTTAATCGGTATGGTTACTCTTTTATAAAGTAAATATCGCTAAAGCCCATGCGGGCAAATTCTTGATCACGAAAGTTACGTACAGCCGATGATCCTTTAGAGGTCATTTCAATTTGGCGTACCATGTTTAAATAGTTAGTTAAATCGATACCCTCGGCAGCCGCAATAGCCTGATACATATCGTGATATTTGTCTTTAGCGAAATTAATTTCGCGCGGTTGGTTTTTAAAAGTATAGGTAATTCTGCGTGCCATAATAAGCTCATTTAAATTGAGTGTTAGTGTAATTTTACACTGTATTTAAGTTGCGTTGAATGATTAGTTGAAATCAAATAATTAAAAAGGTGAGTTTGAAATGAAATTATCAGTAGAGATCAGTAAATACCCGCTCCACCAAGATTACATACCTTTTATTAAAGGCTTTATCGACAGAGTTAATGCCTACGAAGAGCTTAAAGTGATCACTAATACTATGTCGACCCAAATATTTGGTGATTACGACCTAGTTATGCAAGTGATCAGCACAGAAATTAAACATTCATATGAGCAATTTGGTAAAGCTATATTTGTGTGTAAATTTATTTCGGGCGATTTATCTCCCGAATAACCTCTTAACAAACACGGTCGTTTTATAATGATGGATTTTGTAACGCAAATACTCAGTGGTTTTACTGCTATGTCGCATTGGGAATATATTGCGGTTGCTTTGTCGATGGCGTATTTATTACTGGCCATTAAAGAGAACTTATGGTGCTGGCCTGCGGCTTTTTTTAGTACGTTAATTTATACCATTATGTACTGGAATGGTGCGTTGCTAATGGAGTCGTTACTAAACTTTTATTATATGTATATGGCGGTGTTTGGTTGGGTCGTGTGGCGCAAAGGCAAGGCTAATCAAGCGCAGCGACTAATTACATCCTGGCCGGTAAACCGACATATTATTTTAATTTTACTCACTACATTAGCGTCATTAGCGATTGGTTACGTGATGCAAAATTACACCCATGCAGATTTTGCTTACCTTGATAGTTTCACAACCTGCTTTGCTGTGGTTACTACGTATCTGGTAGCTAAAAAAGTACTAGAAAATTGGCTCTATTGGATAGTCATTGATGCGGCCTCTATGTATTTGTATTATGAAAAAGGTTATTACCCAACACTCGTGCTTTTTATATTTTATACCTTTATGGCAGCGTGGGGATTTAAAACGTGGTACGAAGAATATGCGCAAAGCCAAGCCAAGCCCATAGCGCAACTTTAATCTATGAATCAACATTCCCAGTTAGTTAATATTTGTCGTGCATTTTTAGTACCGAGTAAAATAACCTCAATAGAATATTTGGTTAACGGTTTAAGCAATGATAACTTTTTGATCCGTACTGACAACCAAGCTTATTTATTAAAGTGTTATAAAGCGTATTGGCCAAAAATAGGGCTGCATGCTCAGTATGAGCTTAGTAAACAACACGTTTGCCCTGCTCCCATATGGCTCGATAAGCAAAATAAGCGTGCAGCTTTTAACTATATTGATGGCGACGTCGCACAGTCTTATTTGGCGACGCCGCTACTGACTAAACTTGTTAAAGTACATGCGCATACAGCTAATAATGAGGCAATGAATGTAGCTTTGGAATTGCAAGCTTATCAGCATTTATTAGTGTTTAAACAGTATGAAAAGCTCATAAACAAGACATTAAAAAGCATAGCCAACATGCCCGTAGATAGCGGCTTTTGCCATAACGACTTAGTCAAAGAAAATATCGTGGTAAACCCGCAAGGCGTTTATTTAATCGATTTTGAGTATGCTCAAACAAATGATGTATATTTTGATCTTGCTGCGTTAGCGGTTAGTTTTAAATTAGATGCTTCAGGCAAGCAGGCTCTGCTTAACAATTACAAAACGCAAACCCTATCAGGTCAGTTTTATTTATCTATGCACAAACTCAATTGCTATCAGTTAGTTTATTTACTGTTATGCATAGGTTGGTATGAGCAACGCGCTATAAACAATCAGGTTGTTGTATTGCGCGCGCAACTGGATGAGCTTATAGCTTTAATGGAGAGTTAAAGCCCGCCAAAGCGCTCCGCTAGCTCTTTGTATTTTGCTACTTCATCAGCGTCAAATTGTAGTTCACCCTTATCATCTTCAGATTTAGCCATTAATAAGCTTTCTCGAGCAAGGCGTTTGACACGTTCTGTTTTTACACCCAAAAATTCAGCTACTTGCTCTGTTGACATTAACTTCATAATTACTTCCTCATGTTTAATCTTTCCATTCAGTGATAATAATAGATAATATGTTTGTAAAGCGTTACTGTTTTTTTATGTAATGTAAATAAATGGCGCTTTTTTGAGTTTTTGTGAAATGATTAGTCTAAATTATAGGCAACTAAACTAATCGTGCTGGCATTTACACAAAGATGCCTTTATTATTGCGCATGCTAACACATTGATATCGCGAGTTGATGTGGTGGCAACAAATGTGCTCTCGTGGTGAAATGGATATCACGTGGCCCTCCGGAGGCTAAGTTGTAGGTTCGATCCCTACCGAGAGCGCCATTTGCTTTTTAAATATTACTTCCTGATTTTCCTCAATCTACCTTCAATTATTTAAATTAGTTTATTATTAAATAATAAAAATCTAGCAATTTTTTCATACCTAAATTCGGATAATAAGTGCAATTTCTCAGATTAGATGGCCAGCTGTTATAATTCGGCCATTTTCTCGCCAAAGGAAATTGCTTTAATGAAATATAAACAGCTGACACAAGAAGAAAGATACCAGATTTACGCGTTAATAAAAGCAGGAAATAACCAAAAACAAATTGCTGATGAACTAACTCGTTCACCGTCATCTATTTCCAGAGAGTTAAAACGCAATAAAGGGCTTAAAGGCTATCGGCCTAACCAAGCCAATAATTTTGCAGAGCAAAGACGCAAATCATCTTTCAAAGCAAGTAAGTTAACAGATGAAGTTACTGAATGGATTAATAAATTGTTGCTTAACGGACTTTCGCCAGAGCAGGTGGCAGGTCGCTTAGCTTTAGAGAAAAAGGTCGTTTTACATCATGAAACGATTTATCAATATATTTACAGGGACAAGGCGCGTGGTGGTGAACTACATAAGACACTCACTCGTGCATGTAAAAAGTATAAAAAACGCTATGGAAGCTACGATAAACGTGGGCAGATAGTTAATCGAGTCAGTATTGATGAACGCCCAAGTATTGTGGATGCAAAGTCTAGGATTGGTGATTGGGAGGGTGACACAGTGATAGGCAAAGGGCGTAAAAATGCCTTTGTCACAATGGTTGAACGTAAAACGTTATATACAATCGTTCACAGAATTGAAAGCAAACATGCGCAAATAACAGCCGATGCGCTGATAAAGTGTATGACACCATATAAAGATAAGGTTATTACCGTGACTTTAGATAATGGAAAAGAGTTTGCTTACCATGAGCATATTGCACAAAAATTAGAAGCGGATGTGTATTTCGCTCACCCATATTCATCATGGGAAAGGGGCATAAATGAGAATACCAACGGCTTACTCAGGCGCTTCTTCCCCAAGGGAACTGACTTTATGGCGCTAAGTGAGTCAGAAATACAGGCGGCAGTTGATAAGCTCAACCATCGGCCAAGAAAGACAAGAGGGTATAAAACTCCTCATGAATTATTTACCGGGCAATCAGAAGTTCTGGTGGCTGCATAATGATTGCACTTAATACTTGAATTCAAGATACTTTCAAACGTATACTTATAATTTATTTCATAGCGTGTGTAATCATCATTTATTATTAACCTAACCTCGAAAGCTAGACTTTTATAGTTAAATAATGCTATTTAAAGTATATATTCATTAACTATAGACCCCCTCGTTTTTATGCTAATAACCTTACCTATATCAGAGCTCGTCCCCGGCATGTACGTTAATAGCGTTACTAAGCAGCAAGAAAGTGCAGATAGTATAAAAATTAAAACCAGTGGTTTGGTTCGCGATAAATCAATCATTCAGCGTTTAATTACCGAAGGGGTGCTTGAGCTTCTCATCGACTTTACAAAAAGTGATGTCGCCGTACCAACTAAATACAAAGAAAAACAAAAACCACAAGCTCCTATAGCAAAGCAGGAGAAGCCAGTTAAGGCAAAGATTGCTATAAGCTTAGAGCAAGAGTTTGCAAAAGCCAGTGTGAGTTATGATGCGCACAACAGAAAACTACAAAGTATTTTTGGTGATTTAACTTCTGGTTTATCACTTAATATTGAAGCGCTTAATGAAATAAGTAATGAAATAGTAAGCTCAGTATTTCGTAATGAGCACGCCATGACTATTTTAACTCGGATCAAAGATAAGCACAGTTACAACTGGCGCCATATGATCAACTGCACCATTTTTACAGCGGTGTTTGCTAAATACTTAGGTTATAAACGCGCTGTTGTGCAAGAGCTTGCAATGGGGGCTTTAATGCATGACTTAGGTCAAGCAAAGTTACCGCAAGGTATATTTTCCAAGCCAGGAAAAGTCACGGGTAACGAAATGACGGCAATAAAAAAGCATGTTGTACAAAGTTTAGGATTGTTAAAAGGCGGAAAAGGTATTACGCCTTTAATGCTAGATATGATTGTAAATCATCATGAGCGTCTTGATGGTTCAGGCTATCCAAGAGGTGTAGATGAGAGCAAATTAAGCCGTCCAGCTCGAATCATTGCGATTGTAGACGTCTACGATGCACTGACAGCAGATAGACCGCATCAAGAGGGTGATGAGCCAATTAATGCGCTTCGCTATTTGTTGGCTAACAAACAGCTGTTTGATGCAGAGTTAGTGCAGCTATTTATTAAGTGTTTAGGTGTACACCCAGTAGGGACTATTGTTAAGTTAACCAATGAGCGTTTGGCGTTGGTGCTAGAGGGCAATCATTCAAACCCTATTAAACCCAAAGTGAAGCTTTTTTACAATGCTAAACATAACCACCATGTTACCGCAAAAGATATTGATTTAAGCTTAAATAATAACGACATAAAAATACAGGCAAGTGTAAAACCGGCTGATTACAAAATTAATTTGCCTCGACTTTTAAAAGAGCATTTGCTTCTTTAGTGTTTTTACACCGCCTTTTTTTATTAGCTTTAACAGAAATAAACCCACCTAAAAAACAATTTCCCATGAGTGTTAACCACAATAGCGTACCTAGCTCTACATGTAATGCTGAGCAGCAAAAACCTAAAGAGGTAAGCGCCGTAGCAATAGCCGCAAGCCAATATTGATTAACCGGATTGTCACACTGTCCTGCACGTGTACAGGCGCAATAATTTGCCTTGTAAAAGAAATAAACACTTACACCGCAAAAAATAAGCCCAGCAATAATAAGTAAAATGATCACTGTTTTCTCCCTTTGTGATTTTATTGGCAGTGTAAATTGCAATGCATAGCAAGTCAATGCAAATGAGAATTAATTGCATTAGAGTATATACTCTAATAACACACTTCTGCTCCGATGAGTTTTAAATAGTTGTTAAATTGTAGTTAAAAAACGTGTTTTTTGGCGTTTTTTAACGTTTTAGTAGAGTTTTTTATAAAAAATTAAGGTAGGGTACGCGGGTTTGAAATCCTAATAACAACACACACAGCTATCCAAACAGTAAGTTTGGTCAAGGAAACAACAATGAAATTTACTAAAACACTTATCGCAGCATCGCTTGCATTTGTTTCAGCTGATACCTTTGCAGCGGCTTTTCAGCTTGCTGAGCAAAACGTATCTGGTTTAGGCCGTGCGTACGCAGGTGAAGCCTCTGTAGCAGACGACGCGTCTGTGGTTGCGCGTAACCCAGCATTAATGACCTTATTTAAAGAGAAGCAACTTAGTGTGGCAGCTATGGCTGTACTGCCTGATGTGAGCCTTAAAGGTACTGGTAATGGTTACGGTTTAGATAATAGTGTACTAAACGATGACAGCATTGCACCGAGTGCGATTATTCCGGCTGGTTATTTTACTATGCCAGTAAACGATAAAGTATCGGTTGGTTTTGGTGCATTTTCTAACTTTGGCCTTGCCACTGAATTTAATGATGATTATGCGGCAGGCCAAATTGCCGGTGAAACTGAAATTGTTACTGTGAATATGAATGCAAGCGTTGCTTATAAAGTATCAGAGCAGTTTAGTTTTGGTGTTGGTTTAAATGCAATTTATGCAGAAGCGAAGATTATTCGTAAGTTTGGTGTAGTACCTCCTGTAAACCCACTTATTGCTTCTATTCCTGCAAGTGCTGATGCGGTTAACCTTGAAGGTGATGATGTGGGCTACGGCTTAAACATCGGCTTAATGTATCAATTAGATGAAAACAGCCGTTTTGGTTTTAACTACCGCACAGAAACAGACATTACTTTTGAAGGCGAGTACTCGAATGAACTACCTTTACCTATTCCTGGTGGGTTAAACGGTCAAGTTGAATTACCTGGCTCTGTTGAAATTACATTACCCGCTATTGCTGAGTTTTCTGGTTCTCACCAGTTAGACGAAAAACTAGGCGTTCACTACAGCGTATTATGGACAGGTTGGAGCAGCTTTGATTCATTAGAAGCGCAAGTAACTAGCCCTACAGGTGACAAGTTTATTGCGTTTGAAAAAACAGAAGACTTCTCTGATGCAATGCGTTATTCAATCGGTGCTGATTACCAATACAATGAAAACTTAATGCTACGTGCCGGTGTTGCATTTGATGAGTCGCCAGTATCACAACAGCACTTATCAATTTCTATTCCTGATACAGACCGTTTTTGGTTCTCGTTTGGGGGTAACTACACGATTGATCAAAACTCAAACCTTGATTTAGGTGTGAGTGTATTACGTGGTAAAACGCAAAACTTTACTGAAAAAGTAGAAAGCGAAACGTTACCTCAGCAATGGTCTTTTGAATCAAAAGGTCATGCAGTATTGTTAGGCGCACAGTACAACTACACATTCTAATTCTACCTAGAACCTAGAACCTAGAACCTAGAACCTAGAGCCTAGAACCTAGACACAAAAAAGCCGCTCACTTTAATTAAAGTAAGCGGCTTTTTTAATACCTACTAAATTGCTTTAGTAGGTGACTAAAATTTATAAGCTTTCTATTTTAGCTTTTTGCTCAAGCAGCTTAGTTTTAGCATCTGTAAATTCAGCTAGTTTTGCATTTTCTTTAGCCAGTACGGTTTCAGGTGCGTTGTTAACAAACTTTTCGTTTGCCAGTTTGTTTTGCACTTGGGCTAGCCCTTTTTCTGCTTTTTCAAGTTGCTTATTAATACGTGCAAGCTCGGCTTCTACATCAATTAAGCCCGCCATGGGGATCATAATCTCAAGATTGCCAACATAAGAGGTTGCACACGCTGGAGCATCGTCTTTGTTGTCAAGCAGGGTAAACGCTTCAAGCTTAGCGAGTGATGCTAAGAATGATTCATTCTCGTTAATGCGGCGCATATCATCGCTTGATGCGTTAGCCAGTAAAACGCTAAGTGGTTTACTTGGGCTGATGTCCATTTCACCACGAATATTACGAATTGCTAAAATGAATTGCTTAACCCACTCTAAGTCATCCATTGCTTGTGCATCAACATTAGCTTGGTTATAAACAGGGAAACCCTGAACCATAATGCTGGTACCTGCTGTTTCAAGGCCCGCAAGTGGTGCTACACGTTGCCAAATCGTTTCAGTGATGTAAGGCATCATTGGGTGCATTAAGCGTAATAAGCTTTCAAGTACAGTAATAAGGGTATGACGTGTACCGCGTTGCTGTGCTTCATTACCTTTAAATAATACCGGCTTCGTCAGCTCTAAGTACCAATCACAGAACTGGTTCCAGGTGAATTCATACAGCGTGTTCGCCGCTAAATCAAAACGGTAGTTATCAAGGTGCTCAGTGTAGGTTTTAACCGTGGCTTCATATTGACCTAAAATCCAACGATCAGCTAACGAGTACTGCTTTTCGCTCTCGTTAAAACCACAATCTTGCTCTTCTGTGTTCATTAATACGTAACGGCTCGCGTTCCATAATTTGTTACAGAAGTTACGGTAACCTTCAAGGCGGTTCATATCCCAGTTAATATCACGACCGGTTGATGCCATGGCTGCTAAGGTAAAGCGCAGTGCGTCGGTACCGTGTGCTTCAATACCGTTTGCAAATACTTTGCGGGTATCTTTTTCAATTTTAGCGGCAAGTTTAGGCTGCATCATGTTGCCAGTGCGCTTTTGTACTAAGTCTTCAAGGCCAATGCCGTCAATCATGTCGAGTGGGTCAAGTACGTTCCCTTTAGACTTTGACATTTTATCGCCGTTGTCATCTCGTATTAAACCCGTTACATACACAGTTTTAAAGGGGACTTGTGGTTTGCCATTTTCATCTTTTATAAAGTGCAGCGTCATCATGATCATGCGCGCAACCCAGAAGAAAATAATATCAAAACCGGTTACCAACACGTCAGACGGGTGGAAGGTTTTTAAGTCATCGGTATTTTCTGGCCAACCTTGGGTCGAGAATGTCCAAAGTGCAGATGAAAACCATGTATCGAGTACGTCTTCGTCTTGGCTTAGCGCTACGCTGTCTGCAATGTTGTTATCGCGGCGTACCTCTGCTTCGTCACGACCAACGTATACGTTACCTTCGCTGTCGTACCAAGCTGGAATACGGTGGCCCCACCATAGTTGACGTGAAATACACCAATCTTGTATATCGTTCATCCACGAAAAATACATATTTTCGTATTGTTTGGGCACAAATTGAATATCGCCATTTTTAACGGCCTCTTTTGCAGGCTCTGCCAGTGGTGCAACACGCACATACCATTGGTCGGTGAGCAGTGGCTCAATTACAACACCTGAGCGATCACCGTAAGGCACAGTTAGGCTATGGTCTTCAATTTTTTCAAGTAAGCCCAGCTCTGCAAACTCTGCAACAATGGCTTTACGTGCGTCAAAACGGTCAAGGCCGTGTAAGCGTTCAGGAATGGGTGCATCAAACTCCAGCTCTTTGCCGTCAAAAGTATAGGTTTCACCTTTTGTTAAAATAGCCGCGTCTTTATTAAAAATATTGATCATCGGCATTTGATGGCGCTTGCCAACTTCGTTATCGTTAAAGTCGTGCGCTGGGGTGATTTTTACACAGCCCGTGCCTTTGTCTTTGTCGGCATGTTCATCGGCAACAATTTTAATACGACGATTTACAATTGGCAGTAAAACTTCTTTACCGATCAAATCTTGATAGCGCTCGTCATCTGGGTTTACCGCTACGCCTGAGTCACCTAACATGGTTTCTGGGCGGGTAGTAGCTACAACAATGTAGTCTTTACCGTCTTGCGTTTTTACACCATCAGCAAGTGGATAGCGTAAGTTCCACATGTGGCCTTGTTTGTCTTTATTTTCAACTTCAAGATCAGAAATCGCGGTATGTAATTTTGGATCCCAGTTTACTAGGCGTTTACCACGGTAGATTAGGTTTTCTTTATGAAGGCGAACAAATACTTCTTTTACGGCTTCAGACAGACCATCGTCCATAGTAAAGCGTTCACGATCCCAATCAACAGAAGCACCAAGGCGGCGAAGTTGTTTTGTGATCGTGCCGCCAGACTCGTTTTTCCATTCCCAAATTTTATCGATAAAAGCATCACGGCCTAAATCGTGGCGTGTTTTACCTTCTTCAGCAGCAAGCTTTCGCTCAACAAGCATCTGTGTGGCAATACCTGCGTGGTCAGTACCTACTTGCCATAATGTATTGTTACCTTGCATACGTTTAAACCGTGTTAGCGTATCCATAATGGTATCTTGAAAAGCATGGCCCATGTGTAAGCTACCGGTGACATTTGGCGGCGGGATCATAATTGAATAGGGGGTGCCTTGGCCAGATGGCTTGAAGTAGCCTTTTTGTTCCCAGTCTTGATAGAGAGACTGTTCAATATTTTGCGGATTGTAGGTTTTATCCATTACACTGAACCTTAAATAAGTACTTAAATGAGTTAGTTAGCTTTGTACGCAGTGAGCGTTAGCAATTAATATCTTGCGTGGTGATAGTGGCACCGAGTTGGCGTAGTTTTTTAAAGCGCTCACGAGCGGCTTGTTTGGCTACGGGCTCTACGGGTACAAAATCAAAAACTTGGTGAAACCGACGAATAAAATCCGGTAAATGATTGGCCAAGTTAATTAATACTTTACGGTTACCAACGGGTGGTGTTGTGCCTATTTCTACAGGTGCGCCGCCTTTTGGGCCTTCGCCTTGCAAATTGTGAGGTACAAAACTGTCGGCATCAAATGTCCAAATCGTTTCATCAATGCTATTGGCGGTTTCTTCGCTATCTACAAAAATAAAGACGCGTTGACCTAGTCGATACTGCTGCCCAGCTATTTGAGCTGCTAAAGCAAAATGATCATCGGCTTTTGCTAATGACTCATCTTGTTGCTTTAAAATGAAAAACTGAGCATTCATGTTCATTGTATCGGGATTTCCCATGACATTGATTGTGCTGTTATTAAATACACACAAATTAGGAAAGAGATTTTGCCATATAACGGGGTTTGCTTCAATTAATACCCAATAAATAAGGCGCTATAAAAGCGCCTTATTATATACTTAACAGCGAGCCTTGAAGCCCTATGGAGTTTATTAATCGTGAGTTGTTTCGTTAATGCCTGCTCGGTTTAATAAATATTGAGTGAGCATAGGAACAGGGCGACCCGTTGCGCCTTTTTTAGCACCGCTACGCCATGCTGTACCTGCCACATCCAAATGAGCCCAATGATACTTTTTAGTAAATTTAGATAAAAAGCACGCTGCAGTAATAGTGCCAGCCGCTCGTCCACCTAAGTTAGTAAAGTCGGCAAAGGGGCTTTCTAGTTGATCCTGATAATCATCCCATAATGGCAGTTGCCATGCACGATCGCCACTTTGATCCGACGCTTTTAATAAATCATGTGCCAGTGGATTATGATTAGCTAATAAACCTGTAGCGTGTGCACCTAAGGCGACAATACACGCACCGGTTAAGGTTGCAACATCAATGACGGTTTCAGGTTCAAAGCGCTCAACATAAGTTAGCGCGTCACATAATACTAAACGTCCTTCGGCATCAGTGTTGAGAACTTCAACGGTTTGCCCTGACATGGTTGTTAAAATATCGCCTGGGCGATATGCATTTGAGCTTGGCATATTTTCACAGCCAGCTAAAACGCCTATTACGTTTATAGGTAACTGCATTTGTGCAAGAGAGCGCATTGCACCAAGTACACCCGCAGCGCCGCCCATATCGTATTTCATTTCATCCATGGCTTCGCCTGGCTTGATAGAAATACCGCCTGAGTCAAAGGTTAAGCCTTTACCAACCAGTACAATAGGGGCTTGCTCATCACTTGCACCTTTGTAGTTAATAACCGACATTACTGACTCATTATCACTACCACGGCCTACCGCTAAGTATGAGTTCATGCCCAGCTCGGCCATTTTATCTTCGCCAATTAACTCAACAGTGATATTGTCAAAATTGGCCTCAAGCTCTTTAGCTTGCTCACCAAGGTATGCCGGATTACAAATATTTGGTGGCATATTGGCCACGTCTTTACATAGTTTACTACCCGCAGCAATAGCTAAACCATGCTCAATAGCGCTTTCACCTATAGGAAGCTCGCGGCGCGTAGGTACATTAAATACCATTTTACGCAGAGGGCGACGAGGATCTACTTTTTTACTTTTTAGCTGATTAAAAGTGTATAAGCAGTCTTGTGTTGTTTCTACAGCTTGGCGAACTTTCCAATAGGTGTCACGGCCTTTAACGTGTTGCTCAGTTAAAAAGCACACCGCTTCCATCGAGCCTGTCTCATTTAAGGTGTTAATAGTTTTTGAAATAATTTGTTTATATTGTTTGTCGTCAAGTTCGCGCTCTTTGCCACAGCCAACAAGCAAAATGCGTTCACTTAAAATATTCGGCACATGGTGTAATAGTAATACTTGCCCTGGTTTGCCTTCTAAGTCGCCACGGCGTAATAAGTTAGAGATATAACCATCACTGATTTTATCAAGTTGTTCACCAATGGGAGATAATCTGCGTGGTTCGTATACACCTACAACAATACATGCACTACGTTGTTTTTCTGGGCTACCACTTTTTACGTTGAATTCCATTGTCACTCCTGATTTTGAGTCATCTATAGCAACTAAATTGGGACTAAAAATGTATTTTCTAGTCTTTTTACCTAAGTTTTTAGGTTTAGCGCTAATAATAGTAAATTTTACTCGACTCTTACTGTGTATTTGAACTTTATATGCTTAAGGGTTACTAATGCAACATTATATCGTGATGTTAGGTAGGATAATTAATATTGATGGCTTATAATATGCACTTAATACTCATTTAAAATGAGTGAATTAACTAGTTCACTTATCGTTTTTTATTATTATATTGAAATTCCATGTTCAACAGGGGCGAATGTTGCTAATTTTCCGTTATTTGACCATTGAGGTTTTAAAATCGCAGGTCGCCGTATTTTTAACTTTAATGACTATTTTTTTGTCGCAAAAGTTTGTTGTTATTCTTGGTGATGCCTCAGAGGGCAGCATTCCTGCAAAGCTTGTATTTGCTATGATTGCGTTAAAATTACCGCAATTAGCTTCACTGATCTTACCGCTGAGTCTATTTTTAGGGATTATTTTAGCTTACAGCCGTATTTACGCTGATAGTGAAATGACGGTACTTAAAGCGTGTGGTGTAAGTGAGTGGTATGTTGTACGTATTACATTAATCTCAAGTGTTATTTTGGCTTTATTGGCCGCTGTACTTACATTATATATTGCGCCTTGGGCTAGTGAACAAGAATACCAACTAAAAGAACAAGCAAAAGCTGATGCTGGATTATCTGCACTTAGAGCGGGGCGATTCCAGCAAACCGGTAACGAAAAAGCGGTGGTATTTATTCACAACATTGAAAATGATGGTAAAGAGCTTAATAAAGTATTTGTTGCACAGCTGCCTGATAGTGAAAAAGATAACTTAGCGCGTTTAGTGTACGCTGAACAAGGCGTGGTTATTGAAGCGCAGAACGGTGAACAAAAGTTAGTGCTTACTGATGGCAAGCGTTACGAAACTAATGGTGAAGCACCCTCGCTAAACTTAACCGAATTTGATGGCTACAGTGTACAAATTCGCGAGCAAGAAATAGAACATCAACGTCGTAAATTAGAAGCGGTGCCAACCCGTGAACTTATGTCAATTAATACGCCCGAAGCAATTGCACAGTGGCAGTGGCGTTTGGCCATCCCACTTTCTATTCCATTATTAACTTTGCTGGCCGTGCCTTTGAGTGTAGTAAACCCTCGCCAAGGTAAATTTGCAAAATTAGTACCCGCTATCAGCTTGTATTTAGGCTATTTTATTTTACTTAATGCGGCCAAATTTGCGGTAGAAGATAGTAAAATTCCGCCATCAATTGGGCTGTGGTGGATTCACTTAAGCGCATTATTTATTGGTAGCTTATTAATTATAAAAGGTCGCCCGTTAGGTGCTTGGCTGAAGGCTGTTGTGACTAAGCGGGAGCGAAATATATGATGAAAACACTCGATTGGTATTTAGGCCGCAGTATTGTACAAACCACAGGTTTTGCACTTTTGGTATTAGTGGGCATAAGTACCTTAATTAAATTTATCGAGCAATTAAAGTCAGTAGGGCGTGGTAGTTACGACATAATGGCTGCTTTGTTATATACCATTTACAGTATTCCCGGTGATTTAGTGGTGTTTTTTCCTATGGCAGCGCTTATTGGTGGGTTAACTGGGTTAGGTGCATTGGCTTCAAATAGCGAATTGGTTGTAATGCAGGCAGCGGGTATGTCACGATTACAAATTATTGGCTCAGTAATGAAAACCGCTATTTTTATGGCCTTATGTGTAATGGCTTTAGGGGAGTGGGGAGCACCAGCTGCACAGCTTCATGCTAAAGAAATGCGCAATCAAGCAATTTATGGTGGCGATGTTTTTAATGCGCAAAAAGGGGTGTGGGCAAAAGATGGCAGTAACTTTATTAACATAGAAGATGTTGATCAAAATGGTATATTACGTGGCGTTAATATGTATTATTTTGATAAGTCACTGGCACTAACTCAAATTACCAAAGCAAAAGAAGCCGTAGGGCGCGATAACGGATGGTTGTTACGTGATGTAAATAAGGTCATGGTCAGTGAAGAGCTAATTACTACAGAGCAAGTTACTGAGGAGTTTTATCCATCAAAGCTAACAGCTGAAAAACTCGGCGTGGTATCAGTGAAGCCAGAATCATTGTCGTTCTCTGGGTTATGGTCGTATTTAGCTTATCTGCAGCAAAATGAGCAGGACACCAGTAGCTATGATTTGGCGCTATGGCGCAAACTCATGCAGCCCGTGTCGATTGCGGTAATGTTGCTAGTGGCGTTGTCATTTATATTTGGTCCTTTGCGAACGGTAACTATGGGCGCGCGTATTATTATGGGCGTTGTAACGGGGATAGTGTTTCATTTAACCAATGAGATATTTGGCCCTGTGGTGATGGTTTATCAAATCCCTGCAATTGTAGGTGCAGTTCTACCGAGTATTTTATTTACTGGGTTTGCCGCTTATTTAATGAATAAGCGTGTATAACGTTTAAATAAAAAACGCGGCCTTTGTTAAATGTGCCGCGTTTTTATTTAAAAGATCGAGTTTATTCGTTAATCAAGTTCTTTATATACACGTTTGTTTTCTTCTTTGGTCAGTGTAACAACCTCTGTTTTTGATAGGTAATCTTGTAATGCTTTTTTATTTTTAAAATCTACCAATACCACTAAATTCCCTAAACCCAATAATGCGCTAATGCTTCGAATAATTGCTTGTGGCCAGCTAATTAAGTTTCCCTGATGGGTTTGTACTTTTAATCGCCATGCTCGCATACCAATGGTTTGTCCGCTTTTTGTCCAAAAATAAGCAAAAAATACAATATTTACACCAACAAATAAGGCACTGCGAATACCAGATAATAATGGAGTTTCATCTATAAAACCTGCAGGGTCTAGGCCTTCGGTTTGTACAATAACACCCAGTGTAATTAAAATTTGGATCACAGCAAAATACAAAATAGCAGTCAGCATTGATAATGAAATAACGACTAAAGAGTCGTAAATCAATGAAGCAAAGCGACGCCAAAAGCCCGCACGTGGAAACTCACCAGACATAAACACACTCACAAAGTTAATATGCGCGCTAGTTTAGCAAATAGCGAGACAAATACTAGCCGCATCGTAGCCCGCTTTAATTGGGATATGTTAATGGTTGCTTAATTGTTAAGCGGTTGATCGTACTTAACACATAAAACGCTTGCCGCTTTGCTCATTGTTTGTATAATGCTAGGCATTGAGATGAAAGAGGGTACATAATCTTTCACTCTAAAGTGGTTTTTCTTTATCTTCTCATGCTTAGAAGGTCAAAGAAAAATGATGCCAGCGTGATGAAATTGGTATACATGGGGGATTCAAAATCCCCTGCCGCAAGGCGTGCCGGTTCAAGTCCGGCCGCTGGTACCACTTTTAATAGCCCTGACCAAATTGGTCGGGGTTTTTTTACGCCTTAAATTTGAGTTGCCGGACTTGAGCGGCACGTGAGGTGCCGCTGTTATAAGTAAAAGTCCGGCCGCTGGTACCACTTTTTATAGCCCCGACCAAATTGGTTGGGGTTTTTTTATGCCTTAAATTTGAGTTGCCGGACTTGAGCGGCACGTGAGGTGCCGCTGTTATAAGTAAAAGTCCGGCCGCTGGGTGAGAGTGAACCGAAACGTAGTTTTGCAGTGACTCGAAGTGAGTTCATGGATGAACGATGGATGCAGCTTCAGGGATGAATTATTTATTCAGCTATATACGTTATAGCCCCTGCTAGATTTAGCCGGGTTTTTTTTATGCCTGAAATTTGGCTTACAGCCCAAGCTAAGGACCTTTATGATTTGATCTCATTTTATTTTAATAACGTTTTATTAAATATTCTCACAGCATTACATTATTTACCGATATTAAAATACGTCGGGTTGTGTAATGTGTTTTGACTCGGGTATTATATGCCTTAACCTTTTGTTGCGAAAAAACATCATGACTCAATTAACCGCTAAACAGAATATTCAAGCTATTGTTAAAGCAATCAAAACCGAAGAAGCTTTGCTTCGCCAAAAACACCCACTATTAATGCATCAAAATATGATTGGCATGGCCATTTTGTTATTATCTCTGGGGGCGTTAATAGGCGTTGGTTCGTTGTACTATTTTGCTATTATTCCTGCTTGGGTATGTATTATTTTAGCAGCTATTGCGGCGTCAATTTCCCACGAACTTGAGCACGATTTGATTCATAAACAATATTTTAGCAATCAGCCATTTTTACATAATTTTATGATGCTAACCGTGTGGTTGATGCGCCCTAACACAATTAGCCCGTGGTATCGCAGAAAAATGCATTTACATCATCATAAAACCTCGGGTACTGAGCAAGACTTAGAAGAACGCTTGGTAGGAAATGGCATTAAAAATCCTTTTTTACGTGCGCTAGTGATTGTTGATGGCTTACTGGGTTTATTAATAAACGCAAAGCGCTTTAGTAAAGAAATTAAAGGGTTTAGCTTTTTTAACGTGTTCAATGCAGGATTTCCAATTACCACCGCTTATTTTGTTATTCTATACAGCGTAATCGCTTTTCATTTAATTAACTTATTTACCCCGCTCACGGCAAATTCACCAACATTATTGCTTGATGTAATGAATGTGTTTGAGTTTTTAATGGTGGTGTTGATTGTGCCTAATATTGTTCGTTCGAGTTCACTCAACTTTGTTACCTCAAGCATGCACTATTACGGTGGGGTAACTAATATGTTGCAACAAACGCATGTAATCACCAGTCGTTTGTTTATGCCATTTAATTTATTTTGTTTTAATTTTGGCCATACGCATACTATTCACCACTTTGTGCCAAACCAGCCATTTTATTTACGCCAAATGATCAGTAAAAAAGTTCTTGAAGTGATGCGCCAGCACGGCGTTCGTTTTAACGACTTTGCAAGCATAAAGCGAGCTAATTTGTATCAGTAAAACGACATTACAATGCAGCTAAACGCGCAACGACAATTAACTCAACAAGATGCGTTAGCACACTGTGTGCAGGCTATTAATGGGGTTGGCTTTGCGCAAAAGCTAATTAATTATATTGCGCTTTTAGTTGAGTTTGACTGCGCCGTTGTGTTGGCCTGTAGAGCAAACAAACACCCAGTTTATTTATTCGATTCTATAGATAAGCAGCGCGAGCTTTTATTTCAGCGTTATCTTACTAACTCGTATGTAAATGATCCTTTTTATACTGAGTTGGTTAACAAAGCGGAGGAAGGAGTATTTCGACTCGCTGATATAACCAGTTATCAAAATGAGCTGGCTTTTAAAGTATATCAACAGCAGTTTTATACTCGTACCGGTTGGGCTGATGAACTAAGTATTTGCATTAATATAGGCAATGGTCGTTCGATTATGATTTACCTTGGCTTATTAACCCAAATGCAGTGTTTCAGTGCGTCACACAAGCAACAATTAATTGCACATTTTAATTTAATTAAAGCACTTTGTAGTCAACATTGGGGCAGTCAGCTGTTACTATTAAATCAGTTTAGTAGCACCACTACTGGGCAGCTTATTGAAGGTGCTCTCACATCATTTGCTAATCAACAATTAACTGAGCGTGAGCATCAGGTTGCTTGTTTACTAGTGCAAGGTTGCGACTCTGCAGATATTGCTTTGCAGCTTGGGATCACACTAGGCACAGTTAAAAACCATCGAAAACGTATTTATGCGCAGCTGAATGTAGCTTCGTTAAGTGAATTTTTTCGATTGTTTTTAAATCATTTAATCACTATTAAATAAAACCCGTTTATATCCCTTTAGGGATATATTGTTGAGCTTGTAGTTTCATTAGTATTTTTCTAATAGATAACTTTGAGAAATACAATGACGGCACATTTACTTAACGATATTTCACAACGCGGCTTGGTCTCTCAGGTTAGCGATATTGAGCAGTTAACCCAAAAACTAGCAACCCCACAGGTGGTTTATTGTGGGTTTGATCCGACAGCGGGTAGCTTACATATTGGGCACTTAGTGCCATTAATTATGCTAAAACGTTTTATAGATGCGGGGCATCAAGGTGTCGCATTGATTGGCGGGGCAACAGGGCTGATTGGTGATCCAAGCTTTAAGGCTGTTGAGCGTACTTTAAATACTAAGCAAACCGTTGCTACTTGGGTTAATGCATTAACCAATCAGGTTGAAAGCTTACTTGCTCCACATATTAATCAATCATTGCAAATAAAAAATAACGCTGATTGGTTTAGTGGTGTTGATGTTTTGGATTTTTTCCGAGATGTGGGAAAACATTTTTCAATTAATAGCATGATTAATCGTGAGTCGGTAAAGCAACGCTTACAGCGGCCGGAACAAGGCTTATCGTTTACAGAGTTTAGTTACACCTTATTACAGGCGTATGATTTTGCCAAACTCAATAGCGAACTAGGCTGTACTATACAAATAGGCGGAAACGACCAGTGGGGTAATATTGTAAGCGGCATTGATTTAACTCGGCGTTTAAATAAGCAAACCGTGTTTGGGTTAACATTGCCACTTATTACCAAATCAGATGGTACAAAGTTCGGAAAAACCGAAGGCGGTGCTATTTGGCTCGACCCTAAAAAAACCTCACCGTATCGCTTTTATCAGTTTTGGCTCAATTGTGATGATAATGATGTATATAACTTTTTACGTTTTTACACTTTTTTATCAGTTAAAGAAATTGAAGCGATAGAAGCAAACGATATTATAAGCGGGCAAAAGCCTCAAGCGCAGCGTATTTTAGCCGAGCAATTAACTCGTTTTGTTCATGCAGAAGAAGGGTTAGTTAGTGCACGGCGTATAACTGAATTACTATTTAACGGGCAAATACACACACTTAGTTTGGCTGATTTAACACAGCTAGAACAAGATGGTTTACCAGTAACAATGATTGCTGATATTAAAACAAGTACAGCAGAACTATTAGTAAGCTGTGGTTTGGCAAGCTCTAAACGTGTAGCAAGAGAATTAATAGCTGCAAATGCAATAAAAATAAATGGTGAAGCTATTTCGATTGCTCAGAGTCAACTGGGGTTGGCGTTGTACCAACGCTTTTGGTTAATTCAGCGAGGGAAAAAGCAATTTAGGTTAGTTAAACTTAATTTATAAATGCGGGTCGTGTGTATTATCTCGTCGGATGACGCCAGCGGCTTATCCAACCTACGTTTATGTATACGTAGGTCGGTTAAGCGGCGAAGCCGCGCCACCCGACATCAATTCCCGACACAAATACACCCGATACAAATTCCCGAACATAAATTCATAAATCAATCTGTTTAATCGTCGGATGATACCTGTGGCTTATTGCACATGGCAATTGATCTCTTTATTCGCCTGTTTGAAATATTTCTGTAATATTTAGGTGTTCTAATGCGCTCTGAAACAAAAACGTCATTAAAATGCCACAATTGGCAAGACAAAAATTGAGATTTAAACATGAGTGAATCAAAGCAGAACACGCTATTAATTAAAACACTTAACTGGGCTGCCATCGCCTTTTTGGTTTATTTAGTCCTTGTGGCTGTGAGTACTGTAAGTGGTGGTTTTAAGTTAGCGTCGGGTGGCGCTCAAGGTGCGCAAGAAATTTTTGCTTTTGCAACTAATCCGTTTATCGCTTTATTGTTAGGTGCATTAGCCACCGCCTTAGTGCAGTCATCGTCTACGGTAACCTCCGTAACAGTAGGTTTAGTCGCTGGTGGCCTGCCATTAAGTATTGCTATTCCAATGATCATGGGAGCCAATATTGGCACCACCATTACAAATACCTTAGTGTCTATTGGCCATATTCGCTCAAAAGAAGAGTTTCAACGCGCGTTTGCAGCATCTACGGTTCATGACTTTTTTAACTTATTTGCTGTTATTATTTTTTTACCGCTTGAGATTATGTTTGGTTTACTCGAAAAGATGTCTGCTACTTTATCGCACCTATTTATTGGTGATGCAGACTTATCATTAAAGAGCTACAACTTCATTAAACCACTGGTTAAACCAGCTGTGGGTGTAATAAAAGACGCGCTGAGCTTTTTAGACACTAAAATGCTGGGTTTTGCTATGGTGCTAGCAGGCATTGGCTTGATTTTATTTGCCGTAACTACACTAGGCAAGCTACTTAAAAAAGCGCTGGTTGGTACGGCTAAAAATATACTGCATAGTGCTATTGGGCGTGGACCTATTGCGGGTATTACCTCGGGTGCGGCGGTCACTGTTATGGTTCAGTCATCATCAACTACAACGAGTTTAATGATCCCGTTGGCGGGTAGTGGTGTATTTACTACGCGTCAAATTTACCCATTTACACTAGGGGCTAACATTGGTACAACTATTACCGCTTTATTAGCTGCCACATCAATTACAGGGCCTATGGCTGAGGTTGCGTTAACAATTGCGTTGGTCCATGTTATGTTCAATGTATTTGCGGTTGCACTTATATACGGTATTCCAGTACTGCGTGAAATACCGCTTAAGTTGGCTGAAAAGCTAGCTGAAATTGGCACAAATAATAAATCAGCGGCATTAGGATATATATTAGGCTCGTTCTTTGTGGTGCCTGGTTTAATCGTACTTGCTGTTAGATAAACAAAAATAATTATATAAATCAATGCGCTATATAGTTTATATAGCGCATTATTTTACCACTGGTAACTTACAGACAACATGGCATTACGTGGTTTACCTGGGAAGTAACGATCACCAGTAAAGCTGGTGTAATCGGCGCGTTCAGCATAGGCAGTGTTGGTTAAGTTTATGATTCGCGCACTGAGTAATAGCTGTGAACTAATTTGCCATTGGCCGCGCAAACTTAAAATATCATGCCCTTGGTACATATGTAGGTTTTCAGGATCGGTAAAGTAGCGGCTAACATAGTGCCATTGCAGTGCAAGGTTAATACTCTCGTTGGCTTGCCAGTTAAAATCAATATTAGCGACCTTACGGGGCGCGGTATCTATATCGTTACCTTTAATATTTCCAGTGGTTTGCTCATTCGAATAAGTATGCTTGGCATAAGTGCCTGCAAAATTAACCGATAAGTGCTGGTTAAAGCTATGCGCTAATTCAAGCTCAATACCGCGATGCCGAGTTTGACCATCATTAACGGTAAAAAAGTCACTGTCGCGATAGATGGTGTTGTGTTTGCTCATCGCATACATCGATAAGCCATAGCGAGTATTGTTGTACACCCCTTTTATACCTAACTCAGCATTATTTGCTATTTCAGCGTCTAAGTCGGCAGTACTTTGCTCGCGTTGTAATTGATAGAGCTCAGCCGCTTGGGGGGCTCGATAGCCTCTTGAAAAGTTAGCGTATAATGTATTGTTAGCATTAAATTGATAGCTTACTCCAAGTTTGGGGGATAGGTTACTAAAACTGTTTTTTGTGCTTTCTGGGCGGCTATAACGACATCCACCAAAACCACATTCGTTGCCATCCTCTTTTGTACGCCCTGCAAGCATATTATTTTGATAGTCATATTGCATGTGCTCATAACGCAGTCCTGCGCTAATAAGCCAGTCATTAAGCTGCCAATCAATAGCGGCAAATGGGGCATATAAGGTAGCATCTACTTGGTAATCGTAATGTTTACCTTGCGGCACAGTGGCCACTAAAAACGCAGAGCCTTGGGTGGGGTTATCTTGGGTTTGTAAAAAATCGGCTTGGGTAAACTCACCATCAAAGCCAAGCTTTAAGTTCGTATTGTCGTTCACATTATATTGATAAAGCGATTGTAGGCCAAACCCCGTTTGACTGTTTTTTTCAAGTGGTGTGCCGGGTAAAAAGTGTTTGAAAAAGTCCATGCTTTGGTCACGAATATAAGGAGTAACAACAAGCGTGTTCTCACCTAATTGCCAGCTTGCTTTACTCCAAGCCCTAAGCGATCGGGCTTTTCTAAAGGCGTCAGGATCAAAATTTTGCTGTGCAATATCTTCATCTTTATAGCTTTGAAAGCCACTAATATATCCTGCGGTTTGTTGGTCTAAGTCGGTATAGGTCAACCCCGATATCAAACTTAAGTTGTTGTTAGCGTATCGATGTCGCACATTTATTTTTTGTTGTTTAACGCTTTCATCATCTCGGTAACCGCCATCATCGGTAAAGCTGGCATTAATACCGAACCCTGAATTATCCATAGCATGGCCTGCACGCAATTTATAGCGAGCATAACCGTAAGAGCCATAATCAACACCCAGTAAACCACCACCTTGGGTCGTGTCTGGTGTAATGACGTTAATTACGCCATGCACTGCATTTGAGCCATACAGTGCAGAGCCTGGGCCTTTTAATACTTCAATACGCTGTGCCATTTCGCTATGCGCTTCAAACAGCTCATTAATATTACAAAACCCAGCTGCACGAAGTGCAATACCATCTTCAGCAGTTAAAATCCCTCCACAAGCCCCCGTACCAGAAAGCACCTGCGAGCGTAGGGCGGGTAAATATTCTTGACCATTACCACGTTGTACATTGGCACCTGCAACGCGTTGTAGTGCTTCTTCTACATGGGTAGGGGCAATAAGCTCAAGCTGTGATTCACTTAATACACTGATCACCAAAGGCAATGGGGTGGAAAGCGCTTCACTACGTGATGCTGTGGTGGTGATACGTTCAATTGATTGCGCTGTATCTTCAGCACACGCACTATTAATTAAACTTAACTGACTGCATAACAATAAAGGGGGTAAATAGTAATATTTCATAAATTCCAGCACATTGGCAAGTTGATAAGTTTAGGGTAGGGGATTTTGTGAATTGGTTAAAGCACACTCAACCTATAAACCCGATAAGTAATCGATAAAACAATACAAAAAATACCCGGAAAAACTAAAGTGAGCACTGAGTAAAGTTTAAATAGTAATACACCAGCCACTCCGCCGGCTAAAAAACCAGCAATAATTAAGACAAAGACCAAGCACTTTCTGCTGTCAAAAGCTTCCCCTTTGAGGGCTTTACCAAGCATTAAACCTAAATCGGTAAAAATACCTGTTAAGTGGGTAGTACGCACAACAGCACCACTGTAGTTTGTGGCTAAAGCATTTTGTAAACCGCAGGCAGCAGAGGCGAGTGTAAGTGCGTAAGGGTAGGAATGTTGAAGTAGCTGTGCGCTTACCAGTAGTAAAATACCCTCAATAAATAATAACGTATCGTAATGGCGTCCTAACTTAAGTGACCCGCCTGAGAGCATTAACCCTGTTAATGTTGAGCCGAGTATAAAGCTCAGTACAATCGCAATTAAAAATAACGCTGCATTGATGTTGGTAGTAAGTTCAATAGCTAATGAGGTAATCGACCCCGAAACATGAGAAATTGCTTGCTGTTCAAATCCTAATAAGCCTACAGCGTTTACCATACCGGCAATAAAAGCGAGGGTAAATGCACCATATTCAACCCACTTAGGTAGTTTTGTAAACATCCTTTAAGCCCCAGTTTCAGTATGTAGGTTTATCATACACTTAATTAAAGTTAATAAATAAAAAGAGATTATATTTTTAACATAACAACCGAGTGATGATCGCTAAATTTAACTTTTGCGTATCAACAAAATTTGGAATAAATATGTTTAACCAAGAACAGCAATCACGCATTATAGAAATGGCATGGGAAGATAGAACACCGTTTGAAGCCATTGAAAATCTTTATGGGCTAAATTACTCGCAATTAGTTAACTTTATGCGTGACCACATATCTAGTGGCTCATTTAAAGTATGGCGTAAGCGCCATGCTGGGCGTAAAACTAAACACCTAAAGTTGCGCGATCCCGCGATTATGCGAAGCCATTGTAAAACCCAGTATAAAAATCGTTAATTTGATACGCTTTTGTATTTAGGGGGAAAGAGCTTGCAAATGCAAGCTCTCAGTTAGCTACTGACCTAAATTAAACTGATAGCTATGCTCAGCAAGTGCGTGTTGGTTGCCAACGGCATAAGTTGCAACGTCTACTTCTCCTGCTGGGCTGATATTAAATACACGATACATAGGATTGTGGCGTGTCTCATCAGGAATTTTAGTGCGCTCTAGGGCAGGGATATGTAAGTAGTGTACTTTGTCGATTTTTTTAGAGTGATTCACTCTGTCCATGTCCATATGTAAATCACCAGAGATTACTGCTTTTAGATTTGGCTGTGCAATAACGTCGGCAAATTTTATGTTGCCAATCCCTTTATCTGCATTCTCAGGGTAAACGCCTTTTTGTGCGCCGTGAACAACGAGTAAAACCGGTTTTGGGTTGAGTTGTTTTAGTTGCTCAAGAACCCATGAGACCCCTTTGTTATTAAAGTCACGGCCGTGATCGGGTGATGCAAGTACAATCGCTAGGTCGTCAAACTCTAAAACATACTTATCTGATTTAATAGTCGTTTTACCTTTATTCCATAAATTGGCAAAGTGTAAAAAACGTGTCACTGCGTCGTCTGCACCATGTTCTTCATTGCCCATAATTGGGTAAAAAGGCAGTGTTAGGCGCTGTAATTCAGGTGTTACATTATTATATTGCAGCATAGTGCCTTTGTGGGGAATGTCGCCTACACCTAATACAAAGTCGATTTTATTTTCGCCGGCTAGGCGGTTTACATCATCAACGGCACGCGCTAAATGAGGAAATTCTGCAACGGGTTTAGGCTCTGCGTCACCGAGTACTGCAAAACGAATGCCAGATTCTGCTGTGTGCGTATTTTGTGCGCAGAGCGTGCTACTTAATAATGAAATAGTGATTAAAAGTAGCGCTTTTAATGTAAATATTAGTTGTGTCATGTTTGCCTCATAAATACCTGTTAAGGTTATTGTTTTGTTATAAATGTGTATGTTTACTTTTAATTAGCGTGAGCACTTTGCTCAATCAGTGCTTGCACCTTACGCCAATCGATTATTTTAAAGTTTTGGGGTTGTTGTGGTAGACGGTTACGGCCATCTTGCACTATCATCACCCCTTGTGGGTAACCTGGCAGTGCAGCTGCTGTGACGGTAAGGCCATCGGTTTCCGACACGCCATCAATGCCGCTACTTAAATCCATATCGATTCTAAAGTTAGCCAGTATTGGGTAGTCATCCCATAAACCATATACAACAAAGCTGTCGTTGCCTTGGCTCGAAACCACTAAGTAGCTGGCGTTTTCACCATGGTAGACTTCCATGCCTTCCACATCGTCTTTTAAAATCTCACCAACATGGCTGATAAGTTGCGGTTGAGCGGTCGGGGTTGGTTCGGCATCTATTTGCCAAATTCCAGCATCTTCTTCACCCATGTAAAGCAGGCTTGTTTTGTCATCGGCGCTACACCCCTCTGGTTGACTAGGAAGGGCAAACTCTCTGACTTTTTTGGCAACAATGTTAGGTGTGGTTGCACTAATGCGATACTGCTGATAACGACCGTCTTTATCGTTTACAAATACATAGCTACCCGAGTCAGATTGATACATACATAAACCATAAATATCAGTAAGATCGGTGGCTATATCACCTAGATGCTCAACATTGCGTTGTGTATCTAATGCAAATACGCTAATGCTGCTGTTGGTTCTATTACTGGCGGTGATCAAGGTATTGAGGGGGCTGTTAATACCAGAATGTTGGCGAATATCAACGTTGTTAATTCGGCCAATTTCCAAGCTTTGTAATAGTGTGCCATCAAGTGCATACACCATCAGTCCAGCACGTTTGTCGGTACCTAAAATAAGGCTGTTGGCAGGATTTTGCTGATCAACCCATATTGCAGGATCATCAGCTGCATCGCCAAACCTTGCAACAGGATCCGTTTGTGCATCGGCGGTAATGGTAGTAATGAGCGCGTGTTTAAGCGGTTTTTGAGGAGTAATCTCTTTTATATTTAGTTGCCAATAGTTGTCATTTTCAGCATCAAAAGCGACTGCCTGAAACTGTTGGTTATGCCAAGTAACGCTTAGAGTTTCTGGCTCTGTAAGATCACTAAGTGTGATTGTTTGAGTTAAACCCGTTGTTGGCTGCACAACATGCAATTGTTGGCTTTGTGGGGTGGTGATCCATACTGAGCCTTCAGGTGTGACCGACACATCGGTGACTTCCCCTTGTAATGTACCAAATGGACGGGTAGCAGCAACTAGGGTGCGTATAGGATCAGACTCCGGATTGGCATTGTATTGCCAAACGCCGATATTGCCTTCAACCAAGTAAAGTTGCTCGCGCTTATCATCAACCGCGCAACTTTGCACTTCAGGGACGCCAGTAAAGCTGCGTATTGGCTGAATATCAATGAGTTGTTGTTTAGCATCGTAAATCATAAACTGATGTACTTGGCCTACAGCATCGGCTGTAAATAATGATATATCACCAGATGGCTGACGAAATAGGCACAGTGTTTCAAGTTGGCTGTGCTCAAAGGGTAAGCTGCCTTGCAGGGTAAAAGTATGATCTTGCGTAAGGCTCAACAGCTTTATGGTGTTTTGCTCGTTGTCGATAGTGGCTATTAAGGTATTTGTTTGCTTGTTAATGGTCACGTTATCGCGCACCGCTAATGCTTCAAAGTTACCACTAAAGCGGCTAATTGGTTGCGCCTGGTGATCAAGCAATAATAAACCTTGGCTTTCACTGGTGAGCAGCCATTTTGATTGTGAGCCACTTAACAGAATACCGCGTTTACCTCTTAATGCATGTTGTGAATAAAGAGGCTCAGAGTCAAGCATTGTAATAGCGCTTTCTTCTTGTTGTACACTACAACCAGTAATAGGAAGCAGCAATAACAACATGGCTGTGGTTAGGAAGTATTTCATTCATGTCCTTGTTTAGCTGTTGTTTTGAGCGGCTTTACAATAAAGCCGACTCATGATTAAAATGTGCGTATGTCATAATGCTTTTTGGTGTTACATTTTCCAGGTAAAACCAAGTTCAAAGGTGCGGCCATATTCTTCGTATTGCGCATTGCGATTACGCTCAGAGAAGTAGTTGTAAAATGGCTCATCAGTGATATTGATAGCGTTAAAATATAAGTTCATGTTTTGATTTATATAATATTTACTAGAGAAGTCTAATTGCTGGTGGCTGTCTTCCATAAGTAGTAAGTCGCCGTCTATTTCTTCTAGGTTTTCACTTTTATGGGTCATTGTTAGACGTAAGTTCCACGTTTGGTTTTCGTAGCCCACAGTTAGATTACCAACCCGATCAGCTTGATTAGGCAATGTGGTTTCAAAGCGTTCGCCATCGAGTAAAGTAACGGCTTCAGAGTCAGAAAAAGTAGCGTTAGCGGCCAGTAGTAAGCCATTTTCAAAGGTTTTTACCCAAGAAAATTCAATCCCTTGTAAGGTGGCTTTATCCCCATTAATAGGTTGTATAACTTCGTCAAAACCTTGCCATTGCGGTTGGTCAGCCACATCGGCGTAAATAACAAAATTGCTAATGTCTTTATAAAAGTAGCCCGCCGATAGCGCGCCAATGCCACCAGGATAATATTCAAGAGTGAAGTCGATATTGTCTGACTCAAACGGTTTAAGATCGGGGTTACCGACACTGGCTTCGCGCTCTGTTATCAAAGCGCCGTCATCTTCAGCGGTTTTTGATTCTATAATTTGATAAGCTGCAGACTCTTCAAACTTTGGTCGGGAAATTGTTTGTGTATAAGCAAAGCGTGAAATTAACTTTTCGCTTATGTTATAGCGCACATTCACACTCGGGAGTAAATAGTCATAATCTCGTTCTACTTGCCATGGGGTAACGTCTAATTGCTCACGATCGGTTAGTCCGTCTTCTATTAGTTCAACTTTATGTCCTGATGTACTAAATTGGGTTTTTTCATAGCGAAAGCCTGCTACAATTCTTAGCTGATCAATGTCAATTTTGCCCATAATATACGCGGCAAAAATGTCTTCTTTATTAATAAACGACTCACCTTTAGACTCAATATCGGAATCTAATTGGGCAATGTCAAAATTAGCTCGTTGGCTGTTAAAAAAGCGGCGTAATTCACGCTTGTTTAAACCGTCACCAAATTCTCCTAATCCCCACTCAGGTGAGCTGTCAGCGAACATTCCCGAGTCAATATCGTCAAAGTTGCCATCAAAGAAGGTTACTTGCGTTGTTTGTTGTTTCTCGCGGCTACGATATTTGCTACCAAATTTGACTTGGCTTGGATAATTTAAAAATGTTAAATCTTTGGCTAAATCAAATTTAAAGCTGTATTCCTTATCGTTAGCTTGATTATTAGCATATTCAATTTCGTCGAGTTCATAGTTGGCAAGTTCTGATACACCCGCTTGCTGCTCTACGTGAGGAATTTGGCCAAGTAAATCCGAGCTAATTGCAAACCCGTCGGTTTTAAATGTGTAGTTTAATGCCTCTGGTTCGTCTTCTGATGATTTCGAATAGCCCGCTTGATAGGTGAGTAGCCATTGATCTATTTGATGTTCAGCGCCGGCAGTAATTGAAAAAATTTGCTGCTCTTCAAAACGGTCTTTAGAGCTGCGCTCGATTTCAGAATCATCACCAGCAAAGGTAAAGGCATTTGCTTGCCTAAATTCGGTATCTGAAAATTGGCTGTAAAGTGTGCGTAAATAATACTGATTATTAAAGTCTGGGCGATAATCTAGATTGACCGCTGTCCCTAAGCGTTCTCGGTTGATTTTGTAATGACGTTGCTCTACTTCATCGTCGCCATTGCTTTCTATGTTATCTGAGCCGAAGTCACGGTCAGACCAAGATACGGCCGCGGCAATACCTAACACATCATCAATATTGCCAAAGCTGTAGCGATTAGTATAGCTGGCAGACACCTTTGGGCTGGTATCACTTCTGAGTTGATTGTGGCTTGCCTGTAGCGTTACACTGGCCGATTCGCCAGCGCGGTCAAAGGCACTCAAGCTTTTAATTTCGACACTACCACCAATGGCGTCTGCGTCCATATCGGGTGTCACTGATTTAGATACTTCTAAACCTTCCACTAACTCTGAGGGAAACACATCTAACGCCACTGAGCGCACACCCGCTTCAGGTGAAGGGATATTAACGCCATTCACAGTAACATTATTAAGATTAGGATCTAAACCGCGAATACCAACAAAACGACCTTCACCTTGATCTCGTTCAATCGATAAACCAGGTAGTCGCTGCAGTGCTTCGGCAACATTTTGATCAGGGAATTGGCCAATAGCATCGGATGACACAATTGATTTGATACTGTCGGCACTGCGCTGCATATTAAGCGCGCCAGCCTGACCTGCTCGTTGGCCGTATACCACGATGTCTTCGCTTACCGTATTGCTTTGCGCTAGTGTAAATTCGCCGCTGAGCGTTTTGTTTTCTTCAATAAAAATTGTTTTTACAATGGGGGCTGCGCCCAAGTAAGAAATTTCTAAGGTGTAATTACCTGGCTCTATATTGTTAAAGCGAAAGCTGCCATCACGGCGGGTTTGCGTGGTGAGATTTAACTCTTTAATTTTGACTTGCGCACCCTCAAAGTAGACCTGCTTGTTACTGTCACTTAATGTTCCAACAAAGTTTCCTGGTTCTGCGTAGGCACTTGTACTAAGCATCGCGGCTAAGCAGGCCGAGGAGAGGATAGATAATTTAAATTTCATGAGCGCATTCCTTGGTTGTAAATAAATCAGATGGCAGCACACTAGAAAGACTTGATGACGGTTTTATGAACGTTTCACCATGAAAGTAGGGACAAGCTATTAAAAGCGAAGCTAATAGCGATTTTTAGCGGTACTTATGAGCTATTTTGACCCTAGTAACTGTAGGTATGAGCTTGTTTTTGAGTGTTTACACTGTAGATATGTCATTCTTTTGTCATCTTGCTGAGCTAATTTGACCCTCAAAGAAAATCGAGTTTGCAGTTATCCTCGCCATAACAAACAGCTTTTTGAGTAATAAGATGAATTTTGCTTTATTAAAATTGCACCCGCGAATGATTGTGCTCACGCTCAGTATGATTGTGCTTGCGTTTGTACTTAGTAGCACAATAGGCACAGTAAAACCATGGGGGCAGATTGATTGGTGGGACGTGCTCGGTGAAGGGGGGATTGTACTGCTAACCATATTATGGCAATTTTTTTTATTGCTTAGTCGCCCACCAGGACGGGTTACCACCTTATTGACCGTTGGGCTTTGTTGTTTCATGTTCTCCGGTTTATTGGATTTTTTGGATGAATTTTTTCGCTACCCTGAAGATGCTTGGTTGCCATTAATTGAGAATATCCCCGCCCCATTTGGCATGCTCTTGATCAGTAGAGGTTTGTATTTATGGTATCAAGAAATGCAAGTGCTTAACGCCCAATTACGCCGCCGTGAGGCAAATGTGCGTGAGCATCAAGACGTTGATTGGGTAACACGATTATACCGTGCAGACTACATGCGCGAGCAGTTGCGTTTACAGCTTGAGCAAGGTGGCCGTTGTTGTGTTGCAGTGGTTGATATTGATCAGTTTGATGCCTTTAATCGTCGCTTTGGTCACCCTGAAGGGGATCGCTTACTGCGCGAGGTTGCCGAGTTAATTTTAATGAATGCACGACTTACTGATTTGGTTTGCCGTTACGCCGGTGATCGCTTTATTTTACTGATGCCGCAATTAACCTTCGCGCAGGCATCTTTGCAAGTGCAGCAAATAGCAAGTGCAGTTAAACATCTCGCTTTTAAGTCGGGGGATATGGCGGTGTTTCACACACTCACCACTGCGGTGGTTGAAGCGGCAGAAAATGAGTCGTGTAATGCGTTGCTAAAGCGGCTAAATACACAGCTTGCACAAAAAAAAGTCACTAAGCAGGAGTTGCATGGTGCGACCGTATGTCACGCTCGAGGATAAATTTATCCCTGTTCAGGGCATGGTGGCGTGTTTGCTCGACCTTGCCCAACAACGACAGTTAAATCAGCATAAATTATTACGTGGAACGGGCATTTTTGCTGAAGATTTGCTTCGTCCTGAGTTTTACCTGAGCTTATCGCAACTATTACGATTGCTAAAACAGTTTCACCGTTTAATGCCAGGGCGAGATGCCGCTTTTCAACTAGGGCATCGACTATTTCCTTCTCCTAACGCTGAAACAAGCGCTATTTTATATAGTCAAAACCTCACTCAGGTGCTGCGCTTATTGAGTTGTTTTAGGCTACAGTTAGCGCCGTTATTATTTGCCTATCATTATCAGCATAATGGTTATAGTTATTTACAGCTCAATGATGCGGTGGGTATGGATGAGCAACAATATCAATTTGTGGTTGAGCTTTACTGTTGCTTATTGGTCTCGGCGAGTCGACATTTGCTGGGTGAGCGTATCCCTTTTTGTTTTGAATTTCCCTTTCCACGCCCGCGTCATATTTACGAATATGAAGAACATTTAGGGCTTAGACTTGCCTTTGACCGACCCTCTCTGACGGTTAAATTTGCGCAGCAATGGCTTACACACCCTTTGCTGCAAGCGAGTCAATTACGTCGTCAATTAGCGATGCAACAAGTGAGTAAAAAAGCGTTTAAACAGACATTTATTGAAATGGTCACCCATTATCTACATCGCCATCGCCAAGCTAACTTGCAACAAGTCAGTGAGCATTTAAATATGAGTATGGCAACATTGAAACGGCGCTTAAAAGAACATAATTTACGCTTTTCGCAACTGCAAGATAGGGTCAATATGCAGCAGGCATTTCATTTACTGACCGTGCAAGGGTTGAGTAATGAGGAGGTAGCTGAAAAGCTTGCTTTTCATGATGCGCCAAACTTTCGTCGAGCCTGTAAACGCTGGACAGGATTAACGCCCACAGAGCTTAAAGCATTAGCATTAGGAAAGTGATAGCTAGCGTGTTAAATAACGCATTAATTTAAGACCTGTTTATCTTGCTATCAGCGAATTTTTCTGTTGCTATTAATATTCAAAATAGCTCACTTGAGCGAATGGGTATAATAACCCTTACTTTAGCTTATTTATTATTGATAAGTGCTTTAGATAATAACAATAAAAAGGGTATTAAATGTTACTTATGTTGGTTGTTTTTTTATGTATGTTGCTGGTGATTACGCTATTACCTATTTCTTACAGCCAGCATTATTTAGTTCGTAGCTGTGATTTTATTCGCCTACAGGTTTTTTATCTTGCATGCTTGGCAGGGATCTGTGTGTGTTTATTTTTTAGTACACAATTAAGTGTTTTGAATGTTGTATCCGTGCTTATTTTGGGCATTATATTAGCTGTTCAAGGTTATTGGATTTACCCTTACACGTGCTTTGCTCGTAAAGAAGTTGCGTCATCGGCTAAAGATGCAACGCACAGTATTCGTATACTGTCTGCCAATGTATTAATGTCGAACGACCATTACTCAGCGCTTATCGAACTTGTTGAGCAGCATCAACCTGATTTATTAATCACCTTAGAATCTGATGCTAATTGGCAGCAGCAGTTAAGTTGTTTAGAAGAGCTTTACCCTTATAGAGTATATTGCCCCAAAGACAACCGTTACGGTATGCATTTATATAGTAAGTATAAAATTAAACAATACCAAGTATGCGAACTGGTTGAGGATGATATTCCCTCAATTCACATTCTGTTTGAAAATACACAAGGTATCACCATGCAGGGGCACTTTATTCATCCTGCTCCACCAAGTCCAACGGAAGAAGATACTTCACGCCCGCGTGATACTGAGTTGATTATTTTAGCAAAAGCGCTTAAAAATGTGACAAGGCCCATTATTGTTGCAGGTGATTTAAACGATGTGGCGTGGTCGCGAACAACGCGGTTATTTATGCAGATAAGTGGCTTATTAGATCCACGAAAAGGACGAGGCTTTTATAATACCTTTCATGCTAAGTACTTTTTTATGCGCTGGCCGCTCGATCACTTATTTCACTCACAAGGTTTCACTGTAAAGCGGATTAAACGTTTAGCTAAATATGGCTCTGATCATTTTGCACTACTTAGCGAATTAGTTTTTGAAAACGTTAACCAACAATCACTCGAAACAAAGTCCAGAGAGCTAAAGCAACAAGACATTGAGGAGCTGGCTATGAATAAAGCCGATAAGCGCAAAGTGCCTAGGTTTGATAAGGACTAGCTCAATGAATTAAGTGCTGTGGCTTGCGTTCGTGGTGCAACATTTTGCTTTAACATTAAGTGTTCTAGATAGCGTTCGACTTCATTGTCTCCCATTGAGGCGGGGTGGCGCTTATTATGAAAATGAATATAAGATGCAATCCATCTCAGGTAGGTATCTACGGTACGTAATGAATACTGACGCACTAACATATATTCAGCGATATAATTTAAAAATGGGGAACGCGTTTTCATATTTTCACCAATAAGAATACTGTATTTATATACAGATTAGTTGTTTTGCTCCCATATTCAAGAAAATGCGCGCCGAGCGCACTTTCTTCTTTCTTATTATATTTAGTACCAAGAAAAAATTATAGCTGGTAATGAGTTAAGTTATTTGTTAAAAAGTAATTAATAAATATATTAGCGTAACGTTGGTAGAAATATACGCGACGAGCGCACTATAAAATTGTTATGTTTTTGAAATTTCAATAAAATTAAACGGTTAGAGAAACGCCGTGCCATTAACGCTTTCTAAATGAGCAACAGAAGTTTATCAGTACGGGTTAGTTTTAAAGCAGTCACATTAGTTCATCAAATGGGTAAACAGCCTTTGTCGTTATTAAGTGCAAAATATGGTGTTCTATTCATAGTTCTGCGGTTTGTTCGGGTTTATACTTCGGTTCAAGTTTTCACGCTGTCGTAGCCTGAGAGCTTGGGTGGCCCAAGGTTCAAAATTAATCGCCAACCCTCGAAGCACATCAGGTTATCAACAGGTGGCAGAAATAAACGGCATCAGTAATCGGATGCTTTTTAAAGACAAAGGGCAAAAGCGGTAGCCCGGTAGGGCAGTGCTAAATGCAAAATGTACATAACCAGCAGCTCCACCGGACAAATTTTAGCTGTCACCTTTTGTGCAAAAAGACGCACAAAAAGCGCCATCCAAAATTTGCGCGGTGAGCTGAGCGTTAGTCGGTTCAATCGTCTTAAGGTTTGGTTTTTTGGTTGCGAAAAGTCCGGTTATTATCCTGCACGGTTTCGTTTGAAGTGCAGGGGGATGTGGCACGTTTTCCCGCTGTTCCGGTGCACTTTTGAGTTTTCGTTTTGGCCAATAGTTTTGTGGCTTCGCTTGTGGTGTTTTGCTTGAGACTTCATCACAAGCTTTAAATTTAGTGGTTTTGTTCTAGTAGTTTCGGTTTAACTTCTTGGGAACAGGAACTGTATTTTTTTAACCTTGAATCATCAGCTCCGCTGGAAGTGCTTGGCTTCGCTGGAACTTGGAGGTTCACCAAACTAACCAGTCGCACCACCGGACGTCTAATCAGTCGCGGTTTTTGCATAGGGCCGCAAAAACGCGCGCCAGCTTAGCCGCTCGGTGTGCTCAGCGTTAGTCGGTTCAATCGTCTTTAGGTTTGGTTTGTAGGTAAACGAAAAGTCTGGTTATTTCCCGGCACGGCTTCGTTTGAATTGCGCTGGGATGTGGCACGTTTTCCCGCTGATCCGGTGCCAGTTTAAGGTTTTGTTTTGGCCAATTATTTTGTGGCTTCGTATGTGGTGTTTTGTTTGAGACTTCATCACAAGCTTTTAATTTAGTGGTTTTGTTTCTGTCGGTTTCGGTTTAATGTTGCGGGAATAGAATCTGTATTTTTTAACTTTGAATCATCAGCTCCGCTTGAAGTGCTTGGCTTCGCTGGAACTTGGTGGTTCACCAAACTAACCAGTCGCAGCACCGGACGTCTAACCCGTCGCGGTTTTTGCATAGGGCCGCAAAAACGCGCGCCAGCTTAGCCGCTCGGTGTGCTCAGCGTTAGTCGGTTCAATCGTCTTTAGGCTGGGTTTGGCGGTTGTGAAAAGTCCTGTTTTTTTTCAGGCACGGTTTCGATCAGGGTTTACGTAATGTGGCACCTTTTTCTTTTGTTCCGGTGCCAGTTTAAAGTTTTGTTCTGGCTATGAATTTAGTGGCTTCGTTTGTGGTGTTTTGTTTGAGACTTCATCACAAGTTTGTATTTAAGTGGTTTTGTTCCTGACGGTTTCGGTTTAGTTTTGCAGGAATACAAACTGTATTTTTTAACCTGAACCATCAGCTCCGCTGGAAGTGCTTGGCTTCGTTGGATCTTGGTGGTTCACCAAACTAACCAGTGGCACCACCGGACGTCTAACCAGTCGCGGTTTTTGCAAAGGGCCGCAAAAACACGCGCCAGCTTAGCCGCTCGGTGTGCTCAGCGTTATGTTTTTAAAATTTGAATAAAATGAATAAGTTGCCGAAACCCTATGCCATTAAAGCTTTCTAAATAAGCAACGGAAGTTTATCAGTGCGGGTTTGCTTTAAGCAGTCACAGCCGTTCATCAAAATGGTAAACAGCCTTTGCCGGTATTAAGTGCAAAGATGTCGTTCTGTTCAAGGTTTTGTGAGTTAATCAGGTTTAAACTTCTTGGGTTATTTTTAGTCCGGTAAAGCCGGAGAGCTTGGGTGGCCCAAGGTTCAAAATTAATCGCCAACCCTCGACGCACATCAGGCTATCAACAGGTGGCAGAAATAAACGGCATCAGAAACGGGATGCTTTTTAAAAACAAAGGTCAAAGGCGGCAGTGCGATAGGGCAGTGTTAAATGCAAAAAGAACATAACCAGCAGCTCCACCGGACAAATTTTAGCTGTCACCTTTTTTGCAAAAAGACGCAAAAAAGGCGCCATCCAAAATTTGCGCGGTGAGCTGAGCGTTATGTGCCGCCGATGATGTGGCGCTACTGAATTATAAAATTGCCCTTAGCCAGCTTGGTGAGCTATATAATCTGCGCAATTTAGAGAGCGAGTATGGTACATGAGAAAAATTAAAACTTGCTTAAGTAATATTGCGGTCATAAGCCCAAGGTCGATTGGTTGTTTAATAATTCTTGGTGGGTGGGAGCCTATCTATCAGTTATTAAGGTGGTTCAAATTAGTTAGCGATGGATTTAATGGTATTTTTATCACCACAGCCATCGTCATAGCTATAGTAACATTTACATTCGATTATATTAGTTTGAAAATACGTGCTAAGCGCCTTAGAAATAGGTGAAAATGCAGTCAAGTTGACCGGAATGTAAAAAGTAGCGCTATTAACTTGCACATAACAAACAAATTATGGCACTCGCTGTAGCTCGTTGGGACGCAAACACGTGCGCGGCTTCGCCATTATCGCACACGTGTCTGCGCCCCATATTTGGAAGTTATGCACTACAAGGAACTTGATGGATCACTCATTCACTTTTAAGTCTACTCAACTTGGTGTAATACCAGGAGAAGACGACGAAACAAATCCTCTTCGGTACGGTAAGTCCGTAGCAAATTGGATTTCTGGCGGTCTTAACGATGTAGGTTTTAATACAATAGTTAGCCCCGAAGATTGGGGGTGGCGCATAGATTGTATGTCTGAGCCTTATCCAATCTGGATTGGTTGCGGCAATATGGAAGAAGAGGATGGGCAGGGTAACTTTAAAGAGCCTGATATAAATAATTTAACTTGGCAGTGTTTCGTTTCGGCAGATAAACCGTTCTTCAAAAGCTTATTTAAAAAGTTAGATGCAACTGAACAAATTAATCAGGTTGCAATTGCGCTTAAAAAGCTCATTGAAAATGCCGATCACATTACACAAGTAAGCGAGCAATAAATGCATAACAAACAGCTCCACCGGACTCCGTAATGTTTGCACCTTTCCTGCAAAAACACGCAGTAAAGTCGCCAACATTACTACGCGCGGTGAGCTGGGCGTTAAATATATGAGAAATATCGTCGCAATTATCTTGGGGTTATCTATGATGGCAAATGCAACGATTGCATCAAAAGAAGGCTCTGTAGAGAAAAGACCATTCCTGGCAGTCTATGACTACGGAATGGGAGGTGTCTGGTTGCTAATTGATGCCCGCTCTGTAGAAGAGGTTGAATCGAAGTATCCCAAGCTAAAGGCATACGAAGACAAACCTGAGTGGATGTCGAATTCAGACAAAAGTGAATATATCCAAGATATCGAAAGTATAAAGTATCACTGGGATATAGACGAAAAGCCAACGGGGTGGTTAGCCGATCTATGAGTAAACATTTAACAAGCAAAGGCAGCATCGCCCTTCGGGCTGGACGCGCTAACGCGCGCCGCTGCTTTGGGCGTTATGTTCTCTAAAAGGATTTTGTGCATTGAACAAAAGCAAAAAATTTAAGCTCTCGCTTGTTGCATTAATTGTCTGCATTATTGGCTTTCAGTTTTCTACGCCGAGCATTAATTTTTATACTAACCCGTTCTATATAGGTTCTTTCATTTTCGCTATTGCTTTGTTGGTTATTGCGGTTAATTTTACCTGCCCCAATTGCAGGAAAAATCAGGTTGCGCTCTCTTTAAAGCAGTTTAGGCTTCCGAGTAATACATGCTGCAATTGTGGTTACAGTGTTGGTAAAAATGGCAGTGAATAACATCGGTGGTAAGAACATAACAAACAAATATTATCGCCAGCAAAAAGCGCTGGCTGCGACTTCAACCCGCTGCGCGGCTTTCCGCGCTAAATTTGGGCGTTAACTTTCAAGGAGGCTCCATGCCTGAGATGCCAGCATTTTGCGATAACTGTGGAGCTATTTTTGGTTCTGGTTTCGTATTTGAAAATTGTAGGAATGTAACTCTAAGCGGAAATCGGGTAGGTCCTTGCCCAAACTGCGGAGGCATGGGTCATGTACCTGATGGCGTTTACGACATCACTGGCAACGCAATAAAGTTGCTGCAAGGAAGTATCAAGACAGTTCAGCAGTTACAGAAATTATCGGCTGTATTGGCGGAAGCGCAAAAGAGAAACCTTTCAAAAGAGCAAGTTCAGGCAAACATACAAGAAACAGTCCCTGAGTTAACGAATTTCGCTTCTGTATTGCCGCAAACAAGGTCTGAATTGTACGGTTTCATCGGAATTATATTAACAGCTATTGGGTTAATGATTGCGGCCTACGGTACTTTCAAAGATGATCCCGTGCCGGAAAGAGAGATAGAACAAATTATTGAGCGCTCTATCGAGCAATCAATTCAAAAATTACCTCCACCTAAACCAACCGCACCTAAGAAGCAAAAGAGAAACGATCCGTGCGCATGCGGAAGTGGTGTTAAATTTAAAAAGTGCTGTTATTTGTCAGCATAAAAGTTAACAAGCGCAATCACGCGGATCAATTTTTCGCTGCGCTACAAATTGCCCGGTGTTGCGGGCGTTGAGGCTGAAGAATAACTCATTTGGTCAAATTTTTAGGTGGTTTAAGGGGTCTCAAATGCATTGCTTAGTACGAGATAATCGCTTAGAAAGCGATACAGGAGGTCTAAAAAATGGCCAAATTTATAAAAATAGAAATTCTACAGGCTCGTTAGGTGCCCACCGGCTACAATCAATCGGTAGGGAATTTTTGCTTCTGGTGTAGAACTCGCATTATGCGAATAATTGAACCTTCTACCCAGTACGAAACGATCATTGAGATTTCGGGAATAATGAATAATCGTCCTCGAATTCCATCTCGTTGAACACCCATCAATGGTTGTTCGAGTAAGTTTTCTACTTTAGCCTCAATAATGTCATCAGTTTTTTCAGCCGCATCAGGGTTAAAGTCATAAAGAAACTCAAAGATCTTCTCACGATCATTTAGCGATTCTTCTTCCCATAAAATCATTGCTGGCCTCGATTACGAATTTTGGCCTTTCGTTCAGCCATTCGTGCTTTAGCTGAATTATGTTCAACAAATGAAGATTTTCCTGAGTCAAACTTCTCAAATGCTAGGTTTATTTGTTCAGTTAACCAAGCGTCATGAGATAATGTTTTTCTTTGTTGCTCAGCCATTTGTTCAGTAAGTTCACGGCAAGCATCGCTGAGTGTGCGACCTTGGCTCTCAGCCATTTGTTGGGCTAAACGTTTAATTTCGTCATCAACACGAAATTGAATTCTAGTGTCCATAAGTAGTTCCTAAGTTTGCGTGTGTACAAATGTTAGCACTGGAGTTGGGCAAGGGCAACTAACAAACGGCTCAAGAGGGATTGCCAACGCTTGGCGGCTTTGGTGCAAAATTGAAGTTCAGTGTTTACAGTGTTTTTTTGAGTTCGGCTATGCGTTGTCTAACCCCTTAGCCGGGCGTTGAGGCTGTAGAATTACTCTTTTTAGGAACTGATTCTACGCATTTGGCTTGATTGTTTTTTAACCTTGAATCCATTTGGTTACTGTGATCTAATAGATATTATTCACCCACGGTAAATTGTTATGGCCAACTACAAGCCTGATTTATCCTGCCAAAATAAATTCATCCCTATCAATTTCGCTGAGCAAATTCTGCCAGGTACCTTTGAGTATGCGCTTTGTTATATTGTCGAAAATAAACTCGACTTGTCGGGCTTTGACGCGTGGTATAACAACGATAAAACGGGTGCAGCGGCGTATCCGCCCACGGTGATGTTAAAGATTATTTTACTCGGTTATGCGCATGGGTTAATAAGTAGCCGCCGAATAGCCAAGGCCTGTGAGAACAATATTTTATTTATGAGTGTGTCGGGCGATATTCAGCCGCATTATACATCAATAGCGGGTTTCGTGGCCAAAATGCATGAACAGATTGAGCCACTATTTACGCAAGTATTGATGATATGCGACGAAGAAGGGTTGATAGGCCGTAACATGTTTGCCATTGATGGGTGCAAATTAAAGTCCAACGCAAGTAAAGAATGGAGCGGCACATTCGATGAGCTAGGGCGTAAAAAAGCAAAACTAGAACGCGCGAGTAAACGTATTATCGAACGTCACCAATCACAAGATAGCCTGAGCGAAGAGCTGATAACTCAGGACTTAAAACAAAAAGAAAAGCTCGATAAAAGTGCAGATAAAATCACCGCGTTCTTAGCAACCCACGAAGAGAAAACAGGCAGTAAAGGCAAGCCTGTTAAAAGTAATATTACCGACCCCGATAGCGCGAAAATGACCACGTCAAAAGGCACAATCCAAGGCTACAATGGGATAGCGATAAATGACGATAAACATCAAATTATACTGCAAGCACAGGCATGGGGCTCGGTGGGTGAGCAACAAACCTTGCAGCCAGCAGTTAAGCAATTAAAGCAACAGTTAGATAAACTGAGCACAGATGAATCCTCAGATAAACACGCCATCAAATTCACCGCAGACAGTGGGTTTAATAGCGAAGCGAATCTTGAATACATGGCGAAAAGTGGCTTTGATACTTACATTGCGGATAACCAATTTAGAAAACGAAACCCGTTATTTAAAGACAGCGAAACATACGAAACAGAGCAAGAAAAACGCCGACTAAAACGCAGTAAAGGTAAGCCACGCTTATTTACTTCAGAGGACTTCCATTATGATGAAACGACACAAACCTGCCGCTGTCCCGCAGGCAATGACATGTGGCGAAGTGGTATCAATGTAAAAAGCCACAACCAAAAATACACGCGATTCTGCGGTTTGCATATTCTCCCCAGCTTTGATCACCCAATGGCATTAACTTTGATCGCTTATTCTCATTAAGCTTTGATCACGAAAATTACTCGATAATGATCACTTTTGTGCTCTTAATGATTTTGCCGATCAAAGCTTAATGCCACTCGTCACCGAGTTCACGTTTTATCATTTTTGTAGGTATGTTAAACCGTTATCTAAATCATTTGATGAGGATAACAATAATGTCAACAAGACCTATATCTATGAGTAAATTACATGCTATTTTACGGCTGAAATATTCAGCAAAATTATCCCATCGAAAGATTGCCAGAAGCTTAAATATTTCACCTGGCACTGTGGCTAATTACGTTAAAAAGGCCAATGAGTTAGGCTTAAACCAATGGCCGTTACCTGAAGATAAACAACACGGTACGTTTCTTAATACAAAAATCAGGGACTTCTCACCCCGTCAAAAAAGATACCCAACACCTGACTGGCTCACCATCAATAAGGATTTAAAGCAGCACAAACATTTGACGTTGCAGTTAGTATTCGATGAATTGCGTGAGAAAGTCGGTGAGCCATATTACAGTTATAGCCACTTTTGCCGAGCCTATCGGGAATGGGTGGGCAAACAACGATTGTCGATACGTCAGCATCATAAAGGCGGTGAAAAATTGTTTGTGGATTATTGTGGCCCCACGCTGACCATCACGTGCCCTACAACACAGGAGACACGCACTGCTCAAGTGTTTGTTGCCGTGCTCGGCGCATCAAATTATACCTATGCTGAGGCAACGTATAGCCAGCAACTTGAAGATTGGGTGATGAGTCATGCCCGTTGCTTTACGTTTTTAGGCGGTGTGCCTGAGCTTGTTATTCCCGACAACTTAAAAAGCGCCGTTAGTAAACCCTGTCGCTACGAGCCTGATTTAAATCCGACGTACCACCAGTTAGCCGAGTACTTTAACGTGGCTGTCATTCCGGCTAGACCTTATAAACCCAAAGATAAATCGAAGGCTGAAGTCGGTGTACAAATTGTTGAGCGTTGGATCATGGCACGCTTGCGTAACCAAACCTTCTACAGCTTAGCGCACCTAAATCAAGAAATAGCAAAGCTACTTGATGTAATGAACAATAAGGTGATGAAGCAATATCAACAGTCACGTAAACAGCTCTTTGATATAGTGGATAAAAGCGCATTAAAGCCATTGCCTGAAAAGCCCTATCACTATACACAAATCAAAACGGTGCGAGTACACATTGATTATCATGTTGAAATAGAGAAACATTATTACAGTGTGCCGTATCAGTGGGTTAAGAAACAATTACGCGCACACATAACCAATCAGCTAGTACAGCTTTATCATGACGATACCTTAATCGCACAGCATCCGCGTTCACATCGTTTAGGTGGGCATACAACACAGTCTCATCATATGCCTCTGGCGCATCAAAAACAGCATGAGCAGTCACCGATAAATTTACGCTCATGGGCATTAAGTATCGGGGAGTATACCCATCAAGTTATTGAGTTACAGCTTAGTGGACGGCGTCACCCCGAGCACGCTTATCGCGCCTGTTTAGGGGTGTTAAGTTTAGCTAAAATCTATTCAAAAGAGCGGCTTGAGCAGGCCTGTTATCGCGCAATCGTGATGAATACGGCAACACTCAAATCAATTAAGCAGATGCTGAAAAAAGGATTAGATCAACAACCGTTACCCACACAGCAAACAGAGCCAGAAAAGCCAGTTACACATAGCAACATACGTGGCACAGATTATTACCATTAAGGAAACGAATCATGATAGACACCATTAACCAACAACTTCAACTACTTAAGTTATCGGGTATAAAGCAGGCACTCAAGCAGCAGCTTGAACAGCCTAACTTATATCAAGAACAAAGCTTTATAGAGCGCGTTAGTTTATTGCTAACACATGAAATTGACACGCGTGAGCAAAGAAAAATTGACCGGCTCGTGCGACAGGCTAAATTCCGCTTACCGGCTCAGTTAAATCAACTGATTTACTCGCCGACACGCAATATAGAAAAAGCACAGATACGCAACTTAAGCCAAAATAGCTGGCTGAACTTACATCAAAATATCTTAATCACTGGCGCAACAGGCTGTGGCAAAACATACCTCGCATGTGCTTTAGGGCATGAGCACTGCCTAAAAGGAAAAAGTGTTTACTATGTTCGATTAAAAGAACTACTTGAAAGCCTGTTTCTAGCACAAGCAGATGGTAGTTACCGAAAATTACTAGCGAAGTTAATAAAGTATGATCTACTGATCTTAGACGATTGGGGGCTTGAACCACTGAGTGCACAGCAACGAGGTGACTTACTCGAATTAATCGATTCACGGTATGGGTATAAATCACACATAATAATAAGTCAGCTCCCGCAGGAAAACTGGCATGAGATGATAGGAGAATCAACCCATGCTGACGCCATTTTAGATAGGCTAATTCATGGTTCGATTAAGTTGAACTTAAAAGGAGAATCGATACGAAAACAGTTAAATAAATTGACTGATGATGATCAGTTAAGCTAATTTAAAAATGGCTCTACAAAATGATAAATCAGGTGATCAAAGCTGATGAGAATCGGTGATCAAAGTCATGAGAATACGCACGGTTACTTAAAAGATTGCAAAGTATGCCCACTGCAACAGCAATGTATGCGAAAGCCACCGATAAAAACAGGGCGGCAAGTACAGTTTAAAAATGATGAATCGCGTAAACAGCTAAGCTATATCGACAAAATGAAGGCCAAAATAGACAGCCCGATGGGGCGACGGCAGTACAGCAAACGACTTGGCTGTATAGAGCCGGTGTTCGGCAATATTACGGTAAACAAAGGCATGAACAAACTGACCTTACGAGGACAAACGAAAGTGAATGCGCAATGGCAACTGTACTGCCTTGTTCATAACATAGAAAAGCTGCAAAACAGGCTGCATTAAAAAAGGGGAGCCCTTTTAAGCCGAAATATAGCGACTTAAGCACCTGTAATTCCCTCTAAAACAGCCATTAAAACAATCGTACATTCTCTTTTTCTATTTTAAGTAAACTAGCGATAACTGATTGAACCAAAATAGGAACTCGGCTATGGTTAATGCATCAATAAAAATAAATTAAAAACGAGTTATTCTACAGCCTCGTTAGTTTACCAATCAATATTGTCACCCTAACTCAAAATGCTAGGGTGTGATAATTATCGTAGATGATTTTGTGGTAATTGCGATTGTCCAAGAACTGCAACGACCAAAATAAAGCCGTCTTCCTTGGTAAAGTAAGCCGTGTGCTTACCAATCGGGAAATAAAATCCATTTTCATATAAATCGTTGCAGCTTCTGCCTACTGATGGATTGTCAGCGAGCATCTGAAATCCAGTGAGAAGTGTGTCTTTGTATGCGTTCCACTGCCTCTCGGAAAAGTTTGTAACGGTATAATTTTTGATTTTGTGTAAATGAGCCTGTGCTAATTTACTTAGTTTATATTTACTCTTGTGCATACTTTACTTACAACGCGTTTAGGAAGTTTTCACCGTCAACTACATTACCTTGGGCTAAGTCTGCTTTTGCGGACTCAAAGCAATGTTTGATGTAATCTGCTTTCATAGCTTCAAGTTCTTCATAGTCTCTAATCGACATCACAACAACGGCATCTTTGTTGTTTTTACTAATTTTAACTGGTTCACGTTGAGCGCTTAGCAGCAGCTCACCGAAATTACGTTTGGCATCATTTGCTGTTAATGTGTACATGGTTAAGCTCCAAGTTTGGAAGTGCAATAACATTATAGTTTATCGCGCAAAATGTGCAATTCAATTAAATCGTGCGATTAATGCGAAAGGTAAACTAACAAAGCGTTTAAGAGTGATTCCAAACGCTTGCCGGTTTCGCTTCGCTCAAGTATGGCAAACGCTTGTTACACTTTAACGCAGCGTTACCGAATAAATATTCCAACTCATTTTTGTCCAAAAACGAGCTTACCCGACCATCAGCTCCTCGCTCATACCTGCCTACTGTAAGCCTATCCATCTAAACTCTTAGTTCAGTACCAGCTTCTATATATCGAATCTTAGCGCTATGTTTTGCAGAGTTTATCGAGCTATCTGAAATCATAATTTTAAACAACATGCCTGAGCTTTTACTAAATAAGCTAAATTGTGAAGTGAAGTTTTAGGTGTGTATTTTTAAGCAAAATATAGCCTTTGAGCGGATTATACTTAGCGGCTTTAACCATAAAAAAGCCTAAAAGTGTTTGCACAATTTTAGGCTTGGTAATATTTTTTAAACACGTAGAAATACTCTTTCAATACGTGTATTTCACTTCTGTAGCTAAATTAGCTATGAATCATAATGCTTTTAACATTCACAAACTCGCGAATACCAAAGCCACCATGTTCTCTGCCATAGCCACTGTCTTTAACACCGCCAAATGGTAGGTTCGGTTGTGCCAGTCCGTAACCGTTTATGTTGATCATACCGGTATCAAAATGCTTTTTAGCCAGCTCAATGGCTTTTCTCTCATCTTTTGAAAAGATACCGCCGCCTAGTCCATAACGAGAGTCGTTGGCAATACGCATAGCGTCATCATTATCTTTGGCTTTAATCAAAGATGCTACAGGGCCAAATAATTCGTCATCATATGCAGGCATCCCTGGTGATAAATTTTCTAGTACTGTAGGTGGATAGTAATAGCCTGTTTGCTTCGGAATTTCGCCGCCTACAATTACTTTTGCGCCTGCATTTACCGAGTCTTGCACTTGCTGATGAATTTTGTCGCGTAAATCTTCTCGTGCCATAGGGCCCAGTTCAGTATCTTTATCCATAGGGTCGCCCATTTTAATTGCTTTAAATTGCTGGCTCAGTGCTTCTTTAAAGTCATTGTATAATGAGTCAACTACCACAAAACGCTTGGCAGCGACACAGGTTTGGCCATTGTTAATAATGCGGCCCTGCAAACAGGTTTTAACTGCCAGCGCGAGGTCGGCATCATCAAGTACAACATAAGCATCGTTACTGCCAAGCTCTAATACGGTTTTTTTAACGTGCTTAGCAGCTTGCTCAGCTACTTTTTTGCCTGTGCCATCACTTCCTGTAAAGGTAACGCCACTAATGTGTTTATGAGAAATAAGGGCGCTGGCGGTTTTTCCATCAATCAGTAAGTTACTAAAGCAATACTCAGGGAACCCAGCTTGTTTAAATAAGGTATCTATTTTTTCAGCCATACCAAATACATTGCCCGCGTGTTTTAATACCGTGGTATTACCCGCCATAATATTTGCGGCACTGTATCTAATAACTTGATAAAGTGGGAAGTTCCATGGCTGAATACCTAGCAACACGCCAGTGGGGCGATAACTTATAATTGCACGACCGCCTTGCATATCGCGTTCTTCGTCGCTCAGCATATCGGCGCCATGTTCTGCGGTATAACGGCAAATGTCAGCACAAAGCTGCACTTCTTGAAAGCCTTGTTCGTACACTTTACCCATTTCTTCGGTCATCAGTTTAGCAAGCGCTTCTTTTTGCTCTTCAAATAAAGAGGCTAGCTTATTCAAGTATTTAGCGCGCTCAGTAAACGAGGTTAATCGCCATGTTAAGTATGTTTCATGAGACTTTTCGATCACTTGTTCTGCTTGAGCTTGAGAAAGCAGCGTATAGCTATTGATGACTTGCTCGGTTGCTGGATTGATCGTATCTACTGTGTTACTCATTTTACCTCCTAACAAATTATGTAATAGGGTAGGTGCAAAACCAAAGCCAGTTGGGCGATAGTTTATAAAAATTCATAACTTTTTGTTAATAATGGTTTTTATATTACTTTCTACAAAAATCTAAGTGTTGTTTGTTGGTTGTTTTTGCTATGGTTCTGTAAATACTGCAAGTTGTTGAAAAAATTACAGGGAGTAGTCAAATGATACAGTCATTGTTGAATATCGATTTACCACTTATTCAAGCACCTATGGCGGGCGTACAAAACGCCGAGCTAGCTGCAAGCGTTTGTGAAGCAGGCGGGCTAGGGTCGTTGCCTTGTGCTATGTTATCACTGGCGCAGTTAGTTGAGCAGCTCGATTTACTTACCCAAAAAACAGATAAGCCATTTAATTTAAACTTTTTTTGTCACACGGTTGCTGATTACACCCGTGAGCAAAAGTGCCAATGGCACAATGTGCTAGCACCTTATTTTGCAGAGTATGAAATTGACCCGCAAAGTTTAACCGCAGGGGTATCCCGTCAGCCTATAAATCAAGCCGTTGTTGATATTATTGCTCCCTATAAACCAGCAGTTGTGAGCTTTCATTTTGGTTTACCTAAGCACGCTATTGTGGAGCAAATAAAAAGCTGGGGCACTAAAGTAATTTCAACGGCGACCACTTTAGATGAAGCTATTTGGCTCAGTGAAAATGGCGCTGATGCTGTTATTGCTCAGGGGTTAGAAGCTGGAGGGCATCGAGGGCATTTTTTATCAATGGACTTAACTTTGCAGCAATCAACGGCGCAGTTAGTTAAGCGTTGCGTTGAGCATATATCTCTGCCTATTATTGCCGCCGGAGGGATTGCCACTGCTGATGACGTAAAGCAGATGAAAGAGCTAGGAGCGAGTGGTGTACAAGTTGGTAGTGCTTATTTATTGTGTAATGAGGCTAAAACATCGGCTTTACATCGTCAGGCTATCTTAGCGCAGTCAGCAAATAGTACCGCACTTACTACTTTGTTTTCTGGTAGAGCTGCGCGGGGGATTCAAAACCGAGTTATGCAAGAATTAGGCACTATGCCTGAGGGCGTGCCTTCGTTTCCTCACGCTAGTAGCGCAATAACTGCATTAAGAACATGCGCTGAAAAAGCAGGCCAAAGTGATTTTTCGCCTTTATGGTGTGGTCAGAAGTATGTGCCTCGGGTGGGGGTATCAGCTGCGGATATTACGCATATTTTAATGGAAAAATGGTAATGTTTAATGTCTGACAACCCACTTTTATCGCTTGGCGATAGTTACGAAGTGCTTATAAATAAGCTTAAAACACAATTGGCAGGTATTTACCCTCAACAGCTTGTCGCGCGCAATACCGTGTTATTGCCCCAAGGCGATGTACAGCGTTATGGCTATTTAATTGTGGAGGGGGTTTTAGGTGCTATTCATGATGGCATTGAAGGCGGACAAAAATGCAAAGAGTTTTATTTTAAAAACGAATTTGCGCTGCTGTTCGCTAATTGGATGACCTCAAGCCCCGCTTTTTATCAATTAAAAGTAATTAATGAAGCAAGTGTAATTAAAGTACCGCTAACACTATTTGAGCAAGCACAGTACCAACTCATTAAGCAGCAGCTAATTGCGCAGCAACTAATATTTAAAGAAGCCAAAGAAGCATTTTTATTACTTAACAGTCCCGAGCAGCGCTACTGTTACTTGCTTAAACATAAACCGCATTGGTTGGCGCAGTTAAGCTTAAGTCAAGTGGCTATGTATATAGGTATTTCGGCCATTTCGTTATCACGAATTCGTAAGCGACTTAACTTAAGTTAAGTGCTGTTTATATAAAGCACTATACACTCCTCATTTTTATGCCTTAAGTGCCTTGGAGTGTTATGTTTTTAATTGCCCAATCATTGGTTGCCGTCGCGACTTTACTCGACTTAGCTTCATTTCAGTTTAAGTCCCGACGCATTATCTTATGTTGTTTATTTACCTCTGTGTTATTAACCTCAGTCCACTTTTTTATTTTGGGTTATAACAGTGCCGGCTGCTTAATGCTTATTGCCGCGTTACGTTATTTTTACTGCATATACTTTAAGCATACTTGGGCCATGTTTGGATTTATGGCAGTGAGTTGTTTAGCCGTTTATTTAACATGGCAAGATTGGTTTAGTGGCTTTGCGCTGGTGGCGACATTAATACAAACCATTGCTTCATTTCAAAATAGAGACTTGCACTTGAGGTTATATATGGTGGTGGGAACCTCTTTTTGGATAACGCATAATATTTTTGCTGGCTCCCCTGTGGCAATAATTATGGAAAGCCTGTTTTTAAGTAGTAACTTATTTGGTTTATATCGATTTTATATTAGTAAAAAAGTCTTGCTGAACCTCAACTAGGAACGTAAAATGCAGCAATGTAAACTTATTAAAAGAACTGTTTGGCAATTTCTTTTAATAAAAAGGTTTCTCGAATAATCGACAATCCTTGTTTATCGCTATTAGCTAATGTGCGTTCGTTGTGAGCTATCGCCTCAAAAATATTTACCCATTTAGCTTGCATACCATTTTGTTGCTCATAGTGCTCAAGCTGTGCTTGGCCTAGTTGTTCGTTAATTTCGCATACATAACAGTATGACTTTATATGAATAATATCAAAGTCATCTTTGTACCAAGGACGATATTCTTCATAGAGGCCAAACTCGCTGCAGATTTTTATATTTTGCGCGCCAGTTTCTTCATTAAGCTCCCTGATAAGTCCTTGTTCAATGCTTTCATGTGAGTCTATGCCACCACCGGGTAAACTAAAATCGTCATAGCGCTGAGTGTACATTAATAAAATGTGCTGTTGTTTAAATACAATTGCGCGAGCAGTAGGGCGAGTAAACTGACGACCATGAGTAATATTAATAGTGGGATGAATAGTGGTTTTTAATAAGCGCATAACGACTCCAGCAATAAAGGTAAATTATATCAGCTGGTTATATTAATTACTTCATTGTTAAAAAGGTAATTTGTGGCAAAGCTTGTTAATTTCAGCGCTTATACATATATCTTTAGTTATAATAGCGAATTATAAAAAATAAAATGTCATTGTTTTGGCCCTGCTCTGTATATCTTTCATTTGTTGAAAGGGGTGAGTAGAATAATAAAAAAGCATAGGGATTAATCATGTTAAATATACTTTTAGTTGATGACGACATCGAATTTAGTGATGTTATTTGTCACATTGTTGAGTTTCTTGGGCATAATATTCAAACTGCAACCAGTTTAAAAGAAGCACATCAGTGGTTTGAGAATAACTCCTTTGATCATGTATTACTGGATTTCATGTTACCCGATGGCAGCGGCTTGCATTTATTAGATCATTTAAAAATGATTGGTCAATCTCCTAAAGTCACTCTTATTTCAGGGCACCCATCGGTTAAGGGGATTTTAGCCAATATGTGTGAGCCCAATGTAACGCATTTATTAAAGCCACTGCAGCGAGAAGATTTAGAACTGGTTTTAAACGGTCCTAAAAAAACCGTTAAAAAAGCCAAGAAAAACGCTATTACGCATCATTTTGATACCCTAATTGGCGAATCTGAGGCAATGCAAAAGCTCTATACTATGATAGAACGCGTTGCTAAAACACAGGCTAACGTGATGCTAGTAGGTGAAAGTGGTGCTGGTAAAGAGGTGGTTGCACAAGCGATTCATAATGCCAGTCAATGCGAAGGACCTTTAGTTGCTAGCAATTGTGGCGCCCTTTCAAAAGAGCTTATTGGCAGTGAATTATTTGGCCATGAAAAAGGTGCCTTTACAGGGGCGATAGCCCGTAAAGAGGGCGTGTTTGAACAGGCAAACGATGGTACCTTATTTTTAGATGAAATAACCGAAATGCCCATTGGCATGCAGCCTAATTTATTGCGCGTACTAGAAACAAAAAAAGTAACAAGGGTAGGTGGCAACCGAGAAATTCCAACTAACTGCCGCGTTATTTCTGCGACAAACCGTTCTTTAATTGATTTAGCCCAAAATAATATTTTACGTGAAGATATTTACTTTAGGCTTGCCGTATTTCCTATTGATATACCCCCATTACGTGAACGAAAAGACGACATTCCATTGCTAGCAAAGGTATTTTTAGAGCAGCTAAATGATGAAAATGGCACTGCGTTTAGCTGGAGGAGTGAGCAACTTAAAGAGCTACAAACATATGAATGGCCTGGTAATGTGCGCGAACTTCGACACGCTATTCACCGCGCTTTTATTATGAGTGATCCACAAACAAGCGACGTGGCACTGCCAGATAACCTAGAGTCACCTTTCTCACGTGTAAATAATCAAACGCAGGAAAATCAGGTTTCTGCGGGGCAAACTATTGAAGAGGTTGAAAAAGAGCTTATTCATGCGACGCTCGATAAAGTACAAGGCAATAAAACATTGGCTGCACAAATGTTAGGTATAAGTACAAAAACACTTTACAACCGCCTTAACGCATATGGTGGAATTGGCGAGTACAAATAAAAATAACAGAGGATTTGAATGACATTACCAAAACAGACTAAACCTTTAAACGAGTTAGTGCATGATGCGCGGGCACCGTTAAATCGTATTTCAATGAATGCTGAGCTTATCAAGCTTGTACTTGAAAACGATATGCCTGTCGAAAAAGCACTCGCCGCACTTGATAAAATAATCGTTAATTGCCAAGCATGCAGCGATAGTTTACAGCTCATTTCAGACTCAAAATAATAAGAAATCAGGGTGATAAATGATTAAACCTAAGCAGCAAAGCAAAGTAAATGTGATATGGGCGTTATTTATCTCCATAATATTATGCATTATTGTAGGTAATGCATTTTTAGCGGTTAATACTATACAAGGCCTCACGCGAACGCAGCAAAGTCTTGATAATACGAATATGGTCGGCACAGCCATTGAGCAAATGCACTTGTCTGTGGTGCAAGCTGAGTCGGGGCAGCGCGGGTATTTATTAACACAGGACGATGATTACTTAGCTCCCTATTTTGATGCGATTGCTCAGATTGAATCGCAAATCGATTATGTTCGTTCTTTGCACTCAGAGATAGAGGGGCAAGCTGAGCGTATTGCAACGTTAATTTTATTAATTGAAAATAAAATTGCTGAGCTTAAAAATACCGTTCAATTAGCACTCAATGACAAAGAACAGCATGCAATGCTAATTCTTAACACGCATAAAGGGCGTGACTTATACCGAGAAATTAGTGAGCAGGTTGATGATATTCAAGACCGAGAACTTCTGTTTAAAGTAAGCCACTTTGCTAAATTAGCGCAAATAAAAAATGAAGCAAAAATTACTTTTAGTATCACGGCTGTCACTAGTGCGTTATTAATTGTCGGTATGTTTTTACTTGCGCGATTGAATTTAAAAAATGCTGCGATGTATCGTGCTGAGCTCGAAATGCAAAACGAAACCTTAGCCAGTAAAATAACTGAACGCACTCAAGAGCTTACTTTATATTCTGATGAGTTAAGTCGTAGTAACCGTGAGTTAGAAGAGTTTGCTTTTGTTGCCAGTCATGACTTACAAGAGCCGCTTAGAAAAATTCAAGCATTTAGCGATCGCCTCGAAAGTATGTTCAAAGACGAATTAGGTGAAAAGGGAACTGATTATATTGCTCGAATGAAAAATGCCGCACAGCGCATGTCTAATTTAATTAATGATTTATTAGCGTTCTCTCGAGTAACCACCCGAGGTAAAGATTTTACCGATACCAATCTAAATAGCATACTTAATGACATTTTAAGCGATTTAGAAATAGCTATTTACGAGTCTGGTGCGCAAGTTTTTGTAGACGATATGCCAATTATTCAGGCCGATCCGAGTCAAATGCAGCAGCTGTTTTTAAATTTAATCTCCAATGCTGTTAAATTTAGACGTCCGTCAGTAGAGCCTATTATTAATGTTAATTTTGAACGAACTAGCGAGTTTAGTGAAGACCATAATTGTGACGTTAGTTGGTATATTATTTCCGTAAAAGATAATGGTATTGGTTTTTCAGCTGAGTATGCAGATAAAATATTTGTGCCATTTCAGCGCTTACATGGCCGTTCACAGTACAAAGGAACGGGTATTGGCTTGTCGGTGTGTCGTAGGATTGTAGAGCGACATGGCGGAACGATTACTGCGATAAGCACCCCTGATGAGGGCGCAACCTTTATTATTAAACTACCCGTGGATGCAGAGTTATTCACATTACAAGGAGAGGCATAATATGCCATTAACAAACGCAAAACCCATTACCATTTTAATGGCAGACGATGATGAAGATGATCGTTTATTAACACAAGATGCCCTTGCTGAAAGTCGCGTTTTAAATGAATTACACTTTGTTGAAGACGGTGTAGAGCTTTTAGAATATTTAGAGCGCAAAGGTAAGTTTGAAGACAAAAGCGTATCCCCAAGGCCCGGCTTAATTTTACTTGATTTAAATATGCCAAGAATGGACGGCCGTGAAGCACTTCAAACCATTAAAGCCAATCCTAATTTAAAGGGCATCCCAGTGGTTATTTTAACAACTTCAAAGCAAGAAGAAGACATGGTTAAAGGGTATAACCTTGGGGCGGCATCATACATTACCAAGCCGGTAACGTTTGATGGTTTAGTGGAGCTAATGAAAACGTTAGGTAAATATTGGGTTGAATTTGTAGAGCTACCAAACACGTTTAACGATTAAGCACAGCATTAAAATAGGAGACGCTATGTTAGCAAAGGCAACGAAACTGCTACTTGTTGAAGACGATGAAGATGATTACATTTTAACTCGTGACTATTTAGAGCAGCTCAGTTCCCATGTGTTTGACATAGAGTGGATAAGCTCTCCTGAGCAGGCAATACATGTACTAAGTAAAAATGAGCATGATATTTGTCTGCTTGACTATCGCTTAGGTGCCTCAGATGGCTTAAGTGTTTTAAAAAAAGCCATTAAAAATGGCTTTTGTGGGCCTATTATCATGCTAACGGGGCAATCTAACGATGCCCTTGATTCTGCTGCGCTTGATGCCGGTGCAGTTGATTATTTAGTTAAAAGTGAAATGAGTGGTAGCCGGTTTGCCCGTTCTATTCGTTATGCTTTAGCGCGCCGCGATGTAGAAGATGAGCGCGTTGAACGTTTAAAGGCAGAGGCTGAAAACCGTTCAAAAGATCGCTTTTTAGCGCATTTAAGCCACGAATTACGTACACCCTTGTCCTCTATTTTAGGCTATACCGAGTTATTGATGCTCAGTGACTTTAATAAGCAGGCTGAAAACGAGCTAGGGGTGATTTATCGCAATGGTAAGCACTTACTAAGTTTGCTGAATGACGTTTTAGATTTATCTAAGATTGCTGTAGATAAACTTGAGCTTAATCTCAGTGATGTAAACCTTGATAGTCTAATGGCCGATGTGTTTACTTTAATGCGCGTTTCAGCCCTTGATAAAGGCTTATCGCTAAGGTTTGAATCGCTGGCACCTTTGCCGTTAGTAGTGAATGCGGATGATACTCGCCTTCGACAAATATTAATAAATCTTATCAATAATGCGATTAAATTTACTGAGCAGGGTGAAATTGTGGTTAACGCGTGGACTGAGATGGTGGTTGAACGTGAAATGTTATTTTTTAGTATTAAAGATTCAGGTGTGGGTATTGCTCCAGAAAAACAAGCACTCATTTTTAAGCCTTTTGAGCAAATAGCCGATGTTGAATCGCGCTCAGTAGGTGGAGCGGGATTGGGCTTAGCTATTTGTTCTGAATTGCTTAGTCGTATGCAGGGTACTATTTCGCTAGACTCTCACGAAGGTGAAGGGTCAACCTTCACTATTTCGTTATATCCTGGGAATATAAAAAAGGTAAAGCGTAATTTATTAAAACTTGATTTAACGCCTAATATGCAGCAAAAAACAACCCCATGCCAAGTTACTGGACACGTATTGGTGGTGGATGATTTACGTGATTTGCGCGTATTAGTTGGCCACTTAATTAGCTCAGCGGGTGCAGATGTAGATTATGCTGATAATGGTAAACAAGCGCTTGATAAAGTAAAAAAGCAGCTTACAGAGAGGCATGCCACTTACGATATTATATTTTTAGATATTCATATGCCGGTGATGGGCGGAAAAGAAGCAGCCATTGAGCTTAGAAAGCTAGGCTTTAAAGGAGCAATAATTGCCCTAACCGCGGCGACAATGAAAGGCATTCGTAATGAACTAACCGCGTTAGGATTTGATGATATGATTGCCAAACCTGTCGACTCGAACTTACTTTACCAATGTTTAGAATCAAGGCTTGGGCAAAAAGCACAACGCATTTCATCGATACCGTCAACGGCAAAGCCTAATGCTAAAATAAAGCGTTTTTTATTAGTGGAAGACGATGCCGATGCTGCGCAAATAACGCAGCTTTTGTTAGAAAGCTTAGATGTAGAAACTACGATTGTAACTAATGTAGAGGCCTGTTGCACAATGCTTAAGCAAGACAGTGACTACGATAAGGTGTTACTCGACATGCAGTTACCCGATGGTTCAGGTTTAGAGCTTGCTGGTTTTATTAAAGAACATTACCCTAGCATTAAACGAGTAATTATTAGCGGTTTGGAGCCCGATGCAGTTCACATTAGGCAGTTAGAAATAGATCAAGTTTTACTTAAACCAATAAACCTAGCGCTATTAAATGAGCTTGTTTAATGCTGCTATTAGCTTTTATAACCGTCAGTTAGGTAATATTAACGACCGATTGGCGTATGACTAACTCAGGCTCAAATAAAGTTTGAATAGGCTGTACGCTTTTTTGATATACATGGCTCAGTACCCACTGTGCGGCTACTTTACCCATTTCATCTATTGGGTAATTAATAGTGCTCAAAGGGGGGTATACATGGCGAGTAAAAAATACATTATCGTAGCCTATAATTGAAAGTTGTGCGGGTAGTTCAATGCCATGCTCTCTGGCACTGACCATTGCACCCGTTGCCATTTCGTCATTGGCGCACACCAAGGCAGTAATCGCGGGATTATTTTTATAAAGAGCAGAAAATCCTTCGTAGCCGCTATCTTCTATAAAGTCACCTTCATACAAACTGTTTTCATTAAACTCAATAGCGTGTTCAGCAAGCGCTTGTTTATGTCCGTTTAAACGCTCTTGGGCGTCTTTTTTCCATAAAGGGCCGCTAATGTAAGCAATGTTTTTGTGGCCAGAATCAAGAATATACTTAGTTGCTAAATAGCCACCTTTGACATTATCAAGAATAATACAGCGATCGGCGAGCTCAGGAATATGGCGATTGAGTAAAACAAACGGCGTTTTACCTTTGCTCAGCTTTATTAAATATTCATCGCTAACCGCTTCAACATGTAAAATAAGTGCATCGCAGTTTCGACTAATTAAAAACTCTATGCCTTGTTGTTCCCGCTCTGCGTCACTGTGCCCTGCGGTAATAATAACGTGTTTACCTTGGTTTCGGAGGGTGTTTTCTATGCCGCTCATCATAGGGCCATAAAATGGACCCTTTAGCTCAGAGACCAATAACCCCGCACTATTAGAGCAATTAGAGGCTAATGACTGGGCGATCGAATTTGGACGATAGCCTAATTCTTCCATCGCTAAAGTCACTTTTTTTCTGGTGGTGTCACTGACGTTTGCATTGTTGTTCATTACTCTTGAGACGGTAGCAAGGGATACCCCCGCAAGTTTTGACACCTCATAAATGGTAGCCATGCTATTCCTTGTTACAAATTGCTTTTTTGTGTTAAATCGGCAGTGATTTTTTTTATAGTTTGATTATCTAGGCTGTATTTACTCATTATTAAAGCCACAAGTACACTGCCAATCGCAGGGTAAAGTGTAAATGAGGTTAAAATACCGGTTTTGGTTACTTCACTTAATTCTACATTGGCTTGATATTGATAATAAGCAAGTAACCAACCCGCTATAGCACCGCCTAATGCAAGCCCCAATTTGATAAAAAATACGATGCTTGCGTAAACCAACCCGGTTAGTCGTCGGCCATTTTGCCAAACGCCATAGTCAATCGCATCAGCCATTTTTGCCCACAATAAAGGTGTTGCCATTTGGGTGAAAAAACACCATAAAAAGTATACTAAAAACGCTAGCAAAACATGTTCATTAGGGATAAAAAAAGCCAGACAGCTGAGTATGGCAGAAATATATTGCAGATAAATATAAGCGGTTCTTTTGTCTAAGCGTTTACTTAAAGGTTGGGCACAGGCACAGCCAATGATATTACCTACCATACCTAAGGTTACAAATTCAGTGATTAAATCTTCTTTCCCAAGGACATATTTTACATAATAAATAGCTAAGGTAGTGCGCAGTACCATACTGGTTAAAAGGACGAGTGCTGCTAAACAGAGAATTTTAAACGGCTGATTTTGCCATAAAAAATGTAGCTGTGTTTTTAAAGATAATTTGTGTGGCGGATTGACTACTCGCTCTTTGGTGTAGCGAAAACAAATTAGAAATAAAACCACCCCTAGGCAACTCATCACTAACATAGTGAGTTGATAGCCTAATTCATTATTACCCTCGCCAAACCACTTTACTAGAGGTAAGGTGCAACTTGTAACCAATAAACCACCTAGCATACCAAACACAAAACGGTATGACTGAATAGAAACGCGCTCGTTAGGGTTGCGACTGAGTACGCCGCCAAGTGCTGAATAGGGAATGTTAATTGCGGTGTAAACCAGCATTAGTAGTGTATAGGTGACAAACGCGTAAATAATTTTATTGTTACCATCAAGCGCAGGGGTAGTAAAGGTGATCACACTAATAACAGCAAAAGGAAGTGCAAGCCAAAGTAGGTAAGGTCGGTAGCTGCCGTACTTTGTGTGGGTGGCATCGGTCAGGGCGCCCATTATTGGGTCTGTTACTGCGTCAATGACTCTGACGACTAAAAAAAGGGTACCAACCACAGCAGGCGAAATGCCAAAAATGTCGGTGTAAAAAAAGGTTAAAAATAGCATCACGGTTTGAAAAATAATATTACTGGCCGTGTCACCGAGGCCATAAGCTATTTTTTCTTTTTTACTCAGCATAAAAGCCACTCGTTATTATTTTTGGCGCTGTTTAAGAAAATCGCGATACGCAATTGCGCTTTGTTTCAAAGTTCGTTGTTGAGTTCGGTAATCTACATAGACTAATCCAAAGCGTTTTTCATAGCCATAGGCCCATTCAAAATTATCCATTAAACTCCATGCAAAATAACCTTGAATGTTAACACCTTGCTCAACCGCAGTATGAACGGCATTAATATGAGTATGATAGTAGTTGATACGCGCTGTGTCGTTTATTTTACCATTACTTAATACATCAGCCATCGCGGCGCCGTTTTCAGTTATATATACTTTAGGTAGCGTGTAACGATCATTTAATGAAAGTAGGAGTTCACATAATCCCTGCGGGTATATTTCCCAGCCCATATCAGTAATCGCAATGTTTGTTAAAGGGACTTCTTCAAACCAATGATCTGGCGTGTTTTTATAGTGAATACGAGTATAGTAATTAACCCCTAAAAAATCGATTTTTTGACTAATAATCGCCATGTCGCCATCCGCCATGTCGGGTTTTGCATCACTGCTCAGCTGGTTAATCATCTCAGGGTAATGACCCTCTAATACAGCCTGAATATACCATTGGTTATGATAGTCATCAGCTAATTTAGCAGCGCGTTCATCGTCAGGAGTAAACGGATAGGCAGGGCTAAAATTAAGCACAATACCGGCCTCTATCTTAGGGCAGTTTTTGCGTATCACTTGCATAGCCAACCCATGGGCGAGTAATAAATGGTGCGCCGCTTGTCGTCCTGCTTGTTGGCTTTTAATTCCGGGTGCATGTACGCCAATTTCATAACCTAAATAGGCGCTACAAAATGGCTCATTTAATGTGGCATAAGAGTCCACTAACCCTTCTAATTGTTGTGTTACTACGTGAGCATAATGGGCAAATTGATACGCGGTATCACGATTTAGCCAGCCTCCATTATCTTCTAAATGCTGTGGTAAATCCCAGTGATATAAAGTGACATACGTTTTGATATTGCGTGCTTTAAGCGCTTGAAGTAGTGATTTATAAAACGTTATGCCTTGAATGTTTAAACTTCCATCTTGATGTAAAACGCGTGGCCAAGAAATTGAAAGACGATAAGCGTCTACGGCTAAATCGGCAATCATTTGTACGTCTTGTTGCCAATACTTTATATGCTCACAGGCTTGATTGCCATTACTGTTATCTGCAATGGTGTTTGGTTTATTACAAAAAGTATCCCAAATACAGGGAAGGCGTGTTTTATGAGCCCCTTCTATTTGAAAAGAGGCCGTGGCAACACCAAAAATAAATGGTGGTTTTAAAAGGGGCGATGTGCCTGGTAACGAAATTGTTTTAAACACAATGAGATACATCCTTAAGCTTGTAATAATAATGATCGGTTAAACAATAGAGATTACATAAGATAATAATGTAAGCGCTTACAAAAACATTGTAAATAAATTGATAATTTTTTCCTGTATGCTATAAATGTAAGCGCTTACATTTGGTGTTGCAACTATAATCTGCATTTTTAGTTTTATTAAAGGCGATTAAATAGAGGTAACAATCTGATAATTATAAATAATTAGAGATTATATTATGGCACATATCACACAGCCACTACCGGCAGCAGAAAACAGCCAAAAACCAGGGTCTACACACAGCTTTGCGTTAACATCGCTTACGACCTTGTTTTTTATGTGGGGTTTTCTTACTTGCCTGAACGATATTTTAATTCCGTATTTAAAGGGGCTATTTTCCCTTAATTACACTCAAGCAATGTTAGTGCAATTTTGTTTTTTTGGTGCCTACTTTGTTATGTCAATTCCGGCGGGGAAGCTGGTTAGTAAAATAGGCTACCAATTCGGTATTGTTATTGGTCTGGTTGTTGCTGCAATAGGGTGTGCATTATTTTATCCTGCTGCAGAGGCGCACGTTTACGAGCTATTTTTATTTGCTTTATTTGTGCTTGCTTCAGGGATCACTATTTTACAAGTCTCTGCTAACCCTTATGTAAGCGTATTAGGGCCTGCAAAAACAGCATCTTCACGTTTAACCATGACCCAAGCTTTTAATTCTTTGGGGACAACGGTTGCGCCATTATTTGGTAGCTGGTTAATTTTGTCTGAAATTAGCCAAGCCACAGCCGAACAAGTTAAGTTTCCTTATTTAATGCTCAGTGCAAGCTTATTGATACTGGCTATAATTTTTGCTTTTTTAAAGCTACCTAAACTCGGTAAAGCGATTGATAGTGAAGCTGAAAATCAAGGTGACACTGAATTTGTTGACTTAGGCAGTGTTTGGAAATATCGCCATCTTATTTTAGGTGCTATTGGTATTTTTGTTTATGTGGGCGCAGAGGTTGCTATCGGTAGCTTTTTAGTCGGCTTTTTAACTCTTGAGCATATCGCGGGCTTACCAGAGCAACAAGCGGCACATTACATAAGCTATTATTTTGCAGGGGCAATGATAGGCCGCTTTGTTGGCGCAGCGATTATGCAAAAATTAAATGCAGCTAAGGTATTAGCTTGGCATGGTATTTTAGCGGGTGTGCTGGTGTTAATTGCGATGACAGGGCAAGGAACACTCGCTATGTGGGCTATTTTATTGGTTGGCTTATGTAATTCTATTATGTTCCCCACTATTTTTAGTTTAGCCCTTCAAGGCCTAGGTAAATATACATCGCAAGGCTCAGGTATTTTATGCTTAGCGATTGTAGGTGGAGCTATTATTCCATTACTACAAGGTATGCTGGCTGATAATATTGGCGTGCAGTTAGCGCTTATACTGCCTATTGGCTGCTATTTATATATTACTTACTTCGCGCTGTTTGGTGCAAAAAAAACAACGTCCACTCGTCTTTGAGTTTTAGGTGAATGCTATGATTATTAAACGAACTTTTTCAGTTACTGCACTGATGTTAGCGGCAATAACCAGTAGTGGTTGTTCGCAGCCTTCTAACAGTGCTGGTGATGCGACAAGCCAAAAAGAAATATGGCCAAAAATAGAAACGGGTATTAAAAGCGATGCTCAAATGGAGCAAAAAATCGCTGATATGCTAAAGACCATGACGCTAGAACAAAAAATAGCGCAAATGATCCAACCTGAAATTCGCCATATTACAGTTGAGGATATGCGTAAATATGGCTTTGGCTCTTATTTAAATGGCGGTGGCTCGTTTCCAAATAATAATAAACATGCAACGCCTGAAGATTGGGTTGATTTGGCAGAAAAGATGTATCAAGCGTCTATTGATGACTCTCTCGATGGCAGCACGATCCCTACTATGTGGGGGACCGATGCAGTACATGGACACAACAATGTGATTGGTGCGACCTTATTTCCGCATAATATTGGTTTAGGGGCTGCGAATAATCCTGCACTGATTGAAAAAATTGCTGCAGCGACGGCGCGCGAAGTTATGGTAACCGGTATTGACTGGGTATTTGCACCTACTGTTGCTGTGGTGCGAGATGATCGCTGGGGCCGCACTTACGAAGGGTACTCTGAGGACCCTGAAATAGTTGAGGCATATTCAGCTTCCATTGTTAAAGGTTTACAAGGTGCTGTAGATGAAGACTTTTTGTCAGATACGCGAGTAGTGAGTACCGTTAAACACTTTTTAGGTGATGGTGGTACACAAAACGGCGATGATCAGGGAGATAATATCGCTTCTGAAGAAGAACTATTTGCGCTTCATGCTCAAGGTTATGTTGGTGGTTTGGGTGCTGGGGCGCAAACGGTAATGGCTTCGTTTAATAGCTGGCATGGTGAAAAAATTCATGGCAGTAAATATTTACTGACCGATGTGCTTAAAGAAAAAATGGGCTTTGATGGTTTTGTGGTCGGTGATTGGAATGGTCACGGGCAAGTTAAAGGGTGCTCAAATAGTAACTGTGCTCAAGCTGCAAATGCGGGCTTAGATGTATACATGGCACCTGATGAGTGGAAGCCTTTGTATGAAAACCTTGTAAAGCAAGCGCAAAGTGGTGTGATATCTGAAAATCGAATTAATGATGCTGTAACACGTATTTTACGCGTTAAAATGCGTGCAGGGTTATTTGATAAACCAAGCCCTGCTAAGCGTCCATTATCAGGGAAAACTGAGATTATTGGTAGTAGCGATCACCGTGCAGTGGCTAAACAGGCTGTACGCGAGTCGCTAGTGTTGCTTAAAAATAAGCAGCAACTATTGCCATTATCAGCTAAAGCGAATGTGTTAGTTGCAGGTGTCGGTGCCGATAATATTGGCATGCAGTCGGGGGGATGGAGTGTTACATGGCAGGGCACAGGTAATACAAACAGCGACTTCCCTGGTGGCAGCTCTATTTATGCAGGTATTAAAGATACTGTAGAGCAAGCTGGTGGCAGTGCAGCGCTGAGCGTTGAAGGGGAATACAAAGCACGCCCTGATGTTGCCATTGTTGTATTTGGTGAGCAGCCATACGCAGAGGGCAATGGTGATATTGATAACCTTGAATATCAGCGCGGTAATAAAAGCGACTTAGCGCTACTACGTAAGTTTAAAAATGCGGGAATTCCCGTTGTGTCATTATTTATAAGCGGTCGCCCAATGTGGGTTAATGCTGAGCTTAACGCCAGTGATGCATTCGTTGCTATTTGGCTACCAGGCAGTGAAGGCGATGCTATTAGCGATGTCTTATTCAAAAATGCAGACGGGTCAATTAATCACGATTTTAAAGGTAAACTATCGTTTTCCTGGCCTAACAATCCTATTGATAATGAAAACCGTTATGACGAAGATTATAAGCCGTTATTACCTTATGGTTTTGGTTTAACTTACAATGATAGTAATGTGTTAAAAGATGATTTAGATGAACACTCTCTACAGACAGAAAAACGCGATGATTTAGTGTTGTTTGAGCGTGCAATTAAAGCGCCTTGGTCACTGGTTTTAAAAAGTGGTGAGCAACAAAAAACGGTGGCGAGCAGTCGCGAGTCTTTGGGGGCGGTGAGCATTCAAACATTTGATAAAGAGGTGCAAGAAGATGCCCGTGCAATTCGTTTTAATGGCCAAGCGCTTGCTGGGATTAATTTAGCCGCTGCGTTTCCATCTGACTTACGTTCATACGTTGAAACAAGTGGCCAATTACAGATGCAGATTAAAGTAGATAAAGCCGCGACTAGTCCGTTATGGGTTGGTATGGGCTGTGGCGAGAGTTGTCAGGGGAAATTTGATATTGCTGATCAGCTTGAACAATCAGGTCAATGGCAAACATTAAACATCAACTTAAGTTGTTTTGCAGAGCAAGGTGTTGATTTAGCAAAAGTGTTCACCCCTTGGCAGTTAAGCACCCAAGGTGATTGGCATGTATCTATAGCTAAACTTGCTATTACAGCAACCGCTGCAGAGCAAGACAGTGTTACTTGTAAGTAGTTAATAACCTATCAATAAGCAGGTATTTAGCGTACCTGCTTATTATTTTAAAAGCGTAGTACAAAAACCTACCAAATTAGTCCCTCCTTACTTTTATTCCATTTTATGTGATTGATTATATTGAGCTCAGTAGTAGTCACGAAAACATGATAAAACTGCATTCGCTTTTGCGTTAATAATTTGAGAGTATGCCAAAATATTAAATGCGTTATGTCATTAACAGGTGAGTGAATGAATCAAATAAAGTTAGTTTCGCAGAGCTTACAACCTTCAAAAATAGTCTGTGTGGGGCGCAACTACAGTGCACATATTGCTGAGTTAAATAATGAACACCCTGAGCAAATGGTTATTTTTAATAAACCTAATAGTGCGATCACCAATACCTTACTCGCCACCCATAATGGGGATACTTTACACTACGAAACAGAGTTATGCTTTGTGGTTAAAAATAAACAGCTTGCAGGAGTGGGCATCGGACTTGATTTGACTAAACGCGCTTTGCAAAGCAGCTTAAAAGAAAAAGGCTTGCCATGGGAGCGTGCCAAAGCATTTGATGGCTCAGTGCTTTTTAGTGATTTTATTGAACTAACACCAGAAATGACATCGTTTATATTTGAATTACACATTGATGGCAAGGTAGTTCAACATGGTGACACTCAACTTATGCTGTATCAACCTGCGCAAATATTGGCTGAGGTAAATCAGTTTATGAGCCTCGAAGAGGGCGACATTATTATGACTGGCACCCCCGCCGGCGTAGGAATGGTGAGTGTAGGGCGAGAGTTCAATGTTGCTCTTTATTTTGGTCAGCAGTGCTTATTGGAGCATCATTGGTCTGTGAATCAAAATTAAGAACATAGTGATGATAAACTGCGTCAAAGTTTTCAATATGTTCATTTAACCAAAAGCGCTGGCTTTTTTGATATGCTGATGAACTTAAAATACTGCTTTTTAATGCTAAATTTATTTTTGAAATTGCTTTTTTAGCAAAGTTATTAGGCGCACTGGTTGAGCAACCAATAGCACCTTGTATTAATGTTTTTGTAGCCATTGCTATAGGTATACTGACGATATCATTAAGTTGTGTTTGTTGGTTAAAGTAGGTTGCCATAAAAGGGTAATCGAGCGAATAATCAATTGAATTGTTCCTGAGCCGGTCTATCACTACGCCACTTTCATTATCACTACTCCAAGTTAATGATACATTACTGTGGGTTAGGGAATTTTCAATAATTGAATTTATATGAGGAGTAAATTTACGAGCTTGTGCTTGACCATAAGTATAGCTTTCATCTGCGAATAAGCTTATTAAATTAATAGGGTTACCATGTTTTTTAATAAGTAAGGGAGCCTTTTCAGTGGTAGTAATAATACTAAACTCAGGGTACACAGCAGTAGGGAGCGAGTAAGTGTAGGCTTTATTAGTGTTACTTTTATAGATAACACAAGGAAAACAGACGTTTTTTCCCTCATTAACATACTTATTGATGCGTTTTTGTGGCAGCACCAAATGAGTATGTTTCACATCTTTAATGGTTGCGATGAGTTGCTCAGTCAAATTATCACATAAGCCGGATTGGGAAGCATCTGCATCTAAATGAAACGGAGGGGTTTTACTTTGTAGCCATAAAATTTCCTCTATCGGTTTTGCTGTTAGAGCGTGACTGTAGACAGAAAAAATAACTAAAAGGCCAAGGCATAAAAAACGAAGAGGTAACATAACAACTATATCTTCCTTGAAATTTGTTGCGCATTATACCGTTGCTGTTTAAAAAATAAACATAAAGAGTAGCAAAGAATCAACATTATTGAATAGCATTTACCCTTTGCTTGATTTCATTAGTAAGGCATTGGATTATTTCTAAATATGATATCAATCGCTGTTAACACGTCATCGCTCAGTGTTAGATCAAACGCATCAATGTCTTCTTTTAATTGCGCCATAGTAGTGGCACCAATAATAGATGACGTCACTCCATCAACTTGATTACACCAAGCCAGCGCTAATTGAGCAGGGGTGATAGCGTGTGCATGCGCAAGTTCAACATACTCTTTAGTGGCTTGTTGTGATTGTGGTGTATCGCGAAAAATACCGTTACGCTGCATAAATGTCCAACGCGAGCCTTCAGGACGCGCTCCATTTAAGTATTTACCCGTTAATAGCCCAGCAGCTAAAGGTGACCAAGGTAAATAAGCAATATCTTCATGCACACATTGCTCTATTAAATAAGGCCAATCTTTAGCGTGCGCTAAACTAAACTCATTCTGAATAGACACCATTTTTGGTAAATTATGCTCTTTGGCTAAACTTAAAAATTGGCTAATTCCCCAAGGCGTATCGTCAGAAAGTCCACAATGCTTAATTTTACCTGCCTTAACACATGCATCTAAGCCCTCTAAAATATCAAGCATATCAGCGGTGTGTTGTTTTGCATTTACCTGGCTAAATTTAAGCATGCCAGGCCATTGCCTAGCAAAATGAGGGGTGCGACGATTTGGCCAATGTAATTGGTATAAGTCAATATAGTCGGTTTGAAGGCGCTTTAAAGAGTGATCAACCGCATCAATAACAGCTTGGCGCGTAATATCACCGCCATCACGTATCCATGAAAGTCCGTTACCGGCAATTTTGGTGGCAATAACAATGTCGTTTCGTTTTTGTGAATTACGTGCTAGCCAATTGCCTATAATTTCCTCTGTTTTACCGTAGGTATCGGGAGAGGGAGGAACAGCATACATTTCTGCCGTATCAATAAAGTTAACGCCGCGTTCTAAAGCATAGGCTATTTGTTGGTCGGCATCATGCTGGGTATTTTGTACCCCCCAGGTCATGCTACCTAAACACACTCTTGAAACGCTAACACCACTACTGCCTAACTGACTATACTGCATTGTTAATCCTAATTATTCGGTTTGAGAGTTCGCTTTTAAAGCCGATAACAATGGCTCAGTGATTGTGGCTTTTTGGCCTGTTTTAAAGTCAAACATCACCACTTTTGACATGCCGGTGGTGGTTATCGCGTTTTGCGCATGACTAAACACACTGTAGTTCATTACAAAGCGGTCAGATTTAATATCACTGATAGTAATACCTATGCTTAATGTGTCGGGAAAGGTAACAGGACGTTTATAACGAATATTATTTTCACTGATCACCGGGCCCGTGGCTTTTGAGTTAATAGTATCAAATAAATTCAATTTATTTAAAAAATCGATTCTGGCTATCTCAAAATAACGCAGGTAAACACAGTTATTAACATGCTGCAGGGCATCCATATCACCCCACGCTACAGTGATATCGGTATGAATAGGATATTGTTGTTTAAACGTTTCCATGTATTTATAGCTCTTGGTTTTAAAGTGTTTAGATTAGCAACATGGTCGGATGAGCTCAAGGAATAAAAAACTGAGCTAAAATTGTACCTCTTTGAATTGATAGCTATAGTAACTATTAACACACAAGGAGATCGCTATGCAGAATATAATTAATTGGTCATTGGCATGCATTATTTTTATAGCTTCGTTTGCTTGTTACGCTATGGGTAATGAGGCAGGCGCAATTGTTTTGATTTTATTAGGCTTTTCTTTAGAAGTTTTATTTTGGATGTATTGTTTTAATAAGCCAAAGAAAAGTAAACGCTCTTTTTAGATTACAACGTGCTTGCTAATTAAAAGTGATTCTACAATAATGGCTGTATAAATAAACAGTTGTTATTGTGTGATGAAAAAGTTTATTCATATAGACATGGACTGCTTTTATGCAGCCGTTGAAATGCGTGATAATCCTAAGCTTGCAAGCGTGCCGCTGGCAATTGGTGGTAACAGTCGCCGTGGTGTACTCTCTACCGCTAACTATATAGCCAGAGAATATGGGGTGCGCTCTGCCATGTCTAATTACCATGCCAAACAGCTGTGCCCAGGTTTAGTTATTGTGCCGGGCAGAATGGCTGTTTATAAACAAGTATCCACACAAATTCGTGCTATTTTTAACCGTTATACTGAGCTAGTAGAGCCTCTTTCGCTTGATGAAGCCTATTTAGATGTAACTCACAGTACTGCCTTTAAAGGCAGTGCAACGTTAATTGCTGAGCAAATTCGTGCCGATATTTTTAATACCACAGGACTTACAGCATCTGCGGGTATTGCCCCGATAAAATTTATTGCCAAAATAGCCAGTGATGAAAACAAACCAAATGGTCAGTGTGTGATATTGCCTGAGCAGGTTGAATCGTTTTTAGCCCAGTTACCATTAGGTAAAATTCCAGGGGTGGGCAAAGTCACACTCGAAAAGCTTAATTTAAAAGGGTTATATACAGGCCAAGATGTCCGTGAAAAAGGTGCCAATTGGATGCAACAGCATGTGGGTAATTTTGGTGTGTCCTTATATCAAAAGTGCATGGGGGAGCATATAGGGCGGGTTTCGACCGAGCGGATACGTAAGTCATTGAGTGTGGAACATACTTATGAATACAACAAAAACAGCCTAGATGAATGCCTTGAACAATTACCGCAACTGTTAGATGAACTCGTGGTTCGATTAAATAAACAGCAACTACAACATAAAATTAATAAATTAAGTGTTAAAGTTAAATTTGCTAATTTTGTAGTGACCTCAGCAGATCAAGCTGCGCATCAATTAAACACGGCTATTTTTAAAGAGTTACTCGCCAAAGCCTATCAACGTGGATTACAACAACCGGTGCGCTTATTAGGAATTGGCGTGGGTATTAAAAACCAACCAGAGCATAATTTACAGCTTAGTATTTTAGATGTGTAAAACGCGTAACTCCAAGTTGCCAGTAAGTAAGCAGGTTATCGCAGTACACTGGTTATAAATTGCTAAATAAATAATAATAGGGACTACGTTTTCTAACAGGATCCTTTTTTATGGCATATCCAAAAGCAGTACTGGCAAAGCCGGTAAATGCAAGCCTAGATTGTACATCGCATGATGCACTTATTATTATCAGCAACGACTTTTCTCATTTACCAAATAAGCCACTGCGTGATGCAATTTTAGACCAAGCCCAAGTAGACTCTCGCATCGGCAACCAAGTCACCTTGTTAGTGATTGCCGGTAAACGTGTCGTGTTAGCGCCAACAGGCCCTTTAAATAGAGATTATGATGACGTTCGTCGTTATTTTGATGCAGCCAAATTAGCCATTAATGAGGCAAAAGCATCAGGTAGTGTTAACCCTGCTATTTATTTACCCGCTTTAAATACGGATAGCCGTTATCAACACGCTCTTGAAGTGGCTTACTTAGGCGCATGCCAAGCATTATGGCAACCCCTAGAAGCGCGTGAATTTCATGGTCAAGGTATTGAGCCTATTACTCAAATAGGCTTAATTGATGCCAATGAGCAAACAATTAAAGCAGTCAATGCGTTAGCTGCGGGGCAATATGCCGCACGTGATTTATGTGGCACCGAGCCTGAACGCATGGCTCCCCCACGTTTTGCTGATTATTGTACTGAGTTATTTGAAAACAGTGCGGTGAGCGTTGATGTGATTGATGATTTAGCTGCCATTGATAAGCATTACCCCATGCTAAGTACCGTTGCTCGCGCATCGTATGCGGTAGAGCGCCATCATCCACGCGTTGTTAAACTTGAATACGTGCCTGAGGGTGAAGTAACCCGAACACTGATGTTTGTTGGTAAAGGTTTAGTCTATGACACGGGCGGTGCAGATTTAAAAGTCGGTGGTTTTATGGCGGGCATGAGCCGCGATAAAGGCGGTGCGGCCTCGGTTGCTGGATTTATGAAAGCAGTAGCAGATTATCAGCCTAAAGGCGTTAAAGTGATTGCCTTTTTAGCGGTTGTACGCAACTCCATTGGTTCAGATTGTTTTGTCCCTGATGAAATAATTACTAGCCGTGAAGGTGTGCGAGTACGTATTGGTAATACCGATGCCGAAGGGCGTTTAGCTATGGGTGATTTACTTAGCGAAATGAAAGATTTAGCTAAAAACGAAATAAATCCAACGTTGTTTACAGTGGCTACTTTAACAGGGCATGCTGCACGCGCGATGGGACCATATGGTGCTTATGTAGAAAATGGGCCCGCGCGTAGTGCTAATATTTCACGCCAATTAGCTGATTGTGGTGATTTATGGGCTGACGGTGCTGAAGTGTCGCGTTCACGCCGTGAAGATTATGATTTTATAAAACCACGCACTTTAGCTGACGATGTGCTTTCTAGTAATAATGCAGCTTCTGCTGTCACAGCGCGCGGCCATCAATTCCCTATGGCATTTTTAGCTGTGGTAGGTGGATTAGATAAGCATGGTAATGAATCTACTTTACCACTTCCTTATGTACATATGGATATTGCTGGTAGTGGCGTTGAAGGCGGCGACTGGCAACATGGTAAACCAACTGCAGCGGCAGTTAGCAGTTTATTTGCCCGCTATTGTTTATAATTTTCTATAAATAATCCTAAAAAGCCCTGAAAATCAGGGCTTTTTAATTGGTGGAAGATATTTATTATCCGGAGTTCAGGTTAACTAAGCTTAAAGCGCGATACCACGCTTGATAACTCAACACTGCTTTGTTTGAGTTTGTCGCTAGCGCGAGTTAAATCTTTGGTGTTACCCAATGATTGCTCTGTAGATTGTGATAAATCATTAATTCTTAAATTCACCTCGTCTGCGGCTGATGTTTGCTGCTCTGTGGCGCGAGCAATTTGGCCGTTCATATCGGTGATCACCGATACCAGCCTGTCTATTTCATCAAGTGATTCATTAGCTGAAGAGGCTTGTTCAACCGTAGAAATAGAAATCTCTTGGCTAGATTTTACCGCTTCAACTGCAGCTTTAGCCCCTTCTTGCAGCTTAGCTATCATAGCTTGAATCTCATCAGTGCTTTTACCTGTCCGGCTGGCAAGTGTTCTTACTTCATCGGCTACAACCGCAAAGCCTCTTCCATGTTCACCTGCTCTTGCAGCTTCAATAGCAGCGTTTAGCGCTAAGAGGTTGGTTTGTTCAGCAATGCTTCTAATAACATCAAGTACCGAGCCAATATTATTACTCTCTTGAGCAAGATCGGCGGTCACTTTGCTCACGGTCTCTATATTACTAGAGAGGGTTTCAATGGCGGTAATAGTTTTAGACACCACATTTTTACCCGTTGATGCATTACTGGCTGCGTCATTTGCGGCTTGCTCAGCAGCTTCGGCATTACGGCTAACATCATGAATTTGATGAGTCATTTGCTCCATTGCAGCGGCTACTTGGGTTGAGCTGTCGTTTTGAAGTTCAATGAATGATTGGCTGGTTTTGCTAGAATCATCGACTGCATGGGCATGCTCGTTGACATCGTTTGCGCTTTTGGCAACCAGCACCAAAGACTCTCTAATTTTGGATACAAATAAGTTAAATGACCGCGACAGCTGAGATATTTCATCATTACCACTATCATTTAGACTGCGGGTCAAATCTCCTTCACCTTGAGAGATATCTTTCATCATTTCTGCTGCTAATCGAGTTGGCGTTAAAATACTGCGACCAATAAAGTAGCTAAAAAGTACGACAACGACGATCATAATCACAACATTGATAACGATAATAGTACGTTGCTGCGAAAAGGTGTTGTCTATGGTATCAAGGTAAACGCCCGAGCCGATGATCCATTGCCATTGATCAAAACCTTTCACAAACGCAATTTTATCTACGGGTTCGTCGCTGCCGGGTTTTGGCCACTTGTAAGGCACATAGCCTTCGCCGGATTTTTTAACAACATCAACCATTTCAACAAACAAAGGGGTGCCATCAGGGTCTTTATTATTAGTTAAATCTTTCCCTTCAAGGGCTGGTTTAATTGGGTGCATTACCATGGCTGGCTGGTAATTGTTGATCCAAAAATAGTTAGTATCATCGTAACGCAATGAGCGTATTGAGGCCATCGCTTGAGATTGTGCTTGTGCACGAGTGAGTGTTTGGTTTTGTTCAAGCGCTGCGTAGTGTGTAATGATGCTATAAGCAGTTTCCACCACATTTTTAGTTTTTAGATATTGCTCATTTTTAAGCGATTTATATTGATTACTTAAACTCGAAATACTCAATACAATTAAACCAAAAATTACAATCCCTACTAAAATGGCTAAACGTTGAAATATAGTAAAACGACGGAGGTTTGGCATATGCATGTTCCCGTATTAGAGCATTATTTCTCTTAAATAAGCATAGTTAAAATATAGGCTAATACGGTTTTATTTTCCTTATATTGTACTTTTAATACTCTCTTTGTTAACTAGTTTGCGTAAATACAATAAAAAGGATAGGCCGAACTTTTATTTAACGGGTGCTTATAATGAATTTAATTATTGTTTGTTGACGTTTCAATATAGCTTATCTGCATAAAAAAAGGCTGATACTTATATCAGCCTTTAGTCGAATAATTAACCCAGTTTTAGTTACTTTGTATTAAAATTACGGTTAAAGAAGTTTGTAATAGTTTGATGTAAATGAGTTTGAACTTGTTTACCGCGAAGGCTATGTTTTGAGCCCGGGTAAGTCATCATTTCAAACTGTTGATTGTTATCTTGCAGCTGTTTAAACAATTTAGTGGCATGGGTAAATAATACGTTGTCATCGGCCATACCATGGTAAATCATTAATGGGCCTTTTAAGCCTTCAGCGTATGGGAACACCGCACTGTCGATATAGCCTTGGGCATTAGTATCTGGGTGACCCAAATAGCGCTCGGTGTAATGGGTGTCGTATAGAGCCCAGTCGGTAACCGGAGCACCAGATACACCCGCGCTGAAGTAATCGCCTGCTTTAAACATGGTCATTAGCGCCATATAACCACCGTAGCTGTGGCCGTATATACCTATGCGAGCAGGGTCTACGTAATCAAGAGTACGTAAAAACTCAACGCCTTTGATTTGATCCGCCACCTCTACAACGCCTAAGTGCTTATAAATCGCATCTTCAAACTTCTTACCGCGATTGTAAGAGCCTCGGTTATCAAGTTGAAAAATTACATAACCTTGTTGCGCCATGTATTGAAAATATAAATTTTTACTGCGCCAGCTATTGGTTACTCGCTGAGCATGAGGACCACCGTAAACGTTGACAATAACCGGATGCTTTTTACCCTTTGCCATATTTGCTGGTTTAAATAAACGGTAATGCATAATTTGGCCGTCTTCAGCGGTAATTGTTCCGTATTCGGGCTGGGCTAAATCAGTTAGATACGGGGTAAGTGGGTGAGAGTCATCAAGCTTATTCTCTTCAAGCCACGTAATAAACTCACCATTAATTTTGCGCAGTGCAGCTGAATTTGGCTTATTAACCGATGAGCTATTATCAATGAAAGTTTTATTATCTTTAGCTAGAACGACATTATGGTATTGGCCTTTTTCAGTAATGCGCTTCATACCCCCTTTTTTAAATAAAGGCGCACTGTATAAATGGCTCTCTAGCGGGGTATCTTTACGTGCAGCAAAGTAAACAACGCCATTTTTTTCATCTATCCCTTTTAGGCTATCTACGACCCAATCACCTGCGGTAATCTGGCGGATAAGTTGGCCGTTATTACGATATAAATAAAGGTGCTTAAATCCATCTCGCTCTGAGGCCCATACAAAATGCTTTTTATCTTTTAAAAATTCAAGGTCAAAATGCAAGTTGATCCAGGTATCACTTTTTTCAGTTAAAGCAACGGTTTGCTGTTTTGTTTTAGTGTTGTAAAAACGTAATTCTAAGCTATGTTGCGAGCGGTTTTGCCATTGATAAGAGAGCGTATTGCTGTCGTTTAGCCACTTAGCGCGGGCAATATAAATATCTTTATCGTCGCCTAAGTCAATCCAGTCAACTGCTTGATCATTAAGCTTTACCACCCCAAGTTGAATGTCAACATTATTGGTGCCAGTAAATGGATAACGCTGGTTAAATAGTTTTACTTCATCAGCATAAATTTCGTTACGAATCGCTTCTTGAACAGGGCTTTCATCAACGCGAGTAAAGGCGATTTTAGATTCATCATTTGCCCACCAATAACCGGTCATACGGCTCATTTCTTCTTGCGCCACAAATTCGGCCATGCCGTTTTTAATTACGCCACCGCCATCTTTACTTAACTGAATTTCTTTACCTGAAGCCAGCTCTAGTGCATATAGGTTTTGCTCTCGGATAAAGGATACGAAATTTCCTTTTGGAGAAAAACGCGCATCGGTTTCAAATGCGTCTGTGTTAGTCAGCTTTTTACTATTTTTAGCATCTAAGTCATAGTAATAAAGATCGCCATTAAGAGGGAATAACAGTGCTTTCCCATCTTTTGACCATTTATATTCAAGGATACCTTTTCCAAAAATACGTTGGCGTTCGCGGCGTGCTTTTTCTTCATCGGAGAGATTTTCTGGGCCTGAAAATAACTGCGCCGAATCAACTAGCAACCGGTTGGTATTATCTTTTAAATTATATTCCCATAAATCGTAGCGATTATAGTCATCGGTTTTACCTTGTAAGTAGGTAACCCGGCTACCATCAGGCGAAAACTTAAGTTGTACCGGAGATTTGCCTGCTAAGCTCGGATCATCAAATATACGCTCAAGCGTTAGCGGCTCAGCTTCTGCGCTTAATGCGCCCGCGAGTAGGGGAATTGCCAGTGAGAGGTGTTTTAGTTTTTTTAACACAGGATTGCCTTTACTTACATAAAATTATCTCGATGGTAAAGCACAAGCGTGTGCAACTGCAACTAAATGCTATAAAGTGTGCGGTAAAATAATCTAAGGACTTTAACATGAGCAAAACATCATTTATCTTAGCACCTGAACTGAAAAGAGATTGTATTGAACTGGCTGATTGGCCACTTTGTAAGGTGTTACTATTAAACGACAGCCAATATCCTTGGTTTGTATTGGTCCCCAGAATAGCGGGCTTAAAAGAGATTATTGATTTAACCGAGCAGCAACAAATTACTTATTTACACGAGTCAGCGAAACTCAGTCATTTGTTAGTCGAGGTATTTAATCCTGATAAGTTAAATGTAGCTGCATTAGGGAATATGGTGCCACAACTACATATTCATCATATCGCGCGTTTTAAAACAGATATTGCATGGCCTGCGCCGGTATGGGGCAAGTTTCCGAGTGTGCCTTATACTAATGAGCAGATAGAGCAATTAAAAGCGCATTTTTCAAAACCATAATGAGTGACTTTAGGGGATAGTATGAAATTAATCAAACAACTCTGTACAAGTGTATTTATTGCAGCTGTTGCAGTGTCAGCAGTGATAGCGGGCGAGCAGCCAGTAGCTATAGATGTGGTAAATAACGCTAATATTAAAAACTTTGCAGCACATAACAACTTAGTTTTTTCAGCAGCGCAGCCCAGTGATGCGCAGTTTAAGCAATTGTCACAAGCTAATGTTAAGCATGTTATTAATTTACGTGCAGCAGATGAGCAAGACTGGGATGAAGGGGCATTAGTCAATTCTTTAGGAATGAGCTATCACGCAATTCCTATTGCAGGTGCACAAGATGTAAACATCGACAATGCAAAACGATTAGCTAGCCTTTTAGAAGAACTTGAAGGTGAGTCAGTGGTTGTTCATTGTGCGAGCAGTAATCGTGTTGGTGCGCTAATGGCTATTTCAGCCCATCAGCAAGGCGCTGATATTGAGTCTGCAATTGAAACAGGCAAGCAGTGGGGAATGGCAAGCCTTGAGCCGGTTGTACGTAAAGTGATGAATGACAAATAATTCAAATAATAAAAAAAGCGTTACAGTGTAACGCTTTTTTTTATGTGAACTAATTTAGCGCATATTAATTAAGGCCAAGCACATCTTTGCCTTGTTTGAAGGTCACATCTACAGGGATGTTCGCTTTGCTTAACTTTTCTAAATCTTTAGCTAGTTCCGCTTTAATGTCGCCATGAGTGGCAATCAGTTGATCTACTTTTTCGTAATCACCATCACCTTGCAGAGTTAAAATAAGGCGTGATAACTTTGCCATAGCATCGCCCATTTTATCCATGTTGATGCTATACAAGCCGTCTTCATTTTTAGAGAAGGCACCTTCTTGAGCAAAAAAGTTAAAGCGGATCATGTTTGCTTTACCATGTGCACTTGATGCACCGAAACGCACAGAGCGGAAAATACCCGCCATAAAGGTGGTGTAGTAATCTTCTAACGTTCCTTCAGTGATTTCCCCTTTTTTAAGTAACTGTTCAACCATGTACAGACCAAGAATATCTGCTTTACCTTCTTCTAAGGCGCTAGCATGCTCTTGTAGAGATTGGCGAACGGTACCTTTGCCGGTAATAGTATTTTTAATTCCTAAACCGTGAGCCACTTCATGGAACATAGTGTTAGCAAAAAATGCATCAAAGGTAATGTGTTTACGTTGCTCTGGCACAATTAACTGCTCTGCGATAGGGACTAAAATTTTATCAAACTTCGCACGCATTGCATTTTTAAGTTGTAAGCGACGTGTGCCTTTTTCTAGCTGTACTTGCTCATCATTGGGTAAGTTTATCGCAATGGTTTTGCTGCCGGCATTTGAGTGCCCAGCATAATAAACAACATCGTAGGCATTTAAGTCAGCATCTGATCCTGGTACTTCTTGCTTGTACTTGCTATCAACAGGTAAGCCTTTTTGCAGCTCAGGTAAAAAGGCAGCAAATTTAGCCAGGCGTTCGCTCCATTTTAAATCTTTAATTAGTACATACGATTCATAGGCGGCACGGTAACCAAATAATTGGTCTTCGTAGTTTTCAATTGGGCCAATAACTACATCAATTGGGTTATTTTTCATATCCATCCAAGCGAAGTCAGAGGCTTGGAAATCATCGTTTTGTATTGCATCAGCTCGTAAGTTTAGGTAGTTGGCAAATTCTTTGTCGTCAGCTAATTTGCTGGCTTCTCTAAGTAACTCAGCTGCTTGAGCAAGTTCTACGGCATATTCTTCTGAATAAGGCGTGCTGTATAAATTACCTAACTCATCACGTTTAATGAGTGAGTAAAGCCCTGTTTTATCTTTTACATCAGCGTTATTAAGCTCTTCTTTGGTAATGTCGGCTGGGTAAAAACCGGCACCAAGTGGTTTTTCTTTATAGCCAGATAAAAATACCTCATCACCATTTAAACGATCCCAAGGGCCGTAGTTAATATCAGCAAATTTCCGTACTTTTTCATCATCTAATTGTGCTAAAAAGTCTTGTTTATCTTTACCAAATGCTTGTTTCCAAAATAAATCGTCCATAATTTTTGAAGCATCAATAAGCTTGGCAACCATGGCTTTTTGGTTATCAGATAAGTGTGACAAGTCGCTTTTTAAACTAAAATCTGTGTATATGTCTAAACGTTGACGGTCAATATTAACAAGAGCAGGCCCAGAAGGTGTTTGAGAAGCCGTAGATGCTGAGTTTTGTGCTGTACTACTTGAAGTCGGTGCTTGCTCAGAGCAGGCACTAAGAAGAATGACGCCAGAGAGCAAGATTGCTTGGCTAATTTTATTTAAAATCATTATGTTGCCTATTTAAAATTCAATTTTATAGCGTGTCTACTGTAAATTAAGGAGATGATGAGTATTAATATTCCTTAGCATGCTTGCATTAAAGCAAAACATACTAGCAAATAGCAAGTATTAGGCGTTAGAGTGAGGGGAGTACTGGTAAATAATCAATAATTATCTACAAATTTTTCTGCTTTGGGTATATGTTTAACACTACTAAGCTTTGAAATAATTAACAATTTAAGACTTACTATAAAAGTGTAGGTCAATAAGCAAAGGGATATTACATGTCTACAGAAAATGCCTTACTGACTATTTTAGTTGACAGAATTAACAACGACACACTGGTGTTGCCAACGTTACCTGAAGTGGCGATTAAGGTTCGCCAAGCTGCTGATAACCCAGATGTTAGTTTGATGCAGATGTCTGATGCAATAGCACATGACCCTGCATTGTCTGCGCGGATGATCAAAGTTGCAAATAGTGCCATTATGGGCCGCTCTGTAAAAGTATCTAATTTACATCAAGCGGTGACCCGTATTGGTTTAAGGCAAATAAAAAATATAGCAACGGCCATGGCAATGGAGCAATTATTTGTTTCTGATAATGAGCTAATAAAAGGTTATATGGCAAAAGCGTGGCAAAAAACGCTCAGTGTTGCTTCACACTCTATTGCTTTAACGGAGCTTTATTTAAAAAACAATACTCACACATCGCTTAATCGCGATGCCATTACATTAGCCTCATTAGTTTACAATATTGGGGTATTACCTATTTTAACTGAGGCAGAGCGACACCCTGAAGTGTTTGCAAATCCCAGCTTTTTAGCCCACGCAATTCAACGTTTAAGTGGTAAAATTGGTGGTTCAATCATGAAAGCGTGGGAATTTCCAGATGTGTTCATAGACGTTTCTCAACATTGGGCTGATGCTAACTACCGTTCTACTGAGGTGAGTTATATCGACTTTATTCGCATTGGCGCAATACTTGAAGGAACACTGCAAGTATCTGATAAGTCAGCAGCGCTGCAAACGTATATTGATAAAGGCATATTTCCTTCATTAGAAATGTTAGAGAGTGAAGAGTATTTGCATATGGTTGAAGACGTAAAAGAAATGTTTAGTTAAATTTTTGAACAATAAAAAGCACGATTAATATCGTGCTTATATTTTTAATACTATTTAATAAAGCTTTTACGCTAAATCGTCAGCATCACCTAAGCCCTGTGTAAGCTCTTCTAGCAATTGCTTAATTTCTTCAGATGCAAGAATAAAATCAGCATCTAGTTTAACCGCCATATCTTCTTTAGGAATATCGGCATTTTCTTCTTTAAGTGTTTCTGAATAGCTTAAACGTTTAATTGAGCCATCGTTTTGTAGCATAAATTTAACGCGCTCTTGCCAATCAAGGGCAAGCTTAGTGACGCGCTTACCACTTTCAAGGTGTGACTTTACTTCATCACATGATAAATCATGGCCTTTAAGTTTTACTTGAGCACCACTGTCATCTGCTTCTTCTAATTCAGCGTCAGAACCAATCGCAAACCCCTCTGGTGTACTAAAGTGAGTAAGCCAATCAGTTAAAAATACATCTAAATCATAATTAGCAAATGCAGGAACAACGGGTAACGTGCCTAATGATTTACGTAATAGAGCAAGTAGTTCCTCTGCTTTATTAAAGCTTGCGCTATTAACTACTACCCAACCATTTTCTTGGTCTATGAACGCAAACTGCAGGCTCGATTTTTTAAATGCTTGCGGCAATAGGGTATGTAAGATGTTTTCTTTTAATTCATCTTTTTCTTTTTTCTTTACCGGACGATTTTCTTCGGCTTCAATCTGATCAACTTTCTCAGCGACTAGTTCATTTATTACTGACGCAGGTAATACTTTCTCTTCGCGTTTTGCGCATACTAAAATACTTTTTTGTGAAAAATGAGAAAGGGTTTCACCATGCTTGCCTAATGCTTTTGTCCAGCCAAATGTTGCTAATTCTTGCCCTGTGCACGGACGAAATAGATCCTGTTCTAATGCTTTGTCAAAGTCTTCTTGAGTGTACGAAATGTCTTGTTTAAAGCGATAACATATAAGGTTACTAAACCACATAGGGGAATGATCCATTTAAAAAATTTGTGCAATCATAGCAATAAAAGCCGCTTCTAGAAACGGCTTTTATTATCTAATCTTGCTTAAAAAGCGGCAGTGGAGATGGTATGTTTTTAGGGAACGAAATTCGATAATGTAATCCTTGATTCGGTTCACTACTGGCTTCAATTTTGCCATTGAGTGTTTGTTTTACTAAGTTGAAAATAATATGGGCGCCTAAACCGCTGCCACCTTTATCGCGTTTAGTGGTAAAAAATGGGTCGAACAAATGCTTTAGTTGAGCCGGCTTTAAACCTATGCCGTTGTCTTGGTAATTAATAACTAAGTCGTCTTCATCGATATTTACCTCTATGGTAATTTGTCCACTGTTTATATTTTCAAAACCATGCAGTAATGAATTCATAATTAAGTTAGTAAATATTTGGCTGATCACCCCTGCAGGTAGGTTAATAATTAAATCATCTGGGCAATGCAGGACAATGCTATGGGCTGTTTTTTTAATTTGTGGGTGCAAAGAGCGAATAACTTCGTTGATGTAGTCTTTAAAGTTAATTGTTCTTAGGGCTTCACTGGCCTGATCTACCGCAATTTGTTTAAAGCTGGTTATTAAATCTGAGGCACGCTCTAAGTTGTGAGAAAGCAGTTGAGCGCTTTGTGCTGCATCATTAATAAATCCCTCTAACGCAGCTGAAGACAACGTTTTATTTTTATACGCCGTTTCTATTTCAGTTAACCGTTCTTGTAAAAATGAGGTGGCGGTAACGCCAATACCAATAGGGGTATTTATTTCATGCGTGATCCCAGCGACTAAACCGCCTAATACCGCCATTTTCTCTGAGCCAACCAGTTGCTCTTGCGCAAAGCTTAATTCATCTAGCGAGCTTTGCAGCTGAGTTTGTTTGCTTAACAGTTGTTGTTCGGTTTGCTTTCGTAAATCGACTTCTTCTGTTAATACTGCTTTTTGTCGTTCTAGTTCATATTTTTGTTGCTGTAGATCGATCATGGCTTGGCTTAAATTTGATGTTTTACGCGCAACATCTTGTTCAAGCTGTAAATTTTGTTGATCAAGCTTTTGATTACTTTCAATTAGGTCATGCTGGGTTTGTTTTAACTCTTTTTTATACTCAACAACTTTAGAGATTAGATTATTAAAAGAGCGTTCCATTACTTTTAGTTCATTATTTTCATCGCTGACAATTTTAACTTGTTGACCATCAAGCTCTTCTAATTCTAGGTATTCAATTTGCTCAGTTAGCTGAGTAAGAGGCTCTGTGAGCAGCTTTCTAAACGCAATTAAGAATAAAATGATTAAAAAGGTAGTTTTAATCATGGCGTTACCAATTAAAAAATAAATTGAGAGCATAATACGGCTAAAAATAACATCACGACTAGAGAACAAGGTAACGTCGCCAACTTGAGTAGCCCGACCTGAAAACTCAAAAATAAGGGGGAATGTATAGCCAAATAAACCGGCTTTGGTGTCTTCAACGATTACATCTTCTTGCACAAGTTGCTGGCTGTAAAGATTATGAATATTGAGTGCGCGGCCTAGTTGCGAAATAATAGCGCCGTTGTCATCACGAATAATTACCCCCTCTACCATAGGTATGTCGAGTAACCCTTCTGCGGTGGTTATAGTTTGTTTTGTATTAAGCTCCCAAATTGCTCGGGTTAAGCTTCTGCCAAATGTTTTTTGTAATGTACCAAGCTCATCGCGTATATAATCTTTGGTATTGACGTACTCTGCGAAAATTTGTCCGCAGGTCACAACAAAGGTCAGTATAAAGTAAACTGATAAAACCCGAGTAAGCAACTTTGTTGAAAGACTTTTTTGCGGCATGAGAGGCTTATATTTCCTTAAATTATTCAACTGTTAATGTTCGTTTATAAACATTAGTTAATAAATGATTAAAAATAAACATATATTTTATAATATTGCTATTTAGCGTTGTTAAATAAGCAATCATTCTGTTCATATATCAATTGGGTTTCTATTTGAGTACCGTTGGTTTTGGTAGGTTGTTTTTATTTGAGAGTAGTTAATTTACTGATTTGTATTGTGCAATTAAGCATTTTATTGATAACGTTAATAAAAGTTACAATAAATAGTCTGCTCATTGCTAATTTGGTTATACTTTTGACTGTTGCGGATTGGGCAACCAACTAATTTTACAGTGGGTTTAGGTGTTTTGTATGAGGTTAATCAGTGAGTCATTATGATGCGTTTTTCTATTTTAGTCTGTGATGATTCCACCGTCGCTCGCAAACAGGTAATGCGCTGTTTAAACGAGAGTATCGATGCTGATATTCAGCAAGCAACTAACGGTAAAGAAGCGTTAGCGTTATTGCATCAAGAGCACTTTGATCTTGTTTGTCTAGATTTAACCATGCCAGAAGTGGACGGCATTGAAGTGCTTGAGCAAGTTAAAGCAAATAAAATAGAATCCTATGTATTGGTAATTTCTGCTGATATCCAACAAAAAATGCAAGCACGTGTCGCGCAACTAGGCGCAATTGATTTTATTCATAAACCAATTAATAAAACGCAACTGAGTGCGGTTTTGCATAAGTTTGGCATTTATTAATAAAATTCATGATGAAAAAGACTGTTTTATCTTCTAATTTAGGGTTGACAGAATAGCCTGTGTTAAGGCAGTCTTAAGCTTATGAAAACATTTAGTCTTGTAACGACCATTATTATTACAACCACCATTCTTACTGGATAGTGGCATAGGTCGGTGCAACAAATTTAAAGGCCTGTGTTCACTTAGAACACAGGCCTTTTTTCGTTTTATGGAATGAGGAAACATAAAAAATGCGCGTATTAAAATTTGGCGGCTCATCGCTCGCTGATTTTGCCTGTTTAGAGCAAGTTGCTGCACTCGCTAAGGCACAATTAAAAGATGAAATGTTACTGGTACTGTCAGCCCCAGGTGGCATGACTGACTCGTTAGTTAATTTAGCTAGTACTGCAGAGCAGGGGCATGACTTTAGCGAACAATGGGATTCACTGACTAGCCGATGCAACACGCTTAAAGCGGCGGTAGAGGAAAAGCAAGGAGCAGTTCAAAACTGGCCTGACTTTAACGAACTTAAAAATAAGCTTGATGGTATTGCCCTGATAAAGTGCTGCCCTGATCAGGTCAGAGCATTCATTATTAGCTTTGGTGAGCGTGTTAGCGTATCGCTAATGCAAAGCCTATTAGCCGATCATAACGCGCATTATTTACAAGCAACAGATTGTATTGTTTCAACCGGCGGATACATAGACGCAGAAGCGGATTTAGTGGCCAGTAAAGCACGTTTTCAAGCAGTGTTAAAAGAATCGCCAGCAACGGTTTATATTATGCCGGGCTTTACTGCAAGTAATGATGAAGGGGAGCTCACAACGCTTGGTCGTAATGGGTCTGACTACTCGGCGGCGATTGCTGCGGCGTGTTTAGAGGCGCAAGTGTGCCAAATATGGACTGACGTTGATGGTGTATACAGCGCCGATCCGCGTTATATCAAAAAAGCCACTAAGGTTGATTTCCTATCTTATAAAGAAGCGATGGAACTTTCTTATTTTGGCGCTAAAGTATTGCACCCTAAAACTATCCTACCGTGTGCAAAAGCAGGGGTGCCATGCGAAATTAAAAACACTCATAACCCAGATGCGCAAGGCTCACTAATTAGTAACGATACGGTATCTGATGAACCAGTAAAAGCACTCTCAAGCCTACAAAATTTAGCTATGCTGACCGTTTCAGGCCCAGGCATGAAAGGTAAAGTAGGCATGGCATCGAAAGTATTTAATGCATTGGCACATGATAACGTATCAATTGTACTCATTACCCAGTCATCATGTGAATTTAGCATTAGTTTTTGTGTGCATGAAAGCGATTTAAATCTAGCGTTAAGTGCGTTGCAAGTAGCCTTTGACTTAGAGTCAAAAGCGGGGCTCATTGAGCCGGTAAATGTGCAACGTAATTTAGCAATAGTAACGTTAGTCGGTGATAACATGCGTGCCCATAAGGGGTTAGCGGCTAAGTTTTTTGCATCGCTTGCACAAGCGCAAGTAAACATTGTTGCTATAGCGCAAGATTCAACAGAAAGTGCTATTTCAGCCGTTATTGACGGTGAATTATGTAATGACGCGGTTAAAATTTGTCATGAAAACTTTTTCACTCATGTTCCTTCAATTGATGTGTTTTTATTGGGCTGTGGCTTAGTCGGCCAAGAGCTAATTAACCAACTTGAGCGTCAACAAGCATGGCTTGAAAAGCGTAATATTAAATTAAACCTATATGGTGTTGCCAACTCTCGTCAATTACACCTTGATGGTGAGGGGATTGCGTTTGATGATTGGCAGCAAAAACTGGCGCAGTCAGAGCAAGCGTTTGATTTAAAACTGGTCGAGCAGTTTGTTAAGCAAAATCATTTAGTTAATCCAGTGCTAGTTGACTGTACTTCATCAGATGCCTTAGCTGCACAATATGTAGATTTTTTAAATGCAGGTTTTCATGTCGTGGCTGCCAATAAAAAAGCCACCACGAGCTCATATACGTATTACCAAGATTTAATTGCAGCAACACATAAAAATAATCGTAAGTTTTTATACGAAACTAACGTAGGTGCAGGTTTACCTGTAATTGATAACTTGCAATCGTTGTTTGGTGCAGGTGATGAGTTACTTGAGTTTAGTGGTATTTTATCAGGCTCGCTTTCATACATGTTTGGTGCACTAGAAGATGGTTTATCACTTTCTGAAGCAACAATTAAAGCCAAAGAAAGCGGGTTTACAGAGCCCGATCCGCGCGATGACTTATCGGGAACTGACGTAGCACGTAAATTACTGATCATCGCACGCGAAGCCGGTATGAAATTAGAGCTTAGTGATATTGAAGTGGAGTCGGTTTTACCGCCAAGTTTTGCCCAAGGTGACAACGTTGAGCAGTTTATGGCGAAATTACCTAGCTTAGATGCTGGTTTTAACGACCGTGTGCAAAGTGCAGCAAGTGAAGGTAAAGTACTTCGCTACGTAGGCACAATTAAAAATGGTCACTGTAAGGTCGGAATCGAAGCCGTGGATTCATCACATGCATTGAATGTTATTCGTGATGGTGAAAATGCACTGGCTATTTTAAGCCAATACTACCAACCGCGTCCGTTTGTAATTCGTGGTTATGGGGCTGGCTCTGCAGTAACGGCTGCGGGTGTATTTGCAGACATCTTAAAAACATTATCTCGCTAGGAGTCAGTCATGATTGAAGTATATGCACCGGCGTCTATTGGTAATTTTGCCGTTGGCTTTGATGCGCTGGGCGCCGCACTAGCGCCCATTGATGGCGGTTTATTAGGTGATGTGGCGGTTGTGAGTGCCGCATCGAGTGATGAATTTATTTGTACAGGCGACTATGCACATAAGCTACCTAGTGATGCGCAAGAAAATTTAGCGTATCAGTGTTTAGTGCATTTTCGTAAACAAGTTGCGCCTGATATGCCTGCGGTAAAGCTCGAGCTTAGGAAAAACTTGCCGATTGGTTCGGGATTAGGCTCAAGTGCCTGCTCTGTGGTGGCGACATTTGCAGCACTGGATAAATTTGCCAAAACTAATTTAAGCCAAGTAGAGCTTATTGAACTTATGGCTGATTTTGAAGCCGTTGTAAGTGGGGGGCGCCATTACGATAACATCACACCGTGTTACTTAGGCGGCTTACAGCTAACCGGTGATTTAATTCCTGATAAATCTATTGCTTTACCTGTCGATGAAAACTGGTATTACGTTGCTGCATTTCCGGGTTTTTCGCTCAATACTGCGAAGGCGCGTTCTGTTTTACCAAAAGCGCTCAGTATGCATGCGGGGGTTGAGTTTGCTCAGCGCTTATCGGCGTTTAGTAGCTTACTGTTAACAGGGCGTTTTGATGATGCATTAAGCATTATGAAAGACGAAATAGCAGAGCCATACCGTGCGCCACTTATAAGCGGCTTTAGTGATGCTAAAGCAAGCTTACCAGCACTGGGTGCTGAAGTTGTGAGTATTTCAGGCGCAGGGCCGACCTTGTTTAGTGTATGTAAAACGCTTGAAGCGGCAGAGCAATGCGCGCAGTGGCTAGAGGAAAATTACATCAACGAGCAAGGTTTTTGCCATATTTGTAAATTAGATAACGACGGCACGCGTCAATTAAATGTTTTATAGGATAAAGAATCATGCAATTACATAATTTAAAAGAATATTCACAAAAAGTGTCGTTTGTTGAAGCTGTAAAAACAGGACTGGGGCGTAATCAAGGTGTGTTTTTTCCAGAGTCGTTAGCGCCATTAAGTGATGTTGATGCATTACTAGATATGGACTTTGTTACTCGCAGTGGCAAAATTCTATCGCACCTTATTGGTGACGAGCTACCAAGTGATACTGTTGCCCAGATGGTTAAGAATGCGTTTAATTTTCCGGTTAAGTTGGTGGAAGTTGAAGATAATACCTATTGCTTAGAGTTATTTCACGGCCCAACACTGGCATTTAAAGATTTTGGTGGCCGTTTTATGGCCGAGTGCTTGGCGCAATTTAATCAAGGTGAAAAAGTCACTATTTTAACTGCAACATCGGGTGATACCGGAGCTGCCGTAGCGCATGCTTTTTATAACAAGCCCAATATTGATGTCGTTATTTTATACCCTAAAGGTAAAATTTCATTAGCGCAGCAAAAGTTATTTACAACGCTTGGTGACAATATTCACTGTTATGCGATTGAGGGTAGTTTTGATGATTGCCAAGAGTTGGTTAAAAAATCATTTTTAGATGAAGAGCTAAAATCGAAGTTAGGTTTAAACTCAGCAAATTCAATTAACATTAGCCGGTTAGTCGCGCAGGTGTGTTATTACTTTGAAGCCATTGCCCAACTGCCAAAAGAAAAGCGTGCTACAGCGCATATTTCAGTACCCAGTGGTAACTTTGGTAATGTGTGTGCGGCTATGATTGGCGCTGTTATTGGTATGCCAGTTGGTAAACTAAGTGCGACTACAAACCAAAACGACACAGTACCGCGCTTTATGCTTGATAAAAATTGGACGCCTAATGCGACAATTGAATCGCTTTCAAATGCAATGGATGTGAGTAAACCTAATAACTGGCCACGTGTGCAATCAATGTTAGATAATAACTGGTTTAGTTATGATAACTTTTATTCGGTGAGTGTTGATGAGCAGCAAACACAAACAGTGATGAAAAAAATTCAACAGCTTGGCTATATTGCAGAGCCTCACACCGCAATTGCTTACCAAGGTCTTGTAGAAAATAAGGCGGCAGATGCTGTGGGGATTTTTTTAGCGACTGCGCATCCGGCCAAATTTAAAGACAGCGTTGAGGATATCCTTAATGTTGAATTAGATATGCCAAAGCCGTTAGCCGATGCATTAGCAAAGCTGTGTTTAGCCACTGATATGCACAACGATTATGATATTTTGCGTACAGAGTTGTTTAAAAAGCTTGCCTAAAAAAGGCAGATAATAAAAGCGGCTTAGGCCGCTTTTTTTGTTTATTTATGCATCGCTTTAGACATAACGCATAAGCTATATAAATGTAGTAAATAAAATTCATTTAAAATTGTTATTAGTTTATAAAAAAATATCATCATCAAAATGCTGTGAAATAGTTTCAATCCCTGTTTAAATATCCTCAACTTAAGAGCGTAGGCAAAACGTCGTTTTAAGCGTACAATAAAGCCTCTAAAAAATACCCATACACGTTGCCCAGGAGACCCCAATGTTAGAACGTAGCATGAATATTTCGGACTTTGATCCAGAGTTATTTGACGCGATGAGCAAAGAAACATCACGTCAGGAAGAGCATATTGAGTTAATTGCATCTGAAAACTACTGTAGCCCACGCGTACTTGAAGCGCAGGGTTCTCAGCTGACTAACAAATACGCTGAAGGTTACCCGGGCAAACGTTACTACGGTGGCTGTGAGCACGTAGACGTGGTTGAGCAACTTGCTATTGACCGCGCAAATGAATTATTTGGTACAGATTACGCAAATGTGCAACCTCATGCCGGTTCACAAGCTAATGCTGCTGTTTTCCAAGCTCTTTTAAGCCCACTTGACACTGTATTAGGCATGAGCCTAGCGCACGGTGGTCACTTAACACATGGCTCACACGTAAACTTCTCAGGTAAAACATACAACGCAATTCAGTATGGCCTTAACGAAGAAACTGGCGAAATTGATTACGCACAAGTTGAAGCGTTAGCACTTGAGCACAAACCAAAAATGATTATTGCGGGTTTCTCTGCTTATTCAGGTATTGTTGATTGGGCTAAGTTCCGTGAAATTGCAGACAAAGTAGGTGCATACTTATTTGTTGATATGGCGCACGTTGCAGGTTTAATTGCTGCGGGTGTTTACCCAAGCCCGGTGCCATTTGCTCACGTTGTAACAACCACAACACACAAAACATTAGCCGGTCCTCGCGGTGGTTTAATCATTTCTGCGTGTGGCGATGAAGAAATTTACAAAAAGCTAAACAGCGCTGTTTTTCCAGGTGGCCAAGGTGGTCCTTTATGTCATGTTATTGCTGCCAAAGCGGTCGCATTTAAAGAAGCACTTCAACCTGAGTTTAAAACATACCAAGCACAAGTTGTTAAAAATGCACAAGCAATGGTTGCGGTATTACAAGAGCGCGGCTACAAAGTAGTATCGGGTAAAACTGACAACCACTTATTCTTACTTGATTTAATCGACAAAGATATCACAGGTAAAGATGCAGATGCTGCCCTAGGTAATGCGAATATCACGGTTAACAAAAACTCAGTACCGAACGATCCACGTTCACCATTTGTTACCTCTGGTCTGCGTATTGGTTCACCAGCAATCACTCGTCGTGGCTTTAAAGAAGCTGAATCAAAAGAGTTAGCAGGCTGGATCTGTGATGTACTAGACAACATCGAAGATGAGTCAGTACAAGCGCAAGTAAAAGAAAAAGTGAAAGCAATTTGTGCAAAACTACCTGTTTACGCTTAATCCAAGAGTAAAATAGTAATTTAGATCACAACTGCACACATTTTTGTTATGATAATGGCCGCTATGATAGCGGCCATTTTTTGTTTTTAAAACGGAAACACACAGTTATGCATTGCCCTTTTTGCACCGCCAAAGATACTAAAGTTATTGATTCTCGCCTTGTAGGTGGGGGACACCAAGTACGTAGACGTCGTGAATGTAATGAATGCCACGAACGATTTACCACCTTTGAAGGGGCTGAATTAGTGATGCCACGGGTCATCAAGCAAGATGGAAGCCGCGAACCGTTTAATGAAGATAAGTTACTAAATGGCTTAACTCGCGCCCTCGAAAAACGCCCCGTAAGCACTGAGCAAGTTGATGAAGTGGTTAATATTATTAAGTCGCAGTTACGTGCCACTGGTGAGCGTGAAGTGTCTAGCCATTTGGTGGGTGAGTGCATTATGGAAGCGCTTAAAAAGTTAGATAAAGTGGCCTATGTAAGATTTGCCTCTGTATATCGCTCGTTTGAAGATATACGCGAATTTGGTGAAGAAATAGCCCGCTTAGGAGAGTAGTAATGAGCATGCAAAGTTCGTTTTCAGAGGATGATAAACGCTACATGGCTCGCGCTATCGAACTGGCAAAAAAAGGGCGCTTTACCACCACTCCTAATCCTAATGTTGGCTGCGTACTCGTAAAAAATAATAAAGTAATAGGTGAAGGGTTTCATCAGTTAGCGGGTCAAGGTCACGCAGAGGTAAACGCACTGGCTATGGCTGGCGAAAATGCCAAAGGCGCAACCGCTTATGTAACACTTGAGCCTTGCAGTCATTATGGTCGAACACCGCCATGTGCTGAAGGGCTAAAAGTAGCAGGTGTTAAAAAAGTGATTGCTGCAATGGTTGACAGCAACCCGCAAGTTGCAGGCAAAGGTCTGAAAATTTTAGCGGATGCTGGTATAGAAGTTGCTCACGGATTACTTGAAGCGCAAGCTCGCGCATTAAACCTTGGGTTTTTTAAGCGCATGGAGCAGGGGTTACCCTTTGTGACCTGCAAAATGGCCGCCAGTATTGATGGTAAAACGGCGCTTAAAAACGGCCAAAGTAAATGGATAACAGGCCCCGCTGCGCGCCAAGATGTGCAACTATACCGAGCACAAAGCTGTGCAATTTTAACCGGTGCCGATACGGTATTAATGGATGATGCAAAATTAAATGTGCGCCCTGAAGAGCTACCGAATTCTTTACCTACTGATTTACCACTGCGTCAACCGGTTCGCGCTATTATTGATTCTCAAAATAGGCTTACTCCTGAACTTGCGTTATTTTCAATTCAAAGTGAGGTGATAATATTTACCACTCGGGTTGATAAATCACATCAGTGGCCTCATTTTGTTAAACAGATTGAAGTACCTCAAAATAATAATAAAGTAGATTTACTGGCCGTGTTACGCACGCTCGCCCAATTGCAGTTTAATAACGTATGGTTAGAGGCCGGAGCAACACTGGCCGGTAAAATGACAGAACTTGATTTAATCGATGAGTTTGTTTTTTACATTGCGCCCAAATTAATGGGCGGCGATGCAAAAAGTTTACTGAACTTCCCAGAGTTAATGAGTATGCAAAATACCATTAATTTAACTTTTAATGAGTGTGTGCCAATCGGTGATGATTTACGTATCACGGCGATAAAAAAAGCACATTAATCATTTTATATAAAGAGCAGCACTATGTTTACTGGAATAGTTGAAGCAACAGGTAAAATTGCGTTATTACAAAAAAAACAAGGTGATTTAGCTATTCGTATTCAAAGTAAAAACCTTGATATGAGTGATGTTAAGTTAGGCGACAGTATTGCAACCAATGGTGTATGCCTAACGGTTGTTGATAAGCATATTGATGGTTTTAGTGCTGACTTATCAAATGAGACAATTAGCTTAACGGGGTTTGCACATTACACATTGGGGCAAACGGTAAACCTTGAAAAGGCAATGCAACCCGTTTCGCGCCTCGGTGGTCATTTAGTGTCTGGCCATGTAGATGGTATTGCCACTATCACAGCGATTAATGCCAATGCGCGAGCAACAGACTATTGGTTAGCCACCGATGAAAATTTAATGAAATACATTCCTTACAAAGGGTCGGTTTGTATTGATGGTATTAGCCTGACGGTTAATGCAGTTGAAGGTAATAAATTTAAACTGACGATTGTGCCCCACACCAGCGGGCAAACGACCATAGCTGACTTTAAAGTTGGCACCCAGGTTAATTTAGAGGTCGACCAAATAGCACGTTATTTAGAGCGCCTAGTTAGAGGGGCTGAGCAGCCTACGGGTTCAGATATTTCGATGAGCTTACTCGCCAAAGCGGGCTTTATAAAATAACGACATTGACAACTTATACGAGCAACTTATGAATTTAAATAGCGCACAAGAAATAATTGATGACATTAAAGCCGGTAAAATGGTTATTTTAATGGATGATGAAGACAGAGAAAATGAAGGCGATTTAATTATTGCTGCTGAACACATTAGTGCAGAAGCGATTAACTTTATGGCGACTCATGGCCGTGGACTAATTTGTTTAACGATGACTCAAGAGCGTTGCTCGCAGCTTGATTTACCATTAATGGTAAAAAATAATGGTGCCGCATTCTCAACTAATTTCACTATGTCGATTGAAGCATCAAAAGGGGTTACCACAGGTATTTCTGCAGCGGATCGTGCCCGCACTGTTCAAGCTGCCATCGCGAAAGGCGCTGTGCCAAGCGATATTGTACAACCAGGTCATATTTTTCCTATTATGGCGCAACCAGGCGGCGTGTTAACACGTGCAGGGCATACAGAAGCAGGGTGTGACTTAGCGCGTTTAGCAGGGCTTGAGCCATCATCAGTGATTGTAGAAATCCTAAATGAAGATGGCACCATGGCGCGTCGTCCTGATTTAGAAGTATTTGCTAAGCAACATGATATTAAAATTGGCACCATTGCTGATTTAATCGAGTACCGTAACCTAAACGAAACCACAATTGAGCAAGTTGCAAAATGTAAATTGCCAACTGAACATGGTGAGTTTGACTTAGTGACTTACAAAGACACTATAGACGGTCAGCTGCATTATGCATTACTTAAAGGTGAAATAAAGCCACAAGAACCGACCTTAGTACGTGTGCATTTACAAAGTACCTTTAACGATATTTTACTCTCTGATCGCAATGCTGACCGTAGTTGGGGTTTATCGCAAGCAATGGCTTATGTTGCCGAGCATAATGGTGTTTTAGTTATTTTAGCAAAGCAAGAAAGTACTGAAGAGTTAGAGGCTACAGTTAAAGCGTTTGCTGCAGAGGATGCCGGTGAAAATGTAACACCGCGTAAATTCCAAGGCACTTCACGTACCGTAGGTGTTGGCTCTCAAATTCTGGCAGATTTAGGAATCCAAAAAATGCGTTTGATGAGCTTACCAAAAAAATACCATGCATTATCAGGGTTCCATTTAGAAGTGGTTGACTACGTAGAGCCACAATAATTACGCGCTAGGTTATTATTTTATTTATGTGGTATAATGCGCAGCAATTTTTGCGCAACCGAAATCGCTTAAACTTATTTTTAGGGTTATCAAATGAAAATTATTGAAGGTAATAAATACGCTCCAGGCAAAAAGTTTGCCATTGTCATTTCTCGTTTTAATGACTTTATTGGTAGTAGCTTGCTTGCAGGTGCTGTTGATGAGCTAAAACGTACTGGTGGAGTATCAGAAGACGATATTACCGTGATTTACGTACCCGGTGCGGTTGAATTACCTTTAGCAGCGAAACGCGTTGCAGCAAAAAAAGAATATGATGCAATTATCGCCTTAGGTGTGGTGATCAGAGGGGGCACGCCTCACTTTGATCTCGTCGCTGGCGAGTCAAATAAAGGGCTTGCGCAAGTATCACTTGAGTATGATATCCCGGTTGCATTTGGCGTATTAACCACTGAAAGCATTGAGCAAGCAATTGAGCGCGCAGGTACCAAAATGGGTAACAAAGGCGGCGAAGCTGCTTTAGGTGCGCTTGAAATGGTTAATGTGTTAGATAAAATTTAAGTTTAAGGAATTTTTGTGAAACCAGCAGCAAGACGTAAAGCACGTATCTTAGCACTTCAGGCCGTATATTCATGGCAATTAAGCGGCAATGCGATTGCCGATATCGAACAACAAATGTTGATCGAAAACGATGTGACTAAAATTGATGTTGAATATTTTAAAGATTTAGCGCGTGGAGTTGCCGTAAATCATAAGCAACTAGACGAAGCTGTATCGCCTCATTTAACTCGTCCATTTGATGAATTAGACGAAGTTGAACGTGCAATCTTACGTTTAAGCAGCTACGAGCTTAAATTTCGTGAAGATGTTCCTTACAAAGTGGCTATCAATGAAAGCATTGAATTAGCGAAAATGTTTGGCGCTGAAGATAGCCATAAATTTGTAAACGGTGTACTTGATAAAGCTGTAAAACAGTTACGCAAGTCATAACAACTTAAGCTGCATATTAATTTTAAGTGAGTTGTTACAAATAACCGTTAAAAAGGAGAGCCGGCATAGGCCGGCTTTTTTGTGTATGAAGGAATTTGAATTAATTAATCACTACTTTAAAGGTCGTGGTATTACTCGCCGCGATGTTAATTTAGGGATTGGAGATGACTGTGCGCTTGTCACAGTACCAGCAAACTGTCAGCTTGCTGTAACAACAGATACCTTAGTGGCTGGGGTGCATTTTTTTCACGATATCTCTCCTCGCGCATTAGGGCATCGAGCTCTGGCTGTAAATTTAAGTGATTTAGCTGCCATGGGCGCAGAGCCTACCTGGGTATCGGTTGCACTTACGTTGCCAAGTATCGATCCACAATGGATTGCAGAGCTGACTGACGGCATGCATGAAATTGCTGAGTACTTTAATGTACAAATTATTGGTGGCGATACGACTCAAGGCCCACTCAGTATTACTATTTGTGCAAAAGGCACGGTTCCTGAAGGTAAAGCACTGCGTCGAAGTGGCGCAAAAGTGGGCGACTGGATTTTTGTAACCGGACCGCTAGGTGATGCTGGTTTGGCTATTGAGTCAAAAAAACAAGGTTTGCCAGTTGCACCTGAACATTTAAAGCATATTAATAAATGTTTAAACTTTCCAACGCCACGCGTGGCCGCCGGACAAGTTTTGCGTGGCTTAGCGTCATCAGCTATTGATATTTCAGACGGTTTACTTGCTGATTTAGGGCACATTTTGGATTTGTCACAGGTCAGTGCAACAATCAATATTGAAAATGTACCCACTTCTGATTCGATGCAAGCGAGTCTTGATTTTGAGCAACAGCTTCCTTTTATACTCAACTATGGCGATGACTATGAACTACTTTATACCGTCCCGGACAGTAATAAGAGTATGCTCGATATTAAGTTGCGCCAATACGGTGTAGAAGCAACCTGTATCGGCCAAATCAAAAGTGGTGACGGGAATATAGAATTATTACACCAAGGTGAAAAGTTTGTTTTTGAGCACAAAGGCTTTGAGCACTTTTCCAAGGAGCAGGTTTGAATAAAAACCGATTATTTAATTTAAAACGCCCACATCAATTTTTTGGTTTGGGTTTTGGTACAGGGCTTGCGCCTAAAGCACCGGGTACATTTGGTACCTTAGCAGCATTGCCGTTTATTTTTATTACTATGCATTTTCCGCTATGGTTACAAATTGTATTTGCACTCGTGATTAGTATATTTGGTATTTGGGCATGTGGGAAAACAGCTGATGACCTTCAAGTTCATGATCACCCAGCTATTGTTTGGGATGAAGTCGCTGGTTACTATATCACTATGATAGGCGCAGCACTTAATTGGCAAACATTATTGGTGGGCTTTTTACTTTTTCGCTTTTTTGATATAGCAAAGCCAGGGCCGATTCGTATACTTGATAAACGTGCTCATGGTGGGTTTGGTATTATGGCCGATGATGTACTTGCAGGTATTTTTTCGCTTATTTGTTTGCAAGCATTGATAAAAGTAGGTTTACTACCCTTTTAATTTATTATTTGTTTAACTAGGTGGCAGCACTATGATGCGATTTTTATTGGTTTGTGTACTCTTGATGTGTGCCATGCCAAGTACGGCTTCAATTACTGATTACGTAGTTAAACAATGGAACATTAAAGACGGACTTCCCTCACAATCCCTCAAAAGTGTGGTGCAAGATAACCAAGGCTACATGTGGCTTGGTACGCAATTCGGATTAAGCCGATTTGATGGTAACACGTTTACTAATTTCAATACCCAAAACAGTCTATTTTTACCTAATAACGGTATTAATAAGTTATTGATTGATAAGCAAGGACTGTTGTGGATAGGCACGAAAAATGGCCTTGTGGTCATAGATCCTGAAAAACTAACCGCACAAGAGTTTAATATTAAGGGCCCTGTAAGAGATATTCTTGAGGACTCCAAAGGCAGTATTTGGATTGCTGCCAATGGGCTTTATTATATAGATAGAAGCCAAATAGAGCTACGTGACCAACTCAACAATCCCAGCCCTATCGTTAATGCCACCGCAATCACCCAAATAGTGGGCTCAGTGAGTAAAATGGCACTCTCACCAGAGGGTATTTGGCTGGTTAACGATCGTAATTTATTACGTTTAACGCAAAGCTCGTCTAACTTTTCTAAGCTGCGTTTAGAGCTGACTGCTAAAGTCGCTTTGCCCGATCGTTTAGCACAAACAATAGTGCATGACTTATCTTTCTTAAGCGGCAACCTTTATCTTGCTTCTGAACTAGGTGCTTACTTTTTAGATTTAGATGACGAGCTACGCCCATTTCCATTGCCTAATATTAATAACTCAGCTGTTTATAAGTTTATGAGTGACGGAAATGGTGGGCTGTGGGTATCGACTTATGGGCGTTTATTATTCAGAGGGAAGTCGAATAATTGGCAATGGGTTGAGCCCAGTCAGTTAGATCAAAGTATTTGGTTTGCCGATATATACAGAGATGATGAAAATAACATATGGTTAGCGAGTTTTAGTGAAGGACTATGGCTTGCTCACGAAGGACGTGTTGAGCGTCATTCAGCTATATCTGAAATGACCGAAGCAGTAATGGCTATTAGTAAATCGCCAGAGGGTAAGCTGTGGATCGCGAATAAAAGTGGTGTAGGTTATTATGATGAAGATAAAACCTTTATAAATGTTATTAATAGCGCTAAGTATGGCAATGCCTCTGTCTATGATCTCCAGTTTGAAGGCGACCGTTTATATTTAGCAACTGGCAGAGGTTTATTTTTTTACGAGGCGAATACGCTTTATAGTTTTCCAGCCCGAGCACTAAATGATAACCCCATATTTGCTATTAGCACCTCAACAAGGGGAGGGTTATGGATTGGCACAGGAAGAGGGTTATTTCGTTTAAATTATAATGGACTAAATCCATTTGCTTATAATGCTTTTTTAAGTAGTAAATTTATTACATACGTTTTAGACAAACCTAATTTTGGTGTGATAGGCACAAGTAAAGGTGCGTATTATTTCACTGACCGAGGGATTGAAAAAGTGGGCGATCAGACGAGCCTCGAAAGTGCTTATGTAACCAGTATTTTGCATATAGAGGGTGTTGGTATTTTAATAGGCTCACTTAATGATGGCTTATTTTATCGCAGTGGCCAAGGGCAATGGCAGCAATTGGATGCCGCCAATGGACTACCATATGGCTCTATCTTTAGTCTTAAGTACGATGACACTTCAAAACGAATTTGGGTAAGCACCATGAAAGGGGTTTATCGCATGCCGGTTAAACAATTTAAAGGTCATATTGAAAGTCTAAAAGTGGAAGAGGTGATTTCTTCATTTGATCGACAGCTTGATGGTAAAGCAAGCCAATGTTGTAATGGTCTTGGCCACGATGCAGTAGTTGATATGGATAATTCAATTTGGTATCCCAGCTTACAAGGGATAGTTGAAATTCCTAAAGATGTGGAATTATTTGGGTTACGGCGATTAAAGCCAACAATCGAAACACTTATAACACCATCGCGTAACTTAACTGCGGCCGCATCAAGTAAAAAGCCGATGCTAAAAAAAGATGAACGCGATGTCACAATAAAATACACCGCCATTGATTATTACGCACCAAGCAGTATTGAATTTAGATATAAGCTTAATGGTTTAGACAGTGATTGGCGTTATGCGAGTAATCGTCGAGAAGCTATTTATACTAACTTACCTGCAGGTATGTTTTTATTTGAATTAGAAACAAAGCGCCAAGGTGAAGACTGGGGCAAAGCGCAATCGGCCGAGTACGCTTTTGTGGTGCCTGAACGGTTTGGCGAAACCATATACTTTAGATTACTGATCACAAGTGGCTTTGTTTTACTCTTTTATTTAGTGTTTTGGGTATTTAAAGCGCAAGAGCGGCGCAAACAGCAAGTTCTAGAAGGGCTTATTACTGAACGCACCCTTGAGCTTCGCCAAGCCAATGACAAATTAAACCAAGTGAACTCGCAGCTTAAATTGGTTAGCCATTCGGATGAGTTAACGGGGCTGAGAAGCCGTCGATTTTTGTTTGATCAACTACCAAAAGATATTGAGCACTTTCAGCGTAACTCCCAGTCATTACAGGCTCAAGGTAAATCGCTAGTTTTATTAATTATTAATTTAGATAATTTTAGCCGCATTAATGATGCTTATGGCCCTATTGCGGGAGATAGCTGTTTACAGCAAGTTGCGGCACTGCTTAACTCGCGCACCCAAGGTTCTGATTATGTTGCCCGTTGGAGTGGTGATGAATTTTTACTTTTATTACGCGACTTTAAATGTAATTTAATCGATAGTTATGTTTCTGAGTTATGTCAAGCGATTGCAGATTATACGTTTCAACTTCCTAATGGTGAAACAACGAATATAACAGCATCAGTTGGATGGTCGTTCTATCCGTTACCTCTTTTAGGTGGGCAAGTAATTAGTTGGGAAACATCAATTAATTTAGCTGATATGGCATTACATCAAGTTAAAAAGCGCGGAGGCGATGGCGTTGCTAATATTACCTTTGATGAGCAATTAGATGCGTTTGAGTTTGAGCAAAACCCAAATGTTGAACAACAAATTGACTTATTACAAACTAATGGCTTAGCCGATATTAAGGTGTGGATGCGCTAGCGATAATAAGAGAATAATAAAAAAGGAGCCGATGGCTCCTTTTTTTATTAAACGCAATACGTGCTAGCTTATAAATGTTTTTATTGAAGTTAAAATTCCGTGCTCACCTAGCCCCATTTCATCGTGCATTTGTTGTTGTGTACCGTGTTTAATAAATTCATCCGGTATACCTAGGTTAAGTATTTTTACTGCTGTTTTTTTGCTCGCTAAATATTCATTAACCGCAGAGCCAGCTCCACCTGCAATCGCATTGTCCTCAAGGGTAACAATCACATCATGATTACAAATTAGCTCATTGATTAACACCGTATCAAGAGGCTTAATAAATCGCATGTTAACTAAAGTGGCATTGAGCTCATCAGTGGCAAGTTGTGCGTTTTCAAGCAATGTACCAAATGACAATATTGCCACTTTAGTACCTTTTTTAACAACAGCGGCTTTACCAATTTCAAGTTGCTGCATCGTGCTTTGAATTTCTGCTGTACCAGCGCTACCACGTGGATAACGAACGGCAACAGGACAATTAGCTTGATAGCCAGTATAAAGCATTTGACGACACTCGTTGGTATCGCTTGGCGCCATAATAACCATATTAGGAATGCAGCGCATAAAGCTTAAGTCGTAGGCGCCTTGATGAGTTTCACCATCGGCCCCAACAATACCTGCACGGTCAATAGCAAATAACACCGGTAAATTTTGCAATGCAACATCGTGGATTAGTTGATCGTACGCACGTTGTAAAAAGCTAGAATAAATAGCCACAACAGGTTTTAAGCCTTCACAGGCAAAACCTGCAGCAAGGGTCACTGCGTGTTGTTCTGCTATTGCTACGTCAAAGTATTGCTCGGGGTGTTCTTTAGAAAAACGTACCATACCCGACCCTTCACGCATAGCAGGGGTGATTGCCATTAGTTTACTGTCTTGCTTGGCCATGTCGCAAAGCCAATCACCAAACACGTTAGAAAAGGTCGCTGCACCAGGCTTAGATTTAGGCAAGCTTAGTGTTGTAGGATCAAACTTTGGTACGCCATGATAGCCAATCGGATCGGCTTCGGCAGGTTTGTAACCTTTGCCTTTTTGCGTTTTTATATGTAAAAGCTGTGGGCCTTTTAAGTTACGCATATTGCGCAGCGTATCAACCAACATATTCACATCATGGCCATCAATTGGGCCAATATAATTTAGACCTAATTCTTCAAAAAAGGTACCTGGGATCATCATTCCTTTGATATGCTCTTCCATGCGGCTGGCTAGCTCTTTGACCGGTGGCACGCCAGAGAGTAGCTTTTTACTGCCTTCACGGATGTTGGTATAAAAGCTACCTGATAAAATACGCGCAAAGTGATTGTTTAATGCACCCACATTTTCAGATATCGACATTTCGTTATCGTTTAAAATGATCAGCATGTCTGATTTAACATCACCTAGGTGGTTCATAGCCTCAAAAGCCATACCTGCGGTAATTGCACCATCGCCTATTACTGCAACTGTTTTACGCCCTTTGCCCTCTTTTTGTGCTGCGATAGACATACCCAAGGCTGCAGAAATCGATGTGCTTGAGTGGCCAACACTAAAGGTATCGTATTTACTTTCGTCTCTAAATGGGAAAGGGTGCAATCCATCTTTTTGACGAATCGTATGCATTTGGTCGCGACGGCCCGTCAGTATTTTATGCGGATAAGCTTGATGACCCACATCCCAAACTAAACGGTCATCGGGTGTGTTGTACACATAATGCAGTGCAACGGTCAGTTCTACGGTTCCTAAACCTGACGCTAAATGGCCGCTACTTTGCGATACCGAATTGAGTAAATAGTCACGCAATTCATGGCTAAATGCAGGAAGCTTATCTTGTGCTAAATCTCGCAAATGGGCTGGTTCGTTCACCAAATTAAGTAATGGATACTTGCTGCTATCAAGTGTCATGGTTTTTTATATATCCTTCGCTAATATTAACCCTCCTCAAAACAAACGAGGTTTAAAAGGTGACTTAATATTCAGTAATAATTTTATACTAGGAGTTAATACGCTTTAGCCGTGTTTAATGGTCACGTTCAATTAAATAGTTTGCCAATGTCGCTAAATCTGTTGTGTCTGCGTCAATGTTGGCTAATGCTTCATGGGCTTGCTGTATTAAATTTTGTGCTTTATGTTTAGCGCCTAGCATACCTAATAAAGCGGGGTATGTCGCTTTATTCGCTGCAATATCTGAGCCTTGGGGCTTGCCTAAAATAAGCGTGTCGCCTTCAACATCTAAAATATCGTCATGGACTTGAAATGCCAATCCTATAGCATACCCAAAAGTTGATAAATTATCTAAAGTTTGTTGGCTTATATTTGGTGCGCACAGTGCACCTAGCGTAATCGCACAGTTTATTAAAGCACCGGTTTTTAGTTTATGAATACGTTCTAGTTCATTAACGGTAATCGTTTTACCGGTTGCAGCAATATCGAGCCCTTGCCCTGCAACCATACCTTGTAACCCTGAGGCATGGGCTAATTCGGCAATCATTTTTAATTGTGCTTCACTTGAGCACTTAAATGTGTGCTTAGCAATTAGCTCAAACGCTAACGTTTGCAGTGCATCGCCGGCTAAAATAGCTTGTGCTTCACCATATACAATATGACAGGTAGGGCGACCACGACGTAAATCATCATCATCCATCGCAGGTAAATCGTCATGCACTAATGAATAACTATGAATGCACTCTATGGCGGCTGCGAGCACATCTAAGTCGCGCTTTTCTGCACCGAAAATTTTACCTGTGGTGTAAACTAAAAACGGGCGCAGCCTTTTACCGCCATTCATTAAACTATAATGTGTGGCTTCTTTGATTGTGTCGTCGCTTTCAAGAGGTTGTTCAAAATAAAGGTTGAGGGTATTAGCTACATCATCTTGAGCGAGCTTTATTTGTTCTATTATGCTCACAATTATTCCATATCGTTATCAAATTGAGTAAGTGGCGATTTTTCGTCGTTACCCATTAATATCGACACCTTTTGTTCAGCTTGTTGAAGTTTACCAGAAGATGCGTTTGCTAGTGCTATACCGCGTTCAAACTGCTTTAAAGACTGCTCAAGCGATAAATCACCTTGTTCCATATCACTGACAATTGCTGTTAGTTCTTCTAATGCTTGTTCGAAACTTAAATTTTCAGGTTTTTTAGTCGCCATCTTTATTTTCAACTTACATAATAAATTTAGACGCCAATTTTAGGGGGAATGCTAAACTAGGTCAAAGAATGATACGTTTTTTTAATAGATAAATGCTGTTAATTGGGTTTTATTACGTTTCTCAGTTATTTTTAAATTATTAACTTTGAACAGTTAGATTGATTACTCATGTTGATCTAAAATAGGACGAGTCGTCATTTTATCGTTTATCATAAAAATCACTCAAGTATTTCAGTATCTTGCCGATAAACAATGAATATCAACGCTTGCGAAGAAAAAATATAATACCTTTGGAGGGAATGTGGATTTAGCAACCATTATTGGGATCCTTGGCGCAATTGGCTTGATTGCCATGTCCATGTTTATGAGTAGTAGCGGTGAAATCGCAATGTTTTACAATACCCCTTCAGTGGTTATTGTATTTGGTGGTTCCCTTTTTATCGTTTTATCCAATTTTACTATGTCGCAATTTTTCGGTATTGGTAAGGTTTGTGCAAAAGCGTTTATGTTTAAAATTGAACCTCCTGAAGCGTTAATTGAAAAGGCGGTTGAGCTAGCAGATTCTGCCCGTAAAGGCGGGTTTTTAGCGTTGGAGGAGGCCGAAATTCCCAATCCTTTTATGCGTAAAGGCGTTGATATGCTCGTAGATGGGCATGATGCAGATGTAGTGCGCGCAACATTACAAAAAGATATTTCCCTCACTACAACTCGTCACGAAATGGGCGCAAGCTTATTCAAATCCTTAGGTGATATCGCCCCCGCAATGGGCATGATAGGTACATTAATCGGTTTGGTAGCTATGTTATCAAACATGGATGACCCTAAAGCGATTGGTCCGGCAATGGCGGTCGCGCTATTAACAACATTATACGGTGCATTTTTAGCAAACGTTGTTGCTATTCCTATTCAGGTAAAACTTGAATTGCGTAAAGACGAAGAGGCCATGAATCAGCGCTTAATTTTAGATGCGGTATTAGGTATTCAAGATGGTCAAAACCCTAAAGTAATTGAAGGGATTTTGAAAAATTATTTAGCTGAGTCAAAACGCGCAGTAAACACTGAGGAATAATTATGTCTGATGAAGAGTGTAAATGCCCCCCCCCAGGGTTACCTGCATGGATGGGGACATTTGCTGATTTAATGTCACTATTAATGTGTTTTTTTGTACTCTTACTCGCGTTTTCTGAAATGGATGTACTGAAATTTAAACAAATTGCAGGCTCAATGAAGTTTGCTTTTGGTGTACAAAATAAAATAGAAGTAAAAGATATTCCAAAAGGCACCTCGGTTATTGCTATGGAGTTTACTCCAGGTAAACCAGAGCCTACACCGATTGAAACTATTCAACAGCAAACGGTAGAAATGACCCAGCAAATGCTAGAGTTTCAGGCTGGTGATGAAAGTTCTGCTGGAGGGCGCCAAGAACAGCGCGGTGAAAAACGAGGAGGCGAGTCAAGCAGTACCTCAGAAGAGGTTGCTGCAGCACCTGCAGTCTCTGCTGCCGATCAAGAGCAAATAAACGATTTAGTTAAAAAAATTGCACAACAACTTGAAAAACAAATTATCGACGGTGCTATTGAGCTCGAATCGTTAGGACAACAAATAATTATCCGTATCAGAGAAAATGGTTCGTTCCCATCCGGCAGTGCATTTTTACAACCGCAGTTTAAACCTATTGTTCAAGATATTGGTCGTTTACTAAAAGATGTACCCGGAGAGATCACGGTATCTGGTCACACAGATGATTTTCAAGTATCGAACGAGCTCTACATTAATAATTGGGATTTATCATCTAAGCGCGCTGTTGCTGTTGCAAGTGAATTAGAAAAAGTGGCTGGTTTTGATAAAACTCGAATGATGGTTGTGGGGCGGGCAGAAACTAGGCCTCTAGTGCCAAACGACTCCCGAGAAGATCGCAGACGTAATCGTCGAGTAGAAATATCAATTTTACAAGGTAAGGCAAAAGAATCAGACCCTATTGATATTAGATAGAGTTTATTGGTCTTGTTACTTTTTTAGCATAGAATACATATTTGTTAACAGATGTAATTAAGCTGGAGTGAATATGTATAGTAAGTTTTGTAGTATGCCAGGTAATGGTAGTGGCGATGATGATGATAAAACGAATTTTACTAAGTAACTATGCCTGATTGGTTTGATAAAGTCTTAGAGATTTTAAACAGTAACTGGGTGCTTTTTCTGATCCCAGCTATTTTTGCTTTTTATTTACGAAAAGATCTCTGTGCTTTAAGATTTACTTTATTAACGGCTTCTTTTTTCTTTTTGGTGCTTTAATTCATTCATCGCTCAAAGAGTTTGATGACGGCACTTACATATACCGTTATGTAGTTTGGGCATTAAACGATTTATCTTGGATGGCTTTGATTGCTTATTTAGGTATCAAAGATAAAGTTTATTTATGGCAATGCGTACTGGGCCAACTTGTGGTTATTGGCGCCCCCATTCTGCAACTATTTCGTTTAGTTGACCGTCACCTTTGGGATTTATCCTATAGCACTTACATGTATAAAACTTTGCTGCCACTCATTAATATTGGTACTATTGTAGTATGTTATCTGCCTCTTTTATATATTTTTGCTAATAAGCGAAATAAAGCTTTAAGCTACTAACTACAAAAATACCCACCGTTTTAAAATGATATGCTAAACTACTGTTTATATAAACAGTGTTAAGGCTTTTTTATGAAACTCTACATTGCAGAAAAACCATCATTGGGGCGCGCTATTGCGGATGCACTGCCTAAACCGCATAAAAAACATGATGGCTATATTGAAGTTGCTAATGGCGATTGTGTATCTTGGTGTATAGGTCATTTGCTTGAGCAAGCCGAGCCCGACGATTACGATGAGCGTTTTAAAAAGTGGCAGTTTGAACATTTACCTATTGTGCCTGAACACTGGCAATTAAAAGCTAAAGCAAAAACGCGTAAGCAGCTTACGGTTTTAAAAAAGCTAATCAAACAAGCAACAACACTTATACATGCTGGCGATCCTGACCGTGAAGGCCAGTTATTAGTTGATGAAGTTATAGAACAAGCAAAAATCAGCCAAGCAAAAAAACAAAATATTCAGCGTTTATTGATCAGTGATTTAAACTTAACCGCGGTAAAAAAGTCACTCAATGCTATGCGCTCCAATCATGAATTTATTCCTTTGAGTGTGTCTGCTCTAGCGCGCTCTCGTGCTGATTGGTTATTTGGTATGAACTTAACGCGAGCATATACATTAGCAGGGCAAAAAGCGGGCTTTGGTAACGTGCTGTCGGTTGGGCGTGTACAAACACCTATTTTAGGTTTGGTTGTTAATCGTGACAATGAAATCGCAAATTTTGTATCCAAACCATTTTATGAAGTACTTGCTCATCTTGTTACACCTGAGCAGCAATCATTTACTGCTAAGTGGATACCGAGTAAAGCGTGCGAACCTTATCAAGATGAAGAGGGCAGAGTACTTAATAAAGCCTTAGCCGAAAATGTGACTTCACGCATTGCTAATCAGCCCGCAAATGTAACAGCACTTGAGCAAAAGCAAAAAAAACAAACCGCGCCGCTTCCTTATAACTTATCTGCTTTACAAATAGATGCTGCTAAAGCTTTTGGGATGCCAGCACAAAAAGTGCTCGATATTTGCCAGGTTTTATATGAGCGCCATAAGCTTATTACCTATCCACGTTCAGATAATCGTTATTTACCTAAAGATCATCACCAAGATGCACCCGCTATTTTAAAAGCGATAGCCGCAAATGGTGGGCAGTTAGTAGAGTTAGTGAATAAGGCAAATGCTAAACAACGTAGTAAATGTTTTAACGACGCAAAAGTGGCCGCCCACCACGCTATTGTACCAACCGCTAAACAGTTAAACAGCGTGAGTTTAGCAAGTGATGAGGTAAAAATTTATCAGTTAATAAGTAGACATTATTTAATTCAGTTTTATCCTGACTATATATACAACGAAACCAACGTAGAGTTAATTATCGCGGGTGGTTTATTTAAAGCGAATGCAAAGCAAGATGTAAGCTTAGGATTTAAATCGCTTATGGGTAAGTCAGAACTTAAAGAAGATGCGACATTGCCTCACTTAGAAAAAGGCATGGCACTGTTATGTACTAAAGGTGAAGTTGTAGAGAAGCATACCTCTCCTCCGGCTCATTTTACTGATGCAAGCTTACTTGCTGCCATGACGGGAATTAGCCGTTATGTAAAAGATCCGCAAATCAAAAAAATATTAAAAGAGACAGATGGCCTCGGTACAGAAGCAACGCGTGCAGGCATTATTGAGCTGTTATTTAAACGTCGCTTTTTAAAACGTGAGGGAAAAGCAATTAAAGCAACTGAAACAGGTCTGGCATTAATTAGTGTATTACCAGTGGGATTATCAAGCCCCGACTTAACTGCAAAATGGGAGTCGAGTTTAGGTGATATTGCACAGCAAGCAATGAGTTATCAGCAGTTTATACAACCTTTATTAGCCGATTTAACTAATTTTGTAAGCCAAGCGGCGAACTGTAATAGCCAGGCATTTGCACTGTTACCTAAAACGTCACCTAAAAAGCGCTTTGCCAAACGTACAAAAAAAGCGCCGTATAAAAAGTCGAGTTATAAAAAAAGCCCTGCGGTAAATTAATCGCAGGGCTTAAATATAGCGTTGAAAGTTACTGATTGAATAATGCTACAGCAGCATTACTCATTGCTTTAATTCCGGTAGGTAGTGCCACTTTATAATCGGGGGCAAACTTACTCGAATGTAATGAAGGTAGTGTTTTATTATTTTTCATTGCCTCGGCATATTTTGTTTGGTTAACGCCACCTAGCCAAAATAAGGTGATAGGAATATTTTCGCCGGTGCGTCCATATAATCCAAAGTCCTCTCCGGCCATCACAGCTTGTGTATCAAGTACGTTTATATCGCCTATCGCATTTTTTATAGCGCTTCGGACAATGCTAGTTTGTGCTGGATTATTAAAAGTTGATGGGATTGATTCATCTTCATGAACTTTTACGACAGGGTAGAGTGACTCCTCAAGCCCTGCACTTTGCGCTATGCCTGCAGTAATACGTTTAATGGCTGCTATTTGTGCGTTACGTACATCTGGATTGTAGCTACGTAAAGTAAGTTGTAGCTTAACCTCGTCAGAAATAACATTATGTTTAGAACCGCCATGAATGGAACCGACCGTTATCACTGAAGGTTCAAGTGGAGAAAGCTCCCGGCTAGTAATGGTTTGTAGTGCCAGTATTGTTCGCGCTGCGATAATCACAGGATCAATAGTTGTATGCGGATAAGCACCATGGCCACCTTTGCCTTTTATACTAATATCAACCGAGTCAACGCTTGCCATTGTATATTCGTTTTTCATGGCAACTTTGCCTGCCGGAACGCTGGCGCTCACATGTAGTGCAATAATATGATCTGGTTTAGCGAACTTTTTAAATAAACCTTCTTTGAGCATGGCCTTTGCACCAGCACCAACTTCTTCTGCAGGTTGTGCAACCATCATAAGTGTACCTTGCCATTGGTCTTTATGTTTTAAAAGTTGTTCAGCAGTGCCAATAAAAGAACTCATATGAATATCATGGCCACAGCCATGCATAACACCAACCTCGTTACCTTGGTTATTTATTGTGGTCACAGTTGATGCGTAAGCTTTACCTGTTTGTTCCGTTATCGGTAAACCATCAGTATCCGTTCTAATCATAACAGTAGGGCCGTGGCCATTTTTATAAATTCCGACTACACCAAAACCACCTACATTATCGGTTACGTCAAACCCCAATTTCTGAAGTCGTTCAGCGATTTTTTTACCTGTTTGCTTTTCCTTATATGACAATTCAGGTGATTGATGTAGGTCTAAGTAAAGTTTTTCTATTGCCGGCATGCTGGTATCAAGATCCAACTTAAGTGCTTGCGCATTTAATAATGGGCTGACTAATAAACACAATGCACTTACATACGCTAATTTCATATTTCCCTCACTACCTTCTATTGTATTTAAATGATTTAAACAGATGACTTGTAATTATTATCTTCATCACCATATAAAAACCTAAATAGATGAACATGGCAATAATTCAATGAGCAATATAGTTAGTCTTAACGCACAAAACTTTCAGCAAGTATTAGGTGAAACATCACAACAAAAGTTAGTACTACTTAACTTTTTTTCTCCACAAAGCCCAGAGTGTATTAGCCAAGCAGCTATTTTAGATAAGTTATCTGCTGAATACAGCAACTATATAGTAGTCGCAAACTTAGACTGCGATGCAGAGCAGGCACTTGCCTCTCAACTTGCCCAACAAGTTGGATTGCAAACCTTACCTACTTTAGTGTTATTAAAAGACTCAGCCCCTGTTGACGTATTAGCGGGTGCTCAAACAGAAAGCCAAGTTCGTGATGCATTATCTAAACATTTACCAGCTCAACAAGACTTATTATTAGAGCAGGCTAAGCAAGCACTGATTAATAGCGACTTAAATGTCGCATTCAATTACGCAAAACAAGCGTATGAAATTGATAGCGGTAATGCGCGGATTAAATTAGTGCTTGCAGATATATGTATCCAAATTCATAAACTCGATGAAGCCGCTGCGTTAATAGAAACAATAGATGAACAAGAGCAAGATGCATACTTTAATAATATTAAGGCAAAATGTGAGGCTGCATTAGAGGCCACCGATTCACCGCAGATAAAAGAACTTCAAGAAAAGGTAGCTAAACATCCAAATGAACTTGATTTGCAAATGCAGCTAAGTAACCTTTTAAATGAAGCGGGAAGGAAAGAAGAGGCATTAGAAGCACTCTTTACTATCCTTAAAAAGGATCTTAACTATGATGAAGCCAAACCAAACTTCTTAGCAATAATCGCCTCTTTACCTGACGGCGATGCATTAGCCGCTAAATATCGCCGCAAGCTCTATAGTATTTTATATTAACGGCTAATTAGAACCTTTATAAAAGCATCTAACTAAAGATGCTTTTTTGTTTCTACATTTAAAAAGAGGATAAATGCAGGGTTATCCACAGGGTTTTGTGGGTAACATGTGTGTCTAGGTAGGGTATCTTTGGGGTAAAAATTAAATGCAAAAAAGCCTTTAAAAACGCTTGCGTTAAAATCGATTCGCCCTATAATGCGACCCCACTGAGACGGCAGGCGCGACGCGCAGCGGGCAACGCTTAGCGAGGCAAGAGTCACTCAGGGTGTTAAGTAAAACTTAATTCTGAAAACTTTCAAGTTTAACAAAATTAAGTGTTGACAAAAAAATAGGAAAGCGTAATATGCGCAGCCCTAGCGAGATAAAGTTTAACGCTTTAATCGCAACGTTCTTTAACAATATAAAGCAATCATCTGTGTGGGCACTCGTACAGATTGAGTTCTAACAGCCGAGCTACTTCGTTCTTTATTGAGCAAGTAACGAGGCAAAAAATTTAGAGTCTCAATGTGATTTCTCGAAAGAGAAACTGAGTGACCAACAGAATAATTACTTCGGTAGTTATTCAGCACAGTCAATTCGTTTTTGGTAACAAAAACAAATAATTCAGAATTCATTGAGCAGTCTCATCTCTTAATA
>NZ_JAGYIU010000005.1 GCF_018402495.1 Pseudoalteromonas sp.
TTACTTGCTCAATAAAGAACGAAGTAGCTTGGCTGTTAGAACTCAATCTATACGAGTGCCCACACAGATGATTGCTTTATATTGTTAAAGAACGTTGCGACGTTGTCGCTAGGGATGCGTATAATACATCCTTTATTTTTCGAGTCAACACTTAATTTTAAACTTTCTTGCGATGATTTATACTTAAGTTTTACTTAGCTCTCTGAGTAGCTTATGCCTCGCTATGCGTTGGCGTTCCCCGTCTCAGTGGGGTCGCATTATAGGGAGATCCGAAAACAGATCAACCTTTTTTTTAGATCTTTTTACCACTTGCTCAAGTTTCAAACAAACAAGACTAAAATAGTAAAGAAACGCCTTACTATCGGTTGTTTTTTACACTCTTATTAACTATTTGCTATAAATTTCATTGCTATGTTCAATTAAGACGTTAAGATAGCAAGTTCACAATGTTAAATTAATGTTTATTTCCTGTTTATTGGTAGATCAAAAATGAAATTACCCGATCAAAAATCTTTTATCTTCGCAGTTATTCTTGCTGTTGTTGGTTTTGTTATCGTTAAGTTTGCACTTGCAAGCCTAGCATTAGACCCTGCACTTCTATTCGGTGCAGGTTTATTAATTGGTGGACTTGTTATTGCTGCAATGTCATCAGTAAGTACAGAAGAAGCCGAAGTAAAAACAAAAACACTTTATGTTGGCAATCTTCCTTATCGTGCAAATGAAGGTGTAGTTCGTACTTTATTTGAAGAGCAAGGCAAAGTATTTAACGTTCGTTTGTTAAAAGATAAGAATACTGGCAAGCGTCGCGGTTTTGGCTTTGTTGAAATGGCACAAGCAGATGCTGATAATGCAATTGCTAAGCTAAACGATAGTGAGTTCCAACAACGTACTTTGAAAGTACGTGAAGCAAAACAAAAACAAGAAGATGATTCTAACTCTTATCGCTCAGAGTCGGATCAAACAGTGTAACTTGCTTAACCGCTAGTTTATCACTACATACATCAGCCGTTGCATAATAGTGCAGCGGCTTTTTTATGCCTGCTTGATTATCACTTAATTTGAGTAAAGAACTAACTCGCTTAGCAATGGCCGCACCAGAGTCTAATAACTGTACTTGCGTATTAAAGTAATCACTGATTGGTTTAGCTAAAATAGGAAAGTGGGTACAGCCTAATACCAGTACATCGATATCTTTATTAATATTTAATCGGTTTAACTCAGTGTGCAACTTATCGAGATCTAAGTGCTGGGTAAAAAAGAGAGTCTCTGCCAAAGTGACCAGCTCAACACTACTATATAAGCTTGTGGTTATAGACGAGGCATGTTCTTTTATAAGTGCATCAGTATAGGGGCTTGATACCGTTGCGGGAGTTGCCAATAAACCTATATACTTTGATTGCGTTAATTGCGCTGCGGGTTTAATTGCAGGTACAACCCCAACAATAGGAATATCGGTAATTTGACGTACCGCACTTAACGCTGATGTTGAGGCGGTATTGCAGGCTATAACAATTAAGTCGACATTAAGTGACTCATCTTTAATAAATTGGATCAATCCACATAGGCGATTAATGATGGTTTGTTGCGACTGTGCACCATATGGCAATAATGCGTTATCCATAAAGTAGCTGTATTGAGCATGAGGAATACTTTGCTGAATATGCTCAAGCACTGTGGTTCCACCTATACCTGAATCAAATACCATGATGTGCGCTGACAAACTACCATTCCTACTCTTTACTAAGAACGGCAGTTTGCCATGTGGCTTTTATAAAAGAAAGTAGTTTTACTCAGTGCCTAGCTTTGCAGTAGCGGCGTTTAATTTATCTAAGTTTTCAAACATGGTGTTAGTATAATCAACCAGTTTATCTATTTCTTGTTGATCTTGATTTAGCCATTGAATGATACCTGATAGCTGACTTTCTAATCCTAGGGTTTGCGCTTTAGAGTAAGCCGATTTTAGATCATCATTAAAAGGGGCAACAGTTTCGGCAATGGCTTTTTCTGATGTTGGCTTAATTTGTTCATACTCTTTAATGGCAGCAACGGTTTTGCTTTGACGCAGATCCATTGAAAAGGCCACCAGCTGTTCATTTCCTAAGCTGAGTTCTTGGGCTTGCTCAAATGCTTTGTCTAAATCGCCACTAAAAAAGGTTTTACTGACATCTTGTAACTCTGCCATTAAATCATTTATGGCTTGCTGCTCGTCTTCATTAAGCTCCCCGTTTACTGACATCGAGAAAGAGAGCTCACGGGATTCAGAAAATTGCGCACTAAATAGTTGTGAATCATCTGTTTGTTGATAACGACTAGATGATTGCGATTGATAGGCATCTGCAAAGCTAATACTCACCTCATCACCCTCTGCGGTAGTAAAAGTATAATCAGCACTATTGCTTAAACTTACATATTGCGCCTGGCTTACAGTAACGCTTGCAGGTTGTGGGTTAAATAAGTTCTGCTCAAATTTATCGAGACCACTAAAGATACCCTCTTTAGATTTATCAATACCCTCTTCAAGTTCTTGATTAAATACGCCCATGCCTTTTAGTTCATCCACAGCCCCATCAACACCTGTTTGCACGCCTTTGCGTGCCTGGTTAAGTATATCTTGTAGCTTGTCATCATCGGCACCATTGGCTTTGGCTTTTTTTACCGAGCTTGTTACAAAGTCTAAAACATTTTTTACGACTTCATTAAAATCAAACAGTGGTTTGTCTTTTTTGGTTTCAGCGACCGGCAAACCTAATTCTTTTGCCATTTTGTCACCTAACACGGCAGCGGCCAGTTCTTTTCCTCGTTGCTGATAACTATTTGGTGGCGAGTCTATTTTAGGCTGTGGCATTGCCTGTTTAGCATTGTATTTATTAGCATTGCTGTTTGGAACAAAACTAAAGTTACCTATTTTCATGAGAAGACTCCTATTTAGACTTACTCTTATATCGGCCGAGTAAGCCTATACTGTAGTAAAATGCTCAAAAAAAGCTCACTATATTTGATCAAAACTAGACAAATACGCTTCGCTCCCTACAATAGCGCCGATAAACAGATCTCAACGATAAGGTTATACCGTTAATGGCAGTTATAAATATAGATACCACGCAATACGATGCACAATTAAATGAAAAAGAGCAGCGTATTACAGAGCAATTTCAACGTTTCGGTGTAAAACAGTTAGAAGTATTTAGCTCTGAGCCCATTAACTACCGTCAACGTGCAGAATTTAGAGTATGGCACGATGGCGACGATCTGTTTCATATTATGTTTGATCAACAAACGAAAGATAAAATACGTGTCGATACCTTTGACCCTGCAGCACCCTTAGTCGGTGAAGTTATGCGGGTGATGATTGATAATTTAAAAGGCTGCGAAGTACTACGTCGTAAATTATTTCAAATAGATTATTTATCAACCCTCAGTGGTGAAATTTTAGTGAGCTTGCTGTATCACAAGCCACTTGATGAACACTGGTTAGCTGAGATCAACGCCTTAAAAGAAAAGCTAAGCAGCCAATATAAAATTGACTTTATTGGCCGCGCTCGTAAGCAAAAAGAAAAATTGGGCGATGATTTTGTCACTGAGCGTTTAATGGTTAACGGCCAAGAGTTAATCTATCAACAAGTAGAAAATAGCTTTACTCAGCCTAACGCGAAGGTCAATATTAAAATGTTAGAGTGGGCACAAGAGTTATGTAAACCCCTTAACAATGATCTATTAGAACTGTATTGTGGTAACGGAAACTTTTCGATTGCACTTGCTGGTTCATTTAATAAAGTGCTGGCAACGGAAATATCAAAATCATCTGTGCATTCAGCGCAATATAATATTGCTCAAAACAAAGTAACTAACTTAGATATTATTCGTATGTCGAGTGAAGAGTTTACGCAGGCAATGAGAGGCGAGCGTACTTTCTCTCGCTTAGATGGGATTAATCTGAATAGTTACAACTGCCAAACCATTTTAGTTGACCCGCCTCGAGCAGGCATGGACACGCTTACGTGTGACTTAGTGGCTAATTATGAAAATATTATTTATATCTCATGTAACCCAGACACATTAGAGCGTGACCTTGAACACTTAACGCAAACCCACGAGGTTAAGCGCTTTGCAATATTTGATCAGTTCCCTTATACACATCACATTGAATCGGGTGTGTTTTTACAACGTAAATAAAAAAAGCATTAAACAGCGCACGTTGTAAGAATAAAAAAAGCTCCATAAGGAGCTTTTTATTTAACCAAACTACTTATTTATTTGCTAAGTAATTAATGAGTGCGCTTACATCTTCTGGCGATGAAATGCCTGACTCACCACCTAAGTTAAGCTTGTATTTACCATTAACGATAAACGTAGGAACGCCACGAAGTGCCCCTTTGCCTTTAAAGTAATCTTGGTCACGTTTCATTTTAGAGCTAAGTGTACGTACCGAGAAGCTTTCAAATAATTTATCAAACTTGTCGCCATCTACGCCTTGCGCTAAAAATACATCTTTTACATCTGCAAGCTCATTAAAACGAGCGCGCTTTGCATGGATATGATCAAACATCGCTGAAATAATTTTATCTTTTTGAGGTAGTACTTCAGCTGTAGCTAATGCTTGGCTGATCATGGTTTGATGTTCTGGGTCACGTACACCCACAAAATCTACATGGCTTTTCTTAAACTTTACGTTTTTATCTAGCTTAGGTTTGATTTCGGCCAGCAGTGGTTCCATGTTATTACATGCAGGACAGTAAAAAGAGAAAAACTCTTTTACCTCTGGTTTTCTGGTTGCACGATCAGAGACGACATCGTAATGCACGCCCTCTTCGTAAGTGGCAGCAAAACTGGTTGCAGCTAAAGGGAGTAATACAGCAAGTAACCCTGCTTTAACTAATTTGATCATTATTGTGGTGCTCCAAAAATTATAGTTTTAGTAAAAAGCTAATTAACTCATCAAGTTCTTGTTGGCTCTTGATTGTATTAATATTGATTTTGTATTTGTCATTTACGATAAATGTAGGCACGCCCGTTAATGCACCAAGTTCAGAATATTTATTTTGTTTATCTTGCATCTCACGTTCAGCTGATATGATAGGCAAACTGGCGATGTCGTTATCAAATGTCGTGTTATCAATTGCATTAAGCTCTAATAACTTTTTAACGTCTTTAATTTCAGTTAATGGCGCACGTTGAACATGAATGCTTTTAAAAATTTGCGCTGTTACAGCCTCGCCTTGACCGTGTTTTTTTGCGATTAGATAGGCAAGACTTAAGTTACTTTGTGCCTGCGCTGAAACACCACTTAAAAAATTAACATGATTTTTTACAAACTCAGCCCCTTCGGGTAGGTTTTCTTCAATCCCTTTTGCTACCGGCTCAAATTTAAAACAGTGCGGGCAATAAAAAGAGAAGAACTCGGTTACATTCGGCGTTTTACTTTTTTCAACGTCAATAACAGTGTATTGATTACCCGCTTCAAAATTGGCAGCTAATGCTGCAAAAGGTAAACATAGGATCAATAAACTTAGTTTTAATTTTTTAAGCATGAATATCTCGTTATACTTCTTTTTTAAATAAAATATTATGGCAACAATTTTAACGGGGCTTCTTGCAACGCTGCAAGCTGCTCTTTAAGCGCTAAAATTTGTTGCTCCCAGTATTTGTCATCTGCAAACCATGAAAAGTTCCGCACAAAAGCCGGATCACTCCAACGTTTTGCAACCCACCCCATGTAATGAATCATACGCATAGCGCGAAGCGGTTCGATCAGCTTGAGCTGTGAATGATCAAAATCGCTAAACTCTTCATATGCATTCACTAAAGTGTCTAACTGTAACAGCTGTGTTTGTCGATCGCCACTGAGCATCATCCATAAATCTTGAATTGCAGGGCCTTGACGACTATCGTCTAAATCAACAAACATTAATGCATCTCCTGCCCATAGGATATTACCAGCATGGCAGTCACCATGTAAGCGAATGTCTTCTACATTTTTATATTGCTGTTTAGTTTGAGCAATAACTAAATCTAAAATAGTGTAAAATGAAGTCTCTAACCCCATAGGGACTAAGTTACTTTTTTGTAAATGAACTTTAGCTGTATCTAAATATTCGTCACAGGTAACGGTCGGTCTTTGAGTAAAGTGCTTTGTTTTAGCTACTTGATGCATGCGACCAATTAAACGCCCGAGTACATCGAGCTGATCTAAATTATCCACCTCAAATAAACGCCCACCAACACTTGGAAACAAAGTAAATAAATACCCTTGATGCTCAAACAAGCTTTGACCATTGTGCATTATTGGCGCAACCACGGGTACTTCAGCGGCTGCGAGTTCAAATGCAAAATTATGTTCTTCTTGAATTTGCGCTTTACTCCAGCGCTCAGGGCGATAAAACTTAACGACGTAACGTTTTCCTCCCTCAGCTACAAATTGATAGACTCTATTTTCGTAGCTGTTTAACGCTAATAGTCCTGACTCAGCATAAATGTTTACGCTTTCTATGGCATCCAAAATAAGATCTGGGGTTAAGTCAATAAAGCTGAATTTACTCATATGCTTCTTATATAAAACAAAAGCGGGAATATCCCGCTTTTTTGTTAATAACAGTGCTAATTTACCTTTAAAAAAAACGACTTATCGTGCTTTAAAAAAGTTGCTTGGCCGCGATATTTTATTATCGGGCTCGTTTGTTGGCGACAATACAAAGTTAAACTCGGTCATTGGCGCTTTTAAATCATAAGGGTCCATTACCAATGATAACGGTACATTATGCGATTCACCTGCGTTTACTGTAAAAGTGGTATCACCTATGTATTTATAGTTATCTAATCCCGTTACATCAATAGCGAATGTTTGCTCATGTTGCGCTTTATTAATTACTTTTAAAGTGTAAGTATTTTCAACTAAGCCATCAAAGTCGACACGATACAACTGATTGCGATCACGAATAATATCAAAATCCATACTTTTACGCATGGCGATATTAGCAACCAGCGCACCGGTAAGTAAGATTAAAATAACACTGTAACCAATCAGCTTTGGGCGCAGCGGATGGGTTTTATTCTCCGGTGTTTCTAAATTACGCTCGGTGGTATAAGAAATTAACCCTCGCGGATAATTCATTTTATCCATTACGCCGTCACAGGCATCAATACAAGCGCCACAATTTATACACTCATATTGTAGACCATTACGAATATCGATCCCGGTTGGGCAAACCTGCACACACAAGTTACAGTCAATACAGTCACCTAAACCCAACTCTTTAGGGTCTTGTTTACGAGAACGTGGCCCTCGGTTTTCACCACGAGTTTCATCATAGCTTACAGTAAAAGTGTCTTTATCAAACATTGCTGACTGAAAACGTGAATACGGGCATATATGTAAACACATAATTTCTCGCATCCACCCAGCGTTACCATAAGTACAAATAGTAAATACAATGATACTAACTAAGGCATAACCGCCCACATTAAAGGTAACAAATTCAGGCAGTAGTTCGCGAATAGGCGTGAAGTAACCAACAAACGTTAACGCAGTATATAAAGAAAATAATACCCAACTAGTGTGCTTAGCCGTTTTACGCCAAAACTTATCAAAATCCATCGGCCGTTGATCTAACTTTTTACGTTGGTTAGCGCTGCCCTCAAATTTTTCTTCAAACCAAATAAAAATGAAGGTCCATACTGTTTGCGGACATGTATAGCCACACCACACTCGACCATAAAAAGTAGTCACTAAAAATAAGGCAAATGCTGCTAGCATAAATATAAATGCAAGAATGGTGAAATCTTGTGGCCACAGGGTTAAGCCAAAAATATTAAATTTTTGCTCCATTAGCTCAAATAAAACAGCTTGTTGACCGTTAAAGTTGATCCATGGCAATAACATAAACGCCAGCATGCCTAAAAAGCCAATACGTTGTCTTAGTAATTGATGGAGCCCTGAAACTGCACGCACATAAATACGGTTGCGTGGGTTAAATCTATCTTCTTGACGGCTCAGATCCGGTTTTTCGATCTTAACCTCTGTGGGTATATTTTTTACTTTAATTTGCTTATCCATTGAAGTTCCTCAACGCCGCTAGGAAATAAAAATTCAGCAATCTTTTTTTACTTATCGCTCAAGTGTAGCAACTTAAATACTAAACATAATACGCTTTAGGTCGCACTTGTGTACTTTCAGATATTTCAGAAATATCTAACTACTATCCCTTATTATACGCATATTGGTTAAAATTACTGACTAGATTGCTAATAATTTATTCAACTTGCTACTTGCTTTTAAAGTGTATTTTATTACACTTGCCGGCTACTAAAGTATTGTTTGGATCAAGGTTTGTATATTTATGAAGAAGTTTTTTATACTGGTGATTGTGATCCTAGCATTTTTTACCGTCGATCACCCTTTGGTAAAAGAGCCTCGTAAGCGTTTGCTAGGCGAAGGCGTTGGTTTTTTAAGCAGTAAAACTAAAGTCGATCGCTTCCCTGTAGCAACAAAAACAAGAAACAACATCAATAAACAATTAGCGCTTTCCAAATCAGAGCAAGACTATGTTGCTAAAACATTTACAACTGATGAGTCAGTTAAGGTATTTGAACTGCGTTATTGTCGCCAAGGAGATCTAAACCTTTATTTTTACGAAGAACAATTAACAACCGTTTGCCATATTATCAAAGAGTCATTAGCGCAAGTGAGAGTGAAATAATGGATTTTTCTGGATTAAATAAAAAAGCAAGTAACTCATTTCACAAACATCGCACTATGCTTAAGCAGTTGGCACATGGAAAAACACTTAAATGTGAGCATTGCCAGGGTGTATTAACCTTAAATTTAGCCACCAGCGAACCTGGTAAGGGAGTAATACAGTGCAAACAAGGTTGCACTGACATTGAATTAGAAATTGGCGGTTAAGGCTGTACTTACCTATTCATCCCACCCTTCATCGGTATACAAACCACTATTAAGCGCGACAACTTCTATAAGTTCAGCAAAACCTAACGCAAAGTCGCCCATTAATTCATACTGCTGCTCACAAAAATGTAATTCATCGATATTATTTTGCTGTGCAATCTGTGCAATAGTTGGTGCATCTAATGCAAAAAAGCTAAGAGTCGCCTGTGCGCTTTCAAGCGCTTGCTTGTATTGAATATCTAGTTGCTCACTTGCTAGTAACTTATGAGCATACGTTTGGCTTGCGGTTAAAAAACCCGCAGACCATTGCTGACAAAACTCACGGTCAAACTCAGCGGGTAACTTATAACCAAGTTCAAATACTTGTTCACTCACTTGATGATGTAATGCCATAAACAAAAACAACATGTCTTCATCAAGGTCATTCGCGGTATTAGGTAGAATTTGCTCTAACCATTGATGTACTTCTAATGGCTCAGGTGAACAAATAGTGCCAAATAAATAACCTTGGCTTTGAATAAGGCTCATAGCGCCAGGCTGGGTATTTAAAAACTCGCTGAGCAGCTTAGCATGCTGCTCAGTAAACTGAGGTATTTGCATTAAAACTCTTTATATAAAATATTAAAATTTAAGTGGGTAACGACCTTGGCTATCTGGTCTGCCTAAAAACTTCACCGCGTCATGGACTTCTTTCGGTAAAGTGAGATCAGGTTTAACGTATCCCGCAACCTTGAAATCAAAATTAGCCTTTAGTGTAGCATCTGCCTCTAGGCCCAATCTATTATTTGGCTCGATGAGTATGGCTACATCGCCCGACTTACAACTTAACGTACCGCTTAAATCGCCTATATTAAACCAGCCAGTTAACCCTTGCACATCAATATCAGGGCTGGCTATTTCACCTTGTAATGATTGGCAATATGGAACGCCTGAAACATACTCATCAAGCTCTAAGATTACACGTCCTTTGGCGGTAACCGGCAGTGGTAAATCAATGCGCTGCATCGCACGCTCAACCGTTGAGCGTACGACGGTATCGGTTATTTTAAGCTCATTATTAGTGAGTGAATAGCTAATATCTGCATACCCAGAAATGTCATTTCGCTCGCGAGGATTACCAAAACGTAAGTTAGTATTTACTTGAGCTTTAAATATTGACCAGCCTGATATATCCCAACGTACATTGTTTAACTGTTCGCCTTGAAAGCGAAGCTGCATTATTTGACCTTGCCATAGCGTACCAAAAGTTTGGCCTACCTCTAACTGCGCAGGTAAGTATGGTTTAGCAAAATTTAAAGCAACCGCAGCGGGTAATTTAATAACGCTAAAAATAAGAAAGCTAATTACAAAAACGATGGATAAAATTATTATTTTTTTCATTAACTACTTCTCTAAAACTAAACGGCTTACACGTACATAACCGGGTTTATCATCTTGGCTTAAATCTAAATTTTCTACGCTTAAACCATGCTGATTAACGAGCTCGTCAATCCATTGGATTAATTGATTAAACTCCACTGAGTCGAGTGTTAAACGAAGTGAATTATCATTTGGCTGCATTTTACTAATATTAATGCTGTAACGACCGCGCGTATTATTCACTATTTGGCTGAGGTTTTGATTGCTCACCGTTTGCGTTTTACCTGCGGCTTTAAGTTTAACGATACTGTCGTCTACCCATGCTAGCAATTCTTGTTGTTTTATTTGTGATTGTTGCGCATTTTCTATTGCCGTATTTAAAGGTCTAAATATACCCATAACCAAAACAAAAATAATAAATACACCACCCGCAACCATTATTAACTGCTGCTCTTGTTCTTTTAATGAACCCCAATATTTCATGAACTGCTGTTTCATTGTGCACCTCGCAGTCTAATTTCGCCGACGATAAAATCACCATCATTATTTAACGATCCTTGCTCAACAGTGACTCCTTGCTGCTCAAGAATAGCTTTAACTTTGCCAAATGTTTGAAAGTCTTTACCGCGAGCACGAATACGTAATTCATTGCGACGTTTGTCAAAACGCAATGTTTGCGGCGTAAATTCATTTACCTGTGAAAATACGCTGACCAACTTACTCGTTAAATTTAAAAAGTCAGCGTCACTAACCCCTTGAACTTTATCCAATGCGCCTTGTATTTGATTTTTAATTAAATGAGGGCGCACCCGCGTGTCTGGAAAGGCTTTTTGAAATCGTTCTACTACTTGCGACTTTGCAACCTCAAGCTGAGAATTAAGCTGATGTAATTCAAGCGCTTTAACAGCCACACTCGCTACCAAGGCAATAACACTAACAATGGCAGCACTTTTCCAGTAACCCCACCATAAGGCCGTTTTCTTTTTAAGCGTATAAGGTCCTTGGCGCAAATTAAACTTAAGTTGATCTAACTGCTTAGCAAATAATGCTAACGGCAGCTCATAATCACTGGTTTGTGGATGCAAGTTAATCGTTTCAGGAAACTGCTCGCCAGGGCTGTAATTTTTTATATCTGGATTACCTAAAGCCGATAAATACTCTTTTAACCAACTGGGTTCAACTGCACCTATGTGCCAATCACCTTTTTTAAATAACCATTGCTTATTAAGCTCAATAGCAGCTACATAAGGTTCTTCTACATGAGGTAATAACAAGCCATCAGGCACTATTTTATAAGCGGTGAGCTGGTGTTGTTCAAATACCTCTAGCCAGTGCTCAAACCAATTACGGTTCATTAGTGCAACTTTTATTACATGCTGCTCCTCAACTATGGTTGGTTCCCCAAACGCAATATAAATATCGTCTATATCACAGGCAATATCCTCTTCGAGCATATAAGGCAGCGCTTGCTCTAGCTTACGATTCCATTTAGTTGGCAGTGCAATCGTTTTTAATTGCACTTGGTCACAAGGTAAAAGTACCACGAGCTCTCGGGTTAATGCTTTTTCAGTTAGCTCACTCAACTGACTGGCATTTTGTAGCTCGCCACTGGCTATTATTTCTTGTTCTTGTGGTGAGTATATCAACCAGTTAAGTAAGTCTTGTTCGGTTTGACCCGTGCGGATCAACAGTATCTCTGTCACTGTACGCCTCCAAATTTTCGCGCCAGTATCGTTACCTCGCCATTGCTGGCATGCAGTAATGTGGTCATCGAAAAACGCAAATCAACAAATTTTGCCTGCGTTTGTAATTTAAAATATTCACTTTTTATACTAAAGAGCTTTTCTACCGCTTTGATATTTTTACCGCCTTGTTGTAATACCGCTTCAAAAAACTCTTCAATATTATCAAAACCATTTTCAGGACGCGCAGCAATTACCGCTTGAGCACCTGAAACACTCAGTTCGTCTATAAAGCCACTAAGCAATAATGCCTGCTCCTCAGTGACCGTATTAACATTAATTGAAAGCAACGTACTGCCTGGTATTACACAAACAAAAGGCAGTACCTTTTCCATAACCAATGGGTTAAAGCCTTTGACTAAACGCAGTTCAGATACCGATGCAAATAAGCTGTTGGCTGTCATATACGGAAACTGACGAGATAAATACTCCCCCTCTTCGGCACCAGAGCGATAAGTAATACTGTTTTCATCAAGCCAATCAAAAACACTATCGGCCATGGCCTCTTCTGATTCATCACTGGGTAAATCATCTATATTTTCTAGTATTGTAAACAACGCTTTGTGCGCCGGGTTGGTTTTATTACCACTATTTGGATCCGGCTCAACCCCGAGTGCATTTAAATTTAAACACGCCTGTAAATCTATTAATTGGCCACTTAAAGTACCGTTATCCACAGGGTATTTGACATCACCTTGCTTTGCCCAAGGCTGCGCCAAGGTGGTTTTTTCAGGATCGTCTTTTTTGCTTTGAATTAAACCTTTTATAGCTAACTGTTCAGCGCCATAAGCATACCACTTGGCTTGTTGTTGACTTTGTAAGCTGGTACTTTTTTGCACTTGCACCATTAAATTAGCACTCATTTCTACAGCTAAAATAGCAGCAAGCGCGACAATAAATAATACAATAACTAAAGCGGCACCGCGCGAAGCTTGCTTATCCATCAAGGCGCCCCTCGTTCATCTGGTTGCGATGGGTTAGTACTGCCTTGCGCTGACTTAGGTAACTCTTTACCTAGTCCTGGCACTAAAAAAACACGCCTGATAGGCTCCGCATCCATTTGCTTTATAGTTACCGCCACGGCTTTAGGTAATGCCTTAATTTGCCAGTCTTCTTGCCACTTACCGCTACCATCTAAAAACTCAAATTTAAGCTCTTCGACTGCGGCTAAAATAACTTGGCTACGAGGCTCCATATTATCGAGCTGATCGACATAAATACGATAAACACGTTCTAGATTGTCATCAATGACGCGATAACCAACAGCTTGTAACTCTGAACGAGGAAGTAAGTTAATGGGATTCATCCAACCATCACGTACAAAAGCAATACCATCAAGCTGGCTTTCTAAAATGTAGCGCCCTGCAAGCAAGTATCCCTCTTGAAAATCTCCAGCTTCATTGCGTACTTGGCGTTTAGTCATTTGGCTAAAGTCTTGGTCCATTAGTCTAAAGGCTGTTTGCAGCCCATTCAGCTCGGCAATTTTTTCATCTGATGCTTCTTTAGCCCGCGTTGTAGTATCAAGTATTTGGTGAGTGGCCATAATGACAAACGCTAACACACCCAGTGCCACCATCACTTCTAATAATGTAAAACCGCGCTGCTTCACTTAAGGCTTACCTTTATTTAAGTAAGTACTTAACTCATAAATTGAATTTTCGTACTTATCATCGCTAAACACATTAATAGTGACCTTTACAAAGCTCTTATCAGCAGTGGGCACAACATCTTGGCGCCAAAACCATTCAATACCCGCCATCATTTCACTGCCGCGGGCACCATTTTTACCTTGCCATTTATCACCTTGCGTTCGTTGCTCTACTAATACATTTTCGGCTACCCATGAACCATACGTTTGCTCTTCAATACTCGATAGATGATAAATATGCTCACTGGTTGCTTGCATTGCAGCAATGCCCGCCATAGCACAAATACTTAGCGCAACTAAAACCTCTAGTAACGTAAAACCTTGGTATTTTTTCATTATTGGGGCTCTCGACGAAAATCAACTGGCGCTGCAAATTTACCTTCAATAAAATACACCGGCTCCGCTTGATCTTTTAATTCAAGCATAAGCTGAAACGCACTCACATCAGCAGAGGATAAAATAAGCACTTGGGGTACTTTTAATTTTTTAAGCTCTAGCAAACTGTCTTCATCATTACCACTCATTAACTCACGCCAATTTGACTGTTCTAATAAATTATCTTGTGCCCAAGGTAAGTCTTCAAGATTAAGTGTTAATTTAAATTGCTGGTCAAACTCAATTGGTTTAAATAACTCTTCCCGCTTAAAGCTGGTCCACTTTTCGCCATCGAACACTAAAAATTCAAGCGTATTTTGATCAACTAATAAACCTAACTCTACCTGATTAAGTACGGCAAATTCCGATGCGGCATTAATGGTGGTATGCAGCCTATTTGCTTGCTTGTCTAACGCTTCTTCAGCGCCGCCATCTAAGCTGTATACCACCATTTTGGTGGCAAAGGCGATGATCACCAATACCACTAAAATTTCTATTAAACTAAAACCATACTGCTTTGCACTCAGATGCTTAGGGCTTACCTGCATGGCAAGCCCCAATGTATTATGTTTAAGTGCATGGTAAAGTTATTGAGCATTACTTTTTATCTTCATCCCAGTTACCAATATCATCCTCAGTAGCAGGCTCACCATCTGGACCCATAGAAAAGATATCAAATTTACCTATTTCGCCTGGGCTAATAAGTTGATAAGGGTTACCCCACGGATCTTCTGGTAACTTGCTAATAAAGCCACCATCAGGAAAGCGCTTTGGGATAGGCTCAATGCTGGTTTTTGTTACTAAAGCTTCTAAACCTTGCTCTGTGCTCGGGTAACTTTTATTTTTAAGCTTATACAAACTCATAGCATCTTCTAACTGCTGAATGTCTAAATGCGCTTTATCAATAGCCGCTTCTTCTTGCTGACCCATAATGTTAGGTGCCACAATCGACATGATCATACCTATGATAACCAGTACCACCATCACTTCTAATAAAGAAAAACCTGATTGTTTATTCACGTTATTACCTCGTTATTCTAAAAACACTAAATAAAAATAATTTTAATAAAATTATTAATATAAAAAATAATTAAAGACCAACAGCCTTATTCATTGCCATAATTGGCTGCAAAATTGCCATTACTATAAACAACACAATCACTGCCATAGACGCAATCATTGCCGGTTCTAATAGTTTTAATGACACATTAACCATACTTTCAAACTCGCGATCTTGATTGTTAGCGGCTCGTTCTAACATTTGCTCAAGTTCGCCGGACTTTTCACCACTGGCTATCATATGCAGCATCATTGGTGGAAACAACTTAGTTTGCTGCAGCGAAGCGCGCAGACTCGCCCCTTCACTGACTCTTTCTGCGGCATCAGCCACAGCTTGTTTAATTTTTTCGTTAACTAACACCCCACCCGAAATACGCATCCCTTCTAGTAACGGCACTGAACTTGATGATAAAATACTTAAAGTACGCGCAAAACGCGCCGTGTTAATACCTCTGGCAACCTTACCTATGCCAGGCATATGTAATACTTTTGCATCCCACCAAAAGCGTACTTTAGGCTTTTTAAGTGCATATTTAATTCCAATAGCAATCGCTGTGATCGCTAATAAACTAACAAACCAATAATTTTGTACAAAATGACTACCCGCCATGACCCATTCGGTAGTCCAAGGTAATACTTGTTTAGTTTTTTCAAACGTTTTTAGTATTTTAGGCACCACAGTACCTAATAATACTGAAACAATACCAATGGCAAACACTACCAAAATAATGGGATACACCATAGCCTGCGTAATTTGGCTACGCATGTGTTGGCGTTGCTCGGTGTAATCAGCCAATCGGTTAAGTACTTGATCTAAGTGACCTGACTTTTCACCTGCGGCCACCATAGCGCGGTATAAATCGTCAAATACATGCGGAAATTCACTCATACCATCAGCAAGCGTATAACCTTCCACTACTTTCGATCGCACAGACATTAACATACGTTTTAGCCGTGGCTTTTCACACTGCTCAGCAACCGCCATCACCGCCCCCTCTACAGGTAAGGCAGACTGAATTAGGGTTGCAAGCTGACGGGTGATCAAAGCGAGATCGGCAGTTGATATTGTCGGCTTAAATAAAGAACCTAATAATGGCGCTTTTTGACCTCTGACTTGTTTATCATCTTGCGCAGCGGGCACCACCTCGAGGGGTGTTAGCTTTTGATCGCGTAAAAGCTGGCGAACTTGCTTAGCTGTATCGGCTTCTAAAATACCTTTTTTTTCTTTTCCCCGGCCATCTAATGCGCGGTATTCAAACGCCGCCATAGCTAGCCTTCCTCACGGGTTACACGTAATACTTCTTCAAGCGTTGTTTTACCTGCAAGAACACGACTGCAACCATCTTGACGAATGCTTGGGCTGTGCTTACGAATGTATTTCTCTACGCTTTGCTCACCTTTACCGCTGTGGATCATTTCACGAATGGTTTCGTCGACAACTAATAACTCGTGAATACCAGTACGACCTCGGTAGCCATTAAAGTTACACTCTTCACATCCTACCGCACGGTAAATCGTCGGTGCATTATCAAACGGTACGCCAAGTAGCTCACATTCACGTTCATCTGCAACGTGACCTTCTTTACAGCTATTACATAAAGTACGTACTAAGCGCTGAGATAAAACCCCCAGTAATGAAGACGATAATAAAAACGGCTCAACGCCCATATCTTCCATGCGGGTGATTGCCCCTGAAGCGGTATTGGTATGTAAAGTAGACATAACTAAGTGGCCAGTAAGTGATGCTTGCACACCAATTTGGGCTGTTTCTAAATCTCGTATTTCACCGACCATAACTACATCCGGATCTTGACGTAAAATGGCGCGCAGGCCTCGGGCAAAAGTCATATCAACCTTGGTATTAACCTGTGTTTGGCCAATACCAGGAATTTCGTACTCGATTGGATCTTCAACCGTTAAAATATTGCGATCTCGCGAGTTAATTTGGCTCATACCTGCATATAGCGTGGTACTTTTACCAGAGCCTGTAGGGCCTGTTACTAAGATTATACCGTGAGGCTTACTGATTAAATCGGCAAACAGCTCTCGGTTTTTCGCGGTCATACCTAAGTCTTCAAGGTTTAAACGCGCATTGTTTTTATCAAGCAAACGTAGTACAACTCGCTCACCAAAGCTTGATGGCATGGTCGATACACGCACATCTACTGCGCGTCCCGCAATACGTAAACTGATCCGTCCATCTTGCGGTATGCGTTTTTCTGCAATATCGAGCTTTGCCATTACCTTGATACGGGAAACTAAAAGCGATGCTAATTTACGGTTTGGTTTTAAAACTTCTTTAAGCACGCCATCCACCCGAAAACGAATAACCAGCTCTTGTTCAAACGTTTCAATGTGAATATCAGAGGCGCCTTCTTTAATCGCCTCACTGAGCATGGCATTAATGAGTTTGATAATAGGCGCGTCGTCATCACCGGCGAGCAAATCTTCTGTTTGAGGAAGCTCGTCAGCTAGCGAGAATAAATCAACCTCGTTACCAATGTCTTCCATCATTTGCTGAGTCTCTGAGCTATCACGCTGATACGATGCTTCAAGTAATAGCTCAAATTTATCGTCATCTAGCTGCTCAAGTGTGAAGCCATGCCCCGCAATACGACGTATTTCTAATAACACTTCAACATCAAGTTCACCCCGATAATACACAATCTGATTATCTTTGTGTTTACTCAGTAATGCACCCACTCGTCTTGCATATGAAAATGGCAAACGTTTAGCAGGCAGCTCAATTAAGTCCTGTTGTTCAAGCTGTTCACTCTTGTTATGTGTAGCTGGATGAACAACATCTTGATTAATATCTTCTATCGCATTAGTCATTGTTACGCTCTTGTGCATTTTGTTTGCGTAAATGCTCTTCGTACGTAGGTGGTAACACTAATTCGTCATTCCACTCGGGTAGAATAGGCGCATCAGTCATGGGCATTAAATTAATGCCATCCTCACGCTTTTTAAATTGCTCACCGCGAATAAAGTTATACTTACTAAAGCTGAGCTTATTCATACTCACGCCATCGCGAATAATAGTCGGTCGAATAAACACGATTAGATTACGTTTACGCTTTGTTGTATTAGTTGACTTAAATAAGTGGCCTAAAATAGGAATGTCGCCTAGTAATGGCACTTTTGACACGCTCTCTTGCACATCTTCATCAATCAAGCCGCCCAATACTACCATGCCGCCATCATCGGCCATCACGGTGGTTTTAATTGCGCGCTTATTCACTGAAATATCAACGGCTGTTGCGCCACTAACACTTGAAACTTCTTGCTCTATGGTTAATTGCACAGCTGAACCATCGTTAATTTGCGGAGTTACTTTAAGTTTAATACCCACCTCTTGACGCTCAACCGTTTGAAATGGGTTTTCGTTATTACTACCCGTTTGCGAACCGGTAATAATAGGCACTTCTTGACCTACCAAAATAGACGCTTCTTCGTTATCCATAGTGGTGATAGATGGAGTCGCTAAAATGTTCGAATTAGTATCGGTTGAAACTGCTTGTACAATTGCACCCCAGTCGTTTTTTATCACCCCCATGGCTAAACCATTAATACCACCGAGTAGTGAGGCAAGCGGACCGTAGTCACCTTCAGTTGTTTCATCATATTCGGTTACGTTCCCTGACTCAGTGCCAATAATATTTTTAGTCACCGTTTTATCACGGGATAGCTCAGCAGCCACGGCTAAAGAGCCAACAGGCACAGTGGTACCATTATTAAATTGCAGCATGCCGCCTTGCTCTGAAATCCATTGCAAGCCAAAGTTAACGCCGTCACCTTCCATAACTTCAATTATAATGGCTTCCACTAATACTTGTGCGCGGCGAATATCTAAGCGCTCAATAACTGATTCAAGTGAACGCATGGTATCGGGCTGAGCGGTAATAACTAATGAGTTTGAATCTGGGTGTGCTTCAATACTTGTTTCATTTCGATTACTACTACGTGATTTAGTAGCCCCGCCTTGTGTGTCCTCGGCTAGTGATTTACTCACACCCTGCAGTACTTTTACTAAATCTTCGGCCTTTGCGTAGTTTAGATAAAATACCTTAGTATTACCTTGGCTTTCAAGTTCGCCGTCTAAACGTTTAATGAGTTCAATAGCGCGGGTGCGTGCTTGACCTTCACCACTGACAATCACGCTATTAGTTCGGCCATCAGCCACTACCTTTGGAATTAAAAACTCAGGAACACTGCCTTTACCGCTGTCTTTATAAATATTATCAACAACTGACACTACATCATCCGCAGTGGCATATTTAAGCTTTACAATATCAACACGCTTATCACCCGCTTGATCAACTGAGCGAATAATTTCTACTAAGCGGTTAACCGAAGCTGCGTGCCCTGTTAGCATCATCACGTTAGCGGCATTAAAGTTAGCAACATGGCCACCGTCTTTTTGGTCGCTAAACTGACGAACCAAAGGGCCTAACTCTTGAACACTGACATTTTTAACGCGTACGACCCGAGTGATCATCATATCACCGGAGGCCTCATTATCAGCTGTAATTAACGGAACATTAGATTTTTTAGCATCTGAACTTTTTTCTATTTTTATAATGTTATTATCCATTTCAACGGCCGAATAACCATAAACTTCTAATACATTTAAAAAGAATTGATAATAGAGTGCCTCATCCATTAATTCATAGCTGCGCACATTAACTTTGCCACGCACGTTAGGATCAATAATGATGGTTTTATTAAGGTTTTTTCCCACAATATTAATGAATTCATTAATATCTGTGCCCTTAAAGTTAGCCGCGTATTCAACGGCAGCAACCGACATAGAAAGACTTGCTGCTAAAAAAAGTGCCGCATACTTAGCTAACCCTTTTTTAATTTTTTTGAGGTGTAGCACCTGAACCATTATGTTAAAACTCCAAAGCTAAGTTATTGCAGACTAAAAAGTACATCGATTTGCTCGCCATCACGTTCAATAGTAATAGTTGCATCAGTACTATTTCGCAGCTCATTCATAGCTGCCATTGCCTGTTTTAAATCTGTTAATTGATAGCCGTTAATTGCCACGGCCAAATCGTTATTTTGTAATCCCATTTGTTTAAACAGCTCAGGCTCTTTGCCCGGACTCAAACGGTAACCAATAAGTTCCCCATCATTCATAGCTTGGGCCACTCTTATATAATCAAATAGTTTGCCCGGCTCTTCTAAAAGCTCTTCACGGGTTTCTATTAATGCTTCTTTTACTTCAAGGTTGGCGGTTGCATCTATTTGATCTTCACTTTTTGTTGAAGGTGCTAAAGGGCCCATCTCAGGCTCATCACGGGCAGCAAGCACAGGCATAGACACCGTTTTGGTAAAATCGAGTCCATCGAGCATTAAAGTTTCAAAACGGCCACTTACATCTAAAATGACACGATCAGGGAGTATTTGCGATACCTTTGCGCGCGTACCTTGAATAACATCTTCAACCAAATAACTTACTTGCCGCCCTTGCGATTCAATAATCGCCATTCCCGCTTTATCATCGTTACTAACAGCAACAATACCGGTTAAATTTATGCTTAAGCGTGTTTCTGGGGCATTATTAATTACTTTAGTTTGCGATACAGTATTGGTATTTTTTGTTACATTTACTTTACCAAATAAAAAATGCTTAATAATCGAATCTACAGACTGGTTATTACCACTTGTGGCTTGGCCAGAGTAGTGAATGGGGGCAAGAGGAGATGTTACAGGCTGTGGCCACACAAGCCAAACCAGCTTTGATAATAAAAATGCAATATAAACAATAACTACAACCATAACCAACGCACTTAATTTAGCATGCGGCAAACGGTTTAATAATAGCTTAAATTGTTGAACGTGCTGTTCCATAGTGATGTTCTTATTTTAATTTATAGCGAAATAACCTAGCCATAGTACCTTTTCATTTTTCATTCAACAAGCACGCTAATATTAAACTTTGTAAACAAATTGAATTATTTCTCTCTTTTGTCATGAAATCTTGCAATAACTTCATAGCTTAACCATTTCATGGTAATTTAGTTAAGAAGCGAATTTACTAGAGATGTTTCATGCCAAAGAAAACTCAACTCAACGACAACTCAAAAAATACGAACGAACTTAAAGTTAGATTAGATAAATGGTTATGGGCTGCTCGATTTTATAAAACGCGAGCAATAGCCCGTGAAATGGTACAAGGCGGCAAAGTACATTATAATGGTCAACGTAGTAAGGCCAGCAAAATTGTAGAAGTTGGCGCAGTTATAAAGCTAGCCCAGGGCGTTGATGAAAAAACTATCACAGTATTAAATGTACTTGAAAAGCGCCAAAGCGCCCCCATTGCACAGACCTTGTATCAAGAATCTGATGCTAGTATTGCTAAGCGTGAAGAAAACACTATCGCACGCAAAAATAACAGTTTCTTTGCCCCTCATCCGGATAAAAAACCAGATAAAAAGCAAAGACGCGAACTTTTAAAAATGAAATCAAGTTAGGTATAGCCGCTCATGCAACAAGATTTACTTCACCGCTATTTATTTGACAACCTCGATGTTCGAGGCGAACTCGTACAAATAGACAACGCTTACAACGAAATGATTGCTAAACACAATTACCCAGAACCTGTTAAAGCCTTACTAGGTGAGCTGCTTGTTGCAACCTGTTTATTAACAGCAACATTAAAATTTGAAGGCGAAATTGCGGTTCAGCTGCAAGGTGATGGGCCGGTAAAATATGCAGTGATAAATGGTGACGATCAACAAAATATGCGCGGTATTGCTCGATTACAAAGTGAAGTGACAGGCTCAACAGTTAGAGAGCTTATAGGCCAAGGCTATATGGTTATTACGATTACTCCCACTCAAGGTGAGCGTTACCAAGGCATAGTGCCTTTAGAGCATGATACATTGAGTAAATGCATAGAAGGTTACTTTGAGCAATCTGAGCAATTAAAAACACGTCTTTGGTTTGCAACCGATACCACCGAGGGTAGCGCTAAAGCATGCGGGCTATTTTTACAAGTTTTACCTGTAGATAAGCAGAAGTCGATTGAAGACTTTGCTCACTTAGAAGCCCTTAGCAATACCATTAAAGATGAAGAACTATTAGAGCTCGATGCCAATACCATATTAACGCGTCTTTATCATGAAGATAATCCGCGAGTATTTGATCCTCAACCAATTCAATTTAAATGTGGCTGTAACCACGAAAAAACGATGACGGCTTTAGTTAATGTTGGTCAACAAGCGCTTTTGGACGATGTTGAAAAAAATGGTGAGATTAAAATTAGCTGCCATTATTGTTTAAAAGATTATGTGTTTAACGAGCAAGATATAAAAAGTATATTTAACTAATCTACTTTTATAAAACACAGCATAAAAAAGCCATAATTTTTTATGGCTTTTTTGTGCCTAAAAAATGACACCGGTATCACAAGCTGAGCATTTTTCATGACACCGGTATCATTGAAATTATTCATGTTTTTTCCTTAATTTATATGTTTTTACGGCGTTTATAAGCTCGAATATCCTTAATCCATCTGTTACTATATTTGCAGCTTAAAGGTTACTAAGACCCAGAGCTATCCCGTTCAATCTCACACAATTTAGGTATAAACATGACTTCAAGCGCTACCCGTTTTGTCGATCTAACTGCAGCTGAACTTGTCGAACACGCTATCAGACGTGGCGAAGGGACTTTAGCCGCCAATGGTGCTTTTGTAGCTAACACTGGTCGTCGTACCGGTCGTTCTCCAAAAGATCGTTTTATTGTTCAAGAATCAAGTACTGAAAATGAAATCCAATGGGGTAATGTAAATCGCCCATTCGATGCAGATAAGTTTGACGCGTTATGGGCACGTGTAGAAGCACATGTGCAAAGCAATGACCACTTTATCTCTCACCTAGAAGTTGGCGCTGACCCAGAGCACTATCTTCCAGTAGTTGTAACAACAGAAACTGCTTGGCACCATATCTTCGCTAAAAACATGTTCATCGAACCACAATCATACAACAAGTCAGACTTCCCTCAGTGGCAAGTAATGAACGTACCTTCGTTTGTATGCGATCCAGAGCGCGATGGTACAAATAGCGATGGCACGGTTATCATCAACTTTGTACAACGTAAAGTGTTACTTGCAGGTATGCGTTACGCAGGTGAAATGAAAAAATCGATGTTCTCTGTACAAAACTTCCTACTACCGGCAAAAGGTGTATTACCAATGCACTGTTCTGCTAACGTAGGTGAAGCAGGCGATACCGCATTATTCTTTGGTTTATCTGGTACAGGTAAAACAACGTTATCAGCCGATCCAACTCGCTTCTTAATCGGTGATGACGAGCATGGTTGGGCACCTGGTAGTGTATTTAATATCGAAGGTGGTTGTTACGCTAAATGTATCGATCTTTCACAAAAGAACGAACCCGTTATTTGGGATGCTATCCGTTTTGGAACAATCTTAGAAAATGTCGTACTTGATGAAAATCGCGTTCCTGATTTTAATGATACCAGCTTAACTCAAAATAGCCGTGCAGCTTATCCACTGGAGCATGTTGAAAAACGTAAAGTTGAAAATCGTGCAGGCGAGCCTAAGGCGGTTGTATTCTTAACATGTGATGTAAGTGGTGTACTTCCTCCAGTATCTGTACTAACCGAAGAAGCCGCAGCATTCCACTTTCTAAGTGGCTACACAGCAAAAGTAGGCTCTACAGAGATTGGCTCTACCAGTGACATCGAATCTACATTCTCAACCTGTTTTGGCGCACCTTTCTTCCCACGTCCTGCAGGTGTCTACGCAGAACTTCTAATGAAGCGTGTACGCGAGTTCGGCGCTAAAGTTTACCTAGTTAATACAGGCTGGACAGGGGGTCCTTACGGTATTGGTAAGCGTTTCGATATTCCAACAACACGTGCTGTTGTTGACGCAATCGTATCTGGAAAATTAGCTGGTGTTGAAACTCAACACATTGACGTGCTAAATCTAGACGTACCAGTTGCAGTACCAGGCGTAGATAGTAAGCTACTTAACCCAATCAATACATGGGAAGACAAAGCTAAGTATGCTGAATATGCAGCTAAACTAGCCGCTGATTTCACAGAAAACTTCGCAAAATACGACGTATCTGAAGAAATTAAAAATGCAGGCCCTAAGGTTTAATAATCACCTTTAGCCTCATAATTGAAACGCCAACCTTGAGTTGGCGTTTTGCTCCTACTTGTTTTATTCCACAAATATCATTTCTTTAATATATTCTGCAAAATCATCTAATAGCTAAAAATTCAGGCCATGGTGACTTTTCAGCCTAGCTTAAATGAATTTTTCTATATACATACAGCGAGCATATAAAGCCTTAAAAGAGCCGTAGCTAATTCGTTTAAACATTATATATTTAGGCTAGCAATGTAAACGTATAGCTAACGACACCTAGCTTTGCTTAATATTCCAAGGTAGCAGTGGCTCAAGGTTACCTGGCTGCTCAGCAAGGCGCTGTAAGCAAGTAGAGATATAGTCATGCACTACAAGGTCATTTGCCTTTGCAGTTTCAACAAGACTATAGAGTATGGCGCTGTGTAGTGGTCAACTAATTTTGGCCACAATTTTAGAATCTTGGTATCTAACCTCAGATTCATTTGGCGCTAAACCAGCATTATAATGATGCGGCCTAACATTATTGTAATATCCATTTATGTAATCGCTTACACTATATTTAGCTTCTTTAAAGTTTTCATATCCAACCTTTGGCATCCATTCCGTTTTAAAGCTTCTAAAAAATCGCTCCATAGGCGCATTATCCCAACAATTTCCGCGTCGACTCATACTTTGTGTAATTTTATAGCGCCATAAACGTTGGCTGTACTTCAAGCTCGTATAATGGCTCCCTTGATCTGAGTGAAACATCAACCCACTTGGCTTACCTCTACTTTCATACGCGAGTTCAAGCGCCTTTAGTGTTAAATTAGTATCTGGCGACAACGACATTGCCCAACCAACCACTTTACGCGCAAATAAATCAATAACGACCGCTAAATAAGCCCAGCGATTGCCTGTCCAAATATACGTTACATCACCGCACCACACAGTATTCGGTTCAATAACATCAAACTGCCTATCAAGCAGGTTTGGAATTTCAAGGTGTTCATTACCACCGCGCTTATATGAATGTTGAGGAACTTGGCAACTTTCAAGCTTTAACTTAACCATTAGCTTAGCGGCGCGATAACGGCTCAATTCAAAATCATTGTTTGTCGCTATTGTAGCAATTGTCCTTGCACCTGCTGAGCCTCCACTCATTCTATGTATTGCTTTAACTTCAGCCTCTAACCTTACTTGCTCAGGTGTCGGCGTTGTATCGCGTATAGCCCAATATTTATAGCTGCTGCGATGCACATCGAATACGCTACACAGCACGCTAATTGGATAATGCTCTCGTTGATTTAACTTCTCGATTAACGAGAATTGTTCAGGGAGTCGGACATCAAGAGAGCGGTAGCCTTTTTAATATGTCCTTTTCTAATTCAATGCGTTGGATTTGCTTTTTAAGTTCACGAATTTCAATTTGTTCGGGCGTCATTGGTGAAGCCGATGGTGACTGACCATTACGCTCTTGCTTTAATTGAGTAACCCACTTACTTACGGTTGATTTACCAACACCCATAGCCTTGGCTGCATCTTCTTGCGTATAACCTTGGTCGACTACAAGCTGAGCTGTTTCTAATTTGATTGCCGCAGAATACGTTGCGCGTTTTAATTTCGTCATTTTTTCACCCAAATTTGTATGCTTATTAGCATAACATTTCTTTCTTAATGGGTGGCCAAAATCACTGTACCACTACACTGGCATGTGCACCATTGCAGGTATTTGAGAACAACCAGTTTTTTCGCCCTATTACGAACGGTTTTATTGCTCGCTCTGCGCGGTTGTTATCAATTCTGAGCCTACCATCCTCTAGGTAACGCCTGAATTTCTCAAACTGATTTATCGCATAGGTAATTGCTTCACCTAACGCCATTTTTGGTGGGATTTTATCTTTATGCTTGAGTAACCATTGATATAATTCATCAACGATTGGTTTGGCTTTTTGCTGCCTAATCTTGAATTTTTCATCGGCCGTTTTATCTTTGATGGCTTGCTCAATACCGTAGAGCTTGCGAATAAGGTTAAGTGCTACATCCGCTTTAACTGCTTTTTTATTATTGCCTTTAGCCTTGATGAATTTACGGCGTATATGCGCTAGACATGCGACGAGTGTTGCTTTCGTTTGCTCGTATGCTTTGTAGCCGTCAACGTGCATGTAGCCTTCGTAACCATCAAGGAAATCAACTGTACATTGGCCTGCGCGACTGTTATGGTAATCAAACAGGACAATATTGGTGCCTTTACCTGGTTTATCATCGCCGCAACAATACAGCCACATATAGCTGGTTGCTTTATCTGCATTAATGACGTTTAACGGGGTTTCATCGCCGTGAATAACCGGTTGAGATAACAACACGTCTTTTAAGCGTTGATACAGAGGGAACAACAGGTCTGCGCAGCGCAACATCCAGCTCGAAATGGTTTGTCTGCTCAACTCAATACCAATATCGCCTAACATAGTTTCTTGGCGATAAAGTGGTAAGCCAAACTGGTATTTACACATGATTATTTGGCTCAGCAAGCTGGGCGTTGCGATGCTTTTTGGAATGGCTGTTGCAGGCATGAGGGCGGTTTTTACCACACTTTCAATGCCTTCACGCTCACAGTGACGGCACGTATATTTAGGGCGAATGGTTTTGATTACTTTGATATGCGCTGGCACAAACTCGAGTGCTTCACTGCTGCTTTCACCCATTTTGTGAAGGGGACTTTGACAGCAATCACACATTTTGTCATCCTCTTCGAGGTCAACAACCACCTCAATTCGCGGCAACTGCGCTGGCAGAGGGCGGCGTTTTGGCTTGGCTTTTTCTTTCTTTACTGAAGGCGATGTCACCAATAGCGCTTTATCATGTTCATCGAGAATGTCTTCGGCTTCATTGAATACTTCGCCTGCACCCGGCATCTTTTCAGATTTCTTGGCGTACTCTTTGGCTAGTTTCGCGTTATAAGCTTGTAGCAATTCGTGAATTTGCGCGTCTTTTTCAGCTAACTTTTCATCCATATGCTGTTGCAACTCAAGCACCATGCGCTTGAGTTGTACAGGGTCGTCAGGAAGTGAGTGTGCATCAATTTTCATGTTCGCAATTTAACAGAATTTGACGGTGTTTTCTTGCTTGGCGCAAAGATAAAACAGACGGTGTGGCAACGATCATGTACTGCCAATATGATCGATTAGATCATCGATTGATACCGCAACTCTTCATGACCAAGCACATCATATCCCGACAACAACCAATCCAGTTGCTCTGGACTGAGCTCAAATTCTTGCAGACTGGCTTTGTTTGGCCATTTGAACTTTTGCTTTTCTAATCGCTTGTACCACAAAGCAAACCCCGTTTTATCCCAGTAAACCAGCTTGAGTTTATTCTTCGCTTTGTTGCAAAATAAAAATAAAGCGCCAGTATAGGCATCACGTTCAAGCTCACCCTCAACGATTGCGACCAGACCATCAATGGATTTTCGAAAATCCACAATATCGCGGTGTAAGTAAATACACTTTGGTTCAACAAACATTTTCATCAGGCAAGCTCGCGTAGTAATTGGCCTAGATAAGATGCAGGCGTTGTGGGAGGCAAACTGACGTTTACTTTTCCGACTTCGAGGGTAATCGACAGTTGGTGTTCGGTGACGTCAACGTATTTAGCTACTTTAGCGCGAACAAAGCTGACTGATGATTCATTAAGCTTACTTCGTGCGGCATAGAAGCTTGTTTTTGATAAAGCATGTTGCTGGCAATAGTCAATGATAGTTAAATCGCTGGCTTGTTGTTCTTCAATAATACTGCGCCATTGTTCAAGGCTACGTGTTTTTTTCATGACTATCTCCTCATTGAAATTCGGAAATAGCTTAATAATTTTAATTAGTTACTGACAGATGCACTTTGCTAGACGCTTACGTAAAGAGTCACATAGCAAAGTACTCTTAATGTTTTTTTAATGGGATTCACTGGGCACTGAGGTGGTCGTCGCGTTCTTTTACCCGTGGGTTTCGTGATACTCAACCCACGCTACGAAGTACAGGTTGACGCTGTGCAGCTGATAGCTGACGGCTTAAAGCTGAGAGCTCTAATTTTATTTAAACCAAAAAAAAACCCGTTACATCGCTGTAACGGGCTTCTCTTATTTGGAGCCTGGTAATGTCCTACTTTCACATAGCAAATGCTACACTATCATCGGCGCTGTTTCGTTTCACTACTGAGTTCGGCATGGGGTCAGGTGGGTCCAAAACGCTATTGTCACCAAGCAAATATGGTGTAAGGTCGATTTAATCGAACTTACTAAAATTTGGAATTTCTGATAATAAAGAGTAATCAAGTAATCTACTTTAGTCTATTAACTTCTTCGCTTAAACTATCACATAAAACGCGTTTGGCGTTGTATGGTTAAGCCTCACGGGTAATTAGTACAAGTTAGCTTAATGGCTCACACCACTTCCACATCTTGCCTATCAACGTTGTAGTCTTCAACGGCCCTTCAGAGACTTTAAAAGTCTAGTGAGAACTCATCTCGAGGCCTGCTTCGCGCTTAGATGCTTTCAGCGCTTATCAGTTCCGAACGTAGCTACCGGGCAATGCCATTGGCATGACAACCCGAACACCAGCGGTTCGTTCACTCCGGTCCTCTCGTACTAGGAGCAACCCCTCTCAATTCTCAAACGCCCACGGCAGATAGGGACCGAACTGTCTCACGACGTTCTAAACCCAGCTCGCGTACCACTTTAAATGGCGAACAGCCATACCCTTGGGACCGACTTCAGCCCCAGGATGTGATGAGCCGACATCGAGGTGCCAAACACCGCCGTCGATATGAACTCTTGGGCGGTATCAGCCTGTTATCCCCGGAGTACCTTTTATCCGTTGAGCGATGGCCCTTCCATTCAGAACCACCGGATCACTATGACCTACTTTCGTACCTGCTCGACGTGTCTGTCTCGCAGTTAAGCTGGCTTCTACCATTACACTAACCGTACGATGTCCGACCGTACTTAGCCAACCTTCGTGCTCCTCCGTTACTCTTTGGGAGGAGACCGCCCCAGTCAAACTACCCACCAGGCACTGTCCGTAACCCCGATTCAGGGGCCAACGTTAGAACATCAAAACTACAAGGGTGGTATTTCAAGGACGACTCCACAAAAACTAGCGTCTCTGCTTCTAAGTCTCCCACCTATCCTACACATGTAGGTTCAATGTTCAGTGCCAAGCTGTAGTAAAGGTTCACGGGGTCTTTCCGTCTAGCCGCGGGTACACAGCATCTTCACTGCGATTTCAATTTCACTGAGTCTCGGGTGGAGACAGCGTGGCCATGGTTACACCATTCGTGCAGGTCGGAACTTACCCGACAAGGAATTTCGCTACCTTAGGACCGTTATAGTTACGGCCGCCGTTTACCGGGGCTTCGATCAAGAGCTTCTCCGAAGATAACCCCATCAATTAACCTTCCGGCACCGGGCAGGTGTCACACCGTATACGTCATCTTGCGATTTTGCACAGTGCTGTGTTTTTAATAAACAGTCCCAGCCACCTGGTCACTGCGGCTCCAATCAGCTTAGGGAGCAAGTCCCATCACCAATCGGAGCGTACCTTCTCCCGAAGTTACGGTACGATTTTGCCTAGTTCCTTCACCCGAGTTCTCTCAAGCGCCTTAGTATTCTCTACCTGACCACCTGTGTCGGTTTGGGGTACGATTCGGTATAATCTGAAGCTTAGAGGCTTTTCCTGGAAGTATGGCATCAGCAACTTCATCACCTTGGTGACTCGTCTCGTGTCTCAGCCTAACAGCAACCCGGATTTACCTAAGTCACTAGCCTACACACTTTCACATGGACTACCAACGCCATGCTTGCTTAGCCTGCTCCGTCCCCCCATCGCAATTATACCAAGTACGGAAATATTAATCCGTTTCCCATCGACTACGCCTTTCGGCCTCGCCTTAGGGGTCGACTTACCCTACCCTGATTAACATGGGATAGGAACCCTTGGTCTTCCGGCGTGCGGGTTTTTCACCCGCATTATCGTTACTCATGTCAGCATTCGCACTTCTGATACGTCCAGCATACCTCCCGGTACACCTTCAACCGCTTACAGAACGCTCCCCTACCACTCAAAATAAATTTTGAATCCGCAGCTTCGGTGCATAGTTTAGCCCCGTTACATCTTCCGCGCAGACCGACTCGACCAGTGAGCTATTACGCTTTCTTTAAAGGATGGCTGCTTCTAAGCCAACCTCCTGGCTGTCTGGGCCTTTCCACATCGTTTCCCACTTAACTATGACTTTGGGACCTTAGCTGGCGGTCTGGGTTGTTTCCCTCTTCACGACGGACGTTAGCACCCGCCGTGTGTCTCCCGGATAGTACTTTACGGTATTCGGAGTTTGCAAAGGGTTGGTAAGTCGGGATGACCCCCTAGCCTTAACAGTGCTCTACCCCCGTAAGTATTCGTCCGAGGCTCTACCTAAATAGATTTCGGGGAGAACCAGCTATCTCCCGGTTTGATTAGCCTTTCACTCCTAACCACAGGTCATCCCCTAACTTTTCAACGTTAGTGGGTTCGGTCCTCCAGTTGATGTTACTCAACCTTCAACCTGCCCATGGCTAGATCACCGGGTTTCGGGTCTATACCTTGCAACTATTCGCCCAGTTAAGACTCGGTTTCCCTACGGCTACCCTAATCGGTTAACCTCGCTACAAAATATAAGTCGCTGACCCATTATACAAAAGGTACGCAGTCACCCAACAAGTGGGCTCCTACTGCTTGTACGTACACGGTTTCAGGTTCTATTTCACTCCCCTCACAGGGGTTCTTTTCGCCTTTCCCTCACGGTACTGGTTCACTATCGGTCAGTTGGGAGTATTTAGCCTTAGATGATGGTCCACCTATATTCAGTCAAAGTTTCACGTGCTCCGACCTACTCGATTTCACTTAAAATGCGTTTTCATGTACGGGACTATCACCCTGTATCGTGGCGCTTTCCAGCGCCTTCCATTAACACATAATAAGCTTAAGGGCTGTTCCGATTTCGCTCGCCGCTACTATCGGAATCTCGGTTGATTTCTTTTCCTACGGGTACTTAGATGTTTCAGTTCTCCGCGTTCGCCTCGTTAACCTATGTATTCAGTTAACGATACCTGCAAGCAGGTGGGTTTCCCCATTCGGAAATCCTAGTCTCAAGCGCTTTTTACTAGCTTGACTAGGCTTATCGCAAGTTAATACGTCCTTCATCGCCTCCAACTGCCAAGGCATCCACCGTGTACGCTTAGTCACTTAACCATACAACCCAAACGGGTCTTTGTTTCGTGACAGTTTAACTTCGCCAGAAGTTAATATTGAATACTAAAGTAGATACCAATCAACAAACGAAACGTTCATTAAATGGCACTGAATGATACTGCTATCATTCTTTTTTACTTTTGAAAACTCTGTACAAATAACATTGTTATTCATACGAATTTTATTATCAGCTTTTCCAAATTTTTAAAGAGCATATTAATTAATAAACCTTTCGGCTTACTAACTAACAATCATCTGTGTGGACACTACGAACAAATAAGTTCTAAATCGTATAAGGAGGTGATCCAGCCCCAGGTTCCCCTAGGGCTACCTTGTTACGACTTCACCCCAGTCATGAATCACTCCGTGGTAAACGTCCTCCCGAGGGTTAGACTATCTACTTCTGGAGCAACCCACTCCCATGGTGTGACGGGCGGTGTGTACAAGGCCCGGGAACGTATTCACCGCGTCATTCTGATACGCGATTACTAGCGATTCCGACTTCATGGAGTCGAGTTGCAGACTCCAATCCGGACTACGACGCACTTTAAGTGATTCGCTTACTCTCGCGAGTTCGCAGCACTCTGTATGCGCCATTGTAGCACGTGTGTAGCCCTACACGTAAGGGCCATGATGACTTGACGTCGTCCCCACCTTCCTCCGGTTTATCACCGGCAGTCTCCTTAGAGTTCTCAGCATTACCTGCTAGCAACTAAGGATAGGGGTTGCGCTCGTTGCGGGACTTAACCCAACATCTCACAACACGAGCTGACGACAGCCATGCAGCACCTGTATCAGAGTTCCCGAAGGCACCAAACTATCTCTAGTAAGTTCTCTGTATGTCAAGTGTAGGTAAGGTTCTTCGCGTTGCATCGAATTAAACCACATGCTCCACCGCTTGTGCGGGCCCCCGTCAATTCATTTGAGTTTTAACCTTGCGGCCGTACTCCCCAGGCGGTCTACTTAATGCGTTAGCTTTGAAAAACAGTTCCGAGGAACCGAGCTTCTAGTAGACATCGTTTACGGCGTGGACTACCAGGGTATCTAATCCTGTTTGCTCCCCACGCTTTCGTACATGAGCGTCAGTGTTGACCCAGGTGGCTGCCTTCGCCATCGGTATTCCTTCAGATCTCTACGCATTTCACCGCTACACCTGAAATTCTACCACCCTCTATCACACTCTAGTTTGCCAGTTCGAAATGCAGTTCCCAGGTTGAGCCCGGGGCTTTCACATCTCGCTTAACAAACCGCCTGCGTACGCTTTACGCCCAGTAATTCCGATTAACGCTCGCACCCTCCGTATTACCGCGGCTGCTGGCACGGAGTTAGCCGGTGCTTCTTCTGTCAGTAACGTCACAGCTAGCCGGTATTAACGACTAACCTTTCCTCCTGACTGAAAGTGCTTTACAACCCGAAGGCCTTCTTCACACACGCGGCATGGCTGCATCAGGCTTGCGCCCATTGTGCAATATTCCCCACTGCTGCCTCCCGTAGGAGTCTGGGCCGTGTCTCAGTCCCAGTGTGGCTGATCATCCTCTCAAACCAGCTAGGGATCGTCGCCTTGGTGAGCCATTACCTCACCAACTAGCTAATCCCACTTGGGCCAATCTAAAGGCGAGAGCCGAAGCCCCCTTTGGTCCGTAGACATTATGCGGTATTAGCAGTCGTTTCCAACTGTTGTCCCCCACCTCAAGGCATGTTCCCAAGCATTACTCACCCGTCCGCCGCTCGTCAGCAAAGGTGCAAGCACCTCTCTGTTACCGCTCGACTTGCATGTGTTAGGCCTGCCGCCAGCGTTCAATCTGAGCCATGATCAAACTCTTCAATTAAAAAGTTTTATGTCTTTCGACAGCTCAATGAATTCTGAATTTATTTAATATCTTTCGATATTGAATTGACTGTGCTGCAATTACTACCGAAGTAGTTATTGCTGTTGGTCACTCAGTTTCTCTTTCGAGAAATCACATTGAGACTCTAAATTTTTTGCCTCGCTACTTGCTCAATAAAGAACGAAGTAGCTTGGCTGTTAGAACTCAATCTGTACGAGTGCCCACACAGATGATTGCTTTATATTGTTAAAGAGCTATACCGGTTATCCGGTTGCGATTAAAGTGTTAAACTTTATCTCGCTAGGGCTGCGCATATTACGCTTTCCTATTTTTTTGTCAACACTTAATTTTGTTAAACTTGAAAGTTTTCGAAACTAAGTTTTACTCGACTCTCTGATTAGCTCGTGCCTCGCTATGCGTTGCGCTCTGCCGTCTCAGTGGGGTCGCATTATAGGGAGATCCGAAAACAGATCAACCCTTTTTTGAAGAAAACTTGAAATAAATGACTGTTCGATTATTTTTAGAGCTAAACACATTAAAAATACAACAATTACTTCCATTTTATTAACATGTATGAATAACTTTTATGTTTAAATGATGGACCAAGATTCTACGATCTTCATATATAAACTAACTCCCCACAAGATCAAAAGGATCATTAATGAAAGCGTAACCGCTGCCGAACCCATATCTTTTGCTCTACCTGACAAAACATGTAGCTCTGTACTAACACGATCCGTAAGAGCTTCAATTGCAGAATTTAGTAACTCAACAATTAATACCACCAACAAAGAGCACATAAGAACTGCCCAATGAAGTAATGAAGATGCCAACCAAAAAGAAAAAGGGAAAAGGATGATGCAGAGCAGTAGCTCCTGCCTAAACGCAGCTTCCTCTTTAAACGCAGCTTTAAAGCCAAGATAAGAACAGTATGCAGCTTTAAAAACACGTTTTAATCCTAAACCATTAGGTTTTAATACATCTTTCATTAATAAACTCTATAAAAAGGTCAAAAGAAAGCCATACAATTTAAGGCTTTATATTAAGCTACACCGTATTGATCTCGGTATGCTTTTACTGCCGCTAAATGCTCATCCATGGTTCCTTGATTTTCAAGGTAACTGATTAGATCAGCCAATTTAACAATAGAAGTAACTTGAGTATTAAAGTCACGCTCTACTTCTTGTATAGCTGAAAGCTCGGCTTTACCTCTCTCTTGGCGATCAAGTGCAATTAAAACACCACTTAAATCTGCGCCATTATCAGCAATAATTTCCATAGATTCTCGAATTGCAGTACCTGCAGTGATCACATCATCAACTAACATGATCTTACCTTTAAGATCAGAACCTACTAAGCTGCCACCTTCACCGTGTGCTTTTTTCTCTTTACGGTTAAAGCAGTAAGGCACATCTTTGTTGTAATGATCAGCCAACGCAACAGCGGTTGTTGTTGCAATTGGAATACCTTTATAAGCTGGGCCAAATAATACATCGTATTCAATTGCTGCATCTTCAAGCGCTGCAGCATAAAAGCGACCTAAACGTGCCAAGTCACGACCTGTATTAAACAAACCTGCATTAAAGAAGTAAGGGCTAGTGCGGCCAGACTTTAAAGTAAACTCGCCAAACTTTAATACCTGCTTTTCTAAAGCAAATTCAATAAACTCTTTTTGATATTCTTTCATCGTCGATTACCTATTTATGCTAACGCTTGTTTTTGTACGTCTATAATTTCACGAATTGAATGCTTTGCCAGTATAAGTAGATCATCAAGCTCGTCAAACGAGAAAGGTTCACCCTCAGCGGTCCCTTGTACCTCAATAATTTTTCCTGTTTCAGTTAAAATTACATTCATGTCGGTTTCAGCATCAGAGTCTTCAAGGTATTCTAAATCACTAATCGCTTGGCCTTTATATATACCCACTGAAATAGCCGCGATCATATGTTTAAGTGGGTTTGAATTAATCATCCCTTTTGCACGCATGTACGTTAGTGCATCGACAAGCGCAACGCACGCACCACTGATAGACGCTGTACGTGTGCCGCCATCGGCTTGAATTACATCACAATCAATAGTAATTGTGTTTTCACCTAACGCCTTTAAATCAATTGCAGCACGCAAAGAACGAGCAATTAAACGTTGAATTTCCATAGTACGACCGCCCTGCTTACCACGCGTTGCTTCACGATTATTACGTGTGTGTGTTGCACGCGGTAACATACCATATTCTGCGTTAACCCAACCTTTACCTTGGCCTTTCATAAAGCGTGGCACGCCAGCTTCAACTGTCGCAGTACAAAGTACTTTGGTATTACCAAACTCTACCAATACTGAACCTTCAGCATGTAAAGTATAGTTACGAGTAAATGTAACCGGTCTAATTTGATTAGGTGTTCTTTCGCTTGGACGCATTGACGATCCCCTTAATTCTGAATTTGCCACATTATATGTGGATGTGGATACAGATGCCATGTTGATTTATATTAAATCGCGTTTAAAAAACAGCCAGTAGATTAAAATTTCTTTAGAGCTTAAGCAGTGTTACGGTATAATAATCGTAATATTGTATTTAAAAATGTAGGAAACATCCATGATCCACAGTATGACAGCTTATGCGCGTCGCGAAATTAAAGGCGAATGGGGCACTGGCACTTGGGAAGTTCGTTCAGTGAACCAACGTTACCTTGAAACATTTATTCGTGCACCTGAGCAATTTCGTGGCATGGAACCCGTTATACGCGAGCGTCTGCGTAAGCATTTACAGCGTGGTAAGGTAGAAGTTTTCTTAAAGTTCGTCGCAAACCCGGCACATGTAGGTGAACTATCAATTAACCAATCTCTGGCTGAGCAGTTAATTAATAGTGCTAAGTGGGTTCAACAACAAAGCAATGGTGACATTAACCCTGTTGATATTTTACGTTGGCCTGGCGTTATGGAAGCACAAGAAATTGATATGGATAGTGTAAATACGGCGCTCATTACTGGTCTTGACCAAGTAATAGAAGACTTCAAATCTGCACGTGGTGATGAAGGTGCAAACCTTGAAGAAATGATAACTACACGATTAACCGCCATTTTAGCGCAAGTTGATATTGTTGAAGCCCACATGCCAGAAATTACTAAATGGCAACGTGAAAAGTTAGTACAAAAACTTGAAGATTTAACAACAAATATTGATGAGTCACGCCTTGAACAAGAACTGATTTACCTTGCGCAAAAGCAAGACGTTGCCGAAGAACTCGACCGCTTAAAGTCGCACGTTAAAGAAACACGTAAAATCCTCAGTAAAGGCGGCGCATGTGGTCGCCGTTTAGATTTTATGATGCAAGAGTTTAACCGTGAAGCAAATACGCTAGCATCTAAGTCTATAAATAGTGACATCACCAACGCAGCTGTAGAGCTCAAAGTGCTGATTGAGCAGATGAGAGAGCAGATCCAAAACATCGAATAAGGTTTTTTGAGTCTCTTTAAGCTTACTTAATCTTACCAAGCCCCTGTAAATTGGGGCTTTTTTGTTTTCAGTGGATTTCAAAACCTTTCCACTGTTTTCAACCAACTGGTGAGTTTAGTGGTGAGTAAGATTGATCTAGTATGCCCTTAAATGGTGAGTAACTTTCCATGATAAGGAGAACTATATGGGCAAGCTCAACGCACGAAAAGTCGCCGCTTTAGCCAAAGATGAACCACGCAAAACCGCAGATGGTAATGGCCTCTACTTCGTTGTACCCGCATCTGGAGAACCTTTTTGGATCTTGCGATTTTCAATCAACGGCAGTCGTCCAGAAATGACACTTGGGTCCTATCCAGAACTATCCCTTGCAGATGCACGCGATGCCGCCTTTCAACAACGAAAGCTGATCCAACAAGGTATCAATCCACTGGCAGAACGCCAACGCCGCCAATGGTCAGGTATAGAAACCGTCGAACAACTGTTCGATGATTGGTATAAAAACGATCTTCAAGTAAGACTGCAACACTCCAACATCCCCAAGCGTATCTACACCAAAGAAATCCACCCAGTGATGGGCAAAATAAGAATCGATCAAGTCACTGCTCTGGATGTAAGAGAAGTAATCAAGCGCGTCGTAGATAGTGGCCGAAAAAGCATCGCAAATGACACCTTGATGTACATGAAACAGCTTTTTCGACATGCCAACAAACTCGATCTCACACAGTTCAACCCGGCAGCAGCTTTTCGTGTCAACGACGCAGGAGGTGTTGAAAAAAGTCGAGAGCGTGTTTTGACCGAAGACGAGATAGCAACTGTGTTTCGAGTGTTCAGAGAGAACAATGTAAGCTTTACACGAGAAAACTATCTAGCTTGCTGCTTATATCTAGTGCTAGGCGTCAGAAATAGCGAGCTATGCCAAGCGCCTTGGGCTGAGTTTGATTTAGATAATGGGATCTGGGAGCTCCCCAAAGAGAGAACCAAAAATGGCATACCATTAACTATCCCACTTCCTCGCCAAGCTGTGGAATGGCTGCAAGAACTCAAAATCAGAGCGCTTGAGTCCGATTATGTATTTCCAAGTAGAAGGAGGAGCAAAAATCCATACATGGGCTCAGATACAATAACCACCGCTATTAAATATTTGTTTGGTCGTGACAAAGAGAGGCCAACCAAAAATAAAATGGATGGGGTTGACTATTTTGTTGTCCATGACCTCCGTCGTACCTTCAGAACACTGGCTTCTGCTGAGCGCATTGATGGTCAAGTGGCTGAAAGGTGTTTAAATCACAAACTCAAAGGTGTTGAAGGCATCTACAACCGTCACGATTTTCTGGAGGAGCGACGAGAAGCGCACCAGAAAGTTGCAGATCGTATATGCCACTTACTGTGATTGACAAGGGTACGCATTCTTAAATGCATCATACAAATTTACCCTTAAACCAGGCCCTGTGAGCAATGTACTGGGCCCTGGAGTAAAATCTGACTGTTCTCGATACAACAGCTCAAGAGATCGATCGACATTAGATCTTACTGATTCAAACTGAATGTTTCTTGGTAAGCAAAGATGACCATTATCTTGAGGCATACTGACCCAACGCACGACATCATTTGCTCTTTTAAGATCAGGGCGAAGTAACGCCGCATCTTCAACCCACTGAGTCCAAAAAGAAGCTGATTGCAAAAAACCTTTTAGGAAAAAGTTGCACGCTTGGTTAGGCTGACCACACATCTGCTTCCAGTCACCATATGTGAGCTCATAACTAGGCACAGCATATGCTTGGGCAGATAAACCTACCGATAAACATACACTGAGGACTTTCAACGGTACACCACTTCTCGTTTCTCTTTTAAGTGCAAACTTACTAGGCATTTTTGCTCTCCATGACTATTCCATCAACCACAAAGCTTAGATATCCTAAGTATACAGAATCATAAAAAACTTAGAAGATCTAAGTATCTAGAGATTATCGATGAATGTGATTTGCCAACACCAAGCCCCCTACCAACACGCCTTAAAGAGGCAAGAACGCGAGCAGGCATCAGCCAAAAAACGCTCGGTATTCGTATTGGTATGGACCCAAGCGTGGCGAGTGGACGCATGAACCATTATGAGAAAGGCCGCCATACGCCTGATATCAACACGTTAAGAAAAATGGCAGAAGAACTAAACGTACCCATTGCGTTCTTTTTCTGTGATTCATCAAAGACAGCTGAACTTCTATGCCTTATAGAAAATCTCTCAGAAGAAGAAAAAAGTACACTAATTCAAAAGTTAGCTAGCAACCAGCCACACACCTCAAGTAAATCCTAAATTCATAGGGAAATTGGGAAACGTGGGAAATCTAGAAAACTACCCCTCCTTGTTACTCCCACCCCGCTTTGCCTGATATGCGGCATACCAGTAGACACATCCAACAGCAGCTATTGTCAACATCAGCCCCGCGAGCCAATACCAAAGCAAATCCATACAACCTCCTTAAATCGTTCAATCAAAGGGATCGCAGCTAATACCACCACAGTCAAAACCAGTATCAATGCTAGTCATGCTGTCATCCCCAAACACATTGCCGCCGATATCAATACAAGAATTTTCCATCATGGGAAGGCCACTTGCTGGGTTGATATCACCGCACCAAAATGAAGAGCTCGAATCAGAAATGAAATCTGTGGTATCAGGTATCAATTTCGCACCCGTCATGCCAACCAATCCAGCTTGGTATATTCCTGAACTTGCTAAACCAGATGCCGAGCTAGCTCCCATCGATATCGGCCCATGCCTTTGGAGCTTCCTCGCCCTGCCAGTGATGGCTCTACGCCTGCCATAACGTCGATTTAGCTTGTTAACGCAATAAGAAGCGGTAAACAGGATAATCAAAAATGAAATTGGGCTGGGCAAAGTAAACAACAGCACTAAAAAAAGAACTAATTTCACCATGGCTTTTAGCGGCCAGAACCAATCACGGTGAACTGTTGTCTTCGCGTCTTTTTCTGTGAAAGCATGGGGTTCAATACCAGCGCTGCCAGGATGCCTTGCAGACACTTCAGCAGAAACGGTATGCATCTTCAGAATCATGCTACCTCCTCAGCCATAGATCGACTCAACTGGGAAAAAATAGTGACGACCAGCCAGTGAGTCTCCTGTGGCACTAGCAAGAAATATAGATCTCCCGTCGGGTGGTGCCAAACTTGGCTACCATCGTCTCCGTGCTTCAGCAGTTTCTGAAATCGTGTACGAGCTGAGAGTCTCGCTTGGCGAAGTTCGGGGTTACAAAGCTGACGTTGCAAGCTCAACCAGGGAGACTTCGTATACCCGTGACGAAAGCGCTCTTGGTAACGCTGTATTGCATGGCGACTGATTGCAACAGGCCCCAATACTGGAGAATCAAACACGGGTTGAGGTAATCGATATGGCTGGATCACTGGTATCTGGTCAGTAGAAGCAGCAACACCGACAATTTCTTCAGGATTGAGTTGCACACCATTCAGCCACGTCTTCAAATACTGACTAGCTCGCTGCAACTCAACGCAAGAGTTCAGACTAAGAGAATGAAGAGTCTTGTGCGGTAAACCTAGTTCAACACCTTTACCGCTACCTGGGCGATGCCCGAAGACCTGACAGTCCCAGAGCAAGTAACGCGCTACAGTAAGCTCTGCAACTGCTATACGATGCTCAATCTGACTTACACGTACATCAATCACACCATTTTTTGATAAACCAGAGAACCACGCTACGCTCACGTTAAATTTACTGGTAGTAATTGTTTGAATTTTCAATTTCATCATATGAAAGCCCTCCTATTTACTACCAAAATATCACGTATTTTAAAAATGCAACCTCCAAGCTGAAAGCAACAAAAAAGCCTTCCCAACAAGTCTGGCAAGGCTTCATAAAATATCAACCAAGATTATGATTTAATTAACTTTGTTTCGAATAAACATTTCAATCTTATCTACAGGTTCTACAAGCTGTAATAGCTTCTTCTCAAATTCTGAAATAAAGTCTGCACGCACTTTCATTTCCTCTATTTGTAGGCATATGTGGTAATACATTTTCCGCTCCCAATCAGCGACGTTACTCATTCTTTTGTGTTTCAGAATGCTCCCTGTTAACATTTCTAGCTTTGCTGGTTTGTCCCTGTTAAAAACTATAACTTTAAACCATTGAAAGTTAGGTAGGTTATCCTCGATATACACGGTAAAGACAAACCGAAAAGGTTCCTGTCCGGTGTGCTCTTTCTTTAATTTCTCCCTGTACTTGTTGAATGACTCTTCCAGAGCGAAAGCTGAGCATTTTAAATCACGTCGCTGTGCGATTAACTCATCTTTCATCTTTGAAATGTACGCAGATAACAATCCAGAATCATAGATATTGATCGTTAGATTAGTTAAATCAACTTGGATATCTCTATCAAAAATACCAACTAGTGGTTCTTCCAAACTCATTTGGGCTCCTCCATCAACTCAAAGTGAGCTCGCAGCTTGATAAAACGACGCTGACACATTTCAACTTTTTTTCTGATGTTATCCATCTCATGCCGGATTTCCCGAAGTAGCTGAAAAGCATCTTCACAATAATCAATCTGAACCTTTTCCCACCCTTGGGCTTTGGAGAAAGAGCTCGAACGATAACGGCTGCCAGATCCTTTCTGAATATGTACTGACCTAACTTTTTGGTGTTTAATTTTTCGGCGTTTCATATCTTCTTCATCGAGGAAAACATTGATGTACCATGAAGCTTCAAATTTATTGTCTTTGACTCTCACACGACACCCAAATCTACCTGGCACTTCTGAAGTTTCAGGTGAGCGATGATGTCGATTGAAACGCCAAAAATTATTAGCGAAGCAACTAGCCATGAATTCGAGCCGAAATGGCTCCTGATGTGTAATTTTAGTTATTTCTTCGAGGAGTAATTCCGATTGGGCCAGAGCTTTTTCAAAGTACTCTGATTCATTAAACTCCTCACGATAGTGGGCTAACTGGTGCCAATTAGACGCCAGCCTATCTAACTTTGAGTAGTCTTGCATAATAAGCCTCCTTCTTTACGACTGCTACGAGTTACAGTCTATCGAGACTTACTAATTTGGTTGCACTGCGAAAATGCCCAATCAGGACAGTTTGAGCGTTTTTTGCTTTCATTGCCCCAGTAATAATGCAGCGCGTCGATAGCATATCCTCACCGGGACCTAGCCAATCACTTTCCAATTAACTATCTAATGTGGGGCCTAGGTGATTACTTTCACCAAAAATAGTAGTAGCACTCTGGGGCTGCTAGATTTTGTTTCTATATCTATGTGGGACCTTGGAAATCAAAGCTGAAGTGGACGGAACATTAACTGGTATTATCAAAAACTTATGTGGGGCTTTGCCTGCATGTTTTCGATAGCGCTTCTGACTTTCACATGTGAAAGTCCCTGAGGGGGCTTTCAGCCCAAAAAATCAGAAAGCTAACGTTTGATGCTCTTTGGATTACGCAGACTTTGTATCATACAAACAAGGTATCCAAATGCGACCATACGGGCGCATTTGGATACCTTAGCAAAAAATACTTAGCTAGGTGGGATCACATACTCCTGTACACCAGCAGTCGTCAGCAACGCATAAAAATCTGCGACCTTGATTCTTTGTCCTCTTTGCTGACAATAGGAAAATATTGCTCTTTGTTTCGCACGAGACAGTGCAACAAAAAATGTCGATAACCCTTCGGAATCGCCAGGTCGATAGGACCACCAAGCATTATCATCGATCCCCATGAAAATAGTTGTATCGAATTCCAGCCCCTTGCTTTTATGAATTGTCATTAGCGGAATCTGATTTGTACCTTCAAATTCTTCCAGGAAATTTCCCCAGCAACTCTGGGTATCAACACAGTTTGTAAAAAACTCTTCAAGTGCTGCCAGATTTATTTCAAGTAGATCACCAGTAGCGTAACGAGCAAATGTTTTCCGAAGATCATTCAAATCAATAAAGGCAATAATTCTTTCAAAAACGAGGCGAGCATTGTCTGGTGTAAACGATTGTCGCATCAACTCCTTGAGTTCAGAAATAAATAATGCTAACCGGCGTTCAACCTGTCTCAGTGCTTTTTCATCTTCTTGGGTTGTGTTACGAAGCTGCTGTACATCTGCTGATAACTGATTCCAAACTTGCGCATTTCGATGCCCAAGTCCTAGCCTTAGAAGATTAGAGAACAAAATAGTCAACTCCTCAGCAAGTAAATCCTGAAGAGTAGTTTTACCTATTTTCACACTTTCATTTCGCAAGCTAAGCCCGTACTGAGTTAAATACGAAGATAGCTGCTCTTCGTAATCCTCAGGTCTTTGGCGCACCAGAACGGAATAGTCCCTTGGGTTCAATGACCTGCTTCGCATGTCATTCGCAATCCACTGCGCCAAGTAACTGGCCTCATGATCTACGTTACGGCTAAAACAAACCCAAGCTGCATCACCAAATACCTGATTGTGATTACTTGTTTGAACCTCTCTCACCTCATGGTCAATAGCTTGTGCAATAACATGTTGTATCCTGACCAATTCAGGTGAAGAGCGGTGATTAAGTAACAGCGGATATCGTTGTGCCGAAAAATCAGCCTCAAACTGATGGAACGCATCACCTCGGGCCCCAGCCCAACCCATGATCCTCTGCTTATAATCCCCCACAACCATTACAGTTGTTTCACTATAACCGAAGGCTGACAGCAGGAAATCATACTGACCATAAGTCGTATCTTGGAATTCATCCACAAATACATATGGATACGTTGCTCTCAAAGCTCGTCGCACATGGTCATTGGTACGAATTATATATTCAGCCAGCCGGTTTATTGTCATAAACGTCAGCTGTGATGACTCTCCATCTCCGCAACGTACTTGTTCGGCTAACCAATTATCATAAAGAGTCCGTTCACCGATGTCGTTCGAAGCTAGACCAAGTCTCCTTGAGCCAACAAATGTAGACTCAAAAGTTACTGGATTTATTCTGGCTACAGCATTCAACAATCCAGAGACATGACTATTTTTTTGCCGCTCTCGACCTAAAAAACGGGTTATCTGCTGGCGAGTTGCAAAAGTGACATCATATGGTTTTGTTGGTCTCCACTGTGGTGGCAACGCCATACGAAAACGGTCAACTATATTTTTAGAAAAAGCGTCGAAGGTCATCGAAACAAATCGACTACCTAGTTCTTCTGGACACCGTTCTTCCACCCTATCTGCGAGATTTTTTGCAGCATCGGTCTTAAATGAAATGGCTAGAATTTTTTGGTTTGGTGGGCATAGGCCAGTCTCAAGCAAATATGCAGCTTTTTGCGCTAAAAACTCTGTCTTTCCTGCACCTGGGCCGGCGATAACGCTTGTAGACTCTCGTCGCCATAGTGCTTGCCAAGCATTTGGCTCAAGCTCGTCGATCCCTTTGGGCTGCCAATGATCGGGTTGAATAAACTTCACCTAGCCCCCTAGCTTTGAAGAGCTGCGTGAATAGACTGAACTAACGCTCGCAGTTCTTCTGGCGCGTTCTGGGCCAACTGTTCTGGCGGAATAGATCCAAGCACTCGGATGTGCGTGCTAGGCTTACCTCTTCCTAAGAACAGGTATCTGTACCAGCGCAGATTAAGTAGGTCATCAGCATAAAATTCAGGGTTTCCCTCGTCGCCCATGACGGCATCACCAGGCTCCCCACGACTAGATGGGCCGGTAGAGCTTTCGTCGGGTGCAATCCGATATTGTTCGGGAAATGCTTTTAGCATCGAATAATCAATGTCTAATGGGCTGGAGAAGTATACGTTAAAACGGGGGTGACGAAGATAGCTAACCCAACGACTCATAAATTCATAATCATCACGCCTGAAGGTATCAAACTCAGCCAGATTTACAGATACCCCGTCAGCATGCACTCCATGAGTAAAAATACTTTCAGCCGGTATTCCATATTCTATTAACTTGGCGACTGCGTTCTTAATCCTTCCCCAGCCACCGCCGTGCCGCCCCCAATCAAGATCGAGTAATGTGATAAAGGGGATCTGTAAATCTGTTAGCAAACGCCACATGTGGTTTACATGTCGGCCCCCTAATGGAACCATGGCGACAAAAGACTTATCGATTGGTATTCCCATCGCTTCTGATATAGCTGGAAGAATTACCTCTTCGGAAGCCCCCTCCCCGAGAACCACGACCTTAGCGAAATACAACTCTGGATAGGCTCTCACCGCTTGCTGGATGTACTTTGCAGCTTCATTCTCTTCATCGGGTAAAGTCAGTTGACGAACAACAGTGGTGTTTGATTCTGTTGCTAGCCTGAAGTGCCTTACTTGCGTTGGTTGGATCCTGGCGAGAATGCTCGGCGAATGACTAGATAGTACTGCTTGAGCTCTTAAGCCATGCACTAGACTGCTGATCTGGCTTATGATTCGAGATAGATAGTATGGGGCTAGGTTATTCTCCGGCTCCTCAAGTGCCAATATAGTCAATGAGGGCAAGGGCAAGTCTGCACCAAGAAAATCGTCACTCTCTGGTTGGGCTAAGATCTCGGTTTCAACATCGAGAGTGGCTGAAGTCATGGCGATGTGAAACAACGAACTTTGGCCATCACTTAGCTCATCAATGCTTCGATCGCGACCACTTTCATCTGGGTGCAGCAGTACCTCTACCTTACGAACAAACTCTTCAAAACGTAGGTCAACCGGACGAAACTTCGGTGTACTATCAGTTCCAGCAGAGTGCAGTTCCTGCCAACGCTCTGTGAGCTTTCCGGTAACGGTTCTAATCGCCTTTTCACCCTCAAAAGATTCGTTCAGCTCTGTGGCCTTTTGAGTAAAAGATGACCGAACTTGTTCTGACCAATTAATAGCCTTCCAAAGTCGGCTTTTCAGAAAGGCTGATACCTGAGAAACTGCGCATCGTGTCGCAGGGACGTAAATCAATTGGATTCGAGAGCGATCCGCTGGACGCACGTTACAAAAATCTGCCTCTTCAGGCTCACCCCATGTAGTGACCGCTCGGAACTGACTCGTAATGTATCCATCTATTGAACCATCATCTTCCCATTCCGCGTCCAAGCGCAAACGGCACTTCAGTTTGCCGCCCTCATCTGTAACGCTCATATGATGAAAGAAATCTGGTACCACAGAGTGATCTCCGTCTTCATCTTCCAGTTCGGGGAAGGCGACAATGGCTTCAAGCGTCAGAGTCCGCTTACTGGGTATTTCTTCTTCCAAAGAGGGGATATGGAAGTCTTGACGACGTATCGTCCGCTGCTCATTGGATATGCCGAACATTCGCTGCAAGGCCTGCATCAAGGCTGTTTTTCCAGAGCCATTAGCCCCAACCAAAGTCGTAAAATCAGACTCCATAGAGATAAACTGTCCTTCAGGACCAAAGCTTCTAAAATTTTTTATGCTAACAGACTCAATGTACATCTCGATTTCCTTCCAGTGACACTTATATACAACTTGGGGCATATGAGAAAGATTTCAACTACTTATCAGTATTGTATCCCTAGGATGTATTAGTCAGGAAGTTAATAAAATGTCTAATGTGGACAAAGCGATAAGCATACAAAAAAGACAAAAATACCACGTTTCTTGTTTTTTGATCTCGATCGAGGTTAAAATACAGGAAATGGGATTAAGGGGAACTATATGAACTCAGCGCTAAGCAATATGGTCAATAATGAAAAGAGCACGATAGTCGAAGATGATCATCGAGAACACTTAGTATCTCATCGTCCACATATCAAGGAAGCATTACAACGTGGCTTGAGTGCCCGAAAGAGAATGACCGAAAACAACCCAGCCACTAGTGGTGGTCAATATTTTTATGGTGATACGATTCGTGCTCTGCGAGAACTACTAAAACCATACGGATACGTAAGAGAATCAATTCGTAATGTAGAGCTTACAATCAACAAAGATGAAGGGATTGCTATCTACCTCTGTAGTGCTTGCGATCAAACTGGAAATCTTGCTGGTTTCCCGCAGTCCATTACAGACAAGGGTGACTTTACTCTAGATCTCTTAGCGCTTAAGTTCGAAGAATCTCTCAACTATGACTTGTTCCCAGAAACACTTCCTGAGTCGAATCAAAGAAACAAACTAAATTGTGATGTTTGGTTCCTTCTCCATCATTTTGACAAAAACAACAATAAGATTACCGCTGAACTTGCAAGACCTGTATCCTACAATAAACGAGGTTACGTGACAGGATTTGATCTTGAAAATCGTATAATTATTGACATGAACAACGAAGAGCTCGTTGATTCACAAGTCGATTTTAATGATGAAATTGACTTTGATATCGAAGAAATAAGTAACGACAATGTTTAACTCATTAAGACTAAAAATTGCCAGAGAAAGAAGAGGATATACAAAAAAGGCGTTAGCCGAACTAACAGGGATCACCACGAGAACGCTTTCGACGTATGAAAATAAAGGGCTTCTAGACACAATTGACTCAACCTTAGTGAGTCGTATTGCAGATATCCTCAATTATCCTACTGAATTTTTCTACGCGGATAATCCCGAGCAAATAGTAAAAGAAGGCGTAAGCTTCCGAGCTATGACGAAGCTTAGTGCATCCAAAAGAGACGCGGCTCTAAGTGCAGGAACGTTAGCCGTTGAGTTTAATGCTTGGTTAGAAAGTCGATTCAATCTGAAACAACATGATATTTTAGATTGCAGTAATGAAGATTTCGCAGATCCTGAAAGTGCCGCACAACTGCTACGAGAACATTGGGGCCTAGGTGAGTTATCCATTTCAAATATGATTCACCTTTTGGAATCTAAAGGGGTACGTGTCTTTTCATTGACGGAGAATTGTGTCGAAGTAGATGCATTCTCATTTTGGCTAGACGAGAAACCTTTTGTTTTTCTCAATACAATGAAAACTCCAGAACGCAGTCGCTTCGATGCCGCTCATGAACTTGGGCATCTTGTATTACACAAACATGCATCCAACAACGGGCGCCAAGCAGAAGAACAAGCTGATCGATTTGCGTCAGCATTTCTGATGCCGAAAGGAAGCATTCTTGCGAAAGTGCCATCATACCCTTCGCTCAACCAACTATTGAAATTGAAGAAATATTGGAAAGTATCGTTGGCAGCTCTAATACGAAGAACTTTTGACTTAGGGTTGTCTTCAGAGTGGCATTATCGTCAATTAAATATTGAACTATCAAACTATTACGGCAGAAAATCAGAGCCAGAAGGTTTGGAGAGCAGAGAGACATCTTTAGTACTTCAAAAGGTTTTCAATAAATTAAGAGAAAAAAACTTATCTCGAACCGAAATACTCAATGAACTGAAATTACCCCAAGATGAACTTTCAGCTTTAACATTTAACAACCCATTTTTTATGTTAAAAACTGTTGTATCAAACAAGGGGGGGGAGGCAATTCACCTTTCAACTAAAGCCACTCAACCAATCCTAAGAGTTATTAATTAACAAAGCGTTGTTATGGAGGGATCATATAAATTGATCCCTCATATTGCTTACCTCTCGAGATTCCTCACTCCAAGTTTCACATGTGAAAACGTATCACTTTATGATACTAAAATAGCCATTCGACCAAAGTTATCCTTATTTTGTTTTAAATTGCCTGCCAAATCGCTCACCAAAGGCAGTTCCAGATGCCTAAAAACGTTCCCTGCAACGATAGTCTATTCATGTCGACGAAATGAACTGAAAACACTTGAAAAACACAGTGCCGCGGCCAATCCAATGAGGATTTGCAATGAACTTAACAATAGAGAAACGAGATGAGGGGTTGATGTCTTTACCTGAAGGCGCACCACCAGAGCTAATAGCGGGGCCTATCTCTGTTAAAGCTCACACGTATGATCCAGACTTTAAAAAAGGATTTGGTATCTTAATTCAATGGCGTTCAAGGGTAGGTGAGCATCATGAACGAGTCTTTAAAATGAAAGATATCCTCGCAGATGGAGGACGCTCTATGATTCAAATACTTGCTGATACTGGCTTATACATACATTACAGGCAGGGTTACTGGAAACACATCATTGACTATATTTTGTCATCATCACCAACAGACACTGTAGTTACGGTTGATCAAACTGGTTGGTATTACGATCAATTTGTTACTCCAAGCTGGGTTGCCGGCTTTAGTGAACAAGAAGTGATTTTCCAAAATGATTCCGCAGAGAAGTTGAGTTCTAAAGGCACATTTATGGATTGGCAAAAGTCCGTTGCCCGCTTATGCCAAAACAATGCTTTAATGACTTTTTCACTGTGCTCAGCTTTCGCTGCTCCTTTGCTATCCAAATTAGATTGGGACTCATTTCTAGTACATTTTCTAGGCAGTTCTAAAAATGGTAAAACTACCTTATTGCGACTTGCGGCTTCTGTTTGCTCTGACTTTAATTACTGTGATTCTTGGAGTAGTACCAGCAACGGCCTCGAGGCCAGAGCTAAGTCACGCAACAACATGATTGTTCTGTTGGATGAATTCCAACAGGCAGATCCTGAATCGGTACTGACCGGTGTTTATCAACTAGGCAATGGCACATCAAAGCTAAGAGCGACCAAAAGTGCCAACCTGCAAGAGCAGTATCACTGGAACATTGTGGGGCTCTCGACAGGAGAAATTAGCCTTGCTCAAGTTCTAGCCCAAGCAAACCGAAAGGTTCAAGCTGGACAGCTTATGCGATTTTTTGAAATTCCTCTGTTTCAAAAACATGGAGCCTTCGAGCACATACATGGACTTTCCTCCGCTAAAGAATTTGCTGAACACATAGCCCAAGTAACATCACAGCAGCATGGTACAGCGCTTCAACCCTTTCTAAACCAGGTCGCGTCCATTGGTGACATCAGGGAAAAACTAACCTCAAGAATTAAATCAATATCATCGATGTGGTTTGATTGCTACGAACTAGCAAAAAACAATCAGATCAGTTTTGCTGCTGACCGCTTCGCCTTTGTCGCTTCCGTTGGCGAGCTTGCCATTGAATTAGGTGCGCTTCCGTGGAGTAAAGGCAGCGCCATTATGGAGATCGGGAAAATCTTTGAGGCATGGGTAGCCAACCAGGATGAAGATTGTGACTTTGAAGAACGACATATAAAGAACCAGCTGCGGCAAATAATTCCCAAGTGGCAGTATTCAATGAGTTTACCCGGTGAAATAGCCAAAAATGGATGGTGGCGATACGAGAGAGGCGAGCTTTGCTGGCATATCCATCGAGATGCGTTCAAGCGAGCTTTTAAGCTAGATTTTGACCATCAGGTCATTCAGACAGCGCTATTTCTGAAAAGGCAAGGCTGGCTGCAAACCAATGAGCCTGCTCGCGGCACATTCAAAAGCAATGTTTCTGGCCGTGCAGCTCGAAACTTTAAAATCTTCCCGACTAGGATTACAGAACAACTAGATCTCGATGTTGACTTCAGCCGTTTCCAACAAGGAGGTGAGGCATGATTTCCCAGTTCCCCATTTCCCAACGCGATAGAAACGAAGCTCAAGCTCTGTTGGCTGATATCAAAGCGGCAACCGAAGAGCTCCGCACTCTAATAACATCGCAAAAACAGTTCTTAAGCGCAGAGGAAGCTGCACAGTATGCAAACTTGTCTGTTAAGTACATTTATAAGCTCACGCATACCAAGCAAATCCCGCACTACAAACCGAACCGCAAACTGTACTTCAAGCGCGATGATCTCGATGCTTGGTTGATGTCTCACCGGGTAGAGGAGAAAAAGTAAATGCCTTATACTGAACCGACTTTGACACAAAGAGCAGAGATCTTGAACGCCTATGGTGAGTCAGAGCGCTTGGTAAGAGAAGCTGAGCGCAAGCAGATCACCTCAGTCAGCAATACCACATGGTGGCGACTAAGCCGAAAAGGCCAAGCTCCGGTAGCTAAGCAAATAGGTTCGACCAAATCTTGGTTGCTGTCCGATCTGCTGCTGTGGATGCAACATCAGTAAGTTAACCAAAATTTTTTTGGTGAGTATATCGGTGAGTAACAAATATTGGTTACTCACCATAATTGATTGAAAGCATTGATTTAAAGGGCATTATCAATGCTATTCTACGAGCAGATCCAGAATATTGAATAGCGCATAATGCTTTTTTGACTCACTTGAGCATAATTAGCTAAATAAAGTACAATATAATAGTTAAAGGCTTGAGCTGTTTATAGTTCGAGCCTGTTTATTTTTAGATAGAGATAAAAATGGCACACACTCGCGGAAACTTATTTATATTATCGGCCCCTTCTGGGGCGGGTAAATCTAGCTTAATAAATGCATTGCTAAAAAAGCATACTGATATGAAAGTATCGGTATCGCACACCACTCGTGCACCGCGCTCTGGTGAAAACAATACGGAACATTATCATTTTGTATCGGTTGATGAGTTTAAAACGCTGATTGCTAAAGGTGACTTTTTTGAGTGGGCGCAAGTATTTGATAATTATTACGGCACGTCTAAGCAAGCTATTGAATCACAGTTAGCCGCTGGCATTGATGTGTTTTTAGATATTGATTGGCAAGGCGCTCGCCAAGTTCGAGGAATAATGAAAGACGTAAAAACTATCTTTATTTTACCGCCGTCAAAGCAAGAGTTAGAGCAACGTTTAAATAACCGTGGCCAAGACTCAGCTGAAATTATTGCCGGGCGTATGGCACAAGCTCAATCAGAAACATCTCATTTCAACGAATATGACTATGTTGTGGTGAATGATAATTTTGATACTGCTTTAAGTGAGATAGAAAGTATTGTTATAGCACAGCGATTAACGCTAAAAGCACAAACAACGCGTCATCAAAATTTAATTAATGAGCTGCTTGAATAATCTAAATGAAGATTAATTGTGTGATCATACCTTAAAACAGATAAAAATTAACCACTAGCTATTGGCGAAACTTGCTGCGTGCAGTAAACTACGCCTTTGCTTTTAAATTATTTTGGAGTGCTAAGATGGCTCGCGTAACAGTTGAAGATGCAGTAGATGCAATTGGTAATCGTTTTGACTTAATTTTAGTTGCGGCCCGTCGTGCCCGCCAAATTGCTGTTGGTGGTAAAGATCCGCTAGTAGATCCTGAGAACGATAAGCCAACGGTTGTTGCTTTACGTGAAATTGAACTTGGTTTAGTTGATAATTCTTCAATGGATGTTATTGATCGTGAAGAACAACAACATCAAGAAGCGGCAGAACTAGCTGCTGTTGCTGCTATTGTTGGTGGCAATCAATAATCAACCGCCCGGTCTGATTTAGCTAACGGCATAGTATTTCACCTATAGCCGTTGGCAATCCTCTTTTTTCATCGTATATTCGTAACTTACCCTAACTTATTTGCTTCACGAGAACATTGGAGTGTGAATGTATCTTTTTGAAGGTCTTAAAAAGAAAATCTCAAAATACTTGCCAGCAAACGATGTTGAGCTAGTTCAAAAAGCCTACGTGGTAGCCCGAGAAGCCCATGAAGGTCAAACTCGCTCAAGTGGCGAACCATACATTACTCACCCCGTTGAAGTAACTCAAATACTCGCAAGCATGCATCTTGATCATGAAACGCTCATGGCAGCACTGATGCATGATGTGATTGAAGATACCGATTTTAGCCAACAAGATTTAGCTGAAATATTTGGTGAAACGGTGGCTGAGCTGGTTGAGGGGGTGAGCAAGCTCGATAAATTGAGCTTTAAAGATAAAAAAGAGTTTCAAGCTGAAAACTATCGAAAAATGATTATGGCAATGACCCAAGATATTCGGGTTATTTTAATCAAACTCGCCGATAGAACGCATAACATGCGAACATTAGGCGCACTTCGTCCTGATAAACGCCGCCGTATAGCGCGAGAAACACTCGAAATTTATGCGCCAATTGCTAATCGTTTAGGTATTCACGATATAAAAAATGAGCTAGAAGATTTAGGGTTTCAGGCTCTGTATCCAATGCGTCATCGTGCATTAAAATCTGAGGTAGCTAAAGCGCGCGGTAATCGCAAAGAAGTTATTTCAAATATTCAAACTGAAATTGAAGCTCGCCTTGAAGAATCAGGTATAAAAGCGACCGTATCAGGCCGTGAAAAGCACTTATATAGCATATATAAAAAAATGCTTAACAAAGAGCTACTGTTTAACGAAGTCATGGATATTTACGCCTTTCGTATTGCGGTAGATTCTATGGATACCTGTTATCGCGTACTTGGCGTTACTCATAACCTATATAAACCAATTGAAACCCGCTTTAAAGACTATATTGCCGTACCTAAAACCAATGGTTATCAATCACTTCATACTTCTCTAGTTGGCCCTCATGGTATCCCTGTTGAAATTCAAATTCGAACTTTAGATATGGATCATATGGCAGATAAAGGCGTAGCAGCTCATTGGATGTATAAAAAAGCGGGCGACAATGCAGGTCATACTGCGCAACAACGTGCTCGTCAGTGGATGCAAAGCTTATTAGAATTACAACAAAGCGCTGGTTCATCATTTGAGTTTGTAGAAAATGTCAAAACAGAGCTGTTTCCTGAAGAGATTTACGTTTTCACCCCTGATGGCCGTATTGTCGAGCTACCTATGGGCGCTACCGCTGTCGATTTTGCTTATGCGGTTCATACTGATGTAGGTAATACTTGTGTTGGTGCACGTGTTAATCGTAAGCCTTACCCTTTGAGCAAAGCCATTGATACTGGTCAAACAATAGAAATTATTACTAGTTCGGGGGCGCATCCTAACGCAACATGGCTTAACTTTATTGTTACAGGTAAAGCACGATTAGGCGTGCGCAATTATCTTAAAAGCCAACAACATGAAGAAGCATTATTACTGGGTCGCCGCTTACTTGACTCAGCCCTAGGTGAGAACAAGTTTGATAATCTGCCAACTGAAAATATTACACGAGTGCTTGAAGAACATGAGCTCTCTTCAACCTTAGAGCTACTGGTAGAAATTGGTTCAGGTAATTTAATGAGTATGCTGATTGCCAAACGCTTATTGCAAAATGATAATGATGACTTACACGATATTGCTAAACGTGCAAAAGCGACCATTATTGGTACCGAAGGCATGTTAGTTAATTATTCAAAATGTTGCCGCCCAGTACCTGGTGATGCCATTACAGCTCATGTAAGCCAAGGCAAAGGTTTAACGGTTCATCGTCAAGAATGTAAGAACATTCGCGGTTGGGAAAATGATCGTTCGAAATACCTAGTCGTAAAATGGGATGATAATCCAGAAAAAGAATACATTGCAGCTCTAAGAGTAGAAATAATTAACCACCAAGGTGCGCTGGCTAAATTAACCAATGTGGTCGCGACTACACAGGCCAATATTGTCGAAATAGCCACCGATGAAAAAGAAAGTAATTTATACGTGATAGACTTAGGGATCACAGTTAAAAACCGTATCCATGTCGCCAATATCATGCGTCGTATACGTGTGATGCCGGATGTACAAAAAGTCTATCGTAAAAAATAAAATAGGAACATCATGAATAAAGCATTTATATCAACTGATAAAGCACCTGCAGCGATTGGTACATACAGCCAAGCAGTAAAAGTGGGGACAGCCGTTTATTTATCTGGACAAATTCCACTTGTACCACAAACAATGGAGGTTATATCTGAAGACTTTAGCGAACAAACGCATCAGGTATTTAAAAATATTTGTGCGGTATGTGAAGAAGCAGGTGGTACGATTCAAGACTTAGTAAAAGTAAATATTTATCTTACTGATCTGTCAAATTTTGCCATTGTAAACGACGTAATGAGCCAGTACTTCAAACAACCTTATCCTGCTCGTGCTGCAATTGGCGTTCGCGCACTGCCTAAAGGTGTGCAAGTGGAAATAGATGGCATTATGGAGCTTCCTTCAACAAACTAATATTTATAAGCTATGAGTCCCGCTCATAGCTTTTATTCCAATCTATAGCTATATTTTGAGGAATTGTTGACTAAGAACTAAAATTCTAGCACTCTGTAATGATTCTATTTAATTAAACCTTACTTTAGTAGTAGAAAAGGATAATTTGTGTTTAAGCTTGCTCACAATGGCAATGTATTACTCGATACGAGTGAATTTGCACCCGCCAGTGCTGCTTTTATCATTGAAGCCATTGAACAGTCGCCTTATAGCGAGTGTGAAATCAATCATGATGCCATAAATAACTATTTCAAAAGTGCAACACCTGAACGTATTCTGATTGTTGCAACACGCCGTGATGCAACTTTAAGTGTTGAGCTCAGTGATGACAAAATGCTTGCAACTGGCACGCTTACTTTAGCTAAAGGTGGAAAGCCGTTAAGTTTTGATGAAGCAAAAAAAGAGTTAGTTAAAGCTCATGTTGCTCGAGGCTATAAAAAAGCATTTTTAGAGCAACTTTTACAAAAACAATTTGAACTTCCACCTGGCTCTGTAGTGAGTGGCCCACTCGCAAAGGGGCGCCTACCTACTGACGGTAAACCAACTCGATTTAAAGCTATGGTTGAAACCTTAAAAGATTGCCTTAAAGCGCCAAAGTTAAAAGAAGATGGCAGCGTTGATATGCGTGATTTTGGTAAGCTAGCAAGCGTAAAACCTGGCGAGTTACTGATACAGCAGCAACCAGCAACGCCTGGTCAAGAAGGATTTAATGTAGTCGGCGATGTATTACCTGCAAAACCCGGTGAAGTTCATGCCTTAATAGCCGGAGAAGGTACTGAAATATCAAAAACTAATCCAATGGAGCTACTCTCTACTATTGCTGGTGTACCGGTTGAAATAAATAACGGTATGCGTGTAGATGATATATTTACTATTACTGATGTCTCGGTAAAAACTGGCCATGTAGATTTTGAAGGCAGTGTAATAGTCAGTAAAAATATTGAGCCGGGGATGCGAGTTAACGCAACTGGCGATATTACAGTTCTAGGTACTGTTGAATCTGGCGAATTAACCGCAGGTGGCGATATAACCGTAAAACAAGGGGTTATTGGGCATCAAAAGCCTGAGGATAAATCACTATCTTGCAAGATAATTTGTGCTGGTGACATGCATGCCTCACATTCTCAATATTGCTATATTGAAGCTAATAATATACTGCTTGATCGTCAGGCCAGCCACAGCTTAATGAAAGCAAAAAATAAAATACAAATTGGCCAATCAGATTTACCGCAAGGCAAACTATTTGGGGGTAAAGTTTTAGATGCTACCAAATTAATTGCTGGAGAGATTGGCAATGAATCGGGTGCAAAAATGATCATTAATTTGGCCGCCTCAGCGGCTCAAATAACCAAAGATATTGATAAGTACTTTAGTAAGCTAACCGCCACTAATGAACAGTTTGATAGCTTACAAATGGCGTTAGAAAAAACAGATTTAATGACCGATGCAGATAAAAAAAACGAACTTCGCAACAAAATTGGAACTGCACAACTGCATCATAGTCAGCAAGCAGAGCAACTAGAAAAGCAAGTAACTCGTTTAGAACAAACACTAAATACCTTGCTTAATGAAGCCGCTTTAACTGTTAATAACGTATTGCACTCTGGTGTGGAAATCCATATTTTCAACAAACTGCTCAGAACGACTCGTAATTTTCCACCGAGCCATGTTAAGTTAGAAAATAATAAAATAGAAATAGAATTTAAAACCTAATTGTAAGGGTGCTGTCAGTAACAGCACCCCTTTTAAAGTAAACCATCTATATCTTCATAAGTTTGCGCTGGCCACACACCTACCTGTACCTGCCCTATATGTTGTTTTTGTAGTAACAGCATAGCCAAACGAGATTGACCAATACCACCACCAATTGTTTGTGGAAATTTACGTTCTAGCAATGCTTTATGCCAGTCAAACGCTAAACGATCTTCGTCCGCGGTAATTTCTAACTGAGCCTGCAGAACTTCGGGGCTAACACGGATCCCCATTGATGAGATTTCAAAAGCGTCTTTAAGAACAGGGTTCCAAACTAAAATATCACCATTTAATCCCATGTACTGTTCGCATGTTGGGGTTGACCAATCATCGTAATCTGGCGCTCTCACATCGTGAATTTTGCCATCGCCTAAAACCCCACCAATACCAATTAAAAATACTGCGCCATATTCTTGGGCAATCGCCTTTTCACGCTGCTTAGCATTAAAATCAGGGTACATTCTGCGCAATGCTTCACTGTGTATAAAAGTAATATCAGCAGGCAAGAATGGCGTTAATCCAAAGCTATCAGCCACATATTTCTCAGTGGCTTTAATCCCTTGATAAATAGTTTTAACTGTTTGCTTAAGAGTAGATAAGGAGCGCTGCGTGTTTTCACAAATAACTTGTTCCCAGTCCCACTGATCAACATAAACAGAATGAATTGGACTGAGTGAATCCTCATCAGGTCGTAACGCTTTCATTTGCGTGTAAATCCCTTCACCTTGTAAAAAGCCATATTCACCCAAAGTTTTACGCTTCCACTTAGCTAACGAATGCACCACTTCATATCGGCTATCTGCAATCGCTTTAATATTTACAGCTACTGCGTTCTCGTGCCCACTTAAATTATCCTGAGTACCGTCACCTACCTTAGCTAAAATAGGCGCTTGTACTTCAATTAAGCCCAATTTTTGCTCTAATTGCTGTGAAAAGAACTGTTTAACTTTACTTATTTGTTGCTGCTGCTGCACATAGTGTGAACTCATAATAATTGGCCTCATTCCCAGTTATTGTATTTGAACTGAGCGCTGCAATCACGCCCCAATGAAGTTATCGTAACAATTAAACGATTTAATTCAATAACCAACAACAAAAATAGCTTTAATATATTAAAACCACTAAAAAAATGGTATAAAAACATTAAATACAATAATTAGAAGTAGCTAAAATTATGGAAAATTATCAAATCGATAATCTCGACAAACAGATCCTGCATGCATTAATGGATAATGCGCGCACACCTTATGCTGAATTAGCAAAACGCTTTAGTGTCAGCGCGGGGACAATTCATGTACGAATTGAGAAAATGAAACAAGCGGGGATCATTACAGGCACTCAATTAACCATTAACACCAAACGACTTGGCTACGATGTATGTTGTTTTATTGGCATTAATTTAAACAATGCGCGGGACTACCCACAAACCCTAATTAAGCTTGAGTCATTAGAAGAAGTTGTTGAAGCCTATTACACCACCGGTAATTACAGCATTTTTATTAAAGTAATGACTCGCTCTATCGACCACTTGCAAGATGTGTTGATCAATAAAATACAAGCAATCGAAGCGATTCAGTCAACCGAAACCCTAATCTCATTACAAAACCCGATTAGCCGAACAGTGGTGCCTTAAGGTGAAAAATCTCGTATACTTTGCCGAAAAAGAGGACTCTCATGCAGCAAACTCGTTACCAAAGAATAGAAAGTGTACTTTCACGTCGTCAAACCGATCTTACCGTGTGTTTAGAAGACGTACATAAACACCATAACTTATCTGCTATTGTCAGAACGGCTGATGCCGTTGGCTGCCATCATGTGCACGCCGTCTGGCCAGAAAAGCAAAAGTGGCTAACCAATAACACCTCAGGTGGCAGTAAAAATTGGTTAAAAACACATCTTCATAGAAATATAGATGATGCCGCTGCCAGCATCCGTGCTCATAACCCTGACGTACAAATTTTAGCAACTCATTTAAGTGAAGATGCTGTCGATTTTAGAGAAATTGATTACACCAAACCTACCGCCATTATTGTCGGACAAGAAAAAACGGGGATCTCAGAAAAAGCGCTTGAATATGCAGATCAAAATATAATTATCCCCATGCAAGGCATGGTGCAATCGTTAAATGTATCTGTTGCTGCAGCATTAATCCTATTCGAAGCGCAACGCCAACGTGAGCTTGCAGGATTATATAATAGAGATATGCTAAGTGAAAAAATAAAACACCCAATGTATTTTGAAGGCTGCCACCCAATTATTGCAAGGCAGTGTAAGCAAAAGAACTTACCTTATCCCGCACTCGATGAAAACGGCAATATTATCGCCGATGAACAATTTTGGCAGGCATTAAAACATACTTGATGCATATACAGTGTACCAGTACACTTAACCCATTAAATAACAATAATTGAGCCTATTTTGTCTAAACCTAGCTTAAGCCAATACCCAATCACAGAGCTTAAAGGCGTTGGCCCTAAAATGGCAGAGCGACTTTTCAAGCTAGGTATTACCACAGTGCAAGATATGCTTTTTCATTTACCGCTAAGGTATGAAGACAGAACGCATATTTATTCTATTAGCGAGCTTACGCCCCACAGCCATGTAACGGTTCAAGCAACTATTGAAACCAGCCAAATTACCTTTGGTAAAAGGCGCATGCTGGTTTGCCAAATAAACGACGGCACAGGCCGATTAACACTGCGATTTTTTAATTTTACCGCAGCACAAAAAAACGCATTTAGCGCGGGTAAAATAATTCGCTGTTTTGGCGAAATACGTCGCGGACGTGTTGGCTTTGAAATGAGTCACCCAGAATACAGTATTAGCGACACTTTTGAACAGCAACCTACCAAGTCAACACTCACGCCAGTCTATTCAACAACCGAGGGGTTAAAACAACTTTCCATAAGGGCGCTGAGTGAACAGGCAATAGAATTACTCAAAAAGTATTCAGTAGAAGAGTTGCTCCCTCAACAATGGCAACCATCGCAACTAGCATTAAGTGATGCACTATTACTACTGCATCGCCCCCCTAATGATGTTGATATCATTGCACTTGAACAAGGGGCTCACCCAGCCCAACAACGGCTCGTTTTTGAAGAGTTGTTGGCTCAAAATCTCAGCCTATTAAAAGTAAGAGAGCAAGGACAACAAGTTAAAGCTATTGCTCTTGAGCCCACTAATCCATTAGAAGCGCAATTTCTAGCACAATTACCCTTTGCGCCAACCAATGCACAAAGCCGTGTAGTATCAGAAATTAAAACAGACATGCAACACGCCTACCCCATGATGCGACTCGTACAAGGCGATGTTGGCTCTGGTAAAACATTAGTCGCAGCCCTGAGCGCTTTAACTGCGATAGCGCAAGGCTATCAGGTCGCATTAATGGCGCCAACAGAGATATTATCAGAGCAACACGGAATCAACTTTTCCAGCTGGTTTGAAAGCCTTGGAATAACGGTTGCTTGGCTAGGCGGTAAAACAAAAGGAAAAGAGCGCATTAATACGCTTGCAATAATCGCCTCTGGTGAAGCGCAGATGATTGTGGGTACTCATGCGTTATTTCAAGATGAAGTAAAATTTAACAACCTTGTACTTATCATCATTGATGAACAACATCGTTTTGGAGTGCATCAACGTTTATCACTGCGTGAAAAAGGGCGTTTTGGTGATTGTTACCCACATCAACTAGTAATGACAGCAACACCTATACCACGTACGCTCGCGATGACTGCTTATGCAGATTTAGAAACCTCAGTGATCGACGAATTACCTCCAGGGCGAACGCCTATAACTACCGTTGCTATTCCTGATACCCGCCGAGATGACATAATTACTCGAGTGAGACTTGCCTGTAACGAACAAGGTAGACAAGTTTACTGGGTATGTACTCTGATAGACGAGTCTGAAGTATTACAATGCCAAGCAGCGCAAGACAGTGCTTTACAATTAAAAGAAGCCTTACCTGAACTTAATATTGGTTTAGTTCATGGGCGAATGAAAGCCACTGAAAAGCAAGCCATTATGAATGAGTTTAAAGCGGGAAACATTCATGTACTTGTCGCAACAACCGTGATCGAGGTCGGTGTTGATGTCCCCAATGCGAGCCTAATTATTATTGAAAATCCAGAGCGTTTGGGGTTAGCACAACTTCACCAATTACGAGGTCGTGTAGGACGTGGAGCAACCGCATCGCATTGCGTTCTTTTATATCATGCACCACTTTCTCATACTGCACAGAAGCGATTAGGAGTACTGCGCGATAGTAACGATGGCTTTGTTATAGCAGAACGTGATTTAGAGATACGCGGCCCAGGCGAAGTTCTTGGAACTAAACAAACCGGTTTAGCCGAATTCAAAATTGCTGATTTAACCCGCGATAAACAAACACTCAATCAAGTAAGACCCATCGCACAACAAATGCTTAAGCAATATCCTCAGCATATAGACCCACTTATTCACCGTTGGTTAGGTAATAGATCAAACTACGCACAAGCATAATCAATTTTTAAACTTTTGATAGCTACCTAAAACTTGATGCGTTTTACCTCGCACCTTCATGGTAGGCGTATAGATAACGATATTTAAGCTTTGCTTTGTAAACGTCTAGCTAACGACACCTAGTTTTGTTTAATGTTCCGGGATAACAGCGGCTCAAGGTTGCTTGACTGATCTGCAATATGTTGCAAGCACTTTGAAATATAGTCATGCACTACAAGGTCATTTGCCTTTGCAGTTTCAACAAGACTATAGAGTATACGCTGGCATGTGCGCCATTACTAGTATTTGAGAACAACCAGTTTTTTCGCCCTATTACGAACGGTTTTATTGCTCGCTCTGCGCGGTTGTTATCAATGCTGAGCCTACCATCCTCTAGGTAACGCCTGAATTTCTCAAACTGATTTATCGCATAGGTAATTGCTTCACCTAACGCCATTTTTGGTGGGATTTTATCTTTATGCTTGAGTAACCATTGATACAATTCATCAACGATTGGTTTGGCTTTTCTCTGCCTAATCTTGAATTTTTCATCGGCCGCTTTTCCTTTGATGGCTTGCTCAATACCGTAGAGCTTGCGAATAAGGTTTAGTGCTACATCCGCTTTAACTGTTTTTTTATTATTGCCTTTAGCCTTGATGAATTTACGGCGTATATGCGCTAGACATGCGACGAGTGTTGCTTTCGTTTGCTCGTATGCCTTGTAGCCGTCAACGTGCATGTAGCCTTCGTAACCATCAAGGAAATCAACCGCACATTGGCCTGCGCGACTGTTATGGTAATCAAACAGGACAATATTGGTGCCTTTACCTGGTTTATCATCGCCGCAACAATACAGCCACATATAGCTGGTTGCTTTATCTGCATTAATGACGTTTAACGGGGTTTCATCGCCGTGAATAACCGGTTGAGATAGCAACACGTCTTTTAAGCGTTGATACAAAGGGAACAACAGGTCTGCGCAGCGCAACATCCAGCTCGACATGGTTTGTCTGCTCAACTCAATACCAATATCGCCTAACATGGTTTCTTGGCGATAAAGTGGTAAACCAAACTGGTATATTTATACATGATTATTTGGCTCAACAAGCTGGGCGTTGCGATGCTTTTTGGAATGGCTGTTGCGGGCAAAACTCAGTAATAGTTAAATCGCTGGCTTGTTGTTCTTCAATAATACTGCGCCACTGCTCAGGCTACGTGTTTTTTTCATGACTATCTCCTCGTTAAAATTCGGAAATAGTTTAATAATTTTAATTAGTTACTGACAGATGCACTTTACTAGATGCTTACCTACAATAGTTGCTACAAAGCACCTACCCCTAAGGTAAGAGCGCCACCTTCACATGACACAAATTATAGGCATTAAAAAACCCGAGACTAAGCTCGGGTTTTTTCGTATTAATTAGCTAGGCTAATTATTACTCTACGATAGTTGCTACAACACCAGCACCTACAGTACGGCCACCTTCACGGATAGCGAAACGAAGACCTTCGTCCATCGCGATTGGCGCGATTAGCGTTACTGTCATCTTAACGTTATCACCAGGCATTACCATTTCTACGCCTTCTGGTAACTGTACGTCACCTGTTACGTCAGTTGTACGGAAGTAGAACTGTGGACGGTAACCTTTGAAGAATGGAGTATGACGACCACCTTCATCTTTCGAAAGTACGTATACTTCTGAAGTGAATGTAGTGTGTGGCTTGATTGAACCAGGCTTAGCTAGTACTTGACCACGTTCAACGTCTTCACGCTTAGTACCACGTAAAAGTGCACCAATGTTCTCACCAGCACGACCTTCGTCAAGTAGCTTACGGAACATCTCTACACCAGTACAAGTAGACTTAGTTGTCTCTTTGATACCAACGATTTCAACTTCGTCGTTCACGTTGATGATACCAGCTTCAACACGGCCAGTTACAACAGTACCACGACCTTGGATTGAGAAAACGTCTTCGATAGGCATGATGAATGGCTTATCGATGTCACGCTCTGGCTCTGGGATGTATGTATCTAGTGCTTCTGCAAGCTCTACGATTTTAGCTTCCCATTGCTCTTCGCCTTCAAGTGCTTTAAGTGCAGAACCTTGAATTAGTGGTAAGTCATCACCTGGGAAGTCGTATTCAGAAAGAAGTTCACGAACTTCCATTTCTACTAGCTCAAGTAGCTCTTCGTCATCAACCATGTCACATTTGTTCATGAACACAACGATGTAAGGAACGCCAACTTGGCGAGAAAGTAGGATGTGCTCACGCGTTTGTGGCATAGGGCCGTCAGTCGCAGCAACTACTAAGATAGCGCCGTCCATTTGAGCAGCACCAGTGATCATGTTTTTAACATAATCGGCGTGTCCAGGACAATCTACGTGTGCGTAGTGACGAGTTGGTGTATCGTACTCAACGTGTGAAGTTGAGATTGTGATACCACGCTCGCGCTCTTCTGGAGCGTTATCGATTGATGCGAAATCTTTAGCAACACCGCCGTATACTTTTGCAAGTACGTTAGTGATTGCTGCAGTTAGTGTAGTTTTACCGTGGTCAACGTGGCCGATTGTACCTACGTTTACGTGCGGTTTTACGCGTTCAAACTTTTCTTTTGCCATCTTAAAAAATTCCTAATAAAGAAATTAAAGCCTGACTCAGTATTGAGCCAGACAAGCTAAAATCATATAACAGCGCGAGCTGAAATTATTGTATCTGCAACCTGTTTTGAGGCTTCAGCGTACTTCAAAAACTCCATAGAGTATGAGGCACGGCCTTGAGTTGCAGATCGTAAAGCAGTCGCATAACCAAACATTTCAGATAATGGAACCTGCGCATTAATTTGCTTAAGGCCACCAAGTGCATCTTCCATGCCTTCGATCATGCCGCGACGACGGTTTAGGTCGCCAACTACATCACCCATGTTTGCTTCAGGAGTGAGTACCTCAACCTTCATTACTGGCTCTAAAAGTGCAGGGTTTGCATCAAGCGCACCTTGTCTCATAGCCAGTGAACCTGCTATTTTAAATGCCATTTCATTCGAATCTACATCATGGAATGAACCATCAAATAAAGTCGCTTTAACGCCAAGTAATGGGTAGCCTGCCAGAACACCTTGAGCCATTTGCTCTTGGATACCTTTGTCTACCGCAGGGATGTATTCTTTCGGTACTGAGCCGCCTACGGTTTCGTTAACGAACTCGTAAATTGGGGCTTCATCATCCGAAATATCCATCGGTTCAAGTTTAAGCCAGACGTGACCATATTGACCACGACCACCTGATTGACGTATAAACTTCCCTTCAACTTCAACAGTTGAACGAATAGCTTCTCGGTATGCAACCTGCGGCTTACCAACGTTACATTCAACACTGAATTCACGTTTCATACGGTCGACAATGATATCAAGGTGAAGCTCACCCATGCCAGAGATAATCGTCTGGCCTGACTCTTCGTCAGTTTGTACGCGGAAAGACGGGTCCTCTGCCGCTAGTTTACCTAGCGCGATACCCATTTTATCCTGGTCAGCGATTGTGCGAGGCTCAACCGCAACAGAGATAACTGGTTCAGGGAACTCCATACGCTCAAGCGTAATAATAGAATTCGGATCACACAGTGTCTCACCTGTTGTTACGTCTTTGAGACCAATAGCCGCCGCGATGTCGCCTGCGTGGACTTCTTTGATCTCTTCACGTGAGTTTGAATGCATCTGAACGATACGACCAAGACGCTCACGCTTACTTTTTACTGGGTTATATACCGCATCACCCTGTTTAACAGTACCAGAGTAAACACGGAAAAAGGTCAAGGTGCCAACAAACGGGTCTGTTGCAATCTTAAATGCAAGTGCAGCAAACGGCGCTTTATCATCAGCAGGACGCTCTTCCTCGGTACCATCTTCGAGGATACCTTGGATTTGTTTCACTTGTGTGGGTGATGGCATATATTCAACAACGCAATCAAGCACAGCTTGAACGCCTTTGTTTTTAAATGCACTACCACAGGTCATGGGAACAATTTCGTTCGCTAATGTGCGTTGACGCAAAGCATTTTTAATTTCTGCTTCGCTTAACTCTTCACCTTCTAAGTATTTATCCATTAGTTCTTCAGAGGCTTCAGCAGCGCTTTCAACTAAATGAGAGCGCCATTCTTCAGCTAAATCCTGAAGTTCTGCCGGTATTGCCTCATAAGAGAAAGTCATACCCTGGTCTTCATCATTCCAGTTAATAGCTTTCATTTTAATAAGGTCAATAACACCTTTAAAGTCGTCTTCAGCGCCAATTGGCAGCTGGACTGGAACAGGCGTTGCTCCAAGACGAGATTTCACCTGGCTTACAACCGTTAAGAAGTCAGCGCCCGTGCGATCCATTTTATTTACGAAGATCATTCTCGGAACTTCGTATTTGTTCGCTTGACGCCAAACGGTCTCAGTTTGCGGCTGTACACCCGATGAAGCACAAAGAACAACTACCGCACCATCTAGTACACGCAAAGAACGCTCTACTTCGATAGTGAAATCTACGTGTCCTGGGGTATCAATAATATTGATGCGATGGTCGTCAAATTGCGCGTCCATCCCTTTCCAGAAACACGTTGTTGCAGCAGAAGTGATTGTGATACCACGCTCTTGTTCCTGCTCCATCCAATCCATAGTTGCGGCGCCATCATGTACTTCACCGATCTTATGAGAAAGACCTGTGTAGAACAGAACACGTTCTGTTGTGGTGGTTTTGCCTGCATCTACGTGAGCACAAATACCGATATTGCGGTAACGCTCAAGTGGAGTTGTACGTGCCATAAAATCCTCTTAAAGGTTAAGGACAGATTACCAACGGTAATGAGCGAATGCTTTATTCGCTTCAGCCATACGGTGAACGTCTTCACGTTTCTTAACCGCAGTGCCTTTGTTGTCAGCAGCGTCAACGATTTCTTGAGCTAAACGTAAGCCCATAGATTTTTCGCCACGCTTACGTGCAGCGTCTACTAACCAACGCATACCTAATGCGTTGCGACGTACTGGACGTACTTCAACTGGTACTTGATAAGTTGAACCACCAACACGGCGAGATTTAACCTCTACCTGTGGACGGATGTTATCAAGTGCAGTTTCAAAAATTTCTAGGTGCGACTTGCCTGATTTCTCAGCAGCCACGTCTAGCGCACCATAAACGATTTTTTCAGCAGTAGATTTCTTGCCGTCTAACATTACGATGTTAACGAATTTAGCAAGAAGTTCCGATCCGAACTTAGGATCTGGAAGAATTTTACGTTGACCTATTACGCGTCTTCTAGGCATTTTGTATCTCCGGTTTATTCAGGTTTGTCCTTTTGGAACAATCACCCAAAACAATAATTAATAATATTTAGTGCTTGGCCTTACTAACGGAAAACAATTAGCCTTTAGGGCGTTTTGCACCGTATTTAGAACGAGCTTGACGACGGTCGCTAACGCCTGCACAGTCAAGTGCACCACGTACAGTGTGAAAACGCACACCTGGTAAATCTTTAACACGACCACCACGGATTAGGATTACACTGTGCTCTTGAAGGTTATGACCTTCACCACCGATGTATGAAGTTACTTCGAAACCGTTAGTTAAACGTACACGAGCTACTTTACGTAACGCCGAGTTTGGTTTCTTAGGTGTAGTTGTATATACGCGAGTACATACACCACGCTTTTGCGGACACGCTTTAAGCGCAGCTGAGTTACTTTTAGTAACCTTGCTACGACGTGGCTTACGCACTAGCTGGTTAATAGTTGCCATTTAAATAGCTCCTGAAATTAAAATTACTACTGAAAAAAATAAAAAATCCGCCCTTGTTTTACCAGCATGTTTTAAACGTGCAAGTAAATGGGTGGCGGAATTTTAATGAGCAAAGATTGACCTGTCAACCTAAACCGCTCACAAGGCAGTAGATAACTGCCTTGCGAAACTCTAATCCATTGATTAGATTAGGTTTATTGATTTCCAGACAAATCCGCGTTTAAAGCATCAGTTAGTGCTTGAGTTGCCTCTTCTGCACTTACCGTTTGCTCTTCAACAACGTCTTTTTGCTTACGACGAGCCATACGCTCTTGATGATACGCAAAACCGGTACCGGCTGGGATCAATCGACCCACAATTACGTTTTCTTTCAGACCGCGTAGTTCATCGCTCTTACCATTTACAGCGGCTTCTGTTAGGACACGAGTTGTCTCCTGGAACGAGGCTGCTGAGATGAAAGATTCTGTCGCTAGTGATGCTTTTGTGATACCCATTAACTGGATTTCAAACTTAGCTGGGATCTTACCTTGAGCTTCAAGGTCGCGGTTTGCGATATTAACGCGTGCCACTTCAATTTGCTCACCGGCTAAGAACTCAGTATCACCACCGTCTAGAATGATACATTTACGTAGCATTTGACGAATAATCGTTTCAATGTGCTTATCATTGATCTTAACGCCCTGCAAACGGTAAACCTCTTGCACTTCGTTAACAATGTAATTAGCAACATGAGTCACACCACGTAGGCGTAAGATGTCGTGTGGTGATTCTGGACCATCGGCGATAACTTCACCTTTAGACACTTGTTCACCTTCAAACACGTTAAGTTGACGCCACTTAGGAATCATTTCTTCGTAATGATCGCCTTCAGCTGGTGTAATAACTAAACGTTTCTTACCTTTAGTCTCTTTACCGAAGCTAATCGTACCGGTGATTTCAGCTAAGATAGCTGGATCTTTCGGCTTACGTGCTTCAAATAAGTCGGCTACGCGTGGTAGACCACCCGTGATATCACGAGTTTTCGAACCTTCTTGCGGAATACGTGCTAGTACGTCACCTGGGTTTGCAGTCGCGCCGTCTGTTACTTCAATCGTAGTGAATGAAGGAAGACGCGTTTCTTGCAAGCCACGCTCATCACTTTCAATGATAAGCTTTGGCTCTTTGGCATTCGCTTTAGCAAGATCTTTAACAACTACACGAGTTAAACCCGTTAGTTCGTCAGTCTGTGCTTCAGTGTTTGAATCATCGATATCGCTGAACGATACTTTTGATTTATGCTCAAGAACGATTGGGTGACTATGCGGGTCCCAAGTAGCAACGATGTCGTTACCTTGAACTTCTGCATTGTCTTGCACTGTTAATACCGCACCGTAAGGTACTTTATAACGCTCTTTCTCACGACCATAGCTATCAATGATAGTGATCTCGGTAGAACGAGAGGTAATAACAATCTTACCGTCTGTATTTAATACATATTTAGCGTTGTGAAGTTTTAATGTACCGTTTGTTTTAACTTGTACATTATTTTCAGCAGACGCTCTTGATGCCGCACCACCGATGTGGAAGGTACGCATCGTAAGCTGTGTACCCGGCTCACCGATTGACTGTGCTGCAATAACACCTACTGATTCACCCGCGTTGATGATATGTCCACGTGCAAGGTCACGACCATAACACTTAGCACACACACCAAAGTCGTTATCACAGGTGATAACTGAACGTACACGCACTTCATCTACTGAGTGCTCTTCTAAAAGGTCACACAGTTTTTCATCAAGCATGATGTTACGTTCAACAAGTACGGTATTAGTACCTGGAATTACCACATCTTCAGCAACAACACGACCTAGTACACGTTCGCGAAGTGCTTCTACAACGTCACCACCTTCAATTAGTGGTTTCATTGTTAAGCCATCTTCTGTGCCACAATCGTCTTCATTGATTACCAAATCTTGTGCAACGTCTACTAGACGACGCGTTAGGTAACCTGAGTTCGCTGTTTTCAGTGCTGTATCAGCAAGACCTTTACGCGCACCGTGCGTTGAGATGAAGTACTGAAGTACGTTTAGACCTTCACGGAAGTTAGCGGTGATTGGCGTCTCGATGATTGAACCATCTGGACGTGCCATTAGACCACGCATACCGGCTAGCTGACGGATCTGAGCGGCACTACCACGAGCACCTGAGTCAGCCATCATAAACACTGAGTTAAATGACGGTTGCTCTACTTCTTCACCTTTGGCATTGATAACCGTGTCTTTTGACAAGTTGGCCATCATTTCACGTGATAAGTTTTCATTTACACGTGACCAGATATCGATAACTTTGTTGTACTTTTCACCAGCCGTTACAAGACCTGATTGGAATTGTTGGTTGATTTCAGTTACTTCAGCTTCAGCTGATTCAATGATTGATGCTTTAACTGGTGGGATAACTAAGTCATCAATACCAATTGAAACACCTGACTTCATTGCATAGTGGAAACCGGTGTACATGATTTGGTCAGCAAACATAACAGTGTCTTTTAGACCAAGACGACGGTAACACTCATTAATTAAGCCAGAAATCTGCTTTTTACCTAGGGCTTGGTTGATTGACTCATACGGCATGCCTTTTGGTAAAATTAAAGACAGAATCGCACGACCAACAGTGGTATCAATTACGGTTACAGTGTCTTCAACAACACCTTCTTCGTTTTTAACTGATTGGCTAATACGTACTTTCACGATAGCGTGAAGGTCGGCATTACCACTACGGTATGCTTTTTCTGCTTCTTTAGGATCTTTAAATACGGCGCCTTCGCCTTTGGCGTTAATACGGTCACGCGTCATGTAATAAAGACCTAATACAACGTCCTGTGAAGGAACGATGATTGGCTCACCATTAGCAGGCGATAAGATGTTGTTTGTCGACATCATTAACGCACGAGCTTCAAGCTGCGCTTCAATTGTTAACGGTACGTGTACCGCCATTTGGTCACCATCGAAGTCGGCGTTGTACGCCGCACATACTAATGGATGCAAATGAATTGCTTTACCTTCGATAAGCACAGGTTCAAACGCTTGGATACCCAAACGGTGAAGTGTTGGTGCACGGTTAAGTAATACTGGATGCTCACGAATTACTTCGTCTAGCACATCCCATACTTCCGCTACTTCACGCTCAACCATCTTTTTAGCAGCTTTGATTGTCGTAGCCATGCCGCGACGCTCTAATTTGCCATAGATGAATGGTTTGAAAAGCTCTAATGCCATCTTTTTAGGAAGACCACACTGATGAAGCTTAAGTGTAGGACCAACCGTGATTACAGAACGGCCAGAGTAATCTACACGCTTACCAAGTAAGTTCTGACGGAAACGACCTTGCTTACCTTTGATCATATCAGCAAGCGATTTAAGTGGACGTTTGTTAGAACCTGTAATTGCACGACCACGACGACCGTTATCAAGTAGCGCATCAACCGCTTCTTGTAACATACGTTTTTCGTTGCGTACGATAATATCTGGTGCAGCTAAATCTAGTAGACGCTTAAGACGGTTATTACGGTTAATAACACGACGGTAAAGGTCATTTAGATCAGATGTTGCAAAGCGACCACCGTCTAGTGGTACTAATGGACGTAAGTCAGGTGGCAATACTGGAAGTACTGTCATAATCATCCACTCAGGGTTATTTCCTGATTGGTGGAACGATTCCATTAACTTAAGACGTTTAGTGATCTTTTTACGCTTAGTTTCAGAGTTAATTGTTGGTAACTCTTCACGCATTTCTGCAATTAATTGCGCAAGATCGAGTTCACGCAGTAAGTCTAATACTGCTTCAGCACCCATCTTCGCTTCAAATTCATCACCGTGCTCTTCAAGTGCATCTAGGTATTCTTCTTCACCTAATAGCTGACCACGCTCAAGCGTTGTCATACCAGGCTCAGTTACTACGAATGATTCGAAGTAAAGAACACGTTCAATATCACGAAGTGTCATATCAAGCATTAAGCCGATACGTGATGGTAATGATTTTAAAAACCATATATGCGCAACTGGACTTGCCAGTTCTATATGACCCATACGGTCACGACGCACTTTAGTGAGTGTTACTTCAACGCCACACTTTTCGCAGATCACACCACGGTGTTTAAGGCGTTTATATTTACCACATAAACACTCATAATCTTTCACTGGGCCGAAAATACGGGCACAGAATAAGCCATCGCGCTCAGGCTTGAAAGTACGGTAGTTAATAGTCTCAGGTTTCTTTACTTCACCGTATGACCATGAACGAACCATGTCTGGTGAAGCAAGACCAATGCGAATTGCATCGAATTCTTCGGTCTTATTTTGTTGCTTCAGAAACTTAAGTAAGTCTTTCACCTTAGCTCTCCTGTCGGAGTTAATCTTGAGGACGGATGTTCTCGTCCCTACATTCTATTCAGCCATAACAGATGCTGCAGCATTAACTGCAGCATCTCATTGGCTTAATTTTCTTCCAACTCGATGTTGATACCCAGTGAGCGGATTTCTTTGAGCAATACGTTGAACGATTCTGGCATACCTGGTTCCATTTTATGGTTACCATCAACGATGTTTTTATACATCTTAGTACGACCGTTCACGTCATCCGATTTCACTGTTAGCATTTCTTGTAGCGTGTAAGCAGCACCGTAAGCTTCAAGTGCCCATACTTCCATCTCACCAAAACGCTGGCCACCGAACTGTGCTTTACCACCCAGCGGCTGCTGAGTAACAAGGCTGTAAGAACCAGTAGAACGCGCGTGCATCTTATCGTCAACCAAGTGGTTAAGTTTAAGCATGTACATGTAACCTACAGTTACTTGACGTTCAAACTGATCGCCAGTACGGCCATCATAAAGTGTAACCTGACCACTTCTAGGGTAGCCGCCTAGCTCTAGCATGTCTTTGATTTCGTCTTCTTTCGCGCCATCAAATGCAGGAGTAGCAATCGGTAAACCACCTTTCAAGTTTTCAGCTAAACGACGAATCTCGTCATCAGAGAAACTAGCAATATCCACAACCTGACGAGATTCACCGATCTCGTAAGCTTGTTTGATGAATGCACGTAGCTCATGAAGCTCACGTTGCTCTTTCATCATTTCTTCTAAGCGCTCACCAATACCACGTGCAGCTAGACCCATATGTGTTTCAAGGATCTGACCGATGTTCATTCGCGATGGTACACCTAGTGGATTTAGTACGATATCAACCGTGCGACCTTTGTCATCGTATGGCATATCTTCTACTGGTACGATAGTCGAGATAACACCTTTGTTACCGTGACGACCCGCCATTTTATCACCCGGTTGGATACGACGTTTAACAGCTAGGTATACTTTAACAATCTTAAGTACGCCTGGTGCTAAGTCATCACCTTGGGTAATTTTACGACGTTTATTTTCAAACTTCTTATCGTATTCAGCTTTCAGCTCATCGTACTGTGCAGCTAGTTGCTCAAGTTCAGCTTGCTTGTCTTCTTCAGCAAGGCTTTGAGTTAGTAACTTTTCAGCATTCAGTGACGCTAAGTTGTCTTCATCGAAGCCAGCTGCCACAAGTAACTTGCGAGCACGGTCTAAAACACCGGCTTCTAGAATACGGAACTCTTCGTTGAAGTCTTTCTTCGCTTCGCGAAGCTGCATGTCTTCAACTTCTAACGCACGTTTATCTTTCTCAACACCATCACGGGTGAAAACTTGTACGTCGATTACAGTACCTGTTACAGAGTTTGGTACACGTAAAGAGCTGTCTTTAACGTCAGACGCTTTTTCACCGAAGATAGCACGTAGTAACTTTTCTTCTGGTGTTAATTGCGTTTCGCCTTTCGGAGTCACTTTACCTACTAGGATATCGCCGCCTTTAACTTCAGCACCAATATATACAACGCCTGATTCATCAAGCTTGCCTAGTGCAGACTCACCCACGTTCGGGATATCTGCTGTGATCTCTTCTGAGCCTAATTTAGTATCACGGGCGATACACTGTAGTTCTTGAATATGGATAGTCGTTAGACGATCTTCTTCAACTACGCGCTCTGATAGTAAGATTGAATCCTCGAAGTTGTAACCGTTCCATGGCATGAATGCCACGCGAAGGTTTTGACCAAGGGCTAAGTCACCTAAGTCAGTTGAAGGACCATCTGCTAACACATCGCCACGAGTAACCGGTTCACCAACCATACAAGTCGGTTTTTGGTTAATACATGTATTTTGGTTAGAACGTGTGTACTTGGTTAAGTTGTAGATATCGATGCCCGCTTCACCAGGGATGCGTTCTTCTTCATGTACATTAACAACGATGCGACTTGCGTCGGCATACATTACTTCACCACCACGTTTAGCAACAATGGTTACACCAGAGTCTTTCGCTAGTGTTAATTCAATACCTGTCCCTACTAACGGTTTATCCGCTTTCAATGTTGGTACTGCTTGACGTTGCATGTTTGAACCCATCAATGCACGGTTAGCATCATCGTGTTCTAGGAACGGGATAAGTGCAGCCGCTACAGAGATCACCTGTTGTGGTGATACATCCATATATTGTTGGTCCATGCGACCCATAAAGGTTGACTCACCTTTGTGACGACATGGAATAAGTTCATCTACAAACTCATTGGTTTCAGTTAGGTTTGAGTTTGCCTGTGCGATAACAAACTGACCTTCTTCAATGGCTGATAGGTAATCAACTTCATCAGTTACAACACCGTCTACCACTTTGCGGTAAGGTGTTTCTAAGAAACCGTAGTCATTGGTACGTGCATACGTAGACAATGAGTTAATTAGACCGATGTTTGGACCCTCAGGCGTCTCGATAGGACATACACGACCGTAGTGAGTTACGTGAACGTCACGTACTTCAAAGCCAGCGCGTTCACGCGTTAGACCGCCCGGACCTAATGCAGAAATACGACGCTTATGCGTTACTTCTGATAGCGGGTTATTTTGGTCCATAAACTGTGATAACTGAGACGAGCCGAAGAACTCTTTAACCGCTGCCGAAATAGGCTTAGCGTTAATTAGATCTTGTGGCATTACCGCATCAAGGTCACCTAAGCTTAAACGCTCACGTACAGCACGTTCAACACGTACTAAACCTACACGGAATTGGTTCTCAGCCATTTCGCCAACACTACGTATACGACGGTTGCCTAAGTGGTCTATATCATCAACATCGCCCACACCGTTACGAATAGCAATCAATACTTTCATAACCGCTACGATGTCTTCTTTGCTTAATGTGCCAGGGCCTGTGTCTGTATCATAACCAACACGGCTATTGAACTTCATACGACCTACTGTTGATAAGTCATAGCGTTCTTCTGAGAAGAATAAGTTCTCAAATAAGGCTTCAGCCGCGTCTTTCGTCGGTGGCTCGCCTGGGCGCATCATGCGATAAATTTCTACTAGGGCTTCTAAACGGTTGCTTGACGAGTCAATATTTAATGTATTTGACATGTAAGCGCCGCTGTCCACTTCATTGATATATAACGTATCAATTTTAGTGTGACCTGCTTTAACCAATTCAGCCATCATTTCAAGCGTTAGCTCGTCATTTGCATTAGCAATGATTTCACCTGTTGATTCATCAACATAGTTCTTCGCTAATACGCGGCCAATGATGTACTCATGTGGTACTTCTAATTGATTAACGCCTTTTTTCTCAATACTCTTGATGTGACGAGCCGTAACACGACGACCGCTTTCAACAAGGACTTCACCGTCTTCGCTCTTGATATCAAAAGCGGCAGTTTCACCGCGTAAACGTGAAGGCACAAGTTCCATAAGAACTTTACCGTCCGTAATTTCAAACGCAGTGGTATCGAAGAAGATATCTAGGATTTCTTCACTCGTGTACTCAAGTGCACGTAAGATAATAGACGCCGGTAATTTACGACGACGGTCAATACGTACATATAAGTTATCTTTTGCATCAAATTCGAAGTCTAACCATGAACCACGGTAAGGAATTACACGTGCGTTATAAAGCACTTTACCTGACGAGTGAGTTTTACCGCGGTCGTTATCAAAGAATACACCAGGGCTACGGTGTAGCTGAGAAACGATAACACGCTCTGTACCATTGATTACAAAAGTACCGGTATCGGTCATGAGCGGAATTTCGCCCATGTAAACTTCTTGCTCTTTAATGTCTTTAACTGTGCCTGGAGCTTCTTTGTCCATTACTACAAGACGCAGTTTCACGCGAAGTGGAGCAGAATAAGTCACACCGCGAATTTGACATTCTTTTACATCGAATACTGGCTCACCAATACGATAACTTACGTATTGAAGCTCAGAATTTCCCGAGTAGCTTTTAATTGGGAACACAGAACGGAAGGCAGCTTCCAAACCATGATCGCCATCAGCGTCCGGGACTAAGAATTTTTTAAACGATTCTAACTGCGTCGACAGTAAGAAAGGTATATCCAAAACTTGTGGACGTTTACCAAAATCCTTACGGATACGTTTCTTTTCAGAATAAGAGTAAGCCATGGGGTTCCTCAGCTTGCTGATCTTTGACCCGACCTGTTCTTGTAAGAACAGACTTAACTGGCATCTATGCCAAGATGTACAACATTTAACTGTTGTTCCGACTTAATCCCACCTCAACACTAGCAAACTATAAAGCGTTGAAATTAAAGAATAAATCAGATTTTATTTGCGCTATAAGAATAGTCGCTCTATAGCGCAAAAAGGCCGGTGATTAAATAATCACCAGCCCTTGCCTGATTTCTCAGGCAGCGAACCTAGCAAAAGCTAGATTACTTAACCTCAACTTCAGCACCAGCTTCAGTAAGTTCTTTAGCAAGAGCTTCAGCTTCTTCCTTAGAAATACCTTCTTTAACTGGAGTTGGAGCAGCTTCAACTAACGCTTTAGCTTCTTTTAAGCCAAGACCTGTTGCGCCACGTACAGCTTTGATTGCCGCAACTTTATTAGCGCCAGCGCCAGTAAGAATTACGTCAAATTCTGTTTTCTCTTCAGCAGCTTCAGCAGCAGGGCCTGCTACTACAGCAGCAGCTGCAGTTACGCCGAATTTCTCTTCCATTGCTTCAACTAGAGCAACAACGTCCATTACTGACATTTCAGCAATTGCGTCAAGGATTTGGTCTTTAGTTACAGACATTACAAATTTCCTAATAATTAACGGACTCTAAGGTCCAAATAAATTTACACCGAAAGGGGCCAAACAACTTAAAATTAAGCAGCTTGCTCTTCTTTCTGTACACGTACTGCTTCAATTGTTTTACACAATTTGCCAGCAGACGCTTCTTTCATAGCGCTCATTAAGCGTGCAACAGCTTCGTCGTATGTAGGTAGAGTTGCAAGCATAGCTGCATCTACTACATTACCTTCAAAAGCGGCCATCTTAAGTTCGAAATGCTCATTCTTTTTCGCGAAATCTGAGAAGATACGCGCAGCAGCACCTGGGTGCTCTGATGAGAAAGCGATTAAGCTTGGACCAACTAATGAGTCAGAAAGGCACTCAAACTCTGTACCTTCAAAAGCACGTTTTGCTAAAGTGTTACGGACAACTTTCATCCAAACACCATTTGCACGAGCTTCTTTACGAAGGGCAGTGATTGCACCAACTGTTACACCACGAGAATCTGCAATAACTGCAGAAAGAGCACCATTGGCTGCTTCGTTGACTTCAGCAACAATTGCTTTTTTGCCTTGAAGATTTAAAGCCATGGGTGTTACTCCTGGTTTAATGGGTTACCGTTTATCGGCTTCCCTGTTTTACTCTTCCCCACCAATAAAGATGGAGATGCTTTTTACGGCGAGAGCCAGAAGATTAGGAAAAAATCTATCTGGGGATTCACACCGTCTACGTAGGTAATATTAAGGCCGAAGCCGCCTACGGTCTTGGACGGAAGCCCAATTTATCGCGTTGCCCAACGGCGTTTCGAAATTATGGACTTCAACCCGAATTCTTTACTTTGTGATTAACTAAATTAATCAACAAAATGGCGCAAAATTATAGTACAAATTTCACGCCATGTAAACACTCAATTAAGCAACAACTGTGCTTAAAGTGCTTTGGTCAACAGAAACACCTGCGCCCATTGTTGTAGAGATAGTTACTTTCTTCAAGTAAACACCTTTAGCTTGAGAAGGTTTAGCCTTCTTAAGTGCAACAATTAGAGCTTCAAGGTTTTGTTGTAACTGCTCAGCAGTGAAATCAACCTTACCAATCGTAGTATGGATGATACCATTTTTGTCATTGCGGTAACGCACTTGACCTGCTTTCGCATTTTTAACAGCTTCTGCAACGTTAGGTGTAACAGTACCTGTTTTAGGGTTTGGCATTAGACCACGTGGGCCTAAGATTTGACCTAGTTGACCAACAACACGCATAGCGTCTGGTGATGCAACAACAACGTCAAAATTCATCTCGCCTTTTTTAACTAGCTCAGCAAGATCTTCCATGCCTACTAATTCAGCACCGGCTTCTTTTGCAGCTTCTGCATTAGCGCCTTGAGTGAATACAGCAACACGAACGTCACGACCAGTACCGTTAGGTAGTACAGTTGCACCACGAACGTTTTGATCAGATTTACGCGCATCGATACCAAGGTTAACAGCAACGTCAACACTTTCTACGAATTTAGCTGTCGCTAACTCTTTTAAAAGAGCCACTGCTTCGTTAATTTCGTAATCTTTAGTCGCTTCCACTTTTTCGCGGATAGTACGCATACGTTTAGTTAATTTAGCCATTATCTTAGTCCTCTACGTTCAAGCCCATCGCACGCGCAGAACCTGCGATAGTGCGAACCGCAGCTTCTAAATCAGAAGCTGTAAGGTCTGGTTTCTTTGTCTCAACGATTTCTTCAAGTTGAGCACGAGTTACTGTGCCTACTTTTTCAGTGTTAGGACGGCCTGAACCAGATTTGATACCTGCAGCTTTCTTAAGTAAGTAAGCAGCCGGTGGCGTTTTCATGTCGAACGTAAATGAACGGTCGCCGTAAACAGAGATCACTACAGGAACTGGAGCGCCTTTTTCGATAGACTCTGTACGTGCGTTGAACGCTTTACAGAATTCCATGATGTTTACACCGTGTTGACCTAGTGCTGGACCTACTGGTGGACTAGGGTTAGCCATACCAGCAGCAACTTGTAGCTTGATTAGAGCTTCAACTTTCTTAGCCATTATAAATACCTCATTAGGTGGGTCTTAGCCTTGTGCGCGCGAGGACGCGTACTCTAGCGGCTTCCCAGTTTAAAAATTGGTTTCTCACTTTTTAGTAAACAGATAAACAAACGTTTTCCCTGAATACAAAAAGGCCGCTGATTATAAGTTAATCAGCGGCCTTTTTCAAGCTTCATGCCAAAAATTCAGAAACTTTTAGCACAATGCTTTAAATCAATTACTTATCTTGCTCAACTTGACCAAATTCAAGTTCAACTGGCGTAGAACGACCAAAAATAAGTACCGATACTTTTACGCGGCTCTTTTCGTAGTCAACTTCTTCAACTACACCACTAAAGTCTGCAAATGGACCATCAGTAACACGAACCACTTCACCTGGTTCAAATAATGTTGCAGGTTTAGGTGCCTCTGCGTTTTCTTGTAGACGGTTAAGAATACGATCAGCTTCTTTAGTACTAATAGGTGCAGGACGGTCTGATGTACCACCAATAAAGCCCATAACACGTTCAGTGCTATTTACTAAGTGCCAGCTAGCATCGTTCATATCCATTTGTACCAGTACATACCCTGGGAAGAATTTACGCTCAGATTTACGCTTTTGACCCGCGCGCATCTCAACCACTTCTTCAGTTGGAACTAATACTTCACCAAAGCTATCTTCTAGACCTTTGATTTTAATGTGCTCAATTAATGTTTGAGCAACACGCTTCTCATAACCTGAGAAAGCTTGTACTACGTACCAACGTAGCTTCTTTTCGTTATTCTCATCCGACATGGGATCAGATCTCCAATCCAGTTAAAAAGCCTACAGCGCGGAATAAAATGCCATCTAATCCCCAAAGGATAAGTGCCATAATCACTGTTGCAACCATTACAATTAATGTCGTATGTGTTGTTTCTTGACGCGTTGGCCAAACAACTTTACGTACTTCGATACGGGCCTCTTTAGCGAAAGCAAGGAAGGTACGCCCTTTTTCTGTTATTGCAGCAAGACCTAAGCCAGCAGCAACGGCAACAACAACACCAATAGCACGTAATAACACAGACTGATCTGCGTACATATAATTACCAACTACTGCGCCTGCAAGTAGCGCAATTGCTACAAGCCACTTTACCGAGTCCATCGCACTTGATGGTGTTTCTACATTCGTGCTCATAATATTATTACCTTAACTACAGACACAACAACCCTGCACATCGACAGGGTTAATCCATTAAAATCTAAACTTAAAAACAAGCTTACTTAAACCGATTTTTAATTCTAGACTTTACTCACTTTGTAAAAAATTGGCAGGGGCGGAGAGATTCGAACTCCCAACCGTCGGTTTTGGAGACCGCTGTTCTACCAATTGGAACTACGCCCCTGCAAAGTGGATGCCTATTATACTTACGCAATTCATTAACACAAGAGTAAAGATACCCATCTGATAAAATCTTCGCGGTTAATAGGTTTACACGCCCAATAATCAGATTAATCCTGTCACTTTCATCCGTTTAGAAGCGTTTTATTAATCCACATTGCTTGCCCCCTTAATCTACTCGTAATAACTCACCGTGGTAAAAGTCACATAACAGCCAAATTTGTTCAAATTGATGGGTGCTTGGAAAACATACTTCTTTAATTGCTACTTCAAAGTCGCGCTTATGCCAAATAGTACTGGCGTTACGAATTAACAACCAGGTACGTTTTGAATAATAACGCTTCGTCGCTTTTTGTTTTAATAAGCGCCCCAACGCTGATTGCAACCTGTGCTCGCTGGGTTGCTGCGCCATGTCGGCTAAATCACGCTGCATTTGTATCGACAGCGGCCGGCCTAACACGGCCATGGCTTCGGTTTCACTGGCGTATAAATGCGCCACTTCTATATCAAGTTGCTGATTTTCTTGATAACAGCTTACATCGGGTCTGTTCGGTTCATTGTGCCAAATATGGCGCATATGAATTCCCGTTTGCTGTTCATAACATCGCAAAAACAACTTGGCCGCATCGTGCTCTAACTGTTGTTTTTCGGCATCACTGCTGCGCTTCATTCAACACCTTATAAACGTCATTTAACAGCGATGAAGCGCCAAACCTAAATGTTTCTGGTGCTAAATAATCATGCCCCATAATCTCAGTTGCTAGTTGCAAATAAGCATTTGCATCTACTGCGGTCTTGACTCCACCAGCAGCCTTAAAACCAACTCGCTTTGATGATTTTTTGATGGTTTTAAGCATTATTTCAGTTGCTTCAAGCGTGGCATTTACTGCTACTTTTCCTGTACTGGTTTTTACAAAATCAGCGCCGCCCTTTATGGCCAGTTCAGTTGCTTGGGTAATAAGTACTGGCGTTTTTAGCTCGCCAGTTTCAATAATCACTTTAAGTTTAGCATGGCTGCCACATACCTTTTTACTTTCACTCACGTATTCCAGCACGGTATCTGCTTCACCTTTTAAAAGCGCTTTATAAGGAATAACTAGGTCAATTTCATCGGCCCCCCGCTCTATGGCTATCAGGGTTTCATTGAGTACTTCATTGAGTGGCGCATCACCAGAGGGAAAGTTAGTTACGGTGGCCACCTTTACATGGCTCAATAAGCGATTAGCAAGTGCTATTTTAGCGTCATCAACAAATTCACTAAACACACAAAGCGCAGCAGGCGTGCCTAGCTTGGGGTTTATACTGTTTACTAATGCGTTAATACTGGCTTGACTATCATCAGTGTTTAAACTGGTTAAGTCCATTAAGCTAACAACGAGCGTGGCGTTTTGAGTATTGTTTGTCATTTTATGCCTATGAAATTGTGTGACCTTAAACTATATAAGCATCATAGCTTAAACTTGCTATAGCTCATAACCAAACACTATAAGCGCGTTTTTTTATACTAAACGTCACTCTACCCCTTACTAAATAAGATTTAGACCTAAAAAGCATGATTGATATAACTTTTAGGTATATAAACTAAGATTTAATTATTTTTTACTTATCAATAGCCGCTATATTCTGATTCTCAGTTAAACACGTTGTTATCTTTTTTAGAGGCGTTACCTAGTGCAGTATTTACCTATCTTTACCAAACTCGACAACAAACCCGTATTGGTGGTTGGTGGTGGAGAGGTTGCCTTGCGAAAATGCCGTGCGTTTTTAAAAGCACGTGCCGATGTAACGCTAGTTGCCCCTTGGTTTTGCGAAGAATTAAAAGAACATGCGCATAATAATGAAGTAACATTAATAGATGCCTATTTTGAAGAGTCGCATCTTGATGGCAAAATTTTGATTATTGCCGCCACCGACAACGATGAAGTAAACAACACCGTATTTGAACTCGCCAATGCGCGTAATGTGTTTGTAAATGTGGTGGATGACCAACCTAAATGCACTTTTATTTTTCCCTCTATTGTTGATCGCAATCCAATTACCATAGCCATTTCTAGTGCGGGCACCGCACCGGTATTAGCAAGGCGCTTGCGTGAGAAGCTCGAAACACTTATCCCGCAGCATATTGGCCCACTTGCCAACTTAGTCGGTGGCTTTCGTCATAAAGTAAAGCAGCGCTTTAAACACTTTGCCGATCGTCGCCAATTTTGGGAGGGCGTGTTTGATTCATCAGTGGTGAGTAAAGTCCAAACTGGAGATACCCATGGCGCTGAGCAGCAATTAGAACAAATGCTAGATGCCAAAGTAGAGCCTGAAGGTGAAGTTTATATTGTAGGTGCAGGCCCAGGCGATCCAGAGCTACTGACACTAAAAGCGCTGCAACTAATGCAACAAGCCGATGTGGTGGTATATGATTACTTGGTATCCGATGAGATCATGGAATTAGTGCGTCGTGATGCCGATTTAATCTGTGTGGGTAAGCGCTTAGGCGATCACAGCGTAGCTCAAGAAGATACAAATAAGATGTTGGTTGATTTAGCACAACAAGGTAAAAAAGTGTGCCGAATTAAAGGGGGCGACCCATTTATTTATGGCCGTGGTGGCGAAGAAGTCCAAGTACTGGCAGCCAATAACGTCAATTACCAAATAGTGCCAGGTATAACGGCAGCCGCAGGATGTAGTGCCTACGCAGGTATTCCTTTAACGCATCGCGACCATGCACAGGCTATTCAGTTTGTTACCGGACACTGTAAAAAGGAAGGCCAAGAGCTTAATTGGCAGTCGCTTGCACAAAAAAACCAAACACTGGCTATTTATATGGGGGTAATTAAATCGCCGCACATTCAAGCCGAGCTATTAAAACATGGGCGAGAAACAACAACACCAGTGGCCATAATTGAAAACGGCACACGCAAAAATCAACGTGTTGTCACAGGACAGTTAGACCAATTAGCGCAGCTCATTGAACAGCATCAAATTATTTCACCCGCTTTACTAATTATTGGTGAAGTAGCTTCGCTGCATCAAGAATTACACTGGTTTGGCGAAAAAGCACAGATCAGTAGCTTTGCTCAACCGCTGACAGACGTAGCGTAGTTTAACAGATTTTAATTTAATCATTTTAGTAGGACGACCAACAATGGCTTTAACTCACCTTCAGCAACTTGAAGCTGAAAGTATCAAAATCATGCGCGAAGTCGCCGCTGAGTTTGAGAACCCAGTTATGCTTTACTCAATCGGTAAAGACTCATCGGTACTTTTGCACTTAGCCCGTAAAGCATTTTATCCTGCAAAAATTCCGTTTCCGTTATTACACGTAGACACCAACTGGAAGTTTCGTGAAATGATTGAGTTTCGCGACCGTTTAGCCAAAGAGTATGACTTTGATTTAATCGTACACAAAAACCCTGAAGGTATCGAAATGGGGGTAGGCCCGTTTACGCATGGCTCAAGTAAACATACCGATATCATGAAAACCCAAGGACTAAAGCAAGCACTCAATAAGTACGGTTTTGATGCAGCATTTGGTGGCGCACGACGCGATGAAGAAAAATCACGGGCTAAAGAGCGCGTTTATTCATTTCGCGATAAACACCATCGCTGGGATCCTAAAAACCAACGTCCTGAGCTTTGGAACACCTATAACAGCCAAGTGAATCCAGGTGAGAGTATTCGCGTATTCCCACTTTCTAACTGGACTGAACTCGATATTTGGCAATACATTTATCAAGAAAATATCGAAATGGTGCCATTGTACCTTGCTAAAGAGCGCCCAGTAGTAGAACGGGACGGTACCTTAATCATGGTAGATGACGATCGCATGCCACTTAATGAAGGTGAAGTACCGCAAATGAAGTCGGTTCGCTTTAGAACCTTGGGCTGTTACCCACTAACCGGCGCGGTTGAATCAACGGCAAGCAGCCTAACAGAAATTATTGAAGAAATGTTGCTATCGTCGTCATCTGAACGTGAAGGTCGGGTGATTGATCATGATTCAGCAGGCTCTATGGAGAAGAAAAAACGTGAGGGATATTTCTAATGTCTAACCTAAATAACGATACATTTAACGAAGTAAAAGAAATTGGTATAGACGCTTACCTAGCACGTCAACAAGACAAAAGCTTATTACGTATGCTAACCTGTGGCAGCGTGGATGACGGTAAATCAACCTTAATTGGCCGCCTACTGCACGATAGTCACCAAATTTATGAAGATCAGCTAGCTGCACTGCATAAAGATAACGAAAAAGTAGGTAATGCCGGTGAAGAGCTTGATTTAGCATTGTTAGTTGATGGCCTACAAGCTGAACGTGAGCAAGGCATAACAATTGACGTAGCGTACCGTTATTTCTCAACCGCTAAACGTAAGTTTATTATTGCCGACACCCCTGGGCATGAGCAGTACACCCGTAACATGGTAACGGGTGCATCAACCAGTGATGTTGCCATTATTTTAGTGGATGCACGTTATGGCGTGCAGGTACAAACTAAGCGCCATAGCTTTATTTGTGACTCATTAGGCATTAAACAGTTTGTGGTTGCGGTTAACAAAATGGATATTGTTGATTTTGACGAAACCGTTTATGAAAAAATTAAAGCCGATTATTTAAAATTTGCCGAGCAACTTAACGTATCAAACATCAAGTTTGTGCCTATGTCGGCGCTTAAAGGCGATAACGTAGTAACCCGCTCTGCGCACACTCCTTATTACACCGACAAGCCATTGCTTGAGCTGTTAGAAGACTCTCCGGCAGCTGAAATCGACACTGGTTTTGAAGCGCGCCTTCCGGTGCAGTATGTAGTTCGCCCTAATTTAAACTTCCGTGGTTTTCAAGGCACGCTGACCTCAGGTAAATTACGCGTTGGCGATGAGATAAAAGTACTGCCTTCAGGTAAAACATCTAACATTAAAGAGATTGTGACTTTTGATGGCAACCTCGACACCGCCGAAGCCGGCCAAGCAATCACGGTTACTCTTAATACTGAAATAGATATTAGCCGAGGGGACGTTATTGTACCGGCAAGCTCGCAAGCGCAAGTAACCAACCAGTTACAGGCTAAAATTGTGTGGATGCACGAATCGCCATTAGTACTAGGTAAAAGCTATAACCTAAAACTAGGCAGCAAAAACACCTCGGCTATGGTCACTAAAATAGACCACACTATTGATGTAAACACCCTAGAGCATGGCAGCGCAGATTCATTACAGTTAAACGAAATTGCGATTGTGACACTGGAGCTGACCGAGACTATTTTAGCGGATCAGTACCATGATAATCACGAAACCGGTTCGTTTATTCTTATTGACCGTTTATCAAACTTAACGGTTGCAGCAGGAATGATAGAGCAAGTACTGCAAAGTGAAGAAAATGCGGGACAATTTAGCGACTTTGAAGTTGAATTTAACGCCCTCGTACGCAAGCACTTTCCACATTGGCAAGCGCTTGATATTTCAAAGCTATAACGTTTAATGAACGCCTGTTAGGAACATTTAAAGCATGGTAGAACAGCTCATTTTAACAGGCATTATGTTGCTTTTAGTCGGGTGCCTATTTGGCACCCGTATTAACCCTGCGTGGTTATTTGTCAGCGCCATAGGCACCAGCTACCTAACTGGGCTCATTGACTTAGAAAACATGCTGGTTAATTATACTAACCCATCATTAATTACCTTAGTGTTATTAATTTTAGTGTCGATAGCGATAGAAAAAACCACGCTTATTCAACGCTTAGCTAAATCGTTATCCAGTGGCAGTTTAGTTAAATCAGTGACCAAGCTTGGGCTTTCTACAGCGTTTTTGTCTTCCTTTACTAACAATACTGCGGTGGTTGCTTCTTTAATTACCGCCATAAAAGATAACCCAAACCACTCCCCTTCAAAGCTGTTGCTACCCTTGTCGTACACCGCAATTTTAGGCGGTACTATTACACTCATCGGTACCTCTACAAACTTAATCGTAAATGGCTTTGCAGTAGATGCGGGGATGGCGCCATTAGGCTTTTTTGATTTTACCTTAGTGGGTTTAGGCGCACTCAGTGTGGGCTTAATCACTATTTTAGTGATGCTAAAATGCCTGCCCGACAACGGTAAAAATAGCCAAGAGGTGGTGCCTTTTTATTTAGAAGGGAAAGTGCAAACCGGCTCTAAACTAATAAACCGCACCGTAGAAGAAAACGGTTTACGCGATTTAAAAGACTTGTTTTTGGCTGAAATTATTCGCGATGGCAATCGCATTTGCGCCGTGACCCCCCAACATATTATTCAACAAGACGACATACTGCTGTTTGTAGGCGATATAAAGTCGGTACCTTTGCTCACTCGCTTTGACGGCTTAAAAGTGGTGCATGACAAACACGAAAAAGACATAGAACACCTTGTTGAAGTTGTTGTTAGTCAGTCGTCTAAATTAATTGGTAAAACGGTAAAAGAAGCCCACTTTAGAGAGCAATTTCATGCGGCCGTTATTGCTATTCGCCGTGGTCACGACCGTTTACAAGGCGGGCTTGGGCAAGTGCGCTTACAAGCGGGTGATTCATTAATCCTCGCCCCTGGTAAAAGCTTTTATGACTTAACTAACTTAAAGCGCGAATTTGTGTATATTTCAGGGCTTGATTTACAAACCCACCTCGGTGCAAAGCAATCAAATATTGTGTTGTTAAGCTTTGCGGGTGTGCTGGGATTAAGTATTTTAGGTGCAGTACCGCTGGTTAAAGGCTTATTAGTGCTCCTTATTGGCCTGATGCTCTGTGGCACGATTAAGCTGAGCGAAATAAAACGCCGCTTTCCTATTGAGTTACTTGCCGTAGTAGGCAGTGCCATAGGTTTAGCTAAGCTGATGATAGGCACCGGCCTTGCTGGGCAAATATCAGACGCCATGTTTGTAGTGCTAGGCGACTTTGGCCCTTATGGCGCGTTTATCGCAATCTTTTTAATGACGGTGTTATTTACCGAATTGATCACTAATAACGCCGCAGCGGCACTGTCGTTTCCGGTTGCCTACTCATTGGCTATTGGCTTTAACGTAGAACCTTTACCGTTTATTATGGCGGTTGCATTTGGCGCCTCAGCCAGCTTTATTTCACCTTTTGGTTATCAAACTAACTTAATGGTTTATAGCGCGGGTAACTACCGACTAAAAGACTATGTAATGATGGGGCTACCCCTTTCTATTATTTATTCAATTACCGTACTAACTTTGATCCCGCTGGTATTTCCGTTTTAATGCCCGCGTTTATAGCATAAAGAGACACAGCAAATGGATAACAATATTGTTTGGCATAATTACGCCACCACTAAAGTACAGCGCAGCGAACAAAAAAAGCATAAGAGCGCTATTATATGGTTTACTGGTTTTTCTGGCTCAGGTAAAAGCACCGTTGCTAATGCATTAGAAGCGGCACTCAATCAGCAAGGTGCGCACACGTACCTACTTGATGGCGACAATGTACGCCATGGTTTATGTAAAGATTTGGGCTTTAGTGATGCAGACCGCGTTGAAAATATTCGCCGCGTGGGCGAAACCGCCAAGCTAATGGTTGACGCTGGTTTGTTAGTCCTTACTGCGTTTATATCTCCTTTTAAAGCTGAACGTGACATGGTTCGTGAGTTAGTTGATGAGGGTGAATTTATCGAAGTATTTATCGACACCCCGCTTGAGGTGTGCGAAAGTCGCGATCCAAAAGGCTTATATAAAAAGGCGCGCGCCGGTGAAATTAAACATTTTACTGGGATTGATTCAACTTACCAGCCGCCGGTTAATCCTGAAATAATTTTAGATACCAGTAAAAACACCCTAGACCAATCGGTAGCACAGCTGATAACGTATCTAAAACATCAGCATATACTATAGGCCCATGTAATGAACCAAACTGAACTGCTAGAAGAAACCCTTATTCTCGCCCGCAAAGCGGGAAGCGCGATTATGGGTATTTACCAAAAAGACTTTAACGTTGAGTACAAAGCCGATGAAAGCCCTGTAACCGACGCCGACTTAGCAGCTCATAAAATCATTAGTGCAGGACTAAAAGAGCTCACCCCCGATATTCCTGTATTGAGTGAAGAAAGTGCTGATATTGGTTGGGACGTACGCCAAACATGGAAAAGCTACTGGCTGGTTGACCCAATCGATGGCACCAAAGAATTTATAAAAAAGAACGGCGAGTTTACCGTTAATATTGCCTTAATCGAAAATGGCAAACCGGTTTTAGCCGTAGTTGATGCCCCTGCACTAGGTGTATCTTATTTAGCCGCCGAAGCCATTGGTGCTTTTAAAGATAAAGGCGATGAGCGCATCGAGCTTAAGGTTACCACTAAGCCTAACAAAGGCCTTATTCGTGTAGTCGGCAGCCGCTCGCACCCTTCCCCTGATTTAGCTGAATTTGTAAAACGCTTTGATGAGGTTGAAATGGTGTCAAAAGGCAGCTCACTGAAACTGTGTTTAGTCGCCGAAGGCAGCGCCGACATTTACCCGCGCTTAGGCCCAACTTGTGAATGGGACACCGGCGCAGGCCATGCGATTGCAGAAATAGCCGGTGCAAAAGTGACAAAGCTTGATGGCAGCCCACTTATTTATAACACCAAAGATGCGTATTTAAATCCGTATTTTGTGGTATCGGCTTTAGAAGAATAAAAGCTGGTTTAGCGTAGGTTGGGTTGAGTAAAACGAAACCCAACAAATATCTATGGGCTGCGGGTTGCGGGCTTAGAGTCGCGAGCAGTTCAATAACAATTTATACACCGTAGGCTGGGTAGAGCGAAGCGAAACCCAGCAAGTACCTATGGGCTGCTGGTTGCGGGCTTCGAGCTTCGAGCTTCGAGCTTCGAGCTTCGAGCTTCGAGCTTCGACAGTAGTATGAATCGGCCACAGCAAATAAGGTAAAACCAATCTCACCACAGAGCACACCGAGGCGCTTCGCGCTACACAGAGGGTTTGAGCGATTGTTTTGCGTGTTGTAGCTCGGGTTTTATCCCGTCACATTTTTCAGGCTAAAGCCAAACCGAATAGTTAACTATCAGATTAAAGATAAACTACCTTCCCTCAGTAATCCCAATTTCTGCTTTATAACAAAGTACGTATAAGTCCATTAAGCTAGGGAATCCTGGTGCATTATCTAGTTTTGAGTTTAGGGCGATAATCAAGAGAATGACCTGACCCAATTTACTAATGACTGGCTATTATAAGTTTTTCTAAGTACTTGCCATTAATTGAACGCTTTTTAAAAGCGGGTAGCCCTTAACGATTTTGTTGGGCGATAAAAGCAAGCGAGTGTTGATTGAATAAATCTGGGCGTTCTACGTTACAAACATGGCCGCAATGGTGAATGGTTTGCAGTACGCTATTTTTATGGCGCTTAACCATTTCTTTAACCGGGCCAAGGAACATATGATCTTCTTTACCCATAATGTAAAGAATGGGTATATCAATGTCTTTTTCTTTGAAATATTGCATTAAAGGATTTACGTCCATGGCTAATTTAAACCATTTTATAAACTCTTTTTGACACAAACGTTTTGCTTCGCGAACAAATAAAAGTCGAGATTCTTTATGGCGCTTTTTCGGCATCATAATAAAAGCAAATAAACGATACAGCCACATGTAAGGCAAGAAGTGTTTAAAAGTATTGCCTAAATAAACTAATATATTACTACGAGCATTAAAGCGGGTCACCGCTCCACCTAGCACCATGCTAGAAACATATTGCGGGGCAATTTCAGCAATATTGCGAATAAGAATAGTGCCCAATGAAATACCAACAAAGTGTGCGCTGGTGATATTGTTATGATCTAACACATCGATAATGTCTTTAGAGACATTATTAAATGAATAGTTATTATCGACAAAGTTTTGTAATAGCTCATTAGATTTACCGTGACCACGAAGATCAAGCAACAACACATTATATTCTTTTTTATAAGCTTTAAGCTGACGAAACCAGATTGCCGAACTCCCCCCTGCGCCATGAACAAATACTACCCATGTTTGACTGGTTTCATGCACAAAAATAGTATGGAAAAGAATGTCTTTGCTCATTGCAGTTAGCGGCCTATTTACTTCATTTGGCATATTAAATTGTAGAAAGTATAACCGAGTTTAGAAAAAATCTCTTATGAAGTTCCGATTAATGGCTTCAATATTACAGGATAAAACTCGTTTTGAGTTGTTAGTTATCAATTAACTTGGCAAGAAAGTGGCCAAGTATTTTCAATTCTCATAAATACTCTTATCAATAATTCACTGAGTTAATGTATACCAAGTACACTTTGGCTTAAAAATAACGTTTCAGATTGTATGTCTCGCCTTTACCCCAATCATGATGATTAATCACGCATTTCGCGGCATATTCCTGCACTAATTGCGCAGCTTTTAAACACTGTTTCATATTCGTGACAGTCAGTAACTAATCCGCTACAACAAATTTATATCCAAGACATAAAAACACATGAAATGTGTGGTTAAAAACTATATTCTTCGCCGCAATTATTATGATAAATAATGGATACACACACATGACAACATCTCAAGGTGCAACGCTTTCAAATGCACCAGCACAAGACGCACACACGTCTAAATCAAAATGGAACCTGCATGATACGCAGTGGACACTCAGTCTTTTTGGCACCGCAGTAGGTGCGGGTATTTTATTTTTACCGATTAACATTGGTATTGGTGGTTTTTGGCCGTTGATTATTATGGCGTGTTTAGCCTTTCCGATGACCTTTTTAGCGCACCGTGGCTTGGCGCGGTTTGTATTATCGTCGAAAAATAAAGAGGCTGATTTTACCGATGTGGTAGAAGAGCACTTTGGCGTAAACGCGGGTCGACTGATCTCTTTGTTATACTTTTTATCAATTTTTCCTATTTTGCTTATTTATGGTGTGGGTTTAACCAACACGGTAGACAGCTTTATGGTCAATCAGCTAGGGATGGAGTCGCCGTCACGCGTTGCCTTATCGGGTATCTTAGTTGCGCTGATGATTGGCTTGATGATGGGCGGTGAACGTTTAATGCTGCGCGCCTTTGCTATTTTAGTGTATCCGTTAGTGGGTATATTATTCTTTTTATCGCTGTATTTAATCCCAAGCTGGCAAATGCCGGATACAAGCTTGCCTGAGCTAGGCAGCTTTAGTAAAACACTTTGGTTATCAATTCCTATTATTGTATTTTCGTTTAGTCATGCAGCGGCTATTTCAAGCTTTGTTAATAAACAACGCAGCCACTACGGTGAACTAGCAACGTCTAAGTCAGAAGCGATTCTAAAACGTACCAGCTTATTACTGATCACCTTTGTTTTGTTATTTGTATTCTCATGTGTGCTATCACTTACCGGTGAACAAATGGCAGAAGCTAAAGCGGCAAACGTTTCTGTTTTGTCTTACTTAGCTAATATTACAGAAAACTCATTCATTGCAACGCTGGGACCTTTGGTTGCCTTTATTGCTATTATGTCGTCGTTTTTAGGTCACTTTTTAGGGGCGCGCGAAAGCTTTACTGGGTTAGTAACTAAACACTCAAGCATGAGCCCTAAAGTGGCTGACAAAGTGGGTGCGGTACTGATGTTTTTGGCTATTTGGTTCTGCGCGGTTAAAAACCCAAGCATACTAGATATGATGGACCAGTTATCGGGCCCAATCATTGCGATGATTTTATTCATTATGCCAATGATTGCGGTTTACAAAGTACCTAGCTTACAAAAATACCGTAACCGTTTAAGTACCTTATTTGTACTGGCGGTCGGTTCGTTAGCCGTGTGTGCGTTACTGTACAGCATGCTTAGCTAAGTCGTATTGAGTAAACAAGCCCAGCGTACTTTGCTGGGCTTTTTTGTGTCTGCAGTTTATCGCAAATGATTTTTTTTATCGTATTGCTTGTGAGATGTTAGCTTATATATTCGCCTAAAAATAAGCCAACTATGCAAAATAATAAATGCGTTTTTTTATTAGCCTTTATACTCATACTTCTTAGCCCTGTAATTAAAGCCGCTGAGCCTCCGACTATTTTATCAATGAAAGACAGGGCCGCGTTTATCGATAGCATTACCGAAAAACGCATCAATACGTTATTACCCGCATTAATGCAGCAACACAATATAGATATGTGGCTAATGATAAGCCGCGAATATAATGAAGATCCGATATTAAAAACCATGCTACCAGCTACATGGTTATCGGCAAGGCGCACCACTATTTTAGTGTTAGCACGCAATGCCTCAGGGGCTGTGGATGCTTTTGCTATTGCGCCTTATAAAATAGGGAATGTGTTTAAAAAGGCATGGGATAAGCAAGCCCAGCCCAATCAGTGGCTTGCTCTTAATGAGCTTATTGAGCAATACCAACCGCGAAATATTGCTCTCAATACATCTACAGACTGGGCACACGCTGATGGCTTAGTGCTGGGCGATTACACCACTTTAATGGCTAACTTTCCTGCTGCATATAAAAATAAAATAATCTCAGCCGAGCCGTTGGCTGTTGCATGGTTAGAACAGCGCATTCCAGAAGAAGTAGACATGTATAAGCATATTGTATCGATTGCTCATCATATTATTGCTGAGGGATTCTCCAGTAATACCATTACGGTTGGAGAGACAACCAGCGACGATTTAGTGTGGTGGTTTAGAGAGCGCGTGAGGGAGCTTAAACTGCAAACGTGGTTTCACCCAAGTATTGCAATACAACGCGCCGACAGTAAATCGTTCGATCACGAAGACAGTTTTACCAATGGCTATGCCGACAATGTTATTCAAGCTGGCGATTTACTGCATGTCGATTTTGGTATTACGTATTTACGCCTAAATACCGACACTCAACAACACGCGTATGTTTTAAAACCAGACGAGAAAAAAGCCCCCGATTACCTTGTTGAGGCGTTAAAAAAGGGTAATAAGCTACAAGACATTTTTACGGCTGAATTTACAGCTGGGAAAACGGGTAATCAGGTATTAAAAGCCGCCCGCGAAAAAGCCATTGCACAGGGGTTAAAGCCCACTATTTATACTCACCCGCTTGGCTATCATGGCCATGCAGCTGGCACGACATTAGGCATGTGGGATTCACAGCAAGGTGTGCCGGGTGATGGCGATTACCCACTGCATTTAAATACCGCCTATTCTATTGAGCTTAACAATGCGGTGTTTATAAAGCCGTGGAATAAAGAAATAAGAATAATGCTAGAAGAAGACGCCCTGTTTGATAAAACCGGTGTGTGGTATCTAAATGGCCGACAAACCGAGTTATTACTGGTTAAGTAGCATGAAAAACACATACAAAAATGGCGCTCAGTGAGCGCCATTTTTATTTAATGCGTTGCTATTATTCTGTATCTGGCAGATTACGACCATAGAATATTTCTTGCATTTCACGTGTTAGTTTTGAGCGAATCTCTTCTTCTTCGTCATCTGACAAATCATCAGTAGATAAACCAAATAAATACGTATTTAAGTCGGTTTCTTTTAACATCATTTTGGTATGGAACAGGTTTTCTTGATACACGTTCACGTCCATCATTTGGTACGCTTCTTTAGTATCTTCTGTCATGAAGTTTTGAATCGAGTTAATTGCATGGTCAATGTAATGTTTAACGCCGTTAATATCGCGGGTAAAGCCACGTACACGGTAGTCAATTGTAACCACATCAGACTCAAGGCTATGGATTAAGAAGTTTAACGCTTTAAGTGGCGAAATAATGCCACAGGTTGATACTTCAATATCAGCACGGAAAGTACAAATACCATCATCAGGGTGTGCTTCAGGGTACGTGTGAACACAAATGTGGCTTTTATCAAGGTGTGCAACCACTGAGTCAGGTAACGGCCCTGGTGCTTCGTCAGCATCATAATTTTGCTGCTCTTCTACCGGCTCTTCTGAAACTAAAATAGTTACACTGGCACCTTGTGGCTCATAATCTTGACGTGCAACATTTAATATATTGGCACCAATAATATCAACCACATCACCTAAAATGTCGGTTAGTCTATCTGCACTATACTGCTCATCGATATATTCTATATATTCTTTACGTTGTTGCTCTGTTTTTGCATAGCAAATATCGTAAATACTAAAGCTTAGGCTTTTAGTTAAATTATTAAAGCCATGAAGTTTAAGTTTATCGAAGGGTTTGTTCATATAAACCAACCTATAAATTAGTGAAATCTGCACCTGCAGAATGAAAAGTTCGCGGATTTTATACGAATTTTACTCACGGAAAAAGCGTTATTTTCCCTGATCTTGAACAACTTCATGGCTGTGGGTAATTTCTACTGTTTTATCAAGCATTAATGCAACTGAACAATACTTTTCTGCAGAAAGCGAAACCGCTCGCTCTAGGTGTTTTTCAGACACATTGTTACCGGTTACAACAAAGTGTAAATTAATTTTTGTGAACACGCGCGGGGCTGTTTCTGCTCGTTCAGCGGTTAACTGCACATCTACTGATGAGAACTCTTGCTTAGTTTTTTTTAAAATACTCACCACATCAACCGATGAACAACCACCGAGAGACATCAACACCATTTCCATTGGGCTAGGTGCGGCTCCGTCACTGCCCGCATCAAACACGACATTATGATTACTGTTAGAGCGACCGATGTAAGTATTACCTTCAACCCATTTTACATTTGCTTGCATTGTTTTATCTCAATAATTTATATTCATTACACGCAGACACTCGCGCGCATTTAAAATTAAATAGCGAATAAAGCGTGGTTTTAAAGGGGGAAATATTAACTAATAGCGTTATCAAATAAGTTTTTGACTAGCCCTGCAAACTCATCAATAAAAGCATGCTGTTCGACTGTGACGGTGTGAGAAGTCACACTGCTGAGTACTTCTTGTAAGTCGTAAACAATGCCATCAACTTCGCGTACAATTTGACTACGCTGCTCTGTAGATAGATCGGGGTGTTGTTGACAAATGCGTATGACATTTTCGGCAATTACATCTTCAATTAACTCAATAACCGTTGGTGCACCTGGCTTTATTTCACCTGGTTTTTCAAACAACGCTAAGTTCTGAGTTAGGTACATTATTAAGTCATCGTACCCTTGCCTGTTTAAAACCATTGTCTACTTACCTCAAAAATACTGGTTGTTTAATTTAAGCAGAAAGCACTGATAATTGCTAGCTTTGTGAGATTGCAGTACAAAAAAAGCAGCCGAAGCTGCTTTTTTAGTGATTTATTACTAGTTTAAAAATCGGTTAATCGATTTTTAAACCTGGGCTTAGTGTTGCTGGCATGGTTACTTTTTCAAGTTCCACAGACGCAACAGGGTATGCACAGTAGTCAGCGGCATAATAAGCGCTTGCTCTGTGATTACCTGAGGCACCAATACCACCAAACGGCGCTGCACTTGATGCACCGGTAATAGGGCGGTTCCAGTTAACAATACCCGCACGGATACGACGTAAGAAATGATCGTAATCAGCTTGGTTATCACTTAGTAGGCCTGCTGATAAACCAAAGCTAGTGTCGTTTGCTTTATCAATTGCTTGGTCAAAGTCATCAAAACGGAATACTTTTAAAAGCGGACCAAAGTGCTCTTCATCTGGGAAGTCATTGATGTTAGTACACTCAATAATACCCGGTGTAACAAAGCCAGTGTTTGCTGTGTGCTCAAGTTCAACTAGCACTTCGCCACCCATGGCCTTTAACTCATCTTGTGCTTTAACCATACCAGCGGCAGCGGCCGCTGAGATCATAGAGCCCATAAATGGTTGGTCAGCATCGTCGTAATTACCAACTTTGATTGCTTTAGTGGCTGTAATTAGGCGTGCTAAAATTTCATCGCCTTTAGCGCCTGTTGGTAAAAACAGTTTACGTGCACACGTACAGCGTTGGCCGCTTGAAATAAACGCAGATTGCACAATATCGTGTACTACAGCGAGAGTATCTTCTGCATCTTTAACGATTAGCGGATTATTACCACCCATTTCAAGCGCTAAAATCTTACCCGGTTGACCCGCGAACTGCTCATGTAAAATATGGCCAGTACGTGAAGACCCAGTAAAGAATAAACCATCAATGCCTTTGTGTGACGCCAATGCTTTACCTGTTTCTACTTCACCTTGTACTAGGTTAATAACCCCTGCTGGTAAACCGGCTTTTTCCCATAGTTTAAGGGTTAGCTCAGCCACCATAGGTGTAAGTTCAGACGGTTTAAATACCACGGTATTACCAGCTAAAAGTGCAGGTACAATGTGGCCATTTGGTAAGTGCCCAGGGAAGTTATAAGGACCAAATACAGCGACAACACCGTGTGGCTTATGGCGGATCATCGCACGGCCTTGCGGCATCGCGTTCTCAACGTCGCCAGTACGATCTAAAAATGCTTTTTCAGCAATGGCAATTTTGCCTACCATGGCACCCGCTTCAGTACGCGTTTCCCACAATGGTTTACCTGTTTCTTGTGCTATTGCCACAGCCAGCTCTTCACTATGCTCTTTTAACGTTGCAGCAAAGGTTTTTACAATTTCTAAGCGCTGTGCAAAGCTTTTATCAGCCCAGCTATAAAATGCTTCACGCGCAGAGGCTACTGCGCTATCTACTTGCTCAGCGCTTGCAGCTGATGCCTGCCAAATAACATCGTTATTTGCAGGGTTAACTGAGTTAAATTCGGTGCCTTGGCCTGGTGACCATTGACCATTAATAAATTGTGCAGGATGAGTCATATACTTTCTCCTAAATTAAATTGGGGTAGCAGTAACAAAATCGCCCGATTTCAAATGTAATGCATCAGCAAGTTCTTGCGTAAGCACTAGGCTGTTTGAGCGCTCGTCAAATGCCATTGGCGTTACTGTTGCTCTAAAGTCTTCAAGTTTGTCATTGGCTAGCAACACCATGGTATCGCCTGTCATTTCGCCAATTTCAACGCTAAAGTTTTGCGCATTACGAATTGTCGCAATGTTATCTACTTTTGCTTCAACCGTTGGGCCTGCATCAAAAATGTCAACGTAACCATTAAAAGTAAAACCTTCACTTTTTAATAGTTGAATTGCAGGGCGCGTATTGTCATGCACTTGACCTATTACCGCTTGCGCATCTTTACTCAATAAGTTGACATAAATTGGATATTTAGGCATAAGCTCAGCAATAAATACTTTTTGACCTATTCCCGTCAGATAATCTGCCGTTGGGAAGTCCATTGAGAAAAAGTGCTCTTCAAGCCACTGCCAAAACGGGCTACTGCCGTTTTCGTCAGATACGCCGCGCATTTCTGCAATAACGGTTTGTGCAAAGCGTTGTTGGTGCTGTTTTATAAACATAAAACGTGCTTTTGAAAGCAGCTTACCGTTACAATTTTTACGATAGCCGTCTTTTAAAAACAGTGTGCACAGCTCTGTCGCCCCAGTGTAGTCGTTACAAAGGGTGAGAATATCTACCGCTTTATATACATCTAGCGTGCGCGAAGAGTGAATCACTTTACTCAAATGATAATGATAAAATGCGTCATCTAAGCCAACTGCGGCTTCAATACCTGAAGTACCGACTACTTCACCAGTTTCAGTGTCTTCAAGTACAAACAAGTACCCTTCATCACCTGGTTGTGACGTGGTTTTTGTAAATGAGCTAACTGAATGCGCAATCTTCTTCTGTAATAACGCTTCATTATTAGGCAAAGAAGTAAAGCCATGTCCCGACTCGTCGGCGATGGTTACTAACGCTGCATAATCACTTTTTTGGATTGGGCGAAGGATCATCATGAATCCGCTTACTCCCTTATATATAACGGTAAATAGGAACTGCAGGGCAAACGTAGTTTGCCCCTAAAGAAGTTGAATTAGCAATTACGCATTTACAACGTGGGCTACTGCTTTTTCAAAGCGTGCCATACCTTCGCGAATATCGGCTTCAGGTATTACTAAAGAAGGGGTAAAGCGCACTACATCAGCACCCGCAACCAGTGACATTAAGCCATGCTCAGTACCTGCAACTAAAAACTCTTTTGCACGGCCTTTGTATTGCTCGTTTACCACAGCACCGATTAATAAGCCTTGACCACGAATTTCACTAAATACGTGGTACTTGTCGTTAATGGCATTTAACAGCTCAGTAAATAACGCCGATTTTGCTTTAACGCCCGCTAAAACTTCTGGGTTATTTACAGTATCAAATGCAGCTTCTGCAACCGCACACGCCAGTGGATTACCACCGTAAGTAGAACCATGAGTACCTACTTTGAGGTGCTGTGCAATTTCAGTGGTTGTTAGCATAGCGCCAATTGGGAAACCGCCACCGAGAGCTTTTGCTGAGGTTAAAATATCAGGCACTACGTTTAAACCTTGGTATGCGTATAGCTCACCCGTACGGCCAACACCTGATTGTACTTCATCAAAAATAAGCAATGCGCTGTGTTTAGTACATAAATCGCGAACGCCTTGTGCAAATTCGTCAGTTGGCGAAATAATACCGCCTTCACCTTGAATTGGTTCCATCATTACCGCACAGGTGTTATCGCTGATCAGTGCTTCAAATGCGGCAAGGTCATTGTAATCACAATGAACAATGTCGCCTGGCTTAGGACCAAAACCATCTGAATAGGCTGCTTGGCCGCCAACAGTAACGGTGAAGAATGTACGGCCATGGAAGCCTTTATTAAAGGCGATGATTTGCGATTTTTCTGCGCCAAATTTATCAAGCGCAAAACGACGCGCTAATTTAAGCGCCGCTTCGTTTGCTTCTGCGCCTGAGTTTGCAAAGTAAACTTTTTCAGCAAATGTCGCATCAACCATTTTTTTAGCTAAGCGAAGTGCCGGCTCATTGGTCATTACATTTGATAAATGCCAAATTTTTTCGCCTTGCTCTTTTAATGCGCCCACTAATGCAGGATGGCAATGGCCAAGACAGTTAACGGCAATACCACCAGCAAAGTCGATAAACTCTCGTCCTTGTTGATCCCATACACGAGAGCCTTCGCCTCGAACAGGAATTACGCTTGAAGGTGCGTAGTTAGGAACCATTACGTGATCAAATAATTCGCGATTGACTGTCATTTTATTTCCTCTTAATTGTGTGCATCACAAAGCAGTAGAATAGGGGTGTGATTATTGTTAATAACCAAATGTGCCGGCAAAAATTAATAGCTGTATATTTGCCTGAAACTACGTTGTGGTTCAATTTTCAGGCGCTCATTATTTCAGAAATTTAGGGGGATGTCTCTTCAAAAACTTTCATGTACCCCTTTAAAATAAAGGGCTTAAGATATTATTTCATAGATAGTGAATAACTATTTGAGAGCTAATTTTGATGTGTATTTACCTTAGTGAGCGCCTCTACAACGAAAAAAGCATGGCACTTATAAACCAACGGCACATGAATAAGTAGAATTAAAGTGAATGAATAGTCGCAAAAAAATTAACAAATTTAATCAATTTGCAGTGCTAAATTAGTAAAACTACCTGTTTTTAGGGTGTCTAACTCTTTTTTAGTGAACTGATAATAGCTAAACCAGCTTTGTAATTCATCGTCTTCAATTAGCTGGTGCTCTTTTAAATTTAAGTATTGGGAATAGCAGCGAGCTTTGCGAACAACCTCTGCTAATGGCAATAAAGTATCGCCCTTTTCAACCCCATTGACTAATTGCTGCATAGCACTGTTAAGAGGCAAATATTTAAACGCCATTGTTTCAATGACCTTAGCACTGACAACTAATGACTTTTCGCTGAGCAGTGTCGTTAGAAATAACGGATCTGGTTTTAACTCTAATAACGCGGTGTGCAGGTTTTTATCACCTTCTTCACGAACACGCAGTACTTTGCGCTGCCATACCTGGTCGAACACTTTTAAGTATAAGCGCACTAAAGCAATTTGCCCCACATTAAGTAACATACCCAATGTAAACGCATGCATTGGGTTTACCCCGTTAAGCTGCGCAAGCATTTGCGCAGCAATAGCACACGACATGGTATTGTCTTTTAACCTGCGCTTTAACAATGGAAATGGTTCCGTACTATATGGCATCCAGTGACGCACAGCAAAAGTTGGCACCACCAGCTGTAAATTATTTAAGCCTACATAACGCAATGCTAAAGCAGGTGTATCTACTTTTACTGATGTAGTTTTACTGCGCTTGTTACGATAAAAGGGCAAATTTACCAAAGTAACTAGATCGCTTGCGAGCCAACTTAAATCATTAATTAGTGGCTCTAGTCGCCCTACCGAGGCGGCACGCGTAGCCAGTATATCGAGTATGGCGCACACGTTATCCTCTATGCCAATGGTGTCTTTAATTACAGCGTCCATGTCTTCAAGACGTTTTACAATCACACTTTCAATGACAGTATGTAATTTTTTACTTGCTTGTACCTGTAACTTTTGATGTGAAGAGCTTTTTTGTTGGCGCTTTTGCTGTGCAGTCGCTTCTACTTCTAATAAAGTGCGCTTTTTTATTGGTTTGCCATCGTTAAAATCTAAGGTATGAATAAAGCCGATTTGCTGACTGGCAAAGCTATGACCCAGTAACAAGTCATGTGCTCGCTGGTTTAGCATGTTATTTATACGTTGTTGTTGCAATATATCAGTCATAAACTCTATCTAAAGGCAAAAAAGTAAATAGCTTGCAGCTAAAAACGCGTTAAAAAGTTATCAAGTAAAGCTAAGCCCTGCTCGGTCAAAATCGCTTCAGGGTGAAATTGCACACCCTCAAGTGCGAGCTCGTTATGTAATAATCCCATAATTTCATCACGCTGCCCAGCGATGCTTTGAGTCCATGCTGTTACTTCTAACTCCTTTGGCAATGAGTGTGCTTCAACAATTAAAGAATGGTAGCGGCACACCGTAAGTGGGTTAGGTAAACCTTTAAACATGCCTTGGTGCTGATGATAAATAGGCGATGTTTTTCCATGCATAACCTGTTTAGCGCGCACTACCTTACCACCTAGCACTTGAGCAATGGTTTGGTGCCCCAAACAAATACCTAATATAGGATAAATTCCTTTAAATTGCTCTACTACAGATAACGAAATCCCTGCTTGAGTAGGGTTTTTAGGCCCTGGAGAAATCACAATATGATCAGGATTTAACTGTTTGATCTCACTCAGTGTTATTTGGTCGTTACGCTTAACCAGCACCTCTTGATCTAAGCGCTGAAAATACTGTACCAAGTTATAGGTGAACGAGTCGTAGTTATCGATCATTAAAAGCATGTAATAAAGTACTCAAAGTAATTAGGGCCTGTCGCAGGCATATTCTAACTGAAGCCTTTGCAGGTGTCAGTGTTTTGCAGCCCAGCAAACATAAATAGACACACTAACAACCAACAACGGTTGATTTATTTTAGATCAGCCCAAGCTCTGTTGTATGGGGACACCCCAAGTCACTGATCATTTTTATAAAACGTGACGTGCATTATGCAACAGCCATTTAAGGAGTAACCTATGTTAGGCGAAGACCATTCATTAACTAAAGACTTTCCTGATTACACGCAAACTATTGCAACACTCAGTGCAAACGATGAAAACTTTGCAACCAAAGCAAAACAATACAATGAAATCGATAAAGAAATTCGAGTGCTTGAGCTACAAGACTCACCCATAGATGACGAAGCCATGCAGCAGTTAAAACACGACAGAATGGTATTAAAAGACTGGTTACATCAGCAATTAACAGATGCTCATGACTAATCACTATCGCTTGGCGCCTATTAAATAGTAGGCGCCAGTATTGAGTTTTCACCTCCCTCTCCTACCTTGCGCTCATCTATAATTTTAATCATTGGGGCGCAAAAGCATTGCTATTCGTTTAGCTTAAAGACAAGCTATCTTTATCTAAATTAAAAATACTATTTTTTATGTCTAAATACATACTCTCGATTGACCAAGGAACGACAAGCTCTCGGGCTATTTTATACACTAAAGATGCCGAGGTTTTTGGCACAGCTCAACAAACCTTCCCTCAGCACTTTGTGCAAAATGGCTGGGTTGAACACGACCCTGTAGATATTTGGCAAACCGTATTAACCAGTGTTAAAAACGTTTTATCGCAGCAACAAGTCACTGCCGCCGATATTATTGCTATAGGCATTGCTAACCAACGAGAAACCACCTTAGTGTGGAATAAAAAAACCGGGCAACCTATCTACAATGCAATTGTGTGGCAAGACCGACGTACCAGTGAATATTGCGATAGTTTACGTCATGCTGGGCATTCACAAATGGTGAATGATAAAACCGGTTTAGTGCTCGATCCTTACTTTTCTGCAACCAAAATTCGTTGGATTTTAGATAACGTCAAAGGCGCTAAAGAGCAAGCACACGCAGGTGAACTAGCATTTGGTACGATAGATACCTACTTGCTATGGCAACTCACTAACGGTAAAGCTCACAAAACCGATGCTACCAATGCCTCTCGCACATTACTTTTTAACATTCATCAGCAATGTTGGGATGAAGAATTACTGTGCTTATTTGATATTCCAGCGTCAATGTTACCTGAAGTAATGGACTCAGCGGCTGACTTTGGCTCAACCACAAGCGAGCTATTTGGTGGTGAAATTCCAATTTGCGGCATAGCAGGTGATCAGCAAGCCGCCTTAATTGGTCAAGCCTGTTTTGAAGAAGGCATGGCAAAAAGTACCTACGGAACAGGCTGCTTTTTAATGCTTAACACTGGTGATAAAGCACTAAAATCAAATAATCGTTTATTAACCACTCTTGCGTATCGGCTCAACGGCAAACCAACCTATGCGATTGAAGGCAGTATTTTTATGGCTGGTGCCACCATGCAGTGGATAGTAGAAGGCTTAAAGTTATTAGAAAACGCGGGAGAAAGTGAAGCCCTCGTCAAAGATGTTCCCTTGGATCATGGGGTATTCTTGGTTCCCTCGTTTACAGGCTTAGGTGCGCCCTATTGGGATGCAAATGCCCGAGGCGCAATTTTGGGCCTAACCCGAGACTCAGGCATTAGCACTATTGTTGCAGCTGCCTTACAATCAGTAGGTTATCAAACCAAAGATCTACAAAAAGCTATGGAAGGTGACGGACTCCGCCCTAGTATTCTAAGAGTTGATGGCGGCATGGCAAACAATAATTGGGCAATGGCGTTTTTAGCCAATATTTTAGGCGCAAGCGTTGAGCGCCCCACTCTAACCGAAACCACTTCGTTAGGGGTTGCTTACTTAGCCGGTTTGCAAACTGGGGTGTATGAATCAACTGCGCAGCTTGCCAGCATGTGGAAAAGCGATCGTCGCTTTGAACCAACCATGAGCAGAGAAGAGCGCAACGATTTATACGCAAAGTGGCTACATTGCATTGCACAAGTTAGACTTTCTAATAGCACTGACGGCGAGAGTGAGTAAAATCTATGAGCGCACACGACAACGAATATGACTTACTCATTATTGGCGGCGGTATTAACGGCGCTGGCATTGCTGCCGATGCCAGTGGTCGCGGTTTAAAAGTATTATTGTGTGAGCAAAACGATTTAGCCTCAGCCACTTCCTCTAATAGCAGTAAGCTTATTCATGGCGGGCTGCGCTATTTAGAGAATTATCAATTTAGATTGGTAAGAGAGGCATTACGTGAACGTGAAGTGCTATTAAAAAAAGCGCCGCATATTATGTGGCCGCTTTCTTTTAGGCTACCGCACCAAGCACACTTACGTCCTTCTTGGATGATTCGTGTGGGGTTATTTATTTACGATCACCTAGCGAAACGTGACACCTTACCCGCCTCAAAAGCGATTAAATTTGACAGCAATAGTGTACTTAACAACAGTATAACCCATGGCTTTGAATACGCTGATGGGTGGGTTGATGACGCGCGTTTAGTGATTTTAAACGCCCAAGCGGCTCATAATTTAGGCGCCACCATTGCAACACGCACCCGCTGCATTAAAGCAACGCGTAACGCAGATTATTGGGATGTGATTTTAGAGCAACAAGCCAGCAAACAGCGACTGCAAGTCAAAGCCAAAAGTGTTGTTAATGCCGCTGGCCCTTGGGTAGCCTCATTATTTGAGGATGTATTTACACCGCCCTCTCCACACACTATTCGCCTTGTGAAAGGCAGTCATATTGTAGTGCCCCGACTCCACAATGAGCCAGCTGCCTATATTTTACAAAATAAAGATAATCGCATTGTATTTGTCATTCCTTATGAGCAAGATTACTCACTGATTGGCACCACAGATGAAGAGTACACCGGCGATATTACTGATGTAAAAATTAGTGAGCAAGAAATCGAGTACCTGATCAGTATTACTAATCATTACTTTAAAAAGCCAATAAGCGAAGCGGATATTGTGCACACGTTTAGTGGCGTGCGCCCGCTGTTAGATGACAAATCAACAGATGCTCAAGCCGTCACCCGCGATTACAAGCTGATATTAAATAATGAAGCTGATTATGCTCCATTATTAAGTGTGTTTGGTGGTAAAATTACCACTTATAGAAAGCTTGCAGAAAATGCCGTCAATAAGTTAGCGCCTTTTTACCCAAAGATGAGTGGCTCGTGGACGAAAAACCCCCCTTTACCAGGCGGCGACTTTAGTAACCAAACATACCTTATCGCTCAGTTAGAAAGTAGCTACCCTTGGTTGGCAATCGACACATTAAAACGTATGGCTCGCAGCTATGGCACGCTTAGTTATCAATTACTGGGGAACAGCCAAGCAATCGGCGATTTAGGCCATCACTTTGGTCATGGTCTGTATGCGCAGGAAGTTGATTACTTAGTAAACCATGAATGGGCAAGAACCAGCGCAGATATACTTTGGCGACGAACAAAGCTTGGGCTGCGCTTTAATCAAAAACAAGTCATTGCCTTGGGGCAATATTTGACTAACCATCCTGCTTGCCACAGCTAAGCTGCGATTAACTAACTGCAACAAGGTGCTGTGTCAATGCGGCTTTTTCATCAGTCGAAAGCATTTGCTTTGTTTTGCTGGCAAAGTCATAACGGACCATTACCGTTTTACCTATAGCACAGCATTTACCTTGCTGCCATGCTTCTTGGCGGATTACAAATGAGCTATTACCAATTTGCTCTATGCTGGTATTAATTGTCACTTCGTGAGCATAAAAGAGCTCACCAACGAACGACACTTCAACTTTAGCAATAATTAACTTCCAGTTGTGTGGATTAAGATCAGGCGTAAAAAATTTAAAAATAGGTACTCGGGCGGCTTCAAACCACACAGGGAGTACGGTATTGTTGATGTGTCCGAGTGCATCCGTTTCGCTAAAACGCGGCATCACTTTTTCAGTAAACATAATAATCCAATAATAAAATTAAATAGGTAACTCATGACGGACTTTATCCGCGTATATAACAACGCACTCAGTAATGACTTTTGCGATAACTTTATCACTACCTTTTCTCAAAGCCCGCATATTAAACAAGGGATGACATCGGGCGGTGTTGATCTTAATAAAAAAGATAGCCACGACTTATACTTAAACAATCATCCTGAATACGCAGAACAATTAAAACATATTCAACAAACCACTGCACAGTATGTTTTTAACTACATTGAAGAACATATTTTTATGATGATTGGGGCATTTGGTTTAAAGGTATATCACCCAAAAACAGGACAACCGGTTGATTTGACTCACGCCAACTATGACGAGGTAGGTAAACCACAACTCCCCTTATTGGTGCAGCAAATTTTTAGACTCGGTAATATTCAAGCGCAAAAATACGAAGTAAATAAAGGCGGTTATCCGTATTGGCACAGTGAAGTGTATCCGCAGCTACAGCATAATGAAGCACTGCATCGGGTATTGTTATTTATGTTTTATTTAAATGATGTTGAAGAAGGCGGAGAAACCGAGTTTTATTATCAAAATCGTAAAATAGCCCCTAAAAAAGGCAGCATGGTAATTGCCCCAGGCTACTTTACGCATACACATAGAGGCAATAAGCCAGTATCAAACGATAAGTATATTTTAACCTCATGGGTTTTGTTTAATCGAGCAGAGCAAATTTATGGAACGCCACAAAGCTAAAGCGGTCAGCGGTCAGCGGTCAGCGGTCAGCGGTCAGCGGTCAGCGGTCAGCGGTCAAAAATTAACTAACTGCTGACTACTGTCAAGTATTTGCACTTTAATAAACAATAATTAAAGTGCAGATTTGCATTAAACTGAAAGCTGACAGCTTCAAATCAGCTCATCAAACAAATTAAAGAGCGTGTCCATCTCTTCGATGGTGTTGTAGTGCATACAACCAATGCGAACTACGCCGCCCTTATCAAGCACACCCAGTTGTTTGCATAAACCTTGGGCGTAAAAATTACCATCCCATACACATACATGTTGTTTACCCAAAAATTCAGACACTTGGCGAGGCTCTAACCCTTCAAAGGTCAGTGCGAACGTAGGGGTACGCTCACTCAAACGCTCTAAATCGTCTATACCAAACAACTTAATTTTTGGGTAGTTAACTAGACGCGTTAAAAAGTATTCACTCAATGCCATTTCATGTTGCTTTGTTTTAGCAAACGCAACATTTAGCTTTTCACGGCGTGAGTGACTGTCATCAAGTTCGCTAATAGCTGCAATGTAATCAACCGCGGCAATAAAGCCCGCAAGTGCCTCAAAACTTTGTGTACCGGTTTCCCAGCGACCTGGTGCAACATCTTTTGCAGGCTCTACCTTATAAGGAGTAAACCCCTCTAAGTGCTCAGTTTTACCATAAACTATACCTAAATGCGGGCCAAAAAACTTATACGCAGAACACGCTAAAAAGTCGCAATCTAACGCTTGTACATCAATCAGTTCATGTGGCGCATAATGCACCGCATCAACATACACCAACGCACCCACATTATGCGCAAGCTCTATAATACGTTTAATGTCGTTAATAGAGCCCGTGGTGTTTGAGGCATACGTAACGGCAACTAATTTAGTATTACTGTTTAATAGGCTTTCAAAATGCGCCATATCTAAACTGCAGTCGGCTTCATTAACCAGTGCAGTATTAACCACAGCGCCTTTATCTTCAGCGGCTTGCTGCCAAGACGATACATTTGAAAAATGATCTGCATTGGTCACTATAATTTCATCACCAGCTTGCCAATTGCGTGAAATTGCTCGGCTAAAGCTAAATGTTAGGCTGGTCATATTAGGGCCAAATACAATATTTTGTGCACTGGGCGCATTCAATAAATCAGCCGCCGCTTGACGCGCATTAGCCATCAGCTCAACCGTTTTGTCACTTGAGAAAAACGCACCGCCCAAGTTTGAATTGTAATGTCCTAAATAAGCGGTCATGGCACTCAGTACCGACTGTGGTACTTGTGAGCCACCTGGCCCATCTAAAAACACCGGTGACTTGCCATCAACAGTTTGCATTAAAGCAGGAAATTGCGCGCGCAATTGCATTAAATTCATTTTATTTCTCTTAAGCAGTTAGTACGAAGCAATCCAGGTAACCTGGTTTGTTAGCATCAATTTTGTTCATTGGCGTGGCGTTATGCCATACCTGACGGTCATTAATTAGTGCAAACATGCCGTCTTTTATTTCCATTTTAAAACACGGTTCAGCTTGTTGGTTTTCATAAACCAATAGCTCACCACCTTCTAAATTTTCGTGAGAAACACCACATACACACACATGGTCAAACCCATCTTGATGCACACCTTCAGGCGCTGCTGGTGTATCGCTATCTATAGCCAACATACGGAACTGATGGATTTCAATGTCACGTTCTGCGTCAATGCCGGTGATTGCTGCAAATTCACTAACAATGCTTTTCATACCCTCAGATTCAAGCAAGCTTTGCTCTAAGTTTTCGTAAGTACGCTCAACATTACCTTGAAAGGTATTAATTGAATCGTCTTGCACAAACGCTTTGGTCGCTTGAAGATTAAGCTCACCATTTTGTAATTTAACCACTGAATAACGGCGTTTACGAAACGCACCATCTGCATAAGGATTTGCAGGTAAGTTATCAAAAGAAGGCTTAACCAAATCAATATTGGCTTGGTTAATAAAACGAAGTTGCAGTAAATTCTGGTTGTTTAATGCGGTCATAAAATCCTGCTTATAATAATGATAATATTGCCGAGGATTTTAATGCATATAGAGAGGATTTTTTGCCTTATTAGCCATGTTAATGACGATATTTGACGAAAGTTAATACAATGATGAAAAAAATTAAGCATTATCTATCTAATATTTCATTTGAACAATAAAAAACCCGCCGAAGCGGGTTTTTTAAACACACTCTATAAATTATACAGCTTGCTGAATAATTACGTTGTCTGCCTTTTTAGTGTACTGAGGCATACGGTGGAAGTTCAAGTAACGGTAGGTATCTGCTGCTGTTGCATTAATTTTCGCTGCATATTCTTGGTACTCAGCGGGCGTTGGTAACTTACCTAAAATGGCCGCTACTGCTGCAAGCTCTGCTGATGCTAAGAATACATTTGCCCCTGTACCTAAACGGTTAGGGAAGTTACGTGTAGAAGTAGACACAACCGTTGCTTTGTCTGCAACACGTGCTTGGTTACCCATACACAGTGAACACCCTGGCGTTTCAATACGTGCACCAACACGACCAAAAATACCGTAGTAACCTTCGTCTGTAAGTTGGTCTTTATCCATCTTCGTTGGTGGAGCAACCCAAAGCTGTGTTGGGATACGCCCTTTAAAGCCATCTAGTAACTTACCCGCAGCACGGAAGTGACCGATATTAGTCATACAAGAACCGATAAATACTTCGTCGATTTTCTCCCCTGTCACATCAGAAAGTAGGCGTGCATCATCAGGATCATTTGGCGCACACAGTACTGGCTCTTTAATCTCAGCGAGGTCGATTTCAAGTACGTGTTTGTACTCTGCGTCTTTATCAGCTTCCATTAGCTCTGGGTTTGCTAACCAGTCTTGCATTGCAGTAACACGACGCTCAATCGTACGTACATCACCGTAACCTTCAGAAATCATCCACTTAAGCATAACAATGTTAGACTCAAGGTATTCGCTGATCGACTCTTTAGAAAGCTTAATAGTACAACCTGCAGCTGAACGCTCTGCTGATGCATCTGATAGCTCAAATGCTTGCTCAACCGTTAAGTGCTCAACACCTTCAATTTCTAGTATGCGTCCAGAGAATTCGTTGATTTTACCTTTCTTCTCAACCGTTAATAGGCCTTCTTTGATACCAAAATAAGGGATAGCATGTACAAGGTCACGTAAAGTGATACCCGGTTGCATTTCACCTTTAAAACGAACCAAAATTGATTCAGGCATATCTAATGGCATTACACCCGTTGCAGCTGCGAACGCTACCGCCCCCGAACCTGCTGGGAATGAAATACCTAATGGGAAACGTGTATGTGAATCACCACCTGTACCTACGGTATCTGGTAATAACATACGGTTTAACCATGAGTGAATTACACCGTCACCAGGACGAAGCGATACACCGCCACGGTTCATGATGAAATCAGGAAGCGTATGGTGCGTGTTTACGTCGATTGGTTTAGGGTAAGCGGATGTATGACAGAAAGACTGCATGGTTAAATCTGCAGAGAAACCTAAACAGGCTAAGTCTTTAAGTTCATCACGCGTCATAGGACCGGTGGTATCTTGCGAGCCAACCGTAGTCATTTTAGGTTCACAGTATTGGCCAGGGCGAATACCGGCAACGTTACATGCTTTACCAACCATTTTTTGCGCAAGCGTAAAGCCCTTGTCTGATACTTCAGTCACTGCTGGTACTTTAAATACGTCAGTTGCATCTAAACCTAATGATGTACGTGCTTTGTCTGTAAGACCACGACCAATGATCAGTGGAATACGACCACCCGCACGAACTTCATCAAGTATTACCTCTGATTTAAGTTCAAATGTAGAGATCACATCATCAGTACCATGACGTTTAACAACACCTTCATAAGGGTAGATGTCGATTTGGTCACCCATGTTGAATTCATCAACATTTAATTCGATTGGTAACGCACCCGAGTCTTCCATGGTATTGAAGAAGATAGGCGCAATCTTGTTACCTAAACATACACCACCAACGCGCTTGTTTGGTACGAATGGAATATCATCACCCATAAACCAAAGCACAGAGTTTGTTGCAGACTTACGTGAAGAGCCCGTACCAACAACGTCACCTACGTAAGCAAGTGGTAAGCCTTTTGTTTTTAACTCTTCAAGCTGAGTGATTGGGCCCACTTCACCGTCTTTGTCAGGGTTAATGCCATCACGTTCATTTTTAAGCATGGCTAATGCATGCAGTGGAATATCAGGACGTGACCATGCATCTGGTGCTGGTGATAAATCATCTGTGTTTGTCTCGCCAGTGACTTTAAATACCGTAACAGAGATTTTTTCAGCAACGGCTGGCTTATTGATAAACCATTCAGCGGCAGCCCAAGACTCTATAATTTGCTTGGCGTACGCATTACCTGCTTTTGCTTTTTCTTCTACATCGTAGAACGCATCAAACATTAATAATGTGTTCGAAAGGCCTTTTACTACAATTGGCGCTAACGCTTCGTCATCAAGTAGTTCAACCATTGGCGCAATATTGTAGCCACCGAGCATAGTACCTAGTAACTCAGCTGCTTTTTCTTTAGAAATCAACGGAGAAACAGCTTCACCTTTAGCAACAGCCGCTAAAAAGCCTGCTTTAATGTAGGCTGCATCATCAACACCTGGTGGTACGCGGTTGATCAGCAGTTCTAGGATGAACTCTTCTTCACCTGCCGGTGGCGTTTTAATTAGCTCAATAAGATCAGCCGTCTGCTGAGCATCTAATGGCGCTGGTACGATACCTAACGCGGCACGTTCTTCTACGTGTTTACGATATTCTTGTAGCACAGTATTGCCCTCTTGGTGACGTTAAAGTATTCGGTGGTGTTTACTAAGCACACTGTAACCTAATACTTATAGTATTCTAACTCTCGATTATAAAGCTTTTATGGATAGATTAAAATCCATCCAGTTAAGCAAACGAGTGATACCGATTATCACCAATATGAATAGCACATAAAGCAAAACCAATTTTCATGAATACCCATGAATTAGGCATAAAAAAACCCAGACTAAGCTGGGTTTCTACTCAATGATAAAGCTATTAACGCTGTACTTTTACACGCTCAATAGACTTTACAAGCGCTTCAACGCGGCGGTTTTCAGCATGCGCCTGAGCCGTATTCGCTTCATTTTTAAGGCGTTCTTCACCTAAACCAGCCGTTGTAATGCGATCTTCTGCAATACCATCAGCAATTAGCTTTTTCGCAACTGCATCAGCACGTTTTTTAGATAACCATTTGTTGTAAGATGCTTTACCTACAGAAGAAGTATGACCTTCAAGTAGTACTGTTGTGTCTGGATGCTCTTTTAAGAAAGAAGCAACTTGGTTGATATCATCTAGGTACTGTTTAGATACTGATGAATCGTTGTTAGGGAATGTTACTAACAAGCTTACTGTTACTTCTGTATCTTCATAAAGAGTACAACCATCGCTACCAACAGCATCTGTCATAGGTGTGTTAGCACATTTATCATTTACATCAGGGATACCGTCGTTGTCAGAATCAATAAGTGCGACTGGTTCTGGAGTAGTTTCTGGCTCTGGAGCTGGTTCAACTGCTGCTGCCGGCGCCGTGTTTTGGCCGAAGAAATAGTTAATACCTAACTTTGCACCTACATCGGTATAACCTTTATCAAGCCCTTGGTAAACACTTGTTTCCGCGTTTACAAAGAAGTTGTCGGTAACAAAGTGTCGGTAACCTACACCTGCGTTTACAAATGTATTGTCATCTACAACATCAATATCTTTTAGACCTAACAAACCGTAAAAGGGACCGCCACCAAAGTGATAAAGTGCATCAATACCATAGCGTTCACCATCAATATCGTTATTGTTATTTAATACTTTGTCGTGCGCGTCAAAACTTAGGTCTGCATATTCTAAACGCGCACTCCAGTAATCATTAAAGCGATAGCCTAACTCAGCACCCCAACCTGTCGATTCATTAACATCAAGGCCAGCTTGCTCACGCATGTTTTTCCATGAGGCATCGTAATAGTCACCAAAAGCACCGATGTAAAAACCTTCTTGCTCGGCCGCAAAAGTAGATGCGCTAGTTGCAGCTAACGCGATAGCAATTGTAAGTGATTTTAATTTCATTGTTTTCTTCCCATATTAACAACCAAAAATATAGCTAAGCATTACTAGCTCTTATAAATTACCTATATGGTAACTGAGCCTTTATTAATCAATACTTAACGTAAAATATATTTTTCAAAACCTAATATACAATCAGGCAGTTTAATTTATGTACTTTTCTTTAACAGTATAACAGTTTAAATGACAAGCGATCGCTTTAAACCCTAAACGATTACAGGTCTTTATGACTATTATGGTAACACCCGCTTACTGTTTGTTCTATAAATGAACAACAGCCAAAATAAAAATGATCTTTTTTGTTCACGGGCTCTTTTAAAAAGCAACACTTAAGTACCGCAAAATGTACGGTAATTCTTATCATCCTCAGGCGGCGCTTGAAATTCTGTAGCCTGCACATGACTTGTGTAAGGGCTTGCCATCACTTTACTAAAGCGACTGAGTAGCTCACTATCCCCATGCTTAGTGTACTGCGTAATAATATCTTCAATAATATGATTACGCGGGATAATACTCGGATTTGCCTGTCGCATCATCTGATAACTATGCTCATTGGTTCGTGTTTGCCATTGCTGCACCCAATCACTTAGTGCTGCAGGTATTTCAGTTTGCCCATTTAACGACTCAGTTAACGTATTAAAAGTATGGGTGTAATCAAGCTGGTGTTCTTTCAATAACCCTAACAGCTCGCCCACCAACTCATTATCTTTATCATGTGCGACTGTTAACCCTAACTTTTGCGCCCACATGGCGCTAAATTGTTGACTAAACTGCGTTGAAAAGCTTTCAATTAAAGGTGTCATCATTGCTACGGCCTGCTCGTCATCATTACTTATTAGAGGTATTAAACTCTCTGCTAAACGTGCGCAGTTCCAACTGGCCATATTAGGTTGATTACCAAATGCGTAGCGGCCTTGTGTATCAATTGAGCTAAATACAGTCTCAAAATTAAACTGGTTCATCATGGCACATGGGCCATAATCTATAGTTTCACCACTAACAAGGGTGTTATCTGTGTTCATAACACCATGAATAAACCCCACCCTCATCCAACTTACGACTAATGTGACCTGACTTGTGATCACTGCTGCTAAAAAATCTAAATAACGCTGAGCGCCAGTACTGTTGATCTGCGGATAATGCCTTTGAATGGCTAAGTCAGCTAAGTTTCTAAGGCTAGTAACGTCACCTTGAGTGGCTAAATATTGAAACGAGCCCACCCGTATATGACTACTTGCGAGTCGGGTTACAATAGCACCAGGTTGAGGCGGGTTACGATAGACTGTTTCGCCACTACTCACTACAGCCAAACAACGTGTTGTAGGTACACCAAGCGCATGCATAGCTTCGCTCATTACATATTCGCGAATGGCAGGCCCTAATGCACAGCGGCCATCTCCCCCGCGTGAGAACGGCGTAGCGCCAGCGCCTTTTAATTGCAGATCCCAAAGCTGGTTTTTATTATCGCTAATAGCACCGAGCAAATGTGCTCTACCATCCCCTAGTCGCGGTGAAAAGTGACCAAACTGATGACCAGAATACCCCAATGTAACCGCTGGGATGGCTTGGGATTCATTGCCACTGAATATACTTGCTCGTGAATCGACACTGACCTGAATATTAAATTGCTCAGCTAAGTGTTCATTCCACAACAATAATTGTGGTGCTGCCACCTTAGCCGGATGATCGCTAATAGCAAAGCCGTCACCAATGTCGGTATACCTTGGCACTAATTTCATAATTAATCCTATTGTTGTTGGCTTATTCCCACTCGATTGTCGCCCACACCATAAGCGACAATTAAGCTTAGCTCTTGCATGCTTAAGCCGCTTTGCTGCTGCAGTTCATTAAAGAATGCCTGCGCCGCACTTAGTGACTTTTTAGTTTGCAATCCACCATCTATAATTTTATGTGCACGCAAATAGCTTTCTACGTCTCTTGAAAGTAAAAAAGTATCTTTTCCTAAGGCGCGCAGCGCATAAGGGCCGGTATTACCACCAAGCCTTGCACCATGCTTTTTTAAATACGCCCACAAGCCAATAATATCTTCGCTTGGCCAGTTTGCAATAAACTGACTAAAGCTTCCATGCTGCTGTGCAACTTCATGGATCATATACGCATTTTCAGTAATCGTTTTCACTTTTTTATAATTGCGTACAATCCGTTCATCACTGGCTTTTTGCTCCAGCATATCCGGTGGCATCATTAATAATTTTTCAACATTAAAATCCCAAAAAACTTCCCTAAATCCTGCCCACTTATTATTGATCACCGACCAATAAAAACCACTTTGAAATACCTTGCGAGTAAACTCTTCGAGCCAATCATCATCACTTAATGTGCTAAGTTGTTTTGTTGATAAAGGTTTTGCGAGTAACAACTTAAGCATTTTTTCAGAGCCCTTTCGCTCTATTGCACGCTTATAAATATCGCTAAATTTTTCCATCTGCTTACTGCCTTACTTCTACTATGGGTCTAGTGTACGAGAAAAGCAGCCAATACGTAATAGCTGTCCTTTGGGATGAATTTATCTGCATTTAGTCACTTGACACCTAGACGGCTAAAGTGGTTTAATCGCCTGACTTACCCTATTACATTGTATTTGCTAATTGGTTTTTCAATAGCAAGTGCAAAGGGCTGGAAGAGGTGCGTTATTCAGGTAGCGTATGTTAGGAGCACAAACTCCATTGAGCATACGTGAGGGGAATTAACGCCGAGAGGTAATACTTTTTGTGAAAGATTATCTCGGGCGACTAGGTTGAATCCTAGCGACTGTCACCAATAACATATTTGGTGGAGAGCTTCTGGTCTTAGTATAATAAGGCCGTGCGTCTTGTTATTTAAGCCCATTCGCTCTTCGAATTATTCATTCGAACGATGTTAATGCGGTTCCATTCATACAATGCCTTAACTCTTCGAATAACTTATAAGTTCGTGAGAGATGAACAACAATTTTAATATAAACGACTTCCATTTATGGACTGCGCTGATCACCCCATTTGATCAAAATGGCCAAGTTGATTACGCAACATTAAATACCTTAGTGGCCGACCAAGAAGCGGCTAATAATGGCATTTTATTGCTAGGTAGCACCGGTGAAGGGTTAGCCCTTACCCTAAAAGAGCAGCAAGCCATTGTAGAGCATGTCTGCCAATTAAAACCGAGTGTCCCCCTTATGGTTGCGGTAGGCGGTAGTAACTTAAAGCAACAGCTTGAATGGGTTAATTACTGCAACCAACTGCCTATTCATAGCTTTTTACTCGGCTCGCCTTTGTATGCTAAACCCGGTGCACTGGGGCAAACTCATTGGTTTGAAAGCTTACTCGATGCAAGCTCTCATCCGTGTATGCTTTATAACGTACCTGGGCGCAGCGCGGTTAGCATTCCTATTGCTACCATTGAAAACCTCAAACACCATAAAAATTTATGGGCCCTTAAAGAAGCCAGTGGCTCGATCTCTCAATTTGAAGCCTTTCGAAAAGCAGCGCCTGATTTAGCTATTTTTAGTGGTGACGATGCACTTATGCCTTACTTTGCCCAAGCGGGTGCTAAAGGTTTAGTGTCGGTTGCAGCTAATGCTTGGCCGGTGCAAACCCATGAATTTGTAAAGCGAAGTTTAAGCGGCCAACACCCTAATCTTTTTTCGCAGTGGTCTAGCGCTATCAACAGCTTATTTTCAGTAGCAAACCCTATCCCAGTCAAAGTGTTAATGCATTTACAAGGGCGTATCAGCAATCCGCATTTACGTCCACCTTTAACGCACCTTGAGCTGACACACACAGATGACATTTCATCGGCAAACAACACCATTTTATCTTGGCATTAAATACAGGTTTTTATAATGAGCTGGTTAGAACTATTAAATAATTTAGAATCGGGCGCGGTTCGCGCAGCAACACAAGACGACAACGGCCAATGGCACGCAAATATAGAAGTAAAGCAGGGGATTTTAGAAGCCTTTAAAAACGGCCAAAACACCGAGTTTGCAGGCGGTTTTGTTGATAAACATAACTTAGCACCTCAAGAGTTTACAGCTGATGCTGGGGTTCGTATGGTACCCGGCGGCTCAAGTGTACGCCGCGGTGCGTATGTTGCCAAAGGGACTATTATCATGCCCCCTGCCTATGTGAATATTGGTGCCTATATTGACGAAGGCACTATGGTCGATAGTCATGCATTAGTTGGCTCGTGTGCACAAGTAGGTAAAAACGTACACTTAAGTGCGGCAGTACAGCTAGGGGGTGTACTTGAGCCCATTGGTGCAAGCCCTGTGGTAATAGAAGACGATGCATTCATTGGTGCAGGCTGTGTGATTGTTGAAGGCGTGGTAGTTAAAAAAGGCGCGGTACTTGCCCCAGGTGTTCGCTTATCTGCAACCATCCCTGTTTATGACTGCGTAAATGAGCGCCAGCTTGATAAAGGCGAAGCAATCCCTGAATACGCGATTGTGATCCCTGGTTCTCGTCCTGCGTCAAACGATTGGGCGCGCGAGCAAGGCTTAAGCATGTCGTGTGCGTTAATTGTTAAATACCGTGACGAGCAAAGTGATGCGTCATTATTGCTTGAAGAGGTTTTACGTTAATGACCTTTTTGAGCACGCCCGTTAAAAGCGCTATTGATAAGCTATCAACTGAGCTTGATACGCCCTTTTTTGTTTATGATCTTGATTCACTAAACACACATTTAACGCGTTTAATAGCACAAACCGAGGTAAAACTCTGGTATGCCGTTAAAGCGAACCCGTTATCTAGCGTGATCCAACGCTTAAATAACGCTGGTTTTAACTTTGATGTCGCCAGTAAAGGCGAGCTTGAGCAAGTGCTTGCGCAAGGAATTAATAGTGAGCGTGTGCTCAATACGGGGCCCGCTAAAAGCCCTAAACAAATTAAACATTTTATTAAGCGTGGTGTACGCATATTTGTGGCTGAAAGTCTCAATCAAGTTCGGTGGTTAAACGAACAAGCCAATGCCCAGCAGTGCCAATTACAGGTTTTATTACGTGTACAATTACGCTGGCCTGAAGGCGAAAAAAATCCACTTGGGGGGGATAGCCTTACTCCATTTGGCTTAGGGTGCGACGAGTGGCAGGCGCTAAATACCAGTGACTACTGTGCACTTAATTTTGACGGTCTGCATATTTTTCAGTGGGGCAACATGCTTAGCAGCGACAAACTCGCTGAGCTGTGGACACAAATGATTACGCCGTTAAGGCAACTTGCTGAGGATTTAAATATTAACCTCAAGGTGCTGGATTTAGGTGGTGGTTTAGGTATTCCCTATACGCTTGATACGCCCACTCTAAGTTGGGATGCACTCATAGAGGCGCTTGCAAAAATTAAATGCGATGCGGGGGTTACTGAACTATGGATGGAACTAGGTCGCTACGCTGTAGGCGAATGCGGCCACTATGCCACGCCGGTGATTGAACGCAAACTTAACTACGGCCAACAACAGGTGATTATGAGCGGCGGTATTAATCACTTGTTACGCCCTGCCGTTACCAGTCAAGATTTTCCTGCGCGTTTATTACGCGATTCAAACGCTGCAAACCAAGTAATGAGCCTATACGGACCATTATGTACGGCCCTTGATTGCTTAGGAGAGCACCAATTACCCAGTGACTTAAATGAGCATGATTGGCTGGTGTTTAGTCAATGCGGCGCTTATGGCTTTACTGAAAGTATGCCGTATTTTTTATGCCATGAGCTTGCTGGTGAATATGTAATAGACAATGGCGTATTACGTTGCGTGCGACAAGCACAAGATGCCAGTGACTACTTAAGGTAATTATAATGAGTATTACACCCCCTATCAGCCAAGAAAATATCGTGGTTGGCGAAGTCGCAAACGGGCTACCACTGACTATTCCTGTGTATCGTTTAAAGGGCGATGGCACGGGGCCAAGCGTGTATATACAAGCTAATATGCATGGCGCAGAGGTGCAAGGCAACGCGGTAATTTACCAACTACTTGAACAGTTAAAAACACTGAATTTAAAAGGCGATATTACCTTAGTACCTTACGCTAACCCCATTGGCTGTAACCAAAAGTCGGGGGAATTTACTCTTGGCCGATTCGATCCCATTACGGGGACTAATTGGAATCGCATGTATCACTGCAATAATCAACTTGCGACCCAGTTTGCACAGCAGTACAGCGATGCCGATGATCAGGTGCTAAAAGCAGCTTTTAAAGCCGCGTTAACTAATGACGTTGAGCAACAGCTCAATGGCCCTAATTATCGTTTAACGACGGGGAAACGGATTGCGCTAAACTTACAAAAATTGGCGCATCAAGCTGATATAGTTTTAGATTTACACACCGGCCCTATTTCTAGTCAACACTTATATTGCCCTGAGTATGCCATTGATAGCGCGCGTTACTTTAATATTCCCCATGTGCTCGTTATTCCTAATGACTTTGATGGCGCAATGGATGAGGCAAGCTTTTGTCCATGGTGGCAGCTTAGCGAGCAACTTGCTCAACAGGGGCGTGAATTTAACGTGCAAGTTGAAGCTTTTACGGTAGAACTGGGCAGCCAAGAAAAAATCGATTTAAGCGCAGCACTAGACGATGCCAATAGTATTTTAAGTTATTTAAATTATAAGCACGTATTTGTTGATGCCCCCTACAAGCCAAAAACGATGACAAGATATGGCTGCCAACTAAATGACTATATTGCTTACTATGCGCCTATGGGTGGCATGGTTGAATACCTAGCGCCTCTTGGTGGGCATATTAAAGCCGGCGAACCCATTGCAAAAATACTACGGATGGAGCGCTATTTAAGCGAGCAACCTTTACAAACGCTGAGCTTTGATCATGATGCGATTGCGATATTACATTTTGCCTCAGCCAGCGTAAACCAAGGCACCGAACTGTATAAGTTTTTTACTAACGTTTTTGAGCTTTAGCTCACCCCTTCTCATTGCGTGAGAGTAAACTGGTACAATAATGTACTAGCATTACTAGAAAAGCGGCTTTTGTCGCTTTTCTATTTAAAGTATTAAAGTTCAGGACAAATTCACCGTTTATGTGTTAAAAAGGCGTTATAATTAAAATTATTGCGAATCTCCCTCACTCACAAAGGAATTATAATGAGCTGGTGTCACTGGATATTACTTCTACCATTACTAAGCACTACCGTTGTTGCTAAAGAAACAGCTAAAAACGAGCAAAGCAATGAAGTTGAACTGGTAAAACAGTGTATATTAAATGAAGTCATCGGGGGGGATGGTGAGCAAACACTCGATCAACTTCGTCAAAAATGCTCAGCACTGGAAGAGAATAAACAACTCACTGCTATAGATAAACGTAAAGCACGTGAAAAAGTCAGTCAACAAAATCGCAATGTGATCACACCACATAAACGTAATTATATTTTACCCTTATCGTATGTTTCTAACCCGAATGCGCGCCCTTTTGACTACTTACAACCATTAACTGATCAATCAGATGGTGAGAAAATAGATAATCTCGAAGCAAAATACCAGCTCTCGATTAAGGTGCCTCTATTTGATGACTTTTCCGATAAAGATCAAGCCATCTATTTTGGCTTTACCTTGCAATCATATTGGCAAGTTTATAACAAAGATATTTCCTCTCCTTTTCGCGAAACCAACTATGAGCCTGAAATATTTTGGGTAAATTATCTTGATAAAGAGCATGTTTTGTGGGGAGATGAAATGGCTATTGCACTGGGTATTTCTCATCAATCTAATGGTCGTAGCCAGCCAAACTCACGGTCGTGGAATCGTATTTATGCCAATTTCATTTGGGAAAAGGACGGCTTTGTATTTACTTTTAAACCTTGGTACCGACTCCCAGAAGACAGAAAAAAAGACTCACTAGATGCCCGTGGTGACGATAATCCAGACATATACAAATATATGGGGTACTTTGAGTTTGGTGGCGTATATCGCTACCACGATCACGAGTTTAGTTTTATGACGCGCAATAATTTGAATTCAGATAACCGAGGTGCACTTCAGCTTGATTGGTCGTTCCCGTTATGGGGTCGGGTGCGTGGTTACGCCCAATACTTCAACGGTTACGGTGAAAGTTTAATTGATTATAACGCTGATATAGAACGTATTGGCGTGGGTATATTGTTAACTGACTTACTGTAACCACCAACACAATAAAGCCAAGCAAATGCTTGGCTTTATAAAGTATTAATACTATTTTTTAACCACAAACTGCCCTTCAAACTCAGCAACCACCTCGTCACCATCATAGATTTCCACTGGTACTAAATAACTTGCTTTACCTGTTGACGTTAACTCGGTTAATTTTCCTTTACAGCCACTTAAATCAACGCTGCCACGCGGGTCGTTATTAAGCGGTTTTAAATACTTAATATTAGCATCGGCCAACACAATATTACCTTCAAGGCCGGCTTCTTTAAGTGCTAAATACGTTGCACCCCAACCAGTGAGCGTTGCTAGACTATAAATAGAGCCGGCAAACATAGTGTTATGTAAATTTAAGTTGGCGTTTAAATCTGCTCGAGTAGTAAATTGCCAATCAGTGTAGCTTTCAACTTTAATGCCCATAGCATCGCTGATAGGGATAGATTCACGCCAGGTATTCTGTAATACTTGAGTCCAATTAGGGTGGCGAAACCAACCTGGCTCACTCGGTTTGAGCTTAACCATTTTGTAATGCTGTACATCACCATAAGCCAAATGTGCTTTTTCTTTTAATTCATAACCATGGCGCTGATAAAATTCCAGAGCACGTTCGCGAGCAAACAGCACCAACTCATCAGCATCTTGATTCCACGCTATTTTTTCGAGTTCATGTAACAAGCGGCTACCAATATGTTGATTACGGTTACCCTCTGCAACCGCCATATAGCGTACTTGAGCTTGTTGCTGATTATTAAAGTGCAAACGAGCCACACCCAATACTTCACCCGCTTTATTTTTAATGAAGCGATGTTCAGCCTCTTGCTCTAAATCGTCTTGCTCAGAGCCCCGAGGTTCGCCCCATGGGGCACGTAAAACCTGCCAGCGTAATTGGTAATAGGCTTGCCAGTCTTCACTACTTTGTGGGGTGCTCACTTGAAACATACATACTCCATAAATTAAAAATGTAAAATATTACGCTGTGCATTTTGTGAAAAACACCATACTCGATCTGGATAAAACTGCAAATAAGACTTTGGTGCTGAGAAAACAGCTGTAAAAAATTAATGACAAAAGCCGTTGCGATTTACCTCTGCTGGTTTATGCTCAATAGCATGAATAAATATATCCATTGCAGTAGTGGCCTGATCAGCCAACATTTTATTGAGCATAGTTCATCGCTAGGCCAGTTACTTTATTGGCATAATCAGCATGGTGAGCACATACAAGTAAGAGAGTATCAACAACTTCGCTGGCTACTCATAAATAACACGTTACAGTCTGTTATTTTAACAGCGCATCCACATGCATTGCTGTTTCCGCACCTTGCTTATTTAGCAACGGTTTGGCAACAGCTACCTGCACCTAAAAAAGTACTCGAACTGGGGTTAGGTGGCGGTGCCATTCGTAATTACTTATTAGCGCAGTATCCTCAAGTGCAGGTTACTTCAGTAGAGAAAAGTCCCTATATTATTAACTGTTATCAACAATTTTTTTCACCTAGTGAACAACAACAGATTCATTGCGAGGATGCGCAAACAATTTTAAAATCAGCAGAGCATATGGACTGGGTCATTTTAGATTTATTTAGTGAATTAGACGCCCCGCGATTTTTATTTGATTCATGCTTTTATCAAACAATTTATGATGCACTTGATCAACAGGGCGTCTTATTTATCAACTTTTTATCGCAGCACTCATCACAACTCACTCAGTTACAACATGTACTACTGACTGTATTTGGGAAGGCTATTAGTATTCAAAAAATTACCGGCTTTGTTAATCATATTGTGATTGTAAAAAAAGCACGTTAAGCGGTTAAATTAAAGGTAACCGGCCCATCGTTACATAAACTCACCTGCATATCGGCTGCAAATTCACCGGTCGCGACCTTAATACCGAGTAATTTAGCCTGCTCTACAAAGTAATTATATAGCGCTTGCGCTTGGTCGGGTGTAGCTGCCGATGAAAAGCTAGGCCGCATGCCTTTTTTTGTATTGGCTGCGAGCGTAAATTGCGATACGACTAACAGTTCGCCTTGTATGTCTTTAAGGCTGAGATTCATTTTATCGTTTTCGTCATTAAAAATGCGGTAATTGGTGACTTTGTGTAATAGTTTATCAGCGCTGCTTTCATCATCTTCTTTTTCCACCCCCAGCAATAATACAATGCCTTGTTTAATTTCACCGACAAGCTGTTGGTCTATCACCACGTTAGCGTGTGTTACTCGTTGAATTAATCCCTGCATTTAATCTGTATCCTCTACTTGTTGATCTTTTTTATTGTAATGCTGCATGTTAATACACACGGTGAATTCAGCGCCTAGTAGCACCACGACCCACGACAAGTAAACCCATACAAACAAAATGGGAATGGTTGCTACCGCACCATAAATCACTTCGTATGATGGAAAATGGCTAATGTACAAAGCAAAGCCTTTTTTGGTTAGCTCAAATAACATGGCAGCAAATAGCGCACCGGGAACGGCCGCCTTAAACGAAACGCGAGTATTAGGCACCAAGGTGTAAAGCATAATAAAACCGGCCATAGAGATAGCGTACGGTAGTAGCTTTAATAAGAAACCACTGAATCCTGGGATCCCTTGATCGGCAAACGATACCAACGACACAATATATGAAGTTACACCGATACTGGCGCCCAGTAATACCGGCCCTAAGCTGAGTACCATCCAATATACGGCAAACGATATCATCATCGGGCGCTTTTTCTTAACTCGCCAAATACGATTTAGCGTGGCGTCTACATTGCGGATCAATAACAAGGCAATGGCTGCTAAAAAGCCAATACCTACTGCCGTCATTTGATTCGCGTTACTGGCAAACGAGCTAATATGCTCTTTAATAACACCAGAAGAGGTGGGCACGAAATTAGTAAACAAAAAGCTCTCAATGGCTAAGCGGGTCGACTCAAACCCTGGAAAAGCAGAAAATATTGCTACACCAACCGCTATCAAAGGAACCAACGATAACAAGGTAACGTACGCTAAATACCCTGCATTAATGGTTATTTGATCGTCTACACAGCGATTGAAATATTGCATCCACCAGCCTGGTTGCAGTTTTAAAAACGCCTTAGCTTGCTGTTTATAATGGGAGAGCTTATCATTCATACAATTAACTTTGTTGGTGAGCTTTTGATTATAATAACAATCAAGGCCATAATTTACAGCATTAACACTCGTAAATAGGAATTCAGATGAAAAAACAAACATTTTTAGGGACAACCATACTTGCGTTAATGCTGATGCTCTCTGGTTGTCAGTCTGCTTATTACTCGGCAATGGAAAAAGTAGGTGTGCATAAGCGTGATATTTTGATTGACCGCGTTGAAGAAACAAAAGACTCACAGCAAGAATCTCAACAAGAATTTCAATCAGCACTGGAACGTTTAACTACACTCATTAATTTTGATGGCGGTGAGCTACAAGATGCCTACAACCAACTTAATGATGATTATGAATCAAGTTTACAAGCTGCAAATGAAGTATCAAACAATATCAATAAAGTAGAGGATGTTGCCAATGCTCTTTTTGATGAATGGCGAGATGAGCTAGAGCAATACAAAAGCACCTCATTAAAGCGTGAGAGCAATAAAAAGTTACTCTCAACTGAGCGCCAATTTAATCAGTTACTTCGCTCAATGCGCAGTGCCGAGAGTAAAATGGAGCCCGTGCTTTCATCTTTAAAAGATAACGTACTTTACTTAAAACATAACTTAAACGCACAAGCTGTAGCTGCTATAAAGGGTGAGTTTACTAACTTAAAGCGCGATATTCAGTTACTCATGAATGACATGAATAAGTCGATTGAAGACTCAAATAAATTTATTGAGCAAATGAATAATGCAGGGTGAAACTAGGTTCTAGGTTCTAGGTTCTCAAAGTGTTTAGCCCATTCATTATAATGGGCTTTTTGTTATATTTTGTTACTTTTTTAGTGTTTTTAAATCGGTTGTTTTTGGTACACTTTTATCAGGATACCATTATAAAAATAATAAAAATGAAAATACATACACTCAGTTTAATCATCACCTCCAGTTTACTTATTGCATGTAGCACTGCAAATAATGTAGAGGTTATTGCAGGCGCTGATACCGTAATTCCGCTTCATCAACAAGGTGCGCGCATTGGCCGCTACTACAACCTTTATCCAGGGAAAAAAAGCTACCCTATTAGTTGTGAAAGCGATTGCTACCCAGCTCACGCAGATCTGAATTGCAAAACTGAAGGTGAGCAATGCCAGTATCAGGGTGAGCAGCCAACCCCAAAACTAAACACCAATTACACCATACGCTGGCTTGGCCATGCAGGATTTATGATCAGCACCCCAAAGGGGCAGCAAGTAATGTTTGATCCTGTAAAAGAGCAATTCGATTCGCCAGTCGCACTTGCCTTTAAACTCGCAGGTGGTATTTATCGTAAGCCAGGAGCTTGGCCAAACAAGTACGAACTCGAAAGTATTGATGCGGTCATGTATTCTCACCTTCATTACGATCACTTTAATAAAACAGATATAGAAGAAATAGGCAGCAAACCACGCTACTTAACACCACTAGGCATGGCCGACAACTTTCCTGCAGGCGGGTTTAATATTAGTGAAATGGCGTGGTATGCAAAAACTAAAATTGATGATTTAACCATTCATGCGCTACCTGCGCACCACTTTAGTAGTCGTGTGTTAGTCCCCTTTATTTACGAAGACAACGACAAAGATTTATGGAACGGGTGGTTACTTGAGCAAAATGGCAGCACTTTATTTTTTGCAGGTGACACCGGCTATTCAAAACACTTTAGTGATATACAGCAAAAATATGGTGATATAGATATATGCCTAATACCAATTGCCTCTTATTACAGCGAAGAAAGCCCTAACTGGTACCGTTACGTACATACCACTCCAGAGGATGCCTTAACCGCAGCACAAGCGCTAAACTGTAAAATCATGATACCGTGGGGCTATGGTAACGCTAGTTGGAAAATGGGCGATCACTCAAGTCATTCAGCATTGCTGCGGTTATTGCATATGCACAATAAAATGGACTCACAAATACCGCTGTATATTTTAAATGAAGGAGAAAGTGTCTTGCTATAAAGTGGCACTTAGGTACTCATGCGCTTGCTCTTGAGCCTTGCATTTATCATCATAGTAGGAGCAATTTATTGGCACAAATAACCTACTAAAAAACAAATTAGTCGTTTTATACTCGCCTACTGCGATAACGATGTCAGCAAAGTACATAAACACTTTATGTGCTCGCACGAAGTACAGCCCGTTAACGGCAGTCGCAACCTAGACCATATTGACATCAGTGTATTTGACCTAATCACTCTGCTGCTAAAAAGTAAGTAACTTCCAATAAGGTAATTGAAAACGTAGGTTGGGTAGAGCGAAGCGAAACCCAACGAAAAAATACCCTACCAACAAACTCAACAGCTTTGCATTATCAGCTGCTTCCCCCCTCCCTCATTGACTTCTCATTCTCTTTGAGAAAAGATTTTTTAAGTGGATTATTCACAAAGAGGCTAAGAGACGCTGCGCTTTTAGAGGGAAAATATTATGTTTAATGGTTTATAAAATCTAGCGGCTTTCACCTATAACACCAAGCTACACTGCTTTGATCTGACAGCTGACGACTTAAGCTCATATTTTCATCCACAAAAAAGCCGCTGTATTTTATAATACAGCGGCTTTTTATAAGCTTTAACTTTAATAAAGTTTAAGCTTTATTTTGCAGCACGACCCGCACGCTTACGTTCACTCTCAGTTAAGTGGCGCTTACGAATACGAATGTTCTCAGGAGTAACTTCCACTAACTCATCATCAGCAATAAACTCAAGCGCTTGCTCAAGTGTATAGTTTAGTGGTGGTGTAAGTGTTTGTGCTTCATCTGTACCTGATGCACGAACGTTAGTAAGTTGCTTACCTTTAAGCGCATTAACTGTCAGGTCGTTATCACGGCTATGAATACCAATAACCATACCTTCGTAAACTTCAACACCGTGACCGATGAATAAACGGCCGCGCTCTTGTAAGTTAAATAATGCGTTAGTCAGTGCTTTACCTGTTGCGTTTGCAATCATTACGCCGTTCTTACGAACACCTAACTCGCCACCTTTGTGTGGACCGTAGTGATCGAATGAATGGTATAGTAAACCAGAACCCGAGGTTAACGTCATGAACTCAGTTTGGAAACCGATTAAGCCACGACTTGGGATCATAAAGTCCATACGCATACGGCCTTTACCATCTGGTGACATATCAGTAAGCTCACCTTTACGAAGACCAATTTGCTCCATAATAGAACCTTGGTGCTCTTCTTGACAGTCAATTGTTAGTGTTTCATACGGTTCTTCTAACACACCATCAACGGTACGTAAAATTACTTCTGGACGAGATACTGCTAACTCGTAACCTTCACGACGCATGTTTTCAATTAAGATACCTAGGTGTAATTCACCACGACCCGATACACGGAAGCTATCTGGGTTATCTGTATCTGCAACACGAAGTGCGACGTTGTGTACTAACTCTTTGTCTAAACGCTCACGGATATTACGTGATGTTACAAACTTACCTTCTTTACCACAAAACGGAGAGTTATTTACAGAGAACGTCATCGTTACTGTAGGCTCATCAACACTTAGTGGAGGTAATGCTTCAACATTATTAGGACAACAAAGTGTATCTGAAATTTTAAGTTCGCCAAGGCCAGTTACTGTTACGATATTACCTGCATAACCACGGTCAGTTTCGATACGCTCAAGACCTAAGTAGCTTTGAACTGAACCAATTTTACCGTTACGAGTCGTGCCGTCAGCACCGACAACCGTTACTTGTTGGTTAGGTGCAACAGAACCACGTTTGATACGACCAATACCAATTACACCTTTATAAGAGTTGTAATCAAGCTGTGATATCTGCATTTGGAAGTCACCTTCAGGATCTGCATCCGGTGGTGATACTTCTTCAACGATCATCTTAAACATAGGTTCCATGTTATCCGATGCTTGGTCTAGATCTAATGTAGCCCAGCCGTTGATTGCTGATGCATAGATCACTTTAAAGTCTAACTGTTCGTCAGTTGCGCCTAGGTTGTCGAATAAATCAAAGATTTGATCCATAACCCAATCAGGGCGTGCACCTGGCTTATCAATTTTATTGATAACAACGATTGGCTTTAGGCCTTGCGCGAATGCTTTTTGCGTAACGAAACGCGTTTGTGGCATTGGACCTTCTTGAGCATCAACAAGTAGTAATACTGAGTCAGCCATCGAAAGTACGCGTTCAACTTCACCACCGAAGTCGGCGTGTCCAGGAGTATCTACGATATTGATATGGTAATCATTCCAAGAAATAGCGGTGTTTTTCGCTAAAATGGTGATACCACGCTCTTTTTCAATGTCGTTTGAATCCATCACGCGCTCTTCATTACCGCCGCGTGTTTCTAATGTACCTGATTGCTCAAGTAGTTTATCAACCAGTGTTGTCTTACCGTGGTCAACGTGGGCGATAATTGCTATATTTCTTAACTTTTCGATGCTCATATATTCACTCAGAGAAATTGAATCTCATTGATCCTGCAGGGGCTATACATTCTCACCTGCGCTTTCACGAGATGTCCCAGCATAGGATTTAAAAGGGCGCATATTATCCCCTATAAATGCAATGGATGAAAGTTTATCCAAAATAAAAATTCAAACTTTCTCAATAAAATAATTAACCCATTGTTTTAAAATAATTAATTATGATAATTAATTTTTAGATATTTATATAAAAAAGTGGTTTTGGGTTAATTTAAAGCGACTTTACTGCGTATTTTGCATTTTCTTTGTACTAGTCTAAGGTGATTAATTTACAGGCAATTATTGCTTTGTAAATATTGCACCTCTTTGGAATATTTACGCACCAAAATGGTGCTTAATCCATGTGGCCTTTACTTTATTTATATATTTTTACTCAAAAAACAAATACTTGCAATAGTGGCACAAAATCAGCTTGTAGATATTCAACGTATCTAAGCAGCAATAATAAAACCCAATAGTTGGAGGACACATGTCACAATCGGTTTTAGATTTTATTAAAGAAAATGACGTTAAGTTCATTGATTTACGCTTTACTGACACAAAAGGTAAAGAGCAACATGTTTCTATTCCTCATCATCAAGTTGATGAAGACTTTTTTGAAGATGGAAAAATGTTCGACGGTTCTTCAATTGCGGGCTGGAAAGGCATCAATGAGTCAGACATGGTGTTATTACCCGATGCAGATTCAATTAAACTTGACCCTTTCACAGAAGAAACAACGCTCATCGTTCGTTGTGATGTGGTTGAGCCTTCTACATTACAAGGTTACGAACGCGACCCTCGTTCAGTGGCTAAGCGCGCTGAAGAGTACATGCGCTCTACGGGTATAGCTGACACGGTTTTATTTGGCCCAGAGCCAGAGTTTTTCGTATTTGACGATGTTAAATACAAATCTGACATGTCAGGTTCAATGTATAAAATTGATTCTAAGCAAGCAGCTTGGAACTCTGATAAAGAATATGCAGATGGTAACACAGGCCATCGCCCAGGTGTTAAAGGCGGTTATTTTCCTGTTGCACCTGTGGATGATTTTCAAGATTGGCGTTCGGCTACGTGCCTAGTTTTAGAAGAAATGGGCCAAGTTGTTGAAGCCCATCACCATGAAGTGGCAACTGCTGGTCAAAATGAAATCGCAACGCGCTTTAACACTATGGTTTTAAAAGCAGATGAAATTCAAGAAATGAAATATGTTATTCATAACATGGCTCATTTATACGGAAAAACAGCAACCTTTATGCCTAAGCCTGTTGTTGGTGATAACGGTTCTGGTATGCACTGTCACCAATCTTTAGCTAAAGACGGCGTAAACTTATTCGCAGGTGATAAATACGGCGGCCTTTCTGAAGACGCACTTTACTATATTGGCGGGATTATCAAACATGCTAAAGCGATCAACGCATTTGCTAACGCATCAACTAACTCGTACAAGCGCTTAGTACCTGGTTTTGAAGCACCGGTAATGCTTGCTTACTCTGCACGTAACCGCTCTGCGTCAATCCGTATCCCTGTGGTTCCATCTGCAAAAGGTCGTCGTATTGAAGTACGCTTCCCAGATCCAACCGCTAATCCATACCTTGCATTCTCTGCAATGCTTATGGCGGGCCTTGACGGAATTAAAAACAAAATTCACCCTGGTGATGCTATGGATAAGGATTTATACGACTTACCCGCTGAAGAAGCAGCAGAAATCCCAACAGTTGCAGCTTCATTAGGCGAAGCACTAGCTGCGCTTGACTCAGACCGTGAGTTCTTAAATCAAGGCGGTGTATTTACCAACGACCTAATCGATGCTTATATCGAACTTAAGTCTAAAGAAGTTGAAAAACTTAACATGACAACTCACCCAGTTGAGTTTGAAATGTACTATAGCTGTTAATTTATTAACCGATAAATAATGTGTGTTTTAAGCCCGCTCTGCGGGCTTTTTTTATGGTAAACTTAGCGGTTGTACACTAAAGTGAAATAAGTTTAAACAATGCAGGGTAGCAGTATGGTTAGGAAGGTTTTGTTGCTATTAATTACATTATTTTTAAGTATTAATAGTCAGGCAAGTGATAAAAAAATTTACGCATGGAAAGATAAAAATGGGGTATTGGTTTTTTCAGATACTCCTCAGCCTGGTGCTAAAGAGGTTAAACTCACGAGCCAACATCTCAGCATGCCCGCTACAAACACCGATATTCTTGATACTGCTCCTACTAAGGCACCAGTAAAGTTTAGCATTAATATTTCGTCGCCTGAACCAAACCAAACTATAAGAGAAAATACCGGCTCTGTCTACGTGTCAACCCGTATTAGCCCTCGATTTGAAGCTGGGTTTACCATTGAGTTATTTTTAAATGGCACCGCCATTGGCCCACCGAGTGATACAACTACATTTGCATTAAGAGATATAGAGCGCGGCCAACACACACTGCAAGTTAAGCTTTATAATAAACAAAATAAAATAATTGCAACCAGCGCTGAAAGTGTATTTTTTATGCACCGAAAAGGCCTTAATGTAGGTCGTTAGTTGCAATTTAGTACGTATCCTTTACTAAAACCTTGCCTACTTCCCCAGGCGCACTAAAATGGTGCAATAATGATTAATAAGACACATTTTAGCCCAGAACTACTGAGTATAATTTGGCAAAACCAAACGACCGCCCTGATGCTGCTTGATGAAAGTTTTAAGCTTATTTACGCTAACACCAGTGCCAGTGAATTACTTGGCTTAGGCGAAAAACGTTTGCTAGGGCAAGCATTCGACGATTTATTTAACTACCATTCTATCGACTTAAAACGCATTGCACAGTACTCGTTAGTAGATGGTGTAGACTGCCACCAGCATAGAGCTGACGTGGTGTTTATCGATTCTCGCCATGCAAAATTAGCGGTAAGTACTCGGCGAATAAAACATAACGACACCTATTATATTTTATTTGAATGTCGACAAACCGATGACGAAATAAAACATGACCAAGTCTCAAATCAAATGCATCAATACCAAGCTGCACGTAACTTAATTCGCGGTTTAGCTCATGAAATTAAAAACCCGCTGGGTGGAATTCGCGGGGCGGCGCAATTATTGCAGTACGAGGGTGATCAACAAGAAAGAGATCAATGTGCAGAACTGATAATTGAACAAGCCGATCGGTTGCGTGAATTAGTTGATAGACTCCTTGGGCCTAACCAACTACCGCAAAAATCGTATGGCAATATACATCAAACATTAGAGTCGGTTGTTAAACTCAGTACGTTAGATAACAACCGCGATATTCGGTTAGTTAAAGACTACGACCCGAGTATTCCTGATGTTTATATTGATCAGAGCAAAGTTCAACAAGTGGTGCTTAATATTGTGCGTAATGCGCAACAGGCATTGGTAGATGGTGGCGAAATAAAAATAAAAACACGGATTAACTACCAGCATCGTCGTCCGGGAAAAGCCCCTAAAAAGGCATTGCTTATTCAAGTAATGGATAACGGCCCAGGTATTGATGCTAATTTACGCGACACCTTATTTTACCCTATGACCACTAATAAAGAAGGTGGCTCGGGACTTGGATTATCTATAGCGCAAACCTTGATTGATCAACATGATGGCTATATCGAATGCGATAGTTGGCCAGGACATACTGAATTTAATATTTATCTGCCATTTACAGATTAATACTTTGGAGTTTGCATGAAAACAGCTTGGCTTGTAGATGATGATGCCTCAATTCGCTTTGTACTAGAAAAAGCACTGACTCGCGCAGGGTTTGAAGTAGAAAGCTTTGCAGATGCGCAAAGCGTACTTAATGCACTAAAATTTAGTCAACCCAGTGTGTTAATTTCAGATGTAAGAATGCCGGGGATGGACGGGATGGCGTTACTTGAGCTAATAGCTGAGCAAACCCCTGGCCTACCCGTTATTATTATGACTGCACACTCTGATTTAGACTCAGCGGTAAATGCTTTTCAAAAAGGCGCATTTGAGTACTTGGCCAAGCCGTTTGATTTAAATGAAGCCGTTGCGCTAGTTGAAAGCGCCTATCGTGCTAATTCGACCAAAAAAACCAAACGAAAAACCGCCCCGCCAAAAAGTGCCCATATTATTGGCGAAGCCCCTGCTATGCAGGAAGTGTTTCGTGCTATAGGTAAGCTGTCAGCATCCAGTATGAGCGTACTCATCAATGGTGAATCAGGTACCGGTAAAGAGTTGGTTGCCAGCGCCTTGCACAATCATAGCCCGCGTAAAGAAAATCAATTTATTGCTCTTAATATGGCCGCTATTCCTAAAGAGTTAGTTGAGTCTGAATTATTTGGTCACGAAAAAGGCGCTTTTACGGGGGCCGATAGCGTGCGTAAAGGGCGCTTTGAACAAGCCAATGGCGGTACCTTATTTTTGGATGAAATAGGTGATATGCCGCTTGATGTACAAACCCGCTTATTACGCGTATTAGCCGATGGCGAGTTTTACCGCGTTGGCGGCCATCAAAGTATAAAAGTGGATGTGCGCATTATTGCCGCCACTCACCAAAATTTAGAAGAGTTGGTAAAACAAGGTAAGTTTAGAGATGACTTATTTCATCGTTTAAACGTGGTTCGTTTACGCTTGCCAGCTCTTCGCGAGCGCCCCGAAGACATAGAACGCTTAGCGCTACACTTTTTACATAAAAGTGCAAAAGACCTGCAAGTAGATAGTAAAGTACTTAGCCCTAAAGCGATTAAACAACTGTGTTTATTTAATTGGCCAGGAAATGTTCGCCAGCTTGAAAATACCTGTCGATGGTTAACCGTAATGGCACCTGGGGAGCTGATTGGTGAGCAAGATTTGCCACCAGAAATTATTGATAATGCGGCCACAACTCAAGAAGGCGATTGGCTGGATTCATTTCAGCAATGGCTTAATCAAGAGTTTAAGCAAGGCAAAGAAAATATTTGGCCTGATATTCAAGCTCAATTGGAAACTCGCTTAATAAAAACAGCTCTCGCTAATTGTTCAGGTCATAAGCAAGAAGCGGCGGTAAAAATTGGTTGGGGTCGCAATACGTTGACCCGTAAATTAAAAGAGCGCAATATTAGCTGATATTTTACAAGGCTAATGCCCTAGGTTACTGATGAAGTTAATTGAAAACATCCCTTTATTTAAGCAAATGGAAATTATAAATCGTTTAGAATTCTTTAAAGAGTTCACGCTTCATGAACGACAAATTTTACTTGAGTCGTTTGGCTTACTTTATTTGATAAATAAAAATCAGTTTTTGTTTAAAGAATTTGATAACGACAAGCGACTGTTTATTGTCCTCAGTGGCTCCTTGATGGTGTTTAAGCATAATCACCTGCTAGAGCTAGGCAGCATAGAACCTGGTGAATTTATTGGTGAAGGCGCGTTTATTAATAACCGAGAGCGCAGCATTAATGCACGCGCCAAAGAAAATGCTATCGTACTGGCTATTACAGCCGATGCCCTTACCCGCCTACCTAATGTTATACGCGAAAAAATTAAAGACCGTATTATTGAAGGAATGAGCCTGCGCATAGCTAAACTTTCGGATCACATAGAAGAGCACGGTTAATTAAGTGAATAAGTATCTTACCTCATGTTGTGCTTCCCCTTAATCACAAACTTATAAATACAATTTATCACATTTGCTTATTTAACCATGCATCAACACTCTGGCGATTATAAAGTACTTCATTAAATAAACGATGTCGTTCAAATACCAGCTCGCTTTGTTTGGTTTTAAGCCCGCTGACTAACTGACTGTGGGTGTCATTAAACTTGGAGATAACTGAAAAACCACGTTCAGTGTCTTCTTGTACCTGCTGAGCCAAATGCTTTCTAACATCATCAGCAGTTAACATATCTGAATTATCTAAGCCCATTAGCTCTTTTTTCATCGCTAATCTTATGCCCATGTTTTACTCCACTGTTTATATTCAATCTCTTTTTACGACAGATATTGGCAATAAGCGCGCCAATGTTTAATTTTTTTCACGCGAAGTGTAGTCTTGAATTACTTCAGTTTTTTTAAAGACAAATGAAAGAGGTAAAAAGTTTCATAAAAAATGCACAATCATCGCATCTAACAAACGCACTTTGGTGCAAAATAACCAGCTAGCCTTTATACTACAGCTAATGCCACCTCCACAGAGAAACATGATGAACGAAGAATATATAGAAATTGAATTAGAAGAAGAGCCTATAGAGCTTTGTAAATTATTAAAAGTATTAGATCTAGTTGAAGGTGGTGGCCAAGCAAAAAATCTAATTAGCGGTGGCTATGTAGGTGTTAACCATGAAATTTGTACAATTAAACGGAAAAAATTATACAGTGGCGATGTTCTTACATTTGATGGCGAGTTATTCCAACTGACGCTAAGTGAAGATGCAACTCCTGCAGAGCGTCCTGTTATTGATGAAACAGTTACAGCAGAAAAAGCCGCGCCAGTAGCAACAACAGAGCCGGCTAAAAATAAGCGCAAACGTACTAAAAAACCTAAAGTGGATGAAAAAACGGGTCGTCGTCCTATTTCGTTTGGCTAACATTAGCTCAAGTCATATGTGTTATTAAAAGCCAGTTTGCATCACTGGCTTTTTTATTCTTTAATAGAACATCAATAATAAAAAATCGATGCTTACATGTCAGAAAACACTGCAAACCGCTGGATAAAACCCGTACTCATCACCGCCCTTTTATGGAATGTATTAGGTGTTTTTGCATTTATCATGCAGCTATTATTAACACCCGAAATGGTAAGCAAGCTCCCACAAGAACAACAGCTTGCTTATAACAGCCAACCTCTATGGGCTACTTTAGCGTTTGCTATTGCAGTATTTGGCGGCGCATTAGGATGCGTACTTTTATTATTCAAAAAGTCACTAGCCACATTAACATTAATAATCTCTTTGGCTGCGGTTTTAGCTCAGCAATACTATAATTTTATGATTATTAATAGCACCAGCTTGTTTGGCGTTAGCGCTATTTTTATGCCTATTGCAGTGACCTTAATTGCGATTACATTGGTGTATTTAAGCTTCCACTTAAAACAACAGCATTACTTTAAATAACACTTTCTTGAGTTTAGTTTTGTGGCCAATTATTACTCAGAGCATCCCTTGAATTTTAACTTTTGGCCTTCATCTCTATTTATAACAGTCAAAAAAATTACACTGCATGGTATTTTCTTATCATGGTACACAGTTTGCAAACTACTACAGAGGTCACTTTTTCAAGAATATCAATCTAATTTATTGAAGGGACAAATAATGAAAAATAGTTTCGACACCCAACAACAGCTTACTATCAATGGCGAGCAATATCATATTAACTCGCTCATGGGACTTGGTGATAAAGCCAAACGCCTGCCTTTTTCGTTAAAAATATTACTAGAAAATTTATTGCGTAATGAAGATGGTGTGAATATTAAAGAGCAAGATATTCAGGCACTACTAGATTGGGATCCAAAGGCTAAGCCTTCGGCCGAAGTAGCCTTCACCCCTGCCCGCGTAGTAATGCAAGATTTTACCGGTGTCCCTGCTATTGTTGACTTAGCCGCCATGCGTGATGCGATGGAAAAGCTTGGTGGCGATCCTGCAAAAATAAATCCGCTTTCTCCGGCTGAACTGGTGATCGATCATTCAGTACAAGTGGATGGTTACGGTAAAGATGGCTCATTCGACTTAAATTCAAAACTAGAATATGAACGTAATAAAGAGCGCTACGAGTTTTTACGATGGGGTCAAACCGCATTTGATAATTTAAAAGTGGTGCCACCAGCCACAGGTATTGTCCATCAAGTAAATTTAGAGTATTTAGCGCGCGTAGTGTTCAATGATACAAAAAACGGTAAATCGTTAGCTTATCCAGATACACTGGTTGGTACTGATTCTCACACAACCATGATCAACGGCCTAGGCGTACTCGGTTGGGGTGTAGGCGGTATTGAAGCCGAAGCCGCAATGCTTGGCCAACCTATTAGCCTACTTATTCCTCAGGTCGTTGGCGTTAAATTAAATGGCCGCTTACCTGAGGGCACTACAGCAACAGATTTAGTATTAACTGTTACTGAAATGCTACGAAATCACGGTGTGGTGGGCAAGTTTGTTGAGTTTTATGGTGACGGGCTTGCCGACTTACCACTGGCCGACAGAGCGACTATTGCCAACATGGCACCGGAATATGGCGCAACCTGTGGTATTTTCCCTATTGATGATGAAACGATTAATTACTTACGCTTAACTAATCGCGATGAAAAGCAGCTTAAACTGATTGAAGATTACGCAAAACATCAAGGTTTATGGCGTAATGATGGCGATGAAGCACATTATACCGATAAGCTAGAACTAACTTTAGATGATGTCGTACCAAGTCTTGCTGGCCCGAAACGTCCACAAGACAGAATCACACTCGATAAAGCCGGTGATGTTATTACTCAGCACTTAAAAGACTTCCAAGACGAGCGTATGGCACGTCGAGATAAAAGCGATGAAGAGCAAGCGCGTATTGAAAATGAAGGCCCTACTACCAATCCTGACGAACCCACTGATGAAGCGCAGTTTATGGGCGCAGCAAAAGTTAACTTTAATGGCCAAGAGTTTGAATTAAACGATGGCGCCTGCGTCATTGCTGCAATCACAAGCTGTACTAATACCTCTAATCCAAGCGTAATTTTAGCGGCCGGATTAGTGGCTCAAAAAGCACGTCAATTAGGTATTAATGTAAAACCTTGGGTTAAAACGTCTTTAGCACCAGGTTCACAGGTGGTTACCGATTACCTTGAAAAAGCAGGGTTAATGGATGATCTTGATGCACTTGGTTTTAACTTAGTTGGTTATGGCTGTACCACCTGTATTGGTAACTCAGGCCCATTAGCGGATGAAATTTCAGAAGCTATTCAAAAACATAAACTAATTGTAAGCTCTATTTTGTCGGGTAACCGTAACTTTGAAGGGCGTATTCACCAAGACGTTAAAATGAACTTCCTCGCGTCGCCACCGCTTGTTGTAGCTTATGCTATAGCGGGCAGAACCGATATTGATGTGTATAACGAACCACTTGCGCAAGATAAGCACGGTAACGATATTTATCTTAAAAATATTTGGCCGAGCGTTAAAGAAGTGAGTGAGCTTGTAAAAAATACGGTAACTAAAGAAATGTTCGAAAAAAGCTACGCCAATGTTTACGATGGCGACAGTCGCTGGCAAAAAATTCAAATACCTGATGGTAAGCTTTACGATTGGGATGCTGCCTCGACTTATATCAAAAAAGCGCCATTCTTTGATGGTATGAGTGTTGAACCACCGGGGATCCCAAAAATAGAAGGTGCGCGCTGTCTAGCTAAACTAGGCGATTCAGTGACTACCGATCATATTTCACCAGCAGGTGCCATAAAAGCGGAGGCACCCGCAGGACTTTACCTGCAAGAAAATGGGGTAGAAAAAGCACAGTTTAACTCTTATGGTTCTCGCCGTGGTAATCACGAAGTGATGATGCGCGGTACATTTGCTAATGTACGTCTTAAAAACTTACTCGCCCCTGGTACCGAGGGGGGGGTCACTCGCACTCAACCTGACGATAAGCTAGAGAGTATTTATGATGCGGCAATGGCATATCAAGAGAGTGGAACACCATTAGTGGTTCTAGCAGGTAAAGAATATGGTACCGGCTCCTCACGAGATTGGGCTGCAAAAGGCTCATTGCTACTCGGTATTAAAGCTGTGATAGCACAAAGCTATGAGCGTATTCACCGCTCGAACCTGATTGGTATGGGCGTATTACCTTTACAATTTAAAGAGGGTGAAAGCCATGAATCATTGGGCTTAACGGGGCAAGAACAATTTGATATTCAAGGGTTATACGACAAAACCGACGAAGTCAGTGTTATTGCCACTAACAGTGAAGGTAAACAAATTAGTTTTAGTGCCGATGTGCGTATTGATACCCCTAAAGAGTGGGATTACTACAAACATGGCGGGATTTTGCAGTTCGTATTACGCAATATGCTCGACTAACTAGCCATTAAACAATGGTAGCTTAAAAGCCCAGCTCAGCAATGAGCTGGGCTTTTTTACATTCGCTATAGAAGTAAATATTGATACACCCTTGCGCCAAATCAATGTTGCTCTATCAAGATATCATACACTAAGAAGACACGCTGCGCAGAGGTCGCCATGTCTTCAATTGTAATAATAAGACTACTTAAAACATCTATTTTGCTTGGGTTATGTCTGATTGTGACAGGCCATGTATTAATTGTATCGAGCTACTTTACCAGTCAATACGGTATTAAAGGCATTATTACTGCAGCAGCGTGCATTGCAATTGGTGTGTTTTTATCGCTGCCAACTAAAATTTATTTAACCATATTATTAATGGAAGCAGAAAAGCGCTACTTGAAATCGCAGTAACCCCCTAGGGCTAAAAGCCGCTGAAACTTTCGACTTCTTTACTGCGTTGCTCAATTCTCTTTTTGGCTTTTTCAGCATCTTCAAACAACTTATTAATTGACTCACTGTTGTATATTTCAGGCGCTCGCTGAGGAAAAGGCTTTGCCGCAGATTTAGCACTGCCACTTAATATAGCTGTATCTTCGGCTACCACAACATTAATATCTGTGGGATCAAGATGCACTTCAATACTCTTGCCATTTTTATTTGGCACATCGGAGAAATGCCACTGCCCTTGCTCATCTTGCCACTTATAAATTTTACTTTGAGAGTCAGATGCTAACGGTGACGATGTGATTTTATCTCCTACTTTTTTAAGCTCAAGTGTGAGCTGTTCGAATGTATCAGATGAAAGCGCTACCATTTTATCTTTAATAGAAGCAGATTCATTTTTAATCAACGTACCAGTAAGCCAAGGCTCACCATTTGGCTTTTTAAGATAAAACAAAGAGATAAGAGCAATGACCATTACTGATATTGCTAAGTAGGTAAAGTATTTCATAGCGTTCCTGCTGTAAATTTAATCCTTTATTATCATTAATATAATAAAAAAACAGCAGTCAGGCAATTATTTTCCACAAAATAAAAACGCAGCTTTAGCTGCGTTTTTAAATTTATAGCTTTGAATAATAAGGTAATTAAATTCCATCACCATCAATATGCAAGCCACACTCACGGTTCAGCCCAAAAAAGCGGGTTTCTTCTTCGCTCATTCCTGGCTCTAATTTACGCGTAGTGTGTACATCACCCATAGACACATAACCTTGCTCCCATAATGGGTGGTATGGCAGATCATGTTTAGTGAGGTATTGGTACACATCACGATTATTCCACTCAATAATAGGGTACACTTTTACTGTACCTCGGCTGATTTCTAAAACTTGTTTTTCAGCACGGCTCGACGATTGATCTCGGCGCAAGCCACTAAACCAGGTGCTCGCGTTAAGCTCTTTTAAAGCACGCGTCATTGGCTCTACTTTATTGAGCTGGTTGTATTGCTTAATACCTTCTTCACCAAGCTCCCATAGTTTTCCAAATTTAGCCTCTTGCCAAGCAGGGCTCAACTGCGCTTTATACACTTTTAAATTAAGTGATAAACGCTCGCTCATCTGATCGATAAACTGATAGGTTTCTGGAAATAGATAACCCGTGTCTGTTAATACAACAGGTATATCGGGGCGCTGTGATGTCATTAAATGCAACATTACCGCTGCTTGAATACCAAAACTCGATGATAAAAACGCGGTGTCAGGCAAGTGCTCTAACGCCCATGCAACGCGCTGCTCAGCACTCATGTTAGCCAGCAAACCGTTCGCATCAGCTAACATAGCCTGTTGGCTTTGCTTATCTAGCTGTAATATGTTTTTAAATTCACTCATGGTCAATTTTAAACCTCACCAGCGCGGTGCGCTGCTTTTAAATTATGCGTAAAAATCGGTAACAGATACTTTTACTTCTGCAACAATACCCTTGCGAATAACAAAATCACCAAAGCATTCGCCTTCATTGCGCTCACTAACCCATTGCCCAATCAGCTTATCAAATGCCTCTAGGTAAACTTCTTCGCCCACATTTTCAAGATAAAGCTTAGGGATACGCGTACCCTCCGTATTCCCGCCAAGGTAAACATTGTACTTACCTGGGCCTTTACCTACTAATCCAGCTTCAGCTAGCATGGCACGACCACAGCCGTTAGGGCAACCAACCACACGCATAATAATGCTGTCATTGGGTACTCCATGCTTGGCCAATAAACCTTCTATTTTTTCAATTAAACTCGGTAAGTAACGCTCGGCTTCAGCCATCGCTAAAGGACAAGTCGGCAGTGACACACACGCCATTGAGCTTTTACGTTGCTCAGTGTCTTTGTCATCAATCAAACCGTGTTCACGCGCTATTTTTTCAATGATTGCTTTTTGATCCGCAGGCACACCGGCAATAATTAAGTTTTGATTGGCGGTCATGCGAAAATCACCTTGATGAATTTCTGCAATCTTACGACACCCTGTTTTCAGTGGCTTATTGGGGTAATCTAAAATACGACCACTTTGAATAAAGAGCGTTAAGTGATGTTTACCGTCAATGCCTTCAACCCAACCAATACGATCCCCTCGATGAGTAAACTCATAAGGGCGGCTTGGTGCAAAACTCACGCCTGCACGTTTTTCAACTTCTGCTTTAAATACATCGGACCCAACACGGTCAAGTGTGTATTTAGTTTTTGCGTTCTTACGGTTAGAACGATTACCCCAATCACGTTGCACAGACACTACGTGCTCAGCAATTTTTAAGGTATCTTCAAGGGCAATAAAACCAAAATCATCGGCTTTTCGTGGATACGTTGCAGTATCACCGTGGGTCATGGCAAGGCCACCCCCTACTAGCACGTTAAAACCAACTAATTTACCGTTATCAGCAATCGCCACAAAGTTTAAGTCGTTTGCATGAACATCCACTTCATTATTTGGTGGAATTGTTACTGTGGTTTTAAACTTACGCGGTAAATAAGTTGAGCCTAAAATTGGCTCTTCTGTAGTTTCGCTTTTTTCGCCATTGAGCCAAATCTCTGCATACGCTTTGGTTTTAGGTAATAAGTGTTCAGAAATCTTTGCCGCCCACTCATACGCCTCTTGGTGTAACTCAGACTCAACAGGATTAGTGGTACAAAGTACATTACGGTTCACGTCACCGGCGGTTGCAATAGAATCAATACCCACGCTATTAAGTAATTGGTGCATACCTTTAATTTCAGGTTTTAATACACCATGAAACTGAAATGTTTGGCGCGTAGTTAAACGAATACTGCCATAGCTGGTTTTCTCCCCAGCAAACTTATCAATTGCTAACCATTGCTCGGGCTTAATAATGCCGCCAGGCATACGTGCACGCAGCATGACATTATGTAGTGGTTCTAGCTTTTGTTTAGCACGCTCGGGACGAATATCGCGGTCATCTTGCTGGTACATGCCATGAAAACGAATTAATTGGAAATTATCGGCAGTAAAACCACCGGTAATTTCATCTTTTAAATCTTGCGCTATAGTGCCGCGTAAAAAGTTACTTTCTCTTTTTAAACGTTCGTTATCAGAAAGCTTTACGGTTTTATCTTGTTCGCTCATTTTAAATCCTAAATTTGTTACAGTGACGGCTGTTAGCTTTTAATAAAATAAACAACGTGCACTTAATACACGTCTTTCTGATAGCGATTTGCGCTACGCAAATCTTTTAAGTATTGATCGGCCTCTTCATTACTTTTGCCGGTATTTTCTGTGATGATATCAATTAAGGCATTGTGTACATCTTTGGCCATGCGGTTTGCATCGCCACACACATAAAAATGAGCACCCGCTTCTAACCAGTCAAACACTTCTTTTGAGTTTTTACGTAACTTGTCTTGCACGTAAACTTTTTCTGCTTGGTCACGGCTAAACGCCACATCTACTTTACTTAACAAGCCTGATTTTAAGTAACCTTGAATTTCTACTTGGTATAAAAAGTCTTGGGTAAAGTGTGGGTTACCAAAAAACAGCCAGTTTTTACCCGTAGCCTCTCGCGCATCACGCTCTTGTAAAAAGGCACGGAACGGTGCAATACCTGTACCTGGCCCTACCATGATGATCGGTGTGTCATCATTTACTGGTAAGCGGAAGTTGTCGTTATGTTCACTAAATACTTTTACTTTACAGCCTTCTTGCGCACGGCGTGCTAAATAGCCTGAACAGCCACCTAAATGCTCTGTGCCAAACGCTTCAAACTCAACCAATGCAATAGTTAAATGCACTTCGTCCTCAACCTCGCTTTGGCTAGAAGCAATTGAATATAAACGCGCTTGCAATTTACGTAGGCAATCAACCAGTGTTTGCGCTTCTAATTTAGCTGGGTTTTGTGCAACCACATCAAAAATTTGGCGAGGCTCAATGTATTCACGCATTGCGGCTTTATCTTCCACAAGCTTAAGAAGTTCAGGCGTGCCTGTAGCCGTGGCATATTTTTCGACAAAACCAGGGTACGATTGTGTCAGCTCTAGTTTTTCAATTAAGGCATCACGCACGCTGAGTTCTTCATCACCAAGTTTAACGCGGCTATTTGGATCAATTTGTGTTTGCGTTAGTAGCTCATCTACACGGGCTTCATCATTTAAAAAGTAAATGCCTAATGAGTCACCCGGCGTATAGGTAATGTCAGAGCCTTCAAGTGAAATTTCAACATGGCGTACATCTTTGGTTGAGTCACGGCCGGTAATTTTTTGCACTAAGCTTAGCTCTGCCGCAAACGGGTTTTGCTTAGTGTATTGGCTAGCCACTGTTGTGGGTGTGCCAAATGGCATTGATACAACCTGGCCGCCTGTAGCATCCTGCTGAGCTTTTAAATCTGGTTCAAACGCATTTAACGCGCCCTCAATCCAAGTGGCGGCTTCGTCATCGTAATCAACGTCTAGGTCGGCACGTTGATAAATAACCTCTGCACCGAGTTTAGTTAAACGCTCTTCAAAGTCTTTAGCGGTTTGACAGAAAAATTCATAGCTAGAATCACCTAAACCTAATACCGCGACTTTAACGCCATCAAGCTTTGGCGCTTTTTTGGTAATTAAAAATTCGTACAGTGTTTCGGCATCTTCAGGTGGCTCACCTTCACCATAAGTTGATACAACAACGGTTAAAAACTTTTCTTTTTTCAATGCGGTTGGCTTGTAATCTGACATGCTAACCAGCTTTGTAACTAACCCACGAGATTCAGCTTGCTCTTTAAGCTTAGTCGCCACCGCTTTAGCGTTACCTGTTTGTGAACCATACAAAATAGTAAGTACTGCCGCCTCAGAGGTTGCCGGTGTACCTGCAATTGGCGCACCTAGCGCTGCTGAATTAGCATTAGCAGCCAAATAGCCGCTAACCCACGCTTGCTGAATTGGATTAAGCTCAGCCACTAAACCTTGTAGCTTTTGTACTTGCTCTTGCGAAAGCGGACTTGCAAGCGCATTGAGTTGACCTAACAACATGAATTTTTCCTCATAACCCTGAACGTTAAACACAATGCTTGTTCACATTGTTTAAAATGAGTGCCACCTCATTCAGAAGGTTCTGTTGAGGTTAATTGAGTATGCAGGATAGCCGTCTAAGCATAGATAAAAAAAGAATAGAATCTGCTTTGATATTCCATTTAGTTATTAAACTTATTAAAAACGGTTAAAGTTAGGCTAAAAGCATTTTGCTGCTTTTTCACTCAGACAACGTTTTAATTGCATGCTGCGGTAGTCGATATGTTTATAGTAATGAGTTTTTAGAGGTAATTTAAGGGCTTCGGGCTTCGGGCTTCGGGCTTCGGGCTTCGGGCTTCGGGCTTCGGGCTTCGGGCTTCGGGCTTCGGGCTTCGGGCTTCGCAGAAAAGCATATGCCTTTGCACTTGCAAAGGCTTTTCTTACGCCTATTTTATAATATTATTTTTTGCACTTAGGTTCGTAACACTCAGCTCAAGCTACGGCGCTCAAATTTACTCCGAGCGGCTGACGGCTGAAAGCTTACCGCTAAAAACTGCTCTAAACGTAAAAAGCCCCAGCTAATGCCGGGGCTTTTTATAAAACAGGCTTAATTAAAAATTAAGCTTGTTTTGGACGTTCAACAACATCTACCAAAGTCCAAGATTTGTTCTTAGAGATTGGCGCACATTCACGGATAGTAACTACGTCACCCGCTTTTGCAGTGTTATTTTCGTCATGTACGTGTAACTTAGTCGTACGTTTAATGAATTTCCCATAGATTGGGTGCTTCACGTAACGTGCGATAGCAACAGTGAAAGATTTTTCCATCTTGTCGCTGATTACACGGCCTTGAAGAGTACGAATTTTATCGCTCATTATTGACCTGCCTTCTGGTTAATAATTGTTTTTACACGCGCGATATCGCGACGTACTGTTCTTAGCGTGTGTGTCTGAGCTAACTGACCAGTGCTTGCTTGCATGCGCAGGTTAAACTGCTCACGAAGAAGACCTAGAAGTTCAGCATTTAGCTCTTCTACGCTTTTATCTTTTAGTTCGCTTGCTTTCATCACATTACCGTCCGAGTTACGAAAGTTGTTTTGAATGGCAGTTTACGAGCAGCAAGGTTAAACGCTTCACGAGCAAGCTCTTCTGAAACACCTTCCATTTCGTAAAGTACTTTACCAGGCTGAATTTCAGCAACCCAATATTCAACAGAACCTTTACCTTTACCCATACGAACTTCAAGAGGTTTTTCTGTGATCGGCTTGTCAGGGAAGACACGGATCCAGATTTTACCTTGACGTTTCACGTGACGCGTCATAGCACGACGAGCTGCTTCGATTTGACGAGCAGTCATGCGGCCACGACCAGTAGCTTTCAAACCGAAAGTACCGAAGCTTACTTTGTTACCGTTTTGCGCTAGACCACGGTTGCGGCCTTTATGCATTTTACGGAATTTTGTACGTTTTGGCTGTAACATTACTCGCTACCTCTACTTAGCACTTTTTTTGGCTTTCTTTGGTGCGCGTTTAGCTGGCTTCTCTTGCTCTTGTACTAGTGGTAAACCACCAATAACTTCGCCTTTGAAGATCCAAACTTTAACACCAATGATACCATAAGTGGTTAAGGCTTCAGAAGTTGCGTAGTCGATATCAGCACGAAGAGTATGTAGAGGTACACGACCTTCACGATACCATTCTGAACGTGCGATTTCTGCGCCGCCAAGACGACCGCTAACTTCAACTTTAATCCCTTTAGAACCGATGCGCATTGCATTTTGTACCGAACGCTTCATAGCGCGACGGAACATAACACGACGCTCTAGCTGAGAGGCAATGCCGTCTGCTACTAGTTGTGCATCTAGTTCTGGTTTACGTACTTCAGAAATATTAATCTGAGCAGGTACACCCGCGATTTTAGTTACCGCTTGACGTAATTTTTCTACGTCTTCGCCTTTTTTACCGATAACAACACCCGGACGAGCCGTGTGAATAGTTACTCGGATAGATTTTGCTGGACGCTCAATAACGATTTTAGACACAGAAGCCGCTTTCAATTCCTTAGTAAGGAATGCGCGTACTTTGTGATCGCCAAAAAGCTGTGCAGAGAAATCTTTTGAATTCGCGTACCAGGTAGAAACCCAAGGTTTAGATATACCTAGGCGAATACCAGTAGGATGAACTTTTTGTCCCATTACTTATATCTCCTAGCTATCTGAAACCACAACAGTGATGTGGCTTGTACGCTTAAGGATGCGGTCTGCGCGTCCTTTAGCACGTGGCATAATACGTTTCATTGTTGGACCATCGTCCACAAAAATCGTTGTTACACGTAGCTCATCAATGTCAGCACCTTCGTTATGCTCTGCGTTAGCAATTGCAGACTCAAGTACTTTCTTAACTAATACAGCCGCTTTCTTCGGGCTGTACGCCAGGATTTCTAGTGCGCGATCGACAGGTAACCCGCGGATCTGATCTGCAACTAGACGTGCTTTTTGCGCCGAACCAGAGGCGAATTTATGTTTAGCTAATGCTTGCATTTATCATCCCCTCTTAACGTTTCTTCGCTTTCTTATCCGCAGCATGGCCACGGTAAGTGCGAGTTGGTGCAAATTCACCTAGTTTGTGACCGATCATTTCGTCAGAAACGAAAACTGGTACATGCTGGCGACCATTATGGACAGCAATGGTCAATCCGATCATGTTAGGTATGATCATTGAACGACGGCTCCAAGTTTTAATTGGCTTCTTTTCACCGCTTTCCAAAGCTTTCTCTACCTTCTTCAGCAAGTGTAGGTCTATAAAAGGACCCTTCTTGAGAGAGCGTGGCATGGCTATTCCTCAATATTACTTAGTACGACGACGTACTATAAATTTATCCGTACGCTTGTTCTTACGCGTCTTAGCACCTTTAGTCGGCTTACCCCATGGAGACACAGGATGACGACCACCAGATGTACGACCTTCACCACCACCGTGTGGGTGATCAACCGGGTTCATGGCAACACCACGAACTGTCGGACGAATACCACGCCAGCGATTTGCACCTGCTTTACCAAGTGAACGAAGCATATGCTCAGCATTGCCTACTTCACCTAGCGTTGCACGACAATCAGCTTCAACTTTACGAACTTCGCCTGAACGAAGACGTAATGTTACATATTGACCATCACGCGCAAGGATTTGAACGTATGCACCAGCAGAACGTGCGATTTGAGCACCTTTACCTGGCTTTAATTCTACGTTGTGAACAGTCGAACCTACAGGCATATTACGCATAGGTAATGCATTACCAGGTTTGATTGGTGCATCAACACCAGACTGGATTACATCGCCAGCTTTTAAGCCTTTAGGTGCGATAATGTAACGACGCTCACCGTCTGCATATAATACAAGAGCGATGTTTGCGCTACGATTTGGATCATACTCTAAACGTTCAACAGTGGCTGGAATGCCATCTTTAGTACGTTTAAAATCGATTAAACGGTAATGCTGCTTATGACCACCACCGATATGACGAACCGTAATACGACCATTGTTATTACGACCACCTGATTTAGAGTTTTTCTCTAATAGTGGTGCGTAAGGTTTACCCTTATGTAAATCTGGGTTAACCACTTTAACTAGGTGACGACGACCCGCAGAAGTTGGCTTACACTTTTGAAGTGCCATAATTCTAACTCCCCTTATTACTCGGCGCCGCCGACAAAGTCCAGCTCGCTACCTTCTTTAAGAGTAACGTAAGCTTTCTTCCAGTCGCTACGACGACCGAAACGCATGCCAGTACGTTTTGTTTTACCCTTAACGTTAAGTGTGCGAACACCAGTTACTTCTACTTCAAAAAGCTTCTCAACTGCCGCTTTAATTTCAGCTTTAGTTGCATCATTTACTACTTTGAAAACAATTGTGTTGTTTTCTTCAGCAGCAATTGTGCTTTTTTCAGAGATGTGTGGAGCAAGGATCACTTTTAAAAGACGTTCTTCACGGATCATGCTAGCGCCTCCTCAAGTTGCTTAACAGCAGCAGCTGTAATTAGTACCTTATCGAAAGCAATTAAGCTAACAGGATCGATACCAGCTACATCACGTGTGTCAACCTTGTACAGGTTACGTGCCGATAAGAAAAGATTTTCATCTACTTCTTCAGTCACGATAAGAACATCTTTAAGCTCAAGTTCTTTAAGCTTTGCAACTAGTTCTTTAGTTTTTGGTGCTTCAAGACCAAAGCTTTCAACAACGATTAAACGCTCTTGACGAACTAATTCAGATAAGATGCTTTTGATCGCACCGCGGTACATTTTACGGTTTACTTTTTGGCTGTGGTCTTGTGGTTTAGCTGCGAAGCTAACGCCACCTGAACGCCAAATTGGGCTACGGATTGTACCAGCACGTGCACGGCCAGTACCTTTTTGAGCCCATGGTTTTTTACCACCACCGCTTACTTCAGAACGTGTCTTCTGAGCACGAGTACCTTGACGAGCACCTGCTGCGTATGCAACAACTACTTGGTGTACTAATGCTTCGTTAAACTCACGTCCAAAAGTAGCTTCAGAAACTTCAAGAGCGCCAGAAGCGTCTTTAATTGCTAATTCCATCACTAAATCTCCAGGACTTATGCTTTAACAGCTGGTTTAACGATAACGTCACCGCCGATAGCGCCAGGTACTGCACCTTTAACTAAAAGCAGGTTACGCTCAGCGTCAACGCGAACTAGTTCAAGGTTCTGAGTTGTTACTTGCTCATTACCCATTTGACCGGCCATTTTCTTACCTTTAAACACCTTACCAGGTGATTGGTTTTGACCGATTGAACCAGGAGCACGGTGAGATAGAGAGTTACCATGTGTCGCGTCTTGCATGCTGAAATTCCAGCGCTTAACACCACCTTGGAAACCTTTACCTTTAGAAGTACCGGTTACGTCAACTTTGTTGATTTCGTTGAATAATTCAACCGTAAGCTCTGCGCCTACTTCAAAATCGCCTTCACCACCATTTAGGCGGAATTCCCACAGACCGCGACCCGCTTCAACACCAGCTTTAGCGAAGTGACCCGCTGCTGCTTTGTTTACACGGCTTGCTTTTTTAGTGCCTGCGGTTACTTGAAGCGCGTTATAACCGTCTGTTGCGTCAGATTTAATCTGAGCAATGCGGTTAGGAGTCGCTTCAATAACTGTCACAGGGATAGATACACCATCTTCAGTGAAGATACGTGTCATACCCACTTTACGACCGACTAGACCTAATGCCATTTTCCTAAAACCTCTCTAATCTTCCGATTAACCCAGGCTGATTTGAACATCAACACCAGCAGCAAGGTCTAAACGCATAAGTGCGTCTACAGTCTTGTCAGTTGGTTCTACGATGTCGATCAGACGTTTATGGGTGCGGATCTCGTACTGATCACGCGCGTCTTTGTTAACGTGCGGTGATGTAAGTACAGTAAAACGTTCAAAGCGTGTAGGTAGTGGAATTGGACCACGTACTTGTGCGCCAGTGCGTTTCGCAGTTTCCACGATTTCCGCCGTTGATTGGTCAATCAAACGGTGGTCAAAAGCTTTTAGGCGAATACGAATGCGTTGATTTGACATTCTTAAACCTCAATATAAAGAGCATTTAAAGAGCATAAAAAAACGACCGAAACAATCTTAATAATTAAGATGCCGGTTGTTTGATTATATCTACGTTGAGTTCCAAATCGGAACTCCTGTTTATTAGCTTGAAATCCAAACTTAATTTATTCTTTCTTGTTCCCGAGAGAATTTTGAAAGCCTGCGTATTATAATGATGCTGGTGATAAATGCAACAACTATTTAGACATAATTGCTTTGTAATTGTCGTTTAAATAACAGTCAAATTTAACAATAGTGAACATAATGGAAGTGATGAGGTCATTATAATCTCAGCGCTTGTGGATTAATCTGCAGAGGATTTTTTGGATATTATGTTATCCTATGCGCTAATTTTGCTGTTATATACCCATATTAGCTTGGGTAACTACCCTCTTATGGTGAGTCAATGCGTATTTTAAATTATGGTTTAAATCTTATCTCTGGTGGTATCAGCCGCTTATTTGTTAAAAGCAAAGTACTGCCTGAAAAACCGTTAGAGCAATTTGAGTTAAACTCTAAAAACCCGACCTTTTATATAGTGCGTTTAAATTCTCGTTTTGATTTAGCGGCGCTCGCGCGCGTATGTAAACGCAATGGCTTGCCCGACCCAACCGAGCAACAAATACTTGGTGACGAGGCGTTAAACCGTTTTATTGGTATTAAAAACCCACCGCCGCTATTTGGCAATAAAGAAAAGCCTACCAACGCATTAGAGCAGGGTAAACACATCATTGAACACTTATTAAATAGTGGCCAAAAAAATGTGCAAGTTGTGCCTGTTACTATTTTATGGGGCAGAGCGCCAGGTAAAGAAAAGCCAGGACTAAGTACGTTACTTTCGCATTCACTTACACCTAGCTGGTTTAGAAAAATATTTGTTGTGCTTTTTTCAGGTAGAGACAACTTTATTCGTTTTAGCCAACCACTCGATTTATCACTTTTAGTAAACGAAAAAGCCGATGTAAATGAACTCCCTCATAAACTACTTCGTGTAGCGAGAGTACATTTTAAACGCCAGAAGCTAGCTGCCACAGGGCCTAAAATTCCATCTCGAGATCAATTATTTAGTTCACTACTGGCATCGCCAACAATTAAAAAAGCGATTCAAACGGAAGCGTCTGACAAAAGCATTAGCCAAGCCCAAGCGCGACAAAACGCATTAAAGCTTCTTGATGAAATTGCTGCTAATTACAGCGACGCCACGATTCGCGTTGCCGATCGCATATTAACCTGGCTTTGGAACAAGCTGTATAATGGGATTGATATAAAGTACACCGAGCAAATTCATGAACTGACTAATAAAGGTCATGAAATAATCTATATGCCGTGCCACCGTAGTCATATGGATTACTTACTACTGACCTACTCTATTTATCATCAAGGGCTTGTTCCACCGCATATTGCAGCGGGTATTAACTTAAACTTTTTCCCAGCCGGTGGCATATTCCGCCGCAGTGGTGCATTTTTTATTCGCCGCTCGTTTGCCGGTAATAAACTTTATTCAGCGGTATTTAAAGAATATTTAAGTCAGTTATTTATAAAAGGTTACTCGGTTAAGTTTTATACCGAAGGGGGGCGTAGCAGAACGGGGCGTTTATTACCTCCTAAAACCGGTATGCTCGCCATGACAATGCAAGCTATGCTACGCGGTATAGACAGACCTATCTCTATTGTGCCGGTCTATATTGGGTACGAGCACGTCATGGAAATCAATACCTATTTAAAAGAGCTGGCTGGGAACGATAAAAAAGGCGAGTCGATATTAGGTATTTTCAAAGCGATTAAAAATTTAAAAAACTATGGTCGTGGTTATTTAAACTTTGGCGACCCTATTTCTATCAATCAGTATTTAAATGATAACCAACCTGACTGGCGTGAATCAATTCATGCCACCGACGTGCAAAAGCCGCAATGGTTAGGGCCGCAGGTAGCTAACCTTGCTGATCAGGTTATGGTTAAAATAAACAACGCCGCCGCACTTAACTCAGTTAACTTACTGGCGATGATACTGCTGGTAAACGATAAGCAGGCATTAAGTAAGCCAAAATTATTGGCCCAGCTTGAGTTTTACATACGATTACAACGTGAAGCCAGTTATAGCGATAAAATAACCGCACCCGATGAAACGCCAGAGCAATTGCTTGAGCATGCCTTAAAGTTGAATAAGTTTGATGTGATCAGTGATGAGTTTGGCGAAATAATTGCGATAAGCGATAAAGAAAAAACCTTATTCAACTATTATCGTAATAACATTTTGCATATTTTTGCGGTGCCTAGTTTAGTGGCGCTGCATTTATTTAAGCAACATCAAAGCACCGTAACTCAGTGCCATCAGCTGGTGAAGTCTTTTTATCCGTTATTTGCTAAAGAGTGGTACTTGCAAGAGTTAGATGAGCGCTATGTTACTCGTATTTTAACTAACTTTAGTGATCAAGGCTTAATTGCACTTGATGGTGATAACATTAAAGTGACTCAAAATAACGATAGCTTTGCCAAACTCGAAATGCTCGGCCGAGCACTGAGCTTTACTCTGCAACGTTATGCCATTGTTATTGGCTTTATCCAAACCAGCCAAGGTATTACAAAAGCTGAACTTGAACGTGAAAGCTATGTGTTGGCACAGCGCTTGGGTACGTTGCATGGCATTAAAACACCGGAGTTTTTTGACAAAAAAGTGCTCAGTAGCTTTATTTCAAACCTACGAGAACAAAAGCTAATTAGTGAGTCAGACAATGGCTTACAAGGCAGCCCAGCGTTGTGCGAGACTTACAAACAACTACAAACGCTATTACCGGCACGTATTTGGCAGTCAATAACAGATATTGTGCACGCTCAATGCAAGTAAAATAAAGCTATACCCACTATGTTGAAGGTATTCAATATAGTGGGTATTAGGATTAGCGCTGGCGCATTACCCCTTCTTGAATAGTAGAGGCTACCAAGTTTCCTTGGCGATCAAAAAACTGCCCACGTACCAGCCCTCTTCCTGAGCTCGCGCTTGGACTATCAATAGTATATAAAATCCAATCATCCATTCTAAACGGACGATGAAACCACATAGCATGGTCAATCGTCGCCACTTGCATATTCGGCTGCATAAACGACACGCCATGTGGTTGTAATGCGGTTGGTAAAAATTCAAAGTCGGACGCATACGCCAATAAATAGTTATGAATGCGCTGATCATCTGGCATATCGCCATTGGCTTTAAACCAAATATGTTTTACTGGCTCTATGGCTTCTGGTTTAAAGGGATTATGAAAATTCACTGGGCGCATTTCTATCGGCATTTCACGAATAAATTTATTACGGATAGCTTCTGGAATATGCTGTGCATTTTCTTGATAAAACTCTAACGAAGAACGAAGTGCTTCAGGAGCTGGAACATCAGGCATGGCAGCTTGATGAGATAGCCCTTGTTCTTCACCTTGAAACGACGCCGTCATGTAAAAAATAGGTTTACCGTACTGAATCGCACTCACCCGACGCGTACTAAAGCTTTTACCATCGCGAATCGTCTCTACATCATACACAATCGGTTTTTGTGCATCTCCCGGGCGTAAAAAGTAAGAATGTAATGAGTGAACAATACGCCCTGCTGGTAATGTTTCTTTGGCTGCTGAAAGCGCTTGCCCCATAACTTGGCCGCCAAACACCGCTCTAAAACCTAAGTCTTGGCTTTGTCCTCGGTATAAACCTTGTTCAATTTCTTCAAGTGATAACAACGATAATAAATCATCTAATACTTGGCTCATTATTTCTTCCTCAATCCCCTAATTTCTAAATGATACTATACAATACTGGAAAAATACCAACACACTGAGTGAGGAAAACTAATATGGCTTTTTGGCTATTTAAAACCGAACCCGACGCCTTTTCAATTGATGACTTAAAGTATGCACCCGAACAAACCACGTTATGGGAAGGCGTGCGAAACTATCAAGCGCGTAACTTTATCCGCGATGATGTTAAACAAGGTGATTTAGTGATGATTTATCATTCTAGCTGTAAACAAGTTGGCGTTGCAGGAATAGGAGTGGTAACTAAAGCCGCTTACCCTGATCCAACGCAGTTTGATTTAAGTAGCGATTATTATGACGCTAAAGCAACCGCTGAAAACCCTCGCTGGTTTGTAGTGGAAGTAACTTATCACTGCCATTTAAACAAGATAGTGAGTCTGCAAGCAATCAAAGCAAATAGTGCTATAACTGATATTGCGCTTAAAAAAGGGGGCCGTTTATCAGTCATGCCGGTAACAAACAATGACTGGCAAGAAATTTTAAATATGGCGGAATGAGTCACCAATGTAACGCCATTTTTTCATTAAAATAGCACTCCACCAGCGCAGCATAACTTGGCACAATTTCTCTTATGTCGACTAATTTGCTATGATCTACGGCTTGTGTGTACTGGAGGAAAAATGAAATTACTGTACTGGTTAGATGAATGGTTAACTCTAAGCGATAATGAAAAACAAGTACAACTACCGACCTCTGGTGGGGATTTACTCGGTGATGTGTATGTAAAATATCACTTTGTTGATCTCTCTAAACCCTTACTTTTTACTTTTTCTCCTGCCGGCACCAATGTGCAAGAGCGTGATCTGAACGATGACTTTGCACCTTGGGGCTATCATTTAGCACAAAAGCAAAACGTTAATATTATTGCGTTTCAGCATTTAGGTAAAAGTAATTGGTTTCGTAACCGCAATTTAATCTTTTTTATTGAGCAGCTATCACCCCTACTCTCTCCTTTTAAAACCAAGTTAGGCTACGGGCTCAGTCGTGGCGGCTTTGCTGTGGGTGCATTTGCTAAATTACTCAAACTCGACAAAGTACTGCTTTTCCATCCTGTTAGCACCAAAAACAAGCTAGTCGCCCCTTGGGATGACCGCTCAAGTACCGAAATAGCCCAGCAATATGACTGGCAAGGTGACTACCATGATTTAGATTTAGGGGATGCAGAGGGCTACATTATTTACGACCCAACCAACCGCATTGACCGCCAACATGCCAAGCGATACAAACAGCTCACTCACTTACGCGTATTTGGGATGGGGCACGGCACCCATGCCACTTATTTAAATAAGTTTGGGTTTTATAAACACGTAGCGGTTGATTTTATTGCAAATCAACAAATCGACATTGCACAATTTAGGCTACAAACAAGAACACTGCGCTTAAAAGAGGATTATTATAAAAAACTTAATAAAGCCAATGCTAAGTCGCCACATCGCCAAGCGTTACTCAGTACCGCTCATGCTATTCTAATCGACGAAAAAGCAGCGCACGTAAAAGAACATCAAGCCAAAATTGACATTCAGCCTTTAATAGACGTCGCCATTAAGCATCAAGAAGAAAACCCAAACGATGCTATTAAGCTATTAGAAGTGGCTCAACAGCTAGTGCCAGACGACCCGCTCGTTGAGCATAAGCTGAGACAATTAGAATAAGTAACAAAAAAGGTACTCATTCTTTACTTTTTCTTAGCGTGCCCTTGCTTGGGCACAATTGAAAAATACAGAATCAGCGCTACCCATGAAAAGAAGATGGCACCGACTAGCCAGCCGTTTTTTTCATGGCCTTGGCTACGTTTACTGTTGAGAATTATCATAATAGGAAAAATGTAAGCACACAAAACGATAATTAAAAATACAATTTCAGTCATTAGTTTTCCAAGCTAAGCCAATCAACTTCATTACTTAATACTCGCTCTTGGGCAATATAGTGTAAAATATCACCCGCGTTTACTGCATAATCTAAAGGTGGATTTAAATCCATACTTTTGGCACTTAAATTATGAGCTACACCTAACAATATTGCATCATGATCGTACTTAAAGTGATGAAATAATTTACCAAACTCCATGGTTTTTACATTACTAGGGATTTGTAAACTAAACTGCGTATCACCATGCAAGGTTGATAATAGTTCCTCTTGTACACGACTTGAGCCTGGGTCTTGCATTGAGCGCACTAAAATCTCTGCCGATTTAGTACTGCTACACTCTACGTTGTGGCAATGCTCTAATAACATTTCCACTTTTGTTTCATCAAAAAAGTGCGCACTTATGTGGCATTCTTCTTTGACTAAACGGCTAATACGCAATGCAGTGGTAAATGTTTGGTCGTCATCTTGGCCATCAATAATCACTTTATCGGCATGGCGAATGGCAACGCGTTCTAATTCCCCCAAATCGGTGAAACTGGTTAGGCGGGCAAAATCAACATTCTCATTAGTTAAAAACGGGTGCTCCATTTGCTCGGTTACTGCCAGTAAAATTCGACGATCACTGCGCTTTGTATCAGCCAAAATATAATCAATCATTTTTTTTGTGCGAGTATTGTGCCACCCAAAAATAATAATGTGGTTATTACTGTGAGCAAAATTTTTATCACCAGTCATAGCGCGCCTAATTAAGTAAGTTACTGTTTGCCCTGTTTTACCTAACAAGACACCAAATAAAGCCAATCCAAAAGGAATTTGTATTAACGCAACAATCCAGCGACCGAAATCAGTTGTTGGACTAAAATCCCCATACCCCACCGTTGAAGTGGTTACCGTGTAATAATAAAAAAAGGTACTTGGCGGTATGAGTGCTTGCTCATTAGCAAGCAATAATAAACTCCATGTAAGTAGCATATGAAAACATGTTGCCAATACCACCGATTGCCAACTAACCTGATCTATGTGGCTACGTAATAGCACGACAAAACGCTTTAAAATATAATGCATAGTTTTTGTTAATCGATTTGATAAGTTAATACGATACTGCAAATAATAACACCTAAGCAACGTTTTACTATAATCGAAATATTCACGGTTCGTTATGAATAAAAATAAGAGTAAACTATAGTTATTAAGTCATCAGGAAAGAATGGGTCTATTATGTCAGGTGTTTTAGCGTCAGTTGATCAACGTACTCAGCTTGTAGGTGAGAATCGTTTAGAGTTGCTGCTCTTTTATTTACACAGCCGTCATTTATTTGCACTTAATGTATTTAAAATAAAAGAAGTGGTAAAACTACCCCATATAAGCAAAATACCGCATTCTCACCCTAAGGTAACCGGTGTAGTTAATATACGTGGTGAATCTATCCCAGTGATTGACCTTCGCCAAGCTATTTCTATGTCACACAAAGAATATGGCGATGATTGTAATTTAGTTATCACTGAGTATAACCGCACCACACAAGGTTTTTTAATTGGTAAAGTTGATCAAATCATGAATATGACCTGGTCTGACATTATGCCACCACCTAGCGCTGTAGGTAAAAATCATTATATTACGGCACTGACTAAAGTACAGCGTGACAACCAAGAGCAATTAGTTGAAATAATCGATGTAGAAAAAGTACTCGCGGAAATAGTTGACTACGAGGTTAATATTTCTGACGGAGTGTTGGATGAAACCATAGTAAACGAATTTGCAGGACGCAAAATATTGCACGCCGATGATTCGCCAACAGCACGTAAACAAGTTAGCGATACGTTATCGCAACTAGGCATAGAGATTGTAGCTGCCAGCAATGGCCTAGAGGCATGGCAAATGCTTAAAGGCTGGGCTGATGAAGGGCGCGATGTTGAAAAAGAATTACTAATGGTGATTACCGATGCCGAAATGCCCTCAATGGATGGCTATCGCTTAACCTATGAAATACGTAACGACAACCGTTTAAAAAACTTACATGTGGTACTTAACACCTCCCTAAGTGGCAGCTTTAACCAAGCTATGGTAGAAAAAGTAGGCTGTAATGCATTTTTATCAAAATTTCAGCCCGACTTACTCGTTCAAGAAGTACAAAATCGCTTAAAGCAAGTGCTTAGCAATCCTTAACCATAAAGCCAGTAAATACCTCTCGTAGTGAGTATTTACTGGTTATTTAAACCCTTCTCTATCAACCTCCATTAAAAAATCTACTTTGCTAGGAGTTTATTCATCGCAATATTTGCTTATCCCAACATTTCATGATTAATTAATCAGTAAATTATTACTAGGTTGTTAATTATGCTTAATAAAGTTGCCAGTCCGTTTACCAAGCTCGTCGAACGCTACTTACCTGATCCCTTTATATTTGTCATATTACTTAGCATAATTACCTTAGTCATTGCGAATTTAGCGACCCCAGCAACCACACTTGAGGTAATAACATCATGGGGAAGCGGGTTTTGGAACTTACTGAGCTTTGCCATGCAAATGCTGTTGGTATTAGTAACAGGCTACATGCTCGCCAGTACCTCTTTAATAAGTATGTTACTAACAAAATTAGCAACGCTTGCTAATACGGCCCCAAAAGCCATTATTTTAGTGACATTTATTTCGCTTTTAGCAAGCTGGCTTAATTGGGGGTTTGGCTTAGTGATTGGTGCTTTATTTGCTAAAGCCATTGCTAAGCAGACTCGAGTGGATTATCGGCTATTAGTGGCAAGTGCCTATTCAGGCTTTGTAGTATGGCATGGCGGGTTAGCAGGCTCTGTTCCTTTGACCATTGCCACCGAAGGGCATTTTTCACAGGCGACTATGGGCATTATTGGCACAGAGCAAACCTTATTCGCAGGCTTTAATATTGCGATTCTGATTGGCTTATTTATTATTATGCCGTTGGTTAACCGCTACATGCTACCGAGTGAAAAAGACAGTGTTTATATTGACCCTTCACTGCTTGAAAATACCCTACCTGATAAAGTCGCGATAACACGCCCTGCTCAACATTTAGAGCAAAACAAGCTGCTAGGTATGAGCATTGGCTTACTTGGACTTGCCTACTTAGGCTATTACTTTTTTATCGCAGGTGGCGGCTTAAACCTCAATAGCGTAATTGCCCTATTTTTGTTTATGGCAATCACCCTACATCAAACACCCCATAATGTGCTTAATAGCTTGCAACAGGCGATTCCGAGTGGCGCAGGAATTGTAATTCAGTTCCCTTTTTATGCCGGTATTATGGCGGTGATGGTCGATACAGGGTTAGCGCAACAAATATCACAGGGCTTTATTGCCATCGCTGATGCCGATAGCTTGCCATTTTACAGCTTTATTAGTGCAGGGTTAGTTAATATGTTTGTACCCTCAGGTGGCGGACAATGGGCAGTACAAGCGCCTATCGTAATACCCGCAGCACAAGAGCTTGGTGCAGATATGGCGCGGGTTGCTATGGCTGTGGCATGGGGAGATGCGTGGACTAATCTAATTCAACCCTTTTGGGCATTACCGGTATTAGCCATTGCAGGGTTAAAAGCTAAAGATATTATGGGCTTTTGCGTGGTACAACTGATTATTACTGGGGTGTTTATTTCGTTGGTATTGAGCTTTTACTAATATAATCGGGCTGTAACTTATATTACAGCCCGCATTTACTTAGCTCGATAAAATTTTCATTGGCAGACTTAATATCGCGTTTTCAGAGTCAGCAAAGTGCATCATCACTGCTACATGGCCTGCAACCACCAGCGCATACATGACCGCTGAAAAGCCTTGGCCGTATTTATCTAATGGCAATAAATGCGAATAATGACGGCCGCGCCATTCAAACACAATTTCCAGCGCCCCAACAAACAAAAAGAACACTAATAACATTAAACCAAAGGTATAACTTAGCCATAAGCCAAATAACACACCCAATAAACATACACTCAGCCCCACCCAAGAGCGCATTGAAAAGCTGATACTTTTTAAAACATGTCCGCCATCAAGCGGTAAAATAGGCAGTAAGTTAAATAAGTTAAGCAGTGCACTAAGCACCGCAACGCCTGCAAATATTTCCATTTCTGTGGCGTAATAAAGCACCACGCCTAGCACTGAGGTAAACAAACCAAAGGCAGGCCCCATTAGTGATATAACCACATCTTGCCAGCGCGTAGTTATTTTATCGTCGCTAACGGCCAAACCACCCACAAAAGGAATTAAATAAATGCCTTTGGTTTTTATCCCAAAATACTTCATAGCGCGCACATGGCCGTATTCATGTATTACCAAACAAGCAATCAGCATTAACGCAAACTCAATGGTGAATAACCAGGCATAACCGGCCACCGATGCGCTCGCTAGCGCCACTTTAACCACCTTAGCACTTTTAAATAACTTAAAGCCTAGCGCCGCGAGCCCCAAAAAGCCTTTTTTAGATTCACCTTGTGCCATTGGTGGTAAAGCTAGCTGAGTTGCAAATTGATTATTTACATACAGCGTTAAACTTTGCTGGCTTATCTCGCTGCTATCAATACCAATTAGCTGCTCATTAAGTATAAACTCAACATAGTTTTCACGTGGATTCTCAAATGCAATCGCTTGCTGATCATGAAATATTTTTATAATTTTCTGCCCAGCTACCATTAACGAAAACGGTTGCTCTGCCAAAGAAAGATCGACTTTTATCATTGTTTTATCAATTCGCTTAACTGAGTAGGCTACTTTGAGGCAAGAGAACCTTATCTAACGAATTAAATTCCCTTATAACATGATTGAAATTTTCATCTAAAACAGCTAGATATCAAAAACTTTGCCTAGCTATAGAATAATTTTATTATCATTAAAATAGGCTTCATATCTAAACAGATTAGTCTAAATAAATATTGTTAATGTCATCAGGGGCTGCTTGCCCCTTAATGGCATGTCTGCGTTTAAGTTAACTAAGAATACTAATCGGTGGAATGTTTGTCATCATCACTAACTATATGAACACTATTGGCTAAGCGCTGACGCCAACGCTGTTTTGCCACGGCGCGCATATTGGTCGATTGATCTCGCTCATCAACAATCTCTAACCCCATTAATGCTTCTATCATATCTTCAAGCGTTACAATTCCTTGTACATCTCCGTATTCATCAACAACTAAACTAATATGTGTTCGCTGTGTTAATAATGTTTGCAATAACGACGACACATTTTGCGTGCTCGATACCGTATAAATAGGCTTAACCAGCTTGCTAATTTTATAGTCAGTGCCTAGTCGGTGATACGCCAGCATAATATCGTTTTTATGTACAAAACCAATAATATCATCTGCGTCTTTATCAAAAATTAATACCCGAGAAAACGCTGATGAGCCATGTTCATTGAGATATTGATTAACAGTGAGATCTTTATGTATTTTAAAAATGACCGTACGCGGTGTCATTAAGTCGGTTAGTTTGGCGTGTCTAAAATGTAGCAAATTACGAATAATTTCTGATTCATCAGCATGAAGCGCTCCAGACTCACTACCAATGTCGGCCATTGCTTCTATTTCTTGGCGAATATAATAGGCCTCATTATGCTTTTGCCCCATCAAATTAGTTAGCTTTTGTGCGGCCCAAACAAACGGCTTAAGTACTAGTACCAAAATACGTAAACCATAAGTCACACTAGGCGTTAAAGCACGCCAATAATTAGCACCCAGCGTTTTTGGAATAATTTCAGATAACACCAGCACTAATAAAGTCATAATCGCAGATGCAATCCCCACAGCTGCATCTGAAAACACCACAGCAGCTTGCGCGCCAACGCCAGCGGCACCGGCAGTATGCGCAACGGTATTAAGCGTTAAAATGGCCGCTAATGGCTGATCAATATTACTTTTCAACTTTTCAAGTTGTTTAGCTAGCACTGGGCGCTCTTTGCGAAGTAACGCAACATAGCTGGGCGAAATGCTTAACAATACCGCTTCCATAATTGAACACAGAAACGAAATTACAATCGCAACCACCATGTAAACGATTAATAGTGTCACTTTTTTTCCTCTATATTGGATATATAACAATACATGCTATATTTGGCCAAACTCTAAATAATAATAGGCATTACAATGAATTTAAGCGCATTTTGGCATCGTTACGCAAGAAGTTTTATTTACTTGGCTACCTTATTAACATTAAGTAGTGTGAGTTTAACGACATTAGCCAAGCAACTAGATCAATCAAAAATTCAGTTTATTGGCCCACTTGCAGAAGACATGCAAGCAAAGCCATTTCAAACACCGTATGGCGACGTGGTTATCAATAATCTACTTGCACAACTTGAATCGAATAAAGAAAGCTTTGTTGTATTTGGTAAAAAACATAAGTGGCAACCACTTGATAAAGTTAACGCACTTACTTTAGGTGGCTTACAAGCACTTAAATTTAATATTGAAACTAACCGATTTACTCAAGGCTCCTTAAACATTAAAGGAATAGAGCAAGGCCAGGTTTTTATTAACGGTGAGAAACAAAGTGGTGACAAGCAACGCTATCCGCTTGCTTTAAACAACGGCTCACATACCGTTATCGTCATTGCTCAACAGGTTGCTAATTGGAATGATGTTACCTTAGAGTTTGTGCCAAAAGCAGAAACTGACGTCGTGACTCTAACGACACATAAAACCAAGCGTTTATCGGCTAAGCAATTGTTTGACGCCCCGACTATTAGCAAGTTGTCTTTGTCGCCTGATGCTAAGCATTACTTAAGTACAACAAAGCACTACAGCGATAAAACAGGCAATGACGCCATTACCACAACCGAGCTTAAAAATACGAACAACCAAACGGTATACCGATTTGAGTCAGCACAGCCTAGTCAATTTACTTGGAGCCCTGATAACCAATTTTTAGTCTATTTGCTCAACGGCGAATTAAAGCAGTTAAACCGTAAAACTTTAGCTATAAAAACCTTAGCCTCAGGCCTTGAGGGGGCAAGCAACTTTAGCTATTACAACGATAATAGTATTGTATTTAGCTGGTCTAAATCACCTGAAGAAACCAATAGCCTCACTAAACATCATAAAGGCTTGCAAGACCGTTGGTCTTACGCCCGTACGGTTAGCCAATTATATTTACTAGATACCCAAAGTGGTTTAACCAAAGCCCTAACTGAGGGCGTGTTAAGTCATCGCCTTGAAGATGTTAACAGCAACCGAGGAAAGCTATTAATGAGTCGCCCAGTAATGGCTATGCAAGCTTCAACTCACCCAGAAACAGAGTTGGTTGAACTGACGTTAAAGTCTAACAACATAAAATCATTAGGTAAGTTTAAAATCTTTAATCAAGCTAAATATGCTGCAAACAATATTTATGTTGTTGCAGGCCCTGATTTTAAAAATGGCGCAGGCAGAGTACTACCGCAAACCATGCTAGCGAATAATTATGATGGCCAATTGTATTTACTCACCGATAATGCAAAAAAAGTAACGGCATTAAGTCAGCAATTTGATCCTGCGATTGGCACATTAGAAGTGCTAAGCAATGGCGATGCGTTAATCAAAGTCACAGAAAAAGACACCCAACCACTGTATTTATATGATCTGAGTAAACAACGCTTTAAAAAGTTAGATACAGGATTTGATATTGTAGAGCAGTTTAGTTATTCAAATACGCGCAATACCCAGCTATTACTCAGTGGCACTAGTGCATCGAGCGCTCAACAACTCAAGCGCTTTGATATAAGTAAAAATAAGGTGGAGTTGATTTGGGATTCCAACCCCATTGCGTATGCCAATACGGCTATTCCTGCGCTTGAAGAATTTAACTTTACCAATAAGCGTGGCGTAGAAATATCAGGCCGTGTTTATTTACCAAATAATCTAGATAAAACGAAAAAGTACCCTGCTCTTGTCTATTATTATGGTGGCACGTCGCCTGTGACTCGAGGATTTACAGGGCGTTATCCTTTTAATTTATGGGCAGCAAATGGCTATGTGGTTTATGTTGTACAACCAACTGGTGCAACGGGCTTTGGCCAACAATTTTCAGCACAACATGTTAACGCTTGGGGTGATTATACTGCCGATGATATTATTGAAGGCACTAAGGCATTTTTAGCTAACTATGATTTTGTAGACAGTAGCAAAGTTGGCAACTTAGGCGCATCTTATGGTGGCTTTATGACTATGTTACTTGCCACTAAAACCGATATGTTCAGCGCGTCTATTGCCCATGCCGGTATTTCAAATTTAACCGCTTATTGGGGTGAAGGATGGTGGGGGTATTTATACTCAGGCGAAGCGTCTAAAAATAGTTTCCCGTGGAATAACGCTGAACTTTATAGCCAACATAGCCCAGTGTTTCATGCCGATAAAGTAACCACACCATTACTGCTTATTCATGGTGACAGCGATACTAATGTGCCAGTAGGTGAAAGCTTAACTATGTACACCGCGCTAAAACTGCTTAATAAAGATGTTGAAATGATTGAGTATAAAGGCGCTGATCATCAGATATTTGCTCGCGATAAACGTTTTAACTGGTGGAACACCATGCTGGCATACTTCGACAAAAAGCTAAAAAATGAACCGCAATGGTGGGACTCAATGTATAAAAATTAACCAGCAAAAATGCGCACTTTTTCAATTAAGCGAAAGTGCGCATTACTCAGGTAATGTTATTATACTAATTCGTAATATGATGTTACCTAAAAACAGCGTTCTCTGTATTATACAAGCAGCGAATAATGCTAATATGCAAAGCTGCAACTAAAAAAATAATAGACTATGGCAATTAATGTTTTATTGGTTGAGGATGACGAACTGCTAGTAAAGCGTATCCTAAATCATTTTATAAATACCGAGTTTTCTATTGACGTTGACCCGACGGGTGCCGATGCTTTAAGTATTGTTAAACGCCGTGTAAATCAACGCAATGCTATCTCTTTAGCAATTATTGATATTGTGCTGCCAAAGCGCGATGGTTTACAGCTTGCCAAAGAGTTAAATACCCTCACCGATATTGGTGTTATTTTATTATCGAGCCGTGATTCACAGGCTGACCGAATTACGGGCCTTGCTCAAGGTGCCGATGACTATATTTGCAAGCCCGTTGACTTGCTCGAGCTAGAGTTAAGAATGCGTGCTTTATACAAACGTGTTGCAAGCAATCATAGCGACGATGACAGTGAAGAGTTTATTGAATACGCCGATTTTAAACTCCATCCAGATAACCGCACACTCATTACAACCAGCGGGATTGAATCACGACTCACAGAAGCAGAGCACAAAGTGCTTATTTGTTTAATCAGTAATGCCGGTAAAGCTACTTCACGTGAGAAAATATCGCAAAAGATTGGCCAACCTGACAGAAGCCCAAACGACCGAACCGTGGATGTATTAATTGGGCGTTTGCGTAAAAAGCTTAACGATGAGAAAGATCAAAAACGCATCGTCACTGTTCGTGGTAAAGGCTATATGCTGTCTATTTAGTATTGGGTCAGCTGCGATAATAAACGCTCAAACGCGCGATAATTAAGCGCTTCTTTTAACTCATTTAAACTGATTTGTGGTGCTGCATTTAAATCACTAATAGTACGCGCCACTTTAATTACCCTATGATAAGAACGCGGCGATAACGAAAGCTTTTCACTGGCTCTAGCTAAAAACTGCAGCTCTGCAGGGGGCAACTCACAATGTAAGTTCATTTCTTTGTTATTGAGCCGCGCATTTACTTTACCTTGGCGCTTAAGTTGTATGGCATAAGCGGCCTCTACCCGCGCTCTTACTTCAGCGCTGGTTTCTTCTGCAGTGGTACTTTGTAGCTCCACACTGCTCAATAGGAGCTAAATTCAGTTAACACCCATTTAAATCTCTCTTCAACTACTGTAGACTATAGTCCGTAAAGTATTTATCACATATACAATAGAGTTATACTCGATGCCAACTCGGAATAACACTTTGAATTTAATTGAGGCTTTTGGTCAGGTTTTAAAACAACTTAGAAAAGAAAAAGGTTTGTCTCAGGAAAAGCTGGCTGAATTGTGTGGGCTTGATAGGACTTATGTTTCGATGTTAGAAAGAGGAAAAAGACAACCTACACTTACTACCATATTTAAAATTGGTAATGTCTTACATATAAAACCATACAAACTAGTTTTAAGAATTGAAGAAAGTATAGATTAAACTATGACTGTATTTATATACAGCTAAACTTACTTATATTAAAATAATCAGCGAATAACTTAAAAAGTAACACTCTATGAATAAGAAAAAAGTACTGGGCGCCGTGTATACACCGTCCTCATTTGCAAAATATATCGCTGATAAAACTAAGAACTATTACGAAAAAATAAATGGACCTTTCACTAAGAACACATCAGTGTTAGATCCTGCCTGCGGTGATGGTGAATTATTAAAAGAAATTTATAAAAGTACAAATGGGACTTCACAGCTCTTCGGTATAGATCTAGACGCTGAGGCGGTTAAAGCGTCAAGTTCACACTTCGGAAAAAATATTGTAAATGACAACTTCTTGGTACCGAATGGTCTTAGCTTTTTAGAAGGATGGAAAAAATTAGTATCAAACAAAAACTTTCCCAGCTCTTTTGATATTATAATCGCCAACCCTCCATGGGGAGCTTGCACTCAGTCCTATAAAGAAAAGTTGAAACTAAATCAGTTTGAACTAATGACTCGGCAGGCTGATACATCAGATCTATTCATAGAAGCGTCGTTGTCTATAGTCAAAGAAAACGGAATCATAGCATTCATCATACCAGATTCAATATTTGCCTTGGAAAGGGATAATCTCAGGAAGATGTTACTGTCAAAATGCAATATTTTGTTTTTAGGTCGGTTTGGTGAGAAATTATTCAAGGGTGTTAACAGAGCATGTGCCGTAATTATTTGTCAAAAAGCAAATCCTAACCTTAACCATGAGGTTGAATGCTTAAGGTTAGTTAAAAACTCTAGAGATAGGATTTTAAGTAATGAATCTTCATTCTCATTGGAGGAGAAGTTATCGAAATTAAACATAAAACAAAAACGATTTTTAGAAAATAATAATTATCAATTTAACCTTGAGCTAGTCCCACAACATGAGGATTTATATAAATCATTTAAAAACTTTCCAAAAAAGATAGGTGATTATTTGACCTCAACAAGAGGGGTGGAGTTGTCCAAAAAAGGAAATGTGATTAACTGTGTTAATTGCAACTATTGGCAACCTCTTGTAAGTAAAAAAGATGGATTTACTTGCAAGCATTGTGGCCATGAAAACTTAATCTCTTCTTGTGAAATTGATTGCATCATAAGTCCCACCGTTAAGGGGAAAAAAATAATCGTGGGTGAACATATAACCCGTTATTGTTGCTCTGGTCAACTATTTATAGATGATTCAAAAACTGGCATCAAATATAAAGATCCTAAAACATACCTAGAGCATAAAATCGTCGTTAGGAAAACTGGATTAGGAGTTTCAGCCACTATTGATTATTCTGAAGCTATGACAAATCAAGTAGTCTACATTTTTAAAGTCAGAGAAAAAATACAGAATTCAATTCCTATTGAGTTCCTGTTGATGATCCTTTGTTCTAGAGCTGTATTTTTCTTTATAGCGATGAGTGGAGGGGAAATTGAGTGGAAATCACATCCATACCTTACGCAATCTCAGTTACTTAATTTACCTGTCCCAAATTTGCTGGAAAAATATATTGAAAATAAAAAGTTTATCGATCCATTAGCGGTTGAATTGAAAAAATTAATCTCAAACTACAAAGAAATTCCTGTTACTTTAGACGCAAAAATTGAGCTACTAGTTTCTAAAATATACGGATTTACCAGAGCTGACTATGAAAAAAAATATGCCATGTTAAAAACGGCGGAGAATCTTAAACCAATTCAAGCCTTAAAAAGAGTTAGTATTGAACAAATTTTTAGGGGTACTGAATAAATGGGGCACAGGTATATTGGCTCAAAGTCGAAAATAATCGATATAATTACTGGCAAAATTTCAAAGCTAGTTCCAAAAAACTCAACAGTTTGTGATTTAATGACCGGTACAGGGACAGTAGCAATTGAGCTAGCTAATCAAGGCTTTAACGTTATTGCTAATGATTTAATGACTTACTCATATCATCATGCAATAACAGGTCTAAAATTTGATGCAGAGCCTACCTTTTCATTAGCAGGTACATTATTTCAAACAGAACAACTAACTGTATCTAATACGCCGTATCAAGCTGTTATTGATTATTTAAATGAATCACCTGTAGAGAAAGGATATTTTTGGAGAGAGTTTTCAGTTGAAGGTGAACCTAATCATACTGAAAAGCCTAGAAATTACTTTACACCTGAAAATGCCATGAAAATAGATGGCATTAGAAAACGAATCGAGTACCTTTTAGCGAATCACTTTATCAATAACCAAGAGTATTCACTTTTACTACATAGCTTAATAATGGCGGCCAACGATGTAGCCAATATCGCAGGAACCTATGGGCATTATATGTCCAAAACTGTAAAAAGGGCTGAAGCACCTATTACCTTGGAATGCGAAGATATAATAATAAGAAGTAACTCTAGTGCACATATAGTGAAACAAGGGTATGCAGAACAAGTATCATCGGAAATTACATGCGACCTCTGTTATATTGACCCCCCATATATGAAAAGACAATACGCTGCAAATTATCACATTTTAGAAACACTCGCTCGAGGGGATGAACCTGAAGCAATTGGCGTAAGTGGACTAAGGCCATGGAGAGATCAATATTCAAACTTTTGTACTAAAACAAAAATAAGAGATTCATTTCGAAAAATAATAGGTTCGATTAATTGTAATAAATTTTTGATCAGCTATAGCGAAGATGGGCTTCTAAGCGTTAAAGATTTTAAAGAGTTGCTAGAACCATTAGGAGAATTAACTATTGAAACTTTTGAGCATAAACGCTTTAAAAGCAATAATAGTAAACTAAATAACACTCTAGCTGAATATCTAATATTATTAAGAACTTAATAGGGATAAAGGAGTTCAGACTCAACTAAACAATATTCAATATTAGCTGAGTCTTAACATTTTAAACAAAAAACCTCGCGTGCTCAGGGTGCCACCAAATAGTATAATTCATATCATTAATACCAATATCTAAGTACCCATTTCCTTCCTCGTCTATCGAAATTTTATCTAAATTAATTTCATCAACATCTGCATAGTGCAACATTTTGTGGAGCATTGGACTTAAAACTACTAAGTTTCTAGGATTATCAGCGCCGCCTAGTCCCAAAGGAATAAGATGATGTGCTTCGGTGTAGTTGATGCCATTCTTCTTTTGAAACACAAACTGCTCTCCTGTAATTTGGCATTTATGCTCATATAGTTTTTTCAGCACATTTACTAGCTTCACGTTTCTCGCTTTTAATTTAAGTAGAACCTCTTTATCTTCTTGCTGTGTACCATCAAATGAAGTTAGATCCTCATCAAATAGTTTATCTGACTCTTGTTTGCTTAAATCTTCATCATCATGTTCAACGTTATAAGCCTCTCCATTATTGATAATAAAAGGTAATTCCATATTAGCCGCATCTAAAAACAATTCACCCTCATTAAATGACAAGAGCGCAGAACGGCCACGTTCATACTCTTGGCTCAATAAATCTCCAAACAGTTCTAAATTCTGTGAATTTGTCGGTAGGTCGGCAACACCATCATTGATAAACCAGCCTGCCCAAATATTGCCTTCATAGGTAGAGGCAAAATAAATAGTTAACCCTTTAGGACATTGACTTGAGTGAGTATTATCAACTGGTTGAGGAAACCCATGAGATGGATGCCATGAAACAACTCTATTGCTTCTACTTGAATTTAATTTTTGATTAGCAACACAAATAGTTTGCTTTCTGCGCTGATAAACTCTTAGGTTTTGTACCCCTTCAATCCCTACACTCTGAACTTTCGTATCCCAGCTAGGACCATTAGTAACAGTACCTTTTTTGACATTATTGACCTGATTGAAAAATATGCCCCAATCATCAACTGAGACCCCCTTAGTAGGAAAGTCAATATAACTCTGCCCTCCTCCTTTCTCCTCACTCCCTTTAGGCTTATACATGTTATAAAAATCAGCGTCTGTTACATGCCTAAATATAATATTCTTAATAGATTCCATTTATCCTCCTTGCTGTATTAACAATACAGTATAATGTTTATTCTTTTATCTTCAATTGGTTGTAATTCAAAAATGAAATAAATTTAACTATATAAAAACACAATATGTGGTGATAGCTGTATTTAGGAAGGAATTGTGATGAATAAACTTTATATTGCTTATTTTAGTTTAAGCACTGATAAACATGAGGTTTTGTAGTGGTCAACTAATATTAGAGTATTTGTATCTAATCTCAAATTGATTTGGTGCCAAACCAGCATTATAAAGATGTGGTCAAACGTTATTGTAATACCTGTTGATATAATTACACACGCTATATTTAGCTTTTTAAAAATTCTCATACCCAATCTTTGGCATCAATTCTATATTAAGGCTTCTAGAAACCCCCTTCATTGCAGCATTATTCCAACAGTTTTCGTGTCGACTCATATTCAGAGTTATCTTAAGTAGACGTGTTAGTGGGTCGTTTACGTAAAAAGCTTAACGATGAGAAAGATCAAAAACGCATCGTCACTGTTCGTGGTAAAGGCTATATGCTGTCTATTTAGTATTGGGTCAGCTGCGATAATAAACGCTCAAACGCGCGATAATTAAGCGCTTCTTTTAACTCATTTAAACTGATTTGTGGTGCTGCATTTAAATCACTAATAGTACGCGCCACTTTAATTACCCTATGATAAGAACGCGGCGATAACGAAAGCTTTTCACTGGCTCTAGCTAAAAACTGCAGCTCTGCAGGGGGCAACTCACAATGTAAGTTCATTTCTTTGTTATTGAGCCGCGCATTTACTTTACCTTGGCGCTTAAGTTGTATGGCATAAGCGGCCTCTACCCGCGCTCTTACTTCAGCGCTGGTTTCTTCTGCAGTGGTACTTTGTAGCTCTACGCTACTTAGCCTAGGTAGTTCAATTTGCAAATCAATCCTGTCGATGAACGGCCCCGATACACGTGACAAGTAACGCATTACTTGATCAGGTGTTGCTCGCTTATCATGGTGACAACCGGTTGGACTGGGGTTAAGTGCCGCAATAAGCTGAAACTGCGCTGGAAATTCCATTTGCCTTGCAGCACGCGAAATAGTCACGGTTCCGGTTTCCATAGGCTCACGAAGTGAGTCCAGCACTTTGCGCTCAAATTCAGGGAGTTCATCTAAAAATAACACCCCGTTGTGCGCGAGCGATATTTCGCCTGGTTTTGGGTTAGACGAGCCTCCCACTAAAGCAACAGCTGAGCACGTATGATGTGGATTTCTAAATGGTCGCTGACGCCAATTAGTTAAATCTATCGAATGCCCAATAATAGAATATAATGCGGCAGTTTCAATGGCTTCATCATCTGACATGGTTGGCATTATCGTAGACATACGCTGTGCAAGCATTGATTTACCGGTTCCTGGAGGCCCTAAAAACAATAGATTATGTCCACCTGCGGCGGCAATTTCTAATACACGTTTAGCCCCAGGTTGACCTTTAACATCACTTAAATCCATAAAAAAATCAGGTGCTTGGGTGCAATCAGGATAAGCAATATTCAGCGGTAAAGGTTGTTGATTAAGTAAATCCCCCCACACCTCTTGTATGGAACTAACCGCTTTTCGTTTTACACCACTGACAAGGCTGGCCAAACTGTCGTTTTCAAAAGGAAGAAAACAGCAACGGTTTTGCTCTTTAGCTGCGAGCACTGAAGGCAAAATAGCATTCACCGCACGTATTTCACCATTGAGTGCAAGCTCACCGTAAAACTCATATTTATGAATATCAGGGCTGACTATTTGCCCTGATGCGACCAAAATTCCGACCGCAATCGCAAGATCAAATCGCCCGCCGTCTTTTGGTAAATCGGCAGGCGCCAAATTAACAGTAATACGTTGATCGGGAAATCCAAATTGAGAGTTCTCAAGGGCACTACGGACTCTATCTTTGGCCTCTTTAACCGAAGCCTCAGGTAAACCAACAATATGAAATGCAGGTAAACCATTACCTAAGTGCACTTCAACCATAACCTCGGGAGCATTAATGCCCACTTGGGCGCGAGAATATATACGAGCTAACGACATTCCTTATCCTTGTTAACGGCTATATTAATCTAGTTTAGTCAGGATATTTAAAAACGTGCAATATAATCTTCCATCTAATAGCCGAAAAGCGCAGCAATAAGGTCATTAACATACTTAAAATCATCGCAATTTCTACCGTTAAAGACAGGTTTATACTTAACGTATAGACAATACCACCAGCAATACAGGTAATAGCATATAACTCACCTTTGAGCAGCATAGGAATATCACGAGCAAGCACATCGCGAATAAGCCCACCAAAACAAGGAGTGATCACCGCCATAATAATAACTGTCATATCGGGCATACCAGCCAATTGCGCTTTTTGTGCACCCATTACTGCAAAAAAAGCTAAACCAAACGCGTCGGCTGTTTGCAATACATAATAAGGAATCGATTTTTGCTTATTGATCAGTCGTGTTGTAACAAGCACTGCAACTAAAATAGCATAAAAGTAGCTTTGATCGTGTAACCAAAATACGGGCTGATCGAGTATTACATCGCGAACAGTCCCGCCGCCAATAGCCGTAACGGTTGCAAGAACAACTACACCAAAGCCGTCCATTTTCTTTTCATAGGCCACCAAGGTGCCTGATATAGCAAATACCGCAACGCCGATTAAATCAAACCAGTGATAAAGTTCAGTCATAATATTGATTACAAAAAAGTTTTAAATAGTTTAGTGCATAGCATACTAAATATTCACCAATAACAGCAGGTATGCCTGTTAAAAATAAAGTGAGGGAATATGAATTTTAGGCATAAAAAACACGCTTTATGCGTGTTGCTTTAATAAAACATGTTATTTCAGTGGTTGCGGGAGCCGGATTTGAACCAACGACCTTTGCTGGCTAATGAAGAGCTGAGACCGACAAGCTATCCATTTCATTGAATTTCAGGCATAAAAAAACACGCTTTAGCGTGTTGCTTTAATAAAACATGTTATTTCAGTGGTTGCGGGAGCCGGATTTGAACCGACGACCTTCGGGTTATGAGCCCGACGAGCTACCAGACTGCTCCATCCCGCGCCTGAAATTGCAGATTTATTTATAGTTGCTTACATTACAACTTAGCTTCCAATCCTCTTAAAGAAATTGGTTGCGGGAGCTGTGAAGGTGAAGAGTGAACCGACGACCTTTTAAACTACCTATGGCACCAAATTTTAATAAAAAATTGGTTGCGGGAGCTGTGAAGGTGAAGAGTGAACCGACGACCTTTTAAAACTACCTATTGCACCAAATTTTAATAAAAAATTGGTTGCGGGAGCCGGATTTGAACCGACGACCTTCGGGTTATGAGCCCGACGAGCTACCAGGCTGCTCCATCCCGCGCCTGTATATTTTAAGTCTATCGACTACTTAATTTAATCTCTTAAGTTAGAGTTTACAGTAACCTCAAACCTCTAAAGGAAATTGGTTGCGGGAGCTGTGAAGGTGAAGAGTGAACCGACGACCTTTTAAAACTACCTATGGCACCAAATTTTAATAAAAAATTGGTTGCGGGAGCCGGATTTGAACCGACGACCTTCGGGTTATGAGCCCGACGAGCTACCAGGCTGCTCCATCCCGCGCCTGTATGTTTAGAGTCTCAGAGCCGGATTTTAACCGACGATCTTCGACTTCAGGTTTAAGCAGTCTGGCGAATGATTTATCATTCTGCTTTATCCCGCGCCTGAAATTTCTTTGTAACAGCATTGTGTTATTCACAACCCTGTTCCGAAGAGAGCGCTATAATATAGGAATAAACTTATAATGCAAGGTTTTACTAATTAAAAACGTTCAAGTGAACAAAAACCCATCAAACAGCAATTGTTATAGTAAGCGTTGATGTGGGCTTATCATTTTTTGCCATTCCCAATCGGGGTGTCCCATTACAATAAAGTCAGGGTTTTCTGTGCTTTCGCGCTGATTGTACGTTAAAGGATTAAACTCAGCGTCAGTAATACAGCCCCCCGCTTCTTCAACTATTACTTGTGATGCCCCTGTGTCCCACTCACCTGTAGGGCCAATTCTTAAAAAGCAATCCGCTTTACCCTCAGCAACAATACAAGCCTTAAGTGAACACGAACCTAAAGCCACCGTTGCAAATTGCGCATTTAGATACTGACTAACTGCTTCTATTTTTTGACGGCGACTTACAGCCAAAGTTAAACTTTCGGGAGGCGCTACAAATATTTGTTTATCATGCTCGCCTTTACGCTTAAACGCCCCATTATTAGCGGTAGCAAAATAGGTCACGCCTTTTGCTGGCCAATGAATCACTCCCAATACAGGATGATTATTTTCTATCAGCGCAATATTAACGGCAAAGTCGCCGCTTTCTAATATAAATTCACCGGTGCCATCCATTGGGTCAAGCAGCCAATAGCGTTGCCAGTGCTGCCTGTCTTCCAATGCTGGAATGGGCGTTTCTTCGGACATAATAGGAATATCGGGAGCTAGCGCTTTTAAGCCAGCAACAAGTACATCGTTTGCGGCTAAATCTGCTTTAGTAACTGGCGTATTGTCTGATTTTTCTTGTTGACCAATATCATCTTTTTTATAAATAGCCATAATTGCATCACCTGCACTCTGAGCAAGTGTTATGCATGGTTCAAGTAATTTATCCATTCGTCACTCCCAAGGCTAAATACTTATCTAATAATAGCAAAGCAGCAACACTGCGCGCCTCAGTAAAGTCAGGCTGCTCTAATAGCGACTGCCACTGCGCAAGTGGCCATTTAACAAGCACTAATGGCTCAGGTTCATCACCTAATAGGGTTTCAGGATATAAATTTTTGGCAAAAAGAATATGCATAGTGGCGTTAAAATAGCTAGGTGCCATAGTGACCGTTTTAAGTGCTTCAAAGTATTGTGCACCAAAGCCAATTTCTTCTTTTAGCTCTCGGTTTGCCGCTTGCTCAGGTGTTTCACCTGGGTCAATCAATCCCTTAGGAAACCCTAACTGATAGTCATTAGTGCCTGCACAATATTCACGCACTAACAGCAATTCGTTATCAGCCGTTATAGGCACAATCATAACGGCTCCACGGCCACCACCGCGAATTCGCTCATACTGACGCTCTTCATTATTTGAAAATTTTAGTTCTAAACACTCCACAGTAAATAAGCGACTTTTAGCGACAACATTATTACTGAGAATTTGTGGTGGTGTTGGGTGCTTTTTCTGTGTCATGGGCATCAATTTGCTATCATTGCAGTTATACTAATCATATACCCAAATGAGTATAAGATGCGAGTTTCAGTTTGAATTAAAAGCAATTTAATTGAGCAAATGACTCTCGCTTATTTGTAATCTAATTAACAGTGCTTAAATGATTTAGTCTCATCGCAATTTAGTTATTTAAACAGGCAATTATCACAAGGATACATCATGCTCAACTGGTCAAAAATCGACACTGTATTACTCGATCTGGATGGTACTTTACTCGATTTGCATTACGATACCGATTTTTGGCTCAATGTTGTGCCACAACAACATGCTTTAGCTCAAAATATCAGTCTTGATGAAGCCCGCGCTGATATCTTAAATCGCTATCAGGCTGTCAGCGGCAAAATTCAGTGGTACTGCTCTGACTATTGGGAAGCACAGCTAAACTTACCTATTCTCGAACTAAAGCGCCAGTCTGCCCACTTAATCAAAATTCGTGAAGACGTTCCGCATTTTTTAACTGAACTTCGACGTGCAGGTAAAGAACTCATTTTACTGACTAATGCTCATCCTGAATGCGTCATGCTCAAATTTGAACATACCGCCATTGATAACTACTTAGACGGGGTGGTGTCAACACATGAATATGGGGTAAGTAAAGAGCAACAAAGCTTGTGGCATAAAGTGCAAGGGGACTTGGGGTTTGATAAACGCCGCACTTTATTTGTAGATGACAGTTTACCAGTATTACATGCCGCACGAGAATACGGCATTGAGCATTTACTTGCGGTTGCTAATCCGAATAGCCAGCAACCCCATAACGAAATAACCGACTACTTAAGCATAACCGATTACCGTAAGCTTATTTAGGGTCTGTTGATCTTTCAAGGTTAAATTTGCAGCAGTCTGTTTGGTATTTAGGCAAGGCAGAGCCTATGTGGTGTGGTTATTCCCCATAAATAGGCGATAACGCAGCATCAATGCCAAACAGGCGCTGCCCGAAGGGTTCTGCCTAGGAGCGATTTACTCTTTGTTGCCTACATGGATGTAGGTAAGGGGCGTGAGCAGGACGCGGAAGCTTTGCTCGGTTTTTACTTAGCCCACTAGGTTACAAACCTCGCGTCGCGATTAAACCGCCCCTAGTTTGAACAAATTGTAATCCGCAAAGGTCAACAGACCCTGGCTCATTCGCCCTGAGGGTAACGCGCTACTAAGCCTTGATATACCTGTTTTGCAAAATCTGCATGTTCAATATCAAGGCTTTTAACGACTTCTACTAAATGTTCGTTATCTTCTTGGCCATGCCACACTTTAATGTAGCTACCCTCTTTATAGCCATGATCTTGACGGAAGAAATTCAGTGTATTTTTACCCACATAGCCTCGGTATAAATCATCAATATCCATTCCGATTTGCGCCATACAACCAGCAAAAGCCGCTGCATTAAAGGTTTTATTAGCAACCGCACTGGCCGCTAATAACTCTAACGTTTGTTTAAAATCATCACCTTGCAGTGGTGCATTTAGCTCAGTTTGTAGTTGTGTCGCGATTTGCTCGTAGCTGGTTTTACCGTCAATACGTAGCGATAAACCAAAATGGAAAATATCAACTAACTCTAAAATTACTTGTTCAGTATCTGGGGTTTGTTTTTTCCACCATTTCCAACCGTAATGATCCAGCATTTCTGCACATTCAACCCAAATCGCTCTATACCACTCAAAGCCTTGACTAAACCATTGCTCATGTACTTTGGTATTCATGGCATTTTGCATTTCTAGCATAACAACTAGTTTGTTTAAATTGGCAGACATATTGATTCCACTGTTGGATTTATAGTTAGGGTAATAATACAGATAATATAACTTAACGACCAGCCGTAAACTCATGCCATGAGTTGATCAGGTCAACAAAGTCTTCAAAACCACAACCACTGCTTAAATCATTCTCTTCAAGCATGAGTTCGTCATCTTGGTAGGCTAATATATCTTCGTTATCTTGATAAAGCGCATGCGCTTCAAATAACGCTTCATCTTTAGAAAGAATGAGGTCAATTTCTTGGCCTTTAAGTGTTACCGGCTCAAAGCTTGAACTGACCGAGCTAATAAGTGCCTGCACCATCGCCACTTTATCTTTGCCTATTTCTTCATTTAACCAGCGGCCTATAATCGCGTGCTCGCTGCTAATTTTAATTCTTAACCCACTAATAGGATCGCGAATGAATTGGTATTCCATAACTTTATTCCAGTACTGCTAATGCAACAGATTATAACCTAATCAGCTATGAATAATGAAAGCCAGATACAAAAATAGCGCCATAAGGCGCTATTTAGCATCATCAATTAGCTAACCGCCTGAGCGATAGCGTGCAGCATCAATAATTGCCCATAAATGGAACACGGCACCGATTACGGCTGGCACAACTAAAAACCATAGCGCATAACCGCCAAAAACCAGAATTGCAAAAACAAGTGCCGCTAAAATACGGCCCTGCACCAACTGCCCTAAACCGGGGAAAAAAATATTACATAATGCTGCGATTACGTTACCGCCAGAACCTTGTTGAGACATACTAACCTCTGTAGTTTAATTAATTTTGTATTTGTACTTATTAGTTATACTTACACACTTTATGCCAATTTATTAAGGCTTACAAATCATACAGTTAAATTATTACGAATTTATCGCTTTAGTATTATTTGCCAAAAATAAGTCAAATTAGCAATTGTAAATAGCTATTTTAGTTACTTGCTCAGTTTATACTTTCAACTATTCAACAACTTAAATACATATTTTATAAATAGCTGTTTATAAAAACAGTATTTTATTTAGCCTAACAAAAACACCTGTTATACTGCTCTCATTATTGATTAAAAAGGCGTAACGATGGACGTTTCAGAATTACTCGATGGCTTAAATGATAAACAACGCGATGCCGTTGCAGCGCCATTACAAAACATGCTGGTATTAGCAGGAGCAGGTTCAGGTAAAACTCGAGTATTGGTCCATCGTATTGCCTGGTTAATGCAAGTAGAGCAAGCCTCTGCCTTTAGTATTTTTGCGGTAACCTTTACTAATAAAGCCGCTAAAGAAATGCGCTCACGGGTTGAAGAAACATTAAAAGCCCCTGTAGGCGGTATGTGGATTGGTACTTTCCATGGTTTATCGCACCGAATTTTGCGTGCACATCACCGTGAAGCAAACTTACCAGAAGCCTTTCAAATTTTAGACTCTGACGATCAGCTTCGTATGATCAAGCGCTTATTAAAATCGATGAATATTGATGATAAAAAATGGCCAGCAAAGCAGTTTGGCTGGTACATAAGCGCTAAAAAAGACGAAGCTCTGCGCCCTAAAGATATTCAGGCATACGATATTAACGAGCAAATGATGCTGCGCGTTTACGCCGCCTATCAAGAAGCTTGCGATAGAGCTGGCCTTGTTGATTTTGCAGAAATATTACTACGTAGCTATGAGGTTCTTAAAAATAACCCAACCTTGCTGCGTCATTACCAGCAACGCTTTGCGCACATGCTAGTAGACGAGTTTCAAGATACCAACACGATTCAGTATGCATGGTTAAAATTACTTGCGGGCGATACCAGCAGTATCATGATTGTAGGCGATGATGACCAAAGTATTTACGGTTGGCGTGGCGCTAAAATTGAAAATATCAAACGCTTTTTAACCGATTTTGACGCAGAGACGATTCGCCTTGAGCAAAACTATCGCTCGACTGCCACTATTCTTAAAGCCTCAAACGCGTTAATTCAAAATAACTCCGAGCGAATGGGTAAAAGTTTATGGACCGACGGTAACGACGGTGAACCTATTTCTATTTATGCTGCTTTTAATGAGCTAGATGAAGCACGCTTTGTGAGTAGCAAATTACGTAGCTGGCTTAATGCGGGTAACGCACTTCAAGATGCGGCTATTTTATATCGTAGTAATGCGCAATCGCGGGTACTTGAAGAAGCGATGCTACAAGAAGGACTTAAATACCGAATTTATGGCGGTATGCGATTCTTCGAACGCCAAGAAATTAAAGATGCCCTCTCATACTTACGCTTGGTAGGAAATCGTCAAGATGATGCCGCATTTGAACGTGTGATTAACACCCCCGCCCGTGGCATTGGCGATAAAACATTAAGTCACATTCGTGACTGCGCTCGTGCTGAATCTCTGCCGCTTTGGTATGCTGCTAAAGCCATTGTAGAGCAACAGCATTTATCAGGGCGAGCATCAGGGGCGGTTGCCAAGTTTGTTGAGTTAATTGAACATATTGAAGATAAAATTAGTGACTTAACGCTGCATGAGCAAGCTAAATATGCGATTCAAACCTCAGGGTTAATGGCTATGTATCAGGCTGAAAAAGGTGAAAAAGGCCGTGCTCGGGTAGAAAACTTAGAAGAATTAATTAGCGCCTGCGATCAATATGAACTCCCTGAAGAAGAAGAGTTTAGTTCACCACTACAAGGCTTTTTAGCCTACACCTCGCTTGAATCAGGTGAAGGGCAAGCCGATGAACATGAAGATGCGGTACAAATGATGACGCTTCACTCAGCTAAAGGCTTAGAGTTTCCGCTGGTATTTATGGTGGGTGTTGAAGAGGGCATGTTCCCATCTCAACAAAGCAATGAAGAAACGGGCCGCTTAGAAGAAGAACGCCGTCTTTGTTATGTAGGTATGACCCGTGCCATGGATAAGCTATATATTAGCCATGCTGAAAGCCGACGCTTATATGGCCAAGAAAAATATCACAGCCCATCACGCTTTTTACGAGAAATACCCGAAGACTGCGTAGAAGAAATTCGCATTAAAACTCAGGTTTCTCGCCCGCCAGCAGCTGGTCGATTTAGCGCATCGGTTAGCCATGCCGCCTTTGAAGAAAGCGGATTTAATTTAGGTCAACGGGTGCTACATGCAAAATTTGGCATTGGAACCGTGCTCAACTACGAAGGCAGTGGCGCACAGTCTCGTGTACAAGTTAACTTTGACGACTTAGGCAGTAAGTGGTTAGTAACAGCGTATGCAAGACTACAAGCCGTTTAACCGCGTTATAGAGCGTGTGCAGCAGCAACTAGCGAATGCTAAACATCGTCAGTTACTGTTGCTTACAGGCGATAAAAATTGGTGTTATGAGCAATGCACTCAGCTGCTTGCTCAATTACAGCAACCCTCTTTTGTTCTTTCTAAAAATACAAATTTAGTTAATGCCGATTGGCCAGAACATACCCATCAAATTTTAGGGCAAGAGTGCGCCCATGCTGTTTACGATGGCTACAGTGGATTGGTGCCAGATAAACTTGCTGCGCTCAGTGGCGTCGTGCAAGCAGGTGGATTTTTAATTATATTACTTCCAACGCTCGAATCACTTGAACATTGGTGCGATCCTGCGCTGCCATTATTTCAATCATTTGGACAAGCGCATCAATACAGCTTTTTTAATCAACGCTTAAAGCACCTACTGAGCAACGCCTCCTTATTACATTTTAATCAACAAGATGGCTGGGTTACTCTTACCGATATTGATTCATCAACAGGTACAATAGATTTCACCGAACAACAACAATGTGTTGAATTAATAATAAAAACGGCAAACGGACGCGCAAATAGACCATTATTGATTAATGCTGATCGGGGGCGGGGTAAATCAGCGGCATTAGGGATTGCCGCAAGCGAGCTCAGCGATAAAAAAATCCTCATCAGCTCTATGCAATTTCGCGCATTGCACAGCAGCTTTAAACATTTAGCAAACGCACTTAATTTAGAGTATCAAACAGGCAATAAATGCATTGCAAACATGCAATATATTGCGCCTGATCAACTACTTAACGAACAGCCCGAGTGTGACTTGCTATTAATTGATGAAGCGGCAGCAATCCCTGTTCCAATGCTCATAAAACTACTCCACCTTTATCCACGCGTGGTATTTTCAAGCACCATGGTTGGCTATGAAGGCAATGGTCGCGGCTATATTTTAAAGTTTACTCGCTACCTTAAAACGCATTTTAAAAATATGCGCAGTATGACTCTTGAGCAGCCTATTCGCTTTGCAAAACATGATCCTTTAGAGCGGCACATTTGCACGCTATTAGCCTTAGATGCAGAGCATCATAGTACCAGTTTAAATACAACTCCTATAGAGTTTAAGTACATACAAGCAACTCAACTTGCAAGCAACGAGTTACTACTTCGCCAAGTTATTGGATTACTGACATTGGCGCATTATCAAACCAGTGTAAATGACTTACGCCATTTATTAGATGCCACTGAACAACATTTATATGTTTGCCAGCAAGACGATAATATTCTTGGCGTATGTTTAGTTGCAATTGAGGGAGGGTTTAATACACCCTTGAGCGATGAAGTCATTCAAGGTAAACGCAGGCCTCAAGGTCACTTAATGGCGCAAACGTTAGCACAATTGAGTTTTAATGCTAACGTTTTAAAACAACACTGCGCCCGCGTGGTGCGTATTGCCGTTGATCCACAGCATCACAACAAAAAAATAGGCACACAGTTACTTCAATACTGTGAACAACAATTGCAAAGCGAGTGTGATTGGTTTGGAGCCAGCTTTGGCGGCAATGCGCAATTACTCAGTTTTTGGCAAAATAATGGCTTTAATTTAGTTAAACTCGGTTTTCAAAAAGATAAAGCAACGGGCGAGCATAGTGCATTAGTAGTTAAAAGCTTAAATAGCAACGATCCCCTTCTAAAACAATTAATAACCCAACTTGAGGCCGATTTCCCTTTACAACTACTTGATCATTATAGCCAGCTTGATTATCAACTAGTCGCAAAAATTGTCTCCTGCTTTAATACTCATACTTATAGCATAGCTGAACAATCAAGATTAAAATCTATGTTAGCAAGTGACTACCAGCTTTTTAATATAAAACCATTACTCTGGCGACGTTTTTGGGCATTGCCGTATAGCTTGCCAACCGATGACGATAATTTCCAATCTGTTTTTATTAGACTAGTATTACAAAATTGGACACCGAAAAATATCCAAAGTCAGTTAGGTTTGAATGGCACAAAGTCATTTAATACATTATTTAAAAAGGCTGTAAATAATTGGTATGAGCGCATTTCGCATAATAGTAAACCTTAACATTGTCCTTATAGCATTAGTGCTTGGGCAAACTTTCGTGCATGCCGAGCAAACCAACGACAAAGTAATTAAACTGGGCATGTCTACTGCACTGACTGGCCCTGCAAAAAATATTGGCCAACAGTTACATAAAGGTAGCAGCGTTTATTTTGACAAAGTTAATAACGCTGGCGGCATTAATGGCGCTAAGGTGCTACTTTTAGTTGCTGACGATCACTATGAACCAGAGCAAACCGTTCATAATACACGTGAGTTTATTTACACAAATAAAGTGGATGCCCTGTTTGGTGCCATGGGTACCCCAACCAGCCATGCAATTATACCTTTACTAGAACAATCAAAAATTCCGTTCTTAATGCCTTTTAGCGGGGCGAGCTTTCTACGTGAAAAACCGTCAGTTAAAGCATTTAACTTACGAGCAAGCTATAACGATGAAGCGCAAGAACAAATCAAATACCTCGTTGAAGAGCATAAGCATACTAAGATAGGACTGTTTATACAGGCTGACGAATTTGGTTTATATGTAGAATCAGGACTAAGAGAAGCACTCGCTAAATATAACCTTACACCTGCAATAGTTGCTCGCTACAAACGCAATAGCCATGATGTGGAGTCGGCACTTAATACCTTAAAATTAAGCGGGGTTACGGCAATCTGTTTAGTCGGCACTTATGAACCACTCTCTGAGTTTATTAATAGCGCCCAAAAGCAAGGGTTTAATCCTGAATACACTAGCGTCTCGTTTGTACCCAGCTTTGATTTATTTGATGAAGTAAACTCACCATCAAATATTATGGTAACGGAGATTGTTCCAAACCCACTAAATTGTAAAGATAATTTTTGTACTGAGTTTTTAGCCGATATGCAAGCGAGCAACATTACAAAACCGAGTCGTCTTCATTTTGAGGGTTATATTAACGCCATGGCATTTAGTAAAGCAGCGAAAAAATGCCAACTCCCCCTTCAACAATCCTGCCTGATGAATGAGCTTAATTCTTTATTAGTAACCGATACACTTATCCAAAAGTTATTCATACATACTGAAAACAACAAACGTAATGTTTATCGCTCTTACTACGTGAATAAATAATACCAATTGCATTAAATTAGTGATTTAGTAAAGCAACAAGGAAACAAGTCGATAATAAGGCGCTATAATCGCCTCTGTTTACCCTGTTACGGGGAATACTGCACCAAAAATATGAATGGCTAAAAATTGCTGTTGCTTCACAACACGTGGCCTAACGCCTTTTTAGCCCAAATTTTTGAGATGGTATTTTGTTACCTAAATCGTGCTTCATCTTTAAGCTATACATCAAGGATATACTGAGTGTGAGGGATGTTTCTTCACTAAACATGATCCAAATCAACTTCTATCACACTGCTAAACAACTTAGGAAAATAGCTTGATCTGGATCATATCAAGCACCCCCAAGCCAGCCTATGATTAATTCATAGACATCAGGAGGCAATTATGGACGTATTCTTTAGAGATTTTTTTAGTGACCCAGTACTATTCTTATCATTTGGATTTTTAGGCGTCGTTATTGGTTTATGCCTCTTCTTTGTGTATTTTTTTATGAAAAAAGTACACGATGCAGACATTAAAGAGCAGCATTAAGCACGACGCACAAAGTGCCTTATCAGTTTACTGATTAGGCGCTTTTTATTTTTAAATATAAAAAATTTGTTACACTAGCATCTCGTTTATTACATGGTGCGTAGTACAAACATGATCCCTAAGTTCAAACCCGCATGGTGGATGACCAACCGACACGTTCAAACCATAATGCCGCGTTTTTTCCGCCCATTTCATCAAACTCGCTTCGAACTTGCACAACTTGATACACCCGATGGTGACTTTATTGAGCTTGCTTGGTCACTCCCGCATAACGAAACGGCGCCGCTCGCAGTAGTACTTCATGGACTTGAAGGCAACATAAATAGTTTTTATGCCAAAGGCATGATGAAAGCATTAAAAAAGCAAGGGTTTGCAGTGGTGCTAATGCACTTTAGAAACTGCTCAACCGAAGTTAATCGCCTACCAAGAGCCTACCATAGTGGCGACACTGCCGATTTAGCTTTTTTTATAAACCATTTAAAACAACAATTTCCAAAGCGCCCAATTGTGGCTGTCGGCTTTTCATTAGGTGGTAATGTGCTGGCTAAATATTTAGGGGAAGAACACATTCACTGCCCGCTTAGTGCAGCCGCTGTGATATCTGCGCCCTATGATTTGTCATCATCTAGTGATGTTATTCGTAAAAGCTTAGGTAAAATTTATCAAAAATATTTGCTCGATCGGATGAAAAAGTCGATGCAACGTAAACTGCCACAAATTAAACAGCAAATACCGATCACCACTGATCAGTTAATGGAAATTGACGATTTATTAGAGTTCGATAACCAGCTTACAGCACCGCTACATGGCTTTGAAAATGCGCACGACTACTACGAAAAAGCCAGTGCCATGCCGTATTTAAAAGATATTGCGACACCTACACTAATTATTCATGCCAAAGACGACCCTATGCTGTCAATTAAGGCGGTACCGAGTAGTCAGGATGTAAGTGAGCATGTTACGCTGCGTATCTCAGAGAAGGGCGGCCACGTAGGTTTTATTAGCGGTAACAACCCATTTAAACCCGTGTATTGGTTAGAACAAGTGGTGCCTGATTATTTTAAGCAATGTGTATTTAATAACACCGATAAAGAGTGACTATGATTATTCCTTTTGAACAACTTGATAAAGACACACTGTACAACCTAATTGAAAGCTACGTTCTGCGCGAAGGCACTGACTATGGCGAACAAGAGTTCAGTATTGAAAGTAAAGTAGCGCAAGTAAATCAGCAATTAAAAAGCGGCGAAGCTATGGTGTTTTTCTCTGAGCTGCATGAATCGGTTACCATAATTTCTAAAAGTGAATTCAAAGCGCTGCAAAGTGAAGCGCAATTTAACGAGTAAACTTGTCAGGCACGGCGTAAAAATAGACAATGGCTTTTTTAACTTAAAGAGCCATTATAAATGATAAAACTAAGCTCAATAGTTATTGCAATGTCGATTGCATTAACAGGTGCAGTACATGCAGAAATTACCCCCTCAGATAAAGCAATTAAGCTTGCTCACGATACCATTTTAATTGATACCCACATTGATGTACCTTACCGTATTCACGCAAAATGGGCGGATGTGACTAAAGCCACGGATGGCGGCGATTTTGACTATCCTCGTGCAGTAAAAGGCGGTTTAAATGCGCCATTTATGTCGATTTATATTCCTGCCCATTTAGAATTTGAAGGTAAAGGCAAAAGCTTTCAATTAGCGAATCAACTTATTGATGGTATGGAAGCAATTGCACAACGTGCACCTGACAAGTTTGCTATTGCCAGCTCTACAAACGATATCGAAACACAATTTGAGCAAGGTAAAATGTCGATTGCTATGGGCATGGAAAACGGCTCACCCATTGAAGGCGATTTAAAAAACCTACAGCACTTTTTTGACCGTGGTGTGCGCTACATTACGCTTGCTCATTCTCAAAGCAATCATATTTCTGACTCATCATACGATGTTCGCCGTAAGTGGAAAGGCCTAAGCCCATTTGGTAAAGAGTTGGTGACTGAAATGAATAATATTGGAATGCTAATTGATGTATCGCATATTTCGGACGATGCGTTTTATCAAGTAATAGAACTATCTAACACCCCTGTGATTGCATCACATTCGTCGCTGCGTAAGTACACGCCGGGTTTTGAGCGCAATATGGATGACGATATGCTATTAGCCCTTAAAAAGAATGGCGGTGTGATTCAAATTAACTTTGGTTCAAGCTTTGTTACCGCTAAAGCAGGTACGTGGGGCAAACAGTTAAAGAGTAAAAAAGAAGCGGTAAAAAAAGAAGGCACTAAGTTAAGTAAAGATTTTGATGCGATGTATCGTGCTAAAAATCCCTACCCATTTGCAAGCTTAGAACAAGTACTTGATCATATTGATCACGTTGTGAAATTAATTGGCATCGAGCATGTCGGTATTGGCTCTGATTACGACGGCGTAGGTGACTCACTACCTATTGGCTTAAAAGATGTGTCTAGCTACCCAAACCTTGTACAAGGCTTAATGGATAGAGGCTACAGCGATAGCGATATTAAAAAGATTTTAAGCGGCAATACACTAAGAGTGTGGAAGCAAGCCGAAGCGTATGCGAAAAAGCACTAGCGTGTAAGCTGTCAGTTGTCAGTTGTCAGTTGTCAGTTGTCAGTTGTCAGTTGTCAGTTGTCAGTTGTCAAAAAGTTTAATTAATAGCACGGCTTAAAGTCGTGCTTTTTTTATGTGTTAAGTATAATTTAACACCAAGCTCTAATAGCTAAAAGCTGATAGCTGAAAACTAAACACTTTTCTTCAGGCATTAAAAAACCCGAGACTAAACTCGGGTTTTTTCGTATTAATTAGCTAGGCTAATTATTACTCTACGATAGTTGCTACAAAGCACCTACGCCTAAGGTAAGAGCGCCACCTTTACATGACATAAATCGCAGGCATTAAAAAACCCGAGACTAAGCTCGGGTTTTTTCGTATTAATTAGCTAGGCTAATTATTACTCTACGATAGTTGCTACAACACCAGCACCTACAGTACGGCCACCTTCACGGATAGCGAAACGAAGACCTTCGTCCATCGCGATTGGCGCGATTAGGGTTACTGTCATCTTAACGTTATCACCAGGCATTACCATTTCTACGCCTTCTGGTAACTGTACGTCACCTGTTACGTCAGTTGTACGGAAGTAGAACTGTGGACGGTAACCTTTGAAGAATGGAGTATGACGACCACCTTCATCTTTCGAAAGTACGTATACTTCTGAAGTGAATGTAGTGTGTGGCTTGATTGAACCAGGCTTAGCTAGTACTTGACCACGTTCAACGTCTTCACGCTTAGTACCACGTAAAAGTGCACCAATGTTCTCACCAGCACGACCTTCGTCAAGTAGCTTACGGAACATCTCTACACCAGTACAAGTAGACTTAGTTGTCTCTTTGATACCAACGATTTCAACTTCGTCGTTCACGTTGATGATACCAGCTTCAACACGGCCAGTTACAACAGTACCACGACCTTGGATTGAGAAAACGTCTTCGATAGGCATGATGAATGGCTTATCGATGTCACGCTCTGGCTCTGGGATGTATGTATCTAGTGCTTCTGCAAGCTCTACGATTTTAGCTTCCCATTGCTCTTCGCCTTCAAGTGCTTTAAGTGCAGAACCTTGAATTAGTGGTAAGTCATCACCTGGGAAGTCGTATTCAGAAAGAAGTTCACGAACTTCCATTTCTACTAGCTCAAGTAGCTCTTCATCATCAACCATGTCACATTTGTTCATGAATACAACGATGTAAGGAACGCCAACTTGGCGAGAAAGTAGGATGTGCTCACGAGTTTGTGGCATAGGACCGTCAGTCGCAGCAACTACTAAGATAGCGCCGTCCATTTGAGCAGCACCCGTGATCATGTTTTTAACATAATCGGCGTGACCAGGACAATCTACGTGTGCGTAGTGACGAGTAGGAGTATCGTACTCAACGTGTGAAGTTGAGATTGTGATACCACGCTCGCGCTCTTCTGGAGCGTTATCGATTGATGCGAAATCTTTAGCAACACCGCCGTATACTTTTGCAAGTACGTTAGTGATTGCTGCAGTTAGTGTAGTTTTACCGTGGTCAACGTGGCCGATTGTACCAACGTTTACGTGCGGTTTTACGCGTTCAAACTTTTCTTTTGCCATGACGGAACCTATCAGTTTTGTGTATCTAGATTACATATGAAAATAATCCACCATAGGTAGATTAAGTTAATTTTTTCAAATTTCAAATAGTTTTTTCTGACAGATAAAGGAAGTGTTTAAGGCGATTCGATTGACTGGTGCTGATAGGCAGATTTGAACTGCCGACCTCACCCTTACCAAGGGTGCGCTCTACCAACTGAGCTATATCAGCATCATCAAATTGGAGCGGGCAGCGGGAATCGAACCCGCATCATCAGCTTGGAAGGCTGAGGTAATAGCCATTATACGATGCCCGCTTTAAGGAACCTGTTCTTAAACTACCTCTAACCGTCTAGAATAAAGTGGTGGAGGGAGCTGGATTCGAACCAGCGAAGGCTGAGCCGTCAGATTTACAGTCTGATCCCTTTGGCCGCTCGGGAACCCCTCCACGATAATTCTTTACTAAGCACTTCCGGTAAAAGGAAAGTGGTGCCGACTAACCGAGTCGAACGGTTGACCTACTGATTACAAGTCAGTTGCTCTACCAGCTGAGCTAAGTCGGCACTGCTTTAGTACGGGGCGAGATTCTAGAGTAAGGTTTATTGGGATGCAACCAAAAAATTAAAAAAAATGTGATTTAATGCTTTAAATGCTCACTATTCGCGCAAAAAGCTGTTTTTTTGTTGTTTTTAACTCTTTTTAGCTAACTCATACCAGTAATTTAAGCCTTTCATTACTAGCATTGGGTCGAAAATACTCTGTGAAAAATGCCCTTGTAACAGCTGACCATAACCACCCGCAAAAATTAAGAGGCTATTTTTTGTATTTAAATGCAATCTTGCTTGCTCAATGGCACCCATAGTTGCCACTAAGGCTCCGTTTTTTAACCCATTAGGGGTGTTTTTTCCAAGCTCATTAGCAAATGGCGTGTTTGCATCATCAAATACCCGCTGAGTATTTTGAGTGAGTGATGAGGTCATTAAATCAAGCCCAGGTAATATCCAGCCTCCTAGATGCTGCCCATCATTATTGAGAACGTCTATGGTGGTAGCCGTGCCAGCATCAACAACAATAGCAGCCGTATTAGGGTAAAGCGTATAACCGCTAATAAGCGCCAACCATCTATCTATACCCAAATTACCTACTTGCTGATACGCGCAGCGTAACCCACTAAGCTCACTACTAACCGTAGCCTCAAAACAATCAATATTATGCGTTTTGGCTTGCGCTAATAATTGTTTAAGTAACTCGCTACGACCAACACAAGCGTAAATAACAACCGTAATTTGCTGCCATGAAATATTATTAATATCACATGGCTGTATTTGCCCGTTTTCCCACAATACGGCTTTGAGTGAGGTATTACCTACATCAATGAGTAATCTCATGCTTGCGCCTTTCTTAATGAAATCTCGCCGCCATAATAACTTTTCACTTCACCGTCTTGGCGAATACGTACACCACCGTGCGCATCTATGCCTTCACAAATGCCACACCAACTACGATGCCCGGTATTAAGCTCTACCTGCTCGCCTGCAAACGCATTTAATGCATTCCATTGTTGATACATAGTTTGTAAGCCATTCTCACGATATTGCGCTAAGCGTTGCTCTAGCCAATAAGTTAATGAAGCTACTAGTTGATTTTTATCTAGCTGCTGGGTGTGCTGACTTAAATCAGTCCATGCTTGGTCAATGTGCTGACTGGCACTTTGTGGCATATTTAAATTAATACCAATTCCTATCACCAACTGACACGGCCCTTGTGGTTGCCCGTCTAATTCAACTAATACGCCAGCGAGCTTTTGTTTGTTTATATAAATGTCGTTTGGCCATTTAAGCTCTACTTCAATATCATAAAGTGCTTTTATCGCATCATACACCGCTAAACCAACAGCAATCGATACGCCCATAGCGGCTTGTAAACCATCATCTAATCGCCAAAAATAACTGTAGTATAAGTTAGCACCAAAGGGTGATTGCCATACTCGCCCTCGACGCCCCCGCCCTGCTTGCTGCATTTCGGCAACGATTACCGTGCCCGTCTGAAGTGGTGTTTTAGCCTGAATGCGGCGCATTAGTTCGCTGTTGGTTGAATCAATAAGCGGCTGCACTTCAATATTAGCGGTATTTTGCCCTAACTCAGCATAAAGCTGTTGTATTTTTTCCTGATTAAGTAACCCTACTTGGTTATTTAAGTAATAGCCTTTACCTGTAACTTTAAATACATCTAAGCCCATAGCTTGTAGGCTTTGAATGTGTTTACTAACAGCGGCACGACTAATTCCTAATTCCTCTCCTAAAGCTTGCCCAGAGACAAAACCACCTTCATTCAGTGCATTTAAAATAGCCAGCTTGTTTCCATCAGGTGCCTTCATGCTGATTGCTCCAAAGAAATATGACATTCATTGTGTTGATTAATTAACCGCACTTCATGTTCTAAGCTTATGTTATAGCGCGCTAAAACAGTGTTTTGAATATGGGTGATCATGCTAATCAAATCATCCCCTGTACTATAACCATGGTTAACCAGTACCAGTGCTTGCTGCTGATGCACTTCAATACCGGCAATTTTATATCCCTTTAATCCCGCTTGCTCTATTAACCACCCCGCAGCGACTTTATGATGACCGGCTCCATGCGGGTAATGAGGTAACTCAGGGTACGTCGTAAGTAACTGCGCTAATTCACTATTGGTGATAATGGGGTTTTTAAAAAAGCTGCCCGCATTAGCCAGTTTATAAGGGTTTGGCAGTTTGATATTGCGTGTCTGTATCACCTGCTCACACACTTGTTGTGGCGTCGGGTTTATTAATTGCTGCAGCGGTCCATAATTGAGTACTGGTTGCCATGTTTTGGGCAACTTAAAATGCACTTGGGTGATCACCGCTTTATTCTTTAGCGCATGTTTAAATACGGATTCACGATAAGCAAAGTGGCATTGCTGATTAGTTAAGGATTTGAAGCAGTTGCTATTAATATCAAAATAGTCAACAGCTTCAATAAACTGCGCTATTTCTACACCGTAGGCACCAATATTTTGCACTGGCGCAGCTCCAACAGTACCTGGGATCAGTGCTAAATTTTCAAACCCAGCTATGCCTTGCTCAAGCAAGTATGTCACTAATTGATGCCAATTTTCACCGGCAGCCGCACTAACTAAAAAGTCATTTTCCCGTTCTGTAATATTAATTCCTTGGGTCGCCATTTTAATAACCGTGCCAGCATAATCATTTAAAAAAATGGTATTACTGCCCTCACCTAACAGACAAAAAGGCGCTTTAAAGCTCTGAGTCTGAAGCTGCGCTGAGTCGGTGATCTCAATAAAATTTTGGCATTGGGTACTTAATGCAAATGTATGAAGGGGTTGTAATGAGTGCGCCACAAGGGTCCTAAAGGTACCAGTAATTAATCGCTCTAGTTTAACTCATCGTCGCAAATTGCGCATCAGCTTGTAAAAATTGTTCAACCCACTGTGGCAATCATGTTATAAAACGGGTACTTTTTTATTTGTACTCAAGGTAATTATGAAAATCAAACCTCTTTTTTTAAGCCTCGCTATGGCCGGTATGTGCTCGCAAGCAATGGCTAGCGCTATTGATCAAAATTCCTACGCCAACCTTGATGATGTTATTACCACGCATTTAAACCTTGATTTAGACATCGACTTTGCCGACAAGCAATTAGAAGGCTTTGTTGAGCATACGCTACAATGGAAAAACGCGAAAAGTAGAAAGCTAGTACTTGATACCCGAGACTTAGATATTGATAAAGTGATGTATCAAACAGCAAATAGCCATTGGCATAAAGCCAGTTTTAATCTTGCTAGCCGCGATGATGTTAAAGGCGCAAAACTAACCATTACCTTTAAAAGCCAAGCTGAAAAAGTCCGTATTTACTACAACAGTCGCCCAGAAGCATCTGGCTTACAGTGGTTAACACCAAAGCAAACGGCAAGTAAAACGCACCCGTTTATGTATAGTCAATCGCAAGCGATTCATGCACGTAGTTGGATCCCAGTACAAGACACTCCAGCAATGCGGGTCACCTACTCGGCACGCATTCAAACTCCAAAAGATGTACGTGCAGTGATGAGCGCCGACAACAGCGATGCTCTTTTAAAAGATGGTGATTATACTTTTACTATGCCACAGGCCATTCCGCCTTACTTAATTGCCATAGGTGTCGGCAACCTTGAGTTTAAAGCTATGTCACATCAAACCGGCATCTTTGCCGAACCCAGTATTTTAGAAGCCTCGGTTGCCGAATTTAACGACACCCAATCGATGATCGACAAAGCCAACACAATGTATGGCGAATATGCATGGGGACGCTATGATTTACTTATGCTACCACCTAGTTTTCCATTTGGTGGCATGGAAAATCCGCGCCTATCATTTATTACGCCTACAGTTGTTGCAGGCGATAAAAGTCTAGTTAACCTGATTGCGCATGAGCTTGCTCACTCTTGGTCTGGCAACTTAGTAACTAACGCCACGTGGGAAGACTTATGGTTAAATGAAGGCTTTACCTCGTACGTTGAAAACCGCATTATGGAAGAAGTATTTGGTCGCGACCGCGCAGTAATGGAGCAAGCACTTGATGCTGCAAATCTTCGTGCGCAACTTAAAACCCTTGATGCACCCGACACACGTCTTAATTTAAAACTTAATGGCCGCGATCCAGATGATGCCTTTAGCTCAGTGCCTTACACAAAGGGTCAGCTATTTTTGCTCTATCTAGAAAATAAATATGGCCGTGATAAGTTTGATGACTTTGTTAAAACTTACTTTAATGAATTTGCGTTTAAATCGCTAACCACGGCGCAATTTGTTACTTACATCAAAGCTAACTTAATTGAAAAGTACCCTGGTGTAGTGAGCATAGATAAAATAAACGAGTGGGTTTTTGAGCCTGGTTTGCCAAGTGATGCACCTAATCCAACCTCTGACGCGTTCGATAAAGTAGATGCTGCAAAACAAGCATGGTTAAGTGGGGGTACAACTGCCACACAACTCCCTACTGCAAACTGGACAGTGCATGAGTGGCTATATTTTTTAAATAACCTACCACGCGATTTAAGCATTAAAAAAATGACTGAGTTAGACGGCGAGTTTAACTTAACTCAATCAACTAACGCAGAACGTGCATTTGCATGGTACATGCTAGCGGTGAGTAACGGTTACCAGCCGATTTATCCTGCGCTTGATAAACACTTATCGAGTATTGGTCGTCGTAAATTAATTGTGCCTTTGTACAAAGCACTTATTACGAATGGTAAAAAAGACTGGGCGCAAAACGTGTATCTAAAAGCACGCCCAGGCTATCATTCACTTGCGCAAGGCACCATCGACGCACTATTTGAGTAACATAATAACGTTACCAATAAACTAAAAAGGGCTAAATTGGCCCTTTTTTAATGCTTAACTATTTTGTTACTTTATCTAAAAAAGCCTGCCTTTCAGCAAGGGTTGCTTGTTGCCACCAAAAGTCGAGCATGGCTGCCGCGCTTGGCATGCCTTTTCCATTAATTGACGTAATCGGCTTAATGGGACGACTCGGTTTTTGCGGACCCGCTGGGGTTTGTGTTGTTTGCTGGTTAAACTGAGTACTTTGAAGTTGTCGCTCGGCAATAATATTTAATGGTTTAGCTAAGGTGCTGCCTTTTGCTTTTAAGCTCACTTGAGGCGCCTGCGCAAATACTTTTGCCGCCACCGCATTTTCAGCACGATTAAATACCAAGGTGTAATCTTTACCTGCTTCAATGGTTACATTCACCCAAAAAGGCGCGGATTCAATGACTTCATGATCGTCATAACCTAAATCGTATAAATCCGTGTATTTAAGTTTTAACTGATAAGTACCCGGCGCTAATTCAACATCATCAACACGGCTAAAAAACGAACTTTCAATGATTCGCTCACCCACTTGCAAAGGAACAAACTCCTCAGGAAAGTAAATATTTTCTGCCAAACTTGATGCACTCAGTAAGAGTGCCGCTACACTACCTAATAGTATTGATTTACGCATAATGACTCCTTTAGTTGATTTCAGTTTGACACTGCTAGCAAAATTTGTCATTAGTGACACATATATTAATCAAACAAATTAGAGTCATCATTATGAGCCAAGAGACTATTTTTACTAAAATTATTAATCGCGAAATTCCAGCCGACATTATTTATGAAGATGAACTCGCGCTTGCATTTAAAGATATTAATCCACAAGCACCATTTCATGCGTTGATTATTCCTAAACAAGCGATTGCCACAATTAACGACGTAACCGAAGAAAACGCACACCTTGTTGGCCACTTATATGTAGTAGCTGCTAAACTTGCCAAGCAATTTAACTTTGCAGACGACGGTTACCGAGTAGTAATGAATTGCAATGAACACGGCGGGCAAACTGTTTATCACATTCACTTACATATGTTGGCAGGTAAAGAAATGGGCTGGCCTCCTTATCAAAACACCAAAAAAGTGGCGCTATAATCACTTATTAAATCCTGTATCTTAAAAAATACATTAAAAATACGGCGTTTTTCTTATTTACCAAAAAACAATTACTTATTTGCAACATTTATGTTTAAATAATCGCAAATCGCACCTTTCCTCCAGTGAAATAATGATTCTCTAATACAAAAGGTGTGCAGGGATTGTGGTAAGATTAACTAGCCAGCTTTATAAAGAGTAAAAAAACATGAGCAGTTCAGCCTTTTTGTTGTTAGATGAAGAACCAATTAACACTATTGGTATTAACGTTTTAGAGCCATTGTTAAAAACGCAAGGCCTTGACGTAACTACGGGTACAAATATTTTAGATGTTCCGGTAGGTACTCGCTTATTGTTCATTGAAACATCAAGTAAAGACGCATGGACAAAGCTAAAAGAGCAACTCGTTAATTTACGCATCAAGTGCGATATTGTGTTGTTTAATTTAGATGAAAATCCAGAGCTTGCTAATCGTGCATTACTTAGTGGTATTCGCGGCGTATTTTACACCACCGATAATGCCGATGTACTCATGAAAGGGATTCGTTTATTACTCGAAGATCAGCTTTGGTATCGTCGTGATATTATGTGTAATGCACTTAACCGCATGCTGCAATTTAATAAAGACGCCCTGCATAAGCTAACTGATGGTGATATTGAACCAATCAAGCTCACGAAGCGTGAAAAAGCAATTATCTCGTTAATGAGTAATGGTTCTAAAAATAAAGAAATTGCTGAAGAGTTAAGTATTAGCCCGCACACGGTTAAAACTCATTTATACAGTGCATTTAGAAAAACTAAATGTCGTAACCGTATTGAATTACTTTCTTGGGCACAACAAAACATTCCCGACGAAATTCGTTAACGTTTGTTTGAATAAATACCATACAGGCACTTTAAGTGCCTGTTTTTATATCTTCTTTAAAAAACGCTGTTGGGGTCTTAATGCTCGACTCATTTACGCTTTATTTTGCCAGTATCGCTGTTATAACAGTGATGACGCTACTGAACTTTTTAACCTGGCGTACCAATAAGCATGTCCCCGGCACGTTACTTTATATTTTCTACCCAGTATTACTATTAGGCGCCATTGTTAGCTTGGTGCTAATAGACACAATACCTAATAAGATCGCCATTATTCTTGCTAATGGCATGATGTTTCTAGCCTCTATTGTGCATTGCTTATCGATTAGTCAATTTTTAAACTATCGTGGTCCTGGCTTTAAGTTAGTGTGCCTGTTTACTGTGTTTAGCGCTTTGTTAGTTATTTATTTTACTTTTATACAGCCATCAACGCGCTCTCAGATTTATATTTCTGACTTACAGCATATTGTCGAAGCTACTTTTTTACTGTTTATATTTATAAAATATGCGCGAATCCCTTACCCTAACGCCAGTATTGTTTACATTATTATTTTAACTTTGGTTGCAGCAAGTTTCATAGCCCGAAGTATATTTATGGATGGTATTGAACAAAATGATACTGTTTTAAACTTTTGTTTTAATTCACTGTTATTTTTAAACAGTGTGATTGCCCCCATGTTTTATGCCGCAGGTATGGCGCTATTATGTAATGAACGCAGAGAGTTACGCCTTAATAAATTAACTGAGAAAGCCCATAAAGATTTAGAGATTCGCGGACTGTTTTTATCCACTATTAGCCATGAAATACGCACCCCACTAAACGGCATATTAGGCAGCGCACAATTGGTATTGAATCAAACTAGCGACAGTCGTAACAAAGCCTATTGCGAAGCCATTATCAACTCAGCAGAGTCACTCAACCTACTAGTTGATAAAGTATTAGAATACGCAAGCCTAGATCAGCACGATGAAGCTTTGTACGAAGAAGACATAGAGTTTAAAACGTGGATGAAAAATTTATGTTTACTGCTGAGCCCTCTGGCAGAGCAAAAACAGCTTAAATTTGAGCTCGCCTGCAATATACCCGATAAGGCTTGTTACTACTGCGACCAACAAAAACTTAGGCAAATTATTATTAATCTTGTAGGTAATGCGATTAAATTTACCGATACCGGCACAGTAAAAGTACAAATCGATTTGATTAATGAAACCCAGCTAGATCATACCCTCAAGCTAAGTGTAATCGACTCAGGTCCTGGAATTGAAAAAGATGAAATTGATTATTTAACGCAGCCCTATATCCAAAGTAGTGCAGGTAAAGAAAAAGGCGGAACAGGCCTTGGACTTGCAATAACTAGTCGCCTACTGGACAAAATTAATAGCCAGTTAGAAATTACCAGTGAACTGGGAGTCGGTAGTGTTTTTAGCTTTAATATAACGTTAGCCATTGGTGAGCTTAGCTTAGTAGAGCAACGCCATCAAAGTAAAGACTATTTAACCGGACTTGACGTGCTGCTGGTTGAAGATTTAGACCTGAACCAAAAGATAGCCGTTGAATTTATGGCAGACGACGAGCATAAAATTAAGCTCGCTAAAGATGGAAAAAGTGCGATTGAGTTAATGAAAAAATACCACTTTGATGTGGTACTCCTTGATATGAACTTACCCGATTTAACCGGGCAACAAGTCCTAAAAACTCTCAAACGGGTGGAGCATAAAAATCAGCGAACTCCAGTATTGGCCTTTACTGCCAGCTTGAGCCCTGATGAAATAAAAGAATACTTAGCACTGGGCATTAAAGACATTGTCGGCAAGCCACTAAAACAAGAAAAGCTGCGCCAAGCACTGAGTGATTCGCAGTCAACACAAACAGCTAACATTGCCGTCGAGCTGATTGATACGTTATACGATGAAACAGCAACAGAAACCCTTACAAACTCTTTTAGTATTGATGAAGTGTCTTCTATCTATAATGAATTTATTCTTTCTGCACGTAACAAGCTAAGCCGTTGCCAAACTTTATTAGAGCAAGATTCAGATCAATGCATTAAGCTATTACATCGCCAAGCCAGCACCGCTATGCAACTTGGTTTTAATAGCTATGGACTGGCACTAAAGAGAATTGAACGACGCTTACTAGATAAAAAACCACTGAATAACGCGTTAGGTGAAGCCAGCACACTGTGGCAACACAGTTTAGAAGCATACTTAAAGTATGTGCGGCAAGGCCTGGGGTAAAAAGGTTCCGGGCTTCGAGCTACCAAGTTTTACTACAGTGAAAAATAATCTAGCCTTTTCACTATTTACTACGGTTATTTTCTGCCGTATATATCGTCAAATCGCTCTATGTCGCTTTCATCTAATATAGCGCCAGTTTGCACTTCAATGACAATAAGTGGCTCGGGCTGATTATTCGCTAAACTATGCAGTTGCGTTGCAGCAATATAACAAGATTGGTCATGGGTCAGTGTTAAGCTTTGCTGGTCAATACATATATCTGCAGTGCCTGATACTACAACCCAATGCTCAGCGCGATGCTGATGACGCTGTGTTGAAAGCCGAGCGCCACTATTTACGGTTATTTTTTTTACTTTAAAGCCCGTACTTTCTACCAGCGTGCGATAATTTCCCCAAGGACGATATACCACTTGATGGTGCGTTAGTTTATCATTTTGCGTCATTGCCAATTGCTTGAGCAGTAAAGGGAGGGCATCCAACGAATTTTGCTCAGCAATTAAAGTGGCGTCGTGGGTATGAATAACCGCTAAATCGCTTACCCCTAAGGTCGCTATTGTATGACCATGTTCGCTAATAACTAAGTTATTAAAACTGTTTTGAGTGATATGTTCTTGGTTTTGGCTATTACCTTGTGGATCTTTTTTACTCAGCGCAGCCAGTGCAGAAAAACTGCCCACATCGCTCCAGTTTAACGCCACAGGCATCACCACTACATTATTACTGCGCTCTAAAATAGCGTAGTCAATCGAGTCACTTGGGCAAGATTCAAGTGCGTGGGTATTTGCTCTTGTAAACGCTAAATCTTGTTTAAAGTCAGCGGCATTGGCAACACTTTTAGCAATTTTGGGGGCAAAGCGCTCAAGCTCCTGTAAATAAGCATGAGGCGTAAATAAAAACATGCCACTGTTCCAGCTATAACCGCCCTCAGCAATGTAGGCCGATGCCGTTGCTAAATCGGGTTTTTCTTTAAACTGGTCTACCTCAAAGCACGCAGTATCTGTGATTGCTGCGCCCTGTTTGATATAGCCATAACCGGTGTGAGGCATAGTTGGCGTAATTGAAAATGTTACTAATTTACCTTGTTCAGCCAGAGTAACCGCATCAGATAACTGGGCAGTTAAAACGCTAAAATCTTCAATATAATGATCGGCAGGCATCACCAACAAAGGGCCCGTAATATTATTTTTTAATGCATAGTGCGCGGCAAGGGCAATGGCTGGTGCGGTATTTTTGCCTTCTGGTTCAAGCACTATGGCACAAGGCTTTGCAAATGCAGCTTGCTCTGCGGCAATAAATCGATGCTGTTCATTACAGACTAAAATAGCGGGGTTAAAGCCCTCAGTTGCAACACGCACTAACGTGCTTTGCAATAACGACTGCTGGTTTTTATTATCAAGCAAAGATAAGAATTGCTTTGGCATTGCTTGGCGCGATAGCGGCCAAAGCCGCGAGCCAATGCCGCCAGCTAAAATTACCGGTGTAATAAGGGTTGTATTCATAAAGCCGCCAATAAAAATATCAGCGGCTATTTTAGCACTTTATCGGCTGGGCGCTAATTTATACCAATGTAAAAGCATCGGCATCTAAATGTGCCGGAAATTTAGCTCTAAACTCATCAAGCGGCGCTTTATTTAACGTGATTGTTAGTAGTGCTTGCTGGTCGTCATTCGCTTTAATCAATGGCTCACCTTTAAAGTCATACACTGCAGTTCCACCACTGTGAGCAATACCATTGCCATCTTCACCAACTCGGTTTACGCCAACCACGTAGCATAGGTTTTCCATGGCTCGTGCCATTAGCAAGGTATCCCACACATTACGCCTTGCCGCTGGCCAATTGGCAATATTTATCATCACATCGTAGTCATTATTATTGCGCTGAAACACCGGAAAACGTAGGTCATAGCATACTTGTGGCAATATTTTAAAACCATTGAGTTCAAACACTTCACGGGTTTGCCCGGCCACGACAAATTCACCTTCGTTACCTAAACAAAATAAGTGCCGTTTATCGTAATAACTCACATCTCCATTTGGTTGTACCCAGTAAAACCGATTCGCTTTTTTACTTCCTTGGGTTACCAATACTGAGCCTGCAAATACCGCATTATAGTGCTTCGCCTGTGCCTTGAGCCAACTCAGTACTGAGCCATTTTCAGCTTCGCCACAGTCAAGGTTAACCGCAAACCCAGTAGCAAAGGTTTCAGGAAGTACAATTAAATCAGGTTGATCAGTGATATTAACAAGCTGTTTTTCAAACATCGCTAAATTGGCTTTTTTATCGAGCCAATGCAACGAGCTTTGTAATAATGCTAAGGTTAAAGTTGACATAAAATATGTGCCGCCTCTATTAAGGTTTGATCATTTTTAGCAAAACATAGACGAATAACTTTATCATTGCTTGGTTGCTGATAAAACACACTCAGTGGAATGGCTGCAATACCTGCTTGTTCTACTAACCATTGGCAAAATTCTACGTCATTTAAATCAGAGACATCACTGTAATCAAGCAGTAAAAAGTAAGTGCCTTCACTTGGTAAAATACTAAAGCGACTATCTTTTAGCGCATTAATGAGTACATCACGCTTTTGTTGATAAAACTCACCCAGCGCATCTACATGCTCACCTTGCTGTTCTAACATATCAGCGAGTGCATGTTGCGCAGGCGTAAAGCTTGAAAAAGTCACATATTGATGAATTTTACGAAACTCGACCGCAAGTGCAGCGGGTGCGATGCAGTAACCCATTTTCCAACCCGTACTATGAAAAGTCTTGCCAAAGCTTGAGATCACAAAGCTGCGAGCCAATAATTCCTCATCTCGTAGCACACTTAAATGTGCTTGCTTATCAAAAATAATATGCTCGTATACTTCATCACTTATCAAGTATAAATCATGCTTAATTACCAAGGCTTTTAGGGCATTAATATCGTGCTGTTTTAACGTTTTACCACTTGGGTTATGTGGGGTGTTGATAATAATAGCCCGCGTTTTGCTATTAATAGCCGCAGCCACCATTTGCCAGTCAATTGCATAATTTGGAGCATGCAGAGCAATATTAACTGACTTACCACCAGCCAATTCAATCGCTGGCTGGTATGAGTCATAAGCGGGGTCAAATACAATAACTTCATCGCCTTCGCGCACTAGCGCTTGAATGGCAACAAACAGCGCCTCGGTTGCCCCAGAGGTTACCGTTACTTGCTGCACTGCATCTATTTCAACCGCATATTTTCGTTTTACTAACTGGGCAATTTGTTGCTGCAGGCGCGGTACACCAGATGAAGGTGAATACTGATTAACGCCTTCAAGCACATAATGATTAAGCTGTTTTTTAAGTAGCTCAGGCGCATCAAACTCAGGAAAACCCTGCGATAAATTAATCGCTTCGAATTGATTTGCTAAAGCAGTCATTTGACTAAAAATACTGGTGCCTAAATTTGGCAGTTTACTTTCAAACACTGGTTATCCTTAATGATGGTTTTGCGCTCAAAGCGATGCTATCATTGCTTAAAACAGAAGTATAGCCGTCTAAAACAAATAGCTTTATGCTCATTAGTGAGGAATGTATGCAAAACAATACCGCTATTTCAGAACTTATTGAAGCCGGAAAATGGGTCAGTCAAAAAGGTTGGGTCCCCGCAACAGGTGGAAACTTTTCAGCCCGAACCAGTACAGGCTTTGTAGTCACAGCCAGTGGCCACAACAAAGGCGCGTTAATGCCTGAGCATTTTCTACAATTAAATCATTTAGGTGAACGTATTGCAGGGGCAATAAAACCCTCAGCCGAAACACAACTGCATTTGAGCTTGTATCAACTTATTCCCGATGTGCAATATGTTTTACATACTCACTCGGTAGCGGCAACGGTACTTTCAAATATTATTCAACACCATCAGCTTGAACTAACCGGCTACGAGATGCAAAAAGCGCTCAGTGGTATTACATCGCACTTAGAATCACTAGTCATCCCTATTTTCGATAACGATCAAGATATAAACCGTTTAAGTCTCCTTGTAAGCGACCATCACTTACACTCACCAATTAAGCATGCCGTATTGATCAGAGGCCATGGTTTATATGCTATTGGCCGTAACATCGATGAAGTTCGTCGCCATTTAGAGGCATTAGAGTTTTTATTTAGTTGCGAGCTAGAACGCTTAAAAATAACAGGAATCGCACCATGATTAAAGCACTGCTAACCGATATTGAAGGCACTATTACGCGTATTTCGTTTGTAAAAGACGTACTCTTTCCTTATGCCGCACAACAGCTGCCTGCATTTGTACGCAGCCATACAGATAAACCTGAAGTAGCAGAACAAATTAGCGCTGTAAAAGCTGAAATTAACGAGCCTAATGCCGATATCGACACTGTTATTAGCACTTTACTTACTTGGATTGAAGAAGATAAAAAAATAACGCCGCTTAAGCAATTACAAGGTTTAATTTGGCAAACAGGCTATGAAAACGGTGATTTTACTGGCCACTTATACCCAGATGCTTATCAATTTTTACAACAGCAAAAGCAAGCGGGTCAACAGCTGTACGTTTATTCGTCGGGCTCGGTGAAAGCACAGCATTTAATTTTTCAGTATTCTGACTTTGGCGATATTCGCCCACTATTTAGTGATTACTTTGATACCAAAGTAGGCGCTAAACAAGAGCCAATCGCCTATGAAAACATAATAACGCAATTGCCTTTTAACCCAGACGAAGTATTGTTTTTAAGTGATGTAGCTGCAGAGCTTGATGCTGCAAAAACTGCTGGGCTTAAAACTTTACATTTAATTCGCGATGGGCAAGAAAGCTCATCAAAGCACAGTTACATTAACGATTTTAGCCAATTTAAAGCGGAGCATTTAGCATGAGCCAACTCACTATTTTTGCAGATTCTGACGCCAATAATGCACTGCTGACCAGTAACGATGTTCAAAATATTGCCGCTGAACTTGCTAAGGTTAATGTGCGTTTTGAGCAATGGCAGGCAAATACCGAGATCACTGAAGGCACCAGCAATGATGATATTTTAACTGCCTACAGCGGCGATATTGAACGCTTAAAACAGCAAGGCGGCTATCAAACTGTTGACGTTATATCACTGGCTAAAGGCAACCCTGATGCTGCAGAATTACGCAAAAAGTTTTTATTTGAACACACTCACAGCGAAGACGAAGTGCGCTTTTTTGTAAAAGGCCAAGGGTTATTTTGCTTACACATTGGCAGTAAAGTGTACCAAGTACTTTGCCAACAAGGCGATTTGATCTCAGTACCTGAACTGACCCCTCATTGGTTTGATATGGGTAGCGACCCAGAATTTACCGCTATTCGTCTATTTAACAATACACAAGGTTGGGTAGCACAAAGCACGGAATCACCGATTGCAGAGCAATTTCCATTATTACCGTAAGTTAATCATTCAAAACCCTGGTCCACACTAATAAACATAACGTGGACCAAACGCATCGCAAAATTACTTCAGCTTTGTGAGCACGCCATTTTCTACCTGACTCTGGTTATAAACACCGGTATCTAACACCCACCCAGTAACCAACTTTGCGGGTGTTACGTCAAATGCGGGGTTATATACATTAGCATTAGTGGGAGCCCACAATGCCTCGCCAAAACTACCACTAACACCACGCACTTCTTGTGGATTACGTTGCTCTATTTCTATATCGCTACCTTGGGCAGTATTTACATCAAGCGTAGTAACCGGTGCCACCACATAAAATGGAATATTATGATAGTGCGCAAGCACCGCTAAATTATAAGTACCGACTTTATTGGCAAAGTCGCCATTAGCAGCAATACGATCAGCCCCTACAACAATTTTATCTACCTTACCTGCAGCCATTAAACTGGCCGCCATGTTATCGCAAATTAGGGTGTAAGGTATTTGCCAACGCTCCAATTCAAATGCAGTTAAACGCCCACCTTGCAGTAAGGGGCGCGTTTCATCCACCCACACATGAACATTTCCATGGACTTGTTGTGCTTTATAAATAACACCCAATGCCGTACCCATGCCTGCAGTGGCTAAAGCGCCTGTATTACAGTGAGTTAATATATTGTCGCCACTATTTATTAGCTCGGCACCACGCGTTGCCATGCGCTCACATAGCTCAATGTCTTCAACAAATAACTGCTCAGCCGTTGCAACAATACTGGCAACATAATCAGTTTGTTTAAGCGCTTGGCGCAACGCCGCCATACAATGCATTAAGTTAACCGCTGTTGGGCGAGTGGCTTCTAGCTCATTTATGGCGGTTGCAAGCGCGTCTCTAGTCATACCTTGCTCAGCTAAATAAGCAATTAATAAACTGGCCCCTAAGCCTATAAGTGGCGCACCACGCACTTTTAAGCTGATGATCAGCTCTTTCATGGTCTCTACAGTGTGGCATTCATGCCACACTTGTTGATGAGGCAGCAAATATTGATCAAGTACGCTCAGCGTACTATTTTCATATTTTAAACTGCTTGCGATTAAATTTTGCATAAGGCTCAAAAGATTAGAAGTGCGTAGGGTTATTTTACACCACTTTGAAGAACTCTCAAGTTAGACTTATAGACATCTAAACATTTAAAGGTATAGAATGCTTAGATGCATCTTTATTGAGAATAAAACCATGACTAACTATGTTGCTTTTAATGCACAGCACGCTATTAATTACATCAATTCGTTAATTGAATCTAATCAATACGACTTTTTTAAGCCTGGGCAAACACTGACCGCTTATGAGTTTGGTGACGGTAATCTCAACTTAGTATTTAGAATTTCGGATGAGCAAAACAACAGCATTATATTAAAGCAAGCATTGCCGTATGCGCGTTGTGTAGGTGAATCGTGGCCATTAACACTTGATAGAGCACGAATAGAAGCAGAGGTTTTACTTAATCATGGGGCTATTTGTCCTGCGTATACGGTTACTGTTTTACATTATAATAAAGACTTAGCTCTGACCATTTTAGAAGATTTAGGTGATTTGCAAATTTTGCGAACAGCGCAAAACAACGCTGAACAATTTCCAAATCTTTCTCACCACGTCGCCATGTATTTAAGCCAAACGGGCTTTTATAACTCTGACTTTTATTTATTAGCGCAAGATAAAAAAGCACGTGTTAGCCAATTTACTAACCCTGAACTGTGCCAAATTACGGAAGATTTATTTTTTAGCGATCCGTACACAGAGCATGAACGCAACAACTATCCGGCACAATTACAAACTGAAGTTGAGGCTATTCGTAAAAACGCGGCGTTAAAGCTTGAAGTAGCAAAGCTAAAAGCTAACTTTTTATCAAATCCGCAAACCTTACTGCATGGCGATATGCACAGCGGAAGTATTTTTGTTAATCAAAGTATCACTAAAATGATTGACCCTGAATTTGGCTTTTTTGGCCCTATTGGCTTTGATATTGGATCTTTTCTCGGTAACTTACTACTAAATTACTGTGCTCAAAACGGTCGCATTGACGACTTTGTAGCACGGCGTAATTATCAAAGCTATTTATTAAGTACACTGGTCGAATGCTATACCACATTTGAACAACAATGGTTTGAGCTCATTAATAAGCAAACAACCGATGCGGCACTTAAAGCTTCGGGCTACGCAGAATATTTTATGAAACATGTTCTACAAGATGCTATTGGCTACTGTGGCATAGAACTAATTAGACGCACCATAGGCCTTGCTAATGTAATTGATATAGAAGGCATTACCAATGAGGCCGCACGGTTAAACGTACAAAAACAAACATTAGCACTGGGTGAGCAATTGATTTTAAATGCCCACACTTGCGATACCAAAGACGCGTTTTTCAGCTTGCTAATAAGCCATTTAAATTAGGGTCTGTTTGACCCTAAACTAAGTCTTTATTTTATTAAAAAAGGCGCTTTAAGCGCCTTTTAAGCTATATTTAATGATAGTGCTCGTACATTTTATCTAGTGGCTCAGAAAGGCCGCTTTCTTGCACTATACGCACATGTTTGCGTTTTAATTCGCGGGCACTGGTAACGCCACAAGAATGTGCAATAAGCCCCGCACCGTAATGAATGTATTTATTATAATTTGCGACCCGCTGCGCTTTATCTTCAACATTCAAGCCGCGTTGTAAACGTTCATTATGCGTAGTAATTCCTGTGGGGCAGGTATCTTTATTACATTGCATAGCCTGAATGCAGCCTAGTGCAAACATATGTCCACGTGCAGACACAACAAAATCGGCACCCAGTGCTAATGCCCACGCAACTTTTGAGGGCACAATTAATTTGCCAGAGACAATAATTTTAACTCGCTCTCTAAGGCCATGCTTTTTTAGTAACTGAATAACTAAAGGAAGACTTTCTTTTAGCGGTAACCCCACCGAATCGAGTAAAGACTGAGGTGCAGCGCCGGTACCACCATCAGCACTATCAATGGTAATGAAGTCGGGTGCAGACTCAATACCACGATGATTTATCTCGGCAAATAAACTTTCTAACCAAGCATGTTCACCAATTACCGCTTTAAAGCCTGTCGGTTTACCGGTTGTACTTCTTATAGTGGTGAGCATGTCTAAAATATCGTTTGGATTTTTTATTTCTGGGTGCCCATTTGGGCTAATTGAATCCTGCCCCTCAGGTATGCCTCTTATTTTAGCAATTTCAGCATTCACTTTTCGCCCTGGTAACATACCGCCTTTACCGGGCTTGGCACCTTGGCTCATTTTCAGCTCAAACATTTTAACTGCTGGGTGTGCTGCAACGGCTTTTAACTTTTCGGTACTTAAGTTTCCATCCTCGTCACGTACACCATATTTAGCCGTACCAATTTGAAAAACTAAATCGGCGCCGCCCTCTAAATGATAAGGACTCAGTCCACCTTCACCCGTGTTCATCCAACAACCCGCTAATTTTGCGCCTTTCGAGAGTGCACGGACTGCAGGGCTGGATAGCGCACCAAAGCTCATGCCCGATATATTAAATAACGAATTTGTGGTGTAAGGAAATTTACTATAAGGCCCAATAGTCACATTACTTGGCGCCAAGGCTTCTTCATCTAAAGTCGGAAACGCACAGTTCATAAACATTACGGTGCCTGTCGTCTCTAAGCTTTGGGTTGAACCAAAAGCGGCTGTGTGATCAATATCTTTAGCAGCCCGATATACCCAACTGCGCTCGGCACGATTAAATGGCATTTCTTCACGGTCGAGGGCAAAAAAATACTGCCGGAAAAACTCACCTTGGCGTTCAAAAAAGTAGCGAAAACGCCCAATTACTGGGTAGTTGCGCCGAATAGCATGCTTCGTTTGGGTAATATCTCGAACATAAAAAATAGCAATTAATATAACCAGCAACCCAAATACAACAATAAACAAGCTGGCAAATACATCGATACTGAACATTATAAACTGACTCATTACTTATCCTTAAATGCTAAAAAAGCGTGATGTCATTAAATAACACCGCGCTTTTATAGTTTCAAAATAATGCGCTATTAGCTATCTGTTTTTGCTAACTCTGCTTGTATATACAAACGTATTTGCTGCTCAAGTACCGACAAAGGCACTGAGCCATGACGCAATATTTGATGATGAAACTCACGAATATCAAACTGCTGACCAAGAGCCTGCTCGGCCTCTGCGCGTAAACGTTTAATTGTTAATTCACCAATTTTGTATGACAACGCTTGTGCAGGCCATGAAATATAACGATCGGTTTCTGTTTTTACATTGTGTAATGAAAGCGCCGTATTATCGGCCATAAAATTCATTGCACGCTCACGACTCCAGCCGTACATGTGCATACCCGTATCAACCACTAAACGTGCAGCACGCCACATTTCGTAGGTTAAACGACCAAAGTTGCTGTACGGGTCTTGATAAAAACCCGCTTCAACGCCTAAGTACTCTGAATACAGTCCCCAGCCCTCACCAAACGCTGATAAATACGCATCACGGCGATAGCTAGGTAAACTTTCAAGTTCTGCATTGAGTGATATTTGTAAATGATGACCCGGAACAGCTTCGTGCAAAGTTAATGCTTCTAAAGCATAGAGTGGTCGTTTATCTAAAGCGTAGGTATTCACCCAATAAAAGCCGGCTTGATCATCACGGCTCGAACCTGAATAGCGCCCAGTAGTGTACTTAGGAGCAATATTGGCAGGCACCGGCGCTACGCCATAAGGTTTGCGCGGTAAGGTATGAAATAATTTAGGCAACTGCGCATCCATTTTTTTTGCAATATACGCGGCCTCTTTTAATAATTGCTCAGGCGTTGTGGCATAAAACTGCGGATCTGTTCGTAAAAAGTGGATAAATTCTGCAAACGTGCCTTTAAAACCGACTTCTTTAATAACCGCTTCCATTTCACTGCGAATGCGCGCAACCTCCGCTAAACCCAGCTCATGTATTTCTTTTGGGGTCATTTGTGTGGTGGTGTAATATTTAGCACGATTTGCATAAAATGCTGCACCATTTGGTGTTGACGAAATACCAATATCACTGCGTGCGCCTGGAAAGTATTCGGTATTAAAAAAAGTTAAGTAATCTTTATAAGCATTAATAACTTGGCTGCTAATAATTGCTTTAGCTTGTTGTTGTAACGCTGCAAATTCACTATCACTTAAACCCGCGGTATTGTTTAAAAATGGCTTATAAAATTCAGACTCCGTGACATCATCTACAATGTAGGCAGTAATAGAATCTTGATAACCAATTAAAACCGCTTTGGGTTGAGTTAAACCAACCTCTAACCCTTTGCGCATCCAGCCTATATTTTGTTCAAAAAAACGGGGCACTTGCTGTAATCGCGCTAGGTAATTTTGATAATCTTGTGCGGTTTTATAATCAGCGCTATTAACAATAAACGATAAGCTTGAGTGAAATCCATATTCTGATGTTAAAGGCATGTAGTGCGCATTAAATACATATTCATCAACACTGTTTTGCACTTGAGCTCGAATAATACTGTAGTTAATTTGGTTTTCATCACTGAGCTTACTCACATCTATGGCATCTAAATCAGCCAATAGCTGTGTGTTTTTTTGATATTGCTGCGCTAAAAATTCAGCCGATAAGTTAGGTAATAAGTAGCCATCGACTCCTTTAGGGTTACTGTATGGGCTAGTATTTTGACGGTGCTGTACGATATTTTCAGCCGTTTGGGTAAATTGTTGATCCGCATTAATTGCGGTGAGCTGACAAGCACTTAACGAACATATTAAAGTGGCACTTAACAAAGAAAGGCGCATTTTTTTTGAAAGAAGTAAATTCATGATTATTGAACTCAGTGATGTTATGAATGTAATAAACCTACCGTAGCTCAGATAAATAGCAAATAGATATACGACCAACTGCGCAAAATATACGCCCGTGAGTCATTTTATTAACTTAAGTTAATACTTAACAATTAGAGTAATTGCTCAGAAAAGCAACGGTTGTTAGAATTATAGCGTCATTTTCGCCAACTACGACTCATTTTACTTTTAAATCACAGATATAATGATTATTGTATCTGTGCTTGGAAGCAAGTTGCCTCACCGGATGAGTTTTATAAATCAGCATTTATGCGTATTTGGTTGGTAATTGCAAATGATGTTCCATGATTCCATGGCTATAGCACAAGAAAAAATGACAAAAGTATGTATGTTTTTAGAGCATCATGTTTTACCTCCCACTCCGTTGAATTTTCAAGTCGTATATACCTACATTAGTAAAATTCATTTTGCACTAAATAATGCCATTGACGATGCCATAGACGCCCATCAAAATATTGATGAGTTATTTATTGAGCAACTTTATTTCGAGTATTTAAATCAAGGTCATAAAACCGAAGTAGCCATGATTGAGAACGTAAATGGTGTGATTAATTCATTGTCTCAAAACGCACATCTCACCGAAGAAAAGCTGAGCGATTTTGCAGACAACATCAATGTCTGTATACACTCTCTAGATGAAAATAATATCGCCAACAGCCGTATCGCCTTAGAAAGACTTAATCAGCAAGCACAATTACTGCTCACGCAACAATCACAATTTCAGCAAGCACTGAGTAAGGCAAAAAAATTACACGAAGCAACAAAAAAACAACTCAATGCTTTGCGTAAGCAACACGTTATTGACCCACAAACAGGTTTGTACAAACGCCATTATTTAACTAAGCAAACACAATTATGGTTAAAACAAGACAAGTCAATTTCAGCTATCGCTATTCAAATCGATAATTTAGAGCATTTTATTAATAATTTTGGCGATGCCATTGGCGAAGTGATTTTAAATAAAGTGGCTAAACAAGTGCAAAAATATGTTTCGCAAAGTGGCTTAGCTGGGCGCTCTGCAAAAGATCAATTCATCGTTTTACTTGCTAACATTGAGCCCGAAACCGCTAACCTTATTGCACAAAAAGTGATAAGTGGAGTTGAAAAACTACGTTTTATCAGTTCAAAAAGCGATCTAAAATTACCACCCATTTCTCTCTCACTAGGGATCACTGAGCAACAACAAGGCGACTTTAACCAACTAGTTAAAAGTGCCTCAAACGCCGCTTTTAAATCACGCACATCTCAATAACTAAGCACACTGATTAAACAATAAAATTAGCTGATAAATCATATTCAAATTGCACCTTTGGTGCACAATCAAGTACACTAGTCTTTATTACCACGATAGAGATTAATCATGAACGAGAACCCTGAAAAGACCACGCATTTTGGCTATAAAACTGTTGCCGAAACCGAAAAAGCTTCTATGGTTGCTGATGTGTTTCATTCTGTTGCGACAAAGTACGATGTTATGAATGATCTCATGTCTTTTGGTATTCATCGTTTATGGAAACGCCAAACAATTGCCAGCTCAGGCATTCGCAAAGGTCATCATGTATTAGACTTAGCCGGTGGCACAGGTGATTTAACCGCAAAGTTTAGCCAACTTGTTGGTGATACCGGTCAGGTAGTTTTAGGTGATATAAACTCATCAATGTTAAAAGTAGGCCGCGAAAAACTACATAACTTAGGCCTTGTAGGCAACATTGATTACGTACAAATGAACGCAGAAGCCTTGCCTTTCCCTGATAATAGTTTTGATTTAATTACGATTGCTTTTGGCTTACGTAATGTGACGGATCAAAACAAAGCACTGCGCTCTATGTATCGTATTTTAAAGCCTGGTGGTCGTTTGCTCATTCTTGAGTTTTCAAAACCAGAGCAAGAATTACTAAGCAAAGCGTATGACTTTTACTCATTCAATATTTTACCCACTATGGGTAAGCTGGTTGCTAACGACAGTGAGTCATACCAATACTTAGCAGAGTCAATTCGCATGCATCCAGATCAAGAAACGCTTAAAGCAATGATGAACGAGGCGGGGTTTGAACAAACCACTTATCAAAACCTTACAGGCGGCATTGTTGCACTTCACCGTGGATTTAAATACTAAGGTTAGTAATTTATGGCGCTTGAAGAAAACAATAAAGAACAATCGGCTGCAAATAGTTTTTTTATGCTACCGAGCTTTGTGCTTTCGCTTATTGAACAAGTACTAAATCAAGCGCTTAAACTCGACCCGAGCTTAGTCGATAAGCTAAAGGAGGTAGAACATCAGCGCTTATTAGTTGAAGTTAGAGATTGGCAGCAAAAAATAGCCATTACTTATGCCAATCAGCAGCTACATCTTTACACAGCAGTAGAACATGCTGACGCTGACTGTATGATCAGTGCCAATATAAACACCTTGTTAGCACTTAAAAACCCTGCCATGCTGACCCAGCTCATACGTCAAGACAAGCTTGATTTACAAGGTGATTTAAACATAGCTCAACGTTATAGTTCGGCATTTTCAAGTTTAGACATTGATTGGCCAGAGCAACTAGCAAAGTATGTTGGAGATGCGCCTGCACAACAGCTTTATTTGCACTTGCAGTCGCTTCAACAACAAAGTAAAAAAGCAAAGTCACAGCTCGATAGCACCTTGATTAGCCTGTGCCAAGATGAATTGGCAATTACCATTCATCCATTAGAGCTTGTGCAATTTAAACAACAAAATAGAGCACTAAAAAGCCAAGTTGCCGCCATTGAGCAACGCATTAACGCCCTAATTAAAGCCCTTTAACGCGCTAAGGATTTTTTGTGTCAACTGCCCGACTATATTACATAACTAAAACCCTGCTTAGCTACGGACTCGATGAGCTTATTCCAAAACACAAAGTACCTTGGTTTGCTAAACTTGCACGAGGAAGTTTGTTTTGGTTGCGCAATCAACACAAAGATAAGCCCCCAGGCTTACGTCTACGTTTAGCGCTGCAACAACTTGGCCCTGTATGGATAAAGTTTGGCCAAATGCTGTCAACTCGTCGCGACTTACTGCCCCACGACATCGCGCTAGAATTAGCCTTTTTACAAGATCAGGTGGAACCTTTTGAAGGTGAATTAGCGCAAAAAATCATCGAAAAAGCCTTAGAAATAGATAATATTAGCCAGTTATTTAGTGAGTTTTCACAAACCCCGCTGGCATCGGCCTCAATTGCGCAAGTTCACACTGCCACCCTCGTTGATGCGCAGGGCAAGTCACAAGATGTTGTTATTAAAGTTATTCGCCCTAATATTAAGCAGCAAATTAATGCCGATTTAGCGTTAATGGAAAAACTCGCTAAAATCGTTGGCAACTTAATTAACGAAGCTAAACGCTTACGCCCTGTAGAAGTGGTTAAAGAGTACAAAAAAACCTTGCTCGACGAGCTCGACTTAATGCGTGAGGGGGCTAACGGCATTCAATTAAAGCGCAACTTTGAAGGCTCAGAATCGCTTTATATCCCCACTGTATACAGCGACTATAGCCGCAATAATGTATTGGTTATGGAACGAATTTACGGTATTCCTGTTTCGGATACTGAAGCACTGATGGCGCAAAACACTAATATGAAGCTATTAGCTGAGCGCGGAGTGGAAGTATTTTTTACCCAAGTATTCCGCGATAGTTTTTTTCATGCTGACATGCATCCTGGCAATATTTTTGTATCGCGCGAAAACCCGCATAACCCTAAATATATTGGTATTGATTGCGGTATTGTTGGCACACTTAACAAAGAAGATAAACGCTATTTAGCGGAAAACTTTATTGCCTTTTTTAATCGCGACTATCGCCAAGTCGCTCAGCTGCATGTTGATTCAGGCTGGGTGCCACCCGATACCTGCATTGAAGAATTTGAATTTGCTATTCGTACCGTTTGCGAGCCCATATTTAATAAACCACTTGCTGAAATATCATTTGGTCATGTGCTCGTTAACTTGTTTAATACTGCACGTCGTTTTAACATGCAGGTTCAACCACAACTCGTATTATTACAAAAAACATTATTGTATGTTGAAGGCTTAGGCCGCCAGCTTTATCCACAACTAGATCTGTGGAAAACGGCTAAACCATTTTTAGAAGACTGGGTAAAACAACAAGTTGGCCCGATGTCAGTACTAAAGCAAATGTATGCAAACTTGCCGTTTTGGGCAGAAAAAATGCCTGAGTTACCTGATTTAATTTATCAAAATTTAAAACGTGCACCACACTCACACATTCGTCCCACAACGGTTTCACATAAGCCTTTGGTTTTAGGGCTCTTTAGTAGCGCAGCGATGATCGTCTCAGCTTTATTTTATTTACAACACAACTTAATTGCCGCAGGTGTTGTCTTAAGCTGTGCTGTTATTGGTTTTATTGCGGCTTGGCGTCGTGCATAAACTAAGTGCTATTTGTCGCTGTGGGCGTATAATCAGCATTTGATTTTAATATTTATGGCTTTAAAAGCAGGAGAAAACCATGGGGTTTGGTGGTATTAGTATTTGGCAGTTATTAATTGTACTTGCAATCATTGTACTTTTATTTGGTACAAAAAAACTACGCGGTATCGGTGGTGATTTAGGCGGCGCAGTTAAAGGCTTTAAAAAGGCGATGTCTGATGAACAAAGCGCTGAAAAACAAGCCAGCGAAAATAAAACAGAACAAATTAAAAAATCAGCAGAATCAACACCTATCGATTCAAGCACTACTGACAAAACCAAAGACAACGACAAGGTTTAACCAGCATGGGAATGTGGGAGCTTGTTGTTGTATTTATTGTTGGTTTGGTGGTACTTGGCCCAGAGCGTTTACCTGTGGCTATTAGAACTGTAAGTCGCTGGATTAAAAAAGCAAAAAACATGGCTAACTCAGTTAAGGCTGAGGTGAGTGAAGAACTTCGTGTGCATGAGCTTCACGAAAATCTCAAAAAAGCAGAGCAACAAGGCCTTAAAGATTTAAGCCCAGATCTACAAAATTCTGTTTCTGAGCTGCAACAAGCGGCACGATCAGTCACCCACAGCTATAAAAAAAACCACACATCAACAACAAATAGCCAACAAACAGATGACTCAAAGTGAACAATGCACTCGCTTTTTTCATACACTTAATACACGGTATAAAAAACAATGACTGAGGAAGTAAAATCAGGATTTGTCGCGCATTTAATTGAATTGCGCGATCGGCTAATTAAATCGTTATTAAGTATATTAGTCATTTTTATTGGCCTCGTTTACTTTGCGAACGATATTTATACATTTGTGGCTGCGCCTTTAGTCGCGCATTTACCCAGTACAGCCACTATGATTGCAACGGATGTTACCGCGCCATTTTTTGCCCCTTTCAAACTTACATTATTTGTTGCTTTATTTGCTGCGATCCCCTGGATTTTGCATCAAATTTGGGGGTTTATAGCTCCTGGTTTATATCAACATGAAAAGAAAATGCTAATGCCCATATTGGCTTCCAGCATTATCTTATTTTATAGTGGCATTGCTTTTTGTTACTTTGTAGTGCTACCTATTATTTTAGGCTTTTTTACCAGTGTAGGGCCGCAAATGATGACCCTAGCGCCCGATATAAGTAGTTATTTAGGTTTTGTACTTAAGTTGTTTTTTGCCTTTGGGATCGCATTTGAAATCCCTGTTGCAATTATGTTGCTCTGTTGGAGCGGCGCAACCACTACACAAAGTCTAAAAGAAAAGCGTCCCTATGTAGTGGTTGGCGTATTTGTAGTGGCAATGTTTTTAACGCCACCTGATGTGCTCTCACAAACCCTATTGGCACTACCTATGCTGCTTTTATTTGAGCTTGGTTTAATTTTAGCTAAATTTTATACCGCAAAACCACAACAAGAATCTGAGGAATAATATGAACAAGCATTTACTTTCTTTACTCGCTTTAGTCAGCGTACCGGTTTTAGCCGCTACTCCTATTAATGAGCAAGCTTTGCAAGCCTGTAGTTTTATTGAAAACGACTTTAAACGTTTACTATGCTACGACAATACCATTGCCGGAAAGTCATTAACACAACCTGCACAAACAAATGTAAAAGCTGAAACTCCCGCTGCAATAGCGCCTGTGGCCACTAAAGCAAAAGAGTTTGGTTTAGAGCATAAAGAAATTGCGGAAAATGGTGAAGAGTCTATTACATCAATGATTTCATCTGTTAAAAAAGCACCCTATGGCGAACTAATCATTACCTTAGAAAATAACCAGCAATGGCGCCAAATTGGCTCAGACAGCTTAAGATTAGACAAAGGCGATACCGTTATTATTAGCCGTGGTATGTTCAATTCTTTTTTACTTAAAAAAGCGGATCAAAACCGCTCAATTCGTGTAAAGCGTACTCAGTAATGCAATACACATTAATTGATGCTGGCGTAAATTTAACGAATCATCAGTTTGATGGTCAGCATCAAGAAATACTCAGCAGAGCCAATGAGGCAGGCGTAAACCGCATGCTCATTATTGGCTGTGATATAAGCTCGAGTGAAGAATCATTAACACTTGCTACAAACTACAATCAATATGCTACCGCTGGTATTCATCCTCACGACGCAAAAACAGCAACTTCTGAACTTGAGCAGCAGCTCACTCAACTGGCCCAAAATAAGCAGGTTATTGCCATTGGTGAGTGCGGGCTAGATTACAATCGCGACTTTTCTCCAAGAGATGTGCAGCGTGCTGTGTTTCGTCGTCAGCTCGCATTAGCTGAAAAACTCAACTTGCCTGTTTATTTGCATGAACGTGATGCCGGTGAGGATATGCTCACTATTTTAAAAGAGTTTTCTGTTCGCGGTGTACTGCACTGCTTTACAGGTAATGCACAAGCACTCTCAGGTTACTTAAACTTAGGACTTTATATTGGTATTACCGGCTGGGTATGTGACGAACGACGTGGTGAGGCGTTACAACAACTTATACCGAGTATTCCTGTTGAACGCTTGTTAATAGAAACCGATTCGCCCTTTTTAATTCCTCGTACTGTTAAACCAAAGCCAAAATTAAGACGAAATGAGCCAGCACTGCTACATTATGTGTGTGACACGCTTGCTCAGCTTTACGCCATTCCAGCATGTGAAGTGGCAAAACACACCAGTGAAAACTTTAATCGCCTATTTGGATTAGAGAAAAAATAATGCGCATCTTTAGCATCTTGCTGGCATTCATCATGGTGTTTTTTACATCCTGTTTCCCTGCAAGTGCAATTGATATAAATAGCGAATTTAGCTCAAAAAAAATAGAGTCGATTCATTATTCGTTTACCCCCAACTCATTAGAAGATGCGCAACAAAGCAACTTACAACAATGGCAGTCACTTAATAAAAAACCGCTTAATTTAGGTCTTGAAACTCGCCCTGTGTGGATTAAATTTAAACTCAATAACAAGCTTGAAAAGCCAATAGAGCGAATTTTGTCATTAGACAACCCCTTGCTAAACTCTATATATCTTTATCATTTTATCGGACCAGAACAATTAAAATCAGAACACATTGGCGATGCACTTCCCTTATCTTCGAGAACGATACAAAGTGAATCTTTGCTGGTTAACTTAACACTTCCTGCTAACAGTGAAACCATAGTGTATCTTAAGGTTAATAATGAGGCAGGCATTGGCCTTCGCGTACCATTAACACTGTGGCAGCAAGACTCATTATTAGCTCATAAAAGTAATGTGAATTTACTCTATGGATTACTCATTGGGTTTATTTTTTCTTTGGCAGTGAGTAGCTTGGTTTTATTCGCCTTTTCACGCAAACATTATTTTGCTTATGCGGGCGTAATTACACTAATGCTCAGTTTATTTTTAGCTTATTTAGGCGGATTTGGGTTTCGTTATACGCCCTCTAGCATAGCGGCCTTTCAACAGTTAATACTGCCTATGTTGCTGATGCTAATCACTGTATTGTTTCTTCCTTTGCAGCGGCATGTATGTAAGCCTAACACCTCTAAGTTGCTCAAAGGGCAAACCGCTATTACCCTATTGTATACAGTCATTATAGGTTTTATGTGGTTGCTTCCGACCCCAAGCATGGCTTTATTTACCATATTAACTATACCTATACTCCTTAGCTATCATGTAATTACAACACTGTTTTATCTTCGTAAACAACCAACAAGCCCAAATAAAGGCTTACTGATAGCCCTTATATTCTTTTTAGCCATTGTGATTCATTTTGCTATTGCGTTAACTGGTCTGTATACAGTGACCAGAACCAACTTAATATTAACCTTTGCAGCGTCTTTGGGTTGCTCATTTTGTTTAAGCTACACAGTAATCAAATTATTTATATTACAACGTGATGAACAAGTAACGACGCAACAAGCATTGATCGCAAAAAGTGCCGCACACGATGCGCTACTAAATGAGCGGATTGAATTACAAGAACGTATTCGCCAAGAGCTTGAAAGCCAAGTCGATGAACGCACATTTGAGTTACAAGTGACACTTAGAGAGCTTGAGGATAAAAATCGCGAGCTTGAGCAACTGAACATGGAAGATGCGCTAACGGGGGTAAAAAACAGGCGCTTCTTCGATAAAAAAATAATCATGGAGATTCGTCGTTCACGCCGCGAACAAACACCACTGAGCATTATTATGCTAGATATAGATAAATTTAAATCAATCAATGATACTTATGGCCACCTAACGGGCGATCAGGTGATTCGAGCTGTTTGCGATATTATCAAACAACAATTAAAACGTCCGCTTGATGAAATAGCACGCTATGGTGGTGAAGAGTTTGTAATCTTGCTACCTAACACTACTAATCAAGGGGCGTTAGCTATTGCCGAGCAAATACGAGAAGCAATAGAAAACAGCGCAGTTAGTGTTGCTGGTACTACGATTAAATTTACCGTTAGCGCTGGTGTATATACTCATATCGCCGACGATGTTCATAACCCGGAAACATTTACTGAATGTGCCGATAAGGCACTTTATTTAGCAAAACAACATGGCCGCAATCAAGTGGTTAATTTTCCAATCCCACAGTAGGAGCGTATAACTTATGGCCCAATCTGGACTAGACCTTTTCCCATATACTCGCATGCGTAGAATGCGCCGTAATGATTTTTCTCGCCGCCTTATGGCTGAAAACCAGCTAAGTGTTAATGATCTTATTTACCCTGTTTTTGTACTTGAAGGTAAAAACCGTCGAGAAAACATTGAATCTATGCCAGGCATTGAACGTTTATCAATTGATCTACTGCTAGAAGAAGCTAAAGAATTAGTTGATTTAGGCGTCCCTGCGCTCGCTATTTTTCCTGTTACCCCTGCAGATAAAAAGTCTCTGCTCGCTGAAGAAGCGTATAACGATGATGGCTTAGCACAACGCACTGTCCGCGCATTAAAAGAAACCTTTCCAGAGCTTGGCGTGATTACCGATGTTGCACTTGACCCATTTACTGTGCATGGTCAAGACGGCATTATTGATGATGCAGGTTATGTGATTAATGACGTCACTACAGAAATTTTAGTGAAGCAAGCGCTATCACACGCACATGCAGGTGCTGATGTTGTTGCCCCATCAGACATGATGGATGGGCGTATTGGTGCAATTCGTGAAGCCCTTGAAGCCGATGGCTTTATTCACACTCGCATTATGGCCTATTCAGCAAAGTATGCTTCAAGTTATTATGGTCCGTTCAGAGATGCCGTTGGCTCAGCAGGTAACTTAAAAGGCGCTGATAAAAAAACATACCAGATGGATCCTGCCAACTCAGATGAAGCAATTCGTGAAGTGGCACTTGATCTTCAAGAAGGCGCCGATATGGTAATGGTCAAGCCAGGAATGCCTTATTTAGATGTTGTACGCCGCGTTAAAGATGAGTTTGGTGTACCAACATTTGCTTATCAGGTAAGTGGCGAATACGCAATGCATAAAGCCGCTATTGATAACGGCTGGCTAAATGAAGAAGCAACAATTATGGAGTCTTTATTAGCATTTAAACGTGCAGGTGCAGACGGTATTTTAACTTACTTTGCAAAACAAGCTGCTCGATATTTAAGCAAAAAATAAGCGTGTATTGACATTAAAGGGCTTTATTGCCCTTTTTTATCTTTAAGAACAGCACATATTTGGCATATATGCAGCGTTACCCCTTATTTATGGATAGTAATCACACTACATAGGCCCTGCCTTACCTAAAACCAAACACACAACCGTACTTCAAGCTCAAAAAATAACAAAACTTAATATTGTTAACATTCTGTATTCTAATTGTAATGATTTTTCCTTACACTAAGCACCCCATTTGGGAAACAAAAAACACGGGAAAATAGAATGTTAAAAACAAAAATAACGCCATTGGCGCTTGTACTAGCAAGCATTAGTGCACCAGCTTACGCTGATTTGATTATTTCTGAGTATGTTGAAGGCAGCTCAAATAATAAAGCTATTGAGCTATATAATAACTCGGGGGCAGAGCTATCTCTTGATGGCTATAATATTTCCCTTTACTCCAATGGTAATGGTGATTTAACAAGTCCAAACAATACCCTTGATCTAACAGGAAGTTTAGCCGCTGATAGTACCTATGTAATTATTAACGCAGGCTCTGTCGATAAATTAAAAGAAAAAGCAGACATTGAAGCAACTGTGACTTATTTCAATGGTGATGATGCGTTGATACTTACGAAAGATGGCAAGATTGTTGACAGCTTTGGGCAATTAGGTGTTGACCCTGGAAGTGAATGGTCAGCTGGAGGGGTTAGCACTAAGGATAAAACCTTACGCCGCAAGTTAAGTATTTCTGAAGGAAGAACAGCTGCTAGGGCAGAATTTGATCCGAGTGAACAGTGGCTACAATTTGATAGAGATGATTTTTCTGGTCTAGGTTTCCATGGAGAAAGTAACCAACCTGAGCCTGAACCAACACCAGAACCAGAAACACCTCTTGAATGTGGTGCGCAAAAAACACTTATCAACGACATTCAAGGTGAGGGGAATGCCAGCCCACTTGTTAATACACAAGTAGAACTTGAGGGTATTGTTACTGCTGATTTTCAAGCCGATGATCAGCTTAAAGGTTTCTTTGTTACGTCTTTAGAAGCTGATATTGATAACAACCCACTCACTTCTGAGGGTGTGTTTGTTTACTTTAATAGTATCGATGTAAACGTGGGTGACCACGTTCGTATTAAAGGGATAGTTGAAGAGTACTTTGATGCCACACAAATTGGCAATGTAAGTCAAGTTACTGTTTGTGATACAGGCTTATCCACGACTCCAACCACTATCACTTTACCTGTTACACAAGTCAGTGATTTAGAAGCCTATGAAGGCATGCTAGTTTCGCTTGAGCAACCGCTTGTTGTTACAAATAACTATGGTCTAGGTCGCTATGGTGAGCTTGAGCTTGCTACAGAGCGCTTATATCAAGGTACACAAATAGCCTTGCCGGGTGAAGCAGCTAATGCGGTTGAATCTGAAAACGTAAAGAAAAAAATCCTATTAGACGATGGTTCAACACGTCAAAACCGCGACCCAATTGCTTACCCTGCACCAGGTTTATCAGCGGAAAACACTCTGCGTGCCGGCGATACAGTAAACACAGTGACGGGGGTATTAGGTTATAGCTTTAGCAACTACCGCATTCACCCAACTGTAACACCGCAATTTATTGCTACAAACCCACGTGAAAATGCGCCTGAGTTAGCGCCTGAAGCCGATCTGCGTATTGCCAGCTTTAACGTACTAAATTACTTTAATGGCGATGGCCAAGGCGGTGGCTTTCCAACAAGTCGCGGTGCTGATAGCGAAGCTGAACTTATTCGTCAGCAAGCAAAATTAGTCAGTGCCATTAGCGCTATACAAGCCGACGTAATTGGTTTAATGGAAATTGAAAATGATGGCTTTGGTGAGTTTAGTGCCATTGCAACTTTAGTAAATGCGTTAAATGACGCTGATACAGCCAACCAGTATGCCTATGTTGACTTTGGTGTAGATAAAGTAGGCACCGATGCTATCACTACAGCACTAATTTATCGTGCAGACAAAGTAGAGCAAGTAGGAACAGCAGCAATCACTACCGATGCACCATTTGACTACAGCAACCGTGCGCCTATTGCACAAAGCTTTAAATCGCTTTCAACTGATGAGGTATTTACTGTTGCAGTGACACACCTTAAATCTAAAGGAGGTTGCGGTAGTGCATCAGGTGGTAATGCAGATCAAAACGACGGTCAAGCATGCTGGAATGAAATACGCGTTGCGGGCGCCAATGCTTTTGCTGATTGGCTAGCGACTAAACCAACTGGTATTGATGACGAAGATATTATTCTAATTGGTGATATGAACGCTTATGCATTAGAAGATCCAATGCGCGCACTTGCCGATAAAGGCTATAAAAATGTAGTTGCTGAGCTTGATGGTGATACACTTGCTTACTCATATACCTTTGCGGGTCGCTTAGGCAGTTTAGACCATGCAGTTGCTACACCTAGCCTCCTTAACAAAGTAGTTGCTGCAACCAAGTGGAATATAAATGCTGATGAGCCAATTAGTCTTGATTACAACGTAGAGTTTAAATCAAATACGCAACAAGCAAGCTTATATTCTGCTGATGCATATCGCGCTTCAGATCATGACCCTGTGATTATTGATATTAAATCAGCTCCTGCCCCGATACCAACTCCTGATCCACAGCCTCCAGTGCTGGAGCCTGAACAATCATTTACCATTGCTGAAAATGCTAAAATTGGTACTGTCATTGGTCAGCTTAATTTTACAGACCCAGATGCTGAATACACACCGGTCGTTAAGTTTATTGTTTCAGGTCATGAGGCTGTAACAATTAATGAGCAAGGTCAGCTAATTATCGCAGCCGAGCTTGACTATAAAACAGAGCGAAAAATCACATTAATGGTACAAGCACAAGATAGTGTTGGTAACTTATCCGCAGCACAATTAGTATTTATTAATATCAGCGAAGTTCCTGAAGATAGTATTGACAGCAATGAAGACCAAGATAATTCATCAGGATCATTTGCATGGTTAAGCTTGTTGGCGCTACCATTTGTTATAAGCAGACGTCGTAAAAAGTAATTACATCCAATATATGAGGTCTGTGTAACAATCAGCAAACAGTTCTACAGTTTGGGTATGATACGCATTGAGTATAACTTTTACCATTAATGATCATACAGTCTGCTATATCAACCTGCATAACGTTTATTCAGGTTGATATTATACCAATTCGCTTAGGGTCTTATATGGACTCCCCGAAAATGTCAAAAAGAAAAAGTTAAAATAAATTTAGATGCTAGCTTATATACGGGCTCAAATTGAGGAGCTACCTCTGGCCTCTTATGTATTCGCACCTTCATGACTTTTCTGTTGAGCAGTTTATGAAACTTCAGACCCTAACAGTCTATTGAAGGTTGGTCTTACCTATTTTAAGCGCTCTTTTTTGACAAATTTTAAGCCGCAAGTAATTTCGGCTGATATTCTTTATTATGCTTTTGCATTGCAAAAGCCGTTCTTATCGTTTTATTCGCTAAAGCAATCGCTGCTACTTTTTTTCCTCGACGTTCGGTTAATGCTTTTAACCATACATCTTTTCACTGCGACTTTCTCTTTTTCTAGTTGGGAAACAACAGCTAATGCACCTTTAAACAAAGCACTTCGCAGCTTCTTATTTCCTATCACTTTAGATATCGAGCCTATTTTTTCTTTACCACCACTGCTATGTTGTACAGGTGTCAAACCAAAGCAAGCGGCGGCTTCTCGACCACTTTTGAAATGTGTCGCATCACCTAGTGCTATTTTTATCAAGACTGCACAGACTGGACCGACTCCCTCCAAGGCTTGTAAGCGATTACAGGTTTTATCTTCTTTAACTATTTCATGCAGTTGTTTTTCAATCTGCTTTTGCTTCTTCAATTGTCTCTTTAAAGCGTTGAAAAAGGAGGTCAATTGAAAAGCGAAATGAGGATGTTAAACTATTTTCTGCGTCTTCTAGTATCTCTGGTATAGCGCGAATTAATGGGGTATCACCTTGAGCTATTGGGTACCCTAACTCCAAAAGCAAACCTCTGAGTTGGTTACTTAAACTTACTTTTTGTTTGACCAATAAATCACGCATACATTCAATGCCTTGCAGGCATTGCTCCTGCACTGAAAGTAATCGGCTTTCTTTTAATATGAGGCTGGCGAGCGGTAACAGAAATAGCCAGCGCATCATTAGCATCTGTTTTTTGTCCTTGACGAAACGCTTTTACTTGTCGTGCATTAACTGCTTTTACTTGATGACCAGCTTGTTTAGCAAAGCGTGCCCAATAATGTGTTCCGCCACACGACTCCATAGCAACTAAGGATTGCTTCTCTTTAATTAATAATTCTTTAAGTTTAGCTCTTGTGATTGCTTTGTTATAAATAACGTTTCCATTTTTATCTGTTTTACAAACCTGGAATAAATTTTTTGCTAAATCAATTGCGATTACATTACAATCAAACATGTATGGGCTCCTTGGTAAAAGTTTAGTTGCTTATTACGTTACTCCTGAGGGAAGTGGGAGTCCATACATCTGTTGACCTTTGCGGATTAAAATTTGTTCAAACTAGGGGCGGTTTAATCGCCCCAAGAGGTTTGTAACCTAGTGGGCTCGATAACTGCTCCTGCGTTATTCTACTGGCTTACATCCATGTAAGAATAAGTAAAAACCGAGCAAAGCTTGTGCGTCCTGCTCACGCCCCTTACCACCATCCATGTAGGCAACAAAGAGTAAATCGCCCCTAGGTAGAACCCTTAGGGCTGCGCCTGTTTGGCATTGATGCTGCGTTATCGCCTATTTATGGGGAATAACCACACCACATAGGCTCTGCCTTGCCTAAATACCAAACAGACTGCTGCAAATTTAACCTTAAAAAGTCAACAGACCCTAATTAAATGAGCTATTTTGATGGAGGCAAGTCGTGTCGATAGCTAAGCAAAAAATTCGCTGTTTAGTTGTTCTCGGCAATTACTCCTGTTTTGCTCTGCATCCATGCAGTCATTTTTAACGCAGCGAGCGTCTGATTTGACCCACAAAATGATTAAGTATTAGTGAAGGTTGGCATAACACATAATAACGAAAAAAGGAGCAACTAACTGTTGCTCCTTTTTTATGGCCGCACGTTTTAATTTTCGAGCTTAATAACCTTCAGACAATAAAAAACCCGCAACAAGTGCGGGTTTTTTAAAGAAGAAAAGTGCTAATTACTTAGCCGCTTTTTTCTCTTTTTCTGCAGCGATTACAGTTTCAGCTACGTTAGCTGGACATGGTGCATAGTGTGAGAACTCCATAGAGAACTGACCACGACCTGATGTCATTGTACGTAGCGAACCGATGTAACCGAACATTTCTGATAACGGTACGTCTGCCTTAATACGAACGCCTGTTAAGCCCGCTTCTTGGTTGCTCAACATACCACGACGACGGTTAAGGTCACCGATTACATCACCTACGTTGTCTTCTGGCGTAAACACGTCTACTTTCATGATTGGCTCAAGAAGTTGTGCACCCGCTTTAGGGATAGACTGACGGAAAGCGCCTTTTGCAGCGATTTCGAAAGCGATTGCTGATGAATCCACCGCATGGAAACCACCGTCGAAAAGCTCAACTTCAACGTCAAGTACTGGGAAGCCAGCTAGAACACCGGTATCCATCATTGACTTAAAGCCTTTCTCAACTGCAGGCCAGAATTCTTTAGGTACGTTACCACCAACAACAGATGATGTGAACGTGAAACCAGAACCCACTTCGCCAGGCTTAATACGGTAATCGATTTTACCGAACTGACCAGAACCACCAGATTGTTTCTTGTGCGTGTAGCTATCTTCAACTTCTTTAGTGATAGTTTCACGGTAAGCAACCTGTGGTTGACCAACAATAAGGTCTACACCGTAAGTACGCTTAAGGATGTCTACTTTGATATCTAAGTGAAGCTCACCCATGCCTTTAAGGATAGTTTCACCTGAATCTTCATCTGTCTCAACTTGGAAAGATGGATCTTCTGCAACCATTTTACCAATAGCAACACCCATTTTCTCATTACCGCCTTTATCTTTAGGCTGTACAGCAATCGAGATTACTGGTGTTGGGAATACCATAGGCTCAAGTGTTACTGGGTGCTTAGGATCACAAAGAGTGTGACCAGTTTGCACGTTTTTCATACCAACGATTGCAATGATATCACCCGCTTGCGCGCTAGTTAATTCATTACGATCATCGGCTTGCATCTCAACCATACGGCCAACACGCTCAGTTTTACCTGTAAACGCGTTAAGGATAGTATCACCCTTGTTAAGCTTACCAGAGTAGATACGTACGAATGTTAATGCACCAAAACGGTCATCCATGATCTTAAATGCTAACGCTTTGAACGTCTCATCAGCAGATACGATTGCATGTTCGCCATTTTCGTTACCTTCTTCATCCATAAGAGGTTGAGGATCAACTTCTGTAGGAGCAGGTAAGTAATCGACAACAGCATCAAGGATTAATTGAACACCCTTGTTTTTGTAAGCAGAACCACAGTAAGTTGGGAAGAAAGCAAGGTCACGAGTACCTTTACGGATACAACGCTTGATATCTTCAACTGAAGGCATTTCACCTTCCATGTACGCTTCCATTAGATCGTCGTCTTGCTCAACAGCAGTTTCAACTAAGATCTCATGGTACTCATCAACTTTGTCAACCAAATCAGCTGGAACGTCAACAATTGAGTAGTTTTCAGGAAGACCACTGTCATCCCATACGTATGCTTGTTTGTTTAAAACGTCAACAACACCTACAAAGTCATCTTCAATACCAATTGGTAAAGTCATAACTAATGGTGTAGCTGCTAGTACGTTTTTCACTTGATCAACAACGCGGTAAAAATCAGCACCCATACGGTCTAATTTATTTACGAAGATAACACGTGCAACGCCTGACTCATTCGCATAGCGCCAGTTAGTTTCTGATTGTGGCTCAACACCACCAGAACCACAGAATACACCGATACCGCCATCTAATACTTTAAGTGAACGGTAAACTTCAACTGTGAAGTCAACGTGTCCAGGAGTATCGATAACGTTAAAACGGTGATCTTTCCAGAAACAGCTTACAGCCGCAGACTGGATAGTAATACCGCGCTCAGCCTCTTGGTCCATGAAGTCTGTTACTGATGTGCCGTCGTGCGTGTCACCACTTTTGTGGATTTGACCAGTAAGCTTTAGGATACGCTCAGTGGTGGTAGTTTTACCCGCATCAACGTGCGCGAAAATACCAATGTTTCTGTACTTCGATAAATCTGCCATTTAGTTTACTCTTAATAAAGTCGAAAAATTATTCGGCGGGAGTATAACATCACTTAAAGCGAACATCACCATAGAAGTCGCTTAAAATGCAGCCAATTTATAAAAAACTTGCTTTAAAGATATTTTGAGGTATGAATGAGGCCTGTTTTAAACTGCTTAAGTCTTTATAAGCCTTATTGTTAAGTATTCAAAGCGCAATCGGGTGATGGCATGAAGCAAACACAATTACTTTACTCCATGTCAGTCATTAGTGATATTACTCAAAACTCATGGTTTTAACCTCATCGCTAATAACTAAATTACCCACAGTTTTGGCTTTGATTTCATCAACACTCACCCCTGGTGCGCACTCTAACAAATGAAAAGCGCCATCTTTTATTTCTAATAGAGCCAAATCGGTGATCACTTTATTGATACAACCAACACCCGTTAACGGCAAACTACATTCAGTCAGCAGTTTTGATTCGCCATGCTTATTTGCATGGGTCATGGTACAAATAATGTTTTTTGCCCCAGCCACTAAATCCATCGCCCCGCCCATACCTTTGACCAATTTATTAGGGATCATCCAACTGGCAATGTTGCCGTTTTGGTCCACTTCAAACGCACCCAGCACAGTTAAATCAACATGCCCACCGCGGATCATGGCAAAGCTTTCTGCAGAATTAAAAATAGCGGCACCCGTAGCTGCGGTTACCGTTTCTTTCCCCGCGTTGATCATATCGGCATCTACATTTTCAGCGGTAGGATAAGGCCCCATGCCCAGTAACCCATTTTCTGATTGCAGCATTACCTCAATGCCCTTAGGCACGTAGTTAGCCACCAGCGTTGGAATACCAATCCCTAAATTAACGTAGTAGCCATCTTGTAATTCCATTGCCACGCGTTTTGCTATTTGCTCTCGTGTTAATGCCATTATGTGCTCCTTAGGACTTTGCCGCTCGAGTGGTGGTTTTTTCAATACGCTTTTCAAACTCACCTTTAATAACGCGATCGATATAAATACCTGGTGTATGAATTTGGCTTGGCTCAAGCTCTCCGGGCTCGACAATTTCTTCAACCTCTAATACGGTAATTTTACCAGCGGTGGCTGCCATAGGATTAAAGTTCATCGCTGTATGACGATAAATACAATTACCGTAGCGATCCGCTTTCCATGCTTTAACAATGGCAAAGTCACCGGAAATACTGGGCTCTAATAAATATTCGCGCCCCTTGATTGAACGGGTTTCTTTACCTTCAGCCACAGGCGTACCTACACCCGTTGCGGTATAAAATGCTGGAATTCCGGCGCCGCCTGCACGCATTTTTTCGGCTAGCGTCCCTTGTGGCGTTAGTTCAACATCTAACTCGCCACTAAGTAATTGTTGCTCGAAAAGTGCGTTTTCACCGACGTAAGAAGCGACCATTTTACTAATTTGTTTATCTTCAAGTAGTAATCCAAGCCCAAAACCATCAACACCACAATTATTAGATACTACGGTTAAATTACGTGTCCCTTGGCGTTTAATTTGTGCGATCAAACCTTCAGGAATACCACACAAACCAAAACCACCAGCAATCACGGTCATGCCATCTTCAAGCCCTGTCATAGCGTCACTGTAGCTTGTTACTACTTTATCAAAACCTGCCATTGGCTCCCCCTTATTGTGCAGTCCAACCGCCATCAATGGCGATGGCTTGAGCGGTAATGTTGCGTGCAGCATCCGCCATTAAAAAGCTCACGGTATGCAAGATTTCGTCTAAGCCGATAAATGCCTTTTTCGGCATGGGTGCCAGCATAATGGTGTCAATCACTTGCTGCTCAGAAATACCATGCTCTTTGGCTTGTGCGGCAATTTGCTGCTCCACTAATGGCGTTTTTACATATGCTGGGCACACTGTATTAATAGTGATATTGGCATCACCCGTTTCTAATGCCATGGTTTTAGCAAAGCCAATTAAGCCATGCTTCGCGGCGATATAAGCAGACTTATATTTAGAGGCCACCATGGCGTGAATAGAACCAATATTAATGATGCGGCCAAAATCTTGCTCACGCATACGTGGTAGTACCGCTTTACTCATCATTGCGGGACCTACCAACATCACTTGCTGTAAAAGCAGCCACTTATCTGCAGGAAAATCTTCTAATTTAGCTACATGTTGTATCCCTGCATTATTGATTAATACATCAACAGGTTGCGTAAAGGTGCTAAAAAAATCTTCAATCGCTTGGCTATCAGCCACATTCAATGCATAGCCCTGAGCAGTACCGCCCTGTTCAATAATTTTTTGCGCTGCTTGTTGAGCTAAGTGTTCATTAAGGTCGGTCACAATAATGCTATGCCCTGCTCGGGCTAGCTGCTCAGCAATGTATAGCCCTATACCACTAGCCGCGCCGGTGATTAATACGTTTTTACTCATACTACTACTCCTCTAAAAATTCACTGATCAGCTGCGCTTTGGGTGAGATTGAAAAAATTCCATCGAGATGCCCCCAGCCGCCTTCAATTTCAGAAAGCTGAACCTCTTTCCCCAGCGACTTCATTGACTCATATACAGTGCGCATATTTTCAGGGCGTAGCAGTAAGTCATTGGTTGCAGGCAATAACAGTGTTTTAGCGCTAATTTTTTTAAGTGCCGTATTTAAGTTGCCTTCCATACCGGCAGTAAACAGTTGTGATGCCCGTACCAAATACAATACATGATTTGCATCTTGGGTTTTTGCACGCGCCATTGCACGCTGTTCTAGTACTTGGTTTAACTTAGGCAAGGTACGAATGTCTTTTAACGCGCCTTCATCAAGTACGTTAAAGTCAGGGAAGCTAGCGTTATAAATAACTGGATGCATCGCATCTTGGGTAATATTTAGCATGGTTGCCGCTAAGCCATCTAATGGGCGCTCCTTGTCGTAGTAATTACCTTGATGCCAGTTTTTATCTAAACGAATGGGTAGTGCCCATTTTTCAAGCGCAGCGACAGTCCATGCATCCATGGTTGCTGCACCAATAACATGAATTAGGCGTTCAACCTGATCTGGATAACGCGTTGCCCACTCTAGCGCCTGAAAAGAGCCCATAGATGCGCCTATCACGGCATGTAATTTAGTAATACCTAAGCTCTCTAATAAGCGTTTTTGTACGTTAACAAAATCAGTAATAGTGACCACTGGAAAATCCAAGCCATAAGGTTTACCTGTCGCAGGGTTAATTGATGCAGGTCCGGTAGTAATTACGTGTGGGTCATGCCAATTAGCATTGACTAATGTGTCAGAGCTGATCACAAAATACTTGTTAGTATCTATGGCTTTTCCTGGGCCAATTAACGCATCCCAATACCCTGCTACGGCGTCGTCGGCTGAATATTTACCTGCTGCATGAGAGGTTCCTGAAAAATAATGAGTGATCAAGATTACATTATCTTTGGCTTCGTTAAGCTCACCATAACTTTCCCAACCAATATCAACCTGTGGCAACGTTGTGCCTGAAACCGTTGTGAAGTTTTCAGTTCTGAAATGTTGCTTTTCTACTAGTAACGGCTCTGCTTTATCAGCGCCAAACACCGTACTACTAAATAAAAACAGCAACCCTATTATTAATATTGTTTTCATTGCAATTCCTTAAAAAGTGATGAATAAGCTCAGCGCAAGAGCCACCCCAACCAATGGGATAACTACCGTCAATGCGGCTAATGGCCAATAAGCGCGTTGATGTGTTTCTTTACAAATGGCACGTATAGTTGTGACCACGTAGCCATTATGTGGCAGGCTATCTAATGCACCAGAACTAATAGCAACCACTCTGTGTAATTGCTCTGGATTAACCCCCATATCCAAATATCCTGGAGCCACAAGGGGCAGTGCAATCGCTTGCCCGCCAGATGCTGAACCCGTTAATCCGGCTATTACGCTCACTGCGACAGCAGCCCCCACCAACTCATTACCTGGCATATGAGTCATAGCATCAACAGCTGCAATAAACGCCGGTGATACTTTAGCCACTGCGCCAAACCCGACTACAGCAGCAGTGTTACCTATAGCAACTAAGGCGCCAGTGGTACCCATATTGATGGCATTTGCCATGTTATGAAAATACTTATAATTGATGACCACAATACTTAAAACACCACCAAGCAACGCCACAATTAGTGCGGTTTGCTGTAAAACATCATGCAACATAAATGATAAGATTAGCACCACCAGCAAAGGGATTACGCCGGTGATTGGATGCGGCCGCTTGCGCTCTAAAATAACCGGATCATCATCTCTAGCATCAAAACGTTCACCTTTGACAACCGCCTTTTTAATCATTTTATTCAGCCAAAAGTAGCCGACCGTCGCCATAAAAATGGCCACTACTAAGCTTACTTCCCATGCCGCATAGGGTGAGGTACCTAAATGCTTTACGGGTATCCAATTTTGAATTTCAGGCGAGCCCGCAGAGGTCATAGTAAACGTCACTGAGCCAAATGCTAATGTTGCGGGTATAAAGCGCCGCGGCAAATCGGCGTCTTTAAATAAACTGAGCGCCATCGGGTAAACCGAAAACGCCACAATGAATACGCTGACTCCGCCATAAGTCAGTACTGCACAAGCAATCACCACCGCCAGCACCGCATGCTTCATGCCTAGCTTGCCAACAATGTAACTGGCTACGCTGTCTGCTGCGCCAGTATCTTCCATAAATTTACCGAACAAAGAGCCCAGTAAAAACATAAAAAACCATGCGCTTAAGAATCCAGCAAAGCCATCCATGTACGCGTTAATAAAATTACTGTCGGCAGTCACCGGGAATATAGCCATCCCGCTTGTTAGTGCCACCAACAATGCACATATTGGCGCGGCAATAAATAAATTAACCCCGCGCAAAGTTAAAATTATTAGCAGTATTAAACCACCTAACAGCCCTATCATGCTCAGCATAGACATTCCTATAATTATTGTTATTACCCAGATGAGGTGACATCGCAGTAACTGTTGTTAGTTTTATCGCTCAACGCAAATAAAGACATAACACTAAGGTACTATACGTTATAAAACTTAAACAAACCCCATATAAATCAAGGCGTTAAATTCTTATAGCACTATGGTACTAATTCATTTTTTTAACACTATCTTCTACAGTGAATACAGGTGACATGAGCAAACAAATAATCAACTAATAACAACAGGAACACACCAATGATAAAGCTCAAACAAAATATCACACCCGTTACACTCGCTGTTTCACTCGCCTTATTAAGTGCAACAAGTGTGGCAGCTGAACAAACGCCTAAAGTAAAAAAAGCAGAGTTAGAGCGAATAGAAGTAACCGCTCGCAAAACCGTTGAAAACTTACAAGAAGTTCCGGTTGCGGTGACCTCAATTGGCGCACAGGAATTAGCAGAAAACGGCATCAGCGTGATGACCGAGGTACAGCAGTTTTCACCCAACACCACGCTACAATCAAGCCGAGGCACTAACTCAACCATCACTGCGTTTATTCGCGGTGTAGGTCAGCAAGACCCGCTCTGGGGTTATGAACCTGGCGTAGGTATTTACATTGATGATGTATATATCGCCCGCCCGCAAGGTGCCGTGCTCGACTTACTTGATGTGCAACAAATTGAAGTGTTACGTGGCCCACAAGGTACGCTATATGGCAAAAACACTATTGGTGGTGCAGTAAAGTATGTCACCAAAGAAATGAGCGGTGATGCAACGCTAAATATTCAAGGCACCGTAGGCAGCTACAGCCAAAAAGATTTAAAAGTCACTGGGCAGCTCCCGCTTATTGATGAAAAACTCTATGTTGGTTTTGGTTTTGCCACATTGAACCGTGATGGCTACGGTGAGTTTTTAACGTCAGCCCTTGATAATCAAGACCGCGAAAACTATAACAAAGATGTTACCGCAGCACGGGTTACGTTAGAGTACACCCCTACCGATGACTTATTCTTTCGTTTCACATGGGATAAAACCGATGATGACTCTAACGCGAAAGGCGGGTATCGCTTACTTCCAAGCTTATTAACGAATGCGCCTGTACCCGATAGCGTGTATGACTCTTATACTAGTTTACCTACATGGAACAAAGTAGAGCTTGAAGGTATGAGCTTAACTGCTCGCTGGGATATGAGTGAAAATACGAGTATTAAATACGTTGCAGCAACAAGAGAAAGCTATTCGCCAACTAACATCGACTTTGATAATACCTCTTTACCAATTTTTGATGTTCCAGCCATTTATGACGATGAACAAACTACCCATGAGATTCAGCTAAATCACAGTGGCGATAACTATAAAATGGTCTCAGGGCTTTATTACTATGATGGTGAATCTTGTGGTCAGTTTGAAGCTGTACTAGGCGTGCTTGGTCAAAGTTTAGGTGCTCTTGGGCTTACGCGTGAAGTAAGCGGTTGTAGCAATTCCACCAGTAGAGCGGCATACATACAAGGAAGCTACGACTTTGATGAAAAATGGTCAATGACACTTGGCGCGCGCTATACCAAAGATAGCAAAGAAGCGATTGTAAATAATGGTCTTATTTTTGACATTGTTTACCCTGAATCAGGTTGGATCCCAGGCTATGTTCGCCCAGAAGGACAACTAGTGCCTACGGTACTAGATGACAGCGAAGATTGGTCACGCTTTACGCCTCGTGCGGGTGTTGAATATCAATATAATAACGACATCATGTTTTTTGCTAGTTACTCGCAAGGGTTTAAGTCAGGTACATTTAATCCGCGCGCAACCACAGCAGAACCTGCAGCAAGGCCAGAAGTTGTTGATTCAATAGAACTAGGCATGAAAAGCGAATGGAATGATAATTTACGCGCAAACTTAACCGTATTCACACTTGATCATAAAGACCGTCAGTACATATCGGTATTACCCGGTGACAGCGCCGCCGATTTAAACCAGCGCTTAGGTAATATTGGCGAATCTAAATCTGATGGCATTGAACTAGAACTCAGTTATGTTGCAAGCGATGCGTTAACTTTTGATGCGTCAATAGGTTATATCGATAGTAGTTTTGAAAATGTGATTGATACCAACCCTGATACCGGTGAAACATTTGATAAGTCAGACCGTTTTAGCGTCTCGAATACTCCTGATCTGACCTTTAATTTAAGTGCAACGTACCGTTTATACACAGATATGGGCGACTTTGTTATGAATGGTAATTACTATCACCGTGGTGATTACGCACTGTTCGAAGAAGATAGCCTCTTAACACAAGACGCCTACGGATTATTAAACGTTGGCGTTACTTGGTATAGCGTAGATGGCCATTGGACTGCGGGTATTTATGGTAAAAACTTAACCGATGAAGAATATATGATTGGAGGTTACCAGTTTGTAGCACCCGACCCGTCAGATCCAACCGACACCAGTAAATACACGCCAGGCTTAGGTGGCGACAATACCCTGATCGGCTATTACGGTGATCCTCGCACGGTATCACTTGCTGTGGGCTATCGTTTTTAAAATTGGTATTGCTAAGGTTTGTCTGTTTATCCCCACAGACAAACCTTGTTTCACTTATCAAAATCACTTATAACTAAACACATGGAGAATATTTGGAATGTCTTTTGCTGTGAATACCATAATTGCTGACGACCACCCGTTGTTTAGAAGTGCATTACGCCAAGCCGCAGCAACCTCAGTGCCTGAAGAGCACATAAAAGAAACCAGTGATATTGATGGACTGTTTGCACTACTCAAAGCACACCCTGAAATAGAACTTATTTTTTTAGACTTAACTATTCCTGGTGCGAATGGCCTACAAGCACTCTCGCAATTACGTAATCATTATCCTGATATTTTAGTGATCATGGTTTCAGCTAACGAAACAGCAACCATAATAAAACAAGCTATGAGCTTAGGCGCCGCAGGCTATATTCCAAAATCATCATCTTTGGATGTCATAAGCAAAGCCATTAGCCATGTGCTCAACGGCGATACCTGGTTACCACCAGACATTGACTTAACCGATGTGGTTGTTAATGACGAACAGAGCAATTTTGCCCGCAACCTAGAAAAACTCACTCCACAGCAATACCGTGTACTCGCGATGATAGCCGACGGGCTTTTGAACAAACAAATTGCCTTTGAAATGTCGATTCAAGAAACCACCATAAAACAACATGTATCGGCCATTTTGCGAAAGCTTAATGTGTATAACCGTACCCAAGCAGGCATTTTGTTTAATCAGCTATCTCAAATAGGTAAAACCGAAGCTAGCTAATATGGTGTACACACTCTAAGTTAGTCGTTTTATCATCCTTTTTAATGCCGGTGCTTTAAGTGGTTTATACAATAAAGGATAACCGGCATCGAGAACGCGCTCGCGTATTTGCTCATCATGGTTTGCAGTATTAACAATGGCGGGCAACGTCATTAATCCTGCTTGTTCAATCACCTCAAGCCCCGTTACACCATCATCCAATTGATAATCAACAATAAGTAGCTGCGGTAGTGTATTTACTGCTTTGAGTTGCTCAAGTTCAATTAAGTTGGTGGCGGTGGCAATTTCACATCCCCAGTTTTCAAGCAATTGTTTCAGTGCTTCAAGTACATTACGATCGTTATCGACCAACCAAATACATAAACGTCCCAATTCAGTTTCTGGATTGGCAGGTACATGCGCCGTGGTTTGTGCTTTTAAACTAGGTTTGCATGGCATGGTTAAAGTAAATTGAGTGCCTTTATTAAGCTGAGAGCCCATTACCAAAGGAATATTTAATAAATCACAAATACGTTTGGTGATAGAAAGCCCCAATCCCAACCCCTCGGCGTTAGGTTTATCACCCAACTGCTTAAATTCTTGATAAATACTCTGCTGATCACTGGTGGCAATACCTATCCCTGTATCTTCAATCACAAACGATACATGGTGTTCATCAAGTAAGACTTTTAAGCGTACTTCACCGTGCTCTGTGTAGCGTATGGCATTACTAAGTAAGTTTCGTAGTACACGCTTAAGTAATGCTTTGTCGGTATAAATTCGCGCATCGCACGACTCCAATATAAAACCGAGGCCTTTTTCTTGGGCTAGTGCTAAATAATCATTACGCAGTGGCTCTATTAAACTACTCACATTAAATTCCGTTAACTGCACTTTAAACGAACCTGAATCGAGTTTAGTTAACTCTAAAATACTCGAAAGTAGCTCTTCTGCACTTGCTAAGGAGTTTTTAATATTCATAGCTAGATCTTTAAGCTCAGTATCTTGGGCTTTTTCGTTCATTAACGAACAAAATAAACTTGCGGCATTAAATGGCTGCAATAAATCGTGACTCGCCGCTGCAAAAAAACGTGTTTTACTTACTGTTGCCTGCTCTGCTACTTGCTTAGCTTTGGAAAGCGCTTGGTTAGCCTGTGTTAATGCCGCAGTGCGAGTAGCCACCTTCTCTTCAAGGCTTACATTTGCTTGTGTTAGCGCTTTTTGTTGTTTTACAAATTCACTTATGTCGGTGTAGGTCGTTACAAACCCACCGCCAGGTAAAGGGTTACCTTGCATTTCAAATACTCGGCCATCACTATGTGCACGTTGATATTTATACGCGCTGCCTTGTTTTAAGTAGGCTAAACGCTTATCGACTTCTGTATTAATATCCTCACCACGAAACAAGCCTCGCTCAGCATTAAAGCGAATAATATCAGCCACCGGTCGGCCAATATATAAAGCGCTACCAGGATAGTTAAACATATGTTTATAGCCTTGATTCCATGCCACCAAACGCAACTCACTATCTACTACGCTAATACCTTGTTGAATGTTTTCAATGGTAGATTGCAGTAAATCGCGATTAAATTTGAGTACTTGGCTGGCCTCATCAACAAACTCAGCAACTTGCTCTAAAGGCTGACGTTGCTCGTTTTTAGCTACATCCAAAATTAGCCGTGCTGATGCGCCACCTATAACCGCTGACATCTCTCGTTCTACAAGCAACTCAAGCTCAGCATTGGCGATACGCTTCCATTGACTTTTATCATGCGGAAAATAATGCTGCACTAAAGAGTGGCTCGCTTCTTTTTCAGCAAAACGCTGCAATAACGCGCCTAAATCTTCAAAGTTTAATGGCTGTAATGCAGTGTTTAGGCGGGAGTCATTTAACTGTGAGATAAACTTATTACTTTGCAACCGCTCAGCAAGCGTTGCTCGGCTAAAAAACGGTACTAGCAAATACACCAATGTATTAGCGCCTAATGACAATAATAGTGATTGGCTAATACTTTCTAAATTCAATGAAAATAAATTAGTGGGTGCCAACCAAGCTACTTGCCATGGCCCTTCTATTAACCAACTACTTTGACTCCCAAAACCACTGGCTAAATTAGGTAGCAGTAAAGTATAACCCCAAATTACAAAGCCACTTAAAATACCGAGCTGTGCACCACGACACGATGCGTGGCGCCACCATAAACCAATAATCATCGCAGGAGCAAATTGCGCAACTAAGGTAAACGACATAAGCCCTACGGTTGCAAGTGTGGTGGTTTCTGCAAGCACTCTATGAGTGAAATAGCTGAGTAATAAAATAAGTACAATTACAATTTTACGCGCATGCAATAAGTTGTTTTTATCCAAGCCTCGACTGCTTGACGTTAACTGAGAACGTCGCAAAATAAACTGATTAATAAAGTCGTTTGTTATCATTACCGACAACACTATTGCCGACACAATCACCATACTGGTCGCCGCTGAAAAGCCACCTAAAAAGGCAAGTAAAGTAACCACGCCATTATCTGCAGCCATTGGCAGCGCTAATACGAAGGTATCTTGACCAACGCTACTATCACTAAAATAAACAAGTCCAGCGTAAGCTATAGGTAAAATAAATAAGTTGATCAGTAATAAATACAACGGAAACAACCAGCGAGCGGTTGCCAGTTCATTATTATTATTGTTTTCAATAAAACTCATATGAAATTGGCGAGGTAAGCACAATGTAGCGAGTATTCCCAACAAGGTATGTGCAACATAGACATAAACGGGGCTTTGAGTCGCGGCAACTTGTGTTGGTATGTTTAGCGCTTGCGCCTGTTCATACAAAGCAATAGGGCTATCAAATATAGAAAAACACACATACAAGCCCACCGCAATAAAGGCAAGTAATTTAACAATTGATTCAAAGGCAATACTGGCAATTAACCCGGGGTTATGTTCACTGGGCTTGAGCCTGCGAGCGCCAAATAAAATAGCAAATAAAGCCAGTAATAACGTAATATAAAACGTACTATCTGCCCATACTTGGTTACTTTGTGTCGGAGCTCGGTCGGTGAGTAAATTAATACTTTGTGCGGTCGCACTAAGTTGTAAAGAAATATACGGTACAATTGCTATCACTGAAATAAGTGAGATAAGCCCTGATAAACTCGACGACTGCCCATAACGAGTGGCAATAAAGTCAGCCATAGAAGTAAGCTTTTGCTGTCGACAAATATGCGCAATACGACAATACAGCTGCCAGCCAAAAATAAATAATATAATAGTGCCCGCATAGGTAGGTGCCAACCACCAGCCATTACTAGCCGCTTGTGCCGTGGTGCCGTAAAAAGCCCATGAGGTACAATAAACACCCAATGACAGCCCATAGGTTAAACCTTTGAAAGGAAGCACCTTACGTCTATCCGCCCAGCCCGCAACTGCAAATAATATCCCTAGATACACCACAGCAATAAGGCTAATAAACCAAATTGAAAACATATTTTTGTTCTTGTTATTATTTTTATAATACTTAACTTAGCATAAGGGGATGTGTAGCAAAAAGCAGCCCTTACTTTAGTGCTATAAATGAACAAAAAGTTAAAATAAGAATTATTTGCATTTAGGTATTGACAGTTACTTAAATCTAATTGATAATCACTATCAACAAGACGAGACATACTTCTTGTGACGGAAAAGTTCATTTGTTTCTCGACCCTGAAACAACGTGTAGCGCACGTTAACTGCTATGGAAACCTGTTATAAACCACAACGCCCCTTGCTGTTTATGACACGTTTCCGCCCTACTCATTTACTTGCTACATTGCTCATATCGGTGACGGTAGATATGAAACTAAAAAAGCCCTTACGGGCTTTTTTTATGTCTGTAATTTAATGCGTAAGGCTTTAACCTACGCTTTAAAAATTAACGGCGGTTTTTTCGTGCTCGCGCACGGCGTTGTTTTTTCTCTTCTTCTTTGGCTTGCTTTTTAGCCTCTGCTGCCGCGCGAAGTTCAGCCACCATTATTTCTTCCTCTTCACGCATGGCAGGTGTTTCCATGGTGATGCGACCAATAATGCCATCACGTAATTCATTAATTAGAATTTCAGACATTTTATACGTATCAATTTGGTTGCCACCGCGAATGCAGCCACGCTTTTTACCCGCCATTTCAACAAACTCCCAATCGCTTTCTGGCAGCTCTTCTAATTTATAGCGCGCTTTTAATAACTCGGGGTAGGCATGCAATAAATATTCGGCGGTGTAACTAGCGACTTCTTCATATTCAAGTGCGGTATCACGTATCGCACCTGTAGCACCTAAACGGTAGCCTGAGTTTTCATTTTCAACTTTTGGCCACAACATTCCAGGCGTATCGTAAAGCATAATGCCATCATCAAGTTTAATACGCTGTTGCGCCTTAGTAACTGCAGGCTCATTCCCTGTTTTAGCCACTATACGCCCAGCAAGCACATTAATGAGCGTCGATTTACCTACGTTAGGAATACCCATGATCATGGCTTTAATTTGCTTATCGGCACCTACTTTATGCGGCACTAACTTTTTACACAGTTCATTAATTCGATGCACTTCTGCGGCTTTATCGTTACCAAATGCAATGGCTTTTACGCCATTTTCTTGCTCAAAATAGTCTTTCCACGTTTGCGTCATTTTAGGATCAGCTAAATCGGCTTTATTGAGAATTTTGATGACCGGCTTACCTTCACGTAAGGTAGCCACCATCGGGTTTTCGCTACTATAAGGAATGCGCGCATCTAGCACTTCAATGATCACATCCATTTGTGGCATTATTTCTTTAATTTCATTTCGGGCTTTATTCATGTGCCCAGGGAACCACTGGATAGCCATTTTTAACTCCTAACATATAATTTGTAGCTATTTTAACTGGCAATTCATTTAATTGCGCTATACTGGCGCAAATTTTTTCAGATTAGACACTATGGCTCTCAAATCTACCATCATGAAGGCGCAGTTATCGCTTAGCGATATGGACCGTCACGTATACCAAGATTTTAATTTAACCTTGGCACAACACCCATCAGAGACTGAGCAACGCTTGATGATCCGCTTACTAGCGTTTGCACTTAATAGCTGTGATGGATTAGAGTTTACTAAAGGTTTGTGTGCTGATGATGAGCCGGAGCTTTGGCATATTAATTACAGTGAAGAAATAGAGCTGTGGATTGAGCTGGGGTTACCAGATGAAAAGCGCCTTAAAAAAGCCTGTAATAAAGCTAAAAAAGTAATTTTATATACCTATGGCGAGAATAACCAAGCTATTTGGTGGCAAAAGCATCAGCCTAAATTATACGAGTTTAAAAACTTAAGTATTTTTAGCCTTAATTATGCGGCCACTCAGCTATTAGCTGCGTTGGTTGATCGTAATATTAAATTGGCTATTACCATTCAAGATGGTGAAGTGTGGGTTAATACCGACACCACTAACATTGAGATAAAACCTCAGCAATTAATGTAATTTAGATTCAGAATAGTAAGTAGGCGCGTATGAAAGTTAAACACGTTATTGTTTTGCATGGTTTGTATATGTCTGGCTTGGTGATGCGCCCGCTGTGTTCGCGTTTGGAAGAGTCGGGCGTTAAGGTTTTAAACCTAACCTACAATACGCGCGACCCTAATCGAGATGCTATTTTTTCGCAAATAGATGAATTTATTGGCAACGAGCCTTCTGCTTTAGTGTGTCACTCTATGGGGGGCTTAGTTGCTCGCGCCTATTTAGAGGCAAACTCAGCGCCAAGTCATCATGTTGAAAAGGTAATCACCTTAGGAACGCCACATACTGGCAGCCATATTGCTGAAAAAATGCAGCAAAAAGGGTTCGAGCTATTATTAAAAAATAGCGTTGAGTTTTTACTCTCTAAGAATGGTGATTGGCCTTTTAAAGCCAAGCTATATAGCATTGCGGGCGATCTACCGATTGGCTTAATGCCACTCATTGTAAAAGGCAGCCGCTCTGATGGCACTGTGTTATTAGATGAGACTAAGCTCAGAGGTATGGCTGAACACAAGGTGTTTCATTTAAGCCATACCAGTATGATTTACTCACGCCAGGTCGTTAACTATATTCTTGAACGCTTGAATGAGGATGTTTAGTCTTCTGCCGCGGCAGCCAATTTATAGCTAACTACAAATATAATACCGAGCACTAGGGGCATAGGCGCTGCAATATAGCCAAAAGTATCAAAGTTAGCGAAACTTGCGCCTGCCAAGTGTGCAACTAATCCAACGACAAACGCGACCAATGCAATACCAATACTAATTAGCTCTGCTTTATTTTGTTTGTTTGTTTTTGCATCCATTGTATTTCTCCTAATAATGAGACTACCTTAAGTCTTAATAAAAATTTAGCTACTTTATTAAGCGGGCCTAGGTAGATTATGCACTCACTACGAGTCTATTTTTTGACCTATATCAATAAATAAAACGGCGGCAGCCTTGAGGTTAATAAAACTTGTTTTAGATCATATTTTGCACTCACAAAATAAATAATTTCACTGCTCAAGGTAGTATTTTTATAAACACAACCCATATCTATTGAACAGCGTTAACTAACTTATTTAAAAAGTCGCAGCTACGGTGATAGCTTTTAGCTATGACACCAATATGTATAAACGATTTTATTAATACACCATCTTAGGTAATACTGATTGTATTGAACAAGGTGTAAACAAATTCATAAAACGGTTATTTAAGGAGCAATATATGTCGCAAGTAAATGCAATTGGTTTAAACAGTACAAAAAGTGAAGATATTATTAAGTCACTAAATACATTATTAAGCAGCTATCAAATTCAATACATGAATGCGCGCGGTTTTCACTGGAATATTAAAGGCCGAAACTTTTTTGAATTACATTTAAAGTTTGAAGAAATCTATAACTTACTACTATTAAAAGTAGATGAAATTGCAGAGCGTATCTTAACGCTTGATGGAGCACCACTGCATGCGTTTTCAGATTACTTAGAAGTAAGTGAAATTAAAGAAGCAAAAGGGATCAGCGATGGCGTAACCGCAGTAGAGAACTTACTTGCTGGATACAGCAGCTTAATTAAAATGCAGCGCGATATTCTTGCACAAGCCGCTGAAGCTGATGATGAAGGTACCGCGTCATTAATGAGTGACTACATTAAAGAGCAAGAAAAACTAGTGTGGATGTTAAAAGCCTACCTAGATTAAGTTATTTTAAAAAATAGAAAGCCTCAGTTATTACTGAGGCTTTTTTGTAACAATCATTTACGGGCTATGACAAAGCGATAAAAAAGGCTATTTCTAGCGCTTTTTCCTCTAAGCTCTTAAAGCGACCCGATGCCCCACCATGTCCTGCATCCATGTCGGTTTTAAACACTAAAATATTATCATCGGTTTTATATTCACGCATTTTAGCCACCCATTTCATTGGTTCCCAATACTGTACTTGTGAGTCGTGCAAACCGGTTGTCACCAGTATATTGGGGTAGTGTTGCGCACTAATATTGTCGTACGGTGAATACGCTTCAATAATGTCGTAAAAATGGGGGTCATTTGGGTTACCCCATTCATCATACTCATTGGTTGTAAGCGGAATGCTTTCATCTAACATTGTGGTGAGTACATCTAAAAATGGCACATGGCAGCCCACTCCACAGTAAAGCTCAGGCGCTTGATTTACCACAGCTCCCATTAATAACCCCCCAGCACTGCCACCAGAGGCAAACACTTTACTTTTGTTACCGTATCCTTGTTCGGTAAGTGCTTTGGTAACATCTATAAAGTCATTAAAGCTATTTTGTTTATGCTGTTTTTTACCATGTTCGTACCATGAACGCCCTAGCATTTCGCTGCCGCGCACATGTGCAATCGCATAAACAAAACCACGGTCAAGTAAACTCAGTGATGTGCTCGAAAAGCTCGGATCTATGGTGATCCCATATGCGCCATAGCCATATTGAAACAACGGATTTGAGCCATCTTTTTTAAAGCTATCTTTACGATATACCAACGACACGGGTACTTTCACCCCATCTCGAGCACTTATCATAAGTCGCTCTGACTGGTAGTCTTCTGCGTTAAAATCACCGAGTACTTTTTGTTGTTTAAGTAAGGTTTTTTTACCTGTACTCAAATCAACATTATAGAGCGAGCCTGGTGTTGTTAAGCTTGAATAGTAAATGCGTGCATGGGTTACACTTGGCTCTGGGTTCATCGCAATAGCGGCGTAGTAACAAGGATCATCAAACTCAAGGTTCATTCGCTCGCCGTTTTTGTTAACCACAATAAAGCGTGCTTGGCCTTGTTCGCGCTCGCTAAGCACTATAAAGTCGTTAAATAGTTCAACGCCTTCTAATAATACAGTTTCACGGTGAGGGGTATGTGTTTGCCACTGGTTTTTATCAGCAATGGTGTCGCTTGTTGCGGTCATTAATCTAAAGTTTTTGGCCTGCCAGTTAGTCACTATATAAAAAGTATCACCAAGCTTATCGATATCAAATTCATGCCCCTGTTCACGGGGTATCAACGCAGTAAACTCACCTTGGGGTTGATTGGCATCGAGTACCCACATGTCGTTAGTTTCTGTGCTTGCTAAATCGATAATAATTAAGCTTTCATCACGACTTTTACCTAAGCCCATAAAAAAGCTGCTGTCTTGCTCTTCGTATACTAGTACATCTTGGTGTTGTTCAGTGCCAAGCTGGTGTCTAAAAACTTGATAACCCAATAAGGTTGTTAAATCCTTTTTGACATAAAATACGGTTTTATTGTCGTTTGCCCAAACAACTTGCCCTTCGGTATTTTCAAGTACATCGCCAAGCATTTCATTATTGCTTAAATCTTTAAAGCGAACGGTGTAAATACGTCTGCCGTCGGTATCTTCAGAGTAAGCCATTAATTGCTCGTTTGGGCTCAGTGCCACTTCACCTAACTCATAAAATTCATAGTCATTAGCAAGCTCATTAACATCAAGTAGTAGCTCTTTATCAGCCATTGCCATACTGCGACTGCGATAATGACGCGCATATTCATCATCTCCGCGAACCTCTGAGTGATACCAATACTGGCCGTCTTTTACCGGTACGGTATTATCATCTTTTACAATGCGACCTTTAAGCTCCTCAAATAATGTATTTTGTAGAGGCTTAATGGCGGCTAATTGTGCATCACAATAGGCGTTTTCTTGCGCTAAATGTGCGAGTATGTCAGCATTTTTTCGCTCATCATCGCGCATCCAATAGTAGTCATCCACGCGTGTTTTTGCGTGAGTCGTCAGCGCATGAGCTTGCTTTTTAGCAATAGGGAAATTAGGTAATAAGCTTAAAGAATAATCAGATGAAGACACAAAAAAAACCGCTTAAAAAATAACAATGACGGTCAGTTTATCATGAAAATAAAAAAGCCAACCGCTAAATCGGTTGGCTTTTTAGTTTGCTATAAAATGTTAACTCACGCTCACTTTTTTACTTGCAAACGGACGCTTAAATAGCGCACCAATGTCGGTTAAAATAATATACAAACATGGCACTAAAATAAGGGTGATCAGGGTAGCAAACATCACCGCAAAACCCAGTGCTACCGCCATTGGTATTACAAATTTAGCCTGTAAACTGGTTTCAAACATAATCGGTAATACCCCAGCAAAGGTGGTAATTGAGGTAAGTAATATAGGTCTAAAACGAGCACACCCTGCTTCAATAACGGCCTCTTTAATACTGATACCTGCGCGACGCGCCTGATTAATAAAATCAGTCATGACTAATGAGTCATTAATAACCACCCCAGCGGCCGCAATTAAACCAAAGCCCGACATTAAGCTAATATCTAAACCAAACCAAAAGTGACCCCATATTGCACCCGTTAAACTAAATGGAATAACCGACATAACAATTAAAGGCTGTGAGTAACTTTTTAGCGGCACGGCCAGTAATATGTAAACTAAAATCATACCACCTGCAAAAAACAGTAATTGCTCATCGGCCTGAGCTTGCTGCTCTTCAATTGCACCGCCGAGCTCTGACTTAACACTTGGGTATTCGTCTAGCAGCTGTGGCAGTAGATTCTCTTTAACTTGCTTCACCACTTCACCTGGCTCAATAACCTCTTCATCTATGTTGCCATAAACATAAACTGTACGATAACCGCCTTCACGGCGAATGTAACTGATACCGGGGGCTTCGGTTAGCTCAACTACATCCCCTAGCAATACTTCTTTGCCTTGTGGCGTAGTAACAATTGCATGTTTGAGTGACGAAAAAGCTTCACGGGTAAGTTTAGGGTAGCGCACCATTACCCGTACTTCTTCACCGCGACGAATAACGCGTTGTGCCTCGCCACCATAAAAACTCGCCCCGACCTGATTGGCAATCGATGCCAAATCTAATCCCAAGTCAAAAGCAACAGGTTTTAAACTCATTTGCACTTCTTTACTCGCCGGGTCTATGGTCGAGCTTATATCAAATAAACCTTCTTGTTGCTGTAATAATTGAATGAAGCGGCGTCCCGCATCATTTAACGTATCAATATCTGAGCCATACAGTAGATAGCCAAATTCACCATCACCGCCGCCGCCCCCGCTGCCAACATCATCTTGAATAGTCAACGACTTAACACCCGCAATATCAGGCATGGCTTCACGCCAACGACGCGAGAGCTCAAAGGCGTTATAAGGACGTAAGTCTTCATCAACCAGCGGTGCGAGTAATTGCGCCTCAGTACGGCCTTGATTGAATACCAATACATCACGAATCATCTTTTGACCTTCCGCGCTCTCGGTTTGTTTATCGATAGCTAGTACCATAGCTTCTATTTGGCGAATTGCATTAATAGTTTGAATATCTGAAACATTGTCATTCATTTTTACATTAATTTGCGGAAAGTCATGTGGCACCTTAGGTGAGGGAATCATTCTCACTTGCTTTGATGCAATCAGCGAAAAAGTAAAAATTAATAGCGCAATAAAGCTAAATAGCACCGTCCAGCGCCACTTTATGCAATTGGTAATAAACTGTCTATACGGCCCATTTACAAAGCCAAAAAAGCGACTATTAAAGCGTGCTCTCCAACCATCAGGATTAATAGGCGAAAAATGCGTATGCGCTATATGCGCAGGAAGTATTAACTTAGATTCAATTAAGCTAAATATTAAACACAAGATAACAACGACAGATATACCATAAAAGAACGCGCTCTCAGGCCCGCTTGAAAGCGTAAACGGCGCAAATACCGCAATGGTTGTTAGTACACCAAAGGTCGCAGGAGTTGCGACTCGTTTAGCGCCATTAACCACGTTAACAACCCCGCCGCCTTTTTTCTCTATTTCGGTGTAGGCACTTTCACCTATGACTATGGCATCGTCTACCACAATCCCCAACACCATAATAAAGGCAAATAAAGACACGATATTAATAGTGACACCAAATAACGGCATCAGCATCATCGCACCCAAAAAGCACACAGGTAAACCAATCATCACCCACAGTGCAAGCTTAAAACGTAAAAATAACGAGAGCATAATGGCAACTAAAATTGCGCCTTGTAGTAAATTTGCTTTCATCATGTCTAAACGCGCATTTAGGTAGTAGGTAAAGTCCATTAACGGCTCTATTCGCACACCCATTGGCAGTTCTTTATTCTTTTGATCTATATACGCTTTCACCGAGTCGGCCACCGGGATAATATTTTGCTCTTCGGTGGCTTTTACCGACAAATAAACGGCGTTTTCGCCATTAAATTTAAAATAGCGCTCACCTTCAACAAACTGATCTTTAATAGTCGCAATGTCTTGTAGCAACACTTTGGCACCATTAGCGCCAATTTTTACCGGAATTTGCCTAAACTCTTCACCAGAATAAAACTGGTTTTCTACTCGAACCGAAATAACACCCGAGTCGGTTTTTAATTGTCCCGCAGAAAAGTTAGCAGAATAACGACGCACCGCATTTGCTACATCCGATAAGGTTAAATTATATTGGCGTAATGTATCGGGTTCTATTTCTATTGCTATTTCATCCAGTGGCACATCGTTGACCACTAACGATACATTCGATAGCTGTAGCAGTTCATCTTCAATTTTATTCGCTATTGGCTTGAGCTCGGTCAATGGCAAATCAGCCACCAGCGTCATGCCAATCACATCTTGACGGAACTCTACTTGACTTATGGTGACCGGCTCCATACCCGCAGGAAAGGTCGCAATACCATCAACACGCAGCTTTACCTTATCGAGGACGTCGGTAAGCTCTGCATCGGTATTAATTTCAAGGCTGGCAGAGCCGCCGTTACGAAATGCGCGATACACTCCTTTTTTAATTTCGGTAATGTCTTTTAATGATTCCTCAATTTTTATTAAGATGCTTTCTTCAATTTCTTGCGGTGACGCGCCAGGGTAATTAGCTGTTACAGTAATATAGTTAACCTCTATATTAGGGAACATTTGTCGCTGAATGGTAAAGTAACTTATTAGCCCCATTACAATAATAAACAACATCATTAAATTAGCAGCAACAGAGTTATTAGCAAAATAAGCAATTAACCCTTTTTGTTTAGCGGTCTTGGGCTGTTCGGTGTTATTCATAACTCAATCTACCTTAAAGTTTTTCAGTAGATGCACTTTTTGGTGCCTCTATGTCTTTAGCACCTTGAAGGCCTGCAACCTTCACTTCCATGCCCTTTTGTGGATATTCTGGCAAGGTAATAACGAGCTTATCGTCTGCTTGTAAGCCATCACTGATATAGAAATATTCGCCCTCTTCACGAATTACTTTTACTTTTCGCGGCTCTAATTGCTGCTCATCATTTACAATCCATACGGTTTGGTTATTCACAAGCTCTTGCGGTAAACGATAAATATTATTGAGCATAGTGCCCGCAAAATTCACTTGTACATAAGTGCCAAATTTAATTGCAGGCTGCTGGTTAGTAAGTCCGTAGGGATCTTCAATTCTTATCACTAAACTGCTCATACGCGTCGCGTTATCAACAATGCCTAAATCGCGGTCTACCTCGGCTTGGCGAGTAAAACCATTTAGCCCTGTTTTAATAACCGTTGCTGTTATCCCTTTTACGCGTTCAGGTAAAAATACACTGTCAAAGCCAGCAATAGGAATAATCACTTCAGCTGTTTCAATATTATTCAGTTCAGCAACCTGAGCGCCCATACTAACAAACTGGCCAACACCTACGTTGCGACTTATTACCAATGCATCGTAAGGCGCTGTTACCTCACAATTAGCTAAATCACGCTGCGCTCTTTTTAATGCTGCTTGCGCCGACTTTACCGATGCCTGCGCACTCAGCACTTGAGGTTTTCGTAAGAACAAATCAGTACGCGCTTTATTTGGAAAACGTTTTGCTTCGTCTTCTGCAACTTTTGCTTGTGCTTGTTCTTCAATTAAGAGCGCTTGAGCTCGGGCTAACTCAGCTTCGGACTGCAAAACAGCCGCCTCGTAATTATCTTTTTCAATGGTGAATAAAACCTCACCACGACCAACAACACCGCCGGCAACAAAGTTGGGGTGCCAGCTCACCACTTCACCTGAGACTTGCGCGGAGAGCTGAGTATTTTCAAGCGGCTTTACCTCACCATAACTATTAATGATGACTTGGTGATCGTTGGCGGCTGCGGCCTCAACCTGTACCGTTGGGCGAGTGTCTATCACTTCTTTTTTATCTGGCTCTGTTGCTATGGCATTTATTGCAACAAATCCCCCAACACCTAAGGCCAATGCGACGAATGGAAAAGCCCACCTAAGTACATTACTTTGCATTTACTATTACTCCAGAATTTTCTATTAGCACTATACTACCAAAGCCAAATGAAACATTAACGTGACATTTGTAAGCAACTGTTACAAACAAGTATAAAAAACATCTAATTTAGCGAAGTAACAGCCTGCCAAAAGCATCGCTAAGCCCACTATAAATGTATTGTTACAAACTTTTATCATTATAAATCATAAAGCTCATCATTTTAGGTTAGTATTTAGTTACGAGACTGCACGAAATTAAGATTATATTGCGTACAGTAAAATTATTAATAACGACAAAGACTAAGCTATGAAACTAACAACACTTACTTTGGCGCTCAGTATAGCGTTAAGCACCCACCTTGCTGCGGCATCAGACAAAGAAGAAAAAAAGCCACAAACACTCAGTGAAATGATTAAAGGCCAAACCGAGTTTTCGGGTATCTTTAATCTTTATCAAGATAAAAAAACCGGCGATCACCTAATGGTTATTAACGAGTCACAACTCGATACCCCGTTTGTTTACTTTGCACACACCATTGACGGTGTAACTGATGCGGGTCATTTTCGTGGGTCGTATCGTGAAACAAAGCTGATTGAATTTAGAAAATACTTTGATCGTATTGATATTATTAGTAAAACCCCTCGCTACTTATTTAATGAAAATAGCGCGCTAGCCAGAGCCAGCGAAGCAAACATTAGCGAAGCGGTACTTGCAAGTATAAAAATAGAAAAGCAAGAAGAAGGAAAAATAGCTTTTAATGTTAACAAGCTATTTTTAAGTGAAGCACTGCATAAAGTATCCCCTACACCTAACCCAAACGATAAAAATGCTAAAAAACGTTTTAAAGTAGGTAAGTTAGACGATAAAAAGTCACGCATTATCAAACAGCGCCCATACCCTAACAACCTAGATGTGGTTGTTGATTATGTTTTTACCAATAGCAGCCCAACCGTACGAGGTTCAAGTGCCGTAAGCGATCCACGCAGTGTGTCGGTAAAAGTACAACATTCATTTGTTGCTTTACCTGAGAACAATTATCAACCTCGCTTTGATGATGCACGCATTGGTTATTTCACCAATCAGTTTGATAAGATGACATCAACCGACTGGGCGCCATACCAAGATGTTATTAAACGTTGGGATTTACAAAAGAAAGATCCAAACGCGGCGCTTTCGGAGCCAGTAAAGCCGATTACTTGGTGGATAGAAAATACCACACCTGTTGAATGGCGAGACACTGTGCGTGATGCCGTACTAGCTTGGAATACCTCATTTGAAAAAGCAGGCTTTAAAAATGCGATAGAAGTAAAAGTACAACCTGACGATGCCGATTGGGATGCCGGTGATATTAACTACAACGTACTGCGTTGGACTTCATCACCCAAACCACCGTTTGGTGGCTACGGGCCAGCATTAGCAAACCCGTTAACGGGTGAAATTTTAGGCTCAGATATTATGCTTGAGTTTGTATTTATGAAAAACCGCTGGATATACGACACACTATATACCCAAGGCACTATGAGCCATACACAACCAACAAGCAATTCAGAACTTAATTGCTCTTTAGGTCATCAATTACAACAAAACCTAATAATGGCCAAAGGCTTAGCAAATGGCGCTGGTATTGAAGATAAAGAAATGCTACGCCAAGGCCTAACTCAACTAGTGTTACATGAAGTAGGGCATACACTAGGCTTAAACCACAATATGAAATCATCCATTTTGTGGAATGAAAAAGACGTGCACGACAAAAATAAAACACAAGGGATCGTAACAGGTTCAGTGATGGATTATGCCCCTGCTAATATTGCTCCTATTGGTATGGCTCAGGGTGATATTTTCCAAACTAAACCTGGTCCGTACGATGACTGGGCAATTGAGTTTGGTTACAGCCAAGCATTAACAGATGAAGCAGCTGAAAAAACGCGTCTCAAAAAAATACTTGCCCGCTCAAGTGAACATGCACTTGCTTTTGGTAACGATGCTGACGACATGCGAGCACCAGGGCGCCATATAGACCCTCGTGTAATGATTGGTGACTTATCGTCTAATCCCGCAGCCTATGGTGCAGATAGAATGGCACTGATCAATACGCTCTTTTCAGAGCTTAAAGACAAAGCCACAGTAAACGGTGAATCTTATCAACAGCTAGTTACTTCTGCCAACAGCCTATTTGGTCAATACCGAGCACAAGCAGGCGTGGTATCTCGTCAAATCGGTGGGGTATATGTAGAGCGTGCCGTCGTAGGCGATGAAAATGCAGCTCAGCCTTTTACACCAGTACCACTTGAGCGCCAAACCCAAGCAATGGCAATTTTAGCTGAGTATGTGTTTGCTCCCGATGTACTACAAAGCATGCAGCCATTGTATAACTTTATGCAGCAGCAGCGTCGTGGGTTTAATCATTACGGTAAAAACGAAGACCCTAAACCGCATAAAATGATTTTAGGCATGCAAAAGAGTGTACTAGCCCAACTACTACATCCTGCTGTGTTACTGCGTATTTCAGATACCGCTTTATATGGTAATCAATACAGTCTTACGCAATTTATGGAGGATTTAACTGCGAGTATTTTTGTTGATAGTAAAAATGCGAATTCAATCAGTCATAACTTACAGATTGAATACGTAAATCAGCTAATTGCGATTGCAGGCCTAGAAAAAGCAAGTAAATACGATAACTTAGCAAAAGCCGCAGCGCTTTATCAATTAACTCAAATTGCAGACAGCAGCACCCCATGGGGTGCTGATACAGCGACAAAGGCACATAAAAAGTATATCGATCGCCTAATCAATAAAGCGCTCGAAGCGTAGTTTAAGTATTAACCAAACAAGGCCACGGTTCGCGTGGCCTTTTTATTATAAGCAATTACAAATAAATAGTGCCCTGCATATAACGCACAGCATAGCCAGTCACAGTAACTGTGTGCTCAGCGACATCACAATACAGATATCCGCCACGGCTAAAAGCTTGATAAGCACTCAGCGAAGTTTTTCCTAACTCGTGTGCCCAATAAGGCGCAAGACCGGTATGAATTGAGCCGGTAACGTAATCTTCATCACCGCCATTAGCAGGCCAAAAATAACGTGAAATAAAGTCGCATTTTGCGCTTGGTGCGGTTGCCACTACATCTAGCGGGAACAATGTTTTAAGCAATACAGAGTCTGTTTTAAGGTTTAGTACATCTTGCTCATTGTTATAAATAGCAAAGTAAGCTTGGCGATTTTTAAGCACCCGGACGGGTTGTATAGACAAGCCATTGAGAAGTGCTGGCGCAATAGTATGTACCTCTTCTGGCGCTTGCTTTGGAAATGTCATGGCAAAACTGCCATCGTCACTTTTATTTACAATTAACTCGCCCACAGCGGCTGCCTGAAAACGAATCTGTGACACATTATGCTGTTCGCACAACACATATGCAGCGGCAAGTGTTGCATGCCCGCAAAAGTCAATTTCCATTAACGGTGAAAACCAACGAATAGCATAGCTACCATTAGCTTGGCGACAAGTAAACGCGGTTTCGGATACGTTGTTTTCTGCGCCAATTTTTAGCATCAGCTCATTATCAAGCCAAGTGTCTAAATCAATAACGGCCGCATAGTTGCCTTTAAACAGTTCATTAGTAAAGGCATCTATTTGATGAATTTTAAGTTGCATTTTTGCTCAATTTATCAGGTTAAGTTTTTAATAACTTGCCACACATTAAGCGACAACAGGGCGCATTTTATAATATTGAATACTACCTAGCTGTGCAGCATTGGTCAGTAAAATCATCACAAAGGTTAAAACATGCGACGTACTTGGGGTTGTCATCGCTAATTCTGCAAATAAACCACATACACCGGCTATAAACTGTAGGCTAAAATAACGTGCACTTAAATTGCTAATATCACCGCTACGTAAAGTTTTATACGTTTGTGGCATGACTCTCACAGAACTCATAACCAAACCCACAAAGGTTAACCATGTGAGTATTGTTGCAGTATCTAGCTGTGGATTGAATAATAATAAAAATGGCAATAAAGAAAACCCCAGCATAGCCACTAACTGCAGGCGCTGTGAACGTTGAGCATTATAACGTGCAAAATAATATAAAATTAAACCACTTAAACATCCCGTTACTATAAAAGGAAGTGCCATATAATAGCGCTCAAAAAATACGTTATAAATAATAAAGTAGATGCTTTGCGCAACACCAAACGTCATCATCAACAAGGATACACCCGATACACTGCGATTTTTTTTAATTTTTTTCAGTAAAGGCAAAAAACTAAAAGTAAGAATAAATACAGATAAAACAGGCAAGTAATGCGCCACAACAACCTCGTTAGTTACATAAGTGTTAATGAAAAAAACAAATAAAAACATTTTTTAAACAATTGTTTTTAAAGGTTTTATTTTAAGCGCGCATTGTAGGGTTGACTAGGTTTTATACAAGCTTTAGGCACACTTTCGTTTTTTTAAATGGCAACTTGAGTATACAAAAATCGTTGCTAAAACTTCACAGCGCACCAAACATAAATTGTAATCTAAATAACAACTGTTATCATGCGCATATAATTAAATTAATATACAAGCCTAAAAAAATGAGGAAAACACTATTTAAAGTTCATAGTTGGTTAGCATTAATAGCTATTATTCCGTTAATTGTAATCAGCATTACCGGCAGTGTTTTAGTGTTTAAAAGCGAAATAGACGGCTTACTGATGCCTGACAAACACTTTGTGGTACAGCAGCAAGCTGCTCGCTTACCTATGGACTCATTAATAGATAAAGCCGAAGCAGCCTTTCCTGAGTATGTAGTAGGAAGCTGGGAGCTTTTTAATAACACCACAGCTGATAGACTTTATTTAGTAAAACGTGGCACTGACGATTGGTATAAGTTGCATTTAAACCAATACACGGGAGAGATTTTATCAGCACCCGTAAGCACAACCCATTATTTTACCGACTGGTTTTTAGAGCTCCATTACACTTTTTTACTTAACGACTTAAAAAGCTTACCTGGGCAAACTGGCACAGTATTGGGGTTCTTTTTTGCTCTATTTTTATTAGTTTTAGGTATTACCGGCTTAATTATTTACCGCAAATTTTGGCAGCGATTATTTAGTGTACGCTGGCGTGCAACTTTACAAATAGTGCTTAGTGACATCCATAAAATGACTGGCGTGTTAGGCTCGCCTATTCTTATTATTTTAGCTGTTACAGGTGGCTATTTTAATGGCGCTGTGTGGTATCACGAAGTAATAGAACACGCAGAAGAAGAGCACCACACTATTACAAATAAATTATATAGTGACGACATCTCTTTTGAGCGCATTCTTAATGATAGCAAGCTGCAAATACCGACATTTAACACTACTTTTTTAGTTTTCCCACGAGAGCCTGATGAAAATATCACTCTCTTTGGCGAAGTAAATACCAGTAATCCACTTACCAGTGAATACGCCAATACCATAACCTACAATAAGCAAACAGGTGAACACATGGCTAATTGGGATATTCGTGAAGTCGGTGTTGGTTGGCAAGTAATAGACAGCTTTAGAAAACTACACTTTGGTTATTTTGCAGGGCTTGCCAGTAAAATACTGTGGTGTATTGTTGGCCTAAGCCCCGTATGGCTTGCAGGCACTGGATTTTATTTATGGGTTACCCGCCGCAAACGTAAAAAGCATTCACAAAAAAATCGTGTCATGCAACGTAGAAATATTAACGCTTGATAAAACACTGACTCCATTGTAGGGTTACATCAACAAAGGAGTGTATTCATGAATACTGCCAAGTTATTAACAATTGTTATTTTTTTATTTATTACGGGTTGTGCCAACACTACCCACCAGGAGGCTGAGCGCCCTCAGTTAACAAACTTAATCAATAATGAGTTATTTTCAAAGCAAACAACACCCTCCGAGGAGGCGATATTTTCTCTGCCAGAAGCTGAAAAAAAGCACTTCTTAGCTTTTTTTGTAAAACAGCAAACAAACAATATTAGAACAGATCGTATCGTATATAACTACTTAGAAAGGCACTTCTCAAATTTCACATACGATGAAGACACGCACTCAGCATCTCAAGCAGTAGCCCTTGGGCAAGGTAATTGCATTAGTCTTGCTGTTCTTACGCAAAGCTATGCACAAATACTAGGCCTTGAAACCAGCTTTCAAGAAATGACTAGTGAGCCAGTATATTCTAAAGCTGACAATATAGTCTATGTTGCAAATCATTTTAGAACGATGATTTATACTCCGAAAGACGAACTCCCTGAGAAAGATCTGAATATTATTAGTTTTTCACGCCCAGGAACATTAATAGATTACTTTCCTACTAGAGGTAGTGTGTACTCTGATAACGCTGATTATAATGATCTCCTCTCTAAGTTTTATAGTAATTTAGCTGCTGATGCGCTGGAAAATAACCAGCTTGATCTTGCATATTCACTTATTATACAAGCAAATAAATATACGCCTTATGACTCTGAGCTATTTAATATGGCTGGCGTTTTACACCGTCGAGCAGGTGACTTAAAAAGTGCACAACTTATTTATCAAACAGCTTTAGATAACAAGTTTGTTAGTATAAATTTACTCAGTAACTATCTTGTTTTAGCTAAACAACTTGGTAATACACAGCTTACTGAACAGTTAACAAGTGAACTCGCGCATGTAGAAAAGAATCCCTTTGAGCTTTTAGTTATTGCAAAGAATGACCTAGAAATAGGACAAATCAATACCGCTACAAAGCACATTGAACAAGCCATAACAAAAGCCCCCTATATTGCAGAGCTTTACTTAGAGCTAGCAAAGATAAACCATCAAAAAGGAAATACCCAGAAAACACAAGTGTTACTTGAAAAAGCAATTAAGCTTGAACGAAATAAACAAAGGCTTAACCTTTATCAAGCTAAGTTACTATCCTTAAGAGGTAATGAGTGATCTAGCTAAATAACCTGAGTTATGAGTATTACCCCTTATAATCATAACTCAGACTAAATAAACTTTTATAGTGAATAGTAAAAGCTTAACCACGCGTGCATTTCATCTTCAAAACTGTCGCCTTCAACACGCGACAGTCCTAGGTCAATATTAAGGTCGTTAACGCCCGCAGGCCCCATATCAAAGCTAAAGTTACCTTGGTACTTTAAACCATAACTTTGCGCGTATACGCGACTATCTAATTGATGTTGCTTGTAATAAAGCCATGGCATGCCTTGTGCCCAACTAATACCGCCACCATAACCTTTATAGCGTTCCGCCGTTGCACTATAAAAAGGCAGTTCAGCAGCAAAAACAAATTCACTGCTTTGTTGCTGATTAATCAAGTTTGAACTAAATCCACCTAAGGCTAAGCTATTGTCGTCTCTTTGCTTTTGTTCAAAATTAACAAAGACGGGTATATTAAACGCTTTACCCAATAGTTTTGTTTCAAGATCATAGCCTTGCCAATGGCTATTTTTATTACTTCCATCGTAAACACTGGCATAAATACGCTGCCCTATCGCAAATGCTTGGCGGTCATGTTGCCAGCTTTGAGCGATACTTAATCGCGTCCATTTTTTATGGCTGTGTGTAAAGTCTGTATAGTTATAGGCAAGCTCTGGGGTTAACTTTAATTGGCCAAATTTAAGCGGATAACTCATTGCAGCAAACCCACCACGCGCATCAATATCGGCATTTAAGCTAGACTGATATTGTTTTGAGGCATCTAAGCTATAATCAAATAACACAAACTTAAATTTTGTATTTAGCGCATTGTATTTTGCTTGTGCAAACCCTCCATGTAAGGCGTCTTCATGCAAATCAATATTATAACCCGCTTGTAAATCTAACTGCTTTAATAGGTCGCTACTTTTTATACCTACACTTAACAAACTGGTTGACGCTGAAGAATATTGAGCCCCTAGTGCAAATGTTGCTTGCTGATCAAGTATCGCGTAATCGCTTTGCTCTACTACCTCATCGGTATATATTTGCGCCGGTGGCAGGGTATGCTTATTTACCATTAACAGTGGTGCTTTACTCGTTTTGGCAAGTTCAGTCACAACTGTCTTATTTATCGCTTTTGGCAATACCTTTACATCTGGGCCCTCGGCACTAATGCTGAAGTAAAGCAATGTGCCCTCTTTTGTTTCAAGTGGGTGGGCAACCGCTTCTTGCCCATCAGTTAAGCGTGTGAGGGTGTTATTTTTTATATGGTAGTTATAAATATCAGTCTTATTATTTAAACCAGCGACAAAATAAATTGACTCCCCGTTTTGACTAAAACTCGGCTGACTTAAATACTGATACCCGTTAGGCATAGGGATTGACTGCCTAACATCACCATCTAAATCTTGTATATACAATTGCCAGTTTTCGTTTAACGACGTTGATAAATAAGCTAATGTTGTTTCATCGGGGCTAAGCACTGGGTAGTCATAAGTGGTTTTTAAACTTTTGGAGAATAATGGCGTTATACTTTGCGTATTAAGGTTAACTTTAACCAATTCAGAGTAGCCATTTCTTATTTGCTCCCCATAAAGCGTTTCACCGTCACGGGTAACACTAAAACGACGAATCCCCGCAAGTTTAGTCATTTGCTCAACGCTGCCGGTATCGGTGTTGTAGCTAAAAATGTCAGATACCTTGTTATACATGCCCGACTCTTCACTGCTATAGGCATTAAAGAAAAGCGTGTGGTTGTTTACCCACTGCGGATTGGCAATACCAGCGCGGTTTATTTGGTTTAATACTTGTTTTTGCTCGCGTTTAAACACACTAGGCGCGGTATCAGGAATATCTTCAGCGTCATCTTCAAGTAGTTGCTTTTGCGCCTTGGTAAATTGCGCTTGTGCTTTAGTGTTCTGCTCGGTGCTATAAATTATGAGCTTAGTATTACTCTTTTTATCTCGCTCAACTATCGCAATTTTGCTGCCGTCGATTGAAAGTGCAGGGTTGCTGGCATATAAATCAAGTTTAAGCCACAGCTTACTATTAAGTGGTGATTCGGTTTGCTCTTGCTGCATGGCTTTATAGGTATATTCTGCAATAAAGCGACGATACAATTTGGCAGCACTTTGCCCAAATACACCAGAAAATGCCTCGTCAAAATCTCGAGACTTAACTGCTCGCATACGAACCCATACATTATCAACTAGCTGCTCTGAGTAATTTTGCTCTAGCCAATGTAAAAAGCGGCTCCCCATTAAATACGCCATGGAGCCTGCCATAAAGCCCTCTCCACTATTTAGTTGTGCATAGGTAGGCAACGCACCTTGCTGAGCAAACTCCCTGAGTATTGACTCAGAATAGTTATCAAATAAGCGTCCACGCCCTGTCATTTTAGATTCGATTAAAGTGGCATAGCCTTCAGCAACCCAGCGCGGTGTATCACTATAGGTTAAATCGTAAAGATCCCATACCCCGCGAATCTTTTGCTGCCACTCGCTGCGGGTAGGTTGCGCTAAATGAACTAAATGAATGTATTCGTGTAGCACCAATAATTGCTGCCAGCCTGGTGAATTTGAAATTACGGTATCCGATTGCGGCGGCGTGGTAAAAAGCGCCATAACAGGGTTATTAGAGGTCGGTAAGGCAAAACCATTGGCTGCATTTAGTGGATCAAACACCACCACATCAACGATTTTATCAAGCGCACGATTTTGCTGCTCCAACACCTTAGTGCGAACTATCTCCAGCTCTAGCGCCGTCGATTTGGCAAAATCAGTATGCTCAGCACTAAAGTGCACATTAAAATGCGCAGTATGAATGGTTTGCCAATTAGCAGCAAAGCTAGGTGCAGCCAGTAACAAGGCTGATGCAATGAGTGACTTTTTCACAATAATCCTTTAGATAGCGTCTTTAATAATGCTCAGAGTATTATTAAACTAACTGATTTTATAGTAAAAAAGTGTAATAAAGCATGTGCAAATGTGTATTTACACCTACTTTATTATTTAACCTGAGCCATGGTTATTTACAACAGGGGAAGTTACATCCAACTACGGGGGTCTGACTCGGCCTGCATAAGAGTAAAATCGATTATAAAGTCAGCATCGTGCTGTTTTAAATAAGGAACAAACGCACCGCCCGCCGCAAGCTGTATATATACACTCTTTAAACCAGAACGACGCATAAAGTAAGTGCTCACCCCACGGGCGCTTTGTGCTTTATAAAGCTCAAATACCCGGTAATGCACGCCTATCATACCTTTGCGAACCACCATATAAAAACGCCCATCTTGCTGATGAAGGTAGTAGCCATAACGTATATAAGATAAAAACACTAACGTGGCTAACAGTAAAAATAACGCTAATGAAATTAATACATTAAGCTGCATAAAGTGCATTAAAAATCCTGAAGCAACACTTGGTAGCAAAGCATAAAACACCATATTTTTATATAGTAGTGCCCACTCTACCTTTTTAAATGCCAGCTTTTTACTATTAAACCACGGATATATCCACTGACATACGCCATCTACCTGTTCCTGCGTGAGCACAGGTAGCACTAAGGTTTGTTTATTCTTTTTCGCCATGCTTGCAGTACCGCCGCTGCTGGCTTGCAAACATTCAACAGTAAAGCGTTGTAACAGCCTTGCAACGAGGTTTTGCTTAATAACAATTGACTGCACTTTGTCCAAGCTCATTGATAATTGATGGCGTTCTAACAACCCTGCAATGCGCTTAAATTTTTTATTTTTAAAATAAAGCTGATAATTATAAAAGCGAATGAGCGACATAGTGACCGATAAAAACACCGCAATAAAAACTAAAGCAATGATGAGAGTAATCACCGCAAATACTGCCGCATTGGCAACCATACCTAGCTCTTGCTGATAAAAACCTTCTATTTTTGTTATAAATTGCTGCTCTAAAAAGTCGATAGCCACATTCATAAAAGGAGCGATAGCCGCAAGCGCCAAAATGGCCATGTTCGACATTAAACCAAACTTAGCTATTTCTTTATTTGGAATGAATAAACTATTTTCACTCTGCTCTTCAATGTGAGATTGCGCTGTATCAGCCACCTCAGCTGATGGTTGTTGCTGCGCTTTATAAGCAAAAACGTGTTTACGCATCTGCTGCGCATAATCTTTGGTTACCCCTGGCAATACAGCCTCTTGCGCAACGCTGCCTGCAGCATCAAAAATACAATTTACCAACCCCATGGGAGTAAAGTAAAAGGGTTCTGCTATGTTTACATTTTGCACCCGAGAAAACTTTAAAGTGAGCCGCTCTTTTTTAAACACGCCTTTATTTAATAAAATTTCATGCTCGTCAGTAATACAAAAACGAAAGCTGCGATAATACAAAAAACAATAAATAAACAGCGAAACCAAGGCAACCACAAGCGCAACTTGCCCCCAAAATAGTTTGTTTTCGACTTGAGTAACAAACACCACCAACACAGGCAATAAGTTAAATAAGCCATCTTTTATAAAGCGCACACTAAAATACATTACAAAATAAACCAGCGCCCAGGGTGATACTTTTTGCCAATTAAGTGATGGAGAAGTTATTTGCTCGGCATCAAGATTCACTCGCTAATACCTCACTGCTTGTTTCATCATGACGATAGCTTTGCACAAACTGGCGAATATTTTTGCATTTTTCGTGGGTCAGGCCACTCATCTGCAGATCGGCACTCATGCCACCCGCACTATAAAGCCTTAAGCTGGCTAGCCCCAGCTTGCGCTCTATTGGTCCTCGATGTATTTCAATATGCTGCACGCGCGCCAGCGGCAAAATAGTCACCTGCTGCCAAATAATGCCTTTTTTAAACGCGATATCGTGGGTACGCAGTGCGCTACCTTGTAATTTTATGCTGAACACGCTGTAAAGCATACAAAGTAAAATTAATAGCGGAACAGCAACCAATAAGTAACCTTGCGCCATAGCAGCAAAGTCGGGGTTAAAATAACAAACAGCGGTTAAAACTAAGCTAAAAGGAATGAAAAATAACAACCAATTTAATTGTGCATGCAATAACGCTTTATCGGCAAGCGGTTCAAACACAATACTTTTGTGTTGAGGTAGGTCGGTTATTTGTTGATTAGTAAACACACTTTACTCCATTACGCATATTTTTAGCTGGCTTAACCAAGCCACTTTATTGTTGTAACCAGCGTATGGCTTTGCTTTGGCTCAAGCGTAACCGCATCTTCAAGTACATTGGCAGCCTCTAGGCATAACATGGTTTGATAGTCATCATCGGCAAAATTTGACAGCCGTTTTGACTTTTCAATCCAAGGGTTCCATAGCACACACGAACGTGAGTTTTCTCTGCTGACGCTAATTATCCCTTGGGGTGTTTCAATGGTTTGTACCGCAGCAGCTTGGGTATAAACCATATCTGTTTCACGGGTAAACTCGACTACGCCATCTTGCTTAAAAGGCCCTTGATCAAACTCAATATATTGCGCACCTTGTAGCCCTGCCACTCGCGTATTATGTATATCTGCTATTGGCAGGTAAGTATGTAACGCCTGTGTATAGCTAAATGGCGTATTACCTAAATTACAAGTAGTTAAGCGCACCTCTAACTGCTCAGATAAAATAAATTCAACCCGTAAAGAGGATTGATATGGCCAAAAAGTAGGGTTTACTTGTCTCATTGGTAACTTAAGACTCACCGTTACATTGCTGTCGCTCTCGTTAACTTCATCTGCTTGCCATACCAGCGTGCGTGCAAAGCCATGCGCCGGAAATTCATTATTATCGTGTTGCCCAAACCACGGCCAGCAAATAGGAATCCCGCCGCGAATACTTTTTCCCTCAGTAAACGTCTCATCCCCAGATACCCACAATAATGGTAATTTATCTTTGGGTGTAAACTCAGTTATTTGTCCACCTTGTAAGAATATTTTCGCCTTACATTGGTGACTATTAATACTCATAAATTCTAAACCGCTATCTGTACGCTCAATACATACTGAGGGTGATAATTGCATTTTATTTCCTTTCACACTAAGACTAATTTTTAGTACTTAACCTAAACTCGGATTAAGATATTTACTATTGCACTATATTGATATTTATGATTTTTCTCTAACCAGATACTTTTAGCTTATGCAACGCAGTTAACGCTGATAATAACGGCTTGAAATAGATTTATTATCAATAGTTCAGGTAACTTACTATACAAACAATAAAGCATGCTTAAAACATAAGCTACATACAATAGTTATTTAGTTACTCTATTTTTTATTAACTCAAGTCAAAAACTAGGCGCTCTTTTAAGGCTGTGTATTGCGTATTGCTTTGGCACTATTCAAAGTGCGTAATCTTAGCAAATAGTATTTAAATTACCGCTAAAACCAATAACAACATGGTTAAATACTACATATAATTTGAATTCAATTTATTTGATGTGTAACATTTCATGAATACGGCAAATCATTCGCCCTCCATGAGATAATCAAATGCAAAAATATGACGAATTACTAGTTTCTTTACGTAAGGTTATCCGCGCGATTGACTTACATTCAAAGCAACTGAATAAAACAGCGGGTTTAACAGGACCACAACTGCTTATAATGCACGAAGTCTCTCAAACAGATGGCATTACCGCGAGTCGTATTGCGCAAAATGTTAACTTAAGCCCTGCCACGGTCACCAATATTCTTGACCGAATCGAAAGTAAAAACTTAGTAACACGTGTTCGTAGCCAAATGGACAAACGTCGAGTCAGCTTATACCTTACCGAGCAAGGCAAAATACTCCTTGAAAAGGCACCACAGCCACTGCAAGAACACTTTATTGAAAAGTTTTCTGCCCTTGCTGAATGGGAACAAAGTTTACTTCTTTCATCAATGCAACGTATTGCCGCAATGATGGATGCCGACAAACTAGACGCTTCCCCTCTTTTAGAAGTAGGCGCATTATTTCAAACGTCTAAAGAATAAAATATGTATCCACACGCCGATCTTTTGTGAAAATAAAAAACGCTTTTAATTATTATAAAAGTCTCTGGTTTAAGTTACTTGGACTATTGTGTGTGTTGCTAGGCATTATTGGAGTTGTGCTACCTGTTATGCCAACTACACCATTTTTAATTTTAGCATTAGCATGTTTTGCTCGCTCATCTGCTGCACTTGAATCTTGGTTATTAAACCATCCTCGTTTTGGTACAACACTACAGCACTGGCGCACCCATCAAGTAGTTCCTGTAAAGGCAAAATATGCTGCAGCTATAGGTATGCTGGTAGGGATTATTTTTTTAGTGTGTAACAGCTCCCCTGCCTGGCTTATTAGCCTAGTTGCAGTCATTGAAGTGTTTGTAATTACTTATTTAATCTCAAAACCCTCAACACCACCTAAAACCTAATATATTCAATTTAAGTTCAAAAAATGTAAAGTTGCGTAAATAAGTTTGTAATAACTAATGCAAATCATTATCATCCGTATAATTTAAATAAACCTGCATCTTTTATGTCCTTTATTAATAAACGCGCTATATACAGTATGAGCCGCGCTTTACATATTTATATCTCTACCGCTTTGTTTTTTTTGCTTATTCTATTTTGCGTAAGCGGTATCGTATTAAATCACGTTGATTGGCTAAAGAATGATAAAAGCAATGGGCAAATTAGCGTCGCAATTGCTGATGAACTGCTGGCTCAAGCAAATACACAATTAAACAATCTACCGGCTATTTACCCAGAAATAGAAACTTACTTAGCCAGCCATTATGGGCTGAGTAAAGTTAAAAGCATTGAATGGGACAAGCATGATTCATTAGTCATGCTCGATTACCCATTACCCGCAGGCTATGCCTATGCAGAATTTGATTTTATCAGTGGCGAATTATTACTAGATTATCAAACCGGTGGGATTCTAAGTGTTATTGGCGATTTACACAAAGGCCGTTACACCGGCGAAGTATGGAGCTGGGTTATTGATATATCAGCAGGGCTGATGATCCTATTTGCTCTGACCGGCATGATTATTTTATTTCAAAACAGAAAAAAACGCTTAGTAGGAATATGGCTAACTGTGCTGGGGATCGCAACACCGATAGTTATTTATTTATGCTGGGTACCGCAACTAAAAGGAGTGTCTTAATGCTAAAACCTAACATCTTCATTGCCGCTATTGTTTTATTAACAGCGACTTTGTTTCAATCTTATGGCAATGCTGCAGAGCTTGAAATAGAACTAACTCTGCCTGATTTAAACGTACAACCTTATCACCGTCCTTACGTCGCCGTTTGGCTCGAAACCCCACAACGTAAACACGTAACGACAATTGCGTTGTGGGTGGAAAAAGCAGAATGGTTTAAAGACTTACGCCAGTGGTGGCGTAAAGCTGGAAAAAGTGCCGCAAACTTTGACGGTGCAACCGGTGCAACAAAACGCCCTGGCACTTACACCATAAACTGGAATGGTGCAGATTTAGATGGCAAAACCGTCGTTGCAGGCAAATATTTACTTAACTTAGAAGTTGTCCGCGAAGAAGGTGGCCGCGATTACACCCGTGTAGAACTTGATCTGAATAAAGATGGCAAAATTACTATTGATGGCACGAATGAATTTTCACAAAGCTTTGTCACCATAAAAAGCCAGTAAATACGGCTGCTAAATAATTTAAATAAGGAAAGACTATGAAAATCAATTTACTTAAAAGCGCACTTATCGGCGCACTTACTTTTACGGCGCTTGCATCTAGTTATGCCAACGCACATGCGCGCTGGCTCGTCCCTTCACATACCTCTCTTTCAGGCGACAAAGCACATTATGTGATGATTGATGCAAGTATCTCAAACGAAATTTTTGCACCTGACAAAGCCTATCGCCCAAGCACTGAAGGCGCAGAATATGACGATAAACTCCTTATGGCACTTACCCCTGGCGGCGAGCAAGTTACCGATACTATTCGTGCCTATTACTTAAAGCGTAAAAACTCTGCTGCAGTAAAATTAGAAGATCAAGGCACCTATCATATTGCGATGACACAAAAGCCAATGTACATGACATTCTACAAAAATGCAGCCGGTGAGCGAAGCCGTGTATTTGCTAAAAAGAGCGATGCCAACTTACCTAAAGACGCCAGTGATATCACCACAATGAAAATGATTTCAACTGTCGATACTTTTGTCAGCCGCAATGGTACATCAAAGCCAGCCCTACTTGGTGTAGGCCTCGAAATTAGTGGCGATACTCATCCAAACGACTTATTTGTTGGTGAGCAAGCACGCTTTCAACTGCTTAGTGATGGAAAGCCAGTTGGCGAAGGGATTGAAATAAGTATTTTAAAAGGTGATACGCGCTATCGTAATAACCGTGGTGAAGTAAAAGTAACAACAGACAAAAATGGTTACTTTAGCACTACATGGCAACAGCCAGGTTTATACCTAATCGAAACGTCTAAAAAAGTAGAGGTAACTGAAGAAGGTGTAGATGCAGGTCGTTATGCATTATTTACCACCCTTGAAGTTGCTCCAGAGTAACTTTTAACTTGTTATAGGCCAAACGAATAGTCGTTTGGCCTATCGCCTTTTTATAACTAAAACGCTTTAGAGCCTGTTTCTATTTTAATCTGTTATTCCGATCACTTTTTTTATAATAATAGTTGAATAACATAGTCAATTTAGATCTTTGCGATGCACTAATTGCTTCTATATGATGCGCCCTTTTCAAATCTTCAAGGCACGCTTAATGACTTTTCAGCATTTATCCGCTAATAAATTAGCACTTAGCTTGGCTATCACTACAGCACTTAGCACTTCATATTCCACCGCTAATGCCGCAGAGCAAAACAATCAAGTAGAAGAAAATATCGAAGTGATCTCAGTGACAGGTACTCGCCGCAGCTTGCGCAGTATTGCGCAAAGCACTGTGCCTGTTGATATTATTAGCAACGACGATATGGCAAGCACAGGTCAACTTGAAATTAGCCAAGTGCTGGCTAACCAAGTACCGAGCTTTAACTACCCAAGCGCCACACTGTCTGACGGTACTGACCATGCTCGCCCTGCTGTATTAAGAGGCCTAGCACCCGATCACACCTTAGTGCTTATTAACGGTAAACGTCGCCACTCTGGTGCGTTATTAAACTTAGGCGGTACGGTTGGTCGTGGCTCTACCGCGGTTGATTTAAATATGATCCCCACCTCTGCAATAAAGCGTGTTGAAGTACTGCGTGATGGTGCTGCAGCACAGTATGGCTCTGACGCCATTGCGGGTGTAATCAATATAGTTTTAAAAGATGCCACCGAAGGCGGCAGTGTTAGCGTAACCTATGGACAATACGACAGCCAAATGGCCGGCGTACCACAACTAAATAGCACTTATGCTGATGAAAACGGCAACCTTGCCTTTAATTTAGGCGACGATCGTAAGGTTAACGACGGCAGTACTCGTACAATTAGCGCAAACTCAGGTTTTTCACTGGCAGACAGCGGCTTTTTAAACGTTTCAATTGAATACCGTGATAACGACTCAACTCAACGCTCTGGTTTTGATCCACGCGAACAATACAGCCGCCTAGATGATGGCAGCTTAGATCCACGCGAATTTACAATCGATCGCTATAACCATCGTTTTGGTAAAGCGCAGCTTGAAGACTACGCCTTGTTTTACAATATGGGATACGATTTAGAGAATGGCTTTAATGTTTACTCGTTTGGTAGCTACTCAGAGCGTGAGGGGAACTCGGGCGGATTTTACCGCCGCGCAAAAGACAGCCGCAATGTTCTACAGCTATACCCAAACGGCTTTTTGCCACAAATTACCACCGATGTAGAAGATTACTCTCTCGCACTTGGCCTACAAGGCGATAGTGGCGACTGGACCTGGGATATAAGTACTAATTACGGCCGTAACAACTTTGGTTTAGGTGTTGTAAATAGCCTAAATACGTCTTTAGGTATTAATAGCCAAACTGAGTTTGATAATGGCGCTATGATTTACGATCAATTTTTAGTTAATTTTGATGCCAATACCGTCATTGACTTTGGCCTACCTGATGATGTGTTTTTCACTCTTGGTGCAGAGTACCGCCATGAAAGCTATAAAATAGAGCAAGGTGAAGAAGCTTCTTATATTACTGCACTTGATAGTAATGGTAATCCAATTGCTGCCGGCGGTGCACAAGTGCTTCCTGGTTTTGGGCCGCAAAGCGCAACCAATGAAAGCCGCCATAATGTCGCTGTATTCGCTGAATTTGACACTTACTTAACTGACAAATGGAATGTAGTTTTAGCTAGTCGCTATGAAGATTACAGCGATTTTGGTAATACGTTTACTTCAAAATTAGCCACCCGTTACAGTATTAACGACCACCTCTCATTACGTGGTGCTGCAAGTACAGGGTTTCGTGCGCCGTCACTTGCACAAAGCTCTTACCGTCAAATATCGACCGTTCTTGAAAATAATCAGCCTTTTGAAATTGGTCTATTTCCAAGCTCTACACCTGCAGCCCAAGCGTTAGGTGCAAAACAACTTGATGCAGAGGACTCGGTTAACGTTACTGCCGGATTTGTCTACACCCAAGGTGGCTTTAGCTTAACGGTTGATGCCTACCGCATAGATATTGATGACCGTATTGTACTGTCTGAAAACTTAAGCGGTAACGCTGTGCAGCAAATTCTAGCTAATGCTGGCGAACTAAATACCGAAAGTGTTCGTTACTTTACCAATGCCATCAATTCGCGCACGCAAGGTGTTGATATTGTGGCAACCTACGCGCTTGATCTAAATACATTCGGTGATGTGCGCTTAAACGCGGCGGCGAATATTAACGATACCGAAATCACGCATGTTGATGCAAACCCGAGCGAGCTTAATTCTTTAGGTGATGACTACGTGGTCTTTGCGCGTCGTGAAATCGGTCGTTTTGAGCAAGGCACACCCGATAACAAGCTAAACCTATCAGCAGTTTGGTCCTTTAACCAATGGCAAACAACCTTACGTGCGACTCGCTATGGGGAAGTGGCAGATATTTCAACCATCCGCGAGGGTGATGAATATTTAGATGCTAAATGGATCACTGATTTAGAAATCGCTTATCGCCCTAACGATGCGTGGAAGTTTGCAGTAGGTGCGAATAACTTATTCGATCAGTACCCACAAGCTACAGTAGATAACATTGGCTACTCTGACTTTGGGCAAATATTTCCATACACACCTTATTCGCCATACAGTTTAGATGGGCGTTTTTTATACGGTAACATTACTTACAACTTTTAAGTAAACCATCAATTAAATAGAGTGTAATTACAAAAGGATGCCGTGTGCATCCTTTTATATATGAGAGATAAAATCCCCCTTAGGCAAAAGCTTTTAGATAGCGCATGTTTAACATTTATACCTATTCACTTAATTAAGTAAGTTACTTATTAGCATTATAAAGAACATACTCCCAGCGCCGTATACCTTAGTACCCCACCAATTCTGCATACCCTTTTCCTTTAAAACCACCTTGGGTTTTAATACGCCCCTCCCAGTAAGGGATGCTTAGTTGATTACGCGAGTCGGGATTTCGCGCTTCAATTATTATAGGTTCAAACCCCTCAATATTGAGTGTCCACTTAATTGGGTAGGTTTTACTGATCAATGCTTTTTGTTGCGTTTTAGCTTTAAGATCGTGTGTTTTTAATACCTGTATCGCCACATCGTCATTTGCAATGGCGCGTACGTGTCCATCGGGAGTAATGTGCGATGCACTGCAGTAATCATAATGTTGCTGGCTATTACGAATACAAAATGCCATTAAACCACCTAGCTCGGTCTCATCGGCTTGAATGCTAAACCAATCCCAGCCATTTTGAGTCGGATCGATTAACGCCGAAGACCACTCTCTATCAAGCCATGCACTGCCGGTTACCTTATACGTTTGCCCGGCAAAAACCACCTCACCCTGCGCCTCCAAAAACGGATAACTGTAATAATACGAGGCGTGTCCTTGGTGTGTTTTTTGGCTATATCCTTGCTCTCCATGTTTGACTAGGGGGCTATTTTTCAGCTTTAAATTTGCACTGTAATCCTTGTGCTGCGCACTTAAATTAAGCGGTAAAAATGACTCACTCTCACTCAATAATTGCCAATCATCTAAACGCGCCATAAATGGCTGAGCCGTAATAGTTACTTGGTTTTTCCGTCCGTACTTTTCAAACGCTTGGTGCAGGGTATCCGTTTGAATTGCAAAATGTGCAAAATAAAGCTGGCCGTTCCACCAAGGTGATTGTTCTGTTATCTTATTTTGCTCATCAACTGAGAGCCTAAATAGCGTCCATTGCACACCAAAGGTGTCGCCATTATCTGCTTCTAAGTTGGCAGTCACATACCACCACTCTATACCTTGTTGATGATGCGCACCGTGATCGTCAGGAAAACGCAGCCCACTTTGTTTGTTTACAGCCTTTCCAAACTGCTGCGAAAATCCATTATGTATCGGCTCATTTGTTTTTTCCTGCCCGTCAATTGGCTGACAAGCTACCAAGATGCTGAGCATAATAAAAATAATACCGCTTTTTGTTGTGTTCATATGATCCCTATAATTTGGCGACATTATCTGCCACAGCGCTTCGCGTTAGTTTTATGAGCGGCAATGCACTAACTAATAAAGCCAAAATAAACACTAGCGTGGCAAACACCCCTAACTGCAACCAATTAATACTCATGGCCATTGTCCACCCAAACGCAATCGGCATTACATACGTTAATAACACCCAGCCAAGGCAAAGCCCCAACGGTATTGCTAGTAATAAGGTGATTAAAATAACAATGGCAGCTTGTAATACTTTTGCACCCAATAATTGTCGCTGAGTAACGCCCAATGTTTGTAATACCGCCATAGGCTGTAGTTGCCCTCGCCCTAATGTTAAAAAACTGACCCACATACCAAATAAGGCAATCAGCATAATAAATAAATTAAGTGCTTGGGTAACATAAAAGGTTTTACTAAATAATTGCTTTGCAAAGCGCTTAAACGCTTGATTAGCAATAACCTGCTGACTATCCAACTGGTATTCTTTTTGAATAAACTCAGCCATAGCATCAACATCGCTCTTTGAGTTTAACCAAAGTGATAACCCATATTGAGTATAATTAAAACCACTTTGTAACAGCCCATCCGTTGTTACCACTACATTTAAACCTTGCTCACCATAATCGTAATAAGCAGCGCGCACTTGGCAAGTAAGATCATGCATATGCTGTTTGAGGTTAATGACATCACCTCGTTTTATTTGATACTGCAATAGGGCAGGTTCATTCACTAAACAGCCAATAATACCGCTTTCATTTTTTTCAAACATAGTCGATGTGAGCGCTTGATTATTTAACAAGGTGAGATGTTGATTATGCTCGGCGGTTGCACCAAACGCCATGGCATTAACCGCCACTGTGTTTCGCGCTGTGTTAAGCTCACTTTTTGCAGACCAATAAACGCCGACTTTATCAACGTCGGGGAGCGCGTTAAAAGCACGCTGTAAAGCGTCAATATTTTGCTCAGGCCTTACATATAAATCGGCGCTCAAACGCTTTTCAAGATGCGTGTCTAGGGTATCGCTAAAACTACCGACCATAATTTGCATACCAACGGCTGCTCCCATTGCCATTAAAATAGCCAATACAGCACTTAATAACGCAGGTAGCTGTACTATACTATCGGCTTTTAACCATTGAATTATTGGATTTTGTGTTGGCCATGCGGTATTAAACACAGCCCTGACAACAGGCGCGGTAATAGCAAAAAAGACCAGTAATACGCAACCACATAATAATAAAGCACTTATTTTAGTGCTCGCCGTTAATGCTAAGTAACTGGCAGTGACAATAGCTAACATCAACATAAACCATTTTGCGCGAACAAAAAAAGCATTAAATACCTGAGACTGGCTCACTAAAAATCCTAATAACACAATAATATTGAGGACAAAACCGCTCGCCACCATACTGACATTAAGATTTACGACAAAGCTTCTATCTAGCTGGTAAAGCCCTCGTAAGCTAGCCGACACATCCATAACCAACGCATTTGCCAAAACAACACCTAATAACGCCCCCAATACAGCTGCCACAAAACTAAGTAACGCCAGCTCAATAACCAGCGCCTTAATAAGTGCGGATTTTTGACAACCCAACACCCACATTTGCTGTTGTAAATGAGCGCGCGCGTTGTACGCCAGCTTAATGGCATTAAAGCTTAAAAACGCGCCAACCACATAGCCTAGCAATGCTAATGCCTGCAAATTAAAGAAAAACGCCTCAGATAGCGCATCAAACGCTTGCTGCTGAGCGCTTTCAAGTCGTGCCGTATCGCCAATAAGTGCCTTTAATTGTGTGTTTTGCTTACTTGTTAATCCACTGAGCTCTATGTAATTAATTTTTCCATTGGCGTTGAGTAGCTGATCGGCAAGACTGATATCCATTAACATATTCATACCTAAACCTTGCAAAGGGGTCACCTTTAGAGTGCGTAATCCCTCGCCAACTTTTACAGTAATACTGTTATTTAACGTTAATCGTTGGATTAACTTAGGGTCAACATAAACTGTATTCAGCAAGGTGCCTATTGACGTGTTCCCCTTGTTATTTGGCGCTGTGTTCGCCGTGTTAGGCACATTAAGCCACTGTAATAAATTAACGCCCCGCAGCGCCAACTTTTGCTTGCTCTTAGTTTCAATCACACCCTCGAGCACTGGCTGGGCTTGCGAAAATCCAGCCACTCTAAGCCTTGACCAAAGCGTATGGGGCAGCTTGTTTTCACCTAGTACAGGGCGTACAAAATGCGTTACGGGATTTGCAATTAAAGCTGTTGTTTGTTGATAGCGCTTACCGGCTTCTAGGTTTAACCCTTGAATGGCAGTAAGCAGCGCAGCGCCTAAACTAAGGCCAATAAAAAATAGTAATAACAGCCCACTACGACGGCGGTAAAACTGCCCGTACGTTATTAGAATAAGTTTAAGCTCAGCCATTAATTTGGCCATCTTTTAAAAAGAGCTGATAACCAAATTGATCAGCTAAGCGCTGGCTATGAGTGACCATAATTAAGATAATTTGCTGCTCTTGGCATAATGTTTTTAGTAGTGCAACAATATCTTGTGAACGAGCGGCATCAAGGTTTCCGGTAGGTTCATCTGCCAGCAAAAGTTTAGGTTTATTTAATAACGCCCGACCAATTCCAACCCGCTGCTGCTCACCGCCCGATAGTTGCTCAGGCATCGCCGAAAGCTTACCTTCTAAACCTAGTTTTGTAGCCATTTTTTGTATTTCATCGTCGCTAGGCGATAACCCGTTAAGCCTTGCTTGAAAACACATGTTGTCTTTTACATTTAACGGGCTGAGCAACTGATAATGCTGAAAAATAATACCTATTTTGCGTCTATATAACGCCAACTCTCTAGCATTAAAAGCACTAATTTTTTGCTCATTAACCGTAATTTCGCCAGCCTCAGGAGACAATAAACCGGCTAGTAAATTTAACAATGTCGTTTTACCCGAGCCGCTATCGCCTAATAAAGCTATTTGCTCTGCGGCCATAATATTTAACGATAAGTCATTTATGATAGTACGTTTTAAAGTGCCATCTTGGCGTGAAAAAAACACATTATTTAACGCAATCATAAAAGTAGTATTCCTGTAACAAAAAATGAGACCCATTGTTTAAACGATACCATAACAGCAAAGTGCTCACCTTTGCATTAGTTTTTAAATAGCTAAGTTATGCGTATCAATGACTTAAACTAAACGTAGGCGCATAAGGAGTTGATAAGTTATTTACAGGAAATGGCCATATAGTTATTACATGGTGGGGCTTTCGTTACCCACTATAGCGTGACAATGCATCAGCCTATGGAAGATATAAATAAAATGGCTTAACAGAGGACTCTGCTAAGCCAAAAAAGCGACCTAATGATGATGCCCACCTTGAATAGCCTCGCCTTGCTGGTTATAAAAACCGGTGGCGCCGTGCTCTATAAAACCAAGATTAATCATTTTAGCTAAAAATGGATCGCTTTCATTATCGCCAATGTCGGCATAGTCGGTGGTTTGAAAGTTATCTAGCTTTGCAAACTGCGCCGTAATAACTTGCGCGTCGCTATTCACTTTATTAAGGCTAAGCACGGTTTCTGTTTGGCCTTTTTCATTAGTTACGCGAAAGGTTTTTACTAATTTTGATTGCGGCAAAAATGTGAGCTTAAATTGAGTATCACCCTCAGTGAGTACGTAATTTTTTACTTGATCACAGCCCTCGCCTTGCGTATTTACGAGCGTCATTTTTTCAATTAAATGCGAATCCACCAGCTGATTTTTAGCGCTCCAATTTTGCACACCGCGCACTTCAGAAGGTTGATACTCAATCCCGCGCTGCTCAGCATTAAAAAAGCGAATCGGACGAAGCTGATTATTGCTCAATTGCTGCCAAAGTTCAGTGATCATTTCCCCTTGATGCGCAACCTGCTGATGATCTCGCCAAAGTGTGAGTAACTGTGTACTTTGCTGCGCTTTATGTGTATTGATAATTTTATAGTCGGCTTTTAATTGTGCAGCATTAATATCGCACTGCTGCGCAAACGTATTACTACTGACAAGTGCTGTAAGTATGAATAATGCTTTTTTCATTAGTTTATCTCTGTGGAGCGTGTTTGTTATTGCACTAACATAACGGCTAATAATGGCAATTTAATGACATAAAAAACCCGCACAAAGTACGGGTTGTTTTATAACACAAGGTTTATTGCGCTAGTTTTTCATCGGCTGCTTTTACAAAATCAGCGGCAAAGTCCATAACATGGAATAAAAAGCTTTGCTCGTTAGTACCGGTTACTAAATGTGCACCTGGGCCTATTGCATATACACCCACATCTTCACCTGCGTGAGTTTCTGATGACAGTGGCACCAGTGCCTCTTGGTGAAAACCTGGCGTGGTAGTGTCAACATTGCTTAAATCAACTCGCCCTGTAACAGGTGCAGCTAAATATGCAGCGTCAGCATTGGTTTCGTCACCTAAATCTCTAAACCCTAGGCCATTAGTATAGCCCACGGTGGTGTACGGCATATTATCAGCTGCTAAACTTGGCTCGGTTTGACCCACACCAACGACTTTACCCAATATTGGGTTACCCCGTTTAGGGTAGCCTGCAATAGTAAATACATGGCTGTGGTCGGCGGTTACCACTATGAGTGTTTCTTCTGGATTGGTATTTTCCATGGCCACTTTTACAGCTTTAGCCAATTCAATAGTATCGTTTAGTGCATTATAAGCATTACCGGCATGGTGTGCATGGTCAATACGACCCGACTCCACTGTTAAGAAAAAGCCTTTGTCGTTGTTATCGAGTATGGCAATTGCTTTTTCGGTCATTTGCGATAAAGAAGGTTCACCTGCAATATCATTGTCACGATCGGCTTCGTATTGCATGTGCGATTCATTAAATAAACCAAATACGCGCTCGGTTTTGGCAGCATCAATGGCATCAAAGCCTGCTTGGTCCATTACATATGTACCATTTGGGTATTGCGTTTTCCACTCGGCGGTTAAGTCACGATTATCAGTACGATCCCCCTCAACAGCACTCATAGCATCCGCTGAATTAAACGCCACATCTTTTGGTAAGAAGTGTCGGCGCCCGCCACCCATTACCACTTCAATCCCATCAACATCTAAGCCACTAAAACGGGCTTCTAGGTTTTTCTCGAAATTAACCAGCTGCGAGGCAATATCTTCACAATTTTCGGCCTCAGAAGCGGGCATATCTGAAATGTCTTCCCAGTTACGATCTGCCGATTTAGCATAGGTTGCTGCCGGTGTAGCATGGGTGATACGCGCAGTAGAAATAATACCCGTAGATTTACCCGCAATTTCCGCCAGCTCTAATGAGGTAACCAGTTCATGCCCTTTGCCTGACGCACAATTGCCACGCTCAACGGCTTCAGCAATACCCACTACACCTACATCGGTTTTTACCCCTGACGCCATTGCTGTCATAGTGCCCGCAGAATCAGGTGTTTGCGCATCAACGTTATAGGTTTTAACAAGACCCGAATAAGGCATAGTTTCAAAACTTAGCTGATGGTCTTCACCCATTTCACCTTGTAACTGCCCCGCTAAAATACGCGCCGCAGTTATGGTAGAAATACCCATACCATCACCTACAAACAAGATAACATTTTTAGCTTTACCGGATTCTGTTACAATTTTACTTGCCGCTTCTTGCGCGTTTGCAAGTGTTGTTTGCGCATCGCTAAACCATACATTATCACTTAGTGATGCGAGCTGCTCATTTGTTAATGATGTTGCGGGGTCATTACAGACTAAGTTAGTGTGCGTTACCTCGCCTGCATCTAATTGTCCATTTGTATTAGTATCTACACCGCTTTGCGTTTCTACACCGCCGTTAATACATTGCTCAGACCCTACCGCAATTGGGTTATCTACGGCTAAGATGTTATTGCTATTTTTATCGTCATCACTTGAGCAACCTGCTAGTGCGACCATTACTGCTAAAGAAAGTACTGTTAATTTTTTCATGTGAGCTGCCATTATTGCTGAGTTAGTTCAAGTGCTTGATTAATTAAATGAAACACTACATTTTGCTCAATAACACCTTGAGCAAGGTGAGCGCCAGGGCCGGTCGCATGTAATGAAATATCTTCACCTGCATGGGTTTCAGAGCTAAGCGGTACCGTTGTCTCTTGGTGGAATCCGGGTGTATTTGTATCAACGCCATTTAACTCAACACGCCCTGCAACTGGACCACTTGCGTAGCCTGCATCTGCGTTTGTTTCATCAACTAAGTTTCTAAAACCTAGGCCATTTGCATAACCTACCGTGGTGTATGGCATGTTATCGGCCGCTAACGTTGGTGTAGTTTGACCCACGCCAACTACTTTCCCTAAAATAGGATTACCGCGCTTAGGGTAGCCTGCAATAGTAAATACATGGCTATGATCGGCTGTAACTAAAATAAGGGTTTCTTCTGGGTTGGTATTATCTACCGCAGCTTGAACAGCCTTTGCAAACTCAATGGTGTCGTTTAGTGCGTTATAGGCATTACCGGCATGGTGCGCATGGTCAATACGACCCGACTCAACGGTTAAGAAAAAACCCTTGTCGTTTTTACCCAGTACATCAATTGCTTTTGTAGTCATATCGGTGAGTGATGGCTCGCCAGCAATATCGTTTGCACGGTCAGCTTCGTATTGCATGTGTGATTCGTTAAATAAACCAAATACTTTAGTGGCATCATCACTAATAGCGTCAAACCCAGCTTGGTCCATCACATAAGTGCCATTTGGGTAGTGTGTTTGCCATTCAGTAACAAGGTTACGTCCATCTGTACGATCCCCTTCTACTGCGCTCATTGCATCAGCTGAATTTGCCTCAGCCTCTTTAGGTAAAAAGTGACGACGACCACCGCCCATCACAAAATCAAGACCGTCAATATCGGTGCCTAAAAAACGTGCTTCTAAATTCTTTTCAAAGTTAATTAATTGCGAAGCAATGTCTTCACAGCCAGCCTCAACGGCTTCCTCTGGCATATCTGAAATATCTTCCCAATTACGGTTTGCCGATTTGGCATAGGTTGCCGCAGGTGTTGCATGAGTAATACGAGCGGTAGAAATAATACCTGTTGCTAGACCTTTAATTTCAGCAAGCTCGGTTGCTGTAAGCAATTCGTTACCTATGGCTGTAGAACATTTACCGCGTTCAACATCTTCGTTTACACCAATAACACCTACGTCGGTTTTAACACCCGAGATCATCGCTGTCATGGTGCCTGCTGAATCGGGTGTTTGTGCATCAACGTTATAAGTTTTGACTTGCGCTGAGTATGGGAACTTTTCAAAGCTTAAGTAACCCTCTTCACCCGGCTGATTGTTTCGTTGTCCTTGTAAAATACGCGCTGCCGTTAAGGTAGAAATACCCATGCCATCGCCAACAAACAAAATTACATTTTTTGCTTTATTGTTTTTAACGGCTTGTGCCTGCGCTGTTTTCGTTGTTAATTTTGCTTGCGCAGCACTGTACCAGCTGCTGTCTTTTTGGCTTGATGGCAATACATTTGCGTGACTAACGGCGCTAAATGACAACGTTAGTACAACCGCTGTCGCGACTGTTTTAATTTTCATCTGTAATTCCCATTATCTGTAGTGGTTATTTTTAAAAAAGGTAATCTTAAAAAACATCAACCGCAGCAATATAGGCAATAGATGTTACTAATAAAGGAAATTTTAATTACAAGAAAGTGACAATCATCACAAAAGAGTTTTAAATCGCCACTGTCTGTGTCGATAAATTAGAACTTATTTATCTTTGTTCGCACACTCAACGAGCATTAATCCCTTTGTACTTACAAAAACCCGCTTAGTTTATCGATCCCGTGCTTGAGCATTAGCGCGCTATTGCCTTACAATAGTGCATAATTAATTCAACGCAGATCACCACTATGACTGATACAAATAAACCAGCATTACCTAATCAACTTTCTATCAACCCACGTAACAAATTTTATGTAGAAGAAGTATTTGAGCATGAAATTGGCATTACACTTAACGGTAAAGAGCGTTTTGACGTTGAAGAATACTGCATCAGCGAAGGGTGGATTAAAATAGCGGCACCTAAAGCGCTTGATCGTCGCGGCCAGCCATTACTTATGAAAGTAAAAGGCACTGTAGAAGCGTTTTATAAGTAATAGCCTACTTATAAAAAAAACAGCGACACCTTACTGGGTAGTCGCTTTTTTTGTGTCTTTTAAAAATATGTTGAACTTTTTTCATACTCAAGCTGATGAATTTTCATTATGAATTTTCAAAAAATATGTTTGAATACACTTAACCATTTAGACGTTTAGAAGTCCATTATGAGCAATTTAACAATATTAGACGGCGGTATGGGCCGTGAACTCAAGCGTATGGGTGCGCCGTTTTCACAGCCACTTTGGAGCGCACAAGCACTTATAGAGGCACCACAATTTGTAACCCAGGCACACCAAAGTTTTATAGATGCTGGCGCTGAAATAATTACCGTTAATAGTTACGCCTGCGTACCCTTTCACTTAGGAGAGGCAGGTTTTAAAGCCCAAGGGGCTAAACTTGCAAAGCAAGCGGCAATCATAGCAAAAGAAGTTGCACAAAATGCTCAACGCAAGGTATGCGTTGCCGGCTCACTGCCGCCCGCCTTTGGATCGTATCGTCCTGATTTTTTTCAAAGTGATCGTGCATTTGCTATTTTAAATACCCTTTATGAAGCACAAAACGACGATGTAGATATTTGGATTGGTGAAACTATATCAAACATTGAAGAAGCGCGAGTTATGGCAAGCGTACTTAAAGACTCAAATAAACCATGTTATTACGCATGTACCCTAAATGATGAAGTTACCGAACAAGCAACACTGCGCTCTGGAGAATTAGTATCCGACGCTATCTTGGCTCTACTCGAATATAATATAGCGGGCATACTTTTCAACTGTTCTATTCCCGAAGTCATTGAACAAGCGCTGCGCGACACTAATCGCGTGCTAAAACAGCAAAATAAACACCTTGATTTAGGGGCATTTGCAAATGGTTTTACACCAATCGCCAGTGATTATAAGGCCAATGAAGGCTCGCAAGGTTATCGCGACTTATCACCTGCGGAATATTTAGAATTTGCTAAACAATGGCATAGCCTTGGGGCAACGATTATTGGTGGTTGCTGCGGCATTGGTCCTGAATATATTAAAGCGCTCTCGCAATGGAAAAAGAGCATTAGAATTTGTTGATTTTTCAAGGTTAACAGACCCTAATGCTTTGCAATAATGACTATTACTTTTGTTTTTATAACAAAAGCAAAAAACTGCTTAGCACAACATTTAATGCTGATTTTTTTCGCAAAACACATCACATCCAGACGATGTATTTAAACTGGCTTTTAGAATAGCCATCGCGGCTGCGGCATTATCAAAGCTTAGCACGCTGACTTGCGCCGAGCTTCCTTTATAATGCTCAAACCAAAGTTGTAAACTCACCTCTACGCTTGGAAAATTTTGTTGCAAGTCTGATAAATCGAAAATATCTGAAAAAACACCGGTTAGCGGAACAGCCAATAATTTATCATCTTGCTCACCATTATCAAGCATCTTCATAATACCAATAATTCTAGCCTTAGAAAGGGTGCCTGGCGTGAGTGCGCCACCAAGCAATAGCACATCTAATGGGTCGCCATCACCACCGTACTCTTTTGCAGAAAGTGTATTTGGTAAAATACCGTAATTTACCGGATAGGGTAAATAGTTAATTTTTCTGGCTGTCCCATTTTGCTCTTCCCACTCTAATAACAGTGGGTTAGCTTTTTGTTGCTGCCATTTGTCTATACTACCCGCCGCTATTTCAATCAGTACATTTACACTTTTATCGGCATTCAAAGGAACAGGTAATTGGCTTAAACCAGTGCTTAACAAATTGTTACTCAAATACTGCCTCGAATCGCACTGAACCGGCATCCCCCGATGCTGTAAAGCAAGACCTAGCTTACCAACACCCAAACGGGTGTGATCGCGCCGACAAAGTAATTGATCTAACTTCTCAAAATGCAGGCCCCCTTGCCAGCCCAAATCAGCGGCTTTATAGTTGTCGAATATAACACTCTGACCATTAAGGTTAGCAATGTAATGATAAATACGCTCCAACCATTGCAAATACTCTGCCGCACTATAATAACCAGGAAACTTTAGATGCGCTTGCTGTTTAAGATGTTGAGCCCAGTAAAATTCAACATAAGGAATGGCTGGTTTTGGTTTGGCCCACACGCTATCGCGCAAGAAATATAACGCCGCTCGAAAAGGATCATTTTGCAGTTGCATGCGACCCAGTTGTTTAGGTATCTGTTGAAAATGAATACGTTGACCTGCTGCATCAAACAGCCATGCATTACCATCCTGTTCGACCTGCTGCCAAAACGTATTAAGATCTTTTGTTTGATATATTTTGTCTATATACACAGGTACTTTTAAATCAGCACCACCACCTGGCATATCATAAAAAGCCGAAAATGTATGATGGCCATCTGTTAGATACAGTTGGTTATTTGGGCCAGATACCGCCGTTTTTAACGCGGATAAATTACGTTGTTTTTTATAAGCATTACTGCATTGGTAGCTCTGAGTATCGCCAGGCGTGGATTCTGCCGAAAAACGAACTGACTTACCCCAACCAGCATTACGGCAAAGATCAGAAAATAATCGCTCACGACTGTTTTGGTACTGAGCCAGCCGATAATTGATCTGCTCATAAGCAACTCCACTTTGTGTTGGCCTAAGATCTGCCAGAGCGACCCACACTACATCACCCGCTTGCCTTTGAGGCACTGCAGCTACAGTAGCAGCAGTACCGCATACGATTAAACCAAGAATAGCTTGCTTCCATCGGCGCACTATATTGCCTCCAGTAAATAAATTAACAACATACACGCGCGGCATGACAATAACATGACTTACAGCACACCATCACACAATGCTGCATTGTGCGTTGCACAGAACCTTAATCAAGGTGTTACTTTGTCACAATGCCAACCCTTGTAAAAAGTAGTAACAATGCGAGCAAACCAAAAAACAACCACAAAATTGCTTTAAATGCTAACTACGTTCATATAACAAGATAATTTAAGTTTATATCTGGACTGATCTTTTAGTCATATCTCTGTCACTGATATGTAACCGCCACGTCATTACACACTGTTAACATTCTTTCAAACCAATATAACACTCAGGAAGTCAACATGTTACCTAGCAATAAAAAACCTTTTTCTAAAAAGAATACGCGCTTAAATAGCCTCTTACTTGCATTAAGCTTACCTCTGTCAGCCTACGTCCAAGCTGCTAATGTCGCAGAAGGGCTGGTGCAAAAATTAGAAAGTGGTTCACCATTAGCTGGAGCCCTAGTAAAGGTAGCAGGTTCAGATCAGCAAGTTTATACAGATACCGCTGGGCGGTTTATATTGCGCAATTTACCAACGGGTCCAGTCACTCTAAAAGTGAGTTACATAGGTTTGCCAACTCAGACCTCACAAATCACCATATCTGAAACGAGTAATACACCTGTGATCATTCAGCTTGAGGATGTAGAGCGAATGACGATCATAGGGCAACGTCAGGCCCAAAATAAAGCACTGAATTTGTATCATGCATCCGATGCCATCACCCACTTTATTGCCTCAGATGATATGGGGCAGTTTGTTGATCAAAATGTGGCTGAATCGCTGCAGCGCCTACCAGGGACTGCTATCAGCCGCGATCAGGGCGAAGGGCGCTTTGTCAGTATTCGTGGAATTTCTGCTGGTTTGAGCTCTGTCACCGTCAATGGTATGCGCATTGGTACGCCTGAAGGCAGTTCGCGGGCTGTGCCATTAGATGTTATTCCAACGGGTTCAATTGAAGGTATTTCTGTTACTAAAGCGCCAACACCTGATATGCCAGGTGACTCTATAGGCGGTGCTGTTGATGTGCAATCAGCTTCTGCGTTCGAAAAAAAAGGGCGTCAAATCCGTTACCGAGCTGAAGCCTCATTTAATGAACTAAGCAATGAAATAAGCCCAAAGCTAAGCCTCAATGCCAGTGAGACTTTCAGTATCAATGGTGATAACAAAGATTTTGGCGTATCGGTTGGCCTAAACTATCTAGATAGAAAACTTGAATCGGATAACGTTGAAGCAGAGTATGGTAATGTCGATTATTTGGATGGTGAGGTATTTAGTTTAATAGAATTACAACAACGCAAGTATTTTGTTAACCGTGAGCGTATTGGAGCCAACCTCAACCTTGAATACCGCCCAGACAGCAGTAACACCTACTTTGCCAATACCGTATTTAGCCGCTTTAGTGATGCAGAAACTCGCCAGCGTAGTATCTTTATATTTGAAGATGGCACCTTAAACAATTTTGATGGCCAAACTGTGACAGAGATTGAGCCTGATGCATTTCGCCGCCGAATTCGTTTACGAACCAAAGAACAAGATACACTGGCCTTCAATTTAGGTGGTAACCACATAAGAGAAACCTATACCCTAGATTATTATGCAGGGGTATCTACAACTCGAGAGCGGGTGCTAGATGAAAATGAAGGTAGATTTGAATACATTGGTAATGCATTAAATGCCAGCTACGCATTTGGACAAGGCGTACCCCAATTCTCAATTTCTCAAGGAGGTGAAGCCGACACAACCCATCTCGATAATGCGTACTATGAATTAGATAGAGCCGTACTAGAGTCTAAGAAAATTGACGACGATGAGTACAATATTGGTGCCAATATTGAATTTCCCTATGCTTTTGGTAACAGCAATCTGACACTTAAATCAGGTTTTGATTTGCGCTGGAAACAAAAAGACACTGATAGCGACGAAATCGAACTCCGTCAAACCCCAGATGCCATGCTAGATCAGTTTACCATTAACACTCCTTCTTTTGGTTTAGGCAACCTTGGACAAGGTATAAGTTCTTCAAGTTATATTAACTTCTTCAAGCAAAATCGCAGCGCCTTTAACGAACGCCCAAAAGATGTAGCTGAAAATATGCAACTTTCACTGGGCGGAGACTTTGTAGCGGATGAAGATGTACAAGCAGCCTACTTAATGGCGACTTATGATGCGCAGCAGTGGCGTTTAATTGCAGGGATGCGGATTGAACGCACCGATTACTCAGCGATAGGCAACATGCTAACATTTGACCAAGAAGGCGAATTATCTGTTACCAAACGCTCTGTAAGTAATGATTACACCAACGTATTACCCGGATTGCACCTAAGTTACGATCTGGCACAAAGCTTAGTCTTACGGGCCGCCTGGACCAACACTATTGCCCGTCCAAGTTTTAAAGATATATCGCCTCGCGCAGAAATCGATTTAGAAGACAACGAAGTTAAACTGGGTAATCCAGATCTAAATCCGTATGAAGCCGTCAACTACGACTTGCTGCTTGATTGGTACTACAGTGATGGTAGCTTGTTCTCAGCCGGCGTTTTTTACAAAGACATTGACAACTTTGTCGTAGAGCTAACCAGTAATGATGTCGCTGAATTTGCAGGTTTTGATGTGGTTCGCCCTGTCAATGCGCTCAGTGCGAGTATAAAAGGTTTCGAACTCGCCTGGCAGCATAGCTTTAATCAACCATTTTTATCAGGCATGTTAATTGGTGCCAACTTAACCTTACTTGACACTGAGCTGGCCGTCACAGAACGCCCGAGCGAACAGTTTAGTTTACCAGAATCAGCAGATCAGGCCGGTAATTTCTACCTAGGCTATGAAGACAAAAAATTCAGCACCCGATTAAGCGTATCGTATCGTGATAAATTTCTGAGCGAAGTTGGCGATAACAAATTATATGACATATATGTAGCAGAGCACACACAGATAGATCTGAGCGCATCGTATAAATTTAGCAAACACGCCGAGCTCGTTGGCGAGTTAATTAATCTAACAGATGAACCGCTAGAGCTGTATCAAGGCGACCCTGCATTTACCTTGCAGTATGAAGAATACGGCATGACCTTTGCTTTGGGTCTAAAAGGGAAATTTTAAAAGCATAACAACCACTGTGTATATAGAAACCACTATACTAAATGTGGTTTCTATATACCCCTGTCCCACGACTTACACATGATAAAATGCATGCCCAAACGCTATCAGCAGCGCCCTAAACATAGCAATCAACTCAATAAGCAACACACTATAAATCTAGAGCTTTAATCTGTCATTACGCACATCAATTTAAAATAAAAAAAGATCATTAATTGAGCAGTTGTTCTAAGTTTATTAAAGATTGTAAAGGCGTATATAGGCAGTTTAAAAGCTGCCCAAGCCAGCCGTTATTTAGTGGCAAATACAGCGCTTTATGTTAAAGAAACGATTGAGAATTTAGACGCTCAATGCCAATTATTTATTACTCGAGTACCGCAAATACTCAAAGAAGCGAAGGCACTGATTAAACACGCTCCAACCTTGATGTTTACACCTATTTCCCAAGGCTATGAAGGCGTCAGTTATGACAGCAATTATGGTGGTGTCAAACAAAAATGGCTACTTATTCGCAGTGAGCAAGCTAGCAAGCGTGAGCAACAAAATTTGAACAAGCGAATGTTAAAAGCTGGCGAGCAAGCGCGAAAAACTTCAAATAGTTAGGCCAACAACGCTTTGCTTGCGCACAAGATGCCCAAACCGCCCTTATAAAATGGTAAGACAAGCAAGCTGTATGCGAGTGCCGGTCGACCTAAATTAGGTGATTTACCTACACGAATTGATTATCAAATCACGGGAAAGTTATACACATCTTTAGCCTCGCGGCAAATCGCTTTAGAACAACTTGGACTGTTTATTATTGCCACAATGATGTCTTTGAGGAACTTGATATGACAAGTTTACTTAGCAGTTACAAAGCCTACAGAATGTTGAAAAAGGCTTTCCTGTCTAAGTTAGTGCAAAAAATGTTTAAAGTTTCATTTTTTATAACATTAGCCAACATTGCTATTGATATAGTATAACGTTTCAAGCACAATTGATATAGTATAACATTCACTAAGGTAATCAAATGAAACGAAAATCTCAATTAGCTATTTTGATAGCGGCTTTATTACCCGCAAGTGTACTTGCAAAATCTATTGAAGGTGTTGTGTTAAATAAGCAAGGCAAGGCAATTTCAAACGCAACGGTAGAAATTGAAGATTCAAATATAAAAGTAACAACAGATGCAAACGGCAAGTTTGTAATAACAGATTTAAAAAGTGGCTTAAAAGAACTCCATGTTGTTGCACCAGGTTATGCGCATGTTCATCGCGATATCATGCTTAACAATGAGGGTAGTCAATCCCTTTCGTTTAATTTACAACGATCTCCTATTGAAGTGATTGATATTGAAGCAACACCTATTCATATGTCAGCAATGGAGTCTGCTGCGCCGGTCAGCGTATTATCTGGCGAAAAATTAAGACGCCAGCAAGCAGCCACTCTCGGCGATAGCCTTGAAAAGCTACCCGGTGTAAACACTAACTTTCATGCCAAAGTAGCTAGCACTCCAATTATTCGCGGTTTAAGTGGCCCACGAGTAATGATCACACAAAACGGTCTAGATGTGAGTGATGTGTCACGCGTAGGCCCCGATCATGCTGTTGCATCTGAGGCGTCGACAGCCCAGCAAATTGAAGTATTGCGTGGCCCAGCCACTCTTTTTTATGGCAGTGGGGCTATTGGTGGTGTAGTAAATATTGTCGATAATCGTGTACCTACAGATAACACAACTCGTGGTGAATGGAACCTAGAGCACAACTCAGTTGATAACCAAAAAGTAGCCTCTTTTAATGCCACCACAGGTACTGACTCATTTGCATTTTACGCCGATGCATTTTGGCGTGAGTCGGATGACTATGACATACCTGTAGCGGCTGAGCTAAAACATAATGAACATGAGCATACAACGCACAGCTCCGATTATGTTGTTGCAAATAGCAATGAAGAGTCTGACGGCTTTACCTTAGGTACTAGCTATTTATTTGATCAGGGTTTTATTGGTATAGCCGTAGAGCAATTTAATCGTCAGTACGGTATTCCGGGCCATAGCCATGGTGGTGAAGAAGCGCTCAGCGAAGAGGATGCTGTATTTGCTGATCTTGAACAAACGAAAGTGCAGTTACTCGGTGAATATAATCTCCATAGTAAATGGCTTAATAAAGTAAACCTTCGCGCGGGCTTTACTGACTACGAACATGCTGAAATTGAACATGGCGTAGTCGGCACTGTATTTGAAAACAACACCAATGAGTTACGAATCGATCTGATGCACAATCCCTTTAACGAGTGGAATGGCGGCATTAGCTTTCATTACAAACATGCAGATGTTGAAGCACAAGGTTCAGAAGCATTCACTCCTCCTTCAGTTACACAAAGTCTCGCTTTTGCACTTATGGAAGAGAAACACTTTGGTGACTTTTTGGTCCAATTAGGCGGGCGTGTTGAACGTGTAACTATTAGTGCTGATAATGTATTACTCCCTAACATTGACGCTCATTCACATGAAGCAGAAGCAGGTAGTCATGATCACAGTGAGCATGATCACGGCGATGATACTCACACGGCATACACCCGAGCGTTTGACTTAGAGCATGAATTTACCCCTGTTAGCATATCTGCGGGTGCGGTTTGGGACTTTGCCCCTAGCTATAACTTAGGCTTATCGATATCGCGCTCAGAGCGTGCACCTGCTGCCTCAGAGTTATTATCTTTCGGCCCACACATTGGTACTGGCAGCTATGAAGTGGGGGCATTATTTGATATTCATAACCACCATTTTACGCTCTCTGAGCGCGCTATTGATTTAGAAACTGCCAATAACATTGATTTGACCTTACGTAAAACCAAAGGCGATATTGGTTTTATTTTCAATGCGTTTTATAACCAAGTAGATAATTACTACTATCAAATTAATACTGGTTTATACGCAGAAAGTGGCCACGATCATGGCCACGATCACGATGATTCACATGATCATGGTCACGACCATTCATCAGAATTACCTGTTTATCTATACAAAACAGATGATGTAATTTTGCATGGCTTTGAAGCACAAATTGCCTGGCAGCTAAGCGATGAGTTTAAACTTGATCTGTTTTCTGATTACGTGCGTGCTCGCCTAGATAAAGGCGGTGATTTACCTCGCACACCTCCTCTTCGTTTCGGTACAGAGTTTAGTTATCAAACAAATAATCTCAGTGCTCACATTCATGTAACCCGCTACCAAGAACAAGATCGCACTGCAGCAACAGAAACAGCAACCGATGGCTATACCCTTGTTGATGCCAGTATCTCTTATGATTTACCTGTGCTTAACCATGATCTCTCTTTGTATCTTCGCGGAACAAACCTAACCGACACGGAAGCTCGTGTACACAGCTCATTTTTAAAAGATATAGCTCCTCGACCAGGGCGTAGTTTTGCACTCGGTATTCGCGGCTATTTCTAATAAATTATAATTAAAAGGAAACTAACATGACCAAGCTATTCAAATTAAAACTCATCGCCCTTGCAATTAGCAGCACATTAATAACCGCCTGTGGCGATGCACAAACGAATATTGTTGAGAAAGACCCTATTGAAACCCCAGATGATGGCCACGGTGACGGTCACGATCATGGGGATGAATATACTATTAATTCTTTAGGTCGCCTTGCAGTGCTTGCTGGCAACAGCAACGAAGCCAGCATTTTTGATTTAGACGATAATGTATTACTCGATTCATTTAGCTTAGTAAATAGTTCAAACACGCTATCGGCATCGCCTGATTTTCGTTATGCGGTTATTAACAGTCGAGCTCAAGATTACTTAGGCTTTATAGATGGTGGCTTGTGGCGCGAAGATCACGGCGCTCATCTACATGACTACGAACAAGCCCCTGTTTGGAGCAGCTATGAACTAACCACAGCGAGTCGGCCAACACACCTTGTGAATTATGATGGTAAGTTAGCTGTATTTTTTGATGGTGACGCACAGTCAGGCACCACTGCATCGGTTAGTGTATTAACCGATAACGATATCAGTAATGCCACACCGACATTGCCAAGCATTAGCTACAACATCAATATGCACGGTGTGGCACAGCCACGTGGCGAGCATTTACTCTCAACAATCCGTCGTGATGATGCACAAAGCTCATCAAACGCAAAAGTGCTACCAGATCAAGTAGGCGTTTATCATCTGCATGATGGGGAATACGAATTAGAGCAAACATTATCGGTGACTTGCCCAGATTTACATGGTGCTGCGCAAAATCACGACTATATTGCCTTTGGGTGTCGTGATGGCGTGTTACTTGCCCACCAACATGACAATGAGTACGACGCTGGAAAAATAATTAATATCGACGCTATTGGCGATGCACGCATTGGAACTTTGTACGGCCACGAACACAGTGACACCTTTATCGGTATCGCTTCTGGCGTTTTTGTAAGTATCAATCCAATTGACGCTGAAATGGAGGCACTAGAGTGGCAGCTTGACGAAGGAGTAAGTGCGGTTTCATATTCTTTCTCAGCAAACGGCGAGCAGTTTTTAGTGCTTGATAACTCAGGCTTTTTAAACGTACTTGAGGTACATGCACACGACGGTCATACGCATTGGGAACTAGCGGGTAAAGTTGATATTACCGCAGAAGACGTCTCAACCATGCCTGACGGTATGAAGTTCTCGATGACAGTGGCACAAAATGGTCACTTTGCTTATGTGGCCGATCCAATCGCACAGCATGTAGTAAAAGTGCATTTGGACGATCTAGAAATTGAAGGTGAACTAAAACTTACATTCCCACCAGCCGCGATCACTTGGTTAGGTATTGCACAAGAGGAAGAGCACGACCACGTACATTAATTTTACACTTTAAAAAGAGTACTCCCTTGAAGGTTGGCATTTTAATGCCAACCTTTTTTATTCACATTTTGTAACAGACCTTTTATCGTAAGTGCATCGCTATTTTTCACCTTATTGTTATGATGGGATAGCTATTAATATAGGATGTAATTCCATGAAAAAACTAACAACATTGGCTCTTGCCTTGGCTACAGCAATCGCGCCGAGTGTATCGGCCTATGAGACTAAAGACACTCGTTTACTTCGCTTTCCAGATATTCATAACCAAACCGTTACTTTTGTCTACAGTGGCGATATTTATATTGCGAATACGCAAACAGGCGAAAGCAAACGCTTAACCGACCATATTGGCTTTGAAACATTTCCTAAGTTTTCCCCTGACGGTAAGCGCATTGCATTTTCAGCCGAGTATAACGGTAGCCGACAAATTTATGTGATCAACAGTGACGGTTCAAACCTAAAGCAACTTACTTATTATAATGACGTTGGCCCAATGCCACCGCGTGGAGGTTTTGATTACCGCGTTTTAGATTGGACCGCCGATGGTAAAAATGTGGTATTTAGAGCTAACCGCACACCATGGGGAAAACGTATGGGCCGCCCTTACATGGTTCCTGCAGATGGCGGACTTGAACAGCCATTAGCGATTCCAGAAACTGGTGGCGGCATGCTATCTCCAGATGGCAGCAAATATGTTTACACGCCAATTGATCGAGAATTTCGTACGTGGAAACGTACTCGTGGTGGTCGTGCGCAAGATGTATGGATTTATGATTTAGAAAAAAATACATCAGAACAACTAACTACAAACCGTGCAACCGACCAGCAACCAACTTGGGTTGGTGACAATATTTACTTTGTGTCTGACCGTGATTACACGCTAAACCTTTACCAGTACCGCAAAGGCAGCGAACCAAAAAAACTTACCAACTATAAAAACTTTGACGTACTTTGGCCTTCAGCTGGCCCAAATGCGATTGTTTATGAAAACGGCGGTTATTTATATCGCTTTGACGCAAAAACACAAAAAAGCGCTAAGCTAAGCATTAACATTGCTGGCGTGCGCCAATACGCAATGCCGTATAGCAAAAATGTTAGCGATTTTATTGATTCTATGTCGCTCTCTCACGATGGTAAACGTGCTGTATTTACTGCCCGTGGTGAGCTGTTTAGTGTACCAATTAAACAAGGGCCTACACGCAACTTATCTTACACAGAAAAAAGCCGCGAAATAGATGCAAGCTGGTCACCAAATGGGCGCTACATAGCCTACATGAGCGATGAAAGCGGCGAGTACGAAATTTACTTAAAAGATCGCAGTAAAAATAATGCTATTAAGCAACTCACTAGCAATGGCACTATTTGGCGCTTTACGCCCATTTGGTCACCAGATAGCTCTAAATTGTTGTTTTCAGATAAAAACAACACACTTTGGTGGTTAGATGCAAAATCGGGCAAGCAACACAAAATTGATACTGGTATTTACGACGAAGACGGCATTACTCAATATACTTGGTCGCCTAACAGCCAAGACATTGTATTTGTTAAAAATAACGAAAACCGTTATGCCTCGCTATGGCACTACAACCTTAAAAAGAAAAAGGTAACGCGCTTAACAGACGAAATGAGTAATGAGCAAAACCCTACTTTTTCGCCTGATGGTCAATATCTTTACTTTAGCTCAGAGCGCGACTTTAACCTGGCATTTAGTAGCTACGAGTTTGATTACATGTTTAATCGTGCAACTCGTATTTATGCAGCTGCAGTAAACGATAGTGTTAAACCGCTTATTGCCTTACAAAGTGACGAAGCCACGATTGTCCAAGATAAAGAAGATGAAAAAGAAGACGACAAAAAAGTTAAAAATGTACTGCAAAGCAATGACTTTATGCAACGTGTTACCGCACTTAATGCCCCAGCAGGCGATTACCGTAGCTTAACCGCAGTAAAAGACGGCGTACTAACTCTTGCTAATGGCGGTTTACAGCTAATAGGCACCGATCACAACAGTGAGCTAGAAACAGTCGCCAAAGGCGTTAGTAATTACACCATTTCAAGCAATAGCGAACACCTACTTGTACATACAGATGGCGGTTACAGCTTAATTGAACCTAAGCCAAAACAAGATTTAGACGCAAATAAGCTCGATTTAAGCAAAATGACGCTTAAAATTAATCCGCAAGCAGAGTGGCAACAAATGTATGTAGAAGGTTGGCGCACACTGCGCGATTGGTTCTACGACGAAAACCACCACGGTCAAGATTGGGATGCTATTTTAGCTAAATACCAACCTATGGCTGATGCCATTAGCCATCGTAGCGACCTTGATTATGTTCTTAGCGAAATTGCCGGTGAAATTAACTCTGGCCATATTTATGTGCAGTCGGGTGATATGCCTAAAGCAGAGCGTAAAAACCATGGTTTATTAGGCGCTAAGCTTGCAAGCGACCCATCTGGTTATGTAAAAATAGAACAAATCTTTAAAGGTGAAAACTGGCATGACGATTTCCGTTCACCGCTTGGCACCACAGGTGTAAAAGCACATAACGGCGATTACATTATTGCGGTAAATGGCCGCTCAGTTAAAGACGTTGCTAACTTTTACGAACTCCTTGAAAACACCCAAGGCGAGCAAGTAGAGCTAGTGCTAAACAACAAGCCGCGTAGCAAAGGCGCATGGCAAATAACTGTAAAACCGATAGCAAGTGAGCAAGGCCTACGTTATTTAGACTGGGTTAATTCGCGTGCAGCCTACGTTGATAAGCTATCAAGTGGGCGTATTGGCTATGTGCACCTGCCAAATACAGCCTATGAGGGTAACCGCGCCATGTTTAAAAACTACATGCCGCAAACAACCAAAGACGCCATGATTATTGATGACCGTTACAATGGCGGCGGTTTTATTCCTGAGCATATGATCACCTGGCTTGCGCGTAAACCGCTTAACTATTGGAAACGCCGTGGAGTAGAACCAACTAAAACACCGCAGTTTGCACACAATGGTCCTAAAGCCATGCTAATAAATGGCTATTCAAGTTCTGGTGGTGACGCAATTCCTTACTACTTCCGCCAAGCTGGTCTAGGTAAGCTAATTGGTACCCGTACATGGGGTGGTTTAATTGGTATTTCTGGTAACCCAAGCCTTGTAGACGGCGGGCAAGTAATTGCTGCTACATTCCGTATTTTAGATACAAAAGGTAACTGGATCATAGAAAACGAAGGTGTTGCACCAGATATTAAAGTAATCGATCGTCCTGAGCTTATTTATAAAGGCCAAGACCCATCAATAGAGCGTGCTGTACAAGAGTTATTAAAGGAGCTTAAAGAAAATCCTAAACAACCCTTAGTGATACCACCAGCACCTTCTAAGTTTTAATTTGCTGCATAGCTAAACAAGCTAACACCAATAAAAAACCCTGCAAATTTGCAGGGTTTTTAATAATTCGAGTTTAATGACTTATATGTATTAAGGCTTATCTTTTTCTCCAGCCGCTCCATACGTCATCTTCTTGGTTGGATTTTTTCTTCTTTTTCTTACCTGTGCCTTCAGGCTTGGCCATTGGCTTTTCGTTTTTTAGCGCCTCAGCCGCATCAAGGTTGGCTTGGTTTACAGCAAAGCCGGCTACCTCTTCGCGCTCTAAGCGAAGTTTGTTTTTCTTTTCAATAACTCTAAAGTGATGGAAGTCTTCATAATCAATTAACGATAACGCTAGGCCTACTTCACCAGCACGGCCGCTTCGGCCAATACGGTGCATGTAATCAGCAGGGCTACGCGGTAAGTTAAAGTTAATCACTACTGGCAGTTTGGCAATGTCTAAACCACGGGCGGCAATATCCGTGGCTATTAGTACTTCTATTTCGCCATTTTTAAACTTTTCTATTACGCGAGTACGCTCACTTTGGCCTTTATCACCATGGAATACTTGTGCATTCACGCCGCGCTTTTCAAGCTTGCTGGCTAAGTGCTCACAGTCTTTTTTAGCGTTGACAAAAATCAGCGCTTGGCGCCATTTGTGCTGCTTAATTAAATGCGCTAAAACCGTGGTTTTCTCGCCTTTATTAACTGTAAATACGCGCTGTACTAAGGTGCTTTCGTCTTTACTTTGAACTTGTATTTCAACCGGATTATTTAACAGCTCTTGCGTTAAAAGCGTTACTTGCTCTGGGAAAGTCGCTGAAAACAACATGGTTTGTTTTTTAGCAGGCATAAGCGCTAATAGCTCAGCAAGCTCTTCAGTAAAGCCAAGGCTTAACATGCGGTCAGCTTCATCAAGCACAAGCGTAGTTACTTTATCGAGCTTAATCGCATTACTTGAGATTAAATCAAGCAAACGCCCTGGGGTTGCTACGATAATATCAGCACCACCGCGTAGCGCTTGCATTTGGGTATTAACCGACACACCACCAAACACGGCAACCGTTTTAATCGCACCATTAAAATGCGCCGAATACGATTTAACATTATCAGCTACTTGCGTTGCCAGCTCACGGGTTGGCACTAAAATAAGCGCCGATACATAGTTCCCTTTGGTATCTCGCTTGAGTGCTCCTTGTGATATTTTTTGCAATATCGGCAACGCAAACGTCGCTGTTTTACCAGAGCCGGTATTTGCCCCCGCAATTAAGTCACTTCCCGCCAAGATACTTGGAATTGCTTTTGCCTGAATCGGCGTAGGTTGCGAGTATTCAAGATCAGACAAACGAGCAATTAGCTCTGGAATAAGGCCAAGTTCGTTGAAATTACTAGGATTTGCGGCTGAGGTCATAAAAGGTGCGGGCTCATTGCTAAAAATAGCCTGTAATTTTAGCGTATTTAGCAACTATTAAGTAGAGGTTAGTGATTTAAATAATATTTAGCTACAGGTAATAAAAAGATGCTTGCGCGTCATTTTTATTTAACAGTAACTAAAAACCCTAGTTACGCTTATCTAGCTCTACCTGTAACCTAGCTTTTGTTTCTTTTAAGTAATTTATATAAGGGTATGAGTCATCTGCAATGGCTAAAGCAGATTCCATATGAGCCAGCGCTTGACTAATATTACCTTGCATCTCATAGCCATAAGATAAAGCAGAGATCGCACTAACTGATTTTGGGTGATTTTTTATATTGTATTTAAACACCTCAATAGCCCGTTCAAATTGCTGGTTATCCGTTAGGTTATAACCAAGTAGCCTAACAGCGCGATCCGGTGGCGATACCTGTTCGCCCCATTGTTGAGATAGATTTTGGTAATAAGCATCAATAGAGACAACATCGTCAGTTAAAGCACTGATTGGCATTTGCTTAGGTAAAAATAAGTTGTAATAGGCATTAAATACGCCAGCAGCAGAGGTTAAGCCATGCGAGATACCATCAAACGCATCACTAAAAAAGCGTAACCCTTGCACTTTATGCGATTGCAGTGATTGTTGTAATTCATCGTACCTTTCACGCATTATACCGGCTTCTTCGCCAATATTAATGTAAACGTAATTGTTAAGTTCTTTCGTTTTAGTTATAAACGATTTTGTGCTTTTTACCATTGCACCATAATTCCACCAAACTGCGGGGCTATAAGCAATATGTGCTTGGAATAATTCAGGTTTGGCCTGCAAAGCATATAGCGCAAATACACCGCCCGCAGAGGCGCCAGATATAACCTTATAGTCATGCGTGCGATAGTTCTTATTTACTAAAGGAATGAGCTCTTGCTCAAAGAACGCTAAAAACGTTGCAGCACCGCCCCCTTCACCAACTGGGCCCTGTGGCTCTTTATTCACTGTAGGGTAAAAATCTCTAAGTCGATTAGTGTTTTCAATAGCGACAATAATAACCTCAGGCGCACGATTATCATTTTGTAAACGCTCAATAACAGCACTAGCAAGCGGTATATTACCCGCGCCATCTAAGCCATATATGACAGGATATACCTTATTTGGCTCAGCTTGGTAGCTCTTTGGTAACTGTACAACAACAGTGCGTTCTTCGTTTAAAACAGCCGATTTAATAGTGTGCATGAATTGAGAGTCATCAGCACTTTGCTGTTTAATGCCAGCTTGTGCAAAGACACTTTGTGAACTAAAAATACTAAAGCTAACAAAACAAATAACGGTTAATAAACGCATGACTAATCCCTTAGAGAATAATAAGTTACTTAAGCTAACAGACTTTCAGGCACAAAAAAAGCGCCTTAAGCGCTTTTTTAACATTAATCAAAACCTATAACCTGTTGATTTTACTCAACTGTAACCGATTTTGCTAAGTTACGTGGTTGGTCAACGTCAGTGCCTTTAATGACCGCTACGTAGTACGACAGCAACTGTAGTGGAATTGTATATACAACAGGGGCAATTACGTCATCAACATGGTTTACGTTGATTACACGCATAGTGTCGTCTGACTCAAAGTGTGAGTCTTTATCAGCGAATACGTAAATAATACCGCCGCGAGCACGTACTTCTTCTACGTTTGATTTAAGCTTTTCAAGCAGCTCGTTGTTTGGTGCTACAACAATAATTGGCATGTCGGCATCTATAAGCGCTAATGGGCCGTGTTTAAGCTCACCGGCTGCGTAGGCTTCAGCGTGAATGTATGAAATTTCTTTAAGCTTAAGCGCGCCTTCCATCGCGATTGGGTATTGTGAACCGCGACCTAAAAACAATGAGTGGTGCTTGTCGGCAAACTCTTCTGCAAGGTCTGCAATGCCATCAGCCAATAGTAGCGTCTCTTCTAATTTAGCTGGAAGTAATTTAATAGCGTTAACAATCGTGCTTTGATCTAATCCTTTTTCTTGCGCGATAGACGCAGTAAGCATTAACAAACCAACAAGCTGCGTAGTAAATGCTTTAGTAGAGGCAACACCAATTTCAGCACCGGCTTTGGTCATAAAGGCAAGGTCTGATTCGCGTACAAGCGATGAGCCTGGTACGTTACAAATAGTCATTGACCCCATGTAGCCTTGCTGTTTAGCTAAACGCAGTGCAGCTAAAGTATCAGCTGTTTCGCCCGATTGTGAAATCGTTACTAGTAGGCTGTTTTCGTGTACAAATGACTGACGGTAACGGAACTCAGAGGCAATTTCTACGTTACAGCTAACACCTGCAAATTGCTCAAGCCAGTAACGAGCAACCATTCCTGAGTGGTATGACGTACCACAGGCAATAATTTGTACGTGTTTTACGTCTTTAAATATTTGCTGTGCGCTTTCACCAAAGGCATCAATAGCAACACGGTCGTCGTTTAAACGACCTTCAAGGGTGTTACGTACCGCAAGTGGCTGTTCGTAAATTTCTTTAAGCATGTAGTGACGGTATTCGCCCTTACCTGAGGCATCTTGAGTGATGTTTGATTCAACAACTTCACGTTCAACCGCGTTGCCATCTACATCAAAAATCTCTACCGTGTCGCGAGTAATACGCGCTACATCGCCTTCTTCAAGGTAGATAAAGCTGCGCGTTACTGGTAATAATGCTAATTGATCAGAGGCAATAAAGTTTTCGCCAAGGCCTAAGCCAATAACTAACGGGCTGCCTGAGCGGGCAACAATAATTTCGTTGTCGTTAGCTTTATCAAATACGACTGTACCAAATGCACCTTCAAACTGTTTAACAGCTGCTTGAACTGACGCTAATAAAGTGGTGTGCTGCTGGCGTAGCTGATGAATTAAATGCACCATGACTTCAGTATCTGTGTCTGATAAAAACTCGTAACCATCACCTTTAAGGGCGGTGCGTAAGCTTGCGTGGTTTTCAATAATACCATTGTGTACTAAGGCAATTTCGCTGTTTGAAATATGCGGGTGGGCATTTGCTTTAGTCACGCCACCGTGAGTTGCCCAGCGCGTGTGTGCAATACCGGTGTGGCCGCTAACGCCTGCTTCATTCAGCGCGCTTTCGAGGTTGGCTACCTTACCTACCGCTTTAACGGTATTAAGTGTATTGCCTTCAAGTAAAGCTACGCCCGCTGAATCGTAACCGCGGTACTCAAGACGCTTAAGGCCTTCAACTAAGATTTTATTTACTGGACGTTCTGCAACAGCCCCAACGATTCCACACATAGTGTCTCCATTAATTTTTTAATTCTAGCAACTCACGGTGTAGTTACTAATCCATAATTTCTGCGCAAATTAGTTTTACACCACACGCTTCTATGGCTGCACGCTTATCACTTGCTAAGCCACTGTCGGTTATTAATGTGGTTACTATTTGCCACGGTAATTCTAAATTTGGTATTTTTCGGCCAATCTTTTCTGACTCAACCAGCACAATAACTTCACGCGCCGCTTTAGCCATCACTTGGCTTAATCCAACAAGTTCATTAAACGTGGTTGTTCCACGCTCTACATCAATGCCATCGGCACCAATGAACAGCTGATCAAAATCATATGAGCATAGAACATTTTCAGCTACTTGCCCTTGAAACGATTCTGAATGCGGATCCCACGTGCCACCGGTCATCAAAAGGGTTGGCTCGTTTTCAAGTGCTAATAAACGTGTTGCCACTTTAATTGCGTTAGTCATAACAACTAACCCCTGCTTGGTAGCCAACTCAGGGATCATCGCTGCAGTAGTGCGGCCGCTGTCGATTATTATGCGGTTATGATCTTTGATGAGTGCTGCTGCGGCTTTTGCAATCGCCACTTTACGTTTTGAATCAATGTCATCACTGACTATTTCTTGTGGCAATGCTATTGCCCCACCATAACGGCGCAATAATAGTCCGCTTTTTTCAAGGGCTGTTAGGTCTTTACGGATGGTTACTTCAGAGGTTTGAAACTGCTCAGCAAGAGTCTCAACGGCCACTTCACCAAGCTCATTTACTTGGCTAAGGATCAGATGACGGCGTTGCTGGGTGTTTCGTTTGGTCATTAAGTAACTGCTATTAAGTTTCGTTTCGAAAGTTAGGGGATTTTAAACGAAACATAATAAATGGCAAGTGAATGCATAAAAATAAAGCAGTTTTATTCAAATTATCATCATGCTTAAAGTAGGTTAAGCTAGGCACCATTATTTAAGTTAAACAAAATTGATATGCAGTCATTTAATAGTATTAGTAAAGAGAATCTAGCGCAGCGAAAAGCTGTGCACGAAATTTGCCGCTTATTTAATAAAAGCCCCAGTAAAGGTAATTTAAAGCGAATAAAAGAATTATGCTCACACTGTGGTGATGGAGTAATTATTGAAGCGGGCTTTCATTGTGACTATGGCAGTCAAATACAAATTGGTGATCGTACTTTTATAAACATTAATTGCACTGTATTAGATGCACCAATTAATGAAGGTGTGATTACGATTGGTAGTGACTGCTTAATTGGCCCTAATGTTCAACTATTGGCCGTTTCGCATGCTGTGAACCCCACAGAGCGACTCAATAAAGAGAACTTTGCAGCACCGATAATCATTGGCAATAACGTGTGGATTGGCGCGGGAGTTATTGTGTTAGCTGGTGTTACCATTGGTGATAACACTGTTGTTGGTGCGGGTTCAGTGGTAACTAAGAGCATTGCATCAAATACCGTGGTTGCCGGCAATCCAGCACGTGAAATAAGAAAGTGCTAAGGATCATCGTTAAGCCTTAGGCTCACATTTACCCTTATACCTCGAACCCGTATTTTCACTTTATTCCAGACGTAAAAAAGCCCGACTATTGCTAGTCGGGCTTGCTTGTATTTGCAGTCTTGTAATGACTTGGTGCCCACAGCACTAGAGAGTACATAATCAATGCATAAAATAGGCTTTCTTTCTCTTTAAC
>NZ_JAGYIU010000006.1 GCF_018402495.1 Pseudoalteromonas sp.
AATGTGACGGGTTTTTTGCTATCTGCAGGAAAGTACCCCAAAGCCATAAGCCCGCACAGGCCAATGAGAGTGTCGCATTTACTATGTGACTTTTTACCGCTGTGGGTACAATGACATTCTACTGTGTTGTCGCTACGAAGTAGCGCACCGACTCCAAATACAAGAAAGCCCTACTCGAAAGGCTCGGGCTTTTTACGTCTGGAATAAAGTAAATACAAAGATTCGAGGCAAAAGCTATCAGGTTTTTGGTAGCGCTCAAAAGTTTAATGTTAATACCAATTTTATTAAAAATATGATCGTTCTAGCGTATTAAATAATCCGTTACCTGCGTTAAAAATTATTTATATAGAACAACCATGTATAATAATTTTCGCCTTGTTTTCGACTTGTTTCTTTGTCGCTATGATAGATCACTAATTTAATGTAATTGGTATAACTTGCATAAATAGTTGAACAATCGAACGAATTAAATTCCTATGTAACGTCATTAAAATTTTTTAATTTAATATAACTAGATATCAAAATCTTTCCTTTTTTACTGATTGCATTCTAATTTTGAGAAACTTGCGCTTTTTTTTTAGAGGTTGATCTTAGCTATTTATCTTGAATCTTTACCCTAGTTACTAAATTATCACCTTGTTGCAATTTCATTGTTGGTTTAATAACTCTCCTGTGTAAAACTATCGAGGTTAATTTAGTAAATCAGGTGACATGAATGTCGAATATTAAAGCTTGGAAACTTCTCAGCCTGTTTTGTTTGTTTACAGCATTGATTGGTTGTCAATCTAAAGAAGAGCAGTTAAAACAAACAATTCAAGGGTCTATTAAAAAAGCCGATGTCGAGCTTAATCAGCTTGGTAAAGCGCTTGATAATGGCAGTGTACGTAATGCGATTATTCTTAAAGAATATGGTCGTATTCTCAAACAGCAGCAACCTGAGCTAAGTAAGGTTGTTGATATAGTTAGTCTTGATGCAACACGCAAGGGGGCACTCTATAGTGGCTTAACCCAGCGTCTTGATGATATTAAGGGGAACTATTTAATCCCTCCTTACGAAGATACTTTATACAATATTGATTTATTACGTGAAGCGGCAAAGCCGACGTTATTTTCTGATGCGTTGACCGATCCTATTAATATGCTCGCTGATATGTCGAACGGCACTTTAGCGCGCGTAGGTGCTATAAGCCAACAGGCTGAAGGACAAGGTGTTGGTAACCAAATGGTAGGTAACCCTAACTATGGGAATTGGGAAACGAATAGCAGTGGTACTAGCTTTTGGCAATGGTATGGTATGTATCGGATGCTTGGTGATGTAGTTGGTCGTGTTGATTATGGTAATTGGAGTCGAGGCAGAAAATATAGTTACTATAACGATTATGGTCGAGAGCGTTATTCGAGCCCTAAACAGATAAAAGCTCAAAGTGCTTTAGAGAGTCGCACACGACAAACTTATCAGCGCCAAGGCAAACAATTTACTAGCCCTTATGCGAGTAAAAAAACCGGTGCATCAGGTTTAAGTCGAAGCAGCTATACGCCACCTAAAACTCGCAGCAGTTACTCAAGAACGAGTAGTTACAGCAATAATTCAGGGTCAATTCGTAATAGCAGTAGCAGAACCTCACGCGGCGTCAGTCGTGGTAAGTAAAGAATAACGTTGGAGTTAGAATAATATGTATGAATTTAATGGAATAACTATGTGGTCTTTGCAGGCACTGGCTGTGGATTTTGCAATCATCATTTTACTATTTGTTAGCCTAAAATATATTAAAGGCTGGGTATCTAATTTACATGCCAATGATGAAATTACCGAGCGCGATAACTTTGCATTCGGGATTAGCTTTGCCGCTGGCTTGGTTGCGCTTGCAATTGTATTAACAGGCGTAAGTAGTGGTGCTTTTGCTGCTACGTTGCAAAAAGAAGCGCTATTAATGCTTGGTTATGGTGCATTAGCTATTTTACTTATAAAGCTGGGGCACTTTTTTCAAGATAAAGTGGCGTTGCGTAAAGTGAGTTTACATAACGAAATAGTTAAAGGTAATGTAACAGCATCAATTATTGATTTTGGTCATGTAGTCAGTGTTGCCGTGGTTATTCGCTCTGCACTTTTATGGGTAGCAACAGAGGGTTGGCACGGGATACCTATTGTTATTGCTGCGTTTATAATTGGTAGTGTGGTATTGCTTTTAGTAAGCCAATACCGCGTGCAGCTGTTTAAGAGTACAAATAAAAGTGGTGATTGCTTACAACAAGCTATTGTCGATGGCAATTTAGCGGTAGGTGTTCGTTATGCAGGCTTTTTAATTGGTAGTGCACTCGCGATGACTGCTGCAACAGGTGTTGCTCCTTATGCTGCTGATAATATTAGTGCGAGTTTACTTTACTGGGCTCTAAGCGCAGTTGTTTGTCTGGTTGCCTTCATTTTATTGCACTTACTGACGATTAAAATTATTCTTTCTGGCTGTAATATTTCAGATGAAGTGAATCGTCAAAAGAATGTGGGTGTTGCCGCTATTTCTGCAGCTGTGTCATTTGCTGTTGGGATCACTATGGCCACGTTATTAGGTGCATAATCCCGTGTCATCAACTCAAACTTCCCCAAGTAAATTTAATTTACTTGGGCATGATATTTTACTGATCACTGTTATGGCTGTACTCGCTGGGTGCGGCCTTATTTATGAATACCTACTTTCGCATTATGCAGGTCGTGTACTTGGCTCTGTAGAAAGTGCTATATACACTATGATCGGAATAATGATAGTGGCGATGGGCATGGGGGCGTTTTTAGCGCGCTGGTTTAAAGATGCCTTTACTGCATTTGCCTGGTTAGAGAGTATTGTCGCTTTAATTGGTATGGGTTGTATTTTAGCCATTGCGAGTATTATTGCTGTGAGCTATTCACTTCCTCACCTGTTTTCTAGTATTTTTAATATTCCGCCTGACGTTATTCTCAATGGCTATGTGTTTCAAAAGCTACAAGAGTGGTCGCGTTTTTTACCTTATGTGTTTGGGTTTGTACTCGGTTTATTTATTGGCATGGAAATACCGCTAATTGCGCGTATTCGCCAGCATGTATACGGTCGTTTTTTAGAAAATAATGCGGGGACTATTTATGGCGCGGATTATATAGGGGCAGGAATTGGCGCGGCAATATGGGTGAGTATTATGTTAGCAATCCCGATAATGCAAGCTGCAGCTTGGACTGCGCTATTTAATATTATTGCTGGGCTTGCCTTTTTGTGGCGTTACCATAGCCATGTGCGCTTTGCTAAATTACTGTTAGTTTGCCATATATTATTGCTTGTTTTGTTCGCTTTTATTTTACAGTTTGGTACTAGCTGGATGGATAACCTAAGCAATGTGTTATACAAAGATAAGGTTATTTATTCTCAGGCGACTAAGTATCAACATGTTGTGCTAACAGAGCGTTTAAGTAAAAATCAGCCTCAGCCAATTACAGATCTATATTTAAATGGCCGTTTACAGTTTTCCAGTGTTGATGAGCAGATATATCATTCAATGCTTGTTTATCCTGCAATGCTCGCATCGAATCGTCATGACCGCGTATTAATTATAGGTGGCGGTGACGGACTGGCTATGCGTGATGTATTAAAGTGGCCGGTTGAAGAAGTGACTTTAATAGATTTAGATGGGCAGCTACTTAATTTGTTTGGCCATAAAGATGATAAATTTTCTCCGCCTGATGATATTAAACAGCGACTGGAGGCACTTAATAAAAAATCAATGCATGACCCACGAGCGAACATTATTGTAGGCGATGCATTTTTAGAAGTTGAAAGGCTGCTAGATCAGTCAAAGCAGTTCGATACTATTTTAATTGATTTGCCTGACCCAAATCACCCTGATCTTAATAAGATGTACAGTGATTACTTTTATAATCACGTACGTCAATTATTGGCACCCGATGGTGCGATGGCGGTACAGTCTACCTCGCCTTATCATGCGAAAAAAGCGTTTTTAAGCATAGCTAAAACAGTAAAAGCCGCAGGTTTTGATTATGTTGAGCAATATCAGCAAAACATCCCTTCGTTTGGTCAGTGGGGATGGACTATTGCTACCAAAATGGGGCGATCACCCAGTGCACGTATTAGTGATATAACTGATATGCCAGTGCCCTCTCGTTGGATCAGTAAAAAATATTTATTAGCCAGTTTTGCATTTCCTAATAACTATTTTGAACAAGTGAAAGATATTGAAGTCAATAGGTTAGGCTCAGGTCGCTTATATGATTATTATCGAGCGGCTTGGCAAATAGAAAGTGAATTATATAAAAATTAATAAAACATGATTGACATAATATGTCGGTCATGCGAATCTTAACTCAGACATAATATGTCAAACGACAAAAAGGCAGAGACATGGAATTAAATGAACTTTCAATAAAATTAGCGTCTTTTGAAACTGAGGGTGCTAACTTTGAGTCTTTCTTGATTGCCAATCCAGGTGAGCAAGATGTTTTGCAAGTTATTGTAGATGGAAACGATGAGCTTCCAATTTTTGTTACCCAAACACAAGAGCAATTACTGTGTATTAGCTACTTGTTTGGTGAAGACGAAGTAAAAAGCGAGTTACGCAACGAGTTAAACGAAACATTATTACGTTTAAACGTGCCGATTCCGCTAAGTGCATTTGCTAAAATCGATAATAAATACGCGATTTTTGGTGCACTGTCGGTAAATTCATCGCTAGATGATGTTACCCACGAGTTAGTGACATTAGCTGATAACGCGATTGATGCACTAGAAGCCGTGACCTTGTATTTAAACGATTAATAGCTAGTTAGTGGAGTTAAGATTATGAGTATTTTAAAAAAATTATTTACAGCTGTACGTGGCGGCGCGCGTGAAGCGGGTGAGGCAATTGTAGATGCGAATGGGATCCGTATTTTTGAGCAAGAAATTGCCGATGCGCAAAATGCACTGCACCGTGCTAAAAAAAGCCTAACAGAAGTGATGGCTAAAGAAATGCAAACTAAGCGTAAAATTAGCGCTGTAGATGCATCAATTGCTGAGCACGAAGCTTATGCAGGTCAAGCGCTTGAAAAAGGCAATGAGGCATTAGCGCTAGAAATTGCTGAAAAAATTGGTGATTTTGAAGCTGAGAAAGCCGAACACGAGCAAGTGTTAGCGGGCTTTAGTAATCACATAGTGACTTTGAAGCAACAAGTAAAAGATGCTGAGAAATCAATTAAAGAGAACCAACGTCAGCTTACTATGGTTAAAACTACAGAAAGCGTGCAGCAAGCAACCATGGCTGTAAATAGTACGTTGAATACTAACAGCTCGTCTATGACATCAGCCCGTCAGTCGCTTGAACGTATTAAGCAACGCCAGCAAGATCGCAGTGATCAGCTAGGTGCAGCAAAACAGCTTGAATCAGACGTTAATGGTGATGATTTAAAAGCAAAAATGGCTGAGGCTGGCATTGGTGATACTAATCCAAAAAGCGCTGATATTTTAGCTCGTATTAAAGCGAAGCAAAACGGCTAACATTCAGAATCTATTGAAAAAGGTAACCGAGTTTTCTTGGTTGCCTTTTTTGCTTACAGAGGCCCCTTTATATGTTTAATTTTTTTAAATCTAAAAAAAAGCCAGAGCGTCAGCTTAATCACGCAAGTGACCTTAAAATGGGTGACATGTTTACAGTCATTGATTCGTTTGCATACCCTTTATGGCTTAAAGGTCAAACGTTACGTGTTATTGATGTGCAAACGTATCAATATCAGCATAGCAGTGATACTGAATTTGTGCTTGAAACCAACACTGGGCAAGTGGTGTTTTTACAAATAGAGCAAGATGATGGCGAGCAGTGGGCAAACTTTTCTATAAAAATTCAGCGTGATGATGTTGAGGAGATTTTTGGCCTTGATGAATTTGCGCGTATTTTTGATGAAGAGTCGTTAACCCATATCACGGTGCAAAATACGCCAGAACGTTTTATGCAGTTTTTAGCTAATAGCTATCAACAAAGCGAAGCACCTTATGTATGCTATTTTCACAATAAAGATTTTCGTGGTCAAGCGTTGCCGCGCTATGAGCAAGAAGGTGGTGAGCCATGCGAAATGATTTGCTTAGCCTCCCCTGATGAAGGGCACAGCGTTAATATTGAAATTTGGGAAGGGGGTGAAACTGAAGTATCTCTGACGTTAACCCGCCCGATCAGCGATATTGTAGACCTGTTTCCTGGAGATGCCCAGTGAGCGATGCTAAAGATAAGTGGTTGCGCCAAGAACAGGCTGTGCGCGCCACGCAAATGGCATTTGATTTAAGTAGTGAGGTACAAAAATCGATAAAAAAACAAGCTATCGATCAAGAGCTCACACCTTCTGATATGATCCGTAAAATTTTAGGCTTAGATGTAAAGTCAAAAAAAACGCGACAACGCTTATCCTTTAATTTAAATGATGACGAAATAGCGCAATTGGCTAGCCGATTTGAAGTAGCAGCAGATGATAAAAGAGCGGTAAAGCAGCAGGTAGCAGAGCTACTCATTGAACATACAAAAAAGATTAAGTAACCATGCTTTTTGCCTTCTTTGAGTAAAGTACTTACACTGAGGTTATTATTTTCTAAAGAAGTGCTGCTGTGAATAGTATATTAATTGCCTACATATTTATTTTTGCTTTATTTGGCACGGCGGCAAGTTATTTTGTACGTTTTATATATGCTTACTGGGTAAAGAAGAAAATGCCATTAGAGTATATTTTTAAGGCTGGTGTGTGTATTTTTATGGTGGTGGTTATTTCGGTGCTAATACCACTGTTAAATTAACACCGAAACTAAGTACTACTGGTAATTAACAGTCTTACATTGGTTATCAATACACAAAGAATGTATTTCTAGTACCGGTGAGCACTCCTTTGATTCAAGTGCTGCATTTTTTTGCTGTTCTTGCTGAGTGATTTTTTGTGCTAATTGCTCGGCTTGTTCTTGGGAGTGATTCAATGTTGAGTACACAACATATTTGCTTGGCCCTCCACAAGGACGAGCGCCCACTTCTAATACCTTACATTGATAACTGGCTGTGCAACTTTTGTTGCTAACAAGGTTATTAAGCTGAGCGTCCAAAACCGATGCATTCATGTTTTGAGTAGTACTCGATGTTATTGTACTGGTGCAGCCGCTAAGCAGCATGCTAATAGCGACACTGGCAGCTGATAGTTTAATTACGGATGACAAACCACTCATAATCTAGTCCTTAAAATACACTTACCGCAGAGCCTTCAAGTTTAACACATTTATTTTCAACACACTGCGTGCTTGGCGCAGTTAAATGTTGGCAAATACTCATCATGCCTGTTTGTGCGTTATAGGTACTTTCTAGTTGAGTAATGGTATCGCTTAGTGCTGAAACCTGCTCCTGAGATGCGCTTTGCGTAGAGTACACAATATAATCGCTTGGACCACCACATGCTCGGCTACCCACTGCATTTACTTTACACTGTGAACTCGTTGAACACTGTTTATCTGCAATTAAGTTGTTAAGCTTATTTTTTGCCGTTTTAATATCATCAAGCGACACTTCTTTTGCTGCATCAGCTGGTAACGGCTGTGCAATTTTATTTTGCTCTTTCGCTTGTGGTAGTGCTTGTTGTGACGTGGTCGTTGACGTATTTTCTACCGCATTGGTTTTAGTTTGCTCAGTGTTAGTTGAGTTTGTTTCAAAGCAAGCTGTTAAGCAAAGTGGTAAAAGTAGAGCGAGTAATGGAGTACGCATAATCGTTCCTGATAGTGATGAATTATTCATCACTATCATACACGGTGCATCTATTACGGCAATAAAAACTCTACTATCAATATATTAAAGCGCCATTAATGGCGTTTTTACATTAACCCACCTTGGGTTAATTTAGCTGGATTGAGTAATGCCTCTAATTCTGAGCGAGATAGGTCTGTCTCTTGCTCGGCGATATCAATAATTGGCTTTGCTTGCTGGTAAGCTTGTTTGGCAATTTTTGCTGCTTTTTCATAGCCAATCACAGGGTTAAGCGCGGTCACTAAAATTGGATTTTTAGTTAATGCTTTATCAATCTGAGTTTGATTTACTTTAAAGCTAGCTATCGCTTTATCTGCTAATAGCTGTGCGCTGTTAGTAAGTACCTCAATACTTTGCAGAATATTATACGCAATTACGGGAAGCATCACGTTAAGCTCAAAATTGCCCGCCTGGCCGGCTATCGTAATTGTTGTGTCGTTACCTATTACTTGCGCACTAACCATAGCAGCCGCTTCTGGGATCACTGGGTTCACTTTGCCAGGCATAATAGATGAACCAGGCTGCAATGCTTCAAGCTCTATTTCACCAAGTCCCGCAAGCGGCCCTGAATTCATCCAACGCAAATCATTAGCTATTTTCATCTGCGCAACTGCATAAACTTTTAATTGCCCTGATAAAGCTACAATGGCGTCTTGCGAGCCAATATTATAAAAAAAGTTATCACTGGGGATAAAGTTAATCCCTACTTTTTCACTTAGCTGTTTGGCAAATAGCGTAGCAAATTGTGGATCGGCATTAATACCGGTGCCGACTGCTGTCCCCCCCTGAGCTAGCTCACAGACACGTATTAGTGCATGCTCAATACCTCTGGCTGCGTGCTTTACCTGCGATTGCCATGCGCTGAGTGTTTGCTCAAAGGTCACTGGCATAGCATCCATTAAATGAGTGCGCCCAGTTTTAACTATATGACCGATGTCTGCTTTTTTCTGCTCTAAGACATCGGCTAAGTTTGTTAGTGCGGGCAGTAATTTTTTATCAACACTGATAGCACTGCTTAAGGCGATTGCTGTGGGAATAACGTCATTCGAGCTTTGCCCCATATTCACATCGTCGTTAGGGTGAATAGGTTGATTAGCATGTTTTGAAGCCAAACTTGCAATAACTTCGTTGGCATTCATATTTGAGCTGGTACCTGAGCCTGTTTGAAAAATATCAACGGGGAAATGCTCATAATGCTGACCATCAATAATTTCTTGGCAGGCATGCTCGATTGCATTTGCTTTTGTTTTATCTAAATGGCCCAGCTTTAAATTGGTTAATGCAGCGGCTTGTTTTATATACGCTAAGGCAATAATAAATTGCTGTGGCATGGTGAGGCTGCTAATTGTAAAGTTATTAATGGCGCGTTGGGTTTGTGCTTTATAAAGTGCGTCAGCGGGCACGTCGAGTGTGCCCATGCTATCTGATTCTGTTCTAAAGTTACTCATTAGTACTCCTAAAAAAGAGAATATATGACATTAAACTACGCTATATAAAAAGATATGGTGCTGTTGTTGCTATTTACAACGGTATAGCTAAAAAGTAGAGGGCGTCAAGGCAAGTTAACGAATGGGGTTAAAACTAAAAAGTCGACTTAAACGGATTTTAAGTCGACTTAAATAATGTATTTATATAAACAGCCAGTTACAAGGCTAAACAGAATTTTAATTGTAGCCAAGAATAAATATTTGGTCTGTTTCATGTTTGTTTTGTGCCTTTTGAGTATGTTTTACATGAGAAAGTAAGTCGATGACTGTGGCTCTACAATCTGTTTCATGACTCGTTTTATCTAGGCTTTTATCGGTAATTGCCATTACAGCGTCTACGGCGGTATAGGGTGAAATATACATAATGTTATCCTTTTGTCGTTTAGTACTCATTAAGTGAGTAATTTAATAAAAGCATATAGCGTACCAGCTCGGTAAATATAATTTAACGTATTGAAATTAAAGTTATTTTATTATTTTGGTTAATTTACTCACGACAAAATAGCTGAAATTTGTTTTACTATTGTGCATTCATTTGCAATTTAGGTGCATCAGTATGACCAAACCGTTTTCACAAGCCTGCGAAAATAATAAAAATCATATACTTAAGGCTTTGCAGCCTGCATTGCAAAATGCAGGGTCGGTACTTGAGATAGGCTCGGGGACGGGTCAACATAGTGTTTTCTTTGCCCAAAAACTGCCACATTTACAATGGTATACCAGCGATCGAGAGGTTAATCATCAAGGAATTAGGCTATGGCATGATGAGGTACAACTGACAAATTTGCATCCGCCTTTGCAACTAGACCTAAACGATCCTTGGCCAGTAAAAAAGGTTGATGCAATTTATACTGCAAATACCTTTCATATAGTGAGCTGGAAATTAATCACGCGTTTTTTTGCTGGAGTAAATCAGCACTTAAACGAGCAAGGGGTGGTATGTGTGTATGGCCCTTTTAAATATAAAGGGGAATTTACCAGCCCCAGTAATGATGAATTTAACAGTTTACTGCAAAGTCGCGATCCACTTAGTGGTATCCGTGATTTCGAAGCGATTGAGCAACTTGCAGTGCAATCAGGGCTTAAGTTACTCAGCGATACTGCGATGCCTGCAAATAATCAGTTACTCATTTTTAAACGGCAATAAAGAGCTGCATTGTTGTTTGTAAATGTCGATATGTTGGCATTCGCGTTCTAAGTAATCTGCAATAGCATGATTAAAATCGGGGTGAACAATGTGATGGACAGAGTAAGTGGTTATCGGTTGGAAACCACGTGCTATTTTATGCTCTCCTTGTGCACCGGCATTAAAGCACTGAATGTTATGCTTAATAGCATAATCAATCCCTTGGTAATAACACAGCTCAAAGTGAAGAGAATCAACCTCTTCGCTTGCTCCCCAATAACGCCCATAAAGAGTATTGTCACCAATTAAACTTAAGGTGGCGGCAATGACGTGTTGGTCTTTTTTGGCTAGCATAATGAGCAATTTGTCAGCCATTAAGGCGTGTAGCAAGCTAAAAAACTCACTGTTTAAGTAGCCTAAATGGCCCGAACGTTTTAAATAAGTGCGTTGATAAAACTCACAAAAAAGCTGCATTGTGGCAGTAGTAATCTGCTCACCTTTAAGCCATTCAATACTGATATTCTGTTGTGTAATTTTAGCACGCTCTTTTTTAACTGCTTTGCGCTTACGGGCATTAAAGGTTTTTAAAAAATCGTCAAAATTTTTAAAGTTATTATTAAACCATTGAAATTGCACGCCGGTTCTTCGCATCGCGCCGATATCATAAAGGTGGCTGGCTTGTGCTTTATCGCAAAAGTTTACATGCCAGCCTGACCATGCCTGTTCTGCGCAGTGGCTATTAAGTTGCTCTGTTATATATTCATACACTAACTTTGGATTGCTATGGATAATACGTATTCTTTGTCCCTCAATCGGGCTAAAGGGAATACCGCACAGCCATTTAGGGTAATAATCTAAGCCATTTTTTTCATAAGCTTCAGCCCATGCCCAGTCAAATACATATTCACCGTAGGAGTGCGCTTTTAAGTAGCCAGGGGCAAGGGCAACTAGTTTATCGCCTTCATAAACGGCTAAGTGGTGAGGCTGCCAACCTGTTTTTGCGCTTACACATTGGCTTTGCTCAAGTGCATATAAAAAAGCGTGTTGAGTAAAAGGGTCACTACCAAAAAAATAATGCCATTGTGTTGCGTCAATTTGGTTGATGCTATTAAACCATTGATGTGAAAAGTGGCTCATAATGCTTTGCCTACTATTTTTTAAGTGGGTTGCTGATTAATTTTGGTAATATTGCGACAGCCATATTTGGTTTTCTGTTTTTGATAAATCTTTATGGTTCATCTGGCGCAATATATTGAGATAGGCACTGTATAAGCTTATCGAGTTCGAGAGGTTTTGCAAGATGTTCGTTAAAACCAATTGCTAAGGCATTGGCTTTATCTTCAGGCATTACATCAGCAGTTAAGGCAATAATTGGTAATTGCTCAGTACTTTTAGTTTTCCGTATCAATGCTGTGGCTTGGTAACCGTCCATAATCGGCATTTGGCAATCCATTAATACTAAATCGAAGTCATTTATTTTAACTTGTTCTACTGCTAATTCGCCATTTTCAACCAGTGTTGGGGTAATCCCTAAAGAGCTAAGCATTGCTTTTATGACTAATTGATTGACGCTGTTATCTTCTGCAACCAGTATTTTTAGTTTACTTAAGTCAACATGCTGGTGTATGTGCTTTGCCGTTACTTGTTGCGCTGCACATGTATTTAACTCGACAGACAGAGTAAAAGTAGAGCCCTTACCTGGCTCGCTTTGTACGCTGATATCTCCAGACATTAATAAGCTAAGTTCTTTTGCGATTGCTAAACCAAGCCCTGTGCCACCAAATTTACGTGATGTTGAGCTATCGGCTTGGGTGAATGCATCAAATAATTTACTTTGCTCTGATGGCGCAATACCGATGCCCGAGTCCTTAATAGTCAAGGTAACTTGCCTACGTTTATCGGTGATCTCCTTGCTGTATGCGCTAACACTTACTTCACCTTCATAGGTAAACTTAATGGCGTTACTACATAGGTTTAATAAAATTTGCTCAATTCGCATAACATCACCTTCAAACCAAATATCGGTTGGTAATTGGTTATCAACTTTCCAGTGAATGCCTTTTTGTTCTGCGCTTTGCTCGAACATACTACTGATCCGAGCAAGAAGCGCATTCAAATCAAAAGGAGCGACTTCTAAGGTGAGCTTTTGTGATTCAATTTTAGAGATATCGAGTACATCATTGATTAAACTTAACAATGATTTAGACGCTAAATTAATTTTATTTAAATAATCAGAAAGAATTTCAGGGCTATCTTCATTTTTAGCTAGGGTTGAAAAGCCAATCACAGCGTTAAGTGGGGTGCGAATTTCATGGCTCATATTTGCTAAAAATCGGCTTTTAGCTTGATTTGCTAAATCAGATTGCTTTTTAGCCCTAACGAGTGAGCGAGTACGTTCTGCTACCAAGCGCGACAGTGCAAGGTGTTGGTTATTAAATAACAGTAATATCAGTAAAATGAGGGAGCTTACAATGACCTGTAAAATAAGTAAAAAGAGGGTCATATGATTGTTTTGATGCGGCAGGAACTCATCTTTAATGGTTAAATCAACCAGCCATGTTTGCCCTGCAAAATTAATCGTAATGGTTGTAAGCTTATTGCTTTTGGTCGGTATATTTTCGGCGTTTGAATAAAACGGGTTGGTAGTATTAGCTTCATAAATAGCGATATTAAACATCTTATTTTGTGCTTGGGTAATCGACTGAGCAAGTATGTTTTTTACTAAAAATACACCTGTTGCGTAGCCTTTAATTGAGGCAACTTCGTTATTTTGTTGATACACAGGAGCAAATAATAAATACGCAGGTTCAGGTTGTTTTGCTTGAACTAACTGAATTATTTTAGTGCCCACAGGGCGATTTTTAATGCGTGGGTCGAGTAAAGTCTCACGGCGATCTTTACGAGAATTGAGATTAAAACCTATGGCAGATTGGTTTTCTGCAAAAGGAGCAATATAGGTAATAACCACCAATGGATCGTTGTTTGATAATGGCGCCCCTTTAATGCTCGGATCAAAGCTGTATGCAGTATAAACTTCATTGAGCTGTTTGTTAAAGTCACTGACCTGAGCCTGATTAATTTTGCGGTTCCATGAAAATGCTTTAATAAATGAATGCTCAGCCAATAGTTGGGCACTGTAGCTATTAAACTCTTGCCTGCTTAAAGTTGGCGTTGATTGTATTTGGCTTGCAAGGCTTTGTACGGTTATTTGGCTGAGGTTTAAATTGCTCAGTAAACTGTTTTCAATGATAGATGTTTCACGCTTGGCAATTTGTATTGAATTTGAATAAGCCTCTTGATTATATAGCTTAGTGGTTAAGGCTACAGAGATGAATAACACCGAGCATACTGCGATAGTAGGTAATGGGGTGACATATTGTCGTTTAAATTTAGGTTGTAATAACGCCAATAAAAAGGGGGTTGCGATCAGTACGCCGAGAGAGTCACCTAGCCACCAAAAAATAACGTTTTTCCAATGATTTTCAATGCTGTAAGCGGGGTTGAACTGGCTTAAAGCATAGACGCCAATATTGGCCGATATGAGGCTAACAACAATACCGACGACAAAAATAAAATAAATTATTGATTGGCGTTGTTTTAAATACAGCGGATGGCCTAGCCAGTACTTTAAAAGAGCAGCGCCAATCATCCCTTGCAGCACAGCGCCAAAGCCGATTAGCAGTACTTGTTCTAGTGTATTACCAATTAAAACCTGATCAGTAATAACGTTATCACCGGTACTTAAATTAAAGGCGACAGAGGCAATAAATAATGCTGGGATAAAGCGCCACCACCAGATGAAACAGCCCACTAGGGCGATACCTGCAGGGAGCCAAATAGGGATGACTTGTGTTTGAAAGGCAAAATTAGTTAATAACTTACCAGTTATAAAGTAAGCAACCGCAAACGATATGTAAAAAACAAAAGAACTGGATGTTGAACCAAAAATCTTCACATGCATCCTTGTTAAATATTATTTTTATAGTGAAATCTCAGTATAGCGAATCGGCAGTAAATAGTATTATTTTTTAAAGTGGTAGCTGTTTTTTACTGAATGATTGCTTTAATACAACGGTTGATTCTATGTTGGCGATACAGCTTAAGCTTCCCAGTTGGTGTTTTACAAACTGCTCATAACTTTCTAAATCCTGAGAGATAATTTTTAATAAATAGTCGTGGCTGCCTGAGATCACAGAACACTCAAGTACATGCGGTAGCTTTTCTACATGTTGTTCAAACTGTTGTGCCGCACTCACTGAATTTTGGCACAGTCGCACAAAAGCATAAACCAGTACATTAAGGTTGAGCGACTTAGGGTTAATGGCAGCGTGATAGCCCGTAATTACATGTTCCTGCTCAAGCTTTTTGATACGTCTAAGAGTCGGGGTGTCTGATAGGTTAATGGTATTGGCTAATTCAGAAACCGACATACGGGCATGCGATTGTAAGGCAATCAGTAACTGCTGATCTTTTTTATCTAACATGACTATGGGATCTTATTAATGATTTTAATGTTGGTAGTGATTATTGCTAACTAAAGGTGTTTTTACTATTTTTTTTGGCGTTTTACCCTCAGGGGTTTTTGTTAGCATTAAAACATAATAATAACAGGGTGTAGTTATGAGTTCTTTTACTGCTAAGTTTGACCGTTGGATAAGATCAGAGTTTGTAAGCTTAAACTCGCAATTAGAACAGCTTTATTGGCAGCAAACCGATAAAGCTAATGTTGAGGGGATTGGTGATAGCTTAAAGCTGGCACTAAAAGAGCAAGGCAATGCGCTGATCAGCGATTTATTGGCCGAAGGCAATACCGACGAAGGATTTGATAGCGCATTCGATTTGCTTGGTAATGTTGGTTTGTTTATGGCCGCTTGTCGCAGGCATGAGATCACAGAGCCGAGCAGAGAAACAACCTCACCATTAGTTGAAGCATCGGCGCTTGCTATGCATATTGGTGCTTCTATTGGAGTAACCCCTCGTTTTGCTACTGCGCATCTAACCACGCATAATAAAGCCATTAATGGCACCTATAAGCGTTTTACAAACCTTGATGATGAAGCCCTTTTTTTAGATTACAACACCCAAGGTATTTTAGCGTATAAACGTGCGAGTGATGCTTTATTAAAAATACTGCCATTAGGCATTTCACACCCTGTCACGGCTGAACTACTTGAGGTGGTTAAAACGGCATTAATGGATGTAATAGCGTCGAATAACGCTTTATACACTCAGCTAGACACCGAACGTTTTTTTAATTGTGTACGCCCATATTACAAGCCTTACAGAGTAGGGAAAGAAGTTTACCGTGGTGCAAATGCGGGAGATTTTGCCGGCATTAATGTTATCGATATGCTGTTAGGGCTTTGCAGTGCCAATGAGCCGAGTTACTCGCAAATGCTGGTGGATAAATTTTTATATATGATGCCAGAGGATCAACAAATACTTCGTGAAGCCATGCGTATGCAAAGCCTAATGGATGATTTTTTAGAGGCCGAACAATATAAAAATACAGACTGGTTTCAAAAGCACGGCAAACTATTTATTCAAGTGTGTAAATTACATGGCGACACCGCTATCGGTCATCATAATCAGCTGGTGGAAAAGTTTATTGCTCAGCCATCACAGCACATGCAACAACAGCATATGAGTAAAGTAACCGCCAGTGGACCTCCTCTACCGGTACTGCTCGATTCATTAGCTAAGTTAAGAGATAGGCGTGCCGCGGCAAAGCGTGACGACATAAATACGCGCTTTGATGATTTAAACACGCTAAAACAGTGGATTAATTAATATGGCTAAAAATGATTTTTGTATGCCACAGGGTTGTTATTTATTAAGCCACTCTGTCGGCCGTCCTCTAAAAGCGAGCTTAGAAAATGCAACTGAACATTTTTTTACTCCTTGGCAAGAAAGTGTAAAAGAGCCATGGCGACAGTGGTTACCCGCCATTGAAAGATTTACTGAGGCATTAGGGCAGCTATTTAATGCGCCTAGTGAGCAATTTTGTCCTCAGGTTAATTTATCCAGTGGTTTAACTAAATTGGTTATGTCACACCCTATATTTAATAAACCACACTGCACAGTATTAATGGCGCAGGCTGACTTTCCCAGTATGGGATTTGTAATGCAAAAAGCACTGCCTGACTGTGCAACAATACGCTACATCCCTGAGCATGAAGACTTGAGTGATAGACAGGTATGGCAGCGATATTTAACCCAAGAGATTGATGGGGTCTTTGTTAGTCATGTTTATTCAAATACCGGGGTGCAAGCTCCCATAAGCGATATTGTGGCGCTGAGTAAAGTAACCAATACGCTGTCAATTATTGATGTGGCGCAATCAGCAGGGGTTATTCCTGTAGATTTAACTGCGTTAAATGCTGACTTTATGATTGGCTCAAGTGTGAAGTGGTTATGCGGCGGTCCAGGAGCGGCTTATTTATGGGTAAATCCAAAGCAAATAACACAATGTGAACCAAAAGATGTTGGCTGGTTTTCACATCAAAATCCCTTTGAGTTTGATATTTCGCATTTTCAATATAACGCTAAAACACTTAGGTTTTGGGGCGGTACGCCCTCGGTACTTCCTTATATTATTGCCGCTCATAGTATTGAATATATTGTTGAGTTTGGCGTTGAACAAGTCAGATCGTATAATTTGATGTTACTTGAGTTAATTCAACAGCAATTGGGCGCCTTTTTAAAATCGCCTATCGCTAAAGAGCAATGTAGTGGCACCGCTATTTTAAATTTTGCTGAGCATCAACAAAGTGTATTAACGGCATTAGAGACAGCAAAAATAAGTATTGATGTGCGTAAACTCGGCATCCGTGTTTCACCTCATATATATAATACAACGTCAGAGATACAAACATTTATTGATGTTGTGAAGCACATACTTAAGGCTGCTGACTAAGCTGCTGTTTTTTTTGAGTGAGCGCTTCTATTTGTTGTTGTGCTTGCTTGATTTGTGGGTCAAATCGCTGCTTAAGTGCCGCCGTTTCAGTGGTTATAGCATTCGCAATTGAGCTGGCCCCTAAGCGATTTGCTTTATCTTGGGTCATGTAATCGATTTGCTGTTTTCTTTGTGTGTATTCTTGTTGGTATTGTTTAATTTTAAGCTCAAGCTGCACAATATCACGCTCTATTTGTTGCACCGCTAAGTAATCGTCTACGGAGGTGTCGGTAACGGGTGTGTTTTTTTGTTGCAATGTATTCGTTTGTATAAGGTTAACGTTTTTAAGTGTCATCACTTTAGCGTTTTCAGCACAAGGTGTTTGGCTAAAAGTAGGCACTCCTTTAATGGTGCATTTATAAACCGTCACTTCATTTGCCATGCTAAAAGCACAGGCACCCAAACAACACAGTATTAATATTAGCTTTGCCATGGCTAAACCTAAGTTGGCTCAAAATAGCATTTATAATGCACTAAGTTGTAATACCATACAATTTGTTTAATTTAATAGCATGTGCTCCGGATTGCGTTAAATAAAGTCAAGTTAACAAAGGATATTAAAATTTAGGCACAAAAAAACCACAATTAAGTGGCTTATATTCAGTAATGGTGGAGAGGGAGGGATAGACTTGCTTACATCCCTGTAATTAATCGCTGCGCGACGCTTGCAGCGGCCTAAAATGTTCCAGACATTTTATCGAACCCTGTCGAGGGTGCTCACCCTCCCTATTTCTTAACGGAGTTAAAATTTAGGCACAAAAAAACCACAATTAAGTGGCTTATATTCAGTAATGGTGGAGAGGGAGGGATAGACTTGCTTACATCCCTGTAATTAATCGCTGCGCGACGCTTGCAGCGGCCTAAAATGTTCCAGACATTTTATCGAACCCTGTCGAGGGTGCTCACCCTCCCTATTTCTTAACGGAGTTAAAATTTAGGCACAAAAAAACCACAATTAAGTGGCTTATATTCAGTAATGGTGGAGAGGGAGGGATTCGAACCCTCGATAGAGCTACAAACTCTATACTCCCTTAGCAGGGGAGCTCCTTCGGCCACTCGGACACCTCTCCGACACATTATTTAGCGTGTTATCAATCGGAAAAACCAATTAATACAAATAAGTGGTGGAGAGATAGGGATTTGAACCCTAGAGGGGCTATAAACCCCTGCCGGTTTTCAAGACCGGTGCATTCGACCACTCTGCCATCTCTCCACGTCGTGGTGCAGGATAATACTTAGGTGAGTTGCCTGTGTAAATAGCAAAAAGATCGTTTGCTTAAAAAGTGAGCGTAAATGAGGTTTTTTTTATAAATAATGAAAATTTAAGGTGATTTTATAGGTATGAAGGGGCTGGCAGCAAACAGATGGAGCTAAAGAAGAAACTTCCTTTAGTGGTTGGGTGTTTGCTGCAACAATACAAAAATCATGGTTGGGTGATTATTTGTATTGAATTGCACCGCCAAGTGCTAATTTTTTTCCGTAACGGTTAAGTTTAGCTAGCATTTTTGCTTTGCGATTAGTTGGTTTAACTGCAACGTGAGTTGTGGCTGTTTGGTTTAATGTATTAATTGGGTTCATTGTATTCGCTCCAAGGTTGTGTCTGTTGAAAACGTGTGCATTTTGCCCGTAGGTTGGTTAAAAATAAAGCGATAAAAATTGCTGGTGAAATATTAGTTTTTTTAATCTGAAAGTGTTTTTTTTATTTGCTATTTAATGGCGTTTTTTTTGATTTTGTATATTTATTCATTATAGTCGTGTGCTATATCACTTTTATATGGGGTTTTTTCAGTTTTTTTAATTTTAATATGTTTATAAATAGATTGTTTTGAATAGTTATTCAGATTAAATTATTTTGTATTAATGGGGTGGGTTTTACTTCGTTCAAAGATTTAACATGCTATTTATAGGTGGTTAATTATTTATCAGAGAAGAGCATTAAATAAACGATAAAAAAGAGTGTTGCTAGGCTTTTAAATTATAAAAAAAGTGCCTAGGTTACTAGGCACTTTGGAGTTAGTTGCGTTTTAAAACGCTTCTAACTGGGGATCGCACCGCCTCAAGAATTTAAAACTTAAAAAGAGGTGGTTTTAATATGTTGCAATTTGGGCTTACAATCATCAGCTCGGACGGCATTCTAAGTGATCTAGAGCGAAGTGAAGATTATACTTTGGTTTGTATTTTACTATGAAGCCACAAAATGCCTCTGCACAGCAAGAGCAGATCCGCTCAACAGTCTATTATTTGAGTTAAATGGGACTGGTGGGGTAAAAAACGCAAAATGCGGCATAGCTTAAAAGCAAATGCCGCAAAGGGAGATTAATTAAAATGCTGAGCAGTTAGTGCTGTTTTATAGTAAATAACTCATAGCCTTTTAATGCAGGCACTTGCGCAGCAAGTTGGGTTTCTTGTTGTGCGATTTCAACAAAGTCACCACACAGTGTATTTGCACGCTGTTCAAGTTTTTTTGCATGGCGCTCTACTTTTTCTTCTATTTGTGCGCCCATATTTTCCATGCGCTCTTCAAAGGCTTGCATGTCACCACCTGAACCCATTAGCTCAGAACTTAATGCTACTAAAATACTGCCCATTGATTGCATTACGGCCGACTCAACGGCAGTTTCTATTTGTTGTTCAAACTGCTGTTCAAAGTTTTCACCAAACTGAGTGAAGCTTTGCTGGCCCATGACAAATGTACCTTGTTGGTAAAAGGTACCCTCTACTTCTTGTTGAATATCGTCCATCAAGGTAGCAATGTTATCGAGGCCATCAATATTAAATGCATTGGCGACTTCTTCTAATGTAACGCCCGCAATTTTAACGCCATCAAGTGCAATGTTGGCTACTTCAGGTAATTGCGCGCGTAAATTATCTGTGTAGTTGGTCAGTGCTTGGCGCTGAGCGCTATTTAATGCTACTTGCTCGCCATTGATCGACAACTCACCTTGAGTGGTAAAAGTCATACGTTGATTGTTGGCTTTAAAAATTTCTAATTCACTTGGCTTTATACGTACATCGTTTTTAAACTCAACTTTACATTCGTCGTTACTAAATGAAATTGAAGAGCTGTTATCGTTATGAGCCATGGCGACGGGGGCGCACATAATTGCGCTAACTAATAATAATTCTTTCATGTTTATTCTCTGTTTTTTGCTGATGATAATTAACTTATAACAAGTTTGGTGCCAATAGTTTTTAGTGTTTAAAAACAGTGGTTTGTGATTTTTAAGGTGCTTTGAAGTTGAAAGTAAAGTCATTGAAAAAGCTAAAATTTGGTCAAAATAACCAATAATCAAATGCTAATAAATAAAATTTATCGATACGATAAAAAACTCTCACTTTCCACAATTCAAATTTAGCGCTATTTATTCACAATACTGACACAGAGACTATTTAGGATAGCGATGTGGCTTTATTTTGACGTAAATTTGTACAATGAATTTGCGTTGAACATTTTAATTTCACCAATTATCGCGATACAAGAATCCGTAATTGGTCTCAAACACTTTATGGAGTGGGTTGTGGGTAAGACATTTAGTTACGATGCGCTAGATGATGATTTTGTTGAAGACGAATACGAAATGGTCGGGCGTAATCAACACGACAAGAAAAAGCAAAAGGTGAAAAGAAAGTTAGAGGATTACCTTGAGCAAAAACGCTTGCGTAAAAACCTAGGTGAAGATGACTTAAACGATTATATTGATTAGGTTGTTGCTAGTACAAATCAGTGCCGACATATTAGCTTTTAACTGCTACTTAGGTAGTATTTAAAGCTCTGTGGGTTGGTAATAAAGAGGCTTTATGCCTCTTTATAATTTTTAAGCCTCAAACTTTAGCTGCGAGCAATGCTTTTTCAATTACTTTTTCTAGTTTTTCAGGTTTAGTAAAGGGCGCGTAGCGCTTAATGGGTGAGCCATCTGCATTAATCAAAAACTTTGTGAAGTTCCACTTAATTTTTCGTGTTAAAAACCCCGGCAATACAGATTTTAAATAGCGAAAAACCGGATGTGTATGCTGACCATTAACGTTCACTTTTTCTGCGATTAAAAAACTAACTCCGTAATTGATTAAACAACCTTGTGCTATTTGTTTCGCGTCTCCGGGTTCTTGCTGGCCAAATTGGTTACACGGGAAACCTATAATGACTAAACCTTGGCTGGCATACTTTTCGTGTAATGCTTGCAATGACTCGTATTGATAGGTGAATCCACACTCACTTGCGGTATTTACTATTAACACAACTTTACCTACAAACTCTTTAAAATCGATAGGTTGGCCTTGCAGGCTAGTAGCACTTAGTTGATGAAATGGGTGCATATTATTAAGCTATTATTTGTTTATTTGGCATAGTCTAACCTTTGCTTGGTGATTAACAAAGTCAAAATAGCGAACACTGCTATGGCATTACTGTTAATTTAAAATCAAAAATAACCCCATACCAGCAAGTGTGGTTAGGTAAATATTATGTGTTTTGTAAGCAACTATAATGGCCACAATCGCTGCGCTTAGATAAGGGTTTTGCCAGCTTAAGTTAATGCCTTCATCATTAATAAATACAATCGGCACCCAAATCGCTGTTAGAACCGCAGGTGCACTGAAGCTCAAAAACTGCTGCATTTTAGGTCCTACTTTAAATGGTAGCGCGCGATGTAAGAATAAATAACGGGTAAAAAAGGTAATACACGCCATAAGTAAAATAGTCGTCATCATGATTTGGCGTCCTTATTTTTTACTATTCTGGTAACAGCATACCCTGCGCTCATCGCTAATAGTGCTGAGCATACCAACCACAGCTCAAAGCCTGTACTTTTTAATAAAGTGGCACAGAACCCTGCAACAATGACAGTGACAAGTGTGGCTAAATTTTTAATCCCCGGGATAACCAAAGCAATAAAGGTTGCAGCAATCGCAAAGTCGAGTCCTAAATTGGTTAGATCAGGGAGCATAGTGCCGGCTACAATACCGATAAGTGTCCAAATATTCCAAGCAATGTAAAAGCTAAAGCCTGCGCTGAGCGCGTAAATTAGGCGCGTTTGAGTCTGATAGGCGCGAGGGTGATGCGAAAAAGCAAATAGTTCATCAGTTAAGACAAAGCTGACTGGAAGGCGCCAACGCATGGGTTGTTCAATCACTTTGTGGCGAACCGCTAAGCCATATAAAAAATGGCGGGAGCTAATAATAAATGTGGTAAATAAAATGGTTAGTAGAGGCGTGTTACCAGCAATTAGCTCAATCGCAACTAGTTGAGCCGAGCCTGCAAATACTAGTAGCGACATGGCTTGGGTTTCAAAGGGGGTAAAGCCATTTTGTATTGCCAATGAGCCACATAAAATACCCCAAGGGATCACTGCCAAGCACAATGGCAGCATATCTAAAAAGCCTTTTAATAATGGTTTTTTAATGGAATGCATGTTTTTTACTCTTTGTACCGGTAGAAAGACTCATCAGGATACCTTAATATTAAAATGCTATAATAGTTAGCGTTTTAGATGATACTGTTTTTTTAAGGAAAGGTGTAATGTTCAAGGTAAAAGTATGGGATGGCTTTTTAAGAAGCTTTCATTGGTTATTAGTGCTGAGTATTGCCGTACTTTATTTTAGTATTGAAGAGGGCATGATAGAGCTTCATTTTTTAGCTGGCTTTTTTACACTAGCGCTTATCTGCACACGATTAATATGGGGGATTATAGGAAGTAAAACGGCGAAGTTATCAGCCTTATTTCACTCGCCTCGCGCTGTTTTTGAATCGTTCAAAGCAAATGATACTCATCAGCTAGGGCATTCTGCACCAGGTAGTTATATGGTGTTATTATTTTTTGTATTGATTATTACTCAGTTACTTAGCGGCCTGATGAGTAGCGATGGTATTTTGACTGATGGCCCTTTAGCACAGTATGTTTCAAGTAATACCGTTGATTTTGCTAATTGGTTGCATCGTTTAAACTTCGATATTTTATTTTATGCGATTGGTTTACATGTTGCCGCAATTGCTTTTTATAAAATTAAGGGTAAGCCTTTAGTAAAAGCAATGATCACTGGCGAAAAGGCACTACCGAGTACAAAACAAGAGCCTGTTACCAAAGCACCATGGCTTGCATGGGGTATTTTTATTACTTTACTGGTTGCAATAATGACTACGTGGGGACGTGAGCCTTTAAGTTATTTACTTAGTTAAAAAATGGCGCTAATACAGCGCCATTTTTACTCTTTAATACGCAGTGTTTATTAGTCTTTAAATTGCGTGTGGCAATCTTTACAGCCTTTAGCCCATGCGCCAAATGCTTTACCAATGACCGCTTTATCACCTGTTTGAGCTGCCACAGCTAGCTCATCAGCATATTGCTGAAACGCTGTTGCTTTTTTCATAAAAGTATCGTTTTCAGACCATACCGAAGGAAGTGCGGATGTATTACCCTTATCTGTACCTGCATAAAATGCTTCCCATGGCATTTTTGCAAGTGCTGCAGCATTATTTGCACGTTGCTTAAATTGTTCTGCATCAAAAGGTATTTTACCTTTTAACATAGCGCCCATATCACCAATTTGCACCGAAAGCATAGAAAATGCTGCTTGGCGATATTCAATTGCATCGCTTGGCTCTTTAAACGCAGAATTAGCTGATACGCTAAGTGCGCATGTAGATAATAATGCCCCGATAAATACTTGCTTTAATTTCACTTTACTCTACTCCTTAAGGGTTTTTTAACTGTCTTTGTATATTAGCTTAGGTTTTAGTTCAAGGGAAAGCGTTGCTTTAGTCGTTTAAATCAATATCAGCAAATATCATTCCTCTACGCATACTACGTGTAGCTAGAAATACTTCGCCTAATAATGACATAAACGCACAGATTAGTAAGGCCATAGCACCAACAAAACAACTACCAATCGTAACACCTAAGTTGATCGATTGAATATGAGATAGGAATAACAGCATAACTACAGCACATACTAATAGCGCACTTAATACGCTCATACTAAAAGCAATATGGATGCAGCGAGAGCGTTTTAATAGTGCTCGTAATTCTGTAGTTAGCGATTTATTGAATTCTTCGTCAGTACTGACTTTTAGTTTACGTTCTAGTTGTCTTGCCCGGTCTGTAATACGTGCTAGGCGATTAGATAAAACGCCGAGCGTTGCCGCTATACCCGTAATCAAGAAAACGGGTGCGACAGCTGTCTGGATGACCTTAGCCATAGTTAAAATATTAATGACTTCGTTATTCATTGTGATCTCAAGGTTAGTAAGCTTATTTACAATTATTTACATTTTTTCTTTAAGGTTAAAATTGTTTATAATCAGTTGCTTATGTTTTTTTTGTACCGTACTTGCTTTTTTTTGTAACTTTAATGTAGCAATCCTGTTGCTTGATTGGCGGGTAACGTTTTATATTGGTCAATACCAATCAATAGGATTGAATTAAGCAAATACAATAATACATAACCTATCCTAGGGGAAACAATGTCTAGAAATATAATTAAAAGAACAGCGATTGCGACTGCTGTATCAAGCGCGCTTGTTGCCACGTTTGCAAATGCTGCTACCTTGCCAAACGCAACGATTAACTATAAACACGCAGAAGAAGTTAAAGAAATAGCAGCTGATAAAAAAGTGCCTTCATCACATATGATCGTTCTTAAAGCTCAAACCTCGGTTGATGCGGTTGCCGCTGGGACATATCAGGTTTCTAGTAACCGTGAAATAACTGCACAGGTTGAGCAATTACAAAGCATAATGACTGCAGAGCTAAACAGCTTAGACTTTAATGCAAAAGTAATAGGCAAAACTAAAATTTTAGCGCCAACGTTAATTGTACAAGCAACACCTAAAGCGTTAGAAGAAATAGCAAAAGATGACCGTGTTGCTAAAGTACTGCCAATGTTTGACCGTGAATTGCATGTTGCAGCAAGCTCTGAATACATCAATGCAAAGCCACTTATCACTGATGGTATTGCCAGTGGTAAAGGTCAACGTGTTGCGGTATTAGATACTGGTATTGACTATACACATGCTGCTTTTGGTGGTGAGGGGACTGTTGAAGCATATCAAGCAGCGCAGGCAGATCCAACATCAGTAGCATGGCCACAAGGTATTGTGCAAGGTGGCTATGACTTCATACGTGATGATGCCGATCCTATTGAAAATGATCCAGTAAACTCTCCAGCAACAGGGGCGGCAACCAACCACGGTACATCCTCTGCAAACTCTGTAAATGGTATCGCTCCTGATGTCGAACTTTACGCTTATTCAGTGTGTGGCGGTGGTTGCCCGGGGGCAGCGCAAGCTGCGGCACTAGAGGCTGCAATGGACCCAAATGGAGACGGTGATATCTCAGACCGCGTTGATGTTATGAATATGTCATTAGGCGGTGAGTTCGGTGATACATATACAGGCGGTGGCACACAATACTTAATTCAGCGTGCGGTTGAATTAGGTGTAAATATGGTTATTTCTGCAGGTAACGATGGTGACAACCCATTTCGCGTAGGTGGTCCAAGTACGACTCCTAATGCTCTTTCTGTGGGGGCAATGACTCACCCAACAACCGAAGTTGGTGTTGCAACAGGAACAATTGCGGGTGTTGTGGGTGATATTCAACCATCAGGTTTTGGCCCTCAAGAGGCCTATACTATTTCTGGGGCTGATATCGAACTCGTTTACCCAGAGGCAAATCAACTTGGCTGTGATGCGTTTGCTGGCGATATTGATTTTTCAGGTAAAGCTGTGCTGATAGATCGTGGCGCATGTGCATTTACGCAAAAAGTATTAAATGCACAAGCAAACGGTGCTGAGTTTGTAATGATTGCAAATAATGTGGATGATGGAACCCCTGCACCTATGGGTGGCTTTGATGCTGCAGTAACAATCAAAAACATAGGAATTAACTTTGCTGCCGGTGATGCTTTAAAAGCACAATTAGCAGCAGGCAATCCTGCAACATTTGATATTAGTGTTGAGATTAAAACAACAGCAGGTGCGGTTGCAACATTCTCATCTCGCGGTCCATCGATGGACGGTTTGTTAAAGCCTGAAATCACAGCGCCAGGTACGAGTATTGATGTAGCAGCTTCCGGAACACAAACAGGGACAAATCCAGTGTCGGGTACGTCTTTTTCTGGTCCAATAACAGCCGGTGCTGTTGCAATGATCCGTGAAGCCCATCCAAACCGCAATGCGTTTGAGATTAAAGCAACAATAATGAATGCGGCAAATTTAAATGTAACTAATGAGCCTCTTTCTATAAACCCTGACTCTGAGCTTGCGCCAATTAGTATGATAGGTGCTGGTTTAGTCGATGTGACTAAAGCGGTAAATCTGCCAGTTGCAGCGTGGGTACATAATAGTGAATTTAATACTAAACAAGCGGCACTTTCTTATGGTTTAGTAAGCTTAGCAGAAGCAGGCTCAATTACTAAAACTGTAACTGTTAAAAACTTCTCTTCAGATGCAAAAACGTATAACCTTCGCACAGAAGCGCGTTACCAGAGTGATATTGATACAGGTGCTGTGAGTTGGGATTTCCCTGCATCAATAACAGTTCCTGCGGGTCAAGCAATTAATTTTGATATTACGATGATGGTAGATCCCAGTAAGTTACCGGCATGGGAGTTAGAAAACCCATTTAGTGCAGATGATATTGCTGCAAGAAGTGCAGCCCTAACATCAGCAGAATTTGATGGTGCGTTAGTATTTGATGATGCGTCGACCGACACTGATCATGACTTACACCTTGTTTATCATGCAATGCCAAAAGCTGCCACAGAGCTTAGCTATTCATCTGAGATCATTAATAATGAGATGGCATTGGTTATTGAAAACACAGGTCAAACTGAAATTACTCCACAGGCTGAAAGTATTGTTGCAATGGGAAGTGAAAAATCAGTTGAAGACGCTGAGTTTAATATTCTTTCTACTACATTCTCTGCATTTAATTCTGAGGTTTGTGATTCGGGTATTTTTATTACTTCGTCAATTCAACTGCGCGATCCGCTAACGCATACCTTCCAGGCGGGTTACAGAATTGAAATAGATACCAATAACGACGGTGTATCTGATCAGTTCATGCAAAACTTAAACGACCGTGGTCGTGATACTGCATTCCCTGGCCGTAGCCGTACATTAATTGGTACCACTGATGGTGCGGGCAATGATTCATGGCAGTGGGGTACACCGCTTTATCATTCAGCAGGTGAAGACACCATTACATTCTCTGGCTGTTCAGAGTTAATGAATATTGATGCTTCGCTTCTTGGTGAACCATTAAACTTTAAGGTGTCTGTAGGTTATCCAAGCTATCAAACGGGTGTATTCACTGAAACCGATAGCGTAACTGGTTCAACGGTATTTGGTGTTCAGCCTAGCGTTGAAATGATGTCTTATGAAACTGGTGAAGCTATTACTTCAATTAAACCAGGTGAGAAGGCCGTTGTTTCTGCAAATGGTCCTTTTGCACTATCGCAAGGTTCAGGCACTAACATTATTAAGATAATGTCAGCTGAAGACCTTGAGTTACCAGAGATTGAAGCACCAACACTTATTGGTGGTGAGTTTAGTGTTTCTGAAGATGCTGCTAATGGAACCGTGGTAGGTGCGTTTACTATTGAAGAATCAGAGCTAGACCTAGCTGTATCAGAGTTCTATGTTCAATCAAATACAAACCTTGGTCTTACTGTTGATGAAGATGGTCAAATTGTGGTTGCAGATACCACTTTATTAGCAGGTGATACATCTGCAGAGATAGAAGTCGTTGCGATTGATGTTCGTGGTAATGTGTCAGAGCCAGCTCTGGTTACTGTAAGCATTGACAAAGTTGTTGTTTTACCACCGGTTGTTGAGCCAGAGCCAGCTAAGAAAAGCTCTTCAGGTTCATTAGCTTGGTTAACATTACTTGTAGCGCCGTTTGCCTTTATGCGTCGTCGTAAACAAAAGTAATCCAAATGTTAGTTAATTAAAAGGGAGCCTTGGCTCCCTTTTTACATAGCTTCACAAATTAAATTTCGGTAGTGTTAAATATTAGGTATATTAATAAAAATAAAAGCTACAGGGATTTAAATTAATGAAACACACTTCGTTTACGCTTGCCGTAATATCGTTAGCTATTTTAGGTGGTTGTAATAAAGCACCTGAAGTTAAACAAAACACGCCTACTGAACAGTCTGTATCTCAAATCGCAGTAATGCCGCCGGTTGCTAAAAAAGTACCTTATGAAATGTCTATTCATGGCGATACGCGACTCGATAATTATTATTGGCTTAGAGACGATGAGCGAAAAGATCCTGAGGTAATTAGTTACCTTGAGGCTGAAAATGCTTATACAGATGCAATGCTTGCGCATACAAAAACGTTACAAACTAGGTTATTTGAAGAGCTGAAAGGTCGAATTCAAAAAGACGATGATTCAGTGCCAGTTAAAAACGGTGACTATTATTATTCATCACAAACTCGCGGTGATAACGAATACGCAACTTATGTACGTAGTAGTGATTTTGCAGGCACTGACCAGCAGATTATTTTAGATGTAAACGAGCTAGCTAAGGAACATGATTATTATGCCGTAAGTGGTTTGGATGTAAGTCCAAACGGCAATTTAATGGCATATGGTGAAGATACCGTAAGTCGTCGTATTTATAATATAAAAATAAAAGACTTAAGCACTGGTAAATTACTCGAAGATACGCTTGAAGGCACAGATGGCAGTGTTGTTTGGGCAAACGACAACAAAACGCTTTATTACATAAAAAAAGATTTACAAACTTTACTCGGTTACCAAGTTTATCGTCATACACTCGGTACCCCACAGGCTGAAGATGAACTCGTTTATGAAGAAACAGATACCAGTTATTACATGGGTATTAGCAAAAGCAAAGACGATTCAGAAGTTTATATCTGGCACAGCAGCACAAGCGCTTCGGGTGTATCGGTTTTAAGTGCTAATGATGTTAAAGCTATGCCAGAACGCTTGATTGAACGTGAAGCGGATCTGGAGTATGGAATTTCTAAGCTGGGTAATACTTACTACATTGTCACTAATTTAAACGCAGTAAACTTTCAGTTAATGAAAGTAGATATTGATAAAGCAGGCGATAAAGCGAATTGGCAAACAGTGATCCCCGCTCGCGATAATATAAAGTTAGAAGGCATCGACTTATTTAACGATCACTTGGTTTATCAGCAGCGAGAAATGGGTCAGTCGACACTTATTGTCCGTAACTTAACCACGGGTAAAGAGATGCCGCTTAGTTTTAACGACAGTGCATACACAATCAGTGCCTACGGTAACAACGATTTAAATAGTGATATGCTTCGCGTTTATTATTCTAGCATGACAACGCCGGGTTCATCGTACGATGTTAATTTAGCGACTGGTGATAAAACATTACTCAAGCAGCAAAAAGTGTTGGGTGGTTTTAGTGCCGATAATTACGCGTCAGAACGACTATTTATAACCGCACGAGATGGTATTAAAGTGCCGGTTACCTTAGTTTATCGTAAAGACAAGTTTAAAAAAGAAGGGACTAATCCGCTGTTACAATACGCATATGGCTCATATGGTGCTACCATGGATCCTACATTTTCTAGTGCTCGCTTAAGTTTGCTCGATCGGGGTTTTGTGTATGCGATTGCGCATATTCGTGGTTCACAAATGTTAGGACGTCCTTGGTATGAGGATGGTAAACTACTCAATAAAAAGAATACCTTTAATGACTTTGTTGATGTCACTAAGTCTTTAGTTGCACAAGGTTATGGTGATAAAGATTACATTTTTGCCCAAGGTGGTAGTGCGGGTGGCTTGTTAATGGGGGCGGTAGCAAACCAAGCGCCTGAGTTGTATAAAGGTATGGTGGCTGCGGTTCCGTTTGTTGATGTGGTGACGACCATGTTAGATGAGAGCATTCCCCTTACAACGAACGAATACGGTGAGTGGGGTAACCCTAACGAAAAAGCATACTATGAATATATGCTATCGTATTCACCGTACGATCAAGTAAGTAAACAAGACTACCCTAATATGTTAGTTACGACAGGCTTACATGATTCACAGGTGCAATATTTTGAACCTGCAAAGTGGGTAGCAAAACTGCGTGACTACAAAACAGATAACAACAAGCTACTGTTTAAAATTGACATGGAAGCAGGGCATGGTGGTGCATCAGGTCGCTTTAAGCGCTTAGAAGATGCGGCATTGAATTACGCATTTATGCTTGATTTAGCCGGTGTGAGCAAGTAACGAGTGCAGGCTATACCTATTAAGCGCAGCTATTTGGCTGCGCTGTTTTATTTTTTGATACACAATAACTTTGTATTTAATAAATAAGCGTTTACATTAGGGTGTGTTGTTTTAAAAAGGAGAGTGCGATGGAAGACAATCAAGAGATTCAAGTTATCAATAAAGATGACAGAACATGGGCTATGCTTTGTCACTTAAGCGCACTGGCAGGGTTTATTGTGCCATTTGGGTCTGTGTTAGGTCCGCTTATTATTTGGCTGATTAAAAAGGATGAGATGCCAACGGTTGCTATACACGGTAAAAAAGCGCTTAATTTTCAAATTACTATGGCTATAGCCTACTTTGTTTGCTTTTTGCTCGTTTTTGCAGTGATTGGCTTTGTCTTATTGCCTATTGTGGTTATTTTTTCATTTGTAATGGTAGTTATTGCAAGCGTAAAAGCTAACGATGGCAAGGAATTTAACTATCCATTTAGCTTGAATTTGATAAAGTAACCACTGTTATTGACGCGCAAATAAAAGCACTTAAACCCAGCTAATAGCTGGGTTTAATGTTTATTCATAAGGGAAAAATGCTTTATTTCACATTATTTTTTACTGCGTTTATATCTGCAACTTTATTGCCTAGTTCATCTGAAGTATTAATGGGTGGCATGATTATGCAAGGCAACAGCAACTTATGGCTAATTTGGTGTGCAGCAACGCTGGGTAATGTACTGGGCAGTTGTGTTAACTATTGGTTAGGAACACAAGCATTACGTTTTAAAAATAAAAAATGGTTTCCGGTGTCTGAAAAGGGGCTTGAAAAAGCGCAAAAACAATTTAATAAATATGGTGTGTATAGCTTGTTGTTTGCATGGTTGCCCATTGTGGGCGACCCACTCACCGTGATTGGCGGCGTATTTAAAGTTCGCTTTAGTACTTTTCTAGTGCTGGTAACACTGGGCAAAGGGCTACGCTATTTAGCAGTCATAGCCCTTGCCGTTGGGTTATTTATGCCAATCGAGAGTTAAAGAAACCGAGTCAGCAAAGCGCAGTGCATGCGGTTTATCTACTCGAGCTTTGGCATAGTTAACACTTGGATGAGAGTGGCAAACAGCAAGAATTTCAGCAACTAGTTTTTCTAGTAATAAAAAATGCCCTTGTTCAACTAAGCTAATGACTTGTTTAGTTATCACTTTGTAGTTAAGTGCTTGGTCTACTTCATCTGTTTCACAAGCTTGATCTGCAGGGTAATGAATTTCTAAGTTGATGACCACATCCTGCTTTTTTTCTCGCTCATCTGGGTTAAAACCAATAAAAGTGCGAAGGCGTAAGTTAGTTACATTAATAATTGCGTTTGCCATACATTATCCTTTGATCAGCTGTAAAAACTCATTACGTGTTTTCGGATCAGTCCTAAAGTTGCCTAGCATTACCGATGTACGCATGCTTGAGTTTTGTTTTTCTACACCACGCATCATCATACACATGTGTTTTGCTTCAACAATAACCCCCACACCTTTTGCACCGGTCACTTCCTCAACTGCTTTGGCAATTTGATGGGTTAGCTGCTCTTGAATTTGAAAACGACGCGAAAACATATCAACAATACGTGCAAACTTAGACAAGCCTAATACTTTGCCATCAGGAATATAAGCAATATGGCAACGGCCAATAAAAGGCAGCAAGTGGTGTTCACACATAGAATAAAGCTCTATATCTTGAATTAACACCATGTCGTCAGCGTCAGAGGTAAATACCGCATTGTTAGTGATTTCGTTAAGTGTTTGACGGTAACCTTGAGTAAGGTACTCCATGGCTTTTGCAGCGCGTTTTGGGGTATCAAGTAACCCTTCACGTTTAGCATCTTCACCTACGGCAGTAATAATATTTTGGTAGCTTTGCTTTAATTCGTTATGCATATCATTCTCTATTTGTTTAAATGACTTACTTTAGATGACGACCACCATCAACAGGTAAAGCGCGCCCTGTGATGTACTGGCTATTTAGTAGTAGGTCGATACTATTGATAATTTCTTGGCATCCAGGTTCGATACCCATTAATGATTTCTTTAAAGTTTTAGCGCGGTATTGCTCATCATCATGTTGGTTAAAAATAATTAATGACGGTGCGACTGAATTCACTTTTATATTAGGCGCATACTTAGCACTAAAAGATTTACTTAAGTTATCGAGCGCCGCTTTACTAGCTGCATAGGCCAAGTGTTTTGGGCTACCGGTCTCCACTACATAATCGGTCATGTGAATAATGTCAGCGGGCTTAGCATAAGACGCCTGGTAATTTAATAGTAAATCCGCGCAGTGTAAGTTTACTAAATACGGTGCTTTCGCATGAATGCGCATCATATTATCAAACAACTGTTCAAAGTGAGGGTTATTCGCCTCGCAGTCCCAACTTGACGCATTATGAATAATTGCTTTTAAAGATTCAGTTTGTGCTTTGAGTAACTCAATAAAAGTATTAATACCTTCATCAGAGCTAAAGTCAGCATAAAGACACGTCATCCCTTGTTGTTCTAAAGAATCAACAGCTGCATGACGGGTACGATAAGTGATGATAACCGCCTGTCCTTGAGCAATAAAATGCTTGGCTAGTGCAAGTCCTATGCGCTGCCCTGCACCGGTTATTAAAATAGGGGATGTCATATAATATAAAAAACTCTCTGTTGGCAGGCGTTAAGACTAACCACTAAAATTTAAGCCACTTTTTACACCTTATTTTTACGTAGTGCATAAATGGCTCGATCAGTTAAATTACGCTTATAATATTGATTTAAAAAGCATCGTATATTGTTGGTACAGGTTGGCGCTTATGTTGCGTACGCTGATAAATTGTAATAAGCGTGTCTTCTACATGGTTTGAAACTGCTTTACCTTCTAAAAAGTCATCAATTTCTTCGTAGCTTAGCCCCAGCGCTTCTTCATCTGTGAGACCGGGTCTATCACTTTCTAAATCGGCAGTCGGTGCTTTTTCGACTAAAAGTGCGGGTGCGCCTAATGCCGTTGCCAGGGCTCGAACTTGACGCTTTGACAGGCCAAATAAAGGTGCTAAATCACAGGCACCATCGCCAAACTTGGTGTAAAAACCAGTAATGTTTTCGGCGCTATGATCAGTGCCAACGACTAAACCTTGGCAAAAACCAGCTATTTCATATTGCGCAATCATACGTTGGCGTGCTTTTACATTACCTTTGATAAAATCAATTTTATCTTGCGAAGGCAGTGTTTGTTCAGTGCCTGCAAGTGCTGCCATTGTTTGCTCATGCAGCGCATCGGTTGCTGATTTAATATTTATGGTCATGCGGGTAGTGGGTTTTATAAAATCAACCGCCATTTGCGCTTCAGTTTCATCGGCTTGAATACCATAAGGCAGTCGTACAGCAATAAATTGATATTCAGTATCGGGGTGCGCTTGATTGAGCTCATCAATAGCAATTTGACATAAGCGGCCACAGGTTGATGAGTCTACGCCCCCGCTAATTCCTAATACCAGTGAGCGCGAATATGCTGCTTTTAAACGAGCCTTAATAAACTCCACTCGGCGTTTAATTTCAGCGTTTACATCAATACTTGGCTGAACTTTCATTTCAGCCATAATTTCACTACGCATGGCCTGCTCCTTAAAGTTAAAAGTTTTTAATACTCAAAAAAGAGTCACTATTATGTGATTTCAAATTACACAATTAAAGCCCTATATACTCTTTTATTTGTTTAAGTTGTGATTTTAGTTCATCAATTTCAGCGAGTAGTTCATTAAGCTCAATATTTTTTAACTCACTGGTTGTAGGTTGTACATCTTTTGGATTATCGTTGACAGGTGAGTCTGCAAACAAATGAATATAACGACAATCACGCTTACCAGCTTCGCGAGGCAGCTTTTTAACGTGGTTGCTTTGGATTAATTGCCCAAGTGACTTTTCTACATCTTCAATACGAGAAAACTCAGCAAGACGATTACAACGTGTTTTTAATTCACCAGCTGTTTGTGCTCCTCGCAACAATAAAACACAAATAATCGCTCGTTGCTGCTGATCAAATTGCAGATGGCTAAATTCAGTATTGCAAAAACGATGGTCGTATTTATTAACCCGCCCAGAGAATCCTTCATCAAGAGTGACTAACCGCATACTGATTAATTCATTAACAGCTGTTAGAACGTGTTCTTCTGTTAAAGTAACAACAGGTGCGCGATTAGATTTTTGATTGCAGGCGTTGGTTAATGCGTTTAACGATAACGGGTAGTGCTCAGGCGTTGTGCTTTGTTTTTCTAATAAACACCCAATAACTCGCTGCTGCTCTAATGATAGTTGCATACCTTGTCTCACTCAATATACTTTATTTTTAGCTTACACTGTTATTTACTTTCAAGCCATTGCTGGAGTTTAGAATGAAAAGTTTTAGCGTTAAGGGGTTTAGATAAATAGTCATCCATACCGGTGGCCAAACATTTGTCTTTATCACCCTGCATTGCGTTTGCGGTAAGTGCTATTATTGTTATGTTTTTATTTACCTTGCCTGCTTTACCTTCTCTGATGGCAATAGTTGCTTGGTAGCCATCCATCGTAGGCATTTGGCAATCCATTAATATTAATTGATAAGTGTTAGCTGGGTTTTGATTCAACTTTTCAACTGCCTCAGCACCATTTTCAGCAATCTCAAATGTCATGTTCAACTGTTTTAAAAGAGCAGCGGCAACAACTTGATTAATTTTATTATCTTCTACTAATAAAATATGAGCCGCCAGTGTATCTGTCATAGTCTCAGTGGCAGCAAGCGACTTTAATTGTGTATTTACTTGTGTTTGCTCGATAGTGCTTTTTGCAGTCAGCGCATTTTGTAAATCAAAAGGGGTCAGTGGTTTAAATATGAGGGTTTCTTCGGTTAATGATAATGTGGCACTTTTATTTGCATAACTCATGGGAGCCATAATAATTAAATGGCCGCTACTTTTTGTTAAAAACTGCTTAAGTGCGAGTGCTTGAGCTTCGTATAATGGTTCAAATAAAGCACTGTCAACGAGAACAATATCTGGTGGGGTGTGTTCATGGCTATTAATGTAGGCATTTATAGCTAAGTAATCGCAGATCGTGCTGACCTTAGCCCCCCAGCGAGTTAATTGTTTTTTGGCAATGGTGGTATTGAGTAAGCAATCATCAATAACCCAAATGCGCTTATTTTTAATTGCTTGATATGGTGCGTGCTGTTGAACTAATTGAGGGGTTATCTTTATAAAAAAGGAAAAAGTACTGCCTTCATTAGGTGTACTACTCACACTTACTTCGCCACCCATGAGCTCACAGAGCTGTTTTACAATAGCAAGACCTAAACCTGTGCCGCCATATTGGCGCGTGGTTGATGTATCTGCTTGAGTAAATGAGTCAAATAACAGGGGCTGTTTCTCTGCGCTGATTCCTATACCTGAGTCAGCGATTGCACATTCTAAAACTGTGGCGTCAAGTGTGTGGGCTATTTTAGCGGTTATCAATATTTTACCGTTTTGGGTGAATTTAACGGCATTACCAATTAAGTTACTTAAAATTTGACGTAATCTATTCGGATCGCTAATAAATTCGCTGCTGGTGATATGTGTTGCATCCAAAATTAACGTGGTGTTATTTTGCTCGGCTTTTAATGCAAATGACTCAACCACTTCACCCAGTAAGCGAGGTAAATTAAATTGAATATTTTCAATGTCTAACTTGCCAGCCTCTATTTTAGAAAAGTCTAAAATATCATTAATAATTCCTAACAATGACTCTGCAGATGATTGTGCAAGTTTAATATGATGCTTTTGTTGTTGATCTAATTGGGTTGCTTTAACAATATTAAGCATTCCCAACACCCCATTCATGGGTGTGCGAATTTCATGGCTCATACTGGCTAAAAACTCACTTTTTGCAATCACAGCTTGTTCTGCGGCTTCTTTTGCCTTGACTAGTTGTGCCTCTGTTTCTATACGTTGTTGGCTAGAGTAAAGGCTGCCAATTAAAGCCCCTACAGCAATTAAAAAGCTTTCTTCATTATGGCTCCATGTTCTAACTATATCTTGCTCAGCACATACTATTCCAATAGAGCCACTGCTTGCAGGAATAAGAACACACAGCATCGCCTTGACTGAAAACGGTTGAAGGTAGCTTTCTTTGATAGGGGCTAAGTAGGGATGTTGTTGAGCATCATCAACACAAAATATCGCTTTTCGTTCTATTGCGGTAAAAAAGTCAGGAATAGTTTCTTGCAGCCACGGAATATTATTTTCGCTACCTGAACGATTAAAACTCGCAAATTGAATTAGCTGGGTTCTTTGTTGATTAAACAATTTTATACTGGCGCAGTTTACCTCAAGGGCTTGGCAAATAGACTGCGTGATTAATTCTTTAGATTGGCTTAGTTTGCCATTTAATATTTCATCACTCACCGTTAAGGAGGCCAAGGTTTCGTTAAAACGAGCAATTTTGCGATTTTCTAATTCTACTTTTTTACGGGCATCAATATTTTGTAATGAACCAAATATTCTTACACAACGGCCATTTTTATGTTCAGCTTCACCGTGAACAAGTGCCCATACAGGCTGACCATTTGCGTTGATGATTTCAAGCTCAGTTTCGTAACTTTCACCATGCTTAATTGCTCTTTCAACCAGTTTAGCGATTTTTTCTCTACTTTCACCTTCTTTAAAATAGTTTAAATTTTCTGACCATTTTGGTTGCTCATCTAATGGGTATTCAAATATTTTTTTAGTCATATCTGACCAAAACACGTGTTTTTTTTCTAAGTTAAACGACCATGCACCGACTTGTGCTAAATTACTCATCACCTCAAGCATTCTTTCGCTTTCTTGTTCACGGTTGAGTATTTTTAGATAAAACAAAAAGGCAGAAATGAGCAAGCCTAACACGGTTAAAATAATGAACCGTAAAGGCCAGATCGAAGAACTCACTGGTTGCCAGCCTTGCTTGGGTATAACATAAAGCTGCCAAACCCCCCCTTGAAAGTTTAAAGTAAATTCTAGTGGGTCTTGCTCAGTAATAGAGGGGTCACCGAAAAAAAACTCACCTTGCTTACCTAATCCATTACGCCCTTGTATTGCTATATTATAATTTTGCTGTAGTTCAAAAACCCCCGAATTTTCATAGACTTTTTCTATATCTAGTACTACTGAGAGTAATCCCCAAAATGATTTATCTATTGGAAAGTAAACGGGTACACGTGCTATTAATGCCTCCCCCCCTTGGACTAAAGTAAGTGGGCCTGCCATCACAATTGTATTAGTGTCTCTTGCTTTAATGGCATCTTCACGCTGTGCTTTATTTTCCAAAAAGTTAAGGCCTATCGCTTTTTCGTTACCTTTAAGCGGATAAGTCATTTTTATTATCATGTCTGGCGCCGCGCCAATGTTTCTTAGCTCATTTGAGGTTTCAAAAAGTGGGGCTGCAATTTGTTCAAAGCGAGTTTGATCTAAGTTTGGCTCAGCGGCAACAGCAATAGCTAAGCCACGAATGAGTTGAATATTAGACACCAATACAGCTTCAAGTTGTGCTCTGTAGGTACTTACCTGCGACAGTGTGCGTAAGCGATAAGCATCTTTCTCACGATTATAATTAACGTGATCAAGCACCAAACTAATAATGATTATCAAAATAAGTGATAATAAAAAAATCAGCTTGGCGTTATTAATTCGGGTGCGTTTGTTTTTGCGCTGCGGCGACATAGAATGTAATTAAGTTGTTAATAGAGAAAGATTAACTATAGTCAATTTATTAAGAAAATAAAAATGGCGCAGTTAAAAATGCGCCATTTTATTTTTATAATTAGTAGTTTAGGTGTGGTTATGAGTCGCTAACTTCTCGTGCCCAATGCTGTTGCTTTGCAACGTGTAATTTGCGGTAACCATCAAGTAATGCTGCATGCTTTTTAAAGCCCTCAAGCGATAAACCTGGGAAGGTTAAGCCATTAAATAATTTACGACCTTCAGCAATTTCAATCGCAAGCGTGACATTGTCGTTACCAAACATTAAGCCTAATGCATCTTTATAACTGGCATATTCGCGCTCGTCATCATACTTAATTTCAAGGATTGCTTTTAAGCAACGGAAGTGGCGCATCGCTTCGTCGTTTACTTGGCCGGTATGCAAAATCCAATCAACCCAGTCAATGGCTTCTTCATTACCCGCCGCTAAGCATAAATGTGCTTTAAGCTCACCAATGCGTAGTGTATGCCAAGGTGTATCGGCGTCGGTTGCTAAGCCAATGAATTCAGCTGCGCGAATAATATCGCTATGGCCTGCTTCTTCGAGATTGTCGTAAATTTCCATCCATTGTTCGCTATCGTACTGATCAAGCGATAAGAAGTCTTCACGGAATTTAGCGCCTTCATTATTGTTGCGCCAAATTAGCTCATCTACTGGATAAATGTCTGACATGCCAGGAACTAAAATACGGCATGCATACACGTTTAAGTGGGTGTAATCCATAATGTAGATATCGTGACCCATACTATGAATTAAATCAGTACAGAAATTGTATTCTTGCTCGGTTGAACCACTAAAGTCCCAATGTACAAATTCAAAATCTGCTTCAGAGCGGAAAAAGTCATGTGAAATTAAACCGCTTGAATCAATAAAGTGCAGTTCAATGTTCTCAGGAGTAGCGACTTCGTCGTTATCAAATGTAGCAGGTTGGAATACGTCTAGTTGATCTAGGCGACGACCTTGCAGTAATTCGGTAACGGTACGCTCTAGCGCTACTTCAAATGAAGGGTGAGCACCAAATGAAGCAAATACTGAGCCATCAACAGGGTTTATAAGCGTAACACTCATTACGGGGTATTTACCGCCTAGTGAGGCATCCGCAATGCGTAAATGGAAGCCATGGCTACGCAGCTCTTCACAGGCTTCATGAATTTTAGGGTATTGTTTTACCACCTCTTCAGGCACGATTGGTAAGCTGATACCTTCGGTAATAATACGGTTTTTAATAGCGCGCTCAAATACTTCAGATAACCCCTGAACACGGGCTTCAAATTTAGTATTACCGGCACTCATGCCATTAGAAACAAAAATATTACCAATCACATTCACCGGAATATAAATGTCTTGGTTGTCGCGCTGACGAGTATAAGGCACAGAACAAATGCCACGTTCGAAGTTGCCAGAGTTAAAGTCATAAAGGTGTGATGCGGTTAATTCACGCTCTGGGTCAAAATAATCCCATAAGCTTTCATCCATAATACCCTGTGGTATTTCATCGTTTTCAACTTTAAACCATTTCTCGTTTGGATAATGAGTAAAGTCATCATTGGCAAATTCTTCGCCTAAGTAAAAATCAGCAAAAAAGTAGTTACAGCTTAAACGCTCAAAATATTCACCTAGCGCAGAGGCGATAGAGGCTTTATCAGTGGCACCTTTACCATTAGTAAACATCACACCGCAGTCGCTATCTTTTATATGAACTGAATAACAGTTTGCTACAGGGTTAAGCCACAGCGCTTCTTCAATATTAATATTCAGCGCTTTTAGCTTGTTTTGCATGGTAGAGATAGACGATTCTAAATCGCGGTCTTTACCTTTAATAAATGTTTTTTCAGTCATTTTGATCTCAACTAGGTCTGCACAATACATGAACTGTGTATTATCGTGGATTTTGATGTTTATTTCACCCTTTACCCGCTTTATCGTAGCGTTTTTAATAGAACGAATATGAATATATGCTAATAATAGTTTATTGAAATAGTTGAAGGGTATGTTTATGTTTAAAGTAATCAAGCGGTTGCTTTTGGTTGTTGTGGTGTTAGCGCTCGCCGGTACGGCCATTGTTTACGGCGTTTTGACCTTAAGTTTACCGGCCCTTGATGGTAAAGGCCGAAGCGATGCGGTATCACAGCCCGTTAAAGTCGCTCGTGATACGCTTGGTCAAGCGGTTATTACTGCAGCTACTCGTCATGATGCTGCCTATGGCTTAGGGTATGCCCATGGGCAAGACCGCTTTTTTCAAATGGATTTATTACGTCGCAATGCGGCCGGTGAGCTAAGCGAACTATTTGGTGAGGCTGCACTTGAGCTTGATAAAAAAAGGCGTTTTCACCAATTACGTAAACGCAGCCAAGCGATTTTAAACACTCTCCCGAAGGCTGATAAACAGCTGCTACGCAGTTATGCCCAAGGTGTCAATGAAGGTCTTGCGCAAGTAGGGTACCCCAGTTTTGAATATTTACTCACAGGGGCCGATCAAAAGCCTTGGCAAAGTGAAGACAGTTTATTAGTTATTTTTAGCATGTACCTTGATTTACAGTCATCTACATTTGAGCGTGACCAAGCTTTAATTCAAATAGAGCAGCAATACGGTGCTAAAATGGTAAGTTTTTTAACGCAGCCTAGCCAATATCAAGCCGCATTGGATGGCAGTCAGCTCGCTCTTTTGAATAACCCAATCCCCGAACTTTTATCGCAACCAATCACCGCGATTAAACCCATTACCGCCAACTTAGAAGTGGGTAGTAATAATTGGGCGGTCACCTCAAATTTAACCAACACTCAGGCTGCGATGCTCTCTGATGATATGCATTTATCAATGGCTGTGCCGGTTATTTGGTATCGAGCCCAATTAAACTATTCATTAAATAATAAACCCATGCAGGTAACGGGTGTCTCGCTTCCGGGAGCGCCGGCGATTGTAGTAGGCACAAATAACAACGTTGCATGGGGGTTTACCAACGGGTATTTAGATACCGCCGATTGGATTGCGCTTAATAGCGATAGCAAAATGTGGCAAGTAGATGAGCCTATTGCATTACCCAGTGGCAAAGTAGAAAGTTACTCTGTTACGCTCAGTGAATACGGTCCGGTAAAATACATTAATGAAAAGCCTTACGCATTGAGCTGGGCTGCACATCAACCATACGCCGTTAATATGCAGCTATTACAGCTTGAGCAAGCACAGACTGTTGATGATGCGCTTGATATTGCAAGTGACGTAGGCATTCCTGTGCAAAACCTGCTGGTGGTCGATGACCAAGGAAATGCAGCATGGAAAAATATGGGCGGTATACCTGCGCGAAAAGTACCCAGTGAATTAGCCGTAAAAGAAGAAGATTACTCCGCGCTTTGGCAGCAAAACGAAATCGATCGACCTTTTATTAAAAATCCTGAAAACGGGCGATTGTGGACAGGTAATTCTCGAGTGGTATCTGTTGATGATAACGTCCGTTTTGGTAATGGCGGTTATGCGCTTGGAGCACGTGCAACGCAAATTCGTGATAGGTTATTTGAAAAACAACGCTTTAATGAAAGTGATTTTTATCAGTTGCAGTTAGATAACCAAGCACGATTTTTAATGCCTTGGCATGCCTTATTGCTTGAGCAGTTAAAAAAACAGCCCGCGCGCTATAAAGATCATATAAATGCCCTCGAAAACTGGCAGCAATGCGCTTGCCCGCAATCAATAGGGTATACCTTAGTAAAGACGTACCGTGATGAATTGATAAATATTTTATTTAGCAGTATTGAGACAACACTCAACCAGCAAGATGGCACATTAAAATATGTGAAACGTGATTTAGAGCCTGCTGTTTGGCAGTTAATAAAGGCTAAGCCAACAAGTTGGGTTAATCCGCAGTTTACTAATTGGGAGCAGCAATTACAGGGCGCCTTTGAGCAAACACTCACTCAGTTAACATCAAGGTTTGGTAATAACATACAAAACTGGCAGTGGGGAAAAGTAAACGAATTAGCGATTGAGCACCCGTTTGCTAAACAAATGCCCATACTAAGTAAGTTACTTAACATGCCAACGGCGCCCGGATTTGGTGACAGTTATATGCCAGCGGTGCAAAAACGTAGTTTTGGCGCATCACAGCGTTTTATTGTTCAGCCTGGGCAGTTAAAGAATGCTATTTTAACGATTCCGGGTGGGCAATCAGGTCACCCGCTTTCTGAGTTTTACCGAGCTGGCTTTGATGAATATGTAAAAGGTAAGCACACGCCATTATTACCGCAAGTATTAATGCATCAAATTGAAATTGCACCAATGAACGACTAGCCTTGGATGCAAAGTGAGCTAAATAAGTAGGGTCTGCTGACCTTTCAAGGTTAAATTTGCAGCAGTTTGTTTGGTATTTAGGCAAGGCAGAGCCTATGTGGTGTGGTTATTCCCCATAAATAGGCGAGAACGCAGCATCAATGCCAAACAGGCGCTGCCCTTCGGGTTCTGCCTAGGAGTGATTTACTCTTTGTTGCTCGGTTTTTACTTAGCCCACTAGGTTACAAACCTCGCGCCGCGATTAAACCGCTCCTAGTTTGAACAAATTGTAATCTGCAAAGGTGAACAGACCCTAGCTATAACGTTTTATAACCCAGATAAAGCAATTATAGGAAAACAAAAATGAAAAAATTACTACCGGCATTAATCACCAGTTTACTGTTAAGCAATCATGCATTTGCGGATGAAAACCCTGTTACGGCTACACAATTAAGTGAACATGTTTACGTGTTATTTGGTCAAGGCGGTAACATTGCCGCAAGCGTGGGGGATGATGGCATTTATATTATTGACGATCAGTTTGCCAAGCTTTCCGACGATATTAAAAAAACCATTAGCGATTTAAAACCCGGCAGTGCTGAGTTTGTAATTAACACCCACCATCATGGTGACCATACTGGGGGTAACGAAAACTTTGCCAAAGCGGGCGCACATGTGATTGCTCACGACAATGTGCATAAACGCTTAAAAGAAAAACATGGTGAGGGTTCTGATTACTTACCGCGTATTAGCTTTGGCCATGATTTAAAACTGCACTTTAACAATGAGCATGCGCATGTTGTGCACTACTCAAATGCACACACAGATGGCGACTCGGTTATCTTTTTTAGTAACGACAACATAGTGCATATGGGCGATATATATTTTAACTTTGGAAGCTTACCTTTTGTTGATGTAGATAGTGGCGGTAGTGTTGATGGTGTTTTAGCGGCGGTTGATGATGTGATTAAACAAATTGATGAAAAAACAACCGTTATTCCAGGGCATGGCCCGATAAGCGACCGTTCAGGGCTAATGACGTATCGTAAGCTGGTACAAAAAGCGAAAGATGTTATGCTTAATGCTATGCAAAACGATGCCAGTTTAGAGCAAGTCCTCAAAGCCGATCCATTATCAGAACTTGGCCTTGAATATGCAAACTGGTTACCAAAAGAGCGTGTAACCACCCTTTTTTATCGCAGTTTAAAGTAGCGCCTAGCGCGAACCATAACGCATAAACCTAATTAAGCTGAGCATTTGTTCAGCTTTTTTGATTTTTACGTGCCTAAAGGAGTTGTATATGTCGGCAGAAAAAACCCACCTTGAAATTTGTAACTTAACCCGAGAACAATACCCACAAATTAAAACCTTGATGGATGAAGCATACCCTGATTTAGGCGGCGCATGGCCAAGCCATACAATTTTTAGACTCATAGATCAGTTCCCTGAAGGGCAAATTGGTATTGTGGATGATGGCGTGCTGGTGGGGTTAGCGCTGAGTGTCCAAGTAGATTATGCACGTTTTTCAAACCCGCACACCTATGAAGATATTGCTGATGGCCATGACCGTGTATTTAGTGATACCACCGGTGACGCGCTATATGGTTTAGATGTTGCTATTAGTCAGCAGTATCGGGGTATGCGTTTAGGACGTCGCTTGTATGATGCTCGTAAAGAATTATGTCGCCAATATAACTTACGCGCTATTTTAGCGGGTGGCCGCATTCCACGTTATTACAACCATAGCGACGATATGACGCCAATGGAGTACATTGCTAAGGTGGATCAAAAAGAGATATATGATCCAATATTGAGCTTTCAATTAGCTAACGATTTTCAGGTAAAGCGTTTACTTAAAAAGTACCTGCCAGAGGATCAAGAATCAGTAGGTTATGCCACGTTACTTGAGTGGAATAACATTATGTTTGAGCCAACCGATACCGTTATTGAGTCGACTAAATCAATCGTTCGTGTAGGGGCTGTGCAGTGGCAAATGCGCTGTGTTGAGTCGGTTGAAGAAATGCTTAAGCAGGTCGAATATTTTGTTGATACGGTGTCTGATTATAAAAGCGACTTTATTTTATTTCCGGAGTTCTTTAACGCGCCATTGATGGGGTTAACTGAGCAAAGTAATCAAACCGAAGCCATTCGTTATTTAGCTGAATACACTGAAACTTTTAAAAACGCGATGTCGCGCATGGCAATTGAGTACAACGCGAATATTATCACCGGCTCTATGCCGCTTGCCGAGGGTGATAAAATTTATAACGTGAGTTACCTGTGTCATCGCAGTGGCAAAATAGATGAGCAACGTAAAATTCATATCACCCCACATGAGCAAAATGATTGGGTGATTCAAGGTGGTGATAAAATAGCGGTATTTGAAACCGATGCCGGGCGCGTAGGGATTCAAATTTGTTACGATGTTGAATTCCCAGAACTATCGCGTATTTTGGCAACTCAAGGGCTGGATATTTTATTTGTGCCATTTTGGACTGACACTAAAAATAGTTATTTACGTGTTCGCCATTGTGCGCAAGCGCGCGCCATTGAAAACGAATGTTATGTGGTTATTGCAGGCTCTGTGGGTAACTTACCTGAGGTAGAAAGCTTAGATGTGCAGTACTCGCAATCTGCTGTTCTTACACCGTCTGACTTTTCATTTCCACACGATGCCACACTAAATGAGGCCACCACTAATACCGAAATGCTATTATTTAGCGACTTAGATATGGATAAGTTAAAAGTACTTCACAGTGAAGGTACCGTGCGTAACTTAAAAGATCGTCGCAGTGATTTATATGAAGTGATATTGAAAAAGAGAGATGTGTAATGGCGTGGATGTATTTAATTATGGCAGGGTTACTTGAAATTGGCTGGCCAATAGGGTTAAAAATTTCACAAAATCCAGATACTCGCTGCCAGGGCATTGCGATTGCAATCGCGTTTATGGTCGCAAGTGGCTTTATGCTTTGGTTAGCGCAAAAGCAAATCTCTATGGGGACTTCTTATGCGGTATGGACAGGGATTGGCGCAGCAGGTACGTTTTTAGTTGGCATATTATTTTACGGTGATGCAGCCACTTTTGGCCGTATTGCGGGTGTATTAATGATTATTTGTGGTGTCATCACCTTAAAAATTAGTCATTAATTGTTAGATTAAACAAGCGCAGGTGTATACCTGCGCTTTTTTTAACTACTTGGCAGCATAACCAAAATAGCGGCTAGTGCAATCAGCAACAGCCCCGCACTATCTTGGCGCTTTAGCGGCTGCTTTAGCCATAAAATCGAGATTAACATGGTAAAAAATACTTCTATTTGACCGAGCGTTTTTATATAGGCGACATGTTGTAAGCTCATGGCACTAAACCAGCCGACGGAACCTAAGCAGCTAAATACACTCACTGCACTGGTCATTTTTTTATGTTGATACATTATTTTAAAGGTATGGCGCTCTTTTAAAGCAATGTATATACATAACATCAGTGTTTGTAAGCTAATAATCAGTAACAAAACCCACGCTGGCGCATAAGGAAAAGCTATACCCGAGCTTAAACTTGCTTCGCGGATCCATGACGATGACAACGCAAACGAAGTACCGCAGGCAAGCCCTGTTAAGGCGGTTTTTAAGCTAAAATGTTTCACATTCGCAATGCCGCTTAATAGCAATACAGCGAGTGCGCCAATAAATACACCAATCCAACCTAAAAATGACAGCGCTGAACCAAAAAATAGTAACCCTAATATCGCCGCCATTAGCGCTTCGCTTTTAGCAAGGCCGGCGCCGACTGCAAAATTGTTCATTTTAAACAACTTCACCATGAGCCCTGTGGCAATAATTTGCACTATGCTGGCTCCAATAATATAGCTAATAAATAAAGGATTAAATGAAGGGAGAGGCGCATCTTGGTAATAATAAAGCGCATATAAATACAGCCCGGCAATAGGGCTTGCGACAATAAAGCGGGCTAGAGTAACGCCAGCAACGCTGACATGAGTGCTTAATTTACTTTGCAGCGCATTACGCCATGACTGCATAAATGCGGCAAAAATAGTGAGTAAAATCCAAATCATAATAAGCTACATGAAATATAGAGAGCGCTAATTTAGCAGCACTGTAGCGTTAAAGCGACTGCGAAGAAGGCATAATGAATATTCATCACCTGCGACAATTTGTCACAGTGCAAAGGTTCAATAATTAGTTATAGTGTTGTTGATGTTACTGTTAGCCGCTGGAAATAGATTTATTATCTAAGATTCTGATTATTTATATTTGGCGGCTTTTTTCTATTCGCTGTGTTATTTTAAATTATTAACAATAACGTGAGCATCATCATGACGACTTTACTTGTTTGCGCTTTAATCGCTGTAATTATGCCTTATATCGCAAGAATTCCCGCCATAATAGCAATGAATAAACTCGGTGGTTACGATAATAAACATCCGCGTCAGCAACAAACGCAGCTTACAGGGTTAGGTGCTCGAGCATTGGCTGCACACCAAAACTGTTTTGAATCGTTAGCGGTTTTTGCCGTTGCTTTGGCTGCCGTATTAGGCACAAACAATGTTAATGCAGTAACCGAAACTTTAGCGATGACGCACATTGTAGCGCGTATTTTATTTTGTACTTTTTATTATTTAAACCTCGATATTATTCGCTCGATCACTTGGTTGGTGGGAATGGGAACCGCTATTGGCATGATCGCCGTCAGTTTATAACGTGAATAAGCAAAAACCACAAAGCAAGCAGCCTAAAAGGGTGCTTGCTTTATAGTCTTAAACACTCATTCCTATTAATGTGATATTTTAACTCGCTCTACTAAATCACTTTTTGTAACTGTACTGTTGAGTGCAAAATCAAGTTGTATCAGTACATTCTGTTGCCCCATTGATGAAGGCGTATACTGCCATTGCATCAGTGCTCTTTTTGCTTCTTTGTTAAAGACTGCTTCTGGTTCAGCTTTTACAACAGTAATGTTAGCTGTTTTGCCTGCTGGGGTTATGTCGTATTTTAATACCACTGAACCGCTAATGCCTTGTTCCGCCGCTTGTTTTGGGTAAAGCGGTTCGATTCGCATTACGGGAGCAATAGATGTTTCTTTTTTAGCTGATGCTTCAGGTTGCTTTGCTACTGCTAAGCCACTGAGCAAGCTCGCAGCGATAAGTAACACGCTTCCTTTTGCTAGGCGCGAATGTGCGCCGTTATGTTTGATATTAGTAAGTCGTTGTAACATGGTTTTTTTATCTCCGTAGTGTGAATAAGCCATCAGACCCGCTGGCGCATTGGCAGCGCAGTTTATTAAGGCTTTGCTGTATAAAATTTGTTGCTGTGTGGTTTTATTGCTTAGTACCCGTTCATCACAAGTTAGCTCCTGCAAACGTCTACAGCTTGCGAAAGCCATCCAAGCCAGAGGGTTAAACCACAATAAAATTGTAGCCAGTAATAGCATCGCATTTATAAGGTTGTCTTTGCGCTTTATATGCACGTTTTCGTGCTCTAAAATAAGCGCCAGAGTGGCATTATCAAACTGAGTATTATAATTGTACGGCAATACCAGTTTGCTATTAAAAACACCAATAACCATGGGCGTAGCCACCTGAGCACTGGTATAAGTTTTTACACCGGTTATTAATTGCTTAAAGTGCGCTAATTCAGTGAGCTTTAGGCCTTTAACAAATCGGGTATGGGTAACGACCGTGGCAATTAATAGGACCGTGGTAATAATGACATACAGTAGCGCCCAATTAACACTTAAACTGTTTGTAAGTACCTGATTAGGTGTAATTAAATAGTAACTAATGCCGCTATTTTGCAGTGGTTTAATTGCACTAGGTAAATTAGCTAACAGTACTGATACAGGTATTAACCAAGCTAATTTATACACAAAGCGTGAGCCAAGGGCTTTTAAGCCAAAGCGCTCAAGTAAAATAAGTCCTGTAAACAAAATGCTCAATAATAATTGCTGCTCTATTAGCCAATTAAAGCTTGTTTGAATAACCATGCAAATCCCTTACTTTTGGTTCTTTTCCCAGTCATCAATGACTTTTTTAAGCTCGTTTATATCTTGCTGAGAGAGTTGCTCCGATTTAGCGAAGCCACTTACCAGAGGGGCAATACGACCACTAAAAAAGCGCTCTATGAAGTTCTTACTCTCTTTTAAGGTGTAATCAGCACGGGCAATAAAGGGGGTGTAAATATATTGGCGGCCGTCTTTTTCAAAGCTAAGCGCACCTTTTTTAACTAAACGACCCAATAAGGTTTTAATGGTTTTTTCGTGCCATTGTTTATCGTCACTTAAACGCTCAATAATTTGGCTGGCTGTGGCGGGGTAGTTAATCCAGAGTGCATCCAGCACTTCAAATTCTGCTTTTGATAATTCGATCATTTTATTGCCTACAAGTGTAATCTTTTATTTAAGACTACACCTGTAATCTATTTTTGCAAGTTTATTTTTTGTTTTTTAATCACGCTAAAGGGAGGGGATTAGTGTGAGCTTATTGGCTTAAAATATCGTTTTTGTTAATTTTTATAAAGTGGTTTTCTGGGAGGTTTAAATTATCTAATAGTAATTCACTGATCTGTACGCGGTATAAATCAATGACTGTGTAGCCACAGTAATGCGCCATTTTACGTATTTGCCTGTTGAGCCCTTGTTTTAAAACAATACTAAATTGATTACTCGCTATTTTAACTACTTCACAAGGTCGTGTTATTTGCTTATCAACGGGGACGCCTGCTGCCATTTTTTCACAAAAATGCGCGTCTAATGGTTTATTCACAGTGACTAAGTAGCGTTTGGGTTGATGAAAGTCTGGATGAATCAGTTGATTACAAAAGTCTCCGTCGTTGGTCAAAATAAGTAAACCACGAGAATCTTTATCAAGGCGGCCAATAGGGTAAACACGGGTAAGTTGAGGCAGGTGATGAGTAAGGCTGCTGGGGTCGTGATGATTGAGTTTACAGTCAATCCCTACCGGTTTGTGATAGGCAAAGTACACTAAATCGGCTGGGCCTTTAATGGCGTGGCCATTAACGATAACACGGTCGTTTTCGTCCACATGATCAATATGATTAGCGGGGCGATTATTAACGATGACAACGCCTTCATCAATCAAGCGCGACGCTTGTTTTCGTGAGCAAATACCGGCATGAGCAATGTATTTAGCGAGTCGAATTTTTGTATCCATAATGCCGTGTAATTAAAAAAATATTGATCGCGATTATAGCAAAGCTGCGTATCGATTACTTAGACAGTTAATTTAACAGTAGGTAGGTTACTATGGGTATTCAATTTTCAGAACTAAAAAAGCATCAGCCATTGCAAAAAGTGGTTGTTCATTCACTGGAAATGGCCTTGTATCAAGTGTCTGTTGTCATAAATAATGTTGAATACTACGTACAAGAAAGTAATGGTGAATTTGTAAAGGCACTAAGCCCATTACATATTCAAAAACGCTTTGAAGATATCGCCTATGCACAGATGATGTTAAGGCACACCAGTGCTTATGATGAAATGTGTGGTCAGCCGGAAAAAATTTCTAGTAATATGCTCGAAGTGCCCTTTGGGCAAAACAACCTGTTTTAATATCAGGTATTTGCTAATATAAGTTTATTTGGAATCATCCAATGTACCTATTACATCCTGATAATTCTGAGCAATTAAATCAAGCACTGCGCGCGCACATGGTTGAGTTTAATGCTCAGCACTTCGACGCACAGCGTCAACCTCTTGGTTTTAAATATCTCGATAAACAAGGTGAATTAGTTGCAGGCATAAGCGGTCATGTGTTTGGTAACTGGTTGCTAATAAGCTGGTTATGGTGCGATGAATCGGTACGAGGCAATGGCTTGGCTGATTCGTTATTAATGTCATTAGAACACGCGGCAATTGAACAAGGCGCTGCTCAGGCTCAGCTTGACACCTTAGATTTTCAAGCCAAGCCTTTTTATGAAAAACGGGGTTACCAAGTTAAATACCAACTTGATAATTACCCACTTAATGGCACTCGTTACTTTATGGAAAAGCCGCTAATAGTGGCTAAATAACGCTGATTGGAGCGTTATTTTTTTGCTGTTAATGGCGTACCATCAAAGCTAATACCTAAAAATGGTGTGGCTTCGGGCGCTAACATAAAGGTGCGAATATTCATGTGATCGTCTGCATCTGGGCTATTTAGTACGTCTTCGCGATAAAATGCCCCAAAGCAATCCAATGTATTTTGTTTACTAAGACCATTGAGCTTAGCAAACGCAAAAATTTTGCATGAACCGTTATTTTCACTTGCAGAGCTCAATAACCCATGGTTACTAAAACTGCACGCTGTAAAAGTATAATGCTCATCAATAACGGCCATAGTATCAGCAAAACCAATGCTTTTAGGCTCATTCGCGAGCGTTGTTAAGTAGTTTGTAAGCGTCATACGCTGTCCTTGTTATTATAAGATATTGTTAAGTAATTACCCCTAACCTATCTTATGATTGATTTATATTCAATTGAGCCAATAAAACAAGCATAGTTTATTTACCAATTAAGTGGGTTAACGCATGAATGTTGGTTATTTCAATATCAGCAAGTCCTTTGTAGGCATAGGCTTGTGCTTGATTATTTAACCACACAGACTGGCAGCCAGCGTTATTAGCACCTTGTACATCGCTATCAAGGCTGTCACCTATGTGTAAAATATCACTGTTTTTAATACGTAAATGTGTTGCAGCTTGATCAAATAAGGTCGTATGTGGTTTGGCTTTACCGTGCAAGCCAGCTTGCAGCACCAGTTCAAACTTATCTTTTAAATTAAAACGCTCAACCTCTACATTACCGTTAGTAATGGCAATTAATTTGTAGTGCTGGCTTAGTTTATCGAGCAATGTTAGTACGTCTTCGCTCGCTTGAATATTACTGCGCGCATCAGCAAATGCTTGATAAGCACTGTGTGCATGATGCTCTACTTCATCGTCTTTAAAACCAAGCTCAGACAACACTAAGCGTAGGGTATGTTTACGCCACTGAGTGACGTTATCAATGAGTTCAGGTTGGTGTTGAACAACTCGCTCACGGCATTGTTGCCAAAACTGTGGCCCCTGTTTTTTATAGCCTGGCAGCGCATTTAAATAATCAATTTGCGCCTGAACGGCTGCGGTTATGATTGGGCGGTTGTCGTATAAGGTGTCGTCTAAGTCAAAGCTTAGTACAGAAAAAGGAGAAATTGCGCGATTAAATCGGATCATGGTTATTACCCTAATCGGTTCTTTTTTTAGCACGTGGATGGGTGTTGTCGTACACCTTAGCCAAGTGTTGAAAATCTAAATGTGTATAAACTTGGGTTGCAGATAAACTACTGTGGCCTAATAGCTCCTGTACTGCTCGTAAATCGCCAGACGATTCTAAAATATGCGACGCAAATGAGTGGCGTAATTTATGCGGATGCACTTGTGAGCTTATACCTTGTTTAATGCCCCATTCTTGCATTCGCAAACGGACTTGGCGCACAGAGATACGGTTTTTTTTACTACTTAAAAATACCGCGTGTTCGTCTGCGCCCATAAATAGCGGCCGAACCGCTAGCCATTTTTTTAATGCCTCAAGGGCCTTAGAGCCAACCGGTATTAGGCGTTCTTTTGCACCTTTACCACGTACCAGTATTTCACCATTGCGGGCGTTTATATCCTGCATGTTAGCACCAACTAACTCGCTAATGCGCAGACCTGATGAATACATGAGTTCCATCATGGCTTTATCTCGAATGGCAAGTGGATCGTCATCGGGTATTTCGAGTAAACGTGCCATTTGGTCAACATCGAGATTTTTAGGTAAAGGCTTGGCAAATTTAGGGCCTTTTATTCCTTGCGCGGGGTTATGGTAATGCGGTTGCTCAGTAATATTTTTTGCTTTTAAAAACTTATATAAACTTCGGATGCAGCTTAGCTTTAAGCTGATTGTTCTGCCGCTCAGTTGCTTAGCACGCAGCGCCATGCTGTAACGGCGAATGTGCTCACTTTGTACGGCAAACCAATTGTCGCATAGCTTATTAAAATACAAGGCGGCAAAACCTAATTGGCTAACATATTGATTGACGGTGTGCGCTGAATACTGGCGTTCAAATTTTAAGTAATCACTAAATAATGTAATGGGTGTACGCCAGCTATCGCTTAAGTCGCTAATATTTGGCGTGTCGTCGCTCATGCCAGTTCCAGTAACCGTATTTGTAATGAGCGTACAAAATCTAACACAAATAAGTTATCTTGTGAGGGCTCAAAGTGGTTCTCATCGTGGCTGCCAAAAGCCAAAATAGCATAAGGGTTAGTGGGTTCACCAATTAAATACAGGGCAGTCGATTGGGTATCATCGTTAAAGAGTAAGTCGCGCTCTTGCTGATTTACCCGCCCTAAATAATGATTACTATCTGACAATCTATGCTTTACTAAGCCCTCAAACGCACTGTCGTATCTTACGAGTTTGCACTCATTAATTGTTGGGCTCATGCAGATAATATTACGCAAGTTACTTGCCAGAGTGTTAAAGTCGTAATTGCTCCAAAGCTGACGATGGCATTGACTGAACAAGCGGTACACGAGTTCATTTTGCGTGGCATGTTTGGTCATCGTCTCGATTTGATGCTTTAACTGAGTATTATGTTCACGTAGTTGACGTTGCTGAATATGTACTAACGAAGTCGCACCTTGAACTTGCTGTTGTAGCTCAAGTTGCGCTAATAGCACAGGTTGATTTATTAAAAAATCAGGGTGCTGTTGTAAGTAATCTATTACTTGCTGTTTAGTTAATTCACTCATAGTGCAACTTGCCCATCAAATACATGTTCAGCGGGGCCTGTCATACGCACTGGGTGGCCTTCGCCACTCCAGCGAACTTGTAAGCTACCGCCTGGTAAATCAACTTGCACTGTGCTGGTGAGCTTGTTTTGAATAAAGCCAATCACCATAGCGGCACACGCACCGGTACCACAAGCAAGTGTTTCGCTTACACCACGTTCCCACACTCTGAGTTTAATGTGTTCTTGAGAAATAACCTGCATAAAGCCAATATTTGCGCGCTGTGGAAAACGTTCATGATTTTCAAGCAACGGGCCAAGGGTACTCACTTGTGCCGTTTCAATGTCGTCTACTTCCATGACGCAATGCGGGTTACCCATAGAAACAGCACCACTAAAAACGGTATGTTCTTCTGCACGAATAATATAAGTCAGCTCACGTTTGGTTGCTTTAAGCGGGATTTTACTCGGCTCAAAATTAGGGTGTCCCATGTTAACCGTTACTTGGCCGTCTTTTTCAATATACAGGGTGAGGTTACCAGATTTAGTTGAAACGCTAATTTTATGTTTATTGGTTAAGCCTTTCATGCGCACAAAGCGGGCAAAGCAACGGGCGCCGTTACCACATTGTTCTACTTCGTGGCCGTCGGCATTAAAAATCCGATAGTGAAAATCGAGATCGGGTGAGTAAGGGGCTTCAACCATCAGTAATTGGTCAAACCCAATGCCGAAATGGCGATCGGCCAGCTTCTTGATTTGATCACGGGATAAAAAAACGTTTTGTGTAATATTATCAATCACAACAAAGTCGTTACCTAAGCCGTGCATTTTGGAAAAATTAACTAACATAGCGCTCTAATTCGGTTTTGCTCTGCGCTAATCATGCCACAGAGCAGCTAGGTAACAAAAACGTTTATGGTAAAATTTTCTCACCTTGGTATAGGCTTTCGATGGTTTCGCGTTCGCGAATAAGATGATGTTGCTCACCATCTACCATTATTTCGGCAACCCGTGGGCGTGAGTTATAATTTGAACTCATTGTAAAGCCGTATGCTCCAGCGCTACGCTGCACTAATAAGTCACCTTGTTTGAGTGCTAGAGGGCGGTCTTTACCTAAAAAGTCACCGGTTTCACACACCGGCCCAACTACATCATAGTTGTGGGTAGGTGTTTCGTCATCACGCACCGATACAGGAATAATTTTTTGCCACGCTTGATAAAGTGATGGGCGCAACATGTCGTTCATACCCGCATCAACAATCGCAAAGTACTTGTCTTGATTTTGCTTAATAAACTCAACCTGAGTCACTAAAATCCCAGCGTTGGCGGCAATAGCTCGCCCTGGTTCAAAAATCAGTTCAAGGTGGCGATAATTAGTAAGGCGCTGTGTTACTTGTGCTGCATACTCACTCGGGTGAGGAGGCTGTTCGTCGTCGTAGGTTACTCCAAGGCCTCCACCAATATCTAAATGGCTTAACTCAATACCTGCATTTTTTAACTCATCAATTAATGCCAGTAGTTTATCAAGCGCCTCTAAAAACGGTTTGGTTTGTGTCAGCTGTGAGCCAATGTGACAATCAACCCCAACTATATTTAAGCCAGGTAACGACGCAGCATGTTGGTACACACTTAACGCGGTTTCGATACCAATGCCAAATTTGTTTTCTTTTAGGCCAGTAGAAATATACGGGTGTGTTTTAGCATCAATATCAGGATTAACACGAATAGAAATTGGCGCGTCTAGATTAAGCTCACACGCTACTTCTGAAATGCGCTCAAGCTCTGAGATTGATTCAACGTTAAAACATTTAATACCTAATTCTAACGCATAAGCAATTTCGTCAGCGGTTTTAGCAACCCCAGAAAACACCACTTTATTAGCTGCGCCTCCTGCTTTGATGACCCGCGCGAGCTCGCCTTTTGAAACAATGTCAAAACCCGCACCAAGTCGCGCCAGTATATTTAATACTGCAATATTTGAATTTGCTTTAACGGCGTAGCACACTAGGCTTTTATGATCTTGAGCTGCATTGGCAAACGCTAAATAATGGCGTTCAAACGTCGCTCTTGAATACACATAACACGGTGTACCATAGTGCTGTGCAATCGTTGCTACGCTGACATCTTCAGCAAATAGTTGGTTGTTTTTATAATTAAAAAAATCCATTTACTGCTCCTGTTTTTGCTCAATAGGTGTTTGCTTGTTGGGGGTGTCTGTTGGCTGATTTTGGTCAGTAGGCAGCTCTGGTAAGTACAGCGGGCCGCTTTGACCACAGCCAGCTAACGCACACAACAAAACGGTGCTGATTAATAGTTGTTTTAATTGTAAGGTATATGTCGCTTTCATTAGATTAATACGGTTGCTGGCTTTATAATCGCAGAGTAACAGAATATCTAAAAAATGCAGCTATTCGCGGATGATTTTATTCCTGTTACACTAGCTGTACAAACATGCACCCATTATTTAGGCGTCTTGCCTGCAAAGGAAATTAACGATGACTGATCACGAATATCACCAGTTAGCAGAAGCTCTTATGTTCACAATTGAAGAACAAGTTGATGATTGTGAAGCAGATTTAGATTATGAATCGGCTCAAGGTATTTTAGAAATTATTTTTCCAGATCGCAGTAAAATTGTGATTAATAAGCAAGCACCTTTGCATCAAGTGTGGGTAGCAACAAAATTTAACGGTCACCATTTTGAAATGCGTGATGGTCAATGGATTGATAACCGCTCAGGCGCAGAGTTTTGGAGTTTCATCAATGAAGCGTCAACACGTCAAGCGGGTCAAGAAATTAAGTGGCAATCATCGCTATGAGTTTAGAGTTTGTTCAATACCCAGCTCAGGGGACGCATAAAGCCACGGTTATTTGGCTACATGGTTTAGGTGATTCTGGTGACGGTTTTGCCCCAGTAGCGCCGCAGCTCGATTTACCCAGTGAATTAGGTGTGCGTTTTATCTTTCCGCATGCGCCAATGCAGGCCGTTACTATCAACGGCGGTATGCACATGCGCTCATGGTATGACATTAAATCGATGGATTTAGACAAACGTGCAGATGAACAAGGGGTTAGGGAGTCTGCAGCAAAAGTTGAGCAATTAATAACGCAAGAAATTGCTAACGGCATACCGGCGAACAAAATTATTTTAGCGGGATTTTCACAAGGTGGCGTCATATCGCTACATTTAGCCCCGCGTTTAGAGCAAAAACTTGCTGGCGTTATGGCGCTATCAACCTATATGTGTGTGCCACATAAATTGGCTGATGAAGCAAAGCAAACACAGCTAAATATATTTATGGCTCATGGGAGCCAAGATGACGTTGTACCGCATAGCGCGGGTAGAAGTGCGTTTGAAGTATTATCAACGCACAACATGGATGTGAGTTGGCAAGAATACCAAATGGGGCATCAGGTTTGTACACAAGAGTTACAAGCTGTGCGCCAATGGTTAATTTCTCGCTTAAGTTAGTTTAGGAGCCGCTGAGGGTCAAAATGAGTCAAAAAATAGTAATAACAGCAAATGTAAAACGTGAACCACAGGTTAGCGAACCCAGCGTGAGCTATGAGTGGCATTGGCGTCGGATTGTGAGTATTTCTATGTTGGTGATTATGACCTCTGCAGCGGTTATTTACGGCTTGTCTAGCGCTGTGAATGCTGATCAAGGGGCGCCGCATCCTAATGAGCAGTTCGATTCTACTGAGCAACAAACAGCAATTGTGTCGTTAAGTGATGATACTGCAGCATCAGCAGAGAGTGAAAACGCAACAGATGCTGATGAGGAGCCGCTGTGCAGTGTCGCAATTGCAGCACCTAAAATCCTTTCCCCAGGTGAGCAAAAACCAGCTCCTATTACCGAACAAGTAACATCAGAGCCTGAAGTTCAACAAAGTATTATTGAGCAAGAAGTAGAGCCAACGATCACTGCTGAGCCTGAAGAAGCAGCCATGGCTGCAACAGATAACCAAACGCCTGAAACCGAAACGGCCAGTGAAAAACCGGCTGAGCAAAAAGTATTTGCTGAATCAGCACAAGTTGCGAGTGTGGCCATTGGTGCCAAAATAGATACAGCTACTATTAGCCGCGCCGTATTGACGCGCAGTGTGAGTAATCGTGAACCAACCAATGTATTTGCCGCCGATGTGCGTTTAAGCCAATTTGAAGAATCATTGTCATTTTTTAGTGAGCTTAAAAACTTACAAGGTCAGCAGGTAAAGCACATTTGGTTATTTGAAGGGGAAGTGATGGCGGAAGTGTCGCTCAAAGTTACTTCTGTGCGCTACCGAACTTACTCAACTAAAAATATTATGGATTCCCAGCTAGGGAATTGGCGCGTTGATGTGGTTGATGAGCGAGGCTTACTCATTGCGCAAAAAGAATTTAGAATTTTAGCTGATTAAATCGCCCTCAGATAGAACAGGTTTTAATCCTGGAAGGTCAACAGACCCCAGTAATTATTAATGGATATTTTATGACTGAAAAAACAAAGTTAGTTCGCATTGCTACTCGTAAAAGTGCATTGGCACTGTGGCAGGCTGAATTTGTAAAAGCGCAGCTAGAGCATTTTCACGATGACGTGCGTGTAGAGCTGGTGCCTATGTCGACTCAAGGTGACATTATTTTAGATACACCACTGGCTAAAATTGGTGGTAAAGGCTTATTTGTAAAAGAACTAGAACAAGCCATGCTTGATGGGCGAGCAGACATTGCAGTGCATTCAATGAAAGATGTGCCAGTCGAATTTCCAGATGATTTAGAGTTACACGTTATTTGTGAGCGTGAAGACCCGCGTGACGCGTTTGTCTCAAATAATTTTGCCAATATTGATGCGTTACCGCAAGGCGCCATTGTTGGCACCTCAAGTTTACGTCGCCAATGCCAAATTAGAGCGTTGCGTCCAGATTTAGAAATTCGTGACTTACGTGGCAATGTAAATACACGTTTAGCAAAGCTTGATAGTGGCCAATACGATGCGATTATACTCGCAGCGGCTGGGCTAATTCGTTTAGAAATGGGTGAACGTATTCGTGACTTTATTGAGCCAGAAGTGTCGTTACCTGCTAATGGTCAAGGTGCTGTCGGTATTGAATGCCGTATAAATGATGAAGTTACTAAAGCCTTATTAGCACCGCTGGAGCACAGTGAAACTCGTATTCGTGTTAATGCTGAGCGCGCAATGAACCGCCACTTAGAAGGGGGCTGCCAAGTTCCGATTGGTGCTTATGCACTGGTTGATGGCGAGCAAGTGCATTTACGTGGTTTAGTTGGGGCAATTGATGGCAGCGAAATTTTACGCGATGAAATTAGTGGGCATGTTGATGATGCGGAAAAATTAGGGATTGAGCTGGCTAAAAAACTCTTAGCACAAGGCGCAGATAAAATCCTTGCTGACGTATATCGAGACGCATAATGAAACACATCTTGATAACTCGGCCCGAAGGAAAAGGCGCAGCCCTTGCACAGCAACTTGAGCAAGCGGGTTATCAAGCGTCTTTGTGTCCTGTTCTAAAAATAACGTATTTAACCCCAACCAGCGTTGAGCTAAGCCCGTTGGTTAATGCCGACAAAATTATTTTTGTTTCGCAAGATGCAGTACATGCACTGAGTGCCCTTAAGCCTGCAATTAACACCAAAGCGCAGTTTTATGGTGTTGGCCAACAAACAGCCGACACCATTTATGAAGTATTTGGTGTACGTGCGGCTCTGCCAAAACAACATGACTCTGAGGGGTTGCTGGCGCTTAAGTCATTGGCTGAGGTTGATGGCAGTAATATCGTGTTGGTTAAAGGCATTGGTGGGCGACCTGAGATAGCAAAAACCTTAAAACAACGCGGTGCTTTTTTAAATAATTGTGTGGTGTATCAGCGCGAGCCGGTAGCGCAACAATCCGCTGACTGGATAGACCACTGGCAAAGCCAGGATGTACACGGTATAGTCATTACTAGTAATGCCGCCGTTGATGCCATTTTTAATACCCTTACCGCGGCGCAACTAACATGGTTACAACAGTGCGAATTTTATGTTGCCAGTGAGCGTATTGGCGATTATTTACAACAGCAAAAAATAAATTCGACACATATACATACTGCGGCAGGGGCTAGCGACCACGCTATGTTTGCCTGCATTAATCAGCAAGGTAGCAAAATGAGTGAACAGTCAGCGACGTCAAAAGTAGAAAAAGCAGCAGCGCAGCCAATAGCCAATAACACGTCTAACACCGCTAAAAATGACACTGCAAAAGCCAATAATCAAACGCAAAGTAATACCCAAAAAGTGAGTAAGGTGGGGAGTTTAGCGTTGGTGATTTCGTTACTTGTTGCCAGTGGCGTGGGTTATGAGTTTTATCAAAAGCTCAATGCCGGTAAAGTGCAAAATTTAGCGGTTAATGCATTAACAGAGCAAAATAAGATATTGCAGCAAGAGCTGCAAGCGCTTAAGTCTGAGCAACTCAGTTTGCAGCAAGCGTTACAAAATAGCGAAGAGCAAATTGCTATGGCGCTCAATGAAAACTCTGTAAAAAATCAGCAAGCATTAAAAGCAGCACTGCAAAAAGTGCAGCAAAGTGGTAACACATTAAACCCACAAGAAGTGACTAGCTTACAACGCATGGCTGAATTTAAATTGTGGGCTGAACAAGATTACCAAGGCACAAGTGCAGTGCTTAAACGTTTAGATTCACTTTTAAGCGACCACCCAGGCACGCTTGAGTTGCGCCAAGCAATTATACAAGACATACAAACGCTCGATAGCATTAAACCCGTTGCAACAGAGGCGATTTACTTACAGTTAAATAGTGTAAGAGATCGTATCGATAACTTGGTATTTAATGCGGTTAATTTGCCAGAAGAAGCGTCAGTAACTGACGAAAACGCGCTCTCTGAAAATATGAGTGATTGGCAACAAAACATCCGAAATAGCTGGAATAAAATAGTTGATAGCTTTATTACAATTCGTCATCACGAAGGGGTATTAATAGAGCCGCTATTAACTGATAGAGAGCGCCACCTGATTAATCAGCGCATAAGGCTCAATATTACTCAGGCGCAAGATGCGCTAATGAGCAAGCAAGCCAGCATCTATTTTAACGCCTTAAACGACACAAAACGTTTAGTTACTGAATACTTTAAGCAAGATGATAATGCCACAAAAGTGGTACTACAAACTTTAGTAAACCTTGAAAAAGAGCCGCTTAACTTTAACCCTGAGGTGACATTGCAAAGTACTGAGCAAGTTAAGGAGTGGGCACAATGATAGGGTTGATCATTTTTATTGTCGCTATTGTATTGGTATTAGCGATCACTCCTTTCGTGTTAGATGAAAAAGGCTATGCGCTGATTTCATTTAATAACACCACCATAGAAGGTACGATTGTTTCGTTTTGTATTATGGCGGCACTGAGCGCAGCAGCTTTGTATTTAACTTACAAACTCGTACGCTACTGTTTATCTATTTACAGAAATACCAAACATGGATTTTTTGCTCGCAGCCAAGAGCGCAAGCATGCAGCTATAGAGCAAGCACTTTGGAGTTTGATTAATGACGATTACGCGCAAGTGGAAAGTGCGTTATCAAGTAACAGTGTGCCAACTAAATTCTTAGACATACGTTTGGCGTTACTAGCAAAAGCTGCACTGGCAAATAATCAACCCGATAAGGCGCTGGAATACTTGTTTGAGATAAGCCCTGAGCAGCAACTAAAAGTGGCTAAACTGTGGTTAGCCAGTGGCGACAGCAGTGTTATTGAACCGCAAATACGGATGGCGGCTGAATCTAAAAAAGCCACGGTACTTGAGCTTAAACTGTACACTGAAGTGTTGGTGCAACAGCAGCACTTTAAAATATTAGAAGACTTTTTACCGCGCTTATTACGTAAAGATGCATTGAGCGATAAGCAGTGGCAGCAGGTGTTTTTAGCTTATTTTGCTGCTCAAGCAAGTGATGAGCTAACAAGTAAGTACCAGCAATTAGGTAAGAAATTGCAAGCACATGCGCACACTGCGTACTTAACTCAAATGGCAAAAACAGGGCAGTTGGCGAGTATTGAAAACGAGTTAATTAAAATGCTCAAACATGCTAAGCACCACACTGAACTTGCCGACATTTTACGTGAAGCTGCGCCAAGTAATGCATATAAGTTGCAATCAAGCATTCAAGAACGGTTGAAAAAAGACGAGCACAATAACGCGTTATTATTAGCATTGGCGTGTTTAGCGAATGCCCAAGGTGATTATGATTTAGCTGCACGAGTATTCGACAAAGCGCTTAATAGCGATAACAAATCACAGTATCGACAACAAGCTATACTAAGCTATAAACACAGCGCACAATTAGATAAAGCGCTTGTTTTACATCAGTAAACATCAGTATGTTTAAGTTTATATAGCGCAGGTCGATATTCGTTTAATCTAAAGCGTATTGCCAGTGCTATTTAACAGTATAAATATTTGAACATTTTTTATCGTTAAAATGTTAATGGCGTTTTGGTACAAAGTGAGCAATCAATATAAAAAATACGTATTAAATGTAGGCATATGGCCGCTTACATTACTAAATATTAAACCGCAATCCTATACAGTCATTCTGATGGTAAATCAGACGTGGTCTGCGTTAAAAACTCCTCATTTACGACCGTATATATTTAGGGAAAGAGCAGTGCAACAGTCATTACCGAGAGCAACTAAATCACGACATATTTGCCTTGCTATCGACACGGCTTCTCCTCTTTCAAAATAGCTCACTAGATTAAGTGAATTAGTATAGACTTGAAAAATAATTGTAGCTGCGTATCATGCGCGAAATTTTAATTAAACTGAGTAGCCCCTATGATCAATAAAAAATTACCCTTGCTAGATATTCATCGTCATTTAGATGGGAATGTACGCGCGCAAACCATATTAGATCTAGGTCGCCAGTTTAATATAGCTTTACCAGCAGATACTGTTGAGGCACTTATTCCTCATGTTCAGGTTATTGATCCTGAGCCAAACCTAATGGCATTTTTACAAAAGCTTGATTGGGGAGTTACGGTACTAGGTGATTACGATGCCTGTAGACGAATTGCGATAGAAAACATTGAAGATGCACAAGCGCAAGGCCTTGATTACGTAGAACTGCGTTTTAGCCCTTACTACATGGCACAAAGCCAAGGTTTACATCCTCAGGGCGTTGTTGAAGCCGTGGTCGATGGTATTAAAAGTGCAACAAAAGAGGCTGATATTAAAGCAAACTTAATTGGTATTTTGTCTCGTACTTACGGTGTTAAAACCTGTCAACACGAGCTGGATGCTTTACTTGCTTTTAAAAATGATTTGGTCGCGGTTGATTTAGCGGGTGACGAAATTGGTTACCCTGGCGAGCTGTTTGTTGATCACTTTAAACAAGTACGCGATGCATATTTAGCGGTTACTGTGCATGCTGGCGAGGCATTGGGTGCTGCAAGTATTTGGCAGGCATTAAACGAGCTTGGCGCAAGCAGAATAGGGCATGGCGTTAAAGCGATTGAAGACTCAACGCTAATGGATTATTTACGAGATAATCGTATTGGTATTGAATCGTGCTTAACCAGCAATATTCAAACCAGCACAGTGAATGACTTAACTAAGCATCCGCTTAAACAGTTTTTAGATCATGGCATTTTGGCCAGCATTAATACCGATGATCCGGCTGTTGAAGGGATTGAAATTGAGTACGAATACGTAACTGCAGCGCCACAAGCTGGTTTATCGCAAGCTGATATGGAAAAAGCGCAAGCCAATGCACTTGAAATTGCGTATTTAAGTGATGCAGATAAACAGGCACTCAAAACCAAAGTCGCACAGCGTTAATCACCTGTACTATTAAAAAATGCCACTGTTTACAGTGGCATTTTTGTTTATATGTGAGTTTTACAGCTAACGTAATTATCATAAAGTGCTTTTAAAATATCGGCACGGCTGATCATGCCAACTACAACGTCACCATCAACCACGGGATAATTCTTTGGCTTACCAGGTTGCATTTGTTCTGCTAATTCCATGATATTGGTATCACCGCTGATCGTTACAACTTCTGTTTGCATCAACTGCGATACTTTTACCATACCGTCACAAAAATAACTGCTTTGCATTAGGGGTTTAAGTAGCTCTTGCTCAGAGATAAAACCGACTAAAAGCTTGTTATCGTCAAATACTGGGGCACCAAGCAATTTAAATTTTTGTAGTTCTGCAATGGCGGTCGTCATTTCTGTATTAGGGGTAATATGAGGCAACTTGTGTTGCATAAAATCTTTTACTTTTGTATTTAGCATTTAGGTTTCTCCCGCTGAATGTTCTATACAAAGTATGGTTTATAGATTGGATTTTAGGAAATTGTTTATGTTGATGAGTTTAATAGGTAATAACAATCATCGCAGCGGTAATGGCGGGTAATAAAAACAACGAAGGCACCTTAAGGTGCCTTAAAAATAATCTGCTATCTTTTACTTTATAAAAGCAAATGCATCTGCGTACATGTTTTCGCGAATGGCTCCGTGGCTAATAAAGTCATCGCGCACTATGCCTATCATGTCAAAACGACCTGCCATGTAAATATCATAAGGTTCAAGCGAGATGATATCTTGCATAACCGCTTTATGTACAAAGCCAGTGTGACCTTGCCAATTAGCTGACGGATTTTCTACCACAGGAATAAATTCGAAGTGCTTATGGCTATCTGCCCAAGCTTGCATTTCGGTGTGTGCATACAGCGCAGACTCTTCTTTAACACCCCAATAAAATAGCACTGGGCGCTGACAATTTATTTCAGCAAGGTGATCGGCCATTGATTTTGCGTAAGAGAAGCCTGTGCCGCCAGCAAGTAAAATAATGGGGCGCTCGCACTGCAAACGTAGTTGAGAAACACCTAAGCCCGCTTCAATAGTCACGGTTTGGTTATCATTGTGGGCACTACGAAGGTGCTCTAGCGATTGCATAGCATATGAGTCAGCAACTGAAGCACCAATGTGTAATTCTAAAGCATCCGTTTGTGAAGGGCGGCTTGCAATTGAAAACGCACGTTTATCTTTTTCACCTAAAACCAATTGTAAATATTGGCCAGCTTCAAATGTGACGGGTTGCTGCGGCTTTAAAATAACTTTATGAACAAATTCTGTTAGTGGACTGATAGAGACAACGTCAGCGTGTAATGTTTGCATGTTTTACCTTAAATTAGCGGATACGCACTTTATTTGAGCAATAGTAGCATATCCGCAGGGTGAGTTTATAGCCTAGACCAAAGTCGTTAAATAATACCTAGGCTATCCCAAAGTTCATCAACGCGATCTTTAGTGGCTTGATCCATAACAATAGGTTCGCCCCACTCACGGGTTGTTTCGCCAGGCCATTTGTTGGTTGCATCCATGCCCATTTTTGATCCAAGGCCAGAGACAGGCGATGCAAAGTCTAAATAGTCTATTGGCGTGTTTTCAATTAACGTGGTGTCGCGCGCAGGATCCATACGGGTGGTAATAGCCCATATTACATCGTTCCAATCTCGGGCGTTAATGTCATCGTCGCAGACAATAACAAATTTAGTGTACATAAACTGTCGTAGGAATGACCAAACCCCCATCATTACGCGCTTGGCGTGCCCGGGGTATTGTTTTTTCATCGTAACCACGGCCATACGGTACGAGCAGCCTTCTGGCGGTAAATAAAAATCAACGATTTCTGGAAACTGTTTTTGTAAAATTGGCACAAATACTTCGTTTAAAGCCACCCCTAAAATAGCTGGCTCATCAGGCGGACGACCCGTAAAGGTACTGTGATAAATAGGGTCTTTACGATGAGTAATATGAGTGACTGTCATAACGGGAAAGTCATCGACTTCATTATAGTAACCCGTATGGTCGCCATAAGGGCCTTCAGGTGCCATTTCACCTGGCATAATATGCCCTTCAAGCACGATTTCTGCGCTGGCCGGTACTTGTAAATCATTCGAAATAGACTTAACCACTTCCGTTTTACTGCCACGCAATAAACCGGCAAAAGCATATTCGCTTAATGTATCGGGGACCGGAGTAACCGCCCCTAAAATTGTGGCAGGATCAGCCCCTAATGCCACTGATACCGGATACGGCTCACCAGGATGTTCTTTGCACCACTCTTGAAAATCAAGCGCGCCACCACGATGAGATAACCAACGCATAATAATTTTATTTTTGCCAAGTAACTGCTGGCGATAAATCCCTAAATTTTGACGCTTTTTATAAGGCCCTTTGGTAACGGTTAAACCCCAAGTAATTAAAGGCGCAGCATCACCAGGCCAGCAATGCTGAATAGGAAGCTTGGTTAAATCAACATCGTCACCTTGTAAAATAACTTGTTGGCAGGGCGCTTTTTTTACTTCTTTGGCTGGCATATTAAGGACTTGCTTAAATACCGGAATTTGTCCAAGGGCTTCTTTAATGCCTTTCGGTGGCTCTGGCTCTTTTAAAAATGCCAATAACTTACCAACTTCTCGTAATTCACTGACATCTTCTTGGCCCATACCCATTGCTACACGCTTAGGTGTACCAAATAAGTTAGCTAGAACAGGCATGTCATACCCTTTCGGGTTTTCAAATAATAAAGCGGGGCCTTTAGCACGCAGTGTGCGATCGGCAATTTCGGTCATCTCAAGATACGGGTCGATTTCTTGGCTGATGCGTTTTAATTCGCCTCGTTTTTCAAGTAAATCGATAAAATCGCGTAGATCTTTGTATTTCATTGTGGGCCGTTACTTAGCAAAAAGTTAAAAGTATTATACCCAGTTCATGCAAGCCAAGTCATTACTTGCACTTAAAACTTAAAGCGCTCTACCGCGCCTTTTAAAGAGTGTGCAAGTTGATTAACATCTTCACTTTCGCTTGCTAGGGTCGTCGCATTGTCGGCATTTAAGGTGGCATGATCGGTTACCTTAGCCATTATTTGTTGGATATCAGTGCTGTTTGCAAGTTGTTCATGCGATGCATGGGCAATGTCTTTGCTCATTGCATTGACCGATACTAACGTGCTTTTGATACGCTCAACGGCTGCATTTAGTTCAGTACTGTTTTCAACACAATGTTTGGCTTGTTGTTGACCATCATTTATTTCAGCTTGGGTAGTCTGAGTATGTTGTTGCAGTGTGTTGATCATGGTGGTTATTTCGCTAGTGGAGCTTTGTGTACGTGCTGCAAGCGAACGCACTTCATCGGCCACTACGGCAAATCCTCGACCATGTTCACCGGCTCTTGCTGCTTCAATGGCCGCATTAAGCGCTAGCAAATTGGTTTGCTCTGCAATACTGCTAATCGTATCAACAATAGCGCCAATCAGTTGGGTGTATTGTGCAAGCTCCTCGGTGCTGCTGACGGCTTTATCTAAGCGGCTTAAAAGAGATTCAATACTTTGGCTATTGTTGTTTGCAATGTCATTGACATCATTTGCAAATTGCGAGGCATTCGTTATTTCATTTGAGGTACTCTGCGCTTGTTCGTAAACGGCTTGTGAGCTTTGTAGCATACGTTGCGCTAATGAGGTTGCTTGTGCGCTGCGTTCCAGCTGTTGCTTAGCAACGATGGTCATTTGTTGCCCTTTTTCACTGGTTTGAATGGCTGAATTATCGAGTTCGTAGGCGTCGTTACTGATCCCTTTTATTAGGTGAGTTAAATCATCACAAAGCTTATTGGTATTATGCAGTAGGGTACCAAATTCGTCTTTACTTAGAGGATTACTACGCTGTGAAAAGTCACCTGAGGCTATGCGTGCGAGTTCTTTATTCACCTTTTTAAGTGGTTTTAGCATGGCGTTCGTAGTAAACACTGAAATAATAACCAGCAAAACAATTAAAACAAAAGCAATAATAATAACTGAGCTAGAGCCGGTATTGATTGCTGACTTAGCGCTCTCTTGCAGGGAGTCAAAGCGCGTATCTGCAAGTTTATTAAGCTCAATTAGCTGATTTTCTATAATGATAAAGGCATGTTGAAAACTTTCAAACCGCTGATCAACCTTGTCTTTGCTATTGAGTACAGTGTTCTGCAATGCATACAGCCCATCAGGATTATTTAATAGGCTGCTTAAATCGTTAAACGCCGCTATTAACTCATTGGCGTTGAGCTTATTTGCAATAGGAGAGGCTTGTTGCTCTAAATAACTAAGATTAGATTGAATATTATCGAGTAAAAAAGAAGTGTCTTGTTGGTGGGCATTGATATCTTCTGGGGTGGTTACTTGCCCGATGCCTTTGACATTATTGTTTAGAGTAAACAATAAATCATCAATTCGAGTCGCTGTGCCAAAGACTGCATTTAAAAGCGATTGCTGGTTGCTTGCTACGTTTATAAGCTCTATATCAAGTAATTGGTTACTCAGATCGCGAAGCTGTTCATTAAAGGTAACTGTCAGTGCTGCGGCGGTACTTTGCGCCTTAAAGCGTTGCTCTTTTGCTGCAAGCATGTCGTTGCTTATTGTATTTAGTTTAGTGAAGTCATTATGAATAGTAACAAGTAATCTTTGCATACTTTGTTGCTGGGCAACTTGCGCTTTTAGCGTCTCTAATTTATTAAAAAACTGTGTTTGCTCTGCGTGTGCCTGCTTTTTATTTTGCAGTAGTAAATCAAGTTTAGTTTGGCTGTAAGCAATGGCATTAAATTTAGTAATTGAAAGTAGCGATAAACGCAGGTCTTTACTTGCTTGCTGTACCGGAACCGCTAACGTTTCTATGCGCGAGTTAGTGGTACTGATTTGATGGAGTGACCAGTAAAAAAATATGCAGCTGGTGAGCATTAATAGGCCAATAGCTGAAAAGGCTAAAATTATTTTATGTTTTATAGCGATAGAATGCATAACTTTATCAACAATATTAAGACTTTTGTTAGTGTAGCAAGTTTTTTAATATGTTGTTAGTTAATGGTTAATTGCTTATGCATTGATATTTTTTACCGTCAATTATTAGCATAGCTTGCTCGCCCTTACTCCAAAACAGTACCTTGGTATTAATATATTTGCTACCAGAAGCACTCACCTCATGAGTTAATAAATAATCATGCTTATTAAAGCGGAGCGTTGCCTGTTTGTTGCTAATAATATCCAGTTGTGCAGCGATGTTATCGCACATGTAGTTTGTTGTAATGGGTTGCTCATTGCATGCAACCAGGGCTATTAAAGCAATAGTAATGGCGTAGTGTTTCATTAGGCTGTGTTTTACTTATTTAGTCGCTTGGTTAATTAAGAGCTTAGCAAAGCTAAATTAACCGTTGGTGAAAATAAGGCTTTACGTTATGTTTAAGCTCTTATTTTTAGCTAGCGAATATCATGGCTGGCACTAACCTCTTAACATTACTTGATGATATAACGACCTTACTTGATGATATTGCGACTATGAGTAAAGTTGCGACTAAAAAAACGGCAGGGGTACTGGGTGATGACTTGGCGCTCAATGCGCAGCAAGTTACGGGGGGGGCTGCCGGTAGTATGGGCGGTGTCAAAAGGCTCGTTTTTAAATAAAGCGATATCAGTCCCTGTTGCGTTATTAATTAGTGTGTGGCTGCCTTGGCTAATTACGCCACTTTTAATGATGGGTGGTTTATTTTTATGTTTTGAAGGCGCTGAAAAAGTATTTGCTCGCTTTTTACCTCACCATGAGGAAACGATAGATGATGATGAAAAGTTAGATTTAGTTGAATATGAAAGGCAAAAAGTAAAAGGCGCTATTCGTACTGACTTTATTCTTTCTGCTGAAATTATTGTAATTATCTTAGGGACTGTGGCTGGGGCTACGTTAATGAATCAAGCACTGGTGCTAAGTGTTATTGCCATCATCATGACAATTGGTGTTTATGGACTGGTAGCTGGAATTGTAAAACTTGATGATGCAGGATTGTATTTACTTAACCAATCAAAACTCTCTGCGAATAAATTTAAAGAATTACTGGGTAGAGGCCTGCTGGCTTCAGCCCCCAGACTTATGTAGTTTTTAGCGTTTGCAGGAACTGTTGCGATGTTTTTAGTTGGCGGTGGAATTTTAGTGCATGGTGTTGAGTTACTGCATCATACGCAGATTGATATCACACATTACGCCCAGTCAACTTTAGGTGGGGTAGGTGAGATGCTAGCCCCTTTAGTATTTGATGGCTTACTTGGTGTGGTTGCGGGTTTGGTTATTGTTATTATGCATGTAACCTATACTAAGCTCTTTAAAACCCATAATAGCGCGGCGTAATCGCGCTACTTTACATTATTCACATTGTGCACTTTTACATAATTGCTCAAGCTCGTGTTTAGCTTTGCTATTTCCTTGAGCAATGGCTTTTTTGTACCAATAAATAGCTTGCGGGACGTTTTTCTCTGTACCTTGCCCATCACGATACATTTGCGCCAGATTTAGTTGCCCCCATTGAGAACCTGTTTGCGCTGCAAGAGTAAAGCTTTCTAGCGCCTCATCGTATTGCCCATCCTTGTGGTACATAATTCCTTGTTGATTGTTTTTATCGAGCTTTACTCCTTTATATAAAGGTTTTGGCTGTGGCGGAAACATCACAAAACCTCCATATAAACTATTTGCATAGGGGCGCAGCACGTCGAATATAATGCCATCCTTGTATAAGCGTTTTATTTCATTACGAGGTAGGGTGATGGTTTTAGATGAAAAGTAATCTCTTTGCACTAATAAACTGGCACGCATCGCAGTGGTTATAGCTCTGCTGCGCTTGTAGCTATAATTACTCACTTGAAACGTTATAAATTGCTGATCAAAGCTCAGCACTTGCGCTACTTTTAAATTAGTCAGTGTCCACGGTTCATGAGTGAATTTATCGGCCTTTACTAAATAAGTATCGTAGGCTTTGGGGTTGGTTAAATAGCTTTGTTTTAGCGCCTCAGTATCAAGATGTTTTTGGTAAAAAAATAACCATACCCACAGTAATAAAACTAATCCAATACAGTATTTGGGTAGGCTTAGCATTTCGAACAGGGGTAAGTTTTTAATACTTATAGGCTCATAATGTCCACATTGAAAGCATTCGCGTTTATAGCTTAATTTTAGTGGAAATACAGGAAGAATAGTAAAGCGTAAAAAGCGGCTTTGGTTAACTAAGTGATAGCTGTTACTTTTGCAATTAGGGCAGCACTGTACTTGTGTAAAATGAGGAAAAGATTGACTGGTATTGAAAAGCAGCATGAAAATACGCTCCCTGTTTTAATTCTTTTTAAGTTAAAACAATGAGCGTATTAGTTAAAGCAGCAAACTGTAAGTAATTATGTCAGTTACTCTTTAGTGCGTGCTTTTGGTTTAATGGTCGTTTTAGCGTCGGCGGCCATTAACGCAAATACAGCATAAGCAGCGGTGTTTTAACGAAGGTGGCCCATGCTAACTGAGCGCATCATGCAGATAGCGGCGATTTTTTAGCCGCTGCAATTGCTCCCTTAGCATGCGCTTTTTCCGCGGAGCCATAACCACTGCCGTCAATATTACGGCTCATACGGTAATTAATATAGGTAATTTTACCTTTTAAGCTATTAGCCGGTGCGGCTTTTAATTCGTCAAGGGTTTCAAATAAGACGACGGATGCACCGTTCCCCTCTTTTGGTGTACTAATGCTGTTACCAAGTACTGTTAAATGTAGAGGTTGCTCGCTTGACGTGAGTATTTTTCCGCTTTCGCTATAGCGACGCGATTCAGGGAAGGTTGCTTCTTCTAATCAGACTTGTTCAAAACCCTATTTATGAAACTTTACTTTTTCCTAAGTAACGGTTTTTTATCGTTTTTGGTACCAGATAGGCGCGGTCTTATTTCAGTGGTCAGTGATTCTATTAATTAATAACTTAAATCACTTTTAAGGGCCGTGGCGTTCACCTTATCTACTTGTTGTAGCTGTTTTGCAGTGAATGCACTGTTGTTGGTGCTTACGTCATTGTAATAACAGTGACTGATTGTGCGTTGTTAATGGTTGCTAATTGTTAATTCTGCTATTATTAGCCGCATATTTATTGAGACTTTTCTCAAGTTATTTTTTTGCTATGGAATTTACTGTGACTGCAACTGCTTTTTCATCGTTGGCCTTACCTTCTGGGTTAGTTGATAATTTATCAACACTCGGCTACACCCAAATGACTCCTGTACAGGCACAAAGCCTGCCTCCTGTTTTAAGTGGTAAAGATATTATTGCCCAAGCTAAAACAGGCTCAGGCAAAACAGCGGCATTTAGTTTAGGCGTTTTAGCTAAGCTAAATGTTAAACGCTTTCGTATTCAGTCGTTAGTGCTTTGCCCAACCCGTGAGCTTGCAGAGCAGGTGGCGGTTGAAATGCGCAAACTCGCACGCGGTATTCATAATATTAAAATTTTAACTTTGTGTGGCGGGGTATCAATTGGTCCTCAAATTGGCTCACTTGAACATGGTGCGCATATTATTGTAGGTACACCAGGGCGAGTTGACGACCATATTCGTAAAGGTACACTGCGTTTAGATGATGTCGAAACGCTAGTGCTTGATGAAGCCGATCAAATGCTTGATATGGGTTTTCAAGACACTCTCGATGCCATAATTGAGTGTATTCCAACAAATCGTCAAACATTGTTATTTAGCGCGACTTTTCCAAAATCAATCGAAGCCATTGCAAAGCGTGTTTTGAGCAACCCTGAAATGATTAAAGTAGAAGAGCAGCAAGAAAAAAGCACCATTAAGCAATACTTCTACAAAATGGATAATAATAAACAGCGTTATCCAACCCTTAAATTGCTGCTCCTTAAATTTACCCCGCAAAGTTGTGTGGTGTTTTGTAATACCAAGGTAGAAACACAGCAAGTATGTGATGATTTAGCCGATGAAGGCTTTAGTGCCGTTGCACTACATGGTGATTTAGAGCAGCGTGACCGTGAGCGTACACTGATTCATTTTGCCAATAAGAGTGCGTCTATTTTAGTGGCAACCGATGTAGCAGCACGCGGCTTAGATATTGATGATATGGACATGGTAATTAACTATCACTTAGCGCATGATCCACAAACGCATGTTCACCGTGTAGGGCGTACCGGGCGAGCGGGCAAAAAAGGCATTGCGTGTTCTATTTACGGTGACGCAGAGCAGTTTAAAGTAGCGCAAATAGGTGACCACTATGAGCGTGATTTTACCCCTGAGCCAATGCCATCTTATAACCTATTAGATAAGCCTCCATACAAACCTGAAATGGTGACATTGATGATAGATGCGGGTAAAAAGCAAAAAGTGCGCGCGGGTGATATCTTAGGGGCATTAACAGGTAAAGATGGTATAGCAGGGCGCCAAGTGGGTAAAATTAATGTACTTGATAACGTGGCTTTTGTCGCGGTAGAGCGTAACTCATCTAAACCCGCGTTACGTAAATTAACCGAAGGAAATATTAAAGGGCGTAAAATCCGTGCTCGTCGCCTGACGCGCTAGTTTTACGTTTTAAGATGAGCAGCTCGCCTTGAGTTGCTCATATTCCATTTTTAATTGTTTAAACACTTCATTATCACCCCCTTGTTTGTCTGGATGATGCTGAACGGCCAGCTGTCGCCAACGCTTTTGTATTGCTTTTAAGGTGATTGGTTGTACTAATTGCCAGCGAGCGATTAATTGCTGCTGTTGCAGAGCACTTAAAGGTACTTCATGTTGTTTAGGCTTACTGAAACGTTGCCAAAAGCTATCTAATAATGCGTTAATTTCTGCTGTTGATGTTTCAAAGTTTTGCCAGTTTAAGTAGTAGTCACGCAGCGGATCGTTTGTATCAAGTTGGTTTTGGCGAGGGTCGCTTACCAGCTCAATATGTAAACTTTTAATCAGTAGCTGCTGTTTTGGCATAACCTGCTGTTGAAGCTGATAAAGTGCATTCATAATTAAAAAATTACGTTTAAATAAATCACGCTCGGGATCAGCGGCTAAGGTATCAAGTAACCCACGTTCTTTTAATTCCGATGCTAAAGTATGAACCATCCACACTTTTTTATTGATTAATAGTTCAAAAATCTCATCTATCAGTGGGTTAAGCATTGTTTACAATCTATTAATTGGTGTATCTTGAACAAATTATCATACACCTATGTAACATTAAACCCCAAGGAGTGGGCGTGAATGCCTGTTTTATATTGGTCTAAATTAGATGTTTACATATTGTTTGGGTGTCATTTTATTATGGCTAGCAAGGATTAAAGGATATTTTTATGCTGACTCGGTTAAAGCGCATCTGCTTTATTGGTCTTTTGGTTGTACTAAGTGGTGCATCAAACGACGCTTTATCCAATGAGCAGACAAGTTTGTTTGAGCAGTTTAATCTTGCACAAACATGGTCTGAAAAGCATAGACTTGCAGTGGATATGCTATCGAACCCAGAGCTGGCAAGTATACAACGCATGACTATTTACAGTGATTTAGCTGAGCTGGCATTTGCGCAAAGCGATTTAGCTAACGCACTAAAGTATTTTAAATTACTTGAGACGAATAGTACGCAAAAAGAACAGCCAAAACTTTATTTTCGTGCAATCAAAATGCAAGGTGTTGTGCTTTATTATCAAGGGTTAGTACAACAAGCGGTGGTTGATTATAATCGCGCGTTAAATATAGCCATTACCCTTAAAAGTCCGATAAAGCAGGCAAATTTACTCAGCAATATTGGTCTTGCTTACTTTGACATGTATAACATGGAGTTAGCACTCGATTATTACCAGCAAGCCAAAGCTATTTATGAAAAAGAGGGCACTGCGCAAGATAAAGCCGATATATTACATAATATTGCTGGTATTTATATACGCCTCTCTCGATATGAGTCAGCGCTTGAGATGTATCGTGAGGTTTTAAAAGTTTTTCAAGAGCTTGGTGATGACGATGGCGTTGCACAGGTATATGGTAACATGGCCGTGGCTTACACTGAATCTAGGCAGTACCAGTTAGCATTACATTACAACCAATTAGCTTTGCGTTACTATCAAAGTATCAATAATGCATTTCAGCTTTCGACTAAGCACACTAATTTAGCCACCATCAACCTTAAATTAAACAAATTTGATGTTGCTCTTTATCATGCTATTGCAGGGCAAAAATTTGCAGTAGAGGCTGATAACAAGTCATTATTAGCGGCTGCCTTACATGTGTTATCGACTGTTCAATTTGTGCAAGGTGATACACAAAACGCTAAGCAAACCTCAGAACGCTCAATTGCGCTCGCCAAAGAATATAATAATGGTATGCGTATAAAAGATGGCTTAGGGGTAGAGGCACTAATTAATGCGAGTTTAGGGGATTATGAAAAAGCGTTAAGTTTGCACCAGCAATATGTAGATTATCAGCGTAATATTAATACTGAAGCTGCCTCAGAAGCGGTGAGTATCTTTCAAATTCAGTTTGAGTCAAATCAGCTCAATCAAGAAATTAAACAATTAAAACAGCAGCAATACCTTCAAGAGCTGCAAATAGCCAAACGTTCACAACTCACATTTTTATTGATGGTTGTTGCTATATTAATTTTAATTACCGTGATTGCTGTTTATAAACGTCGAACAGAAAAGCAAGCGACGTTAAAGCTAAGCGAGCAAGTGGAGCAGCGCACTAAAGAGCTACAAAGTGTGGCACAAGAGCTGCGTGAAGCCAACGAGGTAAAAAGTCAATTTTTAGCTAATATAAGCCATGAAATTAGAACACCATTAACTGCTATTTTGGGGCAAACCGACGATCTTATTAATGGCCTTTATAAACCTGAACAATTAAAAGATGAACTTAGGGTAATAGAACGCCAAAGTGCGCATTTAAAAAGCTTAATTAATGATGTACTTGATTTAAGTAAAATAGAAGCAAATCGACTAGAGCTGAATATTACCTGTTTTGATATAGTGCAATTAATCAATGATGTTCATGCAATGTTTTCTCCACAAACTAAAGCAAAAGGTTTGTCGTTTGTTTTAGAAAATCAATTGGGCAATACTTATTTTACCCGCCTAGATTTAACTCGAGTAAAGCAAATTCTTATTAACTTATGCGCCAATGCGATTAAGTTTACTCATAAAGGGCAAGTAACAATTACCGTTAGCCAAACAGAGCAAGGTTTGCTGTTCTTAATAAAAGATACCGGAATTGGTATGAGCTCCTCACAGCTTAAGCTTATTTTTGAATGTTTTAGTCAAGCAGATAACAGTATTAGTCGACGCTTTGGTGGAACAGGGTTAGGGTTGAGCTTATCACAGCAGTTGGCCGCGATGATGGGGGGTTATATCAGCGTTCAGAGTGAGCATAAAAAGGGCAGTGAGTTTTCGTTTTATTTACCTTGCATACAAGTTGAAGAACAAGTTTGCCTAGATGACCTAAATAGCAAGTTGAGTGAGGGCCCTCGATTATTATCTGGCAAGGTGTTGCTTGCAGAGGATCATAATGATAACCGCAAGCTGATCAGTCGATATCTACACTCCCTTGGCCTAGAAGTGATTGCCGTTGAAAATGGCGAGCAAGCAGTCGAGCAGAGTTTAAAGTTATATCCTGATTTAGTACTTTTGGATATTCAAATGCCGGTTATGGATGGTATTTCTGCGTTTGAACTACTAAAACAATGCGGTTATGAGCAGCCTATTTTAGCATTAACGGCCAATGCCATGAGCCATGAAATAGATCACTACTTATCACTTGGCTTTAGCGATTACTTAGCCAAACCGATAGATAAAGAATCTTTTTACGCTATCTTATCTAAATATTTAAGCCCAGCAAGTGGGAATTCATCGACAGAAAATACCCATGTTGATATGAGTGACTTAGTAACGAGTTTTAAACAAAGCCTAGTCGCAGAAAGTGAGCTTATTGAGCAGCACTTCAAAAATGAGGATTATAAGGCGTTGCAAAAAGATAGCCACCGAGTTTTAGGAGCGGCACAGATGTTTGAGTTTAAAGAGATTGCATTAGCTGCAAAAGCACTGGACGATGAATTACTTCAGCCACAAATCAATACGCAGAGGCTAACAACACTAGTAAATAACTTACAGGTACTGTTTAAACAGTACGGTTAAGGTATGTGCAGTTATACTAATCCGCATTTATACTTAATCATTTTGAGAGGCTAAACCTGACGCTAGATACGTTAAAAATTACTCATGTAGAACAATTAAATAACGAAATTTTTGCCTTGTTATCGACAAGGTTTTTTACCTCAAAATAGACTACTTAATTAAGCGAATTGGTATTAAACAAAAAAGACACCATTTGGTGTCTTTTTTTTAAAAACGTTTATTTAACCAGCGTTCAGGTTACTGACGTTTCATCGAATCAAAAAACTCATCGTTGGTTTTACTCATTGATAGTTTATCGATTAAAAATTCCATGGCATCAATTTCTGACATGTCATGGACTATCTTACGTAAAATCCACAGCTTTTGTAGCTCATCAGGCTTAGTAAGTAATTCTTCACGACGCGTACCTGAGCGGTTAAAGTCGATAGCAGGGAATACACGTTTTTCCGCAATTTTACGGTTAAGGTGTAGCTCCATATTACCTGTACCTTTAAACTCTTCGTAGATAACTTCATCCATTTTAGAGCCGGTATCAATAAGCGCTGTTGCAATAATTGTTAAGCTACCACCTTCTTCCACGTTACGAGCAGCACCAAAGAAACGCTTAGGTTTGTGAAGTGCATTTGCATCTACACCACCGGTTAATACTTTACCAGATGATGGAATAACGGTGTTGTATGCACGTGCTAAACGTGTGATTGAATCAAGTAGAATCACCACGTCTTTTTTGTGTTCAACTAAACGTTTTGCTTTTTCGATAACCATTTCCGCAACTTGTACGTGACGAGATGCTGGCTCATCGAATGTTGATGCAATAACTTCGCCTTTTACTAGGCGTTGCATCTCAGTTACTTCTTCTGGGCGTTCATCAATAAGTAAAACCATCAATGTAACATCAGGGTGGTTATGGGTGATTGATTGTGCAATATTTTGTAGCAACATGGTTTTACCCGCTTTTGGCGGGGCTACTAATAAACCACGTTGGCCGCGGCCAATTGGTGAGGCCAAATCAAGAACTCGAGCAGTAATATCTTCTTTACTGCCGTTGCCACGTTCCATACGAAAACGTTCGTTTGCATGCAGTGGTGTCAGGTTTTCAAAAAGAATTTTAGTGCGAGAGTTTTCAGGTTTGTCAAAATTCACTTCGTTTACTTTAAGTAAAGCAAAGTAGCGTTCCCCATCTTTTGGCGGGCGAATAAGACCCGAAATAGAGTCGCCGGTACGCATACTAAAACGGCGAATTTGGCTTGGAGACACATAAATATCATCTGGGCCAGCTAAGTAAGAAGCTTCTGATGATCTTAAAAAGCCAAAACCATCTTGTAAAATTTCTAATACACCGCCACCGAAGATATTTTCTCCGCCTTTGGCGTGGGATTTAAGAATAGCAAAAATAATATCTTGCTTTCTTAAGCGGGCTACGTTTTCGAGCCCCATGGACTCAGCTAAGTTTACAAGCTCTTTAATGGACTTGTCTTTTAATTCGCGTAAATGCATATTGGTGGGTTCTTTATTACAGTTGTCATACTCAAAATCGCTTTATTAGAGCGTTGAGTGAGGTTTGTTGAATATAACTAAGGATTAGTTGGCTTTATAAACTAGCAGGTCATTACTGCAGCGTCCAGTACTTCTGCAAAATAAATATAAAAAAAAGGGCTGAGCGCCCTTTTTTTACATTTACACTTAGATATTGTTTTCTAAAAACTCAACTAATTGCGTTTTTGATAGTGCACCTACTTTAGTTGCAGCTACTTGGCCATCTTTGAAAAGTAGTAGTGTAGGGATACCACGAATACCAAATTTAGGTGGCGTACCTGCATTTTGGTCAATATTTAACTTAGTGATCGTTACACGGCCATCAAATTCATCAGCAACTTCGCTTAGAATTGGGGCGATCATTTTACAAGGTCCGCACCATTCAGCCCAAAAGTCTACTAGTACAGGTTTGTCTGATTGTAATACGTCAGCTTCAAAGCTATCGTCGGTAATTTGGATTATTTTCTCGCTCATTGCGCTCTCCGGTTTAGTTAGGCGAAATATTTAGTGCGTATTTAAACACTCTTGTTTCTTATTGCAAGTTTAAACGTTATGCTTAAACGCTATGACTAAGACACATTTGACCGATAAAAAGTTTTCAGACTTTGCTATTGCCCCGGAAGTGGTTGCCGGATTAACCGAAAGTGGGTTTGAATATTGCACACCCATTCAAGCTAAATGCCTACCTTTTATTTGTGAAGGGCGCGATATTGCGGGCCAAGCACAAACAGGTACGGGTAAAACGTTGGCGTTTTTAACTGCCACATGCCATCGGTTATTACAATCTAGCAAAGCACCTAGTAAACATCCAAGAGCCCTGATCATGGCCCCAACTCGGGAGCTTGCGATTCAGATCCACAAAGATGCTAAAATTTTAGCGCCGCACTGTAATCTTAACTTAGGTTTAGTATATGGTGGCGAAGATTACGAAAAACAACGTGCACAACTAGAAAAAGGCGTTGATATTTTAATTGGTACCACAGGTCGGCTTATCGACTTGTATAAGCAAGGCTGTTACACCCTCAATGAAATAGAGGTAGTCGTGCTTGATGAAGCCGATCGTATGTTCGATTTAGGCTTTATTAAAGATATTCGTTATATGTTTCGTCGTATGCCGGATACATCAGAGCGTTTAAACTTATTGTTCTCCGCTACATTGTCGTATCGTGTACAAGAGCTTGCATTTGAACACATGACAAACCCAGAGCATGTGCAAATAGAGCCAGATGTAAAAACCGGTAAACGTATTCAAGAAGAGCTATTTCATCCCTCACAAGAAGATAAAATTAAGCTGTTATTAACCTTGATTGAAGAAGAGTGGCCTGAAAAAGCAATTGTGTTCGCAAATACTAAACACAGCTGTGAAACCGTATATGCATGGTTAAAAGCAGATGGACATCGAGTGGGTATGCTCACCGGTGATGTAAATCAAAAGAAACGTCAATCAATTCTCGCGCAATTTAGTAAAGGCGAGCTAGACTTTTTAGTGGCTACTGATGTTGCAGCGCGTGGTTTACATATTCCAGAAGTAAGTCATGTCTTTAACTTTGATTTACCAGATGACTGCGAAGATTACGTTCACCGTATTGGTCGTACAGCTCGTGCAGGCGCTTCGGGTCATGCAATTAGCTTTGCGTGTGAGCAGTATGCTTATAACCTTCATGAAATTGAAGAGTACATCGAACACAGTATTCCTTTATCGCATTACGATAAAAGTGCATTGTTAGATGATTTAACTAAGCCGACTATCCATAGAAAGCGTAATTTTTCCACTGGTCCACGTAATCGTAGTAATAATAACGGACGTCGCCCAAATAATGGTTACCAAAAAGGACGGTCGTAACCGACCGTTAGTTTGATAGTATTGGTCAATAGAGGTTTTTGAACGGTGGGGCAACTTAAACCGCAAAAAAATGTATATGCAGTCATTGATTTGGGCTCAAATAGCTTTCATATGCTTATTGCCAAATCAGTGGCGGGTGGCTTGCAAACAATAGGTCGCGTCAAACGCAAAGTAAGACTCGCCGCTGGGCTTGATGATAATAATTTATTGAGTTTAGAGGCTATGCAACGGGGTTGGGAGTGTTTGGCCTTGTTTGCAGAACGTTTGCAAGATATTCCTTCGCAAAACATCACTATTGTTGCCACTGCAACACTTCGTTTGGCAACTAATGCCGATGATTTTAAGCTGCGTGCTGAAAAAATATTAGGGCATAAAGTTAATGTTATTAGTGGTGAGCTAGAAGCGCGAACTATTTATAAAGGGGTTGCGCATACCTCTTCATGTACTGGTAAACAGCTAGTTATTGATATTGGTGGCGCGAGTACTGAAGTAGTGATTGGCAAGGGCTTTGAAGCACAGCATTATAAAAGTCTTAACATAGGCTGTGTTACTTACCTCGAACGCTACTTTAAAGATTGCCAGTTAAATGAAGCAAACTTTAATACTGCTATTAATGCCGCGCGCAGTGTTATTGATAAAATAGCGCCTGAGTATAAAACGGCTGGTTGGCAACTCGCTTCCGGTGCGTCAGGTACAGTTCAAGCTATTCAAGAGATCATGGTGGCACAAAATTTAAATGAAATGCTCACTCTTGAAAAGTTATATACTATTAAACAACAATCTATTGCTTATAAAACGATTGCTGAACTCGACTTGCCAGGGTTAAGTGAAGAGCGACGTTTAGTGTTTGTATCTGGGCTGGCTATCTTAATTGCACTGTTTGAGTCACTAGAAATAGAACAAATGGGATTGGCTGGTGGCGCGCTTCGTGAAGGTGTTTTATATAGCATGCTACCGGAACTGCATAATAACGACATTCGTAAACGTACTATTGATGGTTTTATGAATCGTTATCATGTGGATCAAAAGCAAGCATCGCGAGTATCCGGCTTAGCTTTACAATTAGCTAGCGAGATTAATCACTATTGGCCGATAGAAGCATTAAGTGGATTACCGCTTTTAAATGCGGTGGCGCAACTTCATGAGATTGGTTTATTAATAGAGTACAAGCAATACCACAAACATACCGCTTACATTTTAGAAAATACCGATATGCCAGGTTTTTCGCAATCAGAACACAAAGTGATTGTTGCGATTGCCAACAGCCATCGTTCAGACCTTCAAAAAGGATGTTTAGATCATTTAGGTGCGCACAGTAACGTTGCAACGTATATCGTTCGACTATTACGTATTGCTGTTATTTTATCTATGCGCCGACAAGATGATGTTTTACCTAATTTTAAGATAACAGCTGAAAATGAAGAGTTAGCTATTCAATTTGAAAACGATTGGTTAAAAAACCACCCATTAATGGCAAGTGAGCTAAATCAAGAGATTAAGTATCAGAAAAAATGTGGTTGGAAACTTAAAGTAAACTAGTTAAAGCGCTCTTAACCACAGTTTTTAGTGGTTAAAATG
>NZ_JAGYIU010000007.1 GCF_018402495.1 Pseudoalteromonas sp.
GATGTAACGGGTTTTTTGCTATTTGCAGCAAAGTAAAACCCCAAAGCCATAAGCCCGCACAGGCCGATGAGAGTATCGCATTTACTATGTGACGCTTCAACTTTGATCGCTTATTCTCATTAAGCTTGGGTCACTAAAATCATACCAACCTGCATAAATATTTGAATAATTTTCTTATCGTTAAAATAGATCTCATATCCAGGCAGATTGGTATTAAATATTAATAAAGATTTAAAACAACATAAACACCTAACATTACAGCTCGTGTTTGATGAGTTACTTGAAAAAGTGGGTGAGTCTTATTACAGCTACAGTCACTTCTGCCGGGCTTATAAACAATGGTTAGGTACGCAATGATTCTCAATGCGTCAGCAGCATAAAGGGGATGAAAAGCTGTTTGTAGATTATTGTGCCCCACAATTACCATTACTTGTCCAACTACACATGAAAAGCGCACTGCTCAGATATTCGTTGCTGTACTAGGTGCATCAAATTATACCTATGCTGAACCAACGTATATTCAGCAACTTGAAGATTGGGTAATGAGTCATGTGCGTTGCTTTAAATTTTTAGGCGGCGTCCATGACGTTTTTATTCCCGACCATCTCAGAAGTGCCGTTAGTAAAACCTGTCGCAACGAGCCTGATTTAAATCCGACGTACCACCAGTTAGCCGAGCACTTTAGCGTTACTATTATTTCAGTTAGACCTTATAAACCCAAAGATAAATCGAAGGATGAAGTAGGCGTACAAATTGTTGAGCGTTGGATCATGGCACGCCTGCGTAACCAAACTTTCCACAGCTTAGAGAAACTTAATCATGAAATAGCAAAGCTACTGGATATGATGAACAATAAGGTATAGCAAACTTCATCCAGAGCAAGCTTATCGCACCTGTTCAGGGGTGTTAAGTCTAGCTGAACGTATTCAAAGGAACGCCTCGAGCGAGGATGTTACCGAGCAATTTGGATTAATACGACCACACTCAGATCTATTAAGCAAATGCTGCAAAAAGGGTTAGACCAACAACCATTACCCACACTCCAAACAGAGCGAGAAAAACCAATTACACATAGCAACATACGTGGCACCGATTACTACCATTAAGGAATGAAAACATGATAGACACCATTAATCAGCAACTTCAATTGCTCAAGTTATCGAGTATAAAGCAAGAGCTCAAGCAGCAGCTCGAACAGCCAAACTTATATCAAGAATAAAGCTTTATAGAGCGCATCAGTTTATTGTTAACTCATGAAATTGATACGCGTGACCAAAGAAAAATCGACCGGCTCGATCGACACGCTAAATTCCGCTTACCGGGTCAGTTAAATCAACTCATTTACTCGCCGGCACGCACTATAGAAAAAGCACAGATACGTAACTTAAGCCAAAATAGCTTGCTGGACTTACATCAGAATATATTAATGACAGGCGCCACAGGCCGATGGAAGTTATCGAAAATTATTGGGTAAACTCATTAAATACGACTTACTTATTTTAAACGATTGGGGGCTAGAGCCACTCAGTGCTCAGCAACGAAGCGATTTACTTAAATAAATCGATATTAGATATGGTTATAAATCACACATCATCATTAGTCAGCTACCACAGGAAAATTGGCACCAAATGATCTGCGAATCAACGCACGCTGATGCTATTTTAGATAGGTTGATTCATGGTGCAATTAAGTTGAATTTAAAAGGAGAATCGATACAAAAACAGTTAAATGAATTGACTGATGATGAACAGTTAAGTTAATTCAAAAATGGCTTTACAAAATGATAAATCAAGCGATCAAAGCTGATGAGAATTGGTGATCAAAGTCATGAGAATACGTATATTGGGTACCAAATGTATTTACGCATATCTTAACCTATCAGCCTCTCATCTTCCTCTTTCACTGCATGCGCACAGATGTAATCTTTAAGCTGGCACTTTTTTAATGTTAAGCAACAAAGGCGATCTGATTGTTTATTAATATCAAGCGCTTTAACTCCATCGGATAAGTATGCAGTAACCCATTAATTAACCAATCTATAACTAACGCGTATGGTTTTGATGACAACAGTACGATTTTTTTACTTCAAGAAAAAGGTGAATAACCTTATAACGTGGTTTTAATCGTGCATCTCAGGTATACGGAAAGTTAGAGATAGTAGACAAGCTAGACTTAATGATAATGACAAATGTATGAGTATTAGCTCTTAAAAAGAAGGTAATTTAAATAGATCATGAGTTAAATGTGTTTGGTGAATGTTCATCATCTGAATGGGTGTAATCATGTTTTCCTTCGGCGCAATGGCTTGTTATTAGTGTGGCCCTATTGTCTGACCACGTGAATCCATTTCAGGTGTATTCTACGCCTGCCATACGTATTACCAGAGTCATCAGCTATCGATTCAATTAAATCTAAAAGCACCTGCTCTTGCTCATCAGGTTTGAAAGACTCATAGTAATAACTACTCATACTGACCTCTAAAATACGACACAATTCAGTAATAGTGTAATCTGCTTTTGCTTTCTTCAATGTATTGGTTTTTTTGCACTATGAGAATAGAACAAGCAGTAAATAAGTGGGGCTTAGGCCGCTGAGCGCTAGTAACGAATAGCTTATAAATACAGTGAACTATTATCTGGCGCTGAACATATTACTAACTCAAGCCCATTAACTGCATCAATCAGTATGTGCTGTTGCTGTTTTTCTAGTTTGAGCTCGGCGCTCAGTAATTCTTGTCGAATATTTGTGTAATCGACTATTTCTTGCTGATTGGCTTTTAAATAACCTCTAGCGCTGCGTAGCGGCTTTAATACCTTGATATCAAATTCACTAGCCACTTGTTGCAGCGTATTTAATTGCTCGGCATTAATGCTTAAATTTAACGAGTCCAAGTAATAGAGTAATAAACATAAGTTAACGTTTTTACCTTGCTGGTTTTGATAATCTAACAGGCGTGCTTGCATGTCACCTTCGCTATAAAGCTGACATGCAAATTGCCAAAAGTCGTTGCTGTTAAGCAAGTTCATTGGCAAACGCCTGTTCTTTTTGTTCCATCTCTTCAAGGGCTATGAGTAACTCCTCTTCGATCTCATTTACCTTTGGCGTTAATGTCGCTTGTTTTGTGAGTAGCTCTTTGAGTTTTGCTTTGTTGTCATCGTTATAAAGGGTGTTATCGCCAAGTGCCTCTTCGATTTCAGTTAATTCTGCTGCGTGTTTATCAAGTTGCTTTTCGAGCTTTTCAATCTGTTTTTTAAGTGGTTGCACGGCCTTTCTAAATTCAGCCTCTAAGCGCTTTTGCTCTTTTCGGTTTACTTGTGAGTGGGCTTTTGGCTCGTCATCGGTGTCGCTTTTAGCGGCTTCTTTATTAGCATTAAGCAGCCACTGATAATACGCATCTAGGTCGTAGCCAAATTGAGTGACCTCGCCGTTATCAACTAAGTAAAATTCATCAGCGGTGTTTTTAAGCATGTGGCGGTCATGCGATACTGTGACCATGGCACCTTCAAAGCCTTGTAATGCCATAACTAAAGCGTGGCGCATTTCTAAATCAAGGTGGTTGGTTGGCTCATCGAGTAGTAATAAATTTGGTTTTTGATAAACCAACATAGCCAGTACTAAACGGGCTTTTTCACCGCCAGAAAAGGGAGCTACAGGGTCGAGTGCCTTATCGCCTACAAAGGCAAAGCCGCCTAAAAAATCACGTAGTGATTGTTCACTGGCTTTAGGGTTTAAACGTTGCAGGTGAGTGACGGCACTGGCTTTTAAATCTAGAGACTCCAATTGATGCTGCGCAAAGTAGCCAATGTTTAAGCCTTGGTGCTGAAACACTTCACCTGCTTGAGGTTGTAAATCACCAGAGAGCAGTTTGATAAGTGTTGATTTACCCGCGCCATTTCTACCAAGCAGTGCAATACGGCTTCCCGGCACTAAATTGAGCTTAATGCTGTTTAAAATAGTCACATCACCATAACCGGCTTTGGCTTTATCAAGTGTCATTAGCGGGTTAGGCAGGGCGGTTGGCTCGGCAAACTCAAAATTAAATGGCGAGTCTGCATGCGCAGGGGCAAGCTTTTCCATGCGTTCAAGTGCTTTAACGCGGCTTTGTGCCTGTTTGGCTTTACTGGCTTTAGCTTTAAAGCGGGTAATAAACTGCTCAAGGTGGGCAATTTGTTCTTGTTGCTTGTCAAACATGGCTTGCTGCTGTAATAGGCGCTCAGCTTTTTGGCGTTCAAACTGCGAGTAGTTACCTTTGTATACATTAATAAGTTGTTTATCTATATGCCAAATTTGATCGACCACCGCATCTAAAAACTCTCGGTCGTGAGAAATAAGTACTAAGGTGCCAGTGTAGGCACGTAAAAAACGCTCTAGCCAATACACGGCATCTAAATCAAGGTGGTTTGTTGGCTCATCCAGTAACAGTAAGTCGGCATCGCGAATAAGCGCTTGGGCTAAGTTTAAACGCATACGCCAACCACCCGAAAACGCACTAACTGGGTTTTCTATTTGGTTATTGGCAAAGCCTAAACCATGTAATAGCTCACCTGCCTTGGCTTCAATGCTATAGCCTTTAATATTTTCAAGCTGAATATGCACTTTAGCTTGGGTGTCGCCATCGTTATTTTGCTCGGCTTCACGAAGCGCTATACGCAGTGCATAATAATCAGGGTGGCCTTGCAGTACGTAATCCATGGCGCTTATTTCAAGAGCGGGGGTTTCTTGCTTTACTGAGGCCAGTGACCAATCTTTAGGAATACTGCAATTACCGCCATCTAACGAAAGCTCAGATTTTAATAAACTAAATAGCGTTGACTTACCGCAGCCATTGGCACCTACAAGGCCTACTTTGTGCTCTGGGAATAATGTAGCTGATGCATTTTTTAATAAAGCTTTGCCACCGCGAAGCAGTTCTATTTCTGAGATTTGGATCATAAATACGTTACTTTACTGTGCCTTGATTGAATTACCGCCATTATAACACGGATCTTATTAGCTATATCAATCGTATCAAGTAGGCAAATAGTGCGATAAAATAACGTTAGTCAAAATGGTAGGAAAAACGAAGTGAAATATAAAAAACGATTTATTGCTGGAGCAACGTGTCCTGAGTGTAAAACCATGGATATGCTAATGCTTTACAAAGAGCACGACGTAGAAAAAGTTGAATGTATGCAGTGTGGTCATAAAATGGCGCAACCCGAGCAGGCTGTGCAGGCATCAACACGCCAATTTGAACAGATCATTGGCGTGTTTAATCCTGGTGACTAAACCTTAATAATGCGGTGGCGGTGGCTCCGGCATATTCGACATCATAGGTTGCGATGCTTGCGACTCTTTAAGTTTTTCAGCCAGCAACTCAGTTTGGCGCTTTATTTTTGCCAACTGTTGCTGGTGAACTTTTATTTCATCATTTAAAATTTCAATCGTTTCGTCTTGAAAAGCCACTTTAGCTTCAAGTTCCATTAACCGATGTTCAATTGTGTTCATTTGGTTCTCGTATAATAAAGCGCTCAGCGATTCCGCTTGAGCTTTCAGTTAACAATGATTTACCGTTATCTGTAAATGTCACATCAAGTACTACCGCCGATTTGGGCTTACTGCCTTCACGTGGAGTGACTTGCCATGTTTGAATTTTTTCACCACTATTTAGCTGCCATAAATCCACTCGTTTGTTGGGTGAACCGGTTGCTAATAAAGTGCCTTGATCGTTAAAGCGCACAGCGGTAAAAATTTTCTGACGCGCAATATACTTTAGTTTACTAACAAGGTCACCTGTAGTCAGCTTCCATACATTTGCTTGTGCCATACTATCGGCGGTAAAAGCATAGCGCCCTTGAGGATCTAAAGCGACCTGCGTTACTCGGGTTGGGTGATTAAAGCGATGAACAACTTGCCCGCTTTGAGTATCCCATAAGTAGGCCACGTAATCGTTTGAGCCGCTTAGTGCATAGCGCCCGTTGGGTGATAGGTCAACGGTATTTACTTTTTCTTGGTGGCCTAAAAATTCAATGCGCCTACCCGTGTTAAGGTTTATAAATACCACGACGCCATCGCTACGCCCGTAAACAACGCTGTTGCCTTGATTGCTGATGGCAATATCGCGAATACTGGCCTTTTGTATTTTATAAAAGCCTTTATTTTTGCCTGTGGCAATATCCCAAACGGCAAAGGTGGTTTTTTCGGCGGTAACTGCCACGCTATTATCAAATGCGATAGCAACGGCATAAACTAAACTATCTTCAGCCTGCTGTTGAAACCATTGGTATTTAAGCGCTTGCTGTTGATTATCCCAAAGTGCAACCCCATGATTGATAGAAGACACTAAGCTGTATTGGCCATCATGGGATAATGCGGATGAGAAAGCCCCCTGTGCTGTGTGCTCAAAGCTAGCCACTGCTTGTTGTTTTTTATCACTGCATGCAATTGTTAAAAAACAGCACGTAGCAACTAAAAAAGTACGAAATAACGACATATTACAGGTATTTCCTCTTAACTCTTAGTGACTGAGAGGTTAGACTAGGTTGTGAAAAACGCCTAGGTTGCTTGTCTAATCACTGGGTATGTTTTTAGTTTAGCTATTAAACAAGCAGCCTACCATGTAGGCCGTTAATCTTTAACTAGTAATATTACAATAAATGACAACTGCAAAGTGTGTCGGAGATTTAAAATGAGAAAGACGATTAAATTGTCATTGATTGCAGCGTCAGTTTTAGCGCTTACAGCTTGTAATCAAGAAGCAAAAAAAGAGCAAGCAGACGTTAAGCTAGATACTGTAGCACAGCAACAAGCGTACGGTATTGGTGCATCTGTAGGTAACTTTTTAAATAAAGACCTAGCGGATAAAAAAGAAATTGGTATTGAATTAGACCAAGCATTGTTAATGCGCGGCTTTGAAGATGCACTTGCAGGTGATGCTAAAATTGACGAAGAAAAAATTCGTGAAGTATTAACAGCATTAGATGAGTCAGTGCGTACTAAACAAGAAGAAAAAGCAAAAGTAGAGTCTGAAAAAAGCAAAGCTGAAGGTGAAAAATACCTAGCTGATAACGCTAAAAAAGAAGGCGTGATGGTTACTGACTCTGGTTTACAGTACGAAGTAATGAGCGAAGGTGAAGGCGCAAAACCAGTTGCAACTGATGTGGTTAAAGTGCATTACAAAGGTACTCTTTTAGATGGTACTGAATTTGATAGCTCTTACTCACGTAACGAGCCGACAACGTTCCCACTAAACCGTGTAATTCCTGGTTGGACTGAAGGTTTACAACTTATGCCTGTAGGGTCTAAGTACAAATTTACTATCCCTTCAGACCTTGCTTACGGCGATCGTGACTTAGGTAAAATTCCTGCTAATTCAACACTTATTTTTGAAGTTGAATTATTAGAAATTCAAAATGATGCAGAAGCTGCCGCTGCAGAATAAATATTATTGATTTATAAAGAAAAAAGGGACCTAGGTCCCTTTTTATTAATTGTCAATTAGGCATTAGTTTGCATGGTTTGAATATAAATTATCAATAAGCTCATCTTCAAGTGCAAAGCGTGCCTCTAGCGCTTCACCTACCACTGATAGGTCGTTATCAAACCCTTCTAATAAATCTTCAGCATCTACTTCAGCGTATTTATCGTTGAAATCCAGTGCGATATCTGTGGTATCTGAAATGCGTGGGTAAATAGTGCTAGCAAGTTGCTGGCTTTCTACGCCTTTCTTTTCGCAGGCTTTAGCAATATCATCGTATACTTCAAAGTGGCCGGCTGACAGGTAATCCATTAAAATTTGACAAAAAGCTTGAATTTGTGACGGTTCAGGCAAAGTCTGCTCTTTTTTATCATAAGGTGAAAAGCCTGCAACTTTATAGTAAAGCACAATCAGCTCTTGGCGTTCGTTTAACCAATTATCGATGATCGTATGGCTACCCCCCCATTTTTGTTGAGCTTTTTCTACACGCTTCAGCATAATTCTTCTCCTAAGCTGGGTTGGATTTTTTTAATTAAAAACAAAACTTATGTTATCCAAGATATATTTAATTGGCGTGTATATCAACAAGTAAAGTAGATGTAATATCAGAGACAGTTTTGTTTAAGGGTATAAGTTGCAAGTAATTTATTTCAGACAAGAAAAAACCACCTGTTAGGGTGGTTTAATTTCTTTATTAGACTTGTTTAAACAAGCATTCTTATTTTTATTAGAGATTTTTATTATTTTTATATTAACAATTTTTGTTATTGTTTTGTTAACGCGAGATAAACAATATCAAGCTTTTTTAGATGTTGCAAATAGTTTAATGAGAAGTTTTTATTATTGACGTTTGTTTGGTTGTTTTATGAACAAAGCAACATGAAAATTAAAAATTACTTGATCTAACGCTACTCTGTAGCGATTTAATCGCTTAGCGATAGAGGGGGCGTGAATATGGTGGTACAATCTTGCACAATTTCTAAAAGCCCTAGGACTCTATAAGCTATGAGCGAATTAAAAAACGACCGTTATTTACGTGCCCTTGCTAAGCAATCTGTTGATGTCACGCCGGTATGGATGATGCGTCAAGCTGGACGTTATTTACCTGAATACCGTGCTACACGTGCACAAGCGGGCGATTTTATGAGCCTGTGTAGAAATGCTGAATTAGCCTGTGAAGTGACATTACAGCCACTGCGCCGTTATCCACTAGATGCCGCTATTTTGTTTAGTGATATTTTAACTATTCCAGATGCAATGGGGTTAGGTTTATACTTTGAAACCGGCGAAGGCCCTAAGTTTGAACGCCCTATTTCGTCACTTGCTGATGTTAAAAAAATCCCCAAGCTAGATCCAACCGATGAGCTTGGCTATGTAATGAATGCAGTTAGCACTATTCGTCGTGAGCTCAAAGGGGAAGTGCCCTTAATTGGTTTTTCGGGTTCACCTTGGACACTTGCAACTTATATGGTTGAAGGTGGTAGCAGCAAAGTATTTGGTAAAATTAAAAAAATGGCCTTTGCTGAGCCACAAACACTGCATTTGTTACTCGATAAGCTGGCTGATTCAGTAATTGATTATTTAAACGCGCAAGTTAAGGCGGGTGCGCAATCACTAATGGTCTTTGACTCATGGGGTGGCGTACTAAGTCCGCGTGATTACAATGAGTTTTCGCTGCAATACATGCATAAAATCGTTGACGGTTTAATTCGTGAATACGATGGTCGTAAAGTACCGGTTACTTTATTCACTAAAAATGGTGGTCAATGGATTGAAGCTATTGCTGCAACAGGCTGTGACGCAGTGGGTCTAGATTGGACAATCAATATTGGTGATGCTAAACGCCGTGTTGGCGATAAAGTTGCTTTACAAGGCAATATGGATCCATCAATGCTCCATGGTACGCCTGATCGCATTCGCCAAGAAGTGGGTACTATTTTAGAAGACTTTGGTACTGGCAATGGCCATGTATTTAATTTAGGCCACGGTATTACACCAGATGTTGATCCAGAAAATGCCGGTGTATTCATTAACGCCGTGCATGAGTTAAGTGCGCAATATCATAAATAGTTTCTAAATAAAGATGAGTTATTAAAAAAGCCCGCTTGATTCAAGCGGGCTTTTTGTTACCTAGCGCTTAATATTACTTAAACAAGCGATTTAAGCCATTTAACGCCGCAACTCGGTAGGCTTCTGCCATGGTTGGGTAGTTAAACGTGGTATTTACAAAGTAGTCGATGGTGTTGCCACCATTTTTTTGTTCCATAATAGCTTGGCCAATATGCACAATTTCAGATGCGCGCTCACCAAAGCAATGCACGCCGAGTACTTCTTTGGTTTCTGTATGAAATAATATTTTTAAACTGCCCACATCGGTGCCTGCAATTTGCGCGCGGGCTAAATGTTTAAATTGCGCACGTCCCACTTCATACGGTACTTTTGCAGCAGTTAATTGCTGCTCTGTTTTACCGACAGAACTCATTTCAGGAATAGTATAAATACCGGCTGGAATATCAATAATCAGCTTTTCATCACAATTACCACACGCGATGGCATCTGCGGCAATTCGACCTTGATCAAAGGCAGCACTAGCAAGGCTTGGATAGCCAATAACATCACCTACCGCGTATACATTGTCTACTTCTGTTTGGTAGGTTTCGTTTACTTTTATCTGTCCGCGGCTATCTGCTTTTAAGCCAATCGCTTCTAAATTAAGGGTATCAGTGTTACCGGTTCGGCCATTGGCAAATAAAATACAGTCAGCTTTAACACGTTTGCCCGATTTTAAATGCATAACAACGCAGTCATCACGGGTTTCAATGCGATCAAACTCTTCGTTATGACGAATTACAATACCGCTATTCCAAAAGTGATAGCTTAATGCATCAGATATTTCAGCATCCATGAACGCCAATAAGCGATCGCGAGTATTCACTAAGTCGACTTTGGCACCTAGCCCTTTAAAGATAGACGCATATTCACAACCAATTACACCCGCGCCGTATATAAGTACGCGATGAGGGTCATGTTCAAGGCCTAAAATAGTGTCACTTTCGTAAATTCGTGAATGAGTAAAGTCCACACCTGGTGGGCGATATGGGCGTGAGCCTGTGGCAATGACAATAGTTTGTGCAGTAAGGCGTTCAGTAGAACCGTCATTACGTCTAATTTCAATAGTATGTTTATCAACAAAGCTGGCATCGCCCTGAAACATATGAATACGGTTACGATCATAAAAGCTACTACGTAGATTCGATTGCTTTGAAATAACTGAGCTGGCATGGCGTAAAATATCAGGAAAAGTTAACCGAGTAGGGCGTTCGCCGACGTTGAATAAAGGATTTGCTTTGTATTCAATATAGCGGCTAACCGAATGACGAAGTGCCTTTGAGGGAATGGTTCCCCAGTGAACACACCCACCACCTACAGCAGCTTGGCGTTCAATAACCGCTACTTTTTTGTTACTTTTAGAGAGGTTCATAGCGGTCCCTTCACCGCCAGGACCCGTGCCAATAATGATTGCATCATATTGGTATGTCACGGGTACTTTTTTCTTTTCTGGTTGTTTGGCCACAGCCACTCCTATTTTAACTAAAAGAGGCTTTTAATAACCTCGCATTAAGTGCTAGCCATGCCTGTTTTTGTGTTTCCCAGGCGGCTTCAAGCTCGTGATATTGTGCCATTAATGCCGACTTTTCACACTGCTTTGCCATATTATTTTTTTTAGCTTCCAATACTTGTTTTTGCAGTGAGCAATAATTTTGCAACTTTTTAAGCAATAAATCGTACTCTTGTTGTAATAATGTAAGCTTATCTTGCGCTAAAGGCAATTTTGCAAGGCGAGTTTGTGTTTTACTCATTAGTGTTTCGGCTTTTGCTTTTTCAATGCGCTCAATCGGTGTACGCTTTAATTTACTGGCTAAACCCAGAGCAGCTAATGAGCGAATCATCCATTTTGTTGGGTCGTAATGAAACCATTTAATGCCATTGCGGTAATCGCTGGCAAAAATATGATGAAAGTTATGATAACCCTCGCCATAAGTAAATAAGGCTAAAAAGCCGTTATCGCGGGCGGTATTTTTTTCTGTGTAAGGGCGTGAGCCCCAAATATGCGCAACAGAGTTAATAAAAAAGGTAAAATGCTGGCTCAGTACTAAACGAAGTAATCCCGCTAGTATTAACATGCCCCATACATCACCGAGTATTAAACCTAATACCAAAGGTAAACCAACATTCATCGCTATTACAAGTTTTAAGTAATGCTTGTGCTGCCACATAACAATTTTATTTCGTTGTAGGTCGCGGCAATTGCTGTAATCACCGTAGCTATCGCCTTGGTAGTCGCGCAGCATCCAGCCTATGTGACTATACCAAAAGCCGTTGGTAGCGGCATAAGGGTCTTTTACAGGGTCATCAACTTGACCGTGGTGAATACGATGATCGCTGCTCCAATGCAGCGCACTGTTTTGCAAAGCAAACGCGCCGCCTAAGGCAAAAATAAATTCAACGACCGGGTGTGCGTTGTAGGTTTTGTGCGCCCATAAACGATGGTAACCCGCAGTGATCGATAATCCCGCGAAAAACATGCAAGCTACAAAAGCAGCCCATTGTGTGCCTGTAAAGCCATAGTTAAACCCATACCAAGGTACAAGTGTAACAGCAGCCAAAAACGTCAGGCTAAAGAAAAGGACGTTGGTCCATATAAGTGGTGGTTTTTTCATCTTTCTCATTTCTCAGCGTACAACTGTACGCTAAAATAATATTTCAATCTGCTGCCGTCAAGTATTAGACTGTACTATTAGCTATTTTTTTAATTAAAAATTTATTACAAATTCATTCAGGGAGCTGTTGATGTCGGGCGTTAGAGCACAACAGAAACAAAAAACACGACAAGCATTAATTGAAGCTGCTTTTAATCAGCTTAGTGCTGATCATAGCTTTTCAAATTTGAGCTTGCGTGAAGTAGCGCGCGAAGCGGGTATTGCGCCCACCTCTTTTTATCGTCATTTTAAAGATATGAATGAACTGGGTTTAACCATGGTCGATGAAGCCGGTTTAACCTTGCGCCAACTGATGCGCCAAGCACGTAGGCGAATAGCCAGTGGTGGTAGTGTAATTAATACCTCAGTGGTTACGTTTATGGAGTTTATTGATAACTCAAGTAATCAGTTTAGGCTTTTATTACGTGAACGTTCAGGCACTTCAAAAGCATTTAGAGCGGCAGTGGCACGTGAAGTGAAACACTTTATTTTAGAGCTTGCACACTATTTGGAAAGCGAAACGCCTTGTGATGCTATTCATGCATATATTCAGGCAGAAGCTATGGTTACGCTAGTATTTAATGCAGGTGCAGAAGCACTCGATATTGAAGGTCAGCAACGCGATGAGCTAATTGAGCGAGTTATTTGGCAGTTACGCTACATTACTCGTGGTGCGTCAAACTACGTGCGTGCTGAAAAGAAAGAGTAAATATTAAAAAAAGTTAAAATAAGCACTGTGCTTTACGGTGCTTGTTATTTTAAACGTGCCCCACTATAAACTTAGATTTTTTATCTTTAAAAAGTGTTTTTTGTGAATTTTAAATCCCCGCAAAGTCTTGTGTAATTATTTTTATGGCATTTTTATGCTTGCACCTACTGCGCTGCAATGATAAAAATAAGCCTCATTGGACACACACACAAGAAAACAAATGCAAACTAATCGTTTAATTACACTAAAGCTAAACCTCTTACTGCTGTGGCAAGTGAGCGGGGATTAGTGTGTTTGCATTGAGCTAAACAACAAAACCCCGCAATTGCGGGGTTTTTTTTATCTCGCTGCAGGGATAAATCGAAATTTGGGTAACACAGGAATGAGGGGCAGTTATGCAAGAGCAAGATAAAGTATGGATTTTTGATACCACCTTACGTGATGGCGAACAGGCACTTAAAGCAAGCCTGACTGAAGATGATAAAATTCAACTAGCGCATACCATTAGCCGCTTAAATGTGGATGTTATGGAAGTGGGCTTTCCGGTTTCGAGCCCCGCTGACTTTCGCTCAGTGCAGCGAATTGCCACTGAAGTAAAAGGCCCTATTATTTGTGGCTTAGCACGCTCGGTTGCCAAAGATATTGAGGCCTGTGGCGAGGCGCTTCGCAGTGCACAGCAAAGCCGTATTCATACTTTTATTGCTACCAGCCCGCTTCATCTTGAACACAAGTTGCGAATGAGCCTTGATGATGCCACTGCAATGGCGGTTAAATCTATTAAATTAGCCCGAAATTACACTGATGATGTGGAATTTTCATGTGAAGACGCAGGGCGTACTCCGCACTGGGATTTATGCAAAATTGTTGAACAAGCCATTAATGCCGGTGCATCCACGATTAACTTGCCAGATACCGTCGGTTTTGTAACGCCAGACGAATACGCAGCAATGATCCGTCATTTAATGAACAACGTGCCAAATATTGATAAAGCCCGTTTAAGTGTGCATTGCCATAATGACTTAGGCTTAGCCGTTGCTAACTCTGTTGCTGCCGTTCAAGCCGGTGCGCGCCAAATTGAATGCACCATTAATGGGATTGGTGAGCGCGCGGGTAATTGTTCACTTGAAGAAGTGGCGATGATCATGAAAATGCGCAAAGACCATTTAAACGTATATACCGATATAAAAAGCGAAGAAATTTACCGCGCCTCTCGCCAAGTAGCCAAAATTTGTAATATGCCGGTACAGCCAAATAAAGCGATTGTTGGCGAAAATGCGTTTGCCCACAGTTCAGGTATTCACCAAGATGGTGTCTTAAAAGCGCAAAATACCTATGAAATTATGTCACCTGAAAGTGTGGGTGTGCCAAGTAATCAATTAAATATGACCTCGCGTTCAGGGCGTCATGTTATAGAGCATCGCTTAGAAGAATTAGGTTATCAAAAATCTGATTACGACATGGATAGCTTATACCAAAGTTTCGTTGCGTTAGCTGACCAAAAAGGCACAGTATATGACTACGACCTAGAAGCAATGATTTACTTTAATCAAATCAGCGACAAAGATGAAAAATATCAATTAGAGTTTGTTCACTCTACGTCGAACTCTCAATCGGTAGCCAGCTCAACGATAGGTTTGTTGATTGATGGCGAAGCAAAACAAGAAGCGGCTACAGGTAATGGCCCGGTAGAAGCCTCATTTGCAGCCATTGAGCGCTTAACTGGTATGAGCGTTGAAATGATTGAATACAATTTAGAGGCCACCGGCCAAGGTGCAAGCTCATTAGGACAAGTGAATATTATTGCTAAATATGATGGCCGTCCTTATCACGGTGCCGGTATTGCGGCCGATGTGGTCGAAGCCTCAGTACGCGCTATGGTTCGGGTTTATAACTTAATTTATCGAGCACAAAAAGTGTCTGATTTAAAACAACAAAGGAAAGCAGGATGAGTAAAACACATTACAGCGTTGCCGTATTAGCGGGCGACGGTATTGGCCCAGAAGTTATGGCAGCTGCAGAGCAAGTGCTTGATGCAGTAAGTGATAAGTTTGGCTTTACTCTGAACCGTGAACACCACGCGATTGGCGGAGCAGCGATTGATGAGTTTGGCAAAGCACTTCCTGATACGACCTTAAAAGCGTGTGAAAACGCCGATGCTATTTTATTTGGCTCCGTGGGTGGCCCTAAGTGGGAGCATTTACCACCGAATGACCAACCAGAGCGCGCGTCACTGTTACCACTGCGCAAGCACTTTGGTTTGTTTTGTAACTTACGCCCTGCTCAGTTGTTACCCGCATTAAGCGCTGCATCACCACTACGTGCTGATATTAGCGAAAAAGGCTTTGATATTTTATGTGTGCGCGAGCTAACGGGTGGTATTTATTTTGGTGAGAAAGGCCGCAGTGGCGAAGGGGCAGAAGAAACTGCATTTGATACGCAAACTTATTCACGTAAAGAGATAGAGCGTATTGCACGTTTTGCTTTTGAGGCCGCTAGGTTGCGCAGCAATCATGTGACCTCGGTTGATAAAGCCAATGTTTTAGCATCAAGCGTTTTATGGCGCGAAGTGGTAACCGAAGTGAGTAAAGACTTTCCAGAAGTGAGCTTAGATTACATTTATGTAGATAACGCAGCGATGCAGCTGGTTAAACAACCTAGCCAGTTTGATGTATTACTTTGCGATAATTTATTTGGTGATATTTTATCGGACGAGTGCGCGATGATCACCGGTTCAATGGGTCTATTACCCTCCGCTAGCTTAAATCAATCAGGCTTTGGCTTGTATGAACCCGCGGGTGGTTCAGCGCCTGATATCGCCGGAAAAGGGGTGGCAAACCCAATCGCACAAATTTTAAGTGCCGCCTTAATGCTACGTTACTCATTAGGTCAAGACGAAGCGGCTCGTACGATTGAAAAAGCAGTCGCAGAAGCGGTTGAAGCCGGTGTGGGAACGCCGGATATTTATCCGCAGGGCGGCTATACCACCACCGATGTAGCTGCAGCCATCGTTTCACGCATTTAATTATTAAAGCCACAGCACCGTTAGGCTGTGACTCAATCAGATCAGGGAGTTAGCAAGTGGCCCAAACCTTATATGACAAAATTTGGCAAGCACACACGGTTGCCAGTATTAATGAGCAAACCGATTTACTGTATATTGACCGTCATTTAGTACACGAAGTGACGTCACCACAAGCATTTGCAGGCTTACGTGAAAAAAACCGTAAAGTGCGCTGCCCAGAAAAAACCATTGCGACCATGGATCATAATGTTTCAACTAAAAGTCGTTCACTGGATGCAGCCAGCGAAGTCTCTAAAAATCAATTAATGGCACTGGATGCAAACTGTAAAGAGTTTGGCATTTTGCTGTACGATTTAAATTCAGTAAACCAAGGTATTGTGCATGTTATTGGCCCTGAACAAGGGATTACTTTGCCAGGTACCACCATAGTATGTGGCGATAGCCATACCTCAACCCATGGTGCGTTTGGTGCCTTGGCACATGGTATTGGTACCTCAGAGGTTGAGCATGTATTAGCTACGCAAACGCTACAGCAAAAAAAGGCGAAGTCGTTAAAAATTCAAATTAACGGTGTATTACGCCCTACAGTAACAGCTAAAGATTTAATTATGGCGGTTATTGGTAAGCTAGGCACTGCTGGTGGTACTGGCTATGTGGCTGAATTTTGTGGTGAAGGCATAGAAGCTCTATCAATGGAAGCCCGTATGACATTGTGTAACATGAGCATTGAAATGGGTGCCAAGGCAGGTTTAATTGCCCCAGATAAAATCACTTATGAGTACTTAAAAGGCCGCCCGTTTGCACCCAAAGGTGCTGATTTTGATGCCGCTGTTGCCTACTGGGAAACTTTAAAAACGGATGATGGTGCTCATTTTGATTTAGAAGTAGAGCTAGATGCAGGCAGTATTCAACCACAAGTTACTTGGGGGACTAATCCAGAGCAAGTGATTGGCGTTGATGAATGTATTCCAGATCCAGATAAAGAAACCGATTTAATTAAAGCCGATGCAATTCGCAGTGCGCTTAAATACATGGGCTTAAAAGCGGGCGATAAACTATCAAGCGCCAAAGTAGACACGGTATTTATTGGCTCATGCACCAACAGCCGCATTGAAGATTTACGCGCTGCAGCAAAAATTGTTGAAGGTAAACAGGTTTTAGCTGGTATTGAAGCGCTGATTGTTCCAGGCTCAGGCTTAGTTAAGCAGCAAGCTGAAGATGAAGGCTTAGCCGATATTTTTAAAGCTGCAGGGTTTGAGTGGCGCGAGCCGGGTTGTTCGATGTGTTTAGCTATGAACGATGACCGTTTAGGAGCTGGTAAACGCTGTGCTTCCACCTCGAATCGTAATTTTGAAGGTCGCCAAGGGCGCGGCGGGCGTACACACTTAGTGAGCCCTGCAATGGCGGCAGCAGCTGCAATACATGGTCACTTTGTTGATATTAGAGGAGAAGCTTAATGAGCATCTATTTTAGCGGCTTAATGGCCCCACTTGATAAAAACAACGTCGATACCGACCAAATTATTCCTAAGCAGTTTTTAACCTCAACAAGCCGTGATGGTTTTGATGCAGCACTGTTTTACGATTGGCGTTATTTAGATAATGGCGAGCCAAACCCTGAATTTATTTTAAACCGTCCTTGTTACCAAGGCGCGCAAATATTATTAACCCGCGATAATTTTGGCTGTGGCTCATCACGCGAGCACGCACCATGGGCATTAAAGCAATATGGGTTTGAAGTGATTTTAGCTGAAAGCTTTGCCGATATATTCTTTAATAACTGTGGCAACAATCAAATGCTTGCCATTGCACTGCCCGCGCAAACGTTGGAAGAGTTATTTGTGTTAAGTGAGCAGCACGACGATATTCACATTGATGTGGATCTTGAAAACCAAGTGCTTACCAGCAATAAGTTTGCGCCAATTCGCTTTGATATTCGCAAAGACGTGAAAGAGCGTTTATTAAGTGGCTTAGATTTTATTGGTGTAACCGAAACCCTCAATCCGCAAATTGATGCGTTTGAAAAGCAGTTAGCCGCAGAGAGACCTTGGCAGTAACCTTTTACATATGAAACTGGAGCGCAACTTAGGTTGCGCTTTTTTAATTGCTTATAGTAAAAAACCACGCAATAAGCTTGCTAATGTAATCATTGCCATTAGTAATAAATTGAGAGTTTTAAATTTCTGGTAGCGGACTACCTTTGGGTCGTTGATAGTCGAAAAAAAACCATCTTTAAATGACTCAGCAAGATTGGCATAGGGTGTCCCATCTAATGAATTTTGTGATAATTTTTTCCATTGTTCTGGGTGCTGCTCAGCAAGGTGTTGATATATGTGCAGAGTGTAGCGATTTTGAATAATTAATAGTAATACGATGATTATTAAGCCGATATAGTTTTCCATTTATCTCTGTACTCCTTGCTAACGACATTATTTACCCTAACACTATTTAATTCCTTATTTTCTTTCAAGTGATACTTTTAGTTTTATTAAATCTATTCTTCTTTTATTTTGTATTGCAGTTCATCGCTATTATTTCCTTTGTGTTTGTTAACGCGTTAATCTTAGTATTTACATTATAAGGAATAAATTATGAAATTATTAACAGCTGCAGCGTTAATGCTGGCATCAACCGGTGTATTAGCACGCCCAGCGCCTTTAGTATCTATTCCAAGCCATGATGGTTTTTTCGATAATATTGCTGCTCATTGTGGTAAAGCTTACGAGGGTAAAGTAACGGTAGATAATGCAACCGGCCCAAGTTCGTTTGCCGGTAAAAAGCTAGTCATGCATGTTCGTAAATGCACCGATAGCGAGTTACAAGTACCGTTTCATGTTGGTGATGATGCATCGCGTACCTGGATCATTACTAAAACCGGCAGTGGTTTAAGCTTAAAACACGATCATCGCCATAAAGATGGCAGCGATGATGTGTCTACTATGTATGGTGGTCATACTGTTGACGCGGGTTTTGCTAATGTACAATCGTTCCCTGCGGATCAGTATTCAAAAGAGTTGTTTGTCAGCCAAGGCATACCTCAGTCTATGGGTAATACGTGGCAAATGTATATTTATCCAGAGCAATTTACGTATCGCTTGATTCGCCAAGGACGCGAATTCCGCGTTGATTTTGATTTAAAAAAACCTATCACACCACCAGCAGCGCCATGGGGTTATAAAGACTAATCTTTTGTGGATTCACTTTCGCACTGAAGTAGTACTGTTAGAGGTGGCTGATAAGCGCGCGGTTTTGTTGGAAAACGTTCATATTCCTGCACGCCCTCGGTCACTTTTAACATAAAAGGATTGTCGCGACATAGGCGGTTAGCGTGGCGCAACAAAAATACACTTTGATTTTTAAAATGTGGGTAGTCGTCAGACTGTATCTCTAGGTAATAGTTGTTGGTATCTATTTGTGTTTGCTTGTAATGCACTTTGTCATCAAAATCATAAAGTCGCTGCATTTCACTTTGCTCTGCCGACACACTCAAACACCCTGTTAATAAACCCCAGCTAATAATTCCATGTATGTAATGATTGGCTTTTATACTCATAAACCTTTAACTCCATCTTAATATTGGGTAGTGTGATCAGCATATCAATTACACCCGTTATGATATAAGTCTAACACCCAAAAAGGGGAAATGTGATGTTCAAGCAAATTAAACAGCTTTTTTCGAGTATTGATCAGCAAAGCGCTGATATTGAACAACATGATTTAAAAACAGCCGTTGCCGCGTTATTAATTGAGGTAATGCGAGCGGATAACGATTTACAGGCAGATGAACAGCATACGTTAAGTCTGACATTAAAAAAATATTTTGATCTAACTGATGAAGCAGTAGGTGAGTTAACCGAGCAAGCAAGTGCGAGCTTAGATGACGCCATTGATTATTTTCAATTTTCTAAGCAAATTAACAATCAATGTAGTGCACAGCAACGCATTGATATAGTTGAGTTACTTTGGCGTTTAGCGTACTCCGATGGAGAACTTGATCCACAAGAAGAATACGTTATTCGTCGTGTTGCTAACTTATTGTATGTTACCCATGAAGACTTTATTGCTGCAAAGCTTGCAGCAACAAAGTTGTAGTGGCTGCTTATTTAAGCTTACTTGCTACGCTAACTAACTGCTGTGCAAGACCAGCCACTTTTTCAGCGGTAGCGGGGTCAGTAATTCGCCCGTTATCATCTAGTAAAGTGTGAATAGCCGGTACAGCCAGTTGGTTTGCTAATACTAAGCTGCCAATGCCTGATAAAATATCGCGCACATGATTTAAGCCCCGTAAACCGCCCAACCCACCTGGTGAGGCTGCATATAACGCGGTTACTTTATTTGCAAATGCAGGCTCTGCGCCTTGCTCGGTGCGCGATGCCCAATCAATGGCATTTTTTAATACTGCAGTAATAGAGCCATTATATTCTGGACTTGCTAGCAAAATGCCATCGGCTGCGCGAAGTTTGTCTTTTAGTTGTTGTACACCGGCTGGTGTGCCTTGTGCCTCGAGATCTTCATCAAACATAGGAATGGCTAAATCTGCGAGTTTAATTACTTCGACTTCAGCGCCACTTTCTAAAGCAAAGCGTGCCGCTTCGTTAATGAGTTTCTGGTTAAAACTATCTTTACGTAAGCTACCTGCTAGGGCAATAATTTTTGGTGTTGTCATGAGCTGCTCCTGATAATGAGTGTGTATAGCGTGACTTTAACAAATAATTACTTGCAGAAAAGCCAAATAAACGCAAAACTTGTGTGCGTATATGCACAGATTAAAGAGTGGTTATCATGGCAATTCAATTTAATGATTGGCAAGACCTTAAGGTTGCTTACGAGGTAGCGCGCTTAGGTACTTTAACTGCCGCGGCCGAAGTGTTAGATGTTCACCATAGTACGGTGCTCAGGCGAATAAACAACTTAGAAAAAAGCTTAAATGCGCGACTATTTCATCGCCATGCTCGCGGCTACAAAGTCACAGAAATTGGCGCTAAGTTATTTACAACAGCACAAGCGATTAATGGTGAACTAGAGCGTCTCCACAGTGACATTATTGCTGCAGATAGCACCTTGCAAGGTAGCTTGTTGCTCACCACAGTCAGTGGCTTTATTGACGTATTAAGTGAGGTGTGTGAGCAGTTTCAAACCTTGCATCCGCAAGTGCAATTACAAGTGATTATGGATCAAAAGCGCTTACGCTTAGACCATGGGCAAGCACATATCGCAGTAAGAGCCGGGCCCAGACCGGATGAAGGTGATTATATTGCTCAGCATTTAGCGGCGCTCTCTTCAGGATTTTATGCATCAAAGCATTACATTAGCCGTTATGGGTTACCACAAACATTAGCGCAACTATCGCTGCATAGCTTTGTGTCAGGTGTGACAGGGTATAATGCTAAAGTGCCTTACTTTGTATGGGTTGATGAAAATATCTCCCCGTCGCAAGTTAAGCTAAGGGTATCAGAAACCTCAGAAGCCACCCGCGCCATAGTAAAAGGACTCGGTATTGGTGGATTACAGCATGATGTTGCCGCGCAATACCCCGATTTAGTCCCTGTACTGCCTAACGAACTAAGCTGGCCAACCGATTTGTGGCTGGTTACGCATCATTTAGTGCACCGAACAGCAAAGGTTCAAGCGTTTAGTCAGCTATTAAAAAATTATTTTAAGCAGCGCAAGTTAAGTTAAAAAGGCTACAACGATTTTTTACTGAAATACCCAAGCGTTTGGCTAGCCGTTTTAAATATGCGCTTCGTGAAGCCTACGGTTTGCTTGCTGATATTTATATTACTGAAGAGGCGGCGTTGTATGCGAACAATAAAAATAACCACGGTGGCTGGGTAAGCGCACGGAAGTTTGAAATTACGCATAAACATGTTGAATCTGAATTGGTAACTAGCTTTATACTCACGCCTGTAGACGGCAAAGCCGTTATCGCCCATAAGCTAGGACAATACATTGGTATTAAAGTGAAGCCTCAGAGCGCAGAATATGAAGCGATCCGCCAGTATTCCCTTTCACAAAAAAGTAATGCTAAAAACTATCGTATTAGCGTTAAAAAAGAGTGCCAACCAAAGCCTGGCGTGGTGTCTAATTATTTACACTCATTAGGGCAAGGTGCACGAGTAGAGTTATACCCGCCGGCGGGCGATTTCATTTTAAAAAATGAGGCAACTCCAATGGTATTTATTTCAGCAGGCGTTGGCCAAACCCCGATGATGGCGATGCTGCAAACGCTACTGAGTGACAATTCCCATCAAGCGATTAGTTATTTGCACGCGTGTGAAAACAGCCGCGAATTTTCATTTAAAGAGTATTTAGCGCAGCAAACGGCAATGCACCCACAGCTAAAAACATTTACTTGGTTTAATCAAGGTGGCGAGGAGTGTGATTTCACTGGGCTAATGGATTTGTCGGTGCTTGAGGTGTCATTGCCTATTAGCGAGGGTGTATTTTATTTGTGTGGACCAGCATCATTTATGGCTTACGTAAAAGGCCAATTACTTGATTTAGGTGTGCAAAGCTCAAATATTCACTACGAAATATTTGGACCACACCAAGCGTTATAGGTTAATTTAAAGCGTGTGTTACACGCTTTAAATTTAAACTTACAGCTTTTTACTATTTGTGTTCGCGGCATAAGCTTGTTGTTGCCAAGCATTAAATAGCTTTTGTTGTTTAGCTGAAATTTTTAAACCATAGGTTTTTTGCATGTAAGCGTACGCATCGGCAATGCGTTTACGTGCATAAACAGGTGGTTCAACAACACGTTGTTTAAAATTAACTTTAACCTCACAGCGACCATATTGCGTCGCGTTTTGGGCTAACATGCCAAAGCGGTAGTTTGAGCGATCGGCGTTAATTTCACCAATTGCAGGGGCTAAATTGTTTATATCGGCTTCCATCATGCGAAACTTAGCGCTAACTTTGCGGCAATTATTACGCCCACCATCTTGCCAGCATTGTAACTGGTGACCAAATTCCCATGCAGGGACAATATGTTCCCATTCAATTCGCAGGGCACGTTGATTTACTTTGCCTGAGCGGGTTAGTGTGTTGCGAGGCACGTAGCCACAATGGGTAGGATCGGGTACTAACTTTTTGCCTTGTTTTTTTATATCGCAACCACAATAAATACTTTTAGCGTTTTCGGGAAGGGTATTAATTAAATGCTTTTTGGCACTCGAAAACCGCGTAAATTGTTCGCCTATTGCTGAAAAACAAGCACAGCAAGCCAACAAAGCTAAAATAAACCGAATCATATCCATCACATACGTGAACTACAGGAGCGCCTAGTTTAAGGCCTAGAATAAAAAAGTAAACTGCCGCCGGCATGCTTTAATTTTAATTTGCGTATTTTGTAGAGGGCATTTTTTAGGAGTAAATAGTGGGCAATATTCAGAGGCTAACGCTAAAAACGTGTTAATGCAGTGATTCCTGCGTTGTTGATTTGGTATAACGGTAAAACTGCGTTAAAGTTTGCAATGAAATTAATAGAGGGTAAAAACGAGATAATGTCGGAAATTCAATTTTTAAATGTAGATCTAGAGCTTGAGTCAAAGCAAGATATTAGCGTATTAGTTGCTGATTTAAAAAAGGTCGCAACTATTTTACATTATGATAAAGACGAATACCGTCAACTTGCTCGCATTGAGGTTGCAGGTGAAATAACCACGCCAGACAAAGCAATTAATCACTTGTGTGAGTTAATCGAGTCGTGTTCACGCAATGCATTAAAGCAATGGTTGAGTTGTTCTCGCAGAACGTTTGATATGGGGTTTGAGTCGGGTACGTCGCCAAAATGCTTTAACCAAGCCTTACATGCAGATACCTTGTTACGTATATCTGCAATTGGTGCAGGCGTGGAAATTACTATTTACCCTCTCGAAAAGTAATTTAACCTCAACCTTGGTAACAGATTTACTAGCCTTTTCGCTCTACTACGGCTGCGGTCATACGTGATACGCAGCAAAGCTCATTGCGGCTATTGGTTATTTTAATATCCCAAACCGAGCTGCGTTTGCCGATATGATAAGCTCTTGCAGTGGCCGTTAATGTGCCATTGCGTGATGCCTTTAAATGACTTGCACTGATCTCTTGGCCAACACAATAAAACCGATTGAAATCAACCACAAAATTAGCGGCATAACTTGCTACTGTTTCAGCAAGTACCACATTTGCACCACCATGAACGATACCCATAGGGTTATGATGCTCTGAAATTGCCGGCATAGTTGCTACTAAGTAGTCATCACCAATTTCGCTGATCTCTATTCCCATGGTTTTCATGAGTGTCCCTTGGCCTGTAATACCCTGATCTAATTGCTTACAAAACTCTAATGTAATCGGTTGATGCCAAATACTCATGCTAGCTCCTTGGATAAGTAATTGAGAATTAAAATTTATTAATATGATAATGCGTTGCTAATCATTACATTTATCATCATGCTTTTAAAGTAGGTTATTATTTGATGGTAACGGCATATGGGGCGTTAATTTATATTTGCGATTTTTAAATAACTGTATATACTCACAGTTAATTGTACTGTATGGAAAACCAGTTGTATGCGACCATTAACGAAACGCCAAGCGCAAATACTCGAACTCATCAAAGTGTTTATTAAAGACACTGGTATGCCTCCTACACGTGCCGAAATTGCACAAACACTGGGTTTTAAAAGTGCGAATGCTTCAGAAGAACACTTAAAAGCACTGGCCAAAAAAGGTGTGATTAAAATGAAGCCAGGCGCGAGTCGGGGCATTCAGCTTGTTGAAGAAGAAGAACCAGAGCAATTAGGCTTACCTTTAATTGGCAGGGTTGCTGCCGGTGAGCCAATATTGGCGCAACAGCATGTAGAAAGCCACTGTAAAATTGACCCTTTAATGTTTAAACCGGCGGCCGATTTTTTATTGCGTGTTAATGGTATGAGTATGAAAGACATTGGTATTATGGATGGTGATTTACTTGCTGTGCATAAAACCCAAGTTGCCGAAAATGGACAAGTTATTGTTGCCCGTGTCGACGATGATGTAACTGTGAAGCGTTTAGAAAAAGCAGGCAGAAAAGTACTCTTACATGCTGAAAATGATGAGTTTTCGGCTATTGAGGTCGACTTAGAAAATGAGTCATTTAATATTGAAGGCTTAGCGGTAGGTGTTATTCGTAACGCTGACTGGATGTAATATTAAAACATAATTTAGCGCTTAATAGTGATTAGGCGCTGGGTTTGTTAGCAGCACAACGTCTAACTTATCAAATGTATAACCATATGTTGTTAAGTGCTCCTCCGATCATAAATAAAATCACTAAATACTTTATAAATAAAAAATTTGCTCTGTTTTTTTAAGTTAACAATTTTTTATATTTCTATCCTGTAATTTCAATACACCCCTTACTAAACCTGACTCTTAGATTAATTTCCTGAATAGTTGCTGTTTTTTTAGCTGCGGTTTTTAAAAAATAAGCCTTGTTTATTTTTTATACTTACCTTGCTTATTGTTTATTTTTTAACTAGTTATTAAAGAGCTGGAATAAAAATAACTCACAGCTTAGTCGTTTTGAGAACACACATTTAATAAATCCAGCACCCTTATAAAAAATAAAAATAACGAATAGGCGTTTAAGCCGTATGCCTCTTCGCTTTGCGTCAGCAATAGTATCAAAGGAGCCGTCACATGGGTAAGCTGAGTTCTTCCTTGTGGCTTATATTGTTTGTTTTTTCGCAGAATGTGCTTGCTAATAGCCAATATAATATGCGTAAAGGCGTAACCGATATAAGTAATAATGTATACCAACTGCACATGACTATTTTTTTAATATGTTGTGTGATTGGGGTGATCGTGTTTGCCATTATGTTTTGGGCACTCATACACCACCGTAAATCCAAAGGGGCTGTCCCAGCCCAGTTCCATGAAAGTACAAAAGTAGAAATACTTTGGACCGCAATTCCATTCGTTATATTAATTGGTATGGCCATTCCTGCGACTAAAACTTTAATTGCCATGGAAGATGCTAGCAAAGCCGATCTTACTATTAAAGTGACAGGATCTCAGTGGAAGTGGCATTACGAATATATGGGGGAAGACGTTGAGTTTTACTCTATGCTTGCAACCACTCAAGATGAGATAACTAACTTATCTGAGAAAAATTCGAATTATTTACTTGAAGTAGATAAACCCCTGGTATTGCCAATTAATCAAAAAGTACGTTTTTTAATGACCTCAGATGATGTGATTCACTCATGGTGGGTGCCTGACTTTGCCGTTAAAAAAGATGCAAACCCAGGATTTATCAACGAAACGTGGACCAATATTAATGAAGTGGGTACTTACCGGGGCCAGTGTGCAGAGCTGTGTGGTAAAGATCATGGCTTTATGCCTGTTGTGGTTGAAGCTAAAACAGAGGAAGACTTTAAAGCCTGGTTGGCTGAAGCTAAACAAGCTAAACAAAAAGCGGCCGCCGAAAGTGCGGCGCTACTTGACCAAGTTGTACCAAAGGAGGAATTAATGGCACTGGGTGAGCAGGTCTACATGGCCAACTGTGCTGCCTGTCATCAGCCAACTGGTTTGGGGTTGTCTGGAGTGTTTCCTGCGATGAAAGGCAGTCCAGTTATATTGGGTGACGTTAAGGGGCATATAGATATTTTACTAAAAGGTAGCCCCGGTACTTCGATGCAATCTTTTGCTAAGCAATTATCTATCAAGCAAATAGCTGCTGTTATTACCTATAAACGCAACGCATGGGGTAATGATACTGGTGATGTAATTCAACCAAGCGAAATACAAGCGGCACTGGATGCTGATGGGGAGGCTAAATAATGAGTAGCATTGCAGAACAATCAAACACCAATGAGGCTCATCATGCTCATCAACCTGCCAGAGGCTTTAAACGCTGGTTATTTACCACTAATCATAAAGATATAGGCAGCCTATATTTAATTTTTTCACTCACCATGTTCTTAATTGGTGGAGCAATGGCTATGGTTATTCGAGCTGAGTTATTTCAGCCTGGATTACAGTTAGTTGACCCTCATTTTTTTAATCAAATGACCACGATGCACGGTTTAATAATGGTGTTTGGTGCGGTTATGCCTGCCTTTACTGGGCTTGCAAACTGGATGATCCCACTGATGATTGGTGCGCCAGACATGGCATTACCTAGGATGAATAACTGGAGTTTTTGGATTTTACCATTTGCATTTTTAATTTTGCTTGCCTCATTATTTATGCCTGGAGGGGGACCAGCTTTTGGTTGGACATTTTATGCACCTTTATCCACTGCATTTAGTAATGATAGTACGGCTTTATTTGTTTTTGCGGTACATATAATGGGTATTAGCTCAATAATGGGAGCCATTAATGTAGTTGTTACCATAGTGAATATGCGCGCTCCTGGAATGACATGGATGAAGTTGCCGCTGTTTGTATGGACTTGGCTGATCACAGCTTTTTTACTTATTGCGGTAATGCCTGTGCTTGCCGGTGCCGTTACTATGGTGCTCACCGATAAATATTTTGCAACCAGCTTTTTTGATGCCGCCGGTGGGGGCGACCCTGTGATGTTCCAACATATTTTTTGGTTTTTTGGTCACCCTGAAGTTTATATTATGATTTTGCCTGCCTTTGGTATTATTTCTACGATTGTTCCTACTTTTTCGCGTAAAAAACTATTTGGTTATGCCTCAATGGTGTATGCCACTTCATCTATTGCATTATTAAGTTTTATTGTATGGGCGCATCACATGTTTACAACTGGTATGCCAGTAGCCGCCGAGTTATTTTTTATGTATGCGACCATGCTTATTTCAGTGCCAACTGGGGTAAAAGTATTTAACTGGGTTGCCACTATGTGGCGCGGTTCAATTAGTTTTGAAGTACCCATGCTGTTTAGTATCGCGTTTATTGTGCTGTTTACTTTGGGTGGTTTTTCTGGGTTGATGCTGGCAATTACACCAGCCGATTTTCAATACCATGACACCTACTTTGTGGTTGCACACTTTCATTATGTCTTAGTCACCGGGGCGGTATTTTCCATTATGGCGGGAGCTTATTATTGGCTGCCAAAATGGACGGGAAATATGTTTAATATCACTCTGGCTAAATGGCACTTTTGGCTGTCGTTGGTGAGTGTAAATGTACTGTTTTTCCCAATGCACTTTGTAGGCTTGGCAGGTATGCCACGTCGCATTCCTGATTATGCACTGCAATTTGCTGATTTTAACGCCATTATTAGTATTGGTGGATTTGCTTTTGGTTTATCGCAACTACTGTTTGTGGTGGTGGTGTATAAGTGTGCAAAAGGGGGCGATAAAGTGCCTGCAAAAGTATGGGATGGGGCGCATGGGCTTGAATGGGAAGTAGATTCGCCAGCGCCTTATCATACGTTTTCAACACCGCCGGATATTAAATAATGACTCATTTACCGTTGTTAAAAAAGCTAGTGATTATTTGCATTGCCATGTTTGCTTTTGCATTTGCCATGGTGCCTTTGTATGACGTGTTTTGCGATATAACAGGGCTTAATGGTAAGCCCTCGTTAGAGCAAGCACAGCAAAGTACCTTAGTCACTGAAAATAGAGAAGTCAGCGTTAGTTTCACTACGCATGCGCAAAGTGGTGCGCCTTTTGAAGTTAAATCTAAAGAGTACAGTGTAGATGTAAAACCAGGGGCTATGCGTGAAGTAATGTTTAGCGCTAAAAATAATAGCAATGAAGACAAAGTAATGCAGGCTATACCGTCGGTAGCACCGGGTAAAGCAGCTAAGTATTTACACAAAATAGCGTGTTTTTGCTTTGATCAGCAACCGTTAAAGGCAGGAGAGGAGCTGGAATTTACATTATTGTTTTATGTAGATACTGAATTACCCAGCGATGTAGAAGAGTTAACTCTGTCTTATACCGTATTTGATATTAGCGAGCGGCTAGTAGCCAGAAATAACTAGCTTGCAAAACTAGTGAAGAACTAGGAGCAAAATAAAATGAATCAAAAATATGAACATTATTATGTACCCGAGCAAAGTCCATGGCCAATAGTAGGGGCGGTTGCATTATTTTTTATTGCGGTTGGCGCAGCCTTAACCGTAATGGATATGGGCAAAGAGGGTAGTAATGGCGTTTACTTGTTATACGTAGGTATAGCTGTACTACTTTACATGCTGTTTAACTGGTTTAAAAATGTTATACACGAGTCTGATCAAGGATTATATTCTGCACAAATGGACCGTTCTTTTAGGCAAGGAATGAGTTGGTTTATTTTTTCAGAAGTGATGTTCTTCATGGCCTTTTTTGGCGCATTATTTTATGCCCGCATGTTCTCTGTGCCTTGGCTTGGAGGTGCGGATAACAACGCCATGACAAATGAAGTATTGTGGCCGACGTTTGAAGCCATGTGGCCATTGTTAAATACCCCAGGGGGCACCACGACGCAAGCAATGGGCTGGCAAGGGTTACCACTTATAAATACCCTTATTTTATTAGCCTCGTCAGTGACTCTGCATTTTGCTCATGTGGCGATGGAAAATAACAAGCGCACCCCACTTAAGGTTTTTTTAGGCGTTACTATTTTATTGGGTGTGTGCTTTTTGGGGCTGCAGGTAGAAGAGTACATTTATGCTTATAACGATCTTAACTTAACCTTAGATGCGGGTATTTATGGTAATACTTTCTATTTGTTAACCGGCTTTCACGGCATGCATGTCACCTTAGGTACGATTATTTTATTGGTCGTTTTTCTACGGATCTTAAAAGGCCATTTTACAAAAGATAAGCACTTCGCGTTTCAAGCTGCGGCGTGGTACTGGCATTTTGTCGATGTTGTTTGGCTGTGTTTGTTTGTATTTGTGTATGTGCTTTAGTGATTAAGGGGGAGTGATTTGCCGTAATAAAACCAAGTTTTAGTGCGGCAATCACCATCACTAATATCACAACAGAAAATAACACCCGACGCCCTAAAAAGTGAGACATAGGGCGTCCATTGGTTTTCCCTGACACCATAATTAATAAAGCACGAAATAAATTAAATAATATAAATAATAACAGTAGAACAATAATAATTTTAATAATCACTGGATTTTACCCTTATGCAGTTAGTTGTATTGAACAAACAAAAGCTTAGCTCAATAATAACAATTTGCTTGGTTGTTATTGTGGTATTAGTTTGTGTGCGATTAGGGTTTTGGCAATTACAACGAGCAGAACAAAAGCAACAGCAACTGAGCGCCATTGAAAATATACAGCAACATGGCGTAATGAGCTGGGCAGAGTTGCAGCAGCTACCCAAAGAATGGAACAAAACCGGTGTATTGGTTTCGTTAAGTGGCCATTTAGACACAGACAATTATTGGTTGCTCGATAACCAAATATATAATGGTCAGGTAGGTTATGACTTACTGGCACTACTAAAACTAGCCGATGAGTCGCGCTTGTTGTTAGTAAATTTAGGCTGGATAAAAGCCGGTCGCTCAAGAGATATTTTACCTCGCGTTACGATACCTAGTGGTAAATTTACGTTAACGGCACAAATTAAAGAAGATAATTTAAGTGGCTTTACCTTAGCCAATAACAATACTCAGTCGGATTTAGCCAAACGAATTCAAATCATTGATTTACAAGCATTGAGTAGCCAATCTAATCGCCCTTTAGTGAATTTTATGGCTTACCGCCAAGGTCAAGCTGATGAAATTGCTGCCCCTCATTATGAAGCCGTTGTTATGAGTCCAGAAAAACATTATGCCTACTCAGTACAGTGGTTTTTAATTGCGGTTGCCTGTGTGGTGGTCGCTATTTTTGCAAGCAGGAAGAGGATAGATAATGAAAAATAAACCCCTGTTACTCTTTGCTGTGTGCTGCGCTATTCCTTTAGTGCTGGCTTACAGCGCGTTAAAACTTGATTGGCTACCTACAGCAATTACTAACCATGGTGAATTTTTAGAGCGTGAAATTAAGCTAGACAATTGGGCGCAGCATAATCCAAAACAATGGACCATTGCTTTAAATTATTCAGCACAATGCGAAGAGCCTTGTGCAGAGCAACTTGCTGCATTGGATAATTTGTATATTGCCCTTGGCAAAAACCAACACAAAGTTGATATGGCTATTATGGGTAAGCCCGAGATGGTTACATCGGGTTGGCATATTATTGATGAGCAACAGCAGTTAAAGCCCGCCAGCTTATATTTAATCGACCATATGGGGCTGATTGTCCTGGAGTATCCATTTAGATCCCAACCGCAAGAAAACCGCTTGATCCAAAAAGGATTATTAAAAGATCTGAAAAAATTACTTAATTACTCTCGTTCGAGCTAAGAAGAGGATGCTATGTATAAAAACTATAAAAATTTGGTATTAGCAACGAGTTTATTCGCATTAATTGTGGTGGCTCTGGGGGCATACACACGTTTAAGTGACGCAGGGCTTGGTTGTCCCGATTGGCCTGGTTGTTATGGCTTTTTAACCGTACCTAAAAGCGAAGCAGAGATTGCACAAGCGATTCAAAGCTATCCAGATATGATATTTGAAAAAGCCAAAGCATGGAAAGAGATGATCCATCGCTACTTTGCTGGCACGCTCGGGGTATTAATTTTAGTATTGTTTATTTTGGCTTTTGTAAAGCGCCAGTACCCAACCACACCGGTAAAGTTACCTTTGATATTACTATTGCTGGTTGTTTTTCAGTCTGCATTAGGCATGTGGACGGTTACCATGAACCTGCAGCCGCTCATTGTTATGGGGCACTTACTCGGAGGGTTTAGTATTTTAGCATTATTAATGCTGTTGTATTTGCGCCTGACCAGCCAACCTATTACAGGTGGCGATGCAGGCGCAAAATCTTATTTTAAATTAAGCTTAGTGGCACTCACAGTGCTTATTTTACAAATTGCCCTCGGTGGTTGGTTAGCCGCTAATTATGCAGCGCCACATTGCAATGGCTTACCACTGTGTAGTTATGCTCAGCCATTTTCACTCAGTAGTGTTTTTCAGCTTCCCCTTGAGCACAGTAATTATGAATTTGGTGTGTTGTCGCAACAAGCGCGTATGTCTATTCATTTACTGCATCGTATATGGGCCTTAGTTACCTGTATTGTTTTAGCCTTAGTGATGTGGCGTATATACAGTCACGCGTATTCTCAAAAAATTAAAAGCTGTACGGTGAGTGTATTAGTGGCGTTATTTTGCCAGATAGCTTTAGGGTTAGCGGTTGTGCATTTTCATTTTCCGTTAGGCGTGGCACTGGCGCATAACTTAATGGCTGCCATACTGTTATTAACTATGATTAGGTTATGTTATTACCTAAAAGTACGTACTTAAAGGGGAAAGGTTATGGCACTTATAATTAATAAAAAAGCAATGCAGCCCGTTTACAGCACATCGACATTGACTAAAAGCTACCACTTAATCCAAGATTATTTGGCAATTAGTAAGTTTAAAGTAGTGGCTATGCTAGTGTTAACAGCATGGGTTGGTTTAGCGCTAGCCCCTGATGTTGGCAGAGGTGTTGGGGTTCAGTTCATCAGTTTATTAGGGATTGGATTACTCTCTGCGGCCGCCGCAGTCATTAATCATGTAGTTGATAGCGAAATTGATAGCAAAATGGCACGCACCCGCCATCGCCCTGTTGCTAAAGGGCGTTTAAGTAAATTACACGCGTTGAGCTTTGCGGCTGTCATTGGCGTTGCGGGCTTTATTATACTGATGTTGTGGGCAAATACGCTCACAGCCATACTGACCTTATTTGCACTTGTTGGTTATGCGTTTATTTATACGTCATTTTTAAAACGTGCCACACCACAAAATATAGTTATAGGGGGATTAGCCGGTGCAATGCCTCCATTACTCGGTTGGGTGTCTGAAACAAATCAAATGGCGGCAGCCCCTTGGTTGCTGGTGATGATTATATTTACCTGGACCCCACCTCATTTTTGGGCGCTCGCCATCGCGCGTAAAAGTGATTATGAGCGGGCTAAAATCCCCATGTTACCGGTCACCCATGGTATCGATTTTTGTAAAACATGCGTGCTTGCATATTCGGTATTACTCGCCATTGTATGTGTGTTTCCTTATTTGATTGGCATGTCAGGGCTTATTTATCTAAGCGGGGCATGTCTTCTCAATATTGTATTTATATACAAAGCAATTAACTTAAAGTTTGCCGCCAAAGAAGACACCGCAATGAATTTATTTCGTTTTTCGATTATTCATTTGATGATACTATTTATCATCTTATTTATAGATAAATGGCTAGTTATATGAAGCAGTTATGGTGTGGTTTAGTTGTTTTTTCAGTACTCTTTTTATCAGCCTGTAGTGATAAAAATAATTTACAAGATCTTGATGCGTTAGTTTATGAAACCGCAAAGCCGTTATCTGATTTCTCGTTGAATGATCAACAAGGGAATTCAGTAACCAAACAGCAGTTTTTAGGTCAATGGAATTTAGTATTTTTAGGTTACACCAGTTGCCCTGATATTTGCCCAATGACGCTAGCTAAGCTCAACAATGTCTATAAAAATTTGCAGGCTGAGTACCCACTACAAGTATGGTTTATATCTGTTGATCCTAAACGTGATATTGCCCAAAAACGTAAAGAGTACATAGATTACTTTAATCCAGATTTTTTAGCTGTATCAGGCGAGCACAAGGACTTATTCCCATTTGTCCGTGAGCTTGGATTAATTTATGCAATTAGTGATAGCAATAAATCGGACTATGCCGTAGATCATAGTGCCTCCGTTGCACTTGTCGATGGAAATGGGTCATTAAGAGCTATTTTTAAGCCAGAGTTTAAACAAGGTGATGTACCGCTCGTTAATACCACTAAGCTAATTGCAGAATTCATTGAGATAGCTGATTACTACAAAGACTCGTTTTAACGCTCTGCGATTTTATGGGTTGAAATGAAGCGCGTCGCTGGGAAAGTAATCCAGCGACGGTTAATACTAGGGCCTGTTGACCTTTCAAGGTTAAATTTGCAGTAGTCTGTTTGGTATTTAGCCAAGGCAGCGCCTATGTGGTGTAGTTATTCCCCATAAATAGGCGATAACGCAGTATCAATGCCAACAGACCCTAATTTTATACAGTGGGTATAAATATCAAGCGTCTTTAATCACCCACGGTTGTGAGAACCAATAATAACTACCGGCTTGTTTTATTGACGGAGCCGTACAATTAAAGCGAGAGCGGCCTTTATTGAGTTGCTTTGGTGATGTTATCTCAACCGTATTGTCATCTAACCAATTTAGGTTAGCTTGCCCAACGCTAGACACATAACACGCAAATTGGCTTTTATGAAAGTCGCTAGTTTCCAGCGTTATTGTTAACGACGGCGGATTCTGGGTTGTTACACTATCTTCGTATGTGAGTTTGTTAATAGTAAAAGCAACCGAATTGAGCTTAGTGCTTAATGTATCTAACTTGCTATAAAAACCCGATGCAGGAAAGCGCGGTAAGCGACTAAAGTTCGCGTGTTGATTAACAGCACCAGAGTGTTGACCGATACCGATAAAACCAAGTTCTTTTACCAAAGATTGTAACTCATTGTTAAATTCTCCGTATGGATAGGCAAGGTATTTATAATCGTGGCCTATTTCTTCTTTAATGCGCTGTTGCGAGCTAAGAATGTCGTTTTTAGTGCGCTCTCGCCACTGACTTTGCGTTTCACTTTCAAGCTTTTTATGCAAATAGTTATGTTCGGCACTGTGGTTGGCGATGAGAGCCCCTTTTTTAGCAAGCTCTCTGAGCTTATCCCACCCCATAACGTAACTCGTTTTTTCGTCAATTAATTTAGGGTTTACAAAAATAGTATAGGGGTAGCCAAATTTTTCAAGGATAGGGGCGGCTTGTTCATAATTGTTGTTATAACCATCATCAAATGTAATAGCGATCGTTTTTTTCGTTAAAGACTTACCTTGTTGCAATGAATCAATAAGCTCATTTAAAGGGATCACATTAAAATTATGCTTTTTTAAATAATTTAAGTGTTCGGTAAAGGTTTTAGCGCTGACACTTGTAACTGCAGGAAGGGTTTCGCTAACGTGATGATACTGTAGAATAACAGCAGCTTGCGCGCGAAGAGAAACACTAATTAGGAACAATAATACTAAATGAAACAATTTCTTATACATAATAAAGCACACCATAAAAGCTTGTTGTTGTTAGCCGGTCCAATGATATTATCAAATATTACTGTGCCACTGTTAGGAATTGTTGATACAGCGGTTATTGGCCATTTAGGAAGTGCTCATTATTTAGCGGGCATTGCCTTAGGTTCTACCGTGATCTCTATTTTATTTTGGCTCGCTGGATTTTTAAGAATGAGTACCACTGGGCTGGTGGCGCAGGCTTATGGTCAAAATGATTTAACTCAGCTTGCAGCCTTACTTAAGCGCAGTTTATTGTTAGCCACTTCGGTTGCCTTACTCCTTATTTTGCTATCACCCCTTATAAAACATGCCATTGCGTATTTATCAGCTGCCAATACTGATGTACTCAATGAAGCCTATCGGTATTTTAGTATTCGTATTTTTAGCGCCCCTGCAGCACTGTGTAACCTTGTTTTATTAGGCTGGATGCTAGGTGTTCATTACGGACGAGGGCCATTTTATTTACTGTTAGTGACTAATATTACCAATATTGTGCTCGATATTTATTTTGTAGTGTACCTTGATTGGGCGGTTGCAGGGGCTGCGTGGGCATCACTTATTGCTGACTACATTGCACTTGTTTTTGCTTTATTGCTGGTGTCTCAACTTGCTAAAAAGCATGGTATGAGTTTGGCTGTAGCAAATTGGCTTAGTGTAGAAAAAATGGCTAGATTGCTTAGCTTAAACCGTGACATTTTTATTCGTTCTTTAGTACTGCAGTTATGTTTTAGCTTTATGACCTTTTATGCAGCCCGCCTCGGTGAAACAACATTAGCCGCCAATGCTGTTTTACTCAACTTTTTAATGTTAGTTAGCTTTGCGCTTGATGGAATAGCCTATGCAAGCGAGGCCAAAGTCGGTCAAGCGAAGGGTCAACAAAGTGTTGAAAAGATAAGGCTATGGGTAAAAATAAGTGTATTTTGGGGTATGTTATTCGGCGTTTTGTATAGTGTGTTTTTTATAGTTTTTGGCAGCAGCATTATTAAGCTATTAACTAATGTACCAGAGGTTATTGACGAGGCCATTCACTATTTACCTTGGGTAATAGCATTGCCTATTCTAGCTATGAGCTGCTTTTTGTTCGATGGTATTTTTGTTGGTCTGACACGCGCTAAAGCGATGCGAAACAGTATGTTGCTTTCAGCGATTGTAGGCTTTTTCGGGGTGTTTTGGCTATTTCAGGACTGGCAAAACCATGGTTTATGGTTAGCCATGAGTTGTTTTATGCTTATGCGAGGCGTTACGCTTATTGTTAAATATCAGTGGCTAAAAGCAAATAATCAATTACTTGATTAATATCAACCTGCATAAATATTTGAACAATTTAACGAATTAAATTCTCCTATAACGTTGTTAAACTTTTTCATTTAGAGCAACTAGATATCAAAAATTTTACCTAGTTATAAAATAATTTTCTTATCGTTGAAATAGAGCCCCTATCCAAGCAGATTAGTATAAACCGTTATTTCCACAGATCTGGGTCGTTATTTTTGGAGGCTATATTGTTTAATACTTGAGAAAAACGGTTGGCAAAAATACCTGCATAACCCCAAAAGGCAAAAAACAAAGCAGGCGCTAAAATTACTAAGCCAATAACTTGTAAACTGTAATGATTGTAATAGCCCACAGCAATAAATATCACGGCTAGCACAAATAGTGCTAGCCCGCGAAAAAAGCGCTTTAAACTCAACTTAGGGTTGCTTCCTAAGCGATAAATAAGTGGCTTTAGCATGTTAGATTAATGCTCAGTAGTAAGAGTGCTCGCCGGCTTCATGATCGGTAATGTCAGACACACCGGTGATCTCATCAAATTTAGCAATCATTTCTTTTTCAATGCCTTCTTTTAGAGTGACATCGATCATAGAACACCCATTGCAACCACCACCAAACTGAAGTACAGCAACACCGGCAGCGGTGATTTCTACTAAGCTAACTTGGCCTCCATGGTTGGCAAGTTGTGGGTTTACTTCGGTTTCTAGCATGTGTTGCACACGCTCATTCAGGCTGGCATCTTCACCTAGTTTACGTGCTTTAGCATTAGGTGCTTTAAGTGTTAATTGAGTACCCATTTTGTCGGTAACAAAATCAATTTCAGCTTCGGCTAAAAAAGGCGCGCTTTCAGCATCAACAACCGCATCAAAGCCGTTGAAATTTAGGCGAATATCGCTCTCTTCTACTGCGTCTTCTGGACAATAAGAAACACCACATTCAGCTTGTGATGTACCAGGGTTAACAACAAACACACGAATATTTGTTTGTTGAGATTGATCTGCTAATAGCTTAGCAAAATGCGCTTGCGCTGTTTCGGAAATAGAAATCATAATACCGTCTATACTTGACTAAATTACTCGGATACTGCATATCATACTCCGCTCATCGTGTTGCGGCTAGTGTTGAACGTAAAAAGTTGGCATCTATTTTAAGCAATGCTAGCGTGCAATTAACAAACATTTTTAGAGTGATTTATATGCGCTTCATATTAACAATAATGGTGGTACTGGCCAGTTTTTCAAGTATGGCAAAGCCCCTATCGTATTATTTTGAGCAACAGGTTGAATTTGATTCCACCATACCAACACCAGAAGAAGTACTGGGTTATCAAGTGGGTGAGTGGCATGTAAGGCATGACCAACTTGTTCGCTACATGGAAATTTTAGCTCAAAAAAGCGATCGAATTAACTTTGAAGTAATAGGCCGAACTCACGAGCAGCGCCCGTTAGTTATGCTTACGATTACAGCGGCTAACAAATTAAAAAATATAGAAAAAACTCGCCAAGTACACTTAGCTCGCCTAAATAATTCAAACAATAAAACAGCAGATCAGCCCAGTGTTGTGTGGATGGGTTACAGTGTTCATGGGAACGAATCATCAGGTAGTAATGCAGCGTTACTAGTCGCTTATTATTTAGCGGCAGCGCAAGGCGATGAAATAAATGAGCTACTTAACAATACGATTATTTTACTCGACCCTGCGCTTAATCCAGATGGTTTAGCGCGCTTTGCAAATTGGGCTAATAGTAATCGCGGTATGAATTTATCGTCGGATCCGCAAACCCGAGAGCATGTAGAGAGCTGGCCAAGTAGCCGTACTAATCATTACTGGTTTGATTTAAATCGTGATTGGCTGTTGTTGCAGCACCCAGAATCGCGAGCACGCATAGCCAAATTTCATTATTGGAAGCCTAATATTTTAACTGACTTTCATGAAATGGGGCCAAATAGTAGCTACTTTTTTCAACCGGGTATCCCAAGTCGTAAACACCCAATTACCCCTGAAGAAAATGTGAGCCTAACCAAAGCTATTGCAAATTATCATGCAAAAACCTTAGATGACAACAATGCGTTATATTTTACAGAAGAAAGCTTTGATGACTTTTATTATGGCAAAGGTTCAACCTACCCTGATGTAAATGGTGGTGTAGGTATTTTATTTGAACAAGCAAGTTCTCGTGGCCATATTCAAGACACTATTAACGGCCCGCTAACTTTTGCATTCACTATAAAAAATCAACTATTAACCAGTTTATCTACATTTAAAGCTGCGGTTGATAACCGCCAAGCTTTGCTAGAGTACCAAGCTAACTTTTACAACAAAGCGGTTGAGCTTGCCAAAGATGAAGATTACCAAGGCTATATTGTTCAAGGTGGAAAAGATAATACACGTACTAACGACTTTTTAAGTATACTCAAACAACACCAAATTAATGCGTACCCAGTGAGAGAAGGGCTAAAAGCTGAGGGTAAAAACTTTACCCCTGACAGTTATTTTGTGCCGCTTGCACAACCACAATATCGATTAGTTAAAGCTATTTTTAGTGAACAACAAAACTTTGCAGACAACACCTTTTACGATGTATCAGGCTGGACATTAGCGCATGCGTTTAATTTGCCGTTTGCTAAAGTAAACAGTCGTTGGGGATTAGAAGTAGACGCTACGGCCTGGCAAAAAGCAAAGCAGCCAGAGTTAGCGCCACTGACTAAAAACTATGCCTACGGATTTGCATGGGACGACATGCTTGCACCAAAAATGCTCAATAGTTTATTACAGCAAGGTATTAAAGCTCGTGTTGCATTAAAACCATTAACTGCTAAATCCACACATAATGAAATAGACTTTGATGCGGGCAGTATTATTATTCCTGCAGGGCTACAAACTGAATCCAATTGGGTTGAAAAGCTTAACCAAGCGCAAACTCAATTTGGTATTGAAATTAAGCCAATTACTACAGGTTTAACTAGCAAAGGTGTCGACTTAGGCTCGCGCTCTATGGCGGTTGTTTCTGCGCCTAAGGTATTATTAGTTGGCGGTAAAGGGGTTAGCCAATATGAAGCCGGTGAAGTGTGGTATTACCTAGATCGCTTTGTAGGCGTAGCGCCAACAATTGTTGAAATGAACCGCTTGAGCTCCCTTGAACTGAGTGATTATAGCCATATTGTGTTAGCGCATGGTAATTACACGACCTTATCTGATGCCGATAAAGTGGCGATTAAAAGCTGGGTGAGAAAAGGCGGCGTTATTTGGGGTCATAAAGGCGGGGCAAAGTTCTTAGCTGATCAGCAGTTATTAAAAGCAAACTACTTATCACGCAAAAATATCGCCAGTGCATTTGATACCCAAGGTTTAAAATATGCAGACAAAGACTATCTAGCGGGTCGCCAGCGTATTGCAGGCGCTATATTTAATACCGATGTAGATACTACGCATCCACTGACGTTCTCATTGACGCGTAGCACTCTGCCAGTGTTTAAAAATAGCACGTGGTTGCTCGAAGCCTCCCAAGCGCCGTTTGTAAATATACTCACTTATACACAGCAGCCGTTACTTGCTGGTTTTACTGATGCAGTTAATGTAGAGCAAGTGGCCGGCGGTGCTGCATTAATGGCTCACTCTTACGGCCGAGGCAGTGTGATTGCGATGACAGACAACCCTGTATTTAGAGGTTACTGGTACGGCACTAGCCGATTATTAAGTAACGCTTTATTTTTCGGTCATACCTTTCGAGTTAGTGGTAACTAAATTTAAAGTGGCGTTAAACAGGTCGTAAATGCCCAGACTTGTTTAGCGCCTGCTTCTTTTAGCGACGAAGTGGCTGCATTTAATGTTGCTCCCGTGGTCATAATATCATCGATAATTACTACCGTTTTTCCCTCTAAATTAATCGTGCATGAAAAAGCCTGCTGTAAATTTTTGACCCTTTTAGCTTTGCTTAATTGTGATTGTGCCGAGGTGTGTTTATTACGTACTAATGCGTTATTCAAGACTTTAAAGGATGACAAACAAGGTTGCCATACTTGGGTAACCTGATTAAATCCCCGGCTTAAAAAGCGCGATTTATGCAAAGGTAAAATAATAAATACAGCGGCAGTTAAATGCTGCTTATCAGTAAAAATAGTAAGCTGTTTTTTAATGACTTGCTGCAGCGCTTTTTTGTAATGAATTTGATTATTAAATTTCAGCTGTTTTAGCCATAAGTCAAAAGGGGGTTGATAAAAAGCGCACGCGAACAGTTTCTCAAAGCTGCAGTTAGGAAACATTTCTACAATATCGGGGCGGTAAAATAAATTGTCATGCTCGGCCAAATCTAGCAATGGCAAGTCATCTAAACAAAATTGACAAAGCCCCATTGAGCTGTGGATCTGACTTTGACACAACACACAGTAAGAGGGAAACAGCCAATCACCTAGGCTGAGTTTCATTCGCTGATTCTCCTCATTACAAACTCCCTTTAAAACGCTATCATAGATTTAAGTTTCCTAAATTCGGATAATAAGTGCAATTTCTCAGATTAGATGGCCAGCTGTTATAATTCGGCCATTTTCTCGCCAAAGGAAATTGCTTTAATGAAATATAAACAGCTGACACAAGAAGAAAGATACCAGATTTACGCGTTAATAAAAGCAGGAAATAACCAAAAACAAATTGCTGATGAACTAACTCGTTCACCGTCATCTATTTCCAGAGAGTTAAAACGCAATAAAGGGCTTAAAGGCTATCGGCCTAACCAAGCCAATAATTTTGCAGAGCAAAGACGCAAATCATCTTTCAAAGCAAGTAAGTTAACAGATGAAGTTACTGAATGGATTAATAAATTGTTGCTTAACGGACTTTCGCCAGAGCAGGTGGCAGGTCGCTTAGCTTTAGAGAAAAAGGTCGTTTTACATCATGAAACGATTTATCAATATATTTACAGGGACAAGGCGCGTGGTGGTGAACTACATAAGACACTCACTCGTGCATGTAAAAAGTATAAAAAACGCTATGGAAGCTACGATAAACGTGGGCAGATAGTTAATCGAGTCAGTATTGATGAACGCCCAAGTATTGTGGATGCAAAGTCTAGGATTGGTGATTGGGAGGGTGACACAGTGATAGGCAAAGGGCGTAAAAATGCCTTTGTCACAATGGTTGAACGTAAAACGTTATATACAATCGTTCACAGAATTGAAAGCAAACATGCGCAAATAACAGCCGATGCGCTGATAAAGTGTATGACACCATATAAAGATAAGGTTATTACCGTGACTTTAGATAATGGAAAAGAGTTTGCTTACCATGAGCATATTGCACAAAAATTAGAAGCGGATGTGTATTTCGCTCACCCATATTCATCATGGGAAAGGGGCATAAATGAGAATACCAACGGCTTACTCAGGCGCTTCTTCCCCAAGGGAACTGACTTTATGGCGCTAAGTGAGTCAGAAATACAGGCGGCAGTTGATAAGCTCAACCATCGGCCAAGAAAGACAAGAGGGTATAAAACTCCTCATGAATTATTTACCGGGCAATCAGAAGTTCTGGTGGCTGCATAATGATTGCACTTAATACTTGAATTCAAGTTTGGTTAAGGTTAGGCAAATATGCAAAAAGAATGTGTGTTGTTACACGGTTGGGGAATGAACCAAGGCGTGTGGCAGTTAATAAAACCTGAATTAGAATTTTTATATTCTGGCAAAGTACGTTGCTTAGATTTACCAGGTTACGGTGACAATGATGTCTCTTTAAATCCTTATACTTTGCATGATGCAGCTCAACTTGTGAGTCAGCAACTAAAGCCACAATCTGTTTTAATGGGGTGGTCTTTAGGTGGCCTGTTTGCCCTTTATATTGCCAAACATTGGCCTGAAAAAGTGTCAAAAGTCATTTTAGTTGCTTCAACGCCTTTTTTTGTAGAGCAACGGCCATGGGAGGGTATTAAACCCACAGTACTCGCACAGTTTAAACAGCAGTTATTACAAGAACGTTCAAAAACGATAGAGCGCTTTTTAGCTATCCAAGCAATGGGCAGTGAGTCGGCTCGGGATGATGTAAAACAGCTAAAGCAATTATTGAGTCAGTCGCCGCCACCGAATAATGAGGCATTAAGCGCAGGGTTAGATATACTGCAAAACCAAGACCTACGCGAGGTTTTTGCACAGTGCCCTGTTGCTATTCATGGGATTTTTGGGCGCTTAGATTCGCTTGTTCCTTATCGGGCGATTGAGAAAATGGTCGCACTTAATGCTGGCTTTGAGTATGAAGTATTAGACAAAGCATCCCATGCCCCCTTTATTTCTCATAAAAGTGAATTTTTATCTGCCGTTAAATCAATGCTTTGAAGTAAAGCCATTATTATAGCGGGTTAAAGCTTTATTTTGCGTGATTTTTGAGCGATAATTAACCTACATTCATTCGTTGGAGGTTTATTATTATGCCGATCGGAACTGTATTCAATAGCGGTGTAGAAGGGTTTAACAGAGCCAGCCAAGGTATTGAAAAAGCTAGCGCTGAGATCAATCGTGCCAGCATAGAGCAGCAAGATGATTCTCAATTAGCGCAGCAACGTCAACTCTCTGCTGCACGTCCTGAAGAAGCCGTAACCGCACCAGTATCTCAACCTGCACGAATTGATGAAGCATTAGTAAACTTAAAAGTTGAAGAGTTCAACGCAAAGGCTAACACGCAATCAATTCAAACTGCAGATGATGTACTAGGTACTTTAGTTGATATTCAAGTGTAATATATTATGAACATCGTCACGCCGTTTCCGTCTATCAATATAAACACTGCAAATGTTTATACGGAGACTGCTCGGCGTGACAATCAGCTACGTGAAGTTATTCCCCCTGCTGCTGCAAACACAGCCGGTAGCACAGAAAATAAAGCCCAAAGTGATGCAGAAAAAGCCAAGCTACCTGGCAATAGTGACAGCTCAACTTACACTGCAAGCGGCAAAATAAAAGATGAAAAAACCATTGAGCAACGAGAAGGTAACGCTGATGGTGAGCAAAACGATGCCGAGCAAGAAAAACAGCAAGTTGCTGAAGAAGTTAGTAAGCAAGAAGAGCTTCAGCTTGAGCAAGATCTGCAGCAAATTAAAGAGTTAAAAGCTCGCGATACCGAAGTTCGTACACATGAGCAAGCACATGTCGCCGTAGGTGGGCAATATGCGGGCTCTCCTAGTTACGATTATCAAAGAGGCCCTGATGGCGCTAACTATGCAGTAGGTGGTGAAGTGCCTATTGATGTCGGTGTAATTAATGGTGATCCGCAAGCTACAATTGACAAAATGCAAACTGTTCGTGCTGCAGCTTTAGCGCCTGCTGAACCCTCTAGCGCAGACAGGGCAATAGCTGCAGATGCGACACAAAAAATAGCTGCAGCACAAGCTGAGCTATCTTCTGTAGATGAAGAAAGTAATAGTGAAGGCCAAAGTAAGATAAGTGCATCTTTCTCAATTGATGAAGGCGAGAAAACAGTTGCTAAAAGTGAACAGCCAATACGTGACAGCGAAATAGAAGCTCGTGCTGAGCGGATCGCTAATTTTTATCAACTTGCTACGTTACCTGCAACTCAAAGTGAATTTTCAGCGCAAATATAAGCTATCTTAAATGAATAAAAAAACCGCCTAAGCGGTTTTTTTGTTTTTAAATTTATCGTTTTAACTATTTTTTTACCTTAGCGTTAGCGAAGGCGTCAGCAAAGGCATTACCCATCATCGCATTGCCTGTATCGCGTTTAGGCTTAGGCGCTCGTGCTTGATTTGTATTATTGCTGCGAGGCTTTTGCGGTGCCGCAGCTGCTGCTTTATTGCTGGTGTCTATGTCGTCATCTAGGCGCATAGTAAAACTAATGCGTTTACGGGCAGCATCGACTTCAACCACTTTTACTTTAACAATGTCACCTGCTTTAACCACTTCGCGTGGGTCTGAAATAAACTTGTTAGTAATAGCTGAAATATGCACGAGTCCATCTTGATGAACACCCACATCAACAAATGCACCAAAATTAGCAACGTTAGAAACCACACCTTCTAAAATCATACCAGGCTTAAGGTCACTAATTTTTTCAATACCGGCTTTAAACTCCGCGGTTTTGAATTCAGGACGTGGATCGCGACCTGGTTTATCAAGCTCGCTAATAATGTCAGTCACGGTTGGTAAGCCAAATTTATCGTCAATATAGTCGTTTGCAGCGAGTTTACTTAAAAATTCACTGTTACCAATTAAGTTATTTACGTCTACCTGATTATGTTCACAAATACGCTTAACGATTGGGTATGCTTCAGGGTGAACTGATGAGTTATCTAGCGGATCGCTGCCATTATTAATGCGTAAAAACCCGGCCGCTTGTTCGAATGCTTTTGGCCCTAAGCGTTCTACTTTTTTCAACTGACTACGTTTTGTAAATGACCCATTCGTGTCACGGTAGTTTACAATGTTTTGAGCCAACGTTTTGTTTAAGCCAGAAACACGCGCAAGCAAAGGCACTGAGGCCATATTTAAATCAACACCCACACTGTTTACACAGTCTTCTACTACAGAAATTAGGCTTTGCCCAAGTTGGCTTTGCGATACATCGTGTTGATATTGGCCTACACCAATAGACTTAGGTTCTATTTTAACCAGCTCAGCTAATGGATCTTGTAGGCGACGTGCAATAGATACTGCACCGCGTAAAGATACATCTAAATCTGGGAACTCATTAGCGGCAAATTCAGACGCAGAATACACCGAAGCGCCGGCTTCACTGACCATCATTTTATTCAGTTTAAGCTCGGCATTGGCTTTGATAAGTTCGCCAACCAGTTTATCTGATTCGCGAGAAGCAGTGCCGTTACCAATCGCAATAAGCTTAACTTTATGTTGGCGACATAATTGCTCGAGCGTACGTAATGATTTATCCCAATGATTTTGCGGTGCATGTGGGAAGATTGTTTGTGTAGCGAGCAGTTTTCCTGTGCTATCGACTACCGCAATTTTACAACCAGTACGCAAGCCGGGATCTAAACCAAGTGTCGTGCGAGGGCCTGCAGGCGCTGCCATTAATAAATCTTTTAAATTTTTAGCAAATACGTCAATAGCGCCGGTTTCGGCTTTTTCACGCATTGCGGCTAAAAACTCGTTTTCTAAGTGTAGCCCAAGCTTAATTTTCCATGCCCACTGCACCACAGTTAATAACCATGCACTAGCAGGTTTGTTTTTAATATCTAGGCGGTAATGATCGCTGATCATCTGTGCACATAACTGGGCTGGATTTTCAGCACTTGGCTCAGGGTTAATCGTTAACTGTAAAATGCCTTCATTACGTGCTCTTAGCATGGCTAATGCACGGTGCGAGGGCACTTTTTTTAACGGCTCTTGATGTTCAAAGTAGTCTCTGTATTTAGCACCTGCTTGTTCTTGCCCATCAATTAACTTACTCTCAATCGCCCCATTTTGACTAATATGGCTTCTAAACTTAGCGAGTAATTTAGCGTCTTCAGCAAAACGCTCCATTAGAATAAATTTGGCACCATCAAGGGCTGCTTTTGTATCAATAATGGCTTTATCGGCATTAATATAGTGAGCGGCTTCAGCTTCTGGGTCGAGCATTGGGTCGTTAAATAACGCATTAGCAAGAGGTTCTAAACCGGCCTCAATAGCGATTTGACCTTTAGTGCGACGCTTTGCCTTATAAGGCAAGTATAAATCTTCAAGCTCGGTTTTACTTTGCGCTGCTTTTATATCAGCTGCTAATTCCCCGGTAAGCTTATTTTGAGATTCTATCGTCGATAGAATAAAGCCACGGCGTTCTTCAAGTTCACGTAAATAAGATAAACGTTGTTCTAGAAGGCGTAGTTGGGTGTCATCTAATCCACCGGTCACTTCTTTTCTGTAACGGGCAATAAAGGGGACGGTTGCGCCTTCATCAAGTAACTTTGTTGCTGCAACCACTTGTTGCTGCTGTGCATTTAGCTCAGTTGCTAAACGTGCAGAGATATCGCTCATGCAAAAACCTTTTAATACAAAAAATAAGACCAGCTAAGAAGTTAACTGATGCGTCAATGTCTTGAATAATATCACAGGGGAGGGTAATAAAAAGCTCTTAAAGCAAGCTATTTTACTTGCCTTAAGATGCCATTACCGGGGTTGGAACTATACTGATAAAAAGCTGATTTAGTGAGGGTGCTCTATACTTTCGAGTACTTCACTAAATGTGTGTGCTATTGGGCTAATATGAACAGGAATTTGCAACTTACGTGCTATATCGCGTGCTGAAATTAAACCACTTATTTCATTATTAGCTGCAGTGACTAATAAAAACATAGCGCCATGATGTTCCATAGTTTGCAGTGCATCACCAATGCATGAGTAGCTTAAGCTTTTCATACTTACACCCATTAAATTACTTAGCGGTGTCATTAAATAGCGCAAGCTAATTTCACTACGGGGCAAGCCTAAACGCTGAGCTAAAATCATGATTTTTGAGCTTTGTAAATCAGCACTTGCCACTATACCTATTAGCTTTTGCTGCTCATCAGTCACCAAAATAAAATCAGAGCGTTGAGTCGTTAACTGTTTTGACGCTTGTTCAATTGTTGTATCAAACGATGCACGCATCGGGCTTGTATCAGTAAAACTAGTCACCACTTGTGTAGCAGGTGAGGTTAAATCAATGACAGATTCATCAGTAAATGTATTAGCAATAGTGCCATGAGAAATATCTTGGGTACGGAGTTCTTTAAAGTTAGACATAATATCCACCTAATTAGTTATAAAATTTAATAATGTTTAAAAGCAAGTTATTAAACTAAATAACGGGTGGCGCTCGCGGATGTGCATGGTTGTATGGTGTGACTAAAAAGTTACTTTCATAATCAAAGTATAACGCTAAAGGAAGTGGTTGAATTTCTCTAAGCGCAATAACACCAACATGAGAGTCTATATCGGTGTCGAGGTTTGCTTGGTCAGGAGAATCGCAAACAATAAATTCTTCAGGTGTAAAACCAGCATCAATTTGCGTATTTTTGGGTGTTGCATGCAATGTCAAACTTACACTCATAAAGAGTGTAAACACTAGGGCATTTTGTAATATGCGCGCTGTAATGTTTGACATAGTGACGACCTTAATTAACTACTCTCAAATTAATACATCATAACTTGAGTTACTTTAGTTATAGCTTACTCAGATAATATAAACAATAAAAAGTTAATATGATCTGAATCAAAACTAAGCCGTTTTATTTTTGGTAGGAAATATTATTTACATACCATTGCTTAGCACCTTGAGGGGTCATGACCTCAAAATCATCGTCTACTTGTTTTTTTAATAGTGCTCGCGCCATCGGTGAGTCGATAGAAATGTAATCGTTGCGATCATAAATTTCATCGGGACCGACAATTCTAAACTTCTTACACTCCCCAGCCTCGTTTTCTATTTCAACCCAAGCACCAAAAAAAACTTTGCCGTCTTGCACGGGTGAGTAATCAACAATTTTTAAATCGGGGATGCGCTTACGTAGATAGCGCACTCGGCGGTCTATTTGGCGTAATAGACGCTTATTATACTGATAGTCTGCATTTTCAGAGCGATCACCAAGGCTTGCAGCCCAACTCACAATTTTAGTGACTTCTGGGCGTTTTACATTCCAAAGATGGTCATGTTCTTGCTGAAGTTGTAAATAGCCTTCGCGAGTAATTAAGTTTGTTTTCACGCCGTGTTCTTGTTTAATTTTCATATGTGGCACGGTATTAAAATAAATGAAATTTGTCGAGCGTATTATCAATAAAATACATACTCAATGGGTTTGAAATGTTCAGTAACAATCTAAGCGCTTAATTAGTTTTTTATTCTTAAGTTTTTCATTTATATTAACTATTAATAAATTATAAAAATAAGCAACAGATTATGGGACAAGAGACAGTAAAAGTATTGGTGGTGGATGATGATAAACGTTTACGCAGTTTGCTGGAACGCTATTTGGTAGAGCAAGGATTTATTGTTAGAACAGCCGCCGATTCAGAGCAAATGGATAGGCTAATTGAGCGTGAAAATTTTCACCTCATGGTGCTTGATTTAATGCTGCCGGGCGAAGATGGGCTCTCTATTTGCAGACGTTTACGCCAAAAAGAAAACCAAATCCCTATTGTTATGCTGACCGCCAAAGGCGATGAAGTCGATCGTATTATTGGTTTGGAGCTCGGTGCTGACGATTATATTCCTAAACCGTTTAATCCTCGCGAGCTATTAGCGCGCATAAAAGCTATTTTACGTCGTCAATCAAAAGAAGTGCCAGGGGCGCCTTCAGCGCAGGAGAACTTAATTGAGTTTGGTAAATTTACCCTAAATTTAGCCACCCGTGAAATGAGTGAGGGCGATAACACGGTATCGCTCACCAGTGGCGAGTTTGCCGTATTAAAAGCGTTGGTGTCTCATCCGCGTGAGCCATTAAGTCGAGATAAATTAATGAACTTAGCTCGAGGGCGAGACTATAGTGCGCTTGAGCGTAGTATTGATGTTCAAGTATCACGCCTTCGTCGAATGATCGAAGTCGATGCCGCTAACCCACGCTATATTCAAACGGTATGGGGTTTAGGTTATGTGTTTGTTCCTGACGGTGAAAAGTAATCATTATGGGAATGTTTCCACGTAGTGCGTTTGGGCAAACTGTTTTTTTAGTAGCAGCTTTGTTGCTGATTAACCAAATTGTATCCTACGTCACAGTAAGTTTATATGTTGTTAAACCCACCATTGAGCAAGTTAATTTGATGCTCGCTAAGCAAATTAAAACTGTATTTATTGACTGGGAAGAGGGTGTTGAAGTAACCGACGAAGTTTCAGAAAAGTTTTTTGAAATAACCGGTATTGAGGTGATGACTCAGCGTGAAGCGATGCGCAATGGCTTAGGCCAAAGTCGAGAGTATTCGGGGCTATCGCGAAGTATGTCAGAGCAGTTGAATGGTTTTGCTCGGGTGCGCATTAGTCAAACTGACCCGCTTATTTATTGGGTGGAAGCACCTCAAGCACCTGGGTATTGGGTCAAAGTCCCTTTAATCGGATTTAAAGAGAGTAATCTCGAATTTCTAACTTTTTACCTCTCTAGTATCGGTTTTTTAAGTGTATTAGGCGGGTGGTTGTTTGCAAGACATTTGAACCGACCATTAAAAGCACTGCAACACGCTGCAATTAAAGTAGGTAAAGGTGATTTTAACACCAAACTTGAAGAAGAAGGCTCTACCGAAGTAATAGAAGTAACACGTGCGTTTAATCAAATGTCGCGAGGTATAGCGGCCCTTGAGAACGACCGTAGATTACTTATGGCCGGTGTTTCTCATGATTTACGTACTCCGCTCACCCGTATTCGCTTGGCCACAGAAATGATGGTTGATGAAGATGATTATTTACGTGAAGGTATTATTTACGACATTGAAGATATGAATAGCATTATCGATCAGTTTATTGAATATTTACGCCATCATAAACGTGAAGAACAAAGCTATGAAGATATCAACGCCTTGATAGCAGATGTTGTACAAAGTGAACTAAAGCATCAACGAGTGATCACGTTTGAAAGCAATCCTAATTTAGGTAACATTCCTATCAGCGCTGTTGCTATTAAACGAGTGCTGACGAATATGATTGAAAATGCACTGCGTTACTCGCAAGGGGATATTGAGGTGCGAAGTTACTTCAGTTGCAATAAAAAGTACGTGATTGTTGCGGTTAACGATAATGGCCCAGGTATACCAGAGAGTGAATTAGAGTCAGTATTTGAACCGTTTAAGCAAGGTGACGCTGCACGAGGTAGTGAAGGTAGTGGCTTGGGACTGGCTATTATAAAGCGTATTGTTGACATGCACGATGGTAAAGTGAAACTTGAAAACCGATTAGAGGGTGGTTTAAGTGCACAAATTTACCTGCCGATAAAAATACAAAACTCTGCACAGTAACCTGTGCAGGGTTTGCTTTTTTAAATAACTTTATTAAAGCTTAAATAATTTAAAGTGCTTTAAAGCGGATGGCAGTGCCGCCGCTAGTAGCAAGTGTTAAGTAAAAGTAAATAATTAACTAAACTTGTAAACACAAGTCTATATCCCATACACCTAACTCCTAATAATTTTTAAATAGCCCATCACAGTAAGGTGTTAACTTTTAAGGTTTAAAATGTTGATGTTTGTTTGTTTTTTGTTAGTATGGGGCAGCTGTTAAACTTTAAGGAACAAAGTGTGAAAACCTCGTTTTATCCCAACAATAATCTTGTACCCCTTGCTTTTTTTACTATACTGCTAAGCCTTTTTTGCTTTCCTGCAAGCTCTATGGGGATGTTTGAACCAGTTGAACCAATAACAATTAATCTGTCATTCCGCACTCTATTTTTGAATTAAAATCGTTCAATAACTGAGCATGATTTTGCCTTTTGTTAAAAAAACTTCTTGACGCCGATCCCGAGTTTTGATCTATTACTCTCTTTTGAGAGCACAATATTATGCCTGTTCCTTATTCTAAAATACTCGACCACCATGGTCTCGTCGCTGGTTTTTGTCATAGTCTTGGTTTTGCTGATATTATTGATAAGGCTTTAGGGGCGCGGCTCCCGAGCGTAAAATCAGTTGTGGCCAACTGGTGACTGCAATGGTCTTAAATGGTCTTGGCTTTACTGGCCGAACCTTACATATGTATAGCGAATACTTCAGAAACAAGCCTGTCGACCGGCTCATTGGTGAAGGCGTGTTACCTGAGCATATTAACGATGATGCGCTAGGACGATGCTTAGATAGTTTGTACGAATATGGTGTTTCCAACTTGTATCAACAGTTAGGCGAAGCCGTTGTTACTAAGCTTGGTTTGGCAACTGAAGCTTTGCATCTTGACTCGACAAGTTTCCATTATGATGGTCAAGCCACTGAGGACGATGAGCCGAGGCACATTCGTATAGCCAGAGGTTATTCACGCGATCATCGACCTGAGCTTAATCAAGTGATATTAAATCTTATATGTGAGAATCAGTCTGGGATCCCCGTATACATGAAACCGGCCAGTGGCAACAGTAATGATATGGAGGGTTTCAAGCAGATTGTAAAAGCGCATATTGGCAGTTTAAAAGCCGCGCAAGCGAGCCGTTATTTAGTGGCGGATGCTGCGCTTTATGTGAAAGAAACGATTGAGGATTTAGACGCGCAAGGCCAATTATTTATTACTCGCGTACCGCAAACACTCAAAGAAGCGAAGGCACTGATCAAACAAGCTCCAACCTTGATGTTTACACCTATTTCTCAAGGTTATGAAGGCGTCAGTTATGACAGCGAGTATGGTGGTGTCAAACAAAAGTGGCTACTTATTCGCAGTGAACAAGCTTACAAGCGTGAGCAACACAATTTGAACAAGCGCATGTTAAAAGCGGGCGAGCAAGCGCGAAAAGACTTCAAACTGTTAGGCCAACAACGCTTTGCCTGCGCACAAGATGCGCAAACCGCCCTTATAAAATGGCAAGACAAGCAAGCGGTATGTAATGTCAACGCGCAAGTAACAGAAGTCGCTGTTTATGCGAGTGCCGGACGACCTAAGTTAGGCGAGTTACCAACACGCATTGAGTATCAAATCACGGGCAATTTATACACACCTCTAGCCTCGCGGCAAAGCGCTTTAGAACAACTTGGACTGTTCATTATTGCCACCAATGATGTCAGTGAGGGGCTTGATATGGCAAGCTTGCTGAGCAGTTACAAAGCCCAACAGAATGTTGAAAAAGGCTTTCGCTTCTTAAAAGCCCCGACTTCTTAACGAGCGCCATTTATCTTAAAAACCGGAGCGTATTGAAGCGCTATTGATGGTGATGACCTGCTGCTTAATGGTATATGCGGGCTTAGAGCATCAAATTCGTACAACCTTAGTCGAGAAAAATTGCTACTTCCCAAGTATGAAGTACAAACCCGAGCAGCGGCCTACAGCGCGTTGGGTATTCCAATGCTTTGAAGGAATAGCGGTTATATATTTACCAGACAAAACGGCATTGGTAGCCAATTTAGAAACGCGTAATCAGACCATCATTGATTGCTTAGGTGAAAAGTACCAGAAAATTTATTCTTAAAATGGGTGCGGAATACCGGATTAATCCAAAAGATCCAACAGATTTCGCATTTACAAAAGATGAGAGTTCAATCAGAATTTCTTGGCGTTGGGGAAGCTATGATGATGGTGGAGGATTGTTATATGGTAGTTCATCAGCAGTAGCACTTCCGTGCAGCGGTTTTTGCAATTCAGAAACGACTTTTTCGGTAGAAGTATCTGAGGATGGCAGTTCTTTTAGGATGGTAGCTGAAGGATTAAGCTACAATAGTTATTATTTTTCATTGGCAGGATATAGCAAACACATATTTAGGGTTCGAGCTGTAAAAAAATTAATGGCGAAAATAAGTACAGTGATTATTTAGTTGGCCCTCCCATAATAGTTCACGAAGTAAAAAACTACTCCCACACTCGACACTTACTACACAAACCCCAGATGATACAAGTAACTTTATTGACACAGTTGCTCCTAGTAGCCAATTAATAGGTACCTTGGAGGGGCAAGCTGGTGTAAGTGGTGGCGCCTCAACGTATCATATTCCAATTCAATTACCGCCGGGCAGAGCTGGCATGCAGCCTGAAGTATCACTTAATTATTCATCTCGCAGTGGTAATGGTATTGCCGGAATGGGATGGTCGCTATCTGCTAGCTCAAGTATTACAAGGTGCGCAGCTACGTATGCACAAGATGGCTTCATGCAAAACCCACAATATAATAGTAATGACAGGCTGTGCTTAGATGGTCAGCGTTTAATTAATACATCAGGTAGCTATGGAAGCTCAGGGACTGAATATCGTACTGAAATAGATAGCTTTGTGCGTGTAACACAAAGTGGTTCACTAAATGGCTCATCTACATGGTTCAGAGTTGAATATAAAAACGGCCGAGTAGCTTATTTTGGTAAAACAACTAATTCGAGGCTAATACATGGAAGTAAAGTGGCGGCTTATTCCTGGTTACTCGAGTATCAACATGATGTTATGGAAAAAACTATATACATTATGAGTATGAAGAATTTGGTCTAGGTCAGTTAATGCTGAAAAAATTCTTTATTCTGGTAAGAGCAGAACGGATAAAGGCGACAGGATAGTTGAGTTTAATTATTTTACTGATAGAACTGATACTTCGTTAAACTACTTAAATGGAGGGGTAAGCTACACAACAGTTTTGCTCAAAAGTATTAAAACATATATGGGAAATACTTTAGTAAAAAGGTATGGATTAAGTTACGGCGAGAGTCAAAGTACAGCGCGTTCCCATATAAAAACAATTGAGTTATGTGATTATAGTGGTTCATATCATTGCACTCCTAAAACTCACTTTAGCATGTCGGACCCGGCCCTGAGTTGGGAGGGCGTAAATATCAACTCACTTGCAGATAGTGTATTTTCTAATGTTGGAGGCCTGAATTCTTCATCAAAAGGTGAGTTAAGCCAAAAAATCGTGTTATTTATAAAGACTTAAATGGTGATGGTATAGCTGAGTTGCTAAAGATTGTTAGAAATGGAGGAGTATCTATTAATGTTGATGTATATACGTTACTGAATGGCAGTTACACCTATTTAAAAACCTTAGATGATAATATAAGCCACTTAATTTTCACTGCTGTAGAGGGTGACATTAATAATGATGGAATAGCTGATTTTACAACTTCTGAAAATGGTTATTTAGTTTATATACAGTATGATGATCATTTTAATGCCACAAGGGTAACTACAAACTTTCAACTAAATCACGGTTATGAAAATATACGATCAACAAATGCACGGATTTTCGATATCGATGGGGATGGTTTGCAGGATATTGTTTTAACAAATTACTTTAATAATGATGAAAGCTATGTAGGGTATTACAAGAGCCGTGGTGAAGGGCAAATTAACTTTTATAGCTTTATTGAATTATATAAATTAAAAAAAAGAAGTTTCAATGCAGGTCAAAGTTTATTTCAACAAGCTAGTTGGGATGATATGAATGGCGATGGATTACTTGATTTAATGCTTACATATCAAGCCGATGATAACATTAAAGAAATTTCAATTGCATTTACAGAAGTAATCAATGGTCAAGTTCAATTAAATGAATACTTCTCTGAAGAGTTAGGTCTACCTATTAACAACTTTTACAACCAGTTTGTATTTGCTGACCTAAATGGTGATGGGCTGAAAGATTTTGTGAGAGCTGCAAAATCTGGAAATTCTTATGAATGGCAAGTGCAACTCAATAATGGTAATTATAGTTTTTTGCCTCTTAGCAGCTTGGGAACTGGTATAGGTATACATGAATGGCAAATCAATAGCCTCTTATATACAAATAACTCGTTGCAATATCGTGTTCAAGCGAAATTTGGTGGGCTACAGGTAGGAGATTTAGACTCAGATGGAAAGGATGAATTACTTGTTGCAACTAATAGTGAAGATGATTATTGCGTCAATATTTTAGGAAGGATTGTACAGCGTGATTATTATATAGAAAGTTGTAACGATGACATACAAATGCACGAGCATCGCAATACAGAAAGCTCAGCCGAAAAATTAGAAATAGACTTAAGCAACCTTGATTTACGTCGTTTTAACTGGACGATGATCGATTTTGAAAATAATAGTAACAGTACAGAAATTAGGCGTAGCTTTGCAAATATAGTTAAAGCTCCAATAGGGCGTACTTCTATTTATGGCAATGAGGTGTTCCAACCTTTAGAAATTACAGACTATAACAATGATGGGTATTTAGATTTTTCTTTTCAACATTTAAAATATTACTTTTGCCAATGGCAACTTCACTATAAATGGTTATTCCTTTGAGCAAGGAGGTATGTCAGGTAACCTTCGCTCAACTGGCGTTAATGGTTTTTTATTAAGACAAATAAGCTAACTGATAACAATGAGCTACCAGAAATTTTGCATAAGGTTACTGACGGATTAAAGCGAGAGTCAACATGGGAATATGCAAATTTATCTACGCCGATGCATGAAAATAACTTATCGCTTTATGATACTCCAGATAATAGAGCAGAGCGTTATTTGAGCGGCGATATTGCTCAAGGGTATATATATTTTACTTCGAGTATGCCTATTGTTTCATCTTTTATAGATTTTGATGGCAACTGATATTGCGCAGCATAAAGAGTACTTTTATAGGGAAGCGGTCTATAGCAGGCAAGGCCGTGGTTTTATGGGTTTTAAATCAATTATAGAAAAGATGTAGATCGTACTTTAGTCACTCAAACTGATTTTGAGCAAATATTTCCGTATCAAGGTAAGCTAAAGCGACAAGCTACATTTACCGAAGATGATTATGCAACAAGGGGAAGCGGGCATCTAGATATTGGTGATAATGAAACCAATGCGATAAGTTATTCAAATACTGAGTGGCAAGAGAACCTAGCTCACAGTGTAACTGACGTTTATAATTTATACCCAAATGAAACTACACAAATTACTCGAGATTTAGTTACTAAACAAGATCTAACACGCATCGATAAAAATATTACTAGGTTAGATCAATATGGCAATGTAACTGCATCATCTACGCAAGTTGAAGACGCTTGGGGTACGTATACCACAAGTGAAACACGCGAGTATGAGGGTAACGAAAGTAACTGGTGGTTAAATAAACTTAATACTAAAATACAAACTAAAGCTCGTGTAGCTGGGCGCAGTACAAACGACCCAATAACGGATGCAGACTTAGATCAAGAAACGAGCATTAGAAGTGAATACAGTAATTACCATGGTAGTAGACAGCCACAAACAATAACAACTACAGCAACACTTGGTGGCTCATCATCTGGTTATGGGAGTGAAATAGATACTATCTATAATGCCTACGGCCTTCCATTATCTGTTAGTCAAACCACAAAAGTGCGTAATAGTAGTGGTAGTTGGATCGACCAAACACGTACAACTTCAACCACCTACAGTAAAGACGGAACTGTTGAAGCTACTGACGGTTATTTCCCATATAAACAAACTAATGCTAAAGGGCATATTAGCTACACCGAAGTAAACCCTGCAACAGGGCAGATAACCCAAACTCGTCAGCAGCTTAGTAGCAATAGCTATCAAGTGACAAACTTTGGTTACGATGATTATAACCGCCCTTACAGTATTCAGACTGATGGCAGTCCGGCCCGTTACAGTGCAATGCAAACACCTGACGCACAAGCACCAGCTAATGCAATAATACAAGTGTTAAATGTCTCAGCAGGGCAGCCTATGCAAAAAATCTATCAAGATGCGCTGGGACGAACATTACGTACAGCTGTGCAGAATTTCGATGGTGACTGGGTGTTTAGTGACGTTAATTATAACAGCCTTGGCTATAAAACGTTTGAATCTATGCCCTATAAAGAAGGAGGTGCAGTTTATGGTACGTCATACACCGAACACGATGCACTTGGCCGCGTAATCGAAAAAGTAACCAATCAACATTGCGGTAACATGACTACTAATTACAGCTACAGTGGACTTAAGACAGATATTGAGGTCTATGATAGTTGTTATGGCATCACCTTGGATATGTCGCGTACCTACAATAGCCTTAAACAGCTTATGCAAACGGTGGATGCTGATAATGGTGTTACTCGTTACAGCTATAATAACCAAGGCTTACCTATTGTTATTCAAGATGCTAATGGCAATAACATAGAGGCAACCTACAACGGCTTAGGCCAAAAAACACAGGTGAATGATCCTAACCAAGGCGTTACTAATTTTGAGTACAACGGCTTTGAGAGTTACAGCGAGAAGTACGCGTAGGTAGTAAAACATTGACCTATGTTACCGATGTACTTGGCCGCGTAACACGGCGCACCGCCACAGGTGAAAATACGTTAACGTATACCTATGACGGCGCAACGAATGGCTTTGGGCAATTAAACCAAGCCGTAGGCAATGGCGTAACAAAAACCTACACTTACGACAATCGCGGTCGTCCAAGCGGTCAAACCGTTGCAGGCAGTGGTAAAAGCTACACCACAACCACCTTCTACGACAATAATTATGGCCGTGTAAAAGGGCTGCGTTACCCTAACAACCTCACACTCGAATACCGTTACAATGACGTAGGCTATCAAACGCAGGTAAAAAATGCAGCTAGTGGTTATGTGTATAAAACTATAACTGAATTCGACATATTTGGTAACGGCTCTCAAAATACGCTAGGTAATGGACTCACTGAAAATACTGCTTACAGTAACAAAAGTGGGCAAATGCTCTTAAAAACAATAGCTAAAAATAATAGCAACATTATGAACATCGATTACTCCGCGTACGATGGTTTTGGTAATTTAAAAGCAGTTGATATTACGACAGGTAATATTGGCAATCAGCATAGCTTTAGTGAAACATACGATTATGACGCACTACACCGTTTAGAGAGTAATGCCGTTAATGGTATCAGCACCATCAACTATAGCTATGATGCGGTGGGTAATTTGTTATCAAAATCAGACTATGCAACGCAGTATGATTATGAAAACGGCGCAACAGGCGGGCCCAATGCAGTAAAACGTGTTTATCGCGGTGGTTGGAAGTCGTTTGGTTATGATACGAGAGGCAACATGACCAGTGGTGATGGTTTAACCAGCGCTACCTATAACGCTATGGACAAACCCACGCAAATTATAAAAAGTGGTAAAACCCTCAATTTTACTTATGGCCCGCAGCATATGCGCTTTAAACAAGTAAATGGCAGCGTGACCACGTACTATAGTGACAAGCTCTATGAAGAAGAAATAAACGGCATAAAAACCACGTGGCGAGCTTACATAGACGACATTGCAGTAATAAGCCAAACCACCGATGAAGGCGCAACCATCCGCTACACCCACCGTGACCGCCTCGGCAGCGCACGGGTATTTACCGACCACAACGGGCAAGTAGAAGCAGAGCGAAACTACGATCCATTTGGCAAACCACGTTTAGCCAGTGGTGGATTAAAATCATTTGGGACTTCAAAACTAGGTGATTTGGCGGATGCAAAAACGAATCGTGGCTTTACTGACCACGAACATTTAGATAGTGTAGAGTTAATCCATATGAACGGTCGGGTGTACGATTATAACCTTGGGCGGTTTATGTCGGTGGACCCCGTTATTCAAAGCCCAACGAATAGTCAGAGTATTAACCCGTATTCGTATATTATGAATAACCCGTTAAGTGGAACAGACCCGACTGGTTATACAAGTTGTGATGCAGATAACCCTGAAAACTGCCAAGAGGTTGCAGAAGAGCTAGGTAAAGATAAAAAGGCTGATATTACTCAGAGGCAATCTGTCACAGGTTCCCGCATAAAACGCGATGTGAAAGTCGGCACCATGACAGGCAATGGCAATGGTACGGTTAATATTCAGATAGGTAATATGTCTGCAACAGCCGATATTGGCGCACCATCAACAACTGCAAAAGGTAATAATAGTACCAGTGGAGGTGCTTTATCTGGAGCTGCTGTAGCATTACCTCTAGCCGCTGAGGGTATTTCTGGGGAAACTATTCTTTCAGCTCTAGGGCGAGCCTTAACGACGGTAGCTCTGTCTCTTTCAACTCCCGGCTCTACACCTGAAGCTGTCCATCCACTAATCCCAGCTGAATCATTAACAGAAAATGAAACTCTAGAACGAGTTAGGCAAGGTGCTATCAATATTGATACTGGCACGGCTAGGGCGCTATCAGGCCCAGCTTCACCCATTCAAGGTGAAATCCTTGCAGCTATGGGTAATAATGCTCGATTGATGACTCAAACTGCTCTTGGCGAATTTGTAGTTGCTGTTAGGCGTAATGGTAGACCAGACGTGATAGCAAATGCTTCCGCGTTTTTATCAACGGTCAGCGCTATTCCGGACATGCCATCTATAAGAGTTATGAACTTGCTCCCTACGCGAACTATAAAAATGCCAGATCAACGAATATTTGGAACAGGTGATAGACTTGGTATTCGAACTATTACTTCAGACCAAAGATTTGTTAGGGCTGCTGCAAATCAAGGGGTTGTGCTTGACTCATATATTCATAGCCCTCACTCGTTTTAGAAAAGGAAAATAAAGTAATGAAGATATGTTTATGGGACATGGTAGGCGCTGGTTTAATTATTCAGGCTAAATCTAATTGCGTTTACTTTAACCAGACTGGAGGGACAGCTTGCTTTCATTCTGAAATGGAAGGGTATTTTGTTCCTTTCAATTTTGATTGCGACCCTTATGATTTTGAATCTTCTCTAGAATATAAATTAAGTCAGCTTTTTAAAAACTCAGAATCAGTTAGTACAAAGTTGGCAATGTCTATAGATAAGCTATTGCAAAATAACCCTGAAACAAACGGAATTTCAGTTGATACTACAAAGCTAGAAGATTCAATTGAGTCATGGGTATACGTAATTATAAAGAGCACGGAGAGTAATCCTATAAGTTGTGAAAATGAGATGAAGGGTATCTTAACTTGGTCTAATAGTGACTAATTGTAAACAAGCTAAAAGGATGGCCTCGTTTGTGTAATAGAGCAGGTTCAATTACCGTGTAAAGGCTATCAAGTGCGCGGCTTATCCCAGTAGAACTGCGCACTTGCTAACAGCAGACTGTGCAATCAGTGTAAGTGCCACTATATTAGTGGGGCTGGCTCAAATAGCTAGCTCTGCTGTTTTTAAGTGACACTGCTTACTGAGATAACATGATGGCTGTGCTGATTTTATATGCTCAATAAAGCTAATATTTACGAGAAAGATATCTCATTCGTTTAAGTAAACGTGATAAATGCGGATTTAATTTTTTACCAGGATTTTGTTGATAATCTTGAAGGCCTATTTGTATCCAAGCTTGGTCAGATTCATTGAGTAGGTAACTAAAAAACATTCTAATATTCGGATCGTCCTTGATTAAGTGACAGGTCACCGCTTCTTGAGTTATTCGTTGGTAATACTGTGTAATTTTTTCTAACTCGTTGCTATCCATATTGATAAACAGATTAAAGCATGCAGGGAGCTGCCTTGCATTGTTAGCTGTTTCATATAGCAATTTCAGTGTGTGCTCATCCTCAAATACTCGCTTGGAGTTAGCGTAAACAGTTCTTTGAATCAAAATATAAAGAGAGTATTTGATGGTGTACATGGGGGTAAAACTGACTAACCGAATAAACAACCTAAATGTCGCTTGCTCGATGATAAATTGAAATGGGCAGTTATCTAACGACAGCAACAATAGACACGCTAATGCATCTGGCGTATTAAAGCACTCGATTATACATATATGGCGCTTTGTAATTTTCTTTGACCGTATTGGATTTGCCATATCAATATTTGGTTCAAACAAACATGCCGTGACACGGCAATCTAATTGGTAAAGTAACGCATTAATATCACTGTGTGTTTTTGCTGCCCCTGAAAAAAGTTGCCATAGTGGGCTGGTAAGGCAGCAATGAATACCTGGTATCAGCACTTCTATCGGTGCAATTTTAGTGTGGCTCTCGATAGGTGTTTTCCATTTATTATATAAAAAGCTAGGCGAGCATCCCCTCATCTCCTTGGGTTTCCTTTCATCTATCACCTTACTGAGCTGATTTAATGTACCTACATTCAATCGCGCCATCGCTACGGCGAGCATATAGCGCGTGGCGATCTTCTTAACCTCAGAAGGCAGTTTTCTGTATTCACTAAGCTGCATTTTTTATTTCTCTGAAAATTGTTCATGCGAATGCCTAATTAAATGACCAAATCTTATCATACTGATTTATATAGGTTCTTGTAATTATAAGCTCCAAAATCTGTGTACATAGCATAGTACAGAAGGCAATTTCGCTATAGCTAATTGCCAACTAGACTTACTGAAGTCACAAACAATTAAAGACAAGGTGTAGTGTGCGCGCCAATGGGGTCGCGTCTTGCCTTTTGCCTGTCAATGATTTTAACGCTGAAGGTAGAGTAAAGCGGGTCTACCGCAGCGGTCTTATGGGGTCAGGTCTTGTTTTTTGCTTTTTAGCCGACTAGTGCTTAATCTTTAGTTATTAATTTACTAACATAGATAGGTAAAAAAGTGGCTAGGCCGCTAAGATTAGAGTTCGAAGGTGCTTTATATCATGTTACGTCGTGAGGGAATGAGCGAAAATCGATTTACTTAGATGAGTCTGATTTTGAAAGGTTT
>NZ_JAGYIU010000008.1 GCF_018402495.1 Pseudoalteromonas sp.
ACGTTGCGACATTGTCGCTAGGGATGCGTATAATACATCCTTTATTTTTCGAGTCAACACTTAATTTTAAACTTTCTTGCGATGATTTAAACTTAAGTTTTACTTAACTCTCTGATTAGCTCATGCCTCGCTATGCGTTGCTCTGCTGCGCATGGCCTCTGCCGTCTCAGTGGGGTCGCATTATAGGGAGAACAGATTTTTACGCAAGTACTTTTTTAAAGAAAAACTAAAAAAACACACTGTTCGGTCAGTATCTGAGCTAAAACAGATAAAACAGCTAGTTTTATAATCAAATCAGGCTTTGCTGGTACTTAAATAAGCGCTACTGTTACACTGATACTATTCATATTGTTTAATTTAAAGGTGCATATATGGCAATACGTTCTTATAAAGGAATAACTCCTGCGTTTAATGATTCTGTTTATATAGACGAGTCGTCTGTATTAGTCGGTGATATCACCCTAGGTGATGATAGTAGTGTATGGCCACTAGTTGCTGCCCGTGGTGATGTTAATCATATTCGTATTGGTAAGCGCACTAATATACAAGATGGCAGTGTTTTACATTTATCAAGAGCGACTAAAAGCAATCCTGAGGGTTACCCGCTTATTATTGGTGATGATGTTACCGTGGGTCATAAGGTTATGCTGCATGGCTGCGTATTAGGTAATCGCATACTTGTGGGTATGGGCGCCATTATTATGGATAATGTGATTGTAGAAGACGAGGTGATTATTGGTGGTGGTGCTTTAGTACCTCCTAATAAGCGTTTAGAGTCTGGCTATTTATATGTAGGTAGCCCAGCGAAACAAGCCCGCCCTTTAACAGAGCAAGAGCTGAGCTTTTTAAAAGTGTCGGCCGATAATTACGTGCAGCTTAAAGATGAATACTTAGCTGAAGACGCGAAGTAACCACAACTTTTTGCTTAATTAAGTAAACTCACTTCTATTTGCCCTGCCGAGTTATAGCTTTCGTCTTCGATTAGCTGCTCGGCACGCTCTTCATAATCAAATCGGTATTGTTCAAAATAACGCGTTGCATGACTCTCATCGGCTAAATTTAAACTACTTACAGCGATCACACACTCAACTAGCATTCCGCTTACTTGTGCAAAAAAAACTAGCTGGTGAGTTGGCTCTCTAAATTCGAGTCGGTCTATAAACTGTATTGCTTGATTCATTTAAGTACTCCCTGCTTTAGTGCCGTAACAACGGAAACAATGTCCGGCATTTTATTTCGCCATACATAATAAGCTTGTGCAGCTTGCCCTACTAACATGCCACTGCCATCTAATAGCTTAGCCGCTTTATTGTGTTCGCTCACCCAATTCATAAATAGCGTATTTTGCGTCGCATAAAACATATCGTAAGCCATTTCACATGCGCTTAAATACTTAGAGCTTAGTGCAGGTAATTCGTTATTCATACTGCTCGAGGTTGAATTTATAACCAAGTGATAATCAACTTGAGGAAGGTCGTCAAAACCATACCCCGAAACATTGCCGTGCCCAGTAAAGAGTTTTGCCAATGCTTGGGCTTTGTGTGCCGTGCGATTAACGATAATGATTTCTTTAGGCTGTTGCTCAAGTAAAGGTAAAATAACACCACGGGCAGCGCCACCTGCACCAATGATCAACAAGCGTTTACCTGTTATTGTTATTTCATTCGCTAGTAAATCATTCACAAAGCCTATGCCGTCGGTGTTATCACCGAGTAAACTGCCATCATCGCGCTTTTTAAGGGTGTTTACTGCGCCTGCAAGTTTAGCAACTGGGGTGAGTTCATCGGCTAAAGCAAAGGCTTGCTCTTTAAAAGGAACAGTGACATTTGCGCCTTTGCCCCCTTGCTCAAAAAAAGTAACGACTGTTTTTTCAAACTCATCGATAGGTGCTAAAATTGCGCTATAGTCGATTTGCTCTCCCAATGACTTAGCAAACTGCTGATGTATGCTGGGAGATTTTGAATGTTTGATTGGATTTCCAAAAACCGCATATTTGTCCATTTTAAACAACCTCTTTGCAGTTTTAGTACTGCCTATTAACGATGATAAAACTATGATTAAAAGACTCTTTTCAAGATCAAAGCCGTCTACAACCACTCAAGCGCCTACGCCAGAGAAAACCCCGTATGAAATCATCGGCGGAGAAGCGCCCACTCGTGCAATTGCCAATAGATTCTACGACATAATGGCCAGCGATGAATACGCTAAACCGTTATATGATATGCATCCTCAACCATTAGACAGAATTCGCCAAGTATTTTTTGAGTTTTTATCAGGTTGGCTTGGTGGCCCAGACTTATTTGTAGAAAAACATGGCCACCCTATGCTGCGCAAACGTCATATGCCATTTCCTATTGATCAAGACTTGCGCGATCAGTGGATGTATTGCATGAATAAAACATTAGACATAGAAATTGATAACCCCGTTTTACGCGAAGGTTTACGCCAATCACTGGCACAGCTTGCCAGTCATATGATTAATCAGCATTAATCTGCCTTGCTCTTTAATTGGGGATTATTTGCGCTAAGTCAAAACCCGCTTTTCTAAAATAGAGATAATGCCCTATCAAATAGTAGAAAAGCGTGGCGCGTGTGAAATCAATCCAACATAAAATTTATGCTTTGTTAGCGTTAACCGGCATTATTGTACTCATAGCCAGTATTTTGAGTAGTGCCAGCCAACAGCGTACTCTCGCGCAAGATACGGTTGCAGAAAATATCAAGCTACTTGCTGATAATTATTTTGACTCAATAAATACCATGATGTTGACCGGTACAATGGCGAATAGGGAGCTGCTAAGTGAAAAATTAAGGGCTCACCCAAATATTGAAGACGCCCATATAATTAGAAGCCCACTCATTAATAAACTGTATGGCCCGGGCAATAAAAACCAAGCGCCTAACACACAAAGCGAGCAAGAAGCTTTAAATGGTAAAGAGTCTCTTTTTATTGAGCTTAATGAAAATACAAGAAGCATGACCTATCTTCGCCCTATGCTCGCAAGCAGTAATTATAAAGGCACAAACTGCTTAGGCTGCCATCAAGCACAAGAAGGCGATGTGCTCGGTGTAGTAAAAATTAGCTATTCATTAGCCGATATAGATAGTGAAGTAACCTACAACACATTGGTAAGCACCAGCTTATTGTCTGCTATTTTTGTTATTGCCTTTGTATTACTTGGTATCGTATTTAAAAAAATATTTATAGTGCGCCTTAAAAAGCTTGGCCATGCCATGCACTTGGCAACTACTAATAAAGATTTAACCTTGCGTATTGAAGATAATGCAGAAGATGAGCTGGGTTGGCTTGCCACCAGCTTTAATAAAATGATTGCCACATTTAAAGATAATATTGCTCAGGTGTCTCATTCTTCAAAAGTGCTGATCCATTCAGCAGAAAAAATTTATACCTCGGCCGATACCACCGAGCGCGCTATTTTAGAACAAAAGAAAAGCACAGACTCGGTGGCTGCAGCAATTAATGAACTAGAAAGCTCATCAAACGAGGTAAGAAACACTACGCATTTTGCACAAGAAAAATCCGAAAACAGTAACAAACTTGCACAACAAAGCATGCATGTGGCGGAGCAAACTGAGCTCAGCATTAATCAATTAGCACAAGATGTTCGTCAGGCAGCACATCAGGTGCGTCAACTGCAAGAGCAAACGCTTGAAGTCGGTAAAGTGCTAGAGGTGATAAGTAGCATTGCCGAGCAAACAAATCTATTAGCGCTTAATGCTGCCATAGAGGCCGCTCGCGCCGGTGAAGCTGGCCGAGGTTTTGCTGTTGTTGCCGATGAAGTACGCACCTTAGCGACGCGTACTCATGCCTCTACCGATGAAATACGCCGCACCATAGATAAGTTACAATCAGAAGCCGCGCAAACTGTTAAAACCATGGGTGAATCATGTGCCGAAGCAGACGATAGAGCGCAACAAGTACAACAAGTTGCACAAGCTTTAAAAGATATTTCAGGGCAAATGAATGAAATAAATCAGCTGAATATTCAAATAGCCGATGCGACAGAGCAGCAAAATCTAGCCGCGGAAGAAATAAACAGAAGCGTTGTTGGTATCAGTGATAACGCCGAGCAATCGTTAATCGATGCGGATGAAAATCAAAAAGTCAGTGAAGAATTACTCAATTTAGCTCGCTCGTTAGATGAGCAAGTACGAAGTTTTAAGCTTAAGCGATAACCTTAAAAGCCAGTCAATAAACAGTTTATTGACTGGCAAACAATAATTCCTAACCCAGTGCTAACCAATCACGAGGTTTTAAGAAATCTTTATATAGTAATGCCTCTGCACTGTCTTCGGCTGGGGTATAGTTATATTCCCAACGTGCTAAGGGTGGCATCGACATTAAAATAGATTCTGTACGACCACCGCTTTGTAAACCAAACAATGTGCCACGATCCCAAACTAAATTAAACTCAACATAACGACCACGGCGATATAATTGGAAGTCGCGTTGCTGCTCGGTGTACTCATCGTTTTTGCGACGCTCAATAATAGGAACATAAGCATCTAAAAAGCCATTACCCACCGACTGCATTAACGCAAAGCTTTGCTCAAAGCCCAACTCATTTAAATCGTCAAAAAATAAACCGCCTACACCGCGTGTTTCATCACGATGTTTTAAATAAAAATATTCGTCACACCACTTTTTATATTTTGGATAAACGTCATCACCAAACGGCTGACACACATCGTGTGCAACTTGATGCCAGTGCACAACATCTTCAAGTACAGGATAAAATGGGGTTAAATCAAAACCACCGCCAAACCACCAAATAGGCTCTTCACCTTCTTTTTCAGCAATAAAAAAGCGCACATTGGCATGGCTTGTTGGTATGTGCGGGTTTTTCGGGTGAATAACTAACGATACACCACAAGCATGAAAGCTGCGCCCAGCAAGTTCAGGTCTATGTGCAGTGGCAGAGCCAGGCATAGAAGCACCAAATACATGAGAGTAATTAACACCCCCTTGTTCAATCACATTACCATTAGTGATAACACGGGTACGTCCACCGCCGCCCTCTTCTCGCTGCCAGCTATCTTCAACAAACTGTGCGTTTCCATCAGCCGCTTCTAACCCTTGGCAAATGGTATCTTGCAAAGCCATAAAGTACGCTTTTACTTGTTTTAATAATTCGCTTTGCATCGTTAACCTCTGAATACATTGCCAGTCATGGCATCTTTAATAGTACTTGGTCGCGTATTACCACCTAGTGGTTCATCAACATAAAAACTCACTTGCTCTGCAAACTGCTGTCGTGCCTCAACAATGCTTGTTACCGTTGCTTGATTGGTTAAATTAGCACTCGTTGATACCAATGGCTTACCAAACTGTTGGCATAAACGCTTTACTGTTGCATGATTAGTTACTCTTACAGCAATGGTATTAAACTGCCCTGTTAACCACTTAGGTGTGGTTTTAGCTGCAGGCATCACCCACGTAATGGCGCCAGGCCAACTTGAAAAAATATCAGCGCGTTTATCCATAGGCAACTTAGCGTCATCGACGTATTTTAATAATTGCCCGTAATTGTCAGCAATTAAAATAAGCCCTTTTTCAACGGGGCGTTGTTTAATACTCAATAAACGTTCCACCGCCTGTTGATTGTCAGGATCGCAACCAAGGCCATAAACAGCTTCGGTTGGGTATAAAATAACATCGCCTTGTTCTAAGCTAGTTATTGCAGCAGATAAAGAAGAAAGGTCAGACAAAATTGTCTCCAGAGATATTTACGTTATTCAGTGGCAGCAAACTTATGCATACAGCTTTTTTGTGGGCATTGTAACACAACACCACTCGCGGTTTTTTTCTCAGTAACAACTGGCCAGTCACATGCTGGGCACGCTTGATCTACAGGCTTGTGGTTTAGTGTGTATTTACAGCTTGGGTAACAGTCGCAAGAATAAAACACTTTCCCAAATTTATTGCTGCGTGAAACCAAGTGGCCTTTTTTACATTTAGGACAACTAATCACAGGCTCTTCACTTGGTGTATCGTCATGCTCACTGGCAATATAATGACATTGAGGGTAACCGGTACAGCCAATAAACATACCGTAGCGGCCATTTTTCACCACCAGCGGCTTACTACACTCTGGACACTCGCTGTCCTCAAGTATTTTGATTTCATTGCTATCATAATGGGCAAGCGGACGAATAAAATCGCACTTAGGGTAACTAGCGCAGCCTAAAAAAGGCCCAGATTTACTATTACGAATGACGAGTTCTGAACCACATTGCGGGCATATCTCATATTCTTTTTCTAGGGCGTGTTTGTTAGCCGAGAAAAGTGAATGATCGATTTTACTCATGTAAATCCTAGTGGTTGGTGAATTTTCGCCTAATATACCCAAAACCCTTAAAGATACAAGCTATGGCAGTCGGTTTGTTAACTCTGAAAATAATAAAACACGCAATAATGATTACTCAAATCATTATTAGTGAATCTTTTAATGTAACACTTCACTGGGCTCATCAAAAATAAGCTCTTCCATTTGCTCATACGCCTGCTGAGAATCAGGGGCATTAAATAACACCATAAGAATTAACCATTTTAAATCTTCCAAAGTAATAGCTGAGTTATCAAGCGCCGCTAAACGGTCCATCACCATTTCACGAGTGGTGCTATTAATGACGCCCGTTTGTTCAACAAACATTAAAAAGCCGCGACACTCGGTGTCGAGAACTTGGCACTCACTGTCGGTAAAAATACGCACTGCATGTTGTGGAGTAGCTAATAAATAAGGCGATTCATTGCTGTATTGTAATGCGGCAAGTTGATCTAACCAATCAATGGCTTTGTTAATTTCGGGTTTGTTAAACCCTGCGCGGAGTAACTCATCGGTAAGTGTGCTTTGCTCAACAAATACATCGCTTTCGCTGTGAACATAGTTTTCAAATAAATACATGAGAATATCAAACATATTATCCTCCAGCGCTTAATTTAATATAGCCGTCTAATACACGTTCAATTTGATCGTCTAACTCTAAATCAAGCAATCGCGCTTGTACTTTATCAATTGGCCACTGCACTCGACGCATAATATCGTCCACACTGGTCACCTCAAAACCAATACTGTTAAGCACCTCGCAATCTGAGGTTACAGCATCAGTTAACTCTTTATAGTTTAGACCAGAAGGGTATGAAAAGTTCATCTCATCAAGAATATCCGCGACGTTTTCTACCAGCTTAGCACCTTGCTTAATTAAAAAATGGCTTGCTTGTGCCAGCGGGTTTTTAATTGAACCTGGCACCGCAAAAACCTCTTTATTTTGTTCAAGCGCATAACGTACGGTGATCAGTGAGCCACTTTTAATTTCGGCTTCAACAATTAAAACGCCTAAAGAGAGTCCTGAAATAATACGATTGCGTCGTGGAAAATTATGCGCATTGGCAGCCGTACCTGGCAAAAACTCACTCACCAATAAGCCCTGTGTTAATACTTGCTCGGTGAGCAACTTGTGTCGTTTAGGATAGTAAATATCAACGCCAGTACCTAACACGGCAATGGTTTTGCCATTTCCTGCTAATGCACCTTTGTGAGCTGCACCATCAATGCCACGCGCCATACCAGAGGTTACTGTTATGCCAGCAAGCGTTAGCTGATGTGCAAATTCTGCAGCAATTTCAAGTCCTGTGGTGGTTGCATTTCGACTGCCAACAATCGCAATTTGTGGCGAAGACAGTAAGCTGATATCGCCTTTACAAAAAAGTAATAATGGCGCACTGGCTATTTGTTTTAGGTGTTCTGGGTAGGCGCTATCAAAAATGCTGATAACAATAATATTGTGTTGGCGAATCAGTTGCTCATAATGCGCAACTTGCTGCCAATTAGTGCTTAGTAAATTGCTAGCTTGATTAGCCGTTAAACCTAAGTTGACTAACTGAGCGTGTGATAAAGAAAACAGCGACTCTAAACAATGTTGCTTTGACAGGACTAATAGCGCTTTTATTCCAAGTCCTTTGCATAAGTAAAAGGCAAGCCAATGACTTAACTTGCCAAACGATTGCTCCATGCTCCCTCCTAGAACACCGACTCGCTACTTAATGAATTACTGCAAAATCTCCAATGCGAATTGGGTGCTGATTTTTAGTGATCAGCGCATAACTAACTTTGTCATACACTTTAAAAATAATCATTTCACCAACTTTTTCTGCTGGCATTTTCCAAGTAACGCTATCTTCGTCGGTTTCAGCGCCAAACAATTCGCTCGTAGCCGATACCAGTTTTTCTAATCGACTTGAATCTTCTGTGTAACGCGGGCCCCGGGCACCATCAATTACCTTAGGTGACTGGCGCTCAATATCAAGTACATGACCGACTTCAAGCTGTTGCTCAGAACCTAAGTTTAGCACCACTACATCCATCGTGCTAAATTCTCTAACTTGGCTCGGAGAAGAAATGACAATACCTTGCATTGGTTCAGAGGGACGGTGCATATTAAAGTAAGCAGGCAGCATCTGCCCTTCCATTGCAGGCAATAAAAAATCACCTTGTTTAATTTCGCGTTTAACCGACTCAACTCTTACCGATGCCGGCTCACCATTCGCCGCATCACCCGGCCTAAACGCACGCGCCATACCCACATAAGACGCTCTACTCGCTAACACTTCACCGGTATTAGGGTCGGTATAAGGCGCTCCTTTATGATAAATAGCATATGCCTGATGACGTTTTAGGTTACCTTTAACATATAAAATATGATCAATAGTTTGGGTTTTGGTGTTTTCGTTTGCACCCAAAATATAAGGTTTTTCTTTAATAGTATCGCTGTTAATAGCTTGCTCAAACGACAAATACGGTTTAATCAACGCAAGAGGTAAAGTTGTTATTGCGTCTTTCCCTTTTGGTGTAATACGTCCCATCGGTGATAGCTTTCGATACGCTTTATTAATCACTAAACGCGGATTACCGTCTGTATCGTAAATTAATGCTAACGCATCTCCCGGATAAATAAGGTGTGGGTTGTCTACTTGCGGATTCATTTGCCATAACTCAGGCCATAACCAAGGCTCGTTTAGATATATAGCTGAGATATCCCAAAGCGTGTCGCCTTTTTTCACAACATACTGTTTAGGTGCATCTTTTTTTATAGTTAGTACATCTGCCAGCGCGGGAAAAGTAGCACCTAATGCAAGTATTATTGCGATTAACGGAGATTTCATTGAGCTTCCTCATAGTGTTTTTTCATTATTATTAACCAAAACCTGTTAAAGGGGAACGTGAATGGCTAAAATAAGAACATACAATACCCTAAATTTAAGCATAAGTGTAAAAGGTAACTATGGCTAGGTTAGAAGTTTTAAGATTTCCAGATGAACGTTTACGTACAATCGCAAAAGAAGTAACTGTTGTTGACGATCAAGTGCGTGAAATTGTCAAAGATATGCTAGAAACTATGTACGAAGAAAATGGTATTGGGCTTGCTGCTACACAGGTTGATATTCACCAGCGTATTGTGGTGATCGACGTATCAGAAGAGCGCAATGAACCACTCGTGCTTATCAATCCGCAAATTATCAAAAAAGATGGCTCAACCGTGAGCGAAGAAGGCTGTTTATCAGTTCCTCATTCGTATGCAAAAGTTGACCGTGCAGAAACCGTTACCGTAGCTGCACTCAACGAAGAAGGTAAAGAGTTTATTCTTGATGCTGACGAATTATTAGCGATTTGTATTCAGCATGAACTTGATCACCTTCAAGGTAAATTATTTATTGATTATTTATCTCCATTAAAGCGCCAACGCATTCGTAAAAAGCTTGAAAAAGAAGCGAAGTTTGCAGCGCAGTAATAAGCACCTTAGTAAATAATTAGGAAACTCAGTGACACAACCATTACGCATTATATTTGCCGGTACGCCGGACTTTGCTGCACGCCATCTGCAAGCACTCATAAATAGTGAACACCAAATAGTGGGCGTTTACAGTCAACCAGATCGTCCAGCGGGTCGTGGAAAAAAACTAAAAGCCAGTGAAGTAAAAGCGCTTGCACTAGAACATGACCTACCCGTTTTTCAACCACAATCACTCAAAACAGACGACGCACTTGAAGAGCTAAGCAGCCTCAATGCCGATATCATGATTGTCGTTGCCTACGGTTTAATTTTACCTAAAGCCATTTTAGATGCCCCACGTTTAGGGTGTTTAAATGTACATGGTTCTATTTTACCGCGCTGGCGTGGCGCCGCGCCTATTCAACGTGCTATTTGGGCAGGCGATCAGCAAACCGGTGTAACCATAATGCAAATGGATGAAGGGCTAGATACCGGCGATATGCTGCATATTAGCCGCTGCCCTATTGATAGTACTGAAACCAGTGCAAGCTTATACACTAAGCTTGCTGAACTGGGGCCTGATGCATTAATCGACACCATAAATCGTTTAGCCAACGGGGACATAACGCCTGAGCCACAGAAAGACGCCGATGCCAATTACGCTAAAAAGCTCTCAAAAGACGAAGCCAACATTGATTGGTCTATGGATGCAGAGCAAATCGAGCGTAATATTCGTGCCTTTAACCCATGGCCAGTATGCTTTACCCAAATGCGTGGTAATACGGTAAAAATATACCAAGCAAACGTGGTTGAACAATCAGGCGCAGCTGGCACTGTATTAGCAAGTGATAAAAACGGTATCGTTGTGGCTTGTGGTAAACACGCTTTATCTATTGGCGAATTACAACCACAAGGCAAAAAGCCAATGGCTATTAATGATTTTTTAAACGGTCGTAGCGACTGGGTCACACCCGGCACCGTATTAGGCGAAAATAATGAGTAATGTAAGCAATGTCAGAGCGCTAGCCGCTGAAACTTTATATAACGTGGTTGATAAAGGCGCATCGCTTAATCAAGAACTTCCTTTCGCTAGCCAAGGCTTATCACCTAAAGATAAAGCCTTACTGCAGCAAATTTGCTATGGAGTATTGCGTTACTTACCTAGCCTAGAAAATTATTGCCAGCATTTAGTAGAACAACCGCTTAAAGGCAAACGCCGTATTTTCCAGTTTTTGTTATATGTGGGCATTTACCAACTACAACACATGCGTGTACCGGCACATGCAGCAATTAGCGAAACCGTTAATGCGTTACAACAATTACGCGCTCTTGGCTTAAAAGGGCTTATTAACGCCATTTTACGAAGCTTTCAGCGCCAACAAGCTGAGCTTGAAGAAAAAGCCAAACAGATTCCTGTGTGTTTATACAACCATCCAAACTGGTTTATAAAGCAAGTAAAAGAAGCCTACCCAGATAGCTGGGAAGACATTCTAGAAGCTAATCAGCAACAAGCGCCAATGTGGCTTCGAGTGAATCAATCGCAGTTTAGCACCCAAGAATATAGCGAAATGCTCACCGCTAACGATATTGAACATACTCTAAACCCAGACTTTATTGATGGCATTAAACTAAGCAAACCACGCGATGTGTTTTCACTTCCTGAGTTTGATACCGGAGCCTGTTCAGTGCAAGATGCAGCAGCGCAGCTTGCTGCACGCTACCTAGACCCACAAAATGGTGATGCAATACTCGATGCCTGTGCAGCGCCTGGTGGTAAAACCTGCCATATTTTAGAGCTTGCCGATGCTGATGTACTTGCTCTAGATAGCGATGCCACACGCCTAGAACGTGTTAAACAAAACCTAGAACGCATTGGTTTAGGCGCCGACTTACAATGTGGTGATGCATCGCAACCTCACACTTGGTGGGATGAAGAACAGTTTGATCGTATTTTGTTAGATGTACCCTGCTCTGCAACCGGCGTAATTCGCCGTCATCCGGATATTAAATGGCTGCGTCGTGCATCTGACATTAACGACTTATCGACCCTCCAAGGCGATATACTCGACAGCATTTGGCCGCTATTAAAGCCAGGCGGTACATTAGTTTATGCAACCTGTTCGGTACTTCCGCAAGAAAACCAACAGCAAGTTGCTAAATTTTTAGCTAATAACGACGATGTAGAGCATGTTCCTTTGCATAGTGAAGACACCAACACTTCGCCCGGCTTGCAGTTATTACCCGGTGAAAGCGATGGTTTTTACTACGCTAAACTCGTTAAAAAAACCTAGTATTGCAACGCAGCAGGTTTAGCTACTTCGCCCTTGAGGTAGCTAAACCTCTAATGTAATTAATACGGATACATAATGAAAATAATCATACTCGGTGCTGGGCAAGTTGGCGGCACACTCGCAGAAAACCTCGTGGGTGAACAAAACGAAATAACCGTTGTTGATATCGACGGTCACCGCTTACGCGAACTCCAAGATAAATACGATTTACAAGGTGTTGCCGGCCATGGTGCGCACCCCGACGTATTAAGCCGCGCAGGGGCTGAAGATGCCGATATGATTATCGCTGTAACCAGCTCAGATGAAGTTAACATGGTGGCATGCCAAGTTGCCTATAGTATTTTTAATACACCGACCAAAATAGCCCGCATTCGCTCTGAACAGTATTTAAAACACCGCGAAAAACTATTTCATAATAATGATTTACCTGTCGACCACTACATTGCTCCTGAAGCATTGGTCACTAATTATATTAGACGCTTAATAGACTATCCTGGCGCATTACAGGTATTGCAATTTGCTGATGGCATGCTCTCTTTAGTGGCTGTAAAAGCCTATTATGGCGGTTTATTGGTAGGCTACGCCCTTTCTACACTTAAGCAACATATTCCCAATGTAGAAACACGCGTAGCCGCTATTTATCGCCAAGGTAAGGCAATAAAACCGCTAGGTACCACAGTAATAGAAGCCGATGATGAAGTTTTTTTTATTGCCGCAACTAAACACATTCGTGCGGTAATGAACGAACTACAAAAATTGGAACGCTCGTATAAAAAAATCATGATTGCCGGTGGGGGTAATATTGGGGCCGGCCTTGCCCGTTCACTTGAGAGAAACCACAGCGTTAAGCTACTAGAACGAAGCAAAGAGCGTGCTGAGCAGCTATCAGAGATGCTCAATAACACCGTGGTGTTTTGTGGCGACGCGTCAGACCAAGAGCTTCTGTCAGAAGAACACATAGAACAGGTTGATGTGTTTATTGCCGTTACCAACGACGATGAAGTAAATATTATGTCGGCCATGCTCGCAAAACGCATGGGGGCACAAAAAACCATGGTGTTAATTCAACGAGGTGCTTACGTTGATTTAGTACAGGGCGGCGAAATTGACATTGCTATTTCACCACAACAAGCGACTATTTCTGCGTTACTTACTCATGTGCGCCGAGGTGATATTGTAAATGTGTACTCACTGCGTAAAGGTGCCGCAGAAGCCATAGAAGCGGTGGCTCACGGTGATGAAAACACCTCTAAAGTGGTAGGTCGTGCTATTGCTGATATTAAATTACCAGCTGGCACCACAATAGGTGCGATTGTGCGTAACGACGACGTGCTGATTGCCCATGATGACACCATTATTATGTCCGGAGATCATGTAATTATGTTCTTAATAGATAAGAAGCACATTAACGTGGTTGAAAAGTTATTCCAAGTGAGCGCAATTTTTCTTTAACTATACGGCTTAAGTTAAGTAATCACCAACAAAAAAGCCGCTGACTATTAAGCGGCTTTAGTGGAGTATGATGGGTTAATACTTATTTTACTCTTGTAAACTCTTCTTTAGAAAGTTCACCATTTCCGTCGGTATCTAAATCATCAAAAATGTTCATTAGTTGTTTATTAGCGGCTGCTTCCTGCTTGCTAATTACACCATCGCCATTACTGTCAAAAGAGGCAAATTCTACTGCTGCATAAGCCGCTGATGATGACGCTAATACTAAAATCGCAAGTGTTGTGTTTAATGCTTTCATAATAAATCTCTATTAAGAGGGAAATCCTTTTCTGAAATCCCTGTATAGTGCAAAAATCAGAAATTAAAAGTTTGCAAACTCAGCTTTAGAAAGCTCGCCATTACCGTCGGTATCAAGCTCAGTAAATGCGGCTATTAAATCAGCGTTTACAGCGGCTTCGCTTTGGCTAATAGCGCCGTTACCATCAGTATCAAGCGTGTCAAAGTCGCTTGCTGCAAAAACAGCTGATGAAGAGACAAGAGCAATAAGTGCAAATGTTTTGTGTAATGTTTTCATAATTTAATCCTTCAAAATTTAATGCTATGGTCTATCAAAAAATCAATTAAATACAAGTTCTAACTTTCCTTGTTGTTCTTTTTCGTAAGCTCCCTTGCCTACTTAGGTTGTCGTTTGCAACTCAGAATGTAGCAAACCGTTATTTATACTTAGAAAATTCTTCTTTTGATAACTCACCATTTTGGTCAGTATCAAGCTCTGAGAACATACTCATTAATTTTGCATCAGCAGCGGCCTCGCTTTGGCTAATAACGCCGTCGCCGTCAACGTCTAGCGTGTCAAAGTCGCTTGCTGCAAATGCCGCTGATGAAGAGGCAAGAGCAATAAGTGCTAAAGTTTTATTAATGCTTTTCATAATCAATCTTCCTTCAAAGTTTATGTTTTATGTGATTAAGTGTTTTACTTTAAATCACGCTTCGTTCTATACAGCCTGACTATTACAACTTCGATGCCAATAATATAAAAACCATAATTTTCAATAAATTAACCAGCACCTAGCTGAAAATGGCGCTATTTAACTCGTTATTTTGTTGCTTTTTAGCAACAGCAGATGAGGCAATAAAATTAAAACAATAAAAATCAAAGGGTTGAATTTAAGGAAAACACCACACAGTCGGTGAGTAACCGCTAAAAAAGAGGATTAAATAAACAAAAAAGAGGAGGAATTGAGTTTAATTTTGTTATAAACAAAAAAATTAGAATAAAAAAACAGCTTTAACTAATTGTTTTTAATAAATTTATAAAATAAATTTGAAATGACTTTTAAAAATAACAACAACACATGGCTATTTGTTGCAAAAGAGCGAAAATGTTAGAGCTTGTTGATATTTTAGAATTGTAAAATGTTCAACGTCGAAAGATAACAGGCCTAGACAATTTAAACTTCAAGCGCGCTAGGATCAATAAAGTGATCACCCATCAGGGTTTTCATTTGCTCTTCACTGGCAAATAATCGAATTCCACAATATATGCCCTTAGCATGTTTTTTCACACTGCATATTTGCCCTTCATATTCTGTCTCACTATCAAATATAACGTTGCAACGCGCATCTTTAATATCGTTTATTGTTAATGTTGTTTTGATATCAAACATTACACCGGTTAATGATATATCTTTTATGATTCCTTCTAAAAAAGGTTTTTGATCAGTTAATTTTAACTTTGCAGGAAACAGTGTAGGTATACGTGCTTGCGAACGAAGTTCAAATAATTGCACTTGTGTTGGAAATCGAATAAATAAAAGCCGTGCCGGATGTGATGATACCGACATGATTTGCTGACGAAACGCAATAACATGGCCTTCACTACCCTCAATCAATGCTCTTACCACTACCATAATACCATCATATAAATAATCACTTGCCATGGGGAGCCGTTTAGCGTTTGGATAATTTAAAATAATAAACTTATTTTCTAATAAGCCAATAAACTCCGTTTTTATTCGTCGACTGCTAGTAGGCGTAAGTATTTCCAGTTCAACCATGCCACCTGTGGTTATTTGATGTAACTTTTCCAAATTGGTTGTAGCCATAATTCCTTCTTACTTTTTGTTTACCCTCGCCAAAATGTTGGGGTAAATAGAACTAATAAAGTAAATATTTCTAATCGACCAAATACCATGGCCACCGTTAATATCCATTTTGCTGCATCACTAATAGCACCATAATGAGAGGCAACATCGCCTAAGCCTGGGCCAAGGTTATTTAAACACGCTGCCGTTGCTGAGAATGCGGTTATATTGTCTAATCCGGTGCCCATTAACGCTACCATAATAATAATAAAGACTAATGCATAAGCAGAGAAAAATCCCCACACAGCCTCAACCACTTTATCCGGCAGCGCCTTACGACCAAGTTTAATAGAGTAAATAGCTCGAGGGTGAACTAAGCGGTTTAACTCTCGCACCCCTTGTAAATAAAGCAAAAATACGCGCACTACTTTCATACCACCAGCGGTAGAGCCCGCACAGCCGCCTATAAAACTTGAAAATATTAGCAATATTGGCAAAAACAGTGGCCATGCAGAAAAGTTATCAGTGGCAAATCCTGCTGTTGTACTTATAGATACCGCTTGAAACAATGCCTGATCGAGGGTTTCATCGCCATTGGCATACACATCATGTGATGAAAGCACCGTGAAACAAATCACCACCAACGCGAGCTGAATACATAGAAACACTTTGAATTCAGGGTCACGAATGTAGACACTAATATTACGACTCGCTACAGCAGCATAATGCAAAGAAAAGTTAATAGCCGCGATAATTAAAAAGAATACACAAATAAAGTTAATTACTGGGCTATCAAAATGCCCCATAGAAGCGTCATAAGTAGAAAAACCACCGATAGCGACCGTAGAAAAAGCATGACAAATTGCATCAAACCAATTCATACCTGCGCTCCAATACGCCAAGGTACACGCAAAGGTAATAGACACGTAAATATACCAAAGATGCTTAGCAGTATCGGCTATACGCGGGGTCATTTTAGAGTCTTTTACCGGCCCTGGAATTTCAGCTCGATACAACTGCATACCACCTACACCAAGCATAGGCAGAATTGCTACAGCCAACACAATGATCCCCATACCACCAAACCACTGTAATTGTTGGCGATAAAACAACACTGATTTAGGCAAATATTCAATGCCAGTTAGTACGGTTGCGCCTGTCGTGGTTAAACCAGAAAAAGCCTCAAAAACGGAATCGGCTAAAGACAGATCAGGATCTTGTAAAAATATAAACGGCAGCGTTGCAAACCCGCCTAGTACTAACCAAAATAAAACCACAATTAAAAACCCTTCCCGAGCTTTTAAATCCCCATGTTCATGCCTATTTGGGTAATAAGCCATTAAGCCAATAACAACACTGAATATAAAGGCTAAAACAAACGGCACCCCGCCACCATCTTTATAAATTAAAGACACGAGTGCTGGTGGCACCATTGTAATACTAAACAGTGCGACCAGTTGGCCAAGAATTTTTATGATGGTACGAAATTGCATTGAGCGTATCGCTTTTTTATTAGTAAATTAAAATAACTACTGTATAACTCGAAAAATTTAATCTTTACCCATTAATCAGGATGGATGTAAGATTATTACTCTTTGATTGTTAACTCAACTGCGCCGTGACTTAAATCAAAAATATCTTTAATTGCTTGCTGCGCTTGGCGACTATCAATAGTAATGATCCATTCAATATTTACTGTAAACTGCTTTTTAATATTAAGCACCTGAAAGTTGGTTTTTAAATGCTGCTCTATCGCGCCTTGCATGCTGTATTCACTAATGCCCACCAACTCAATACTCGGCACTTTTACAACAGTTTGTAATTTAGCTAAGGCATTATTAAGTGAGCCACCATAGGCACGCACCAGCCCACCCGTACCGAGCTTTATACCTCCAAAGTAACGTGTTACCACAGCGGTCACTTCACCTAAGCCTGAGCCCACTAGCACATTGAGCATGGGTTTACCGGCGGTGCCATTGGGCTCCCCGTCATCAGAAAAACCATAAACATGGCTGCCACCTGGGTTACCTGCAACATGTGCCCAACAATTGTGGCGTGCATCACTGTATTTTTCTTCAATATTTTTAATAAAGGCTTTCGCAGCATTTAGATCGGGCGTGTGACCTATATGAACGATAAAGGTACTTTTTTTAATTTCTTCTTGATGAAATACAGCTTCGGCTGGGTATTTATATTCAGACATAACACTTACTTAGGCTTTAATTAAAAAAATGGGGCCAAAAGGCCCCTTTGTATCCGTTTATTTTAGCGCGTATTGGCTAACTCGTCTTTATAAGGATTTAGTCGAGTAATAAATTACGCGTCATATTTTCTAGGCTATCTTCGTGAACAATAATATTGTCCTCGATACGAATACCGCCAAAAGGTTTAAACGCTTCGACCTTTTCCCAGTTAATAAACTGCTTATTGTCTGTTTGTGCTAAATCACCCAATAAAGAGTCAATAAAGTACAAACCTGGCTCAATAGTAAACACTTGGTTTTTCTCAATTAAGCGAGTACAGCGCAAGAATGGATGGCCTTCTGGTGGCGCTTGGTGTACGCCAGTCTCATCACGCATAAAACCACCTACATCATGTACTTGAGCACCTAAGTGATGCCCTAAACCATGTGGGAAGAACGTTGACGTAATTTGACGTTCAACAATGTCCGCTGCAGGTAGTTTAACAATATCAAAGTCACTTAATAGCTGTGCAATACGATTATGACAATCAATATGAAGGTCGCCATACAACACACCTGGCTTTAAGCTATTGCCTAACTCAATTTGATGCGCCGTCATGGCAGTTACCAGATCGGCAAATTCACCTTGCTTTTTAAAGTCGTAGGTACGGGTAATATCCGCAGCGTAACCGTTAAAATTAGCGCCTGCATCAATTAAAAATGAATGGTGCGTCTGTGGTGCTTTTGGCTCAAAATGGGTGTAGTGCAAAATAGCGCAATTTTGGTTAAGTGCCACAATATTACCATAAGGCATTTCGTTTTCGCTTTGACGTGTTGCCAGTAAGTACGCTTGCTGAATGTCAAACTCGCTACCACCATTAAAAAACGCATCTCGCGCCGCTTTATGGCCATCAACCGCAATACGATTAGCATTACGTAAACACTCAAGCTCATATTGCGTTTTATAAGCGCGGTGGTAATGAATATAGTTAAGTACTGGCTCAGGGTTCATAATACTAAAGCCAAGTGCTTGTGCTACTTCAAGATACTCACCAATGTAGGCAAATTTAGCTTTATCGTAAGGTAGTAGTTTTTCAACCTGATCGGGTTGTAATAACAATTCAATATCGAAATACTCAGCCCAAAAATCTCTTGGCTCACCAGGTACTTTATGCCAAAAATCAATTGGACGATAAAAAATAAGTTTTGGCTTATCGCTACCATTTACCACAATCCAGCAATGCGGATTATCAATAACCGGTAACCACGCCTTAAAATGAGGGTTAACTTTAAACGGGTAATACATATCATCTAAAAATTGGCGCTTAGCTTGGCCTGAATGAATGACTAATCCTTCTAACCCTTCTTGCTCACAAATAGTACGTGTACGCTGCTGCAATGTTGCAATATGTTCGGCGTATAAAACGGCTAATTTTTCCATAATAAACCCATCTATTAAATTTAACTTGCTTTGAGTCTACCACTTATACACAAAGCGCTCAAAAAAGAGGGATACTTACTGTGTAAATATCCCTCTGTGGTTGTAGATTTATTTTTACTATCCGCCCATCGTCATTTCTAATATGGGGGCTAGAAGGTTTCCCTCTCGACCAAGGCGAGTGTGATAAACCTGCCGATAAGCAAATACATTTTTAACATAATCTCGGGTTTCTCTATAAGGAATAAGTTCAACCCATAGCTCAGCCGGCATTGCTTCTTCTGGTATCCAGCGTTTAATACGATGGTACCCAGCGTTATAAGATGCTGTAGCTAACACCTCATTGCCGTGGTTTTTCTTTTTTAAATACTGTAAATAACGAGTTCCAAGACGAATGTTGGTTTTTGGTTGATACAAACGACGATTAGAAACCGTGCCTTTATTAATATACTTTGCCGTACTCGGTAATAGCTGCATTAACCCGCGTGCATTTGCATGAGAGCGCGCATCAGGTGCAAATGAGCTTTCGCGACGTGCAATAGCAACACTCCAAGTTAGGTCTATTTTGCTTCGCTTGCTGTAACGCTCAAACATGTCTTGAAATGCAAAAGGGAAACGCAAATCCACATAATCCCATGCTTTTATTTTTGCTAGGGTGAATATCGTGCTATCAAACCAATCCAGCTCAGCTGCAAGTACCGCCGCAGCTAATTTTTCATCATCAGCTGAGGTATCAGTTAAATAATTCCACTCGCGTCGAGCAGCAGTAAAGCGCTCTAATTCATACAAGGCTTTGGCACGCTTAAAGCCCGGTGCATTACTCACTCTTGTTACTAAAGCTTGATTTACATTAACGGGCAACTCATTTAAGTCAACCGGTATGCCCAAACGCGCAGCGGCTAAAAAACCGTAATAATCACGGTTAGCGGCCACTTTAGTCCAAATTGCCTTGGCTTTTTCATGATCTGCGCGTTTGTCATAACTATAAGCAAGCCAATACTGTTGCCCTAAGCTAAGATTTTCTTTACCTGTAAAAAATGCCGCAATTCCCTCCCAATCTTGGGTTTTGAGTAGATTAGCTAACTGCCATTGCATTAATTTACGATCTTGGCGCTCTTTGGATACTTTATTTAAATAGAAGCTAGCTTGGCTATGGCCGCTCGACGCCAATGAAAGCGCAAAGGTATAATATACATCCGCTTTTTCATCATCTGAAAAATCAAACATCCCCTCAACTTTTTGCCACGCTTTTAATGCCAACTCTTTATCACGCCAAATTAAACGCTTAATACCATAAAGCGCTATTTCACCCTCTTTCACTGTTTTGCGCTTATAACGATATAACCCCGCCGCTGCACTTGGATCGCGCCTAACTTTTAAATATAAATCAGCTAGGTAACGCTCATTTGCTGGCAACAATGTTTTTAAATAAGGCAATAGACGGTAAGAGCCCCCTTGCGCCGCTAACGTAACACGCTGCCACACAATATCGTCAGTTAAATACCCATTTTCACGCCAGCGCTTAAAAAGCCCATCACATTCACTAGGCTGCGATTCGCCCACTGTCCATAAGTCGGTTACCTGATTGAATATCGCTTTTTTTGGCGCACCAAGGTCAAGCTGGTAAGTAAGATAGGTACAAGCAAGCTCACTGTTTGTGGTTTCACGATAACTTTGAATAAATGCCGCTTTTTTATTATTGCGTTTTAAATAACTTAACCATGCTTTACGTACTGGCCACTCTAATGGCGTATGTTCATAAATCGTGAGAAAGTTCTCTATCTCTGTTTGATGTTTTAAACTGGGGTAACGTTCCCAATATGCTTTTTCAACATACGGTTTAAGTGGGTGAGACAATGAGTTCACTGCTTCTTTAAAGCGTTGATAATTGCCATAACGCGCCTGTTTTTCAGCGTCTAAAAATGCATCAATATCAGTTTTCGCGTTGGCAGAGGAAAAAGAGAAAAAGAGAGTCGCTGCCGCTACGCTTAATAAGTATTTTTTCATAATGTCCTTTAGGGCATAGTTACTTTTAACGCTGACAAAAGTGTGACGCAGAGTAAATAAAAAATAGTACATACACAGCAGTACTATTTATTCTGATAAAACCCTAACTATAAACACCAAGGCAGCGCAATAAAATGAATAAAGAAAACTTTCAATCCCACCTTAGCACCAAACCAGCTATATTTTAACCAGACGTTTGTAACCAAGATAAATTTTTCGTTGCATTTTTAATTTAAAGCAAGCACACTGGTCTGAATATGAACTCATCGTACCAGTCTTAGTTCATCAACTAGGGAGAATAATAATGTTATATAAAAGCGATTCCTTTGAAGTTAGCTTCGTGAAGGAAAACATCGCCGAGTTTAAGTTTTGTGCTACAGGTTCTGTAAACACATTATCTCAACAAACTCTTTCAGATTGCGCAGCAGCATTAAAAGAATTAGCCGCTAACGCTGATATTAAAGGCATGATTTTTACCAGTGATAAAGACCACTTTATTATTGGTGCAGATATCTTCGAATTTTTACCTACTTTTACTAAACCTGAAGCAGAATTAGTAACCTGGATAAAAAATGCAACTGACGTTTTTGATGCAATTGAAGATTTACCATTCCCAACACTAAGTGTTATAAACGGCTTGGCGCTTGGCGGCGGCTGTGAGTGGGCACTTGCTACCGATTATCGTGTTGCAAGTGACTCAGCAAAAATGGGTTTACCAGAAGTTAAATTAGGCATAATGCCTGGATTTGGTGGCACAGTGCGCCTTCCGCGCATTATTGGCGCCGATAACGCGATGATGTGGATCACCACAGGTAACGAAAATCGCGCAGCTGATGCCCTTAAAGTAGGTGCATTTGACGCAGTAGTTAGTGCCAACAAACTACAAGAGTCAAGTATAGCAACATTAGAATTAGCAATTGCTGGCAAGCTAGATTGGCAAGCAAAACGCGCTGTAAAATTACAACCGCTTAAATTAAACCGTGTTGAGCAAGGCATGAGCTTTGCAATGGCAGAAGGTATGGTAATGGGTAAAACCAAAGGCCACTATCCAGCTCCAGTTATGGCCGTTCGCACTATTAAAGCGGCAGCAAATTGTACCCGCGCTGAAGCAATGGCAATCGAAAATGCCAACTTTGCAAAGCTTGCTCGTACCAACGAAGCAGCTGCGCAAACAGGTATTTTCTTAAATGACCAGTTCATTAAAGGTAAAGCACGTAAATTTGCTAAGCACAGCGATGTAGAAATTAAACAAGCCGCTGTATTAGGCGCAGGTATTATGGGCGGCGGTATTGCATACCAATCTGCTTATAAAGGTACACCAATCATAATGAAAGACATCCAACAGGATGCACTTGATTTAGGTATGGGTGAAGCGTCTAAGCTATTAGGTGCAAAAGTTAAGCGCGGCCATATGCCGATGGAAAAAATGCTAGCAACGCTTAGCAAAATCAAACCAACGCTTAACGATGCAGATCTACAAAACGCCAACATTTTTGTTGAAGCGGTAGTAGAGAACCCTAAAGTGAAGCAAGCCGTACTTGCTGATCTTGAAAAGAATATGCCAGAAGGCACAGTGTTGACGTCAAATACGTCGACTATTTGTATTGACCTACTTGCAGAAGCACTTGAAAAGCCAGAAAACTTCTGTGGTATGCACTTTTTCAATCCAGTACCAAAAATGCCATTAGTAGAAATTATCCGTGGTGCAAAAACCTCAGATAAAACCATTAATGCCGTGGTTGATTACGCACTTAAACTAGGTAAATCGCCGATTGTTGTTAACGATTGTCCAGGCTTTTTTGTAAACCGTGTTTTATTCCCTTACTTTGCAGGCTTTAGCAAATTAGTGGTTGAAGGCGCTAACTTTGCAAAAGTAGATAAAGTCATGGAAAACGTATTTGGCTGGCCAATGGGCCCTGCTTACCTACTTGATGTAGTCGGTATTGATACTGCTTTCCATTGTACTGGCGTAATGGCAGACGGCTTCCCTGAACGTATGGCACGTGCAGAGAAAGATCCAGTGACTGTTTTTGCTAACGAAAAACGTTTTGGTCAAAAGAACAAAGCAGGTTTTTACAAGTATGAAACAGACCGTCGCGGTCGTCTTAAAAAATCGCATGACCAAACAGCGATTGAACTACTTGCACCAATTACAGACGCACCAAAAGAATTTGATAAACAAGAAATCATTGACCGCTGTATGGTACCGATGATTAACGAAGTGCTACTTTGTTTACAAGAAGGCATCGTTGCTTCTCCTCAAGAAGCAGATATGGCACTTGTATACGGTGTTGGTTTCCCTCCATTTAGAGGCGGCGCGTTCCGTTACTTAGATCAAACAGGTTTAGCTAACTTTGTTGCAACTGCTGACAAATATGCTCACCTAGGTGCGATTTACCAAGTATCAGAGCAAACTCGCAAGTGGGCTGAAGAAGGCCGTGTATTCTATAAGGTGGAAGGTTAATATCATGAATAATCCAGTAATTGTAGATTGTATCCGCACACCAATGGGTCGCTCAAAAGGCGGCGTATTTAAAAACAAACGTGCGGAAGACTTAAGCGCTCATTTAATGAAAGGCTTATTAGAACGTAATCCGGCAGTTGACCCTGCGTCAATTGACGATATTTATTGGGGTTGTGTACAGCAAACATTAGAGCAAGGCTTTAACGTTGCACGTAACGCATCTCTACTTGCAGGCATTCCACATTCAGTGCCAGCAACCACAGTTAACCGTTTATGTGGCTCATCAATGCAAGCATTGCATGACGCTGCTCGCGCTATTATGACTGGCGCTGGCGATACTTACCTAATTGGTGGTGTTGAACACATGGGCCATGTTCCTATGACTCACGGTAACGACTTTCATCCAGGTCTTGCAACATCAATTGCACAAGCGTCTGGCTCTATGGGTTTAACCGCTGAGTACCTTGCTACTATTCACGGTATTAGCCGTGAGCAACAAGATCAGTTTGCTTACCGCTCGCATCAACGTGCACATGCTGCAACAGTTGAAGGGCGTTTCCGCCGCGAAATTTTAGCAATGGAAGGTCACGATGCTGACGGTTCACTTATCCTAGTTGAAGATGATGAAGTAATTCGCCCTGAAACAACCGTTGAGGGTTTATCGCAGCTACGTCCAGTATTTAACCCTGCTACGGGTTCTGTTACTGCAGGTACATCTTCTGCGCTTTCTGATGGCGCATCAGCGATGTTAGTAATGAGCGAAGAAAAAGCAAAAGAACTGGGCTTACCAATTCGTGCATACATTCGCGCTATGGCCGTTGCCGGTTGCGATCCATCAATCATGGGTTACGGCCCAGTACCAGCAAGTAAAAAAGCATTGGCACAAGCTGGTATCACTATTGATGACATCGATGTTGCTGAACTTAACGAAGCATTCGCAGCACAATCATTACCCGTACTTAAAGACTTAGGTTTAGCGGATGTGGTTGACGAAAAAGTGAATTTAAATGGCGGCGCTATCGCACTGGGTCACCCGCTGGGTTGTTCGGGTTCGCGTATTAGCACCTCACTTATTCACTTAATGGAAGACAAAAACGCAAAATACGGTTTAGCGACTATGTGTATTGGTTTAGGCCAAGGCATCGCAACTGTATTTGAACGTGTTCAAGACTAATTAGTGTTGAATATGTAGAACCAGCTTGGTGATTAAAAAGGCGAACTAGCGCAAGTTAGTTCGCCTTTTTTATGCCACCAGCTTTTGCAGGTTTAAAATGAATAATGTGATCGGGTGCATTAAATTTATTTCAGATTATCTATTAATAAGTTGAGCTGTTTTGTTATACGTAAAATAGTTAACCGACAGCTTTATTTGCGCTAAACTACCCGACCTAACCAAGCCACGACTATTTTTACAGGTAATTTTTATGAGCTTTGATAACCCCGATCACCAATTAGATGCTATCGGCCTACGCTGCCCAGAACCTGTGATGATGGTACGCGCTGCAATTCGCAAAATGAGCGACGGCGAGACACTGTTAATTATTGCCGACGACCCCTCCACCACCCGCGACATTCCCAGCTTTTGTACCTTTATGGATCACACACTAGTAGCTAAAGACGTTGAAGAAGCACCGTATAGGTATGTAGTGAAGAAAGGGTTGTAAAGGTTCTAGCCTGTGTAGGTTGGGTTGAGTTTTACGAAACCCAACTATTTAATGATTATCATAATGTTATTCATCATACATATCGTTTAGTTGTTACCACACATCCAATCGGATGATAATTTTGATTCTTTAACGTATCGATGAAAGCTTGAGAAAGGCCATTCATTCACTTTAGCAACGTATTTATGTTTCACTGGATTGTAGTGAATGTAATTTATATGATTCTCTAAATCTTGCTCATCCCGTATTTTATGCTCCCAATAACGCCGCTGCCAAATTCCACGCTCACCCTTAGCTACTCTACTGTTATTACAGAACTCAGTTTGTGGCAACTCTCGAGAAAACCCTGACTTTATTAACCGCCAACGTGTTGCATAATTATTATCGTCTTTAGGTAATTGCCAAATAGCGTGGAGGTGATCGGGCATGATAACTATCGCAACCGTCTTAACAGGATGCTTTTTTATAACTTTCAAGTAAATGCGACGCAATAATTCTATATGCTCAACAAGCAATGACTGAGTTCTATCTTCTAAATTTACCGTAAAAAAGTAACATGCACCGGACTCTAACACACGCCTATAACGCATGAGACTTACCTAAATAATTAAAAAGAGACTAACAGTATAGACGGGTTTAAGAGTGTATGTTGGGTTTCGTTTCACTCAACCCAACCTACGGAAATTTACTTCTTAGTTATCGTTACTTGTGGCTCATCGTAGTCACTAAAATCAATGCTAACTATGTAGGTGCCTTTTATTGCGGGTGTGTAGCTAAAGTAGTTATAAATAGTATTGCAATCGGCGCGTGTTGATTGGCCAAGAGTTAGGCTTTGCCCTGATGGCTGTGCGTCGCTGTAGCCACAGTTAAAACCTTCACTAAAATCTGCATCGGCTATTTTAAATTCATACACTTTACCTGGGGTCGAAAACCTAACTTGGGCTTGGTAAAGCGCTGGGCCAACTTGTTTAAATTGATACTGAGGTTCAGCATCCCATAAGGTGAAATCCCCGCGCAAGTACATTGTACGGTCGAGTTCTTGGCCTGGTAGTACGTCACTTATATCTGGCATCTGTATTTGGCTCGAACAACCAGTCAATAAAGCAACGAGAGACACTGCTAATATACGTTTCATAGGTATTCCCTTTAATACTAAAAAGCCAGCAAAGTGCTGGCTTTTTAAATAGCGATTGGCTGTTATTTTTGTAATACAGAAATATCTGCAATTTCTAAAAACAACCCACTTAGCTGACTTAAAAGCGCAAGGCGGTTTTGCTTAACCGCTTCATCGTCGGCCATTACCATGACATTGTCAAAAAAGTTATCAACACTGTCACGAATGCCTGCTAATTGGCTTAATGCCTCTTGATAGTTTCCATCGCTGTACAGTGGTGCTAAATCAGTGGCAAATTTTGCAACTTGCGCAGCCAATACTTTTTCTGCGTCATCACTTAATAAGCTCTGTTCAACATCACCTTGCGTTGTAATGTTGTTTTTAGCCAGAATATTACTTACACGCTTATTAGCGGCTGCAAGCGATTCTGCTGCGTCTAGTGTGCGGAAATGGCTTACGGCTTTAACTCGGCGGTCAAAATCAACAGGCTTCGTTGGACGGCGCGCAAGTACCGCTTGAATTACATCTACCTCAATGCCTTCATCTTGATACCACGCACGGAAACGGCCTAGCATAAAGTCAAATACATCGGTTGATACATTTAGGTTGGTTAGCTTTTCACCAAACAAGGTTTGCGACTTAGCAACCAAATCTAAAATATCAAGTGGTAGCTGTTTTTCTACCATGATACGTAATGCACCAATGGCCGCACGACGAAGTGCAAATGGGTCTTTATCACCTTTTGGTGCTTGGCCTATACCAAAAATACCCACCAGCGTGTCAAACTTATCAGCAATAGCAACTGCACAGCTGATCAAACTCGTTGGTAAGTTATCACCTGCAAAGCGTGGCATGTACTGCTCGTTTTGCGCGACAGCGACATCTTCAGCTTCACCGTCATGACGTGCGTAATGCATTCCCATTACACCTTGTACGTCGGTAAACTCCATCACCATTTCGGTCATTAAATCGGTTTTACTTAATAAGCCAGCACGCGCTGCCAGTGCTTTATCTGCACCTAGTTGCTCTGCAATGTAACCGGCAAGTTCACTAATACGCTGTGACTTATCTTTAAGTGTGCCCAACTGCTTTTGGAATAAAACGCTGTCTAGCGACTCAAGTCGGCTTTCTAATGTTTTCTTTTTATCGGTTTCAAAGAAGAACTGCGCATCAGCTAAACGTGGGCGCACAACTTTTTCGTTACCAGAAATAACCACACTTGGATCTTTACTTTCAATGTTAGAAACAAACAAAAACTTATTTAAAAGTTTGCCGTTTTGATCTAATAACGGGAAGTATTTTTGATCGTCTTTCATGGTATAAATAAGTGCTTCGGCTGGTACATCTAAAAATGCTTCTTCAAATGTAGCTGTTAGCGTTACTGGCCATTCAACCAATGAAGTAACTTCTTCAAGTAAATCTTCATCCATAGCAACTACGGCATTAACTGCTTTTGCTGCGTCTTCTATTTGCGCACGAATTTGTGCTTTACGCTGTTCGTAGTCAGCTATCACGTAAGCTGATTTAAGTACGTCAAACACATCATCAGCATGGTTAATGCTAATTTTGTCTGGATGATGAAAACGATGACCTTGAAGTTGATTGCTCACTTGCTTACCCAGTATCTCACCTTCTATTAGCTCACTACCCAGTAAAATAGTTACTGTATGCACAGGACGAATAAATTGTGTTTTATTCGCGCCCCAACGCATTGGTTTTGGAATAGGTAATTTAGCAAGCGCTTTACTAATTGCATCAGCCATTAGTAATTTGGTTTCTTGCCCTGCTACTTTAGCAATATGTAATAACCACGCGCCTTTATCGGTTTCGAGTGTTTGCGCATCTTTTACTTCAATTCCACAACCACGTGCCCAACCCATAGCGGCTTTAGTTGGGTTGCCCTCAGCGTCAAATGCCGCTTTAGTTGCTGGACCGCGTTTTTCAACTTCTTTGTCTTGTTGTTTAGCGTCAAGTGCTTTTACTTGTAAACCTAAACGACGAGGCGATGCATACCAGCTCACACCTTGGTGAGCGAGCTCTAAGCTTTCAAGTTCTGCTGTTAAGTTTGCAGCAAAGGCTTCGGCTAATTTTCGAAGTGATTTTGGTGGCAATTCTTCGGTGCCAATTTCTACTAATAAATTTTCTGCTGACATGCTTACTTATCCTTACACAGCGGGAAACCAAGTGCTTCACGTGCATCGTAATAACTTTGTGCACACGCTTTTGATAACGCACGAACGCGTAAAATGTAACGTTGACGCTCGGTCACCGAAATAGCATGACGTGCGTCTAATAAGTTAAATGCGTGCGATGCTTTCATTACTTGCTCGTAGGCAGGTAATGGTAAGTTTGCTTCAATTAACTTTTGGCTTTCTGCTTCGCACTTATCAAACTGTGCAAATAAGTCTTCTACGTTTGCATGTTCAAAATTATAAGTAGACTGCTCTACTTCGTTTTGATGGAATACGTCACCGTAGGTTACGCGCCCTAATGGACCGTCTGCCCATACTAAGTCGTAAATACTATCTACGCCTTGAATATACATTGCTAAACGCTCTAGGCCGTAGGTAATTTCACCTGTGACCGGTGAGCATTCTAAGCCGCCTACCTGCTGGAAGTAAGTAAACTGGGTTACCTCCATGCCATTTAACCAAATTTCCCAGCCTAGTCCCCATGCTCCCAGCGTTGGTGATTCCCAGTTATCTTCTACAAAGCGCACTTCGTGAGTGAGGGTATCAATACCCATCGCCGCTAAAGAGCCTAAATAAAGCTCTTGGATATTATCTGGAGATGGCTTTAACACAACTTGGAATTGGTAGTAATGTTGTAAGCGGTTTGGATTCTCACCGTAACGACCATCGGTAGGTCGACGACACGGTTGAACGTAAGCGCTCGACATAGGCTCTGGACCAATTGACTTTAAAAATGTTTGCGGATGAAATGTCCCTGCGCCCACTTCCATATCAAGTGGTTGAATAATGACACAGCCTTGCTGTGCCCAATAATCCTGTAAAGCCAGGATCAAACCTTGAAAGGTTTTTACATCATATTTTTGCATAATTGGCTTTTTACTATCTGAGAAGTAGCGTGAAAATTACCCTCAGTATACCTTGTGCACACTCAGGTTTTAAGCAGTTTGTGCAATTGAGAAAATAAAAAAGGAGCCTAAGGCTCCTTTTTTATGATTAGCATAATTTAATTATACGTCTAAGTTAACCACACGCAGTGCATTCGTTTCTATGAACTCACGACGAGGCTCAACTTGATCGCCCATTAACGTAGCAAATAACTGATCCGCTGCAACAGCATCCTCAATAGTTACTTGCAACATACGACGTGCGCTTGGATCCATGGTTGTTTCCCAAAGTTGATTTGGGTTCATTTCACCTAGTCCTTTATAGCGTTGAATATAGATCCCGCGCTTCGACTCTGCGATCAACCATTCCAATGCATCCACAAAGTTATCAACAGGTTTTGTTTTTTCACCACGTTGGATATATGCACCCTCTGTGATGATATTAGCAATGTTTTTACCTGTTACAGCAATACGTTGGTAGTCTCTTGACGTAATAAAGTCATAATGAAGTACGTGTGCTTTATCCACACCATGCTGACGAATATTCACAACAGGATAGTATAAATTACGCTCCGTATCGTGCTCAGTTCCCGCATGGAAAATGGTCGCATCTTCATCACATTCTATTAAGTCATCAATAAGTGTTTTAGTCCACGCAATTACCTTAGCTTCGTCTGAAAGATGCTCTTTTTTCAGTTCACTTTGGTAAATTAAACGGTTCATCACTGCATTCGGATACTTACGCTTTAAGCGCTCAATAACTTTAACAGTGTTTTGGTAATCGCGAACAATTGATTCTAACGCTTCACCATCAACCGCTTCTGCACTATCACTTGTATAAAGAGCTGCATTGCTTAGCGCTAAAGATGTAAGGTAATCAACTAATGCAGGATCATCTTTAATATACCGCTCTTGCTTACCTTTTTTCACTTTATAAAGTGGTGGCTGCGCAATATAGATGTACCCACGTTCAACAATTTCTGGCATTTGACGGTAGAAAAACGTTAGTAGCAAGGTACGAATGTGAGAGCCATCCACGTCGGCATCGGTCATGATAATAATGCGATGGTAACGTAGTTTCTCAGGATTATATTCGTCACGGCCAATACCACAACCTAGTGCAGTTATTAGCGTTGCCACTTCTTGTGAAGACAGCATTTTATCAAAACGTGCTTTTTCTACGTTAAGAATTTTACCTTTAAGCGGAAGAATAGCTTGGTTTTTACGATTACGACCCTGCTTGGCTGAACCGCCAGCTGAGTCACCCTCCACTATATATAGTTCAGATTGGGCTGGATCTTTTTCTTGGCAATCGGCTAATTTACCTGGTAAACCAGCTAAATCCATCGCGCCTTTACGACGTGTCATTTCACGCGCTTTACGCGCTGCTTCACGGGCGCGAGAAGCATCAATAATTTTACCAACAACAATTTTAGCATCTACTGGATTTTCTAATAAAAACTCAGTAAATTTTTCAGCCATAGCTTGCTCAACCGCAGACTTAACTTCGCTAGAAACTAGCTTATCTTTTGTTTGTGATGAGAACTTAGGATCAGGTACTTTAACACTCACAACTGCAGTTAAACCTTCACGCGCATCATCGCCCGTTGCATTACTGGTCGTTTTAGCTTTTTTGTTAAAGCCTTCTTTTTCCATGTAGTTATTAAGCGTACGCGTTAGCGCCGATCTAAAACCAGCTAAGTGAGTACCGCCATCACGTTGTGGAATATTATTTGTGAAACAGTATATGTTTTCTTGGTACGCATCATTCCACTGCATTGATACTTCTACGCTAATACCATCTTCTTCACGTTCGTGAGTAAAGTGGAACACCCCTTTATGAATCGGTGTTTTGTTACGGTTTAAGTATTCAACAAAAGCTCTGATACCGCCTTCATATTTAAAGTGGTCGCTTTTATTTTCTTCGCGCTCATCACTTAAGATAATGCTTACACCTGAGTTCAAAAACGATAGCTCGCGTAAACGCTTAGCTAAAATATCGTAATGGAAATCAAGATTAGTGAACGTTTCTGCACTTGGCCAAAAGCGTAATTCAGTACCATTTGTTTCAGAATCACCAATTACAGCTAGTGGTGCATCAGGTACGCCCATAGTGTAAAACTGTTCATGAAGTTTACCTTCACGACGAATGGTTAATTTTAATTTTTCTGATAATGCATTTACTACCGATACACCAACACCGTGTAAGCCACCTGATACTTTATAAGAGTTATCATCAAACTTACCACCGGCGTGTAGCACCGTCATAATTACTTCAGCTGCAGATACACCTTCTTCTTCATGTATAGAAGTAGGAATTCCACGGCCGTTATCTCTTACAGATACCGAACCGTCTAAGTGAATAGTGACATAAATATCATCACAGTGACCTGCCAAGGCCTCATCGATAGAGTTATCAACGACCTCAAACACCATATGGTGTAAGCCCGTACCATCATCGGTGTCCCCTATATACATTCCAGGACGTTTTCTTACTGCATCTAATCCTTTAAGTACTTTAATACTCGACGAATCATAATTCTCAGACATGGTTAATCCCACTTATCTTGTTATTAGGTTGCCATGTTTCACGTGGAACATTTTTAGTTCTCGTTGCATGGGTTCCACCACAGCAGAAATACTTTCAGATAAAATTGAAGAAATAAATATTTGAGAACTGCAATGAGTCAATAACTGGCCCACTTTCTCTTTTGTATCTTCACTTAACTCTGAAGGTAGATCATCTATTAGCAATATAGATTGCTTATCTGTCTCTGACTCAATTAAGCTATTTTGCGTTACTTTTAACGCATACAACAATAACTTTAACTGCCCGCGTGAGAATACATTCTCAACACTGCTGCCAGCGACACTAAAACTAAAATCAGCCTTATGAGGGCCTTTACTCGTAAAGCCTTGACGCGCATCTCGCTCAAAACTTTGCTCTAACGCATCACTAAGCGATTCATGCTCTTTCCAGCCCGCATTAAAGCTAATTTCTAAATCGCGTATTAGCGTTAATTCTGCACACATTTTATCAAAAAATTGCTGCTTAAACCTAGTTATATACGCGATTCTTAATTTATTTATTTGTTCAGCCAGTCTAACAAATTCTTTGTCCCAAAACTTGATTTGATCAAAATAATTCTTTGGCTTAGATTTTAATAAGGCGTTGCGTTGTTTAAGCACTTTATTAAACGATTGCCATAAGAAAAAAAACTCATGTTCCACGTGGAACAAACCTAAGTCTAAAAACTTTCTGCGCTCCTTAGGACCACCAAAAAATAGAGAATAGCTCTCTGGTGTTATTATTTGTACCGGCATTAACTGGGCAAGTTCAGATACTTTTCGGCTCGCCTTACCCTGTATTTTTAAATTGGTTTCACCCGCTTGGGTTTTACTAATACCAATAGGGATAGATAAATCGTATAACGCTTTGCGGCCATGAATAACAAACTGATCTTGCTGGTGTGCAATAATACTTTTATGTTTAGAAGTTCGAAAAGATTTGCCATGAGAAAGGTAATATATAGCCTCTAAAAGGCTTGTTTTTCCGCTGCCGTTTTCACCATAAATTATATTAACGCCGTTAACAGGTTCCAGCGTCAGCGCCTCAATATTACGAAAATATTTGAGGCTCAAATGACTTAAGCTCATTATGTATTTATGATCTTATAAACGCATAGGCATAACGACGTACATCGCTTCTTCATCGCCTGCACCTTCTATTAGTGCACTGCTATTTGAATCGGCAAGTGTAAATAACACATCTTCAGTTTTTAATGTATTTAATACATCAAGCACGTAAGACACATTAAACCCTATTTCTAGGTCATCGCCCTCGTACATTACTTCGACCACTTCTTCAGCTTGTTCTTGCTCTGGGTTGTTAGCCGTAATTTTTAATAAACCGTTTGATAAATTTAAACGTACACCACGAAACTTTTCGTTTGATAAAATCGATACGCGTTGAAATGCATTACGTAACCACTCACGATTCGCGGTAATTACCTTATCCCCACCGCGCGGTAAAACACGACGGTAATCAGGAAAACGGCCATCAACTAATTTACTCGTAAACGTAAATTCAATATCAATAATACGAATGTGGTTAGCACCAAACTGAATAGTCACTAACTCTTGGTCAGCAACCATTAAGCGCATAATTTCTTGCACGCCTTTACGCGGTATAATTAATTGGCGCTGCGTATTTAATGACTGACCAAGTTGCTTTTGTGCAATCGCTAAACGGTGTCCATCAGTAGCCACTGTTTTTATATCGCTGTTATCAACTTCAAACGACATGCCGTTTAAGTAATAACGCACATCTTGGTTTGCCATTGAAAAGTGCGTGCTCTCAAGTAACTTACGCAATTCTAAACGTGTTAGTTGAAATTCAACCTCACCATCCCATTGCTCTAAGTTAGGAAAATCTTCAGCAGCTAATGTGGTCAATGAAAAACGACTTTTACCACTGGTTAAAAGTAACTGATGGTCTTGCAAGCTTAAAGTAAGATCAGATCCATCCGGTAAACTTTTACAAATATCGAGTAATTTTTTAGCCGGTAATGTGAGCTTAGTATCGGCAACATCATCACCTACAAATACACTCGCTACAAGTTCAATTTCAAGGTCGGTCCCTGTCATTGAAAGCTGACCATTTTCTACCACAAGTAACACGTTAGATAAAATGGGTAACGTATGTTTACGCTCTATGGCACCCGATACTTGTACCAATGGTTTTAAAAATTGTTCTCTTGATATTGTTATTTGCATAATAAAGTCAGCCCTAAGATGACAATGTTCTTATTAAATTTTGGTAATCTTCTTTAATCTCGTGGCTTTCGTCACGTAATGATTTAACTTTGCGACATGCGTGCAATACTGTTGTGTGGTCACGCCCACCAAAGGCATCCCCAATCTCAGGTAAACTGTGATTAGTGAGTTCTTTAGATAATGCCATAGCAACTTGGCGCGGCCTTGCTATAGAGCGGCTGCGGCGCTTAGACAGTAAATCAGACACACGTATTCTATAGTATTCTGCTACCGTACGTTGAATATTGTCTATGGTGACTAGTTTATCTTGCAGTGCGAGTAAATCACGCAGTGCTTCTTTTACAAAGTCGATAGAAATTGGGCGGCCTGTAAAGTTTGCATTTGCAATTACACGGTTTAATGCGCCTTCAAGTTCACGTACGTTTGAACGTAATTTTTTAGCGATAAAAAATGCCACTTCATGGGGTAAATTAATTTTACTTTGCTGGGCTTTTTTCATCAAAATGGCAACGCGTGTTTCAAGCTCTGGTGGCTCAATCGCGATAGTTAAACCCCAACCAAAACGAGATTTAAGGCGATCTTCAACCCCTTCTATCTCTTTAGGATAACGGTCAGAGGTTAAAATAATTTGCTGGTTACCTTCTAATAGTGCATTAAAGGTATGAAAGAATTCTTCTTGCGAACGTTCTTTATTAGCAAAAAACTGAATGTCATCAATCATGAGTGCATCAACACTGCGGTAATAACGCTTAAACTCTTCAATTGCATTATTTTGCAGTGCTTTAACCATATCTTGCACAAAGCGTTCTGAGTGCATGTACACAATTTTAGCATCGGGCTTATTGGCCATAATACCATTGCCAACTGCATGTAATAAATGCGTTTTACCTAAACCTGTTCCACCATAAATAAAAACAGGGTTAAATGCAGAGCCAGGGTTATCTGCAACCTGAGTAGCAGCCGCTTTTGCTAATTGGTTAGATTTACCCTCAACAAAACTATCAAAGGTATAGTTTTCTTTAATGTTTGATTTATAACCCGATTTAGGAGCGGGCTCAACAACCGGTTTTTGTTCTCGTGGTTGTTGTTTTGCCGTTGCTTGCGTACTTGGCGCTGGTTGTGTTTCAACTACTGGCGCAGCTTGTGCATTTAATAGTGGCTTGCTGCCTACATCAAAGCGTAATTCGGGAGCTTCTACGCCACAAATTTCAACCAGTAACTCATTTATTCTATTTAGGTACTTTTCTCTTACCCAATCAAGTACAAAACGATTAGGTGCATAAATCGTCAAGGTATCTTCGGTACTTTCTGCTTGAAGTGGTCTAACCCACATACTGAATTGCTGCGAAGGCAATTCATCTTGCAATACATATAAACAACTTTGCCAAACCGACAGATACACAGTAAAACTCCCAGAGATATAATTTTTATTCCCGCACATCAATAATGATTAAAAAATCACACCTGTTTTGCGTTTAGATGGCTCAATAAGCAGCCCAAGACCGACTATTATGAATGCACTTTATCCACAAGTAAAAGCTTGATTTTTGTAAAATTGTTGATATCGATGTATAAATATAATAACAGACTGATTTAAATAGCTTTTTATTTAAAAGCCCGATAAGGGATCATAACAAAAACAAGCGCAGATCGCGACCACAATTTGCGATCTAATTTAGTTTTCCCATGCTTTTATTCACTTTTTATACAGGGGTTGTGGAAAACTTCTTATTTATGATGATCCTATTGGATCATGAAAATTGATCATAAATAAACACGCTTTACGCGCTCTATTATGATTGACTTTTCGTCACTTCATCTATAATATCTCGCGCTCGCAATGGCACCTGTGCCAGGATCGCGACCTGCATAGGATGTTTTAACTTTAACCGATCGGATGAGATTGTTATGAAAAGAACTTTTCAACCTAGCGTTTTAAAACGCAAACGTACACACGGTTTCCGTGCTCGTATGGCAACTGTAAATGGCCGTAAAGTATTAGCTCGTCGCCGTGCTAAAGGCCGCAAAGTTCTTTCTGCTTAATTTATAAGTGGAAGACTTTAGCTTTGGCAGGGAGTTACGTCTGTTAACTCCCTCGCATTACTCTCGCATATTTAATGAACCCGCTCGGGCTGCAACTCCCTTCTTTACTCTATTAGCAAAATCAAATGACCAAACTAAACCTAGGTTAGGCCTAACTGTTGCTAAAAAACGTGTAAAAAAGGCATACCAACGAAACCGTATTAAACGTCTTGCTCGCGAAAGTTTTCGTTTAAACCAACATACTCTCGATAATATCGATATTGTGTTGATGGTAAAAAGTGGTATTGATGAACAGTCTAATGAAGAATTAACCAAACAACTAACTAAGCTGTGGCGTAAAATTAATGAACGCTGCAAACCTGGTGCCCCTAAACCGCCACCATTTAAAAAACGCCCGAACAAATCAGCTAAATCAACTAAACAAGCCCGATAGCAATAGAAATACTGGGTCAATTAGGGTATCTTTAGCTCACCTTTTAATCATGCGTTTAAAATCTCACAATGAGTCTTTAAATACATGGTATCTATTCACTAAACATAACGTAGGGGCACTATATCATGAGGTTATTTAAACCACTTGCTGCTTTACCAAAGCGTTGTTTAGTTTTATTTATCCGCGGTTATCAAAAGTGGATTAGTCCGCTGTTAGGTCCGCATTGTCGTTTTAATCCAACCTGCTCTAGCTACGCTATTCAAGCAATTAATTTGCATGGTGCAGTAAAAGGCAGTTGGCTCGCAGTTAAACGCATATTAAAATGCCATCCTTTACATTCAGGTGGAGACGACCCCGTTCCTGAAAAATTAACCCGTATTAACCACCAACACGAGAAATAAGAGCTGTTATGGAATCGCAACGCACGTTTTTATTCATCGGCCTAATGCTAGTGTCGTTTTTATTATTTCAAGAATGGAATAATGACTACAACACACCAAAAGCCGATCCTAGTGCCACTACACAAACACTAAAAGCAAATTCACCGGAATCAGATGATTATGTCCCAGCTTCATCAGACTCAGGTTTACCTGCATCAGCAACTTCAGCAAAACGTTCAGTGATCAATATTACAACTGACGTTTTCAACGTAAAAATTGACACCAAAGGCGGTGACATTGTTGAAGCTGACTTACTTCAATATGAAGAAACGAAAGACAGTGCCACACCTTACATGTTACTTGGTGAGTTTGACGGTAAACAATACTTTTCACAAAGTGGTTTAATTGGTTTAAATGGCCCTGATGCATCTACAGAGGGGCGCCCTACTTATCATGTTGAGCAAACATCTTATACCTTAACAGGGGATGAGTTACGCGTACCGCTTACATTCACTGATAGCAACGGTATTAGCTTTACTAAAACCTACATATTCAAACAAGGTCAATATAATGTTGGCTTAGAATACACCGTCGATAACGTTACAAGTTCACCAATTCAAGTACAATTGTATACGCAAGTAAAGCGTACAGTTCAAGAGAAAGGCAGCCTGGTTGACCAAAATTATTTAGGCGCTGCATACGGTACCGATGCGGACCCATACGAAAAATATAGTTTTTCAGATATGGCTGATAAAAACCTGAACAAAAATACACAAGGTGGTTATATTGCTTTTATTCAGCATTATTTTGTAAGTGCATGGATACCTGTGCAAGAGCAAACTAATACGCTTTATAGCTTAATTACTAAAAGCAATCATGCCATTATTGGCGCTAAAGCTGAACCTGTTAACATTCAGCCAGGTAATGTGCAAACTCTCAATGCCACCTACTATATGGGTCCAAAAGATTCAGAAGTACTAGAAGCATTGCATCCTGATTTAGATTTAACCGTTGACTACGGTTGGCTTTGGTTTATTTCTCAGCCTTTATTTGTACTGCTTAAATGGTTACACAGTATTTTAGGTAACTGGGGTGTCGCAATTATTGCCATCACTGTTATTGTAAAAACATTAATGTACCCGTTAACTAAAGCACAATACACATCAATGGCTAAAATGCGTGCATTACAGCCAAAAATGAAAGCGCTAAAAGAAAAGTATGGCGACGACCGCCAAAAATTCGGCCAAGCAACCATGGAAATGTACAAAAAGGAAAAAGTTAATCCACTCGGTGGCTGTTTCCCTATTTTGCTACAAATGCCTATATTCTTAGCCCTGTTTTATGTATTTTTAGAATCGACAGAGCTTCGCCATGCTGAATTTATTTTTTGGTTAACAGACCTTTCTGCGAAAGACCCATACTACGTACTACCAATCTTATTTGGTGCGAGTATGTTTATAACCCAAAAATTACAACCAATGACGATAACCGATCCAATGCAGCAAAAAATGATGACCTATATGCCGGTTATCTTTTCTATATTTTTCCTTTGGTTCCCGTCAGGTTTAGTACTTTACTGGCTAGTATCTAACCTTATCTCTATCGCACAAATGCTCTACATTTATCGCGGTATGGAAAAGAAAGGGATAAAAGTCAGAGGTGACTAAATTTCATCTGCATATAAAGGCGACTAAGGTCGCCTTTTTTATTGCCAATTTTTAACTCCAGCATTCGCGAGTGCTTATTTGATAGGTTACAATAGCGCCATAACGTTATATAAGTTGGCAAATAAAAAGCATGATCAATCAAGACACAATTGCAGCACAAGCAACCGCACCAGGACGCGGGGGCGTAGGTATAATTCGCGTTTCAGGCAGCCTTGCAAAGCAAGTCGCTGAGAAAATAATAGGTAAAATACCTAAAGTTCGCTATGCCGACTATGTACCATTTAACACTCTTGCAGGTCAGCAACTTGACCAAGGTATTGCGATTTACTTTGCTGGCCCACACTCATTTACTGGTGAAGACGTACTTGAACTTCAAGGCCATGGCGGCCCTGTAGTACTCGACATGCTGCTTAAAGAAATAAGTAAAATAGACGGTGTCCGTTTAGCTAAACCCGGTGAATTTTCTGAACGCGCATTTATGAATGATAAGCTTGATTTAACCCAGGCAGAAGCAATCGCCGATTTAATTAATGCAACCAGTGAACAAGCGGCCAAAAGCGCCCTACAGTCCCTTCAAGGTCAATTCTCTAAGCACATAGAAACCCTAGTAGAAAAAGTCATTCACTTACGTATGTATGTAGAAGCGGCTATTGATTTTCCTGATGAAGAAATCGATTTTTTATCAGACGGAAAAGTCGGTGGGGATTTGAATGCCATTATTGAGCAACTCAATGCGGTTACTAATCAAGCCAAACAAGGCAGCATAATGCGCGAAGGCATGCGCGTCGTTATTGCTGGCCGCCCTAATGCGGGTAAATCAAGCTTACTTAATGCATTAGCAGGGCGAGAAGCGGCCATCGTAACTGAGATAGCCGGCACCACACGCGATGTACTACGTGAACATATCCACATTGATGGTATGCCACTGCATATTATCGATACCGCAGGGCTACGAGAAAGTCCAGATAAAGTAGAACAAATTGGGATAGAGCGTGCTTGGGAAGAAATAAACCAAGCCGACCGCGTACTATTTATGCTTGATGGCACCGACACCACAGATACCGATCCACATGCTATTTGGCCAGAATTTATGGCTAAGCTGCCGCAAGGTATGGGCGTGACTGTGATCAGAAATAAAGCCGATTTATCCGGTGATGTGGTTGGCATAGATCAAAACCAGCAATATCCTGTCATCAGTTTAAGTGCTAAAAATGCTGATGGTATAGAGTTAGTTCGTACTCACTTAAAAGCATGTATCGGGTTTGATGGTGCCACTGAAGGTGGTTTTATGGCGCGTCGTCGTCACTTAGATGCACTGGAGCATGCTGCGCATCATTTAGATACAGGTAAAACACAATTAGAGATGCACGCAGCCGGTGAAATTTTGGCAGAAGAACTGCGTTTAACGCAGCAATATCTTAACGAAATAACCGGCGAATTTACCTCAGATGATCTACTTGGCAAAATATTTAGCTCGTTCTGTATCGGCAAATAGTCGAATTAATAAGTAACGATATAATTTATTAAGGGTGCTTAGGCGCCCTTTTTAATGCCCAATATTTACAATAACAACTCACCTAGCTGTATTTTAATAATCCACTTTAAAAACCAAACAGACTACAAATACAGTTTAAGCTGCACTTATATCAGCCTCAATTCGCCTTTAATAATGTACATAAAAGATGTAACAAGGCCAATAATCACACTAAATAGCGGCTAGAACACCTTCATTTATAGAAAAAAATAGCCGTAGTTATGCCTATTAAACACTCTAAAAGTGAAGCTATAGCATTGATTATCCATGTTTGAATAGGGGTAATTATCAAGTCATAAAAACAAAACGTACCTAAAAAATACGTTTTGTTCGTCTACGCCACCGACAAAATTCAGTTAAATATTCACTTTAGATCACTCAAATTTATTTTTTTGCAGATCAGTTATCCACAATTGCGTGTTTTTTTGCCTCAGCGAGGAATTAAACGTCTTTAAAATGGGGAAATAGTCTGTATTTAATTAAAAAAGGGCTGTTTATAAAAAATAATAATGGTTATTTAGCCTGATCTGACTAAATAGATCATTTTTTAAAATTATTTTCGATCCCAATTTATGGTTATCAACAAGCTTTATATCCACATTAAGATCAACAAGCATCTATTAGTTTATTTTCAATCGCTGGTGGCAAATACTAAATATAAAATCAATAACTTAGCAATAAAATTGCAACTTTAACTGATAGTTAAGCAGAGCTTTCCCCAACCTTATCAACAACTTGATCAGAAGATTACATTTAAAGATATTTTGTTAAACCTTTAATTATCAGGTAGTTAAGCAGTACATTTAAGTAAAGGCTTAAATAAGTACAAAAATAGTTATACAAAATAGCACTCTTAACTTTACTGTTATACTCACTGGGCTATCATAGGCGGCAATTAAAACTAATAGTGATCACAAATATTCATGAGTTCAGTAAATCTTATCGTAGGTAGTCAAATGGGATCCGCAGAGTACGTTGCCGAGCAACTAAGCGATGCGCTTAACGACCAAGGCATTAATACCCAACTACATGATCAACCTGAATTTAATGAAATAGATCAGCAAAATACCATTTGGTTAATTTGTACATCAACCTATGGTGCAGGTGATTATCCAGAAAACATACTTAGCTTTGTTGATGACTTATCTCAAGTTGATGATTTATCCCACTTAAAATACTCGGTCATCGCATTAGGTGATACCAGTTATGACACATATAACCTTGCAGGGCGTAATATAGATACGCTTTTAAGCCAAAAAGGCGCGATACAATTAGCACCGCGCTTAGAACTGAATATTCTTGATGAAGCACTTCCAGAAGATACGGCCTTAGCTTGGTTAGACTCGTGGATAACAAAAACAGGTCTAAAATAGAAAGATCAAGTAAAAAGTTATAAATAAAGTTACCCACAATTTACTAATAATTTAATAGATTTTGTGGATAAACACTGATTAAACTGCTTTTATAACCATGCTTATCCATGGGATAAGATCGAGACTTGATCGGCCTGTGCATAACAGCCTGTTTTGATCAGAGCTTATTTGCCTGAAGATCCGATCATATTAACACCTTTAGATCCGATCTAATTATATGTTTTTAATCATGATCTAAAGCTTATCAACAGAAAAGCCGATCAGTAGTAGTAATAGTATTAAAAGATCTCTTTAAAAGATCCTTTATATTATTAGAGATCACTTACTTAGATCTTGAGCACTGTTTAATCATTTATCTTCTGCTAATTTCTAGGTAGAATACGCTCCCTTTTGAAGTTTACTGGTTTGATTTAAGTAGGATCCCATTAATGATTTTTCACGAAAATTTTGACGTTATCGTAGTAGGTGGTGGACATGCTGGCACTGAAGCCGCATTGGCAGCTGCCCGTATGGGGATGAATACCCTGCTGCTAACTCACAATATGGATACCCTTGGTCAAATGTCTTGTAACCCAGCGATTGGTGGCATTGGCAAAGGCCACTTGGTTAAAGAAATTGATGCCCTTGGTGGCGCAATGGCTCAAGCTATTGACAAAGGCGGGATCCAATTCCGTACGCTTAATTCTTCTAAAGGCCCTGCTGTACGAGCTACTCGTGCTCAAGCGGATCGTGCTTTGTACAAAGCGGCTATTCAGAACACACTTCAAAACCAAGAAAACTTAAAGATTTTTCAACAATCATGTGATGATCTTATTGTTGAAAACGATCGTGTAATGGGTGTAGTTACCCAAATGGGTCTGCGTTTCAGTGCACCTAGTGTAGTACTAACCGTAGGCACATTCTTAGGTGGCCAAATTCATATCGGTCTTGAAAACTTTAAAGGTGGCCGTGCAGGCGATCCACCTTCAATTGCATTGGCTGATCGTCTACGTGAACTTCCATTTAGAGTGGATCGTTTAAAAACAGGCACACCACCACGTATTGATGCACGCACTGTTGATTTTTCTAAAATGCAAGAACAACCAGGTGATGCACCAACACCGGTATTCTCATTTATGGGTAAACAAAGCGACCACCCACAACAAATTCCGTGTTACATCACTTACACCAATGAAAAAACACATGATGTTATTCGCAAAAACTTACATCGCTCACCTATGTACTCAGGTGTTATCGAAGGAATAGGCCCACGTTACTGTCCGTCTATTGAAGATAAAATTGTACGTTTTGCTGATAAAGATAAGCACCAGATATTTGTAGAGCCAGAAGGCTTAACGTCATACGAGTTATATCCTAACGGTATTTCAACCAGTTTACCGTTCGATGTACAGTTAGAAATTGTGCAATCGATCACCGGATTTGAAAATGCACATATCTGTCGTCCTGGCTATGCAATTGAGTATGACTTTTTTGATCCGCGCGACTTAAAACAATCATTAGAAACTAAATTTATTGATGGTTTATTTTTTGCTGGTCAGATTAATGGTACGACCGGTTACGAAGAAGCGGGCGCACAAGGTCTGATCGCAGGTATGAATGCAGCCTTACAAGTACAAGGCAAAGAATCGTGGACGCCACGTCGTGATGAAGCCTATGTTGGCGTACTAATTGACGACCTAGCAACACTGGGTACAAAAGAACCGTACCGCATGTTTACTAGTCGTGCTGAATACCGTTTGTTACTACGTGAAGACAACGCTGATATACGTTTAACTGAAAAAGGCCGTGAATTAGGTTTAGTTAACGATGAACGTTGGCAAGCATTCAACGAAAAAATGGAAGTGATCGCTAAAGAGAAACAGCGTATTAAAGACACCTGGATCCATAAAGATCATGCGGTTGTTGATCAAGTAAATGAATTACTTAAAACTCCACTTGTGCGTGAAGCCAGCTTAGAAGAATTATTACGCCGACCTGAAGTGCGTTATAATAACTTGATGGCCATTGAAGGACTCGGATCTGAGTTTACCAATAAGGCCGCCTTAGAGCAGGTTGAAATTCATACTAAGTACGCAGGTTACATTGCACGCCAGCAAGATGAGATCAATAAGCAGCTTCGTCATGAAGAAACAATCTTACCAAAAGAGTTTGATTATAAAACCGTCTCTGGTTTATCAAATGAGGTTGTTGCTAAGCTAATTGATGCTCGTCCAGACACTATTGGTCAAGCTTCGCGTATTTCTGGTATCACCCCAGCGGCGATTTCGCTATTATTAGTGTATCTGAAGAAGCAAGGCTTGTTGCGCAAAACTGCGTAACGGTAAAGGTACATTGTGTTACAGCAACAATTAACAACTTTGTTAGCGCAAACTGATATTGCGCTAACACAAAAACAACAGCAACAGCTTGTTCGCTATGTCGAATTACTCGATAAGTGGAACAAGGCCTATAATTTAACCTCAGTACGTTTACCTCAAGAAATGATGGTTAAACATATAATGGATAGCTTAGTTGTTGCGCCTCACTTGACCGGCCATCATTATATTGATGTTGGCACAGGTCCTGGTTTACCGGGCATAGTGTTAGCTATTGCCTTACCCGGTACGCAGTTTGTATTATTAGATAGTTTAGGTAAACGTGTACGTTTTTTAATGCATGTTAAGCATGAGCTTGGCCTTGATAATGTGACCCCTGTGCAGTCAAGAGTTGAAGAATATCAACCAAGTGTTAAATTAGATGGCGTACTAAGTCGTGCATTTGCATCGTTACAAGATATGATTGACTGGTGTTCGCACTTAATCGATCATTCAGGTAAGTTCATTGCACTTAAAGGGGTATTTCCAAGTGAGGAATTAGACTCACTCCCTGCGGGTGTTAAGTTTGAGCAAAAAATTGCATTAGAAGTACCAGATTTAGATGCACAACGACATTTAATAATTCTTTCTAAAGACTAGGGATCAGAGACACTGTGGCAAAAGTCATCGCATTAGCAAATCAAAAAGGCGGAGTAGGTAAAACGACTACTGCCGTTAATCTCGCTGCATCTATGGCTGCAACGAAACGTAAAGTGCTGTTAATAGATCTCGATCCGCAAGGTAATGCGACCATGGGCAGTGGCGTCGACAAATATGGTGACGTCCCTACTATCTATGACTTGCTCATAGAAGATAAGCCTATTGATGAGGTGATTATTAAAGAAACCTCAGGCGAGTATCATATGATTGCTGCAAACGGCGATGTGACCGCTGCAGAAGTTAAATTGATGGAATTATTTGCTCGCGAAGTACGCTTACGCAACGCACTTGAAAAAATTCAGGATCAGTACGAGTTTATTTTTATAGACTGCCCACCTTCTTTAAATATGTTAACCGTTAATGCCATGGCTGCTGCCGATTCTATTTTAGTGCCTATGCAATGTGAATATTATGCACTGGAGGGGTTAACCGCATTAATGGATACGATTACGCAACTTGCTAAGTTAGTTAATCCTAACTTACAGATTGAAGGCATACTTCGTACTATGTACGATCCGCGTAATCGACTAGCAAATGATGTATCAGAACAATTAAAACAACATTTTGGCGATAAAGTATACCGTACGGTGATCCCACGTAATGTTCGACTTGCAGAAGCGCCCAGTTTTGGTGCACCGGCAATGTACTACGATCGAGCATCAAGTGGTGCGAAAGCGTATTTAGCTCTCGCGGGTGAAATGCTACGCAGAAAAGAAAAAACAACTCCCGTTGTCGCCTAACTTTGAGGTAAAAAAATAACATGTCTGCTAAAAAACGAGGTTTAGGCCGAGGACTCGATGCACTTTTAAGTTCATCTAAACCTGCACTAAGCGAAAGCAAGGAACACGACAACGCCAATGTAACAAACGCAGTTGAAAATGCGGCACAGCCTAGCAACAGTGAATTACAAAAACTACCCATCGAGTTTTTACACTCAGGGAAATACCAACCTCGTAAAGACATGTCTGAAGAGGCACTTGAAGAACTCGCCAGTTCAATTCGTTCACAAGGGATAATTCAACCAATCGTTGTGCGCCCAGTTGCGCATAACGGTTATGAAATTATTGCCGGTGAACGTCGTTGGCGCGCTGCTCAAATTGCTAAGCTCGATTTTGTACCGTGTATTATTAAAGATGTACCCGATGAAGCGGCCGTTGCCATTGCCCTAATTGAAAATATTCAGCGTGAAGACTTAAACGCCATGGAAGAAGCGATTGCACTTAATCGCTTGCTTAATGAGTTTGAGTTAACGCATCAACAAGTGGCGGATGCAGTGGGTAAATCACGTACCACCGTGACCAACTTATTACGCTTGAATAATCTTAATAACGATGTAAAGATTTTGTTAGAGCATGGTGACATTGAAATGGGTCACGCACGTTGCTTATTAGCCCTTGAAGGTGAAGCACAATCAGATGCCGCTCGACTTGCTGTTGCTAAAGCATTGACCGTTCGCGAAACTGAAAAGCTAGTACGCTCTATTTTAGAGCCTGTTCCAGCAAAAGAAGTAATAGAAAAAGACCCAGATGTTAAACAGTTAGAGCAACAGCTTGCTGATAATTTAGGGGCAAAAGTAGAAATAAATTACAACAAAAAAGGCAAAGGAAAGTTGGTTATTTCTTATACTAATCTTGACGAGTTAGACGGTATTTTAAACCGTATCAATCAAGACTATTCTCACCATTAATTCATTGGATGTCTAAAAAGAGACATTTATAGCGATTTTGTGTTACAAAGCATCTACTCAAGTTGCAAAACTGGTAGGATTAAGTATAATTTCGCCAGTTTTCGTACCCTGACAATTAGAGCGTCATAAAGGTTAATTAAAAGTGACTAATAAGTTAGCAAGCCCGTATAGGCTTGCCGCATTAAAATTAATTTGCCTTCAGGGATTTGTAGCTCTTTTAGCTGCACTAATAATTTTTATAGGTTGGGAAACCAATGCCGCACTTTCAGCTCTAGCTGGTGGCGCAGTCGCAGTACTTCCTAACTTTGTATTTGCGCTTTATGCATTCAGGTATATGGGTGCAAGTCGTGCAAATCAAGCGTATGCCTCGTTAAAACGCGGCAACGGATTAAAATTTATGCTAACAATCATTTTGTTTGCACTAATGCTAAAGCTTTATCCGGTAGTACTGCTACCTTTCTTTTGTGCTTATGTGTTGGTGTTGTTTACAGGATTGTTTACACCCGTTTTTTTTAAACATTAACTTTTGGGATATAACATGGCTGCAGAAGAAGTTACTCTATCTAGCCATATTCAGCACCACTTAACCAATGCTAAGATGTGCTCGACCGACGCTGGTCTTGCCTTCAATAAAGCATGTACGGATAGTGGTTTCTGGACATGGCATGTAGATACCCTCGCATGGTCTATCGGACTAGGTCTAATATTTTTATGGATCTTCCGTAGTGCCGCAAAAAAATCAACTCTGGGTGTACCTGGAAAATTTCAATGTTTTATTGAAATGGTTGTTGAGTTCGTTGGCGACAACGTACGCGATACCTTCCACGGTAAAAGTAAGCTAATTGCACCATTAGCATTAACAATATTCGTTTGGATATTCTTAATGAACTTAATGGATTTAATCCCAGTTGACTTCCTACCTGCATTTGCTGGCTTTGTTGGCGAAACTGCATTTGGTATGGATTCACACGACGTATATATGAAAATTGTACCAACAACCGATATCAACATGACCGCAGCGCTTGCGCTGGGCGTGTTTATTCTAATGATTGGCTACTCAATAAAAATCAAAGGTATCGGCGGTTTTATTAAAGAACTAACACTTCACCCGTTTAGTTCAAACAATACAGCTATGCAGATTCTTTTAATCCCATTCAACTTATTACTAGAACTTATCGCATTGGTTTCTAAGCCGTTTTCACTGGCACTGCGTTTGTTCGGTAACTTATATGCAGGTGAATTAATTTTCATCCTTATCGGTGCAATAGGTTTAATGCAATTACCGTTGCACTTTGTGTGGGCTGTATTCCATATATTAGTTATTGTATTGCAAGCATTCGTATTCATGATGCTTACAATTGTATACCTAAGCATGGCAAGTTCGGATAATCACTAATTTATAACTTTTAATTTTTACTTTTAATTACAATTGAAACTTTGGAGAAAAAAATGGAACTAGTATTAGGTCTTAAGTACATCGCAGTAGCTTTACTTATCGGCTTTGGTGCAATCGGCACAGCAATCGGCTTTGGTAACATGGGCGGTAAATTCCTTGAAGCATGTGCGCGTCAACCTGAGCTTGCACCATCGCTACAAGTTAAAATGTTTATCCTTGCTGGTCTAATCGATGCTGTAGCAATGATTGGTGTTGGTATCGCGATGGTATTGTTGTTCGTACTTTAATTTTATTTTTTGAACAGCTTACTATTTAAGGAGGAGCGGTTGTGAATTTAAACGCCACTCTAATCGGTGAATTAATTGCGTTTACGGTGTTCGTATTATTTTGTATGAAATACGTATGGCCACCATTAAACGGTGCAATTGAAGCTCGCCAGAAGAAAATCGAAGATGGTTTAGCTGCCTCTGATAGAGCCGAAAAAGACTTAGAACTAGCGCAACAAAAAGCTGCAGAACAGCTTAAAGATGCAAAGGCTCAAGCGGCTGATATCATTGAACAAGCTAAAAAGCGTGCCGTGCTAATTGTTGACGAAGAAACTGTTCGTGGTCAGCAAGAGCGTGAAAAAATTATTGCTCAAGGGCACTCTGAAATTGAATCAGAGCGTAACCGTGTGACAGAAGAGCTACGTAAGAAAGTAGCAACTCTGGCTGTGGTTGGCGCAGAAAGAATTTTAGAGCGCGAAATCAATCAAGCCGCACATAGTGACATCGTTGAAAAACTTGTCGCTGAGCTGTAATTAGGAGGGTATGAGCATGTCTGAATTGACTACTATCGCTCGCCCATACGCTAAAGCGGCTTTTGAACTTGCCGTTGAAAAAGGCACCATTGAAAGTTGGAATGACATGTTGTTTTTTGCTGGCCACGTTGCCAGCAATGAACAGGCATCAACCATTTTAGCTGGATTGCCTACTGCTACTGCACAAGCTGAGTTATTTATTAACTTATGTGGTGAGCAGCTCAACGAACAAGGTCAGAACCTAGTTAAGGTGATGGCTGAAAATGGACGTTTGATTGCACTACCTGAAGTTGCTCATTTATTTTCTGCTTTAAAAGCAGACTATGACAAAGAAATCGATATTGATGTGATTTCGGCAACGCCTCTTGCTGCAGCGCAGCAAGAATCATTGGTAGCGGCACTTGAAAAACGTTTCGCACGCAAAGTTAAGCTGAATTGTAGTGAAGACGCTACAGTTGTTGGCGGTCTTATTATCAAGGCAGGCGACACTGTAATTGACGGCTCTTTACGCGGTAAATTAAATCGCTTAGCCACAACACTACAATCGTAATTGGGAAAAAGAGCATGCAACTTAATTCCACTGAAATTTCAGATCTGATCAAACAACGTATTGAGAAGTTCGAAGTTGTAAGTGAAGCTCGTAACGAAGGTACAATTGTATCTGTTACTGACGGTATCATTCGCATCCACGGTCTAGCTGACTGTATGCAAGGTGAGATGATTGAGCTTCCTGGCAACCGTTATGCTATCGCACTAAACCTTGAGCGCGACTCAATTGGTGCAGTAGTAATGGGTCCTTACGCTGACCTTACAGAAGGCGTAAAAGTATACACAACTGGTCGTATCTTAGAAGTGCCTGTTGGTGCGGGTCTACTTGGTCGTGTTGTAAACACACTAGGTGCTCCTATCGATGGTAAAGGCGCTTTAGATAACGACGGTTTTGAACCTGTAGAAAAAATTGCACCAGGTGTAATCGAGCGTCAATCAGTAGATGAGCCAGTGCAAACTGGTTACAAATCTATCGATGCAATGATTCCAGTTGGTCGTGGTCAGCGTGAGCTTGTTATCGGTGACCGCCAAACAGGTAAAACTGCACTAGCAATCGATGCAATCATCAACCAAAAAGACACAGGCGTTAAGTGTGTGTACGTAGCGGTTGGTCAAAAAGCATCTACTATTGCTAACGTAGTACGTAAATTAGAAGAGCACGGTGCACTTGCAAACACTATCGTAGTTGTAGCATCTGCTTCTGAATCTGCGGCACTTCAGTACTTAGCACCGTTCTCGGGCTGTACTATGGGTGAATACTTCCGTGACCGTGGTGAAAACGCATTAATCGTATATGATGATTTATCTAAGCAAGCTGTTGCTTACCGTCAAATCTCATTGCTACTTAAGCGTCCACCAGGCCGTGAAGCATACCCAGGTGACGTATTCTACCTTCACTCGCGTCTTTTAGAGCGTGCATCACGTGTAAACACTGATTACGTTGAAAAATTCACTAACGGTGAAGTGAAAGGTAAAACAGGTTCATTGACGGCATTGCCTATCATTGAAACTCAAGGCGGCGACGTTTCTGCGTTCGTACCGACAAACGTTATCTCTATCACCGATGGTCAGATCTTCTTAGAAACTGACTTATTCAACTCGGGTATCCGTCCGGCAGTAAATGCTGGTATCTCGGTATCGCGTGTTGGTGGTGCTGCACAAACTAAAATCGTTAAGAAACTAGGTGGCGGTATCCGTCTAGCCCTAGCTCAGTACCGTGAATTAGCTGCGTTCTCGCAGTTCGCGTCTGACCTTGATGATGCTACTCGTGCTCAACTTGAGCATGGTGAGCGTGTAACAGAGCTAATGAAGCAGAAACAGTACGCGCCAATGTCTGTTGCTGAAATGTCTTTGTCGTTATTCGCAGCTGAGAAAGGTTACTTAAAAGACATCGAAATCGCTAAAATCATGGATTTTGAAGCGGCTTTACTTTCTTACGCAAATAGCACATACGCAGAGCTTATGGCTCAAATCAATGAAACTGGTAACTACAACGCCGAGATCGAAGCGCAGCTTAAAGAACTTCTAGAGAAGTTCAAGTCTACGCAAACTTGGTAATTTAGTTATTAATGGTGTGCTTTATATCCTAAAGCACACCTTGATTCGGAGAGAGAGTCATGGCCAGCGGAAAAGAGATTAAAAGCAAGATCGGCAGTATTAAAAATACTCAAAAGATCACTAGCGCAATGGAAATGGTTGCTGCGTCTAAAATGAAAAAGGCGCAAGAACGAGTGGCTTCAAGCCGTCCATACGCTGAAAAATTACGTAAAGTGATTGGTCGTGTTGCTCAAGCAAATCTTGATTTTACCCACCCGTTCTTAGAAGAGCGTGAAGTAAAACGAGTTGGTTATATTGTTATCTCTACTGACCGTGGTCTGTGTGGCGGTTTAAACTCAAATGAGTTTAAAAAAGTTGCATTAGAGATTAAAGCGTGGAAAGAAAAAGGCATAGACGCTGATTTTGCTACTCTAGGTAGTAAAGCAGCTAGCTTTTTTCAACGTTTTGGTGGTCAAGTGCTTGCTAAAAAAGCAGGTCTTGGAGATAAGCCTTCAGTACAGGACGTAATTGGTCCGGTAAAAATAATGCTAGATGCATTCTCTGAAGGTAAAATTGACCGTTTATTCCTGGTATATAACAACTTTGTTAATACCATGAAGCAAGAGCCAATAGTAGATCAGTTACTCCCTTTGCCAAAAGCTGAAGAAGAAGTATCTACACATGCGTGGGATTACTTATATGAACCAAACCCAGAGGCTATTTTAGAGTCTTTGTTAGTACGTTTCATTGAGTCTCAGGTATACCAAGGTGTAGTTGAAAACGCTGCCTCTGAACAGGCTGCCCGCATGGTTGCAATGAAAGCTGCAACTGATAATGCCGGTGACCTTATGGATGAGTTACAGCTTGTATATAACAAAGCTCGCCAAGCAGCAATCACACAAGAAATTAGTGAGATTTGTTCTGGTTCAGCAGCAGTTTAATGCTTCAGGCAAAGATTAACGAGAGGAATAGACATGAGTTTAGGTAAGGTCGTCCAAATTATCGGCGCCGTTGTGGATATCGAATTTCCACAAGACAGCGTGCCAGCCGTATATGACGCGCTAAAAGTAACAGATGGCGATTTAGCTGGTTTGACTTTAGAAGTTCAACAGCAGCTAGGTGGCGGTGTGGTACGTACTATCGCACTAGGTACTACAGACGGTTTACGTCGTGGTGCTGCAGTAGCAAACACAGGCGAAGCAATTCAAGTTCCAGTTGGTACTAAGACCCTAGGTCGTATCATGAACGTACTTGGTGAGCCAATTGATGAAGCAGGTCCAATCGGTGAAGACGAGCGTATGTCTATCCACCGTGCAGCACCTACTTACGAAGAGCAATCAAGCTCAGTTGAACTTTTAGAAACGGGTATCAAGGTAATCGACCTTGTATGTCCATTCGCTAAAGGTGGTAAAGTTGGTTTATTCGGTGGTGCCGGTGTTGGTAAAACCGTAAACATGATGGAACTTATCCGTAACATCGCAATCGAGCACAGCGGCTACTCAGTATTCGCAGGTGTTGGTGAGCGTACACGTGAGGGTAACGATTTCTACCATGAAATGAACGATTCAAACGTACTTGATAAAGTATCGCTTGTATACGGTCAGATGAACGAGCCACCGGGTAACCGTTTACGCGTAGCGTTAACAGGTCTTACTATGGCTGAGAAGTTCCGTGACGAAGGTCGCGATGTACTTTTCTTCGTAGATAACATCTACCGTTACACACTTGCGGGTACAGAAGTATCAGCACTTCTTGGTCGTATGCCATCAGCGGTAGGTTACCAGCCTACACTTGCTGAAGAAATGGGTGTACTTCAAGAGCGTATCGCATCTACTAAGACAGGTTCAATTACTTCAATCCAAGCGGTATACGTACCTGCGGATGATTTAACGGATCCATCGCCAGCAACAACGTTTGCTCACTTAGATGCAACAGTAGTACTTTCACGTGATATCGCATCACTAGGTATCTACCCTGCGGTAGACCCTCTTGATTCATCGTCACGTCAGCTTGATCCATTAGTAATTGGTGAAGAGCACTACGATACAGCGCGTGGCGTTCAAACAGTTCTTCAGCGTTACAAAGAGCTTAAAGACATCATCGCGATTCTAGGTATGGACGAGCTTTCTGACGAAGATAAGCAACTTGTATCTCGTGCACGTAAAATCCAGCGTTTCCTATCTCAGCCATTCTTCGTGGCAGAGGTATTTACAGGTGCGCCAGGTAAATACGTGTCACTTAAAGACACAATTGCAGGCTTCAAAGGTATCTTAAACGGTGAGTTTGATGATATGCCAGAGCAAGCGTTCTACATGGTTGGCTCTATCGAAGAAGCTCAAGAAAAAGCCAAAAGCATGTAATTAGGAGGGTAGTATGGCAGCTATGACTGTACATCTTGATGTAGTAAGTGCTGAAGAGAAATTATTTTCTGGTTTAGTAGAATCTATTCAAGTATCTGGTAGTGAAGGTGAATTAGGTGTTAACGCCGGTCACGCCCCACTACTAACTGCCCTTAAACCTGGTATGGTACGTTTAGTTAAGCAATTTGGTGAAGAAGAACTCATCTATATTGCTGGCGGTACACTAGAAGTTCAACCGAATATAGTGACCGTACTTGCTGATACAGCTGTTCGTGGTGAAGACCTAGACGAAAAAGCTGCAGAGCAAGCTAAGCGTGACGCTGAAGCCCAAATGGCAAAAGGCGCATCTGCTGAGTTTGATTATAACCAAGCAGCAGTGCAATTAGCTGAAGCAATTGCTCAGCTACGTGTTATTCAGCAATTACGTAAAAAGTAAGCCTATCTGGTTTTTTAAAAGCCCACTTTATGTGGGCTTTTTTGTGCCTGATGATAAATCCCGTAGCTATTTGTAAATAAATTAATCATTACGGCTAATATCTCTTCATTATTACTTATATCCACGCAAGATCCTCGTTACAATAGCCCTATTCTATTAGGTGTTACTTTGCTTAAGTTAAGATTCAGTAGTCATTGCTTAGCCTACTGAGTATTTGCACATGATGTGACTTACGTAATCTACTATGCAGCACACTTATTCTATCAAGCTAAAACGACGGAAAAAGGAAATTGTTTTAATGGTTCTAACAACAGTAATTCTTGCAGCGGGTAAAGGTACTCGTATGCGCTCTGCTCTTCCTAAGGTACTGCATAAAGTGGCAGGTAAACCTATGGTGCAACACGTTATCGATAATGCCAATGCGCTAGGTGCAACCTCTACTAACCTCGTTTATGGTCATGGCGGCGAGCTATTACAACAACAATTAGCCGATAATAACGTAAATTGGGTACTGCAAGCTGAGCAGCTAGGTACAGGCCACGCAGTGGCACAAGCAAACCCTCATATTGACGACGACGATACCGTACTGGTTTTATACGGTGATGTACCTTTAACAAAGCAATCAACCCTTGAACGTTTATTAGCAGCGACACCTAAAAATGGCTTAGCCGTATTAACCGTTAATTTAGCAAACCCAAATGGTTATGGGCGTATGCTACGTCTTGATGGCAAGCTAGTGGGTATTGTTGAACAAAAAGATGCAAGCGCAGAGCAGTTACTTATTAACGAAGTAAACACCGGCATTATGGCGGTAAATGGTAAGCTTTTAAAAACATGGTTAGGTAACTTGTCTAACAATAATGCTCAAGGCGAATACTACCTCACAGATATAGTTGCTATGGCGCACAGTGAAGGCGTAGAAATTACATCAGCTCAGCCAGATCATCCAATGGAGGTTGAAGGTGCAAATAACCGCGTACAACTTGCAGGATTAGAGCGTGCTTACCAAGCATGGCAAGCAGAAGAGTTGATGTTAAATGGGGCTACTCTTGCCGACCCTGCTCGCATTGATGTGCGTGGTAACGTTAAAACAGGTGAAGATGTCCTCATCGATATCAACGTTATTTTTGAAGGTACAGTAACCTTAGGCAATAACGTACAAATTGGCCCTAACTGCGTACTTAAAAACTGTAGCATCGGCGATAATGTTGTTATTAAAGCTAATACACTTATTGAAGATGCTACTGTTGCTGCAAAGTGTACCCTAGGTCCATACGCCCGCCTTCGCCCAGGTGCAATAATGGAAGAAGACTCGCACATTGGTAACTTTGTCGAGATGAAAAAAACCCGCTTAGGCAAAGGCTCTAAAGCCAATCACTTAAGTTATTTAGGTGATGCTGAAATTGGCGAAAAAGTAAATATTGGTGCTGGGACTATTACCTGTAACTACGATGGCGTGAATAAAACCAAAACTATTATTGGCGATAATGCCTTTATTGGCTCTAACTCATCACTGGTTGCTCCTGTAAATATTGGTGCAACCGCTACCGTTGGCGCGGGCTCTGTTATTACCAATACCGTTGAAGATGAACAACTTGCCATCGCACGTTCCAAACAGCGCAACTTAACTGGTTGGAAGCGCCCAGTTAAAAAATAGTAATGACCATTACTTATTAAATATTTAAAGCGAGTTATTTAACTCGCTTTTACTTTTATTCCTCTTAATAGTTATGTCTTGCTGAGTGCTTTTTAATCAAAAACACCTCTGCAACCCTTTGTTTGTATGGTTATTGTACTAAATTGAAATTAATTTAATAAAACTGAAATAAAGCATTGACCCTCTCCAGAATATCCCTATAATGCGCATCCACTGACCCGGGACGCAGCAATGAAAATCGCTAAACAAACGGTAAGTGAGTCGAGTAAAACTTAACTTTTAAATCTTTTAAAAGAAACTAAAAGTTAAGTGTTGACAAAAAAATAGGAAAGCGTAATATGCGCAGCCCTAGCGAGATAAAGTTTAACGCTTTAATCGCAGCCGGATAACCGGTATAGCTCTTTAACAATATAAAGCAATCATCTGTGTGGGCACTCGTACAGATTGAGTTCTAACAGCAGATTCTAGTTCGCTAGATGACGCACACAAATTTAGAGTCTCAATGTGATTTCTCGAAAGAGAAGCTGAGTGACCAACAGCAATAAATTTATTTATTGCAGCACAGTAAATTCGTTTTTGGTAACAAAAACAAATAATTCAGAATTCATTGAGCAGTCTCATCTCTTAATC
>NZ_JAGYIU010000009.1:0-2500 GCF_018402495.1 Pseudoalteromonas sp.
TCACATAGCAAATGCTACACTATCATCGGCGCTGTTTCGTTTCACTACTGAGTTCGGCATGGGGTCAGGTGGGTCCAAAACGCTATTGTCACCAAGCAAATATGGTGTAAGGTCGATTTAATCGAACTTACTAAAATTTGGAATTTCTGATAATAAAGAGTAATCAAGTAATCTACTTTAGTCTATTAACTTCTTCGCTTAAACTATCACATAAAACGCGTTTGGCGTTGTATGGTTAAGCCTCACGGGTAATTAGTACAAGTTAGCTTAATGGCTCACACCACTTCCACATCTTGCCTATCAACGTTGTAGTCTTCAACGGCCCTTCAGAGACTTTAAAAGTCTAGTGAGAACTCATCTCGAGGCCTGCTTCGCGCTTAGATGCTTTCAGCGCTTATCAGTTCCGAACGTAGCTACCGGGCAATGCCATTGGCATGACAACCCGAACACCAGCGGTTCGTTCACTCCGGTCCTCTCGTACTAGGAGCAACCCCTCTCAATTCTCAAACGCCCACGGCAGATAGGGACCGAACTGTCTCACGACGTTCTAAACCCAGCTCGCGTACCACTTTAAATGGCGAACAGCCATACCCTTGGGACCGACTTCAGCCCCAGGATGTGATGAGCCGACATCGAGGTGCCAAACACCGCCGTCGATATGAACTCTTGGGCGGTATCAGCCTGTTATCCCCGGAGTACCTTTTATCCGTTGAGCGATGGCCCTTCCATTCAGAACCACCGGATCACTATGACCTACTTTCGTACCTGCTCGACGTGTCTGTCTCGCAGTTAAGCTGGCTTCTACCATTACACTAACCGTACGATGTCCGACCGTACTTAGCCAACCTTCGTGCTCCTCCGTTACTCTTTGGGAGGAGACCGCCCCAGTCAAACTACCCACCAGGCACTGTCCGTAACCCCGATTCAGGGGCCAACGTTAGAACATCAAAACTACAAGGGTGGTATTTCAAGGACGACTCCACAAAAACTAGCGTCTCTGCTTCTAAGTCTCCCACCTATCCTACACATGTAGGTTCAATGTTCAGTGCCAAGCTGTAGTAAAGGTTCACGGGGTCTTTCCGTCTAGCCGCGGGTACACAGCATCTTCACTGCGATTTCAATTTCACTGAGTCTCGGGTGGAGACAGCGTGGCCATGGTTACACCATTCGTGCAGGTCGGAACTTACCCGACAAGGAATTTCGCTACCTTAGGACCGTTATAGTTACGGCCGCCGTTTACCGGGGCTTCGATCAAGAGCTTCTCCGAAGATAACCCCATCAATTAACCTTCCGGCACCGGGCAGGTGTCACACCGTATACGTCATCTTGCGATTTTGCACAGTGCTGTGTTTTTAATAAACAGTCCCAGCCACCTGGTCACTGCGGCTCCAATCAGCTTAGGGAGCAAGTCCCATCACCAATCGGAGCGTACCTTCTCCCGAAGTTACGGTACGATTTTGCCTAGTTCCTTCACCCGAGTTCTCTCAAGCGCCTTAGTATTCTCTACCTGACCACCTGTGTCGGTTTGGGGTACGATTCGGTATAATCTGAAGCTTAGAGGCTTTTCCTGGAAGTATGGCATCAGCAACTTCATCACCTTGGTGACTCGTCTCGTGTCTCAGCCTAACAGCAACCCGGATTTACCTAAGTCACTAGCCTACACACTTTCACATGGACTACCAACGCCATGCTTGCTTAGCCTGCTCCGTCCCCCCATCGCAATTATACCAAGTACGGAAATATTAATCCGTTTCCCATCGACTACGCCTTTCGGCCTCGCCTTAGGGGTCGACTTACCCTACCCTGATTAACATGGGATAGGAACCCTTGGTCTTCCGGCGTGCGGGTTTTTCACCCGCATTATCGTTACTCATGTCAGCATTCGCACTTCTGATACGTCCAGCATACCTCCCGGTACACCTTCAACCGCTTACAGAACGCTCCCCTACCACTCAAAATAAATTTTGAATCCGCAGCTTCGGTGCATAGTTTAGCCCCGTTACATCTTCCGCGCAGACCGACTCGACCAGTGAGCTATTACGCTTTCTTTAAAGGATGGCTGCTTCTAAGCCAACCTCCTGGCTGTCTGGGCCTTTCCACATCGTTTCCCACTTAACTATGACTTTGGGACCTTAGCTGGCGGTCTGGGTTGTTTCCCTCTTCACGACGGACGTTAGCACCCGCCGTGTGTCTCCCGGATAGTACTTTACGGTATTCGGAGTTTGCAAAGGGTTGGTAAGTCGGGATGACCCCCTAGCCTTAACAGTGCTCTACCCCCGTAAGTATTCGTCCGAGGCTCTACCTAAATAGATTTCGGGGAGAACCAGCTATCTCCCGGTTTGATTAGCCTTTCACTCCTAACCACAGGTCATCCCCTAACTTTTCAACGTTAGTGGGTTCGGTCCTCCAGTTGATGTTACTCAACCTTCAACCTGCCCATGGCTAGATCACCGGGTTTCGGGTCTATACCTTGCAACTATTCGCCCAGTTAAGACTCGGT